>JARGEQ010000041.1 GCA_029211145.1 Marinimicrococcus flavescens
CGCCTTCACGTCCCGTTAATCTTACCTGGCACCATTGCCGGCCGGTCAATCGCGCCTGGTCTCAATAACGGGGAGACGGGCAAGGCGCTGCGCGCGGCTTTCTCTTCTCATTCTTTTGTCAGTTGGGGACGAGGCCGTTCACCGGTTTTCGCCATCCTGACCGAGACGCGGCGGCCTCCGGCCCGGCGCCAACCCGAAAAACAAAAAAACAAAAGCCGCGCGCAGCGCCTTGATCGGCCCCGCCGCCCCGGCCGACGCGCCCCTTCACTGGCATGGCATTTATTCCTTACCCATGCTACCCTCGCGCCATTTTCCCTATCCTTGCGAGGACGCCATGCCGAGCACCCCCACCGCCGCCCAGGCGGACGCCTCCCGCCGCAACGGCACCCGCCACGCTCTCCTCGCCGAAGAATTCCTTCCGTCACGCCGCGAGGAGGTGCATCTTGCCGTCCTGCTCGACGATCTCGCCCGGCGCCACCGGCCGGTGGGCGAGGTCGAGGCGCACTGGGTCCGGCAGATCGCGATCGCCATGCTGCGCACGGAGCGGCTGAACGCGCTGGAGCTTCGCGTGCTGGATGCGGCGCTGGAGGGGGCC
>JARGEQ010000042.1 GCA_029211145.1 Marinimicrococcus flavescens
ATTTTAAATAGGTGGCTGCAGGTAAGCTATATATAGAAAAATCCGCCGATAGTTGCGCTTGTTCAGAGTCGTCGAAATGGCGAAAAAAGGTTGGAGTTACGGAATATAGATGACGACCTGTTATCTCAGGCTGAGAGTAAAACTCACAAGCACATATAAAGGAATTCCCGCTGTTTTCAAAATCGTCAGTCCAGTAGCCCACTTGATAATACCGTTCGGGAAGCCTGCGGCCGTACAGATTAGGGACTCTGGTGAACAGTTGGGACCAGGCCTCGGAGATTACAGAATAGTCGGAGGTAACGTTCACAATAGGTCCCTTGAGCGTAATTTCATCGAGTTTTACAATCTGCGGAGGGGTTCCTTGAACTACAGGCAAATGAAGCAGGTCCTGTTCATGAAGCCGGTGCAGCAGAGGAAGCATAGGATTATATGGTTTATTGCGGACCTGTGTTGGTGTGGTATGCAGCAACCTTTTAAAGGCCCTGGTGAAGGTCTCGTAGTCGTTAAAATGATAATCCAGTGCAATGTCTTGAAAAGAACGCTCCGGCCATCGTTTAAGATCCTTGG
>JARGEQ010000043.1 GCA_029211145.1 Marinimicrococcus flavescens
ATCACAACCCGCTGAAACCGCTCAACTCTTTTCGGGTTGGGCTCTGAGAGGTCTGCCTTGAAGAATATATTTCGTATGCTTGCATGCGCCTTTGCGTGCTTGTTTGGGGGAGTGGTGGGTGAAGCTGAGGGGGCTCAATCGTCTTCTGAGCTTCCTGTCCGAACCCTCAGTGTCATCATGGAAGAAGGCGCGCTACCTGCGTTCCTTCAGACAATACAGGATTTTTCATCTAAAAACAGATTTGCTGTTTTGATAACTAAAAGCAGTTATCGTCCGAATGACATATTAATCCAAGCGTGGAGAGATGACATTAAAATCATATCCACAAATAAAACTGAAGACAACGAGCAGCATAAAATGCGATTTGGCATAATGCTTTATTACACTTGCCATAAAGATGTTCCCGATGTGGCGTTTTCGATAATTGTCGATCGCATCAAAGATTTACTTGTGTCGACGCCGGGAATGCTAACCGTCGATGATCAGTGATGAGGATGGAACTCGAAGAGCCCTCTTGGGAGTTGCAGGTATCTGACGTAATCGTGCTAAGGATTCACTCTCCAACGGCCTGTTGAACCCAAGGAGAGTGACCCATGGTGTACAGTGACGGTGTTTCCTTGACCCGGGCCGCTTCTCGCTTTCCGGTTCAGGCTGCGATCTCGTCCTCTGGCGGCGCCTCCGTGGCTGATGGTGGCAGGCCTTCGAGGAAGGCCTGGAGGGGCGTTCTGCCGTTCATGCCGCGGCTCTGGTGAGGCCGCCCGGTGTTGTAGGTGGCGAGCCAGATGTCGGGGTCGACCTGCATCTCGGCGATGCTCTCGTGCCATCTCGCACGGCCGGCGGCATCGTTGGCAGGCGCACCGCCTCCAGCCGCACCGAGGGAGAGCTCGGGAACACCCGGCAGGTTCGACCAGCCCCCCAGCCTGTCGCGGCTTTCGACAAGACAGCGGGGCTGCAAGTTTCCGGGCCCCGCCACATGCCCGCTTGAACGGCCGTATCTGGGACCGCAGAGGTTACAGGTGTGGGGTGTCCCCGGCTATAACCGGACGGGGTGGGGGCCATGATCCACCCGTTCAACACGCCCCGGCCGCCGGCCGCCCCCGTGCCCCCGCATCGAGGCCTGGATCGCCGCGCACCAGCACGAGATCGAGCTCTTCTACCTCCCTTCCTACGCGCTGGGGCACCATCCCGACGAGCACCCGACAACGATCTTAAGCAGCAGCTGCGGCAAAAACCACAGCCCGGAAGCAAGGACCAGCTGAAGTCCGGCATCCGCTCGGTGATGCGGACAATCCAGCGCAGACCGGAGCGGATCAGAAGCTACTTCTCATTGCCGAGCATCCGGTACGCCGCATGAGCTGTCGGGTGTAGCGGTAGAATATTAGTAAGAGCAAGGGCCGATTTTGTGACAAAAGGAAAAAATAAATATGGAGAGGATGTTTGGGGTATCGTTGAAACCAAGATCAGGAACGGAGGTCTGGCAAAAACACAAGAGCAGCTTAAAGATGACATTGAGACGGAAGAGACATCACGTTGGTTGGAAAGGATGCAGAAGACGCAGGCTTGACTGCGGGCGACCCTGTGCAATTTGGTTCGTTCGACGCGGATCGTCCTTTTTGAGGAGATTTCGCTGATGTCAAACGGCCCTTTTCCGGCACTGGTGCGAGACATTTGCAGGGAAGCATTTGTGGCGCGCGGTTATGAGCGTCCGACAAAGGATAAAATTGTTGTAAATATAAACAAAATTTCTCTTGGGTGGATCGGATTAAACGCAGGATCATTCAAAGAATTTGTTCAAATTTACCCATTCATCGGGGTGCATTGCATACCGGTGGAGAAGATTCTTGCGGAATGCATGCAAAATATACGGTATAGTAAAGGCAGATTTGCCACGTTTGCGAAGTCTTTTATAGAAATTGCGAAAAATAATAATACTACGGAGTTCATTTTCTCCAAAGATAAAGATGAAATTTTGATAAAAGGTAAGAGTATGTCAGAAACCGTTGATGAAGCCGCGCGTCCATATTTTGAATATCTATCTGATATAGATAATTTAATAACTAGCGTAGAGAAGCGCCAATCACAAGGAGGCGGAATGCCACAGCGACTCGCTATATTGTATGCGGTGAGATATGGCAAAGCTAACGCAGAAAAATATTTGGAAGCAATAGAGGGCAAATTTGCAGAAAGAGGGCATGCGGCTATAGCAGGCAGCATTAATTATTTTGCGAGAAAATTTTCATTGATTGGTCAAGAGAAAATAAAGAAAAGTTTTTTGATGTAAGAGGT
>JARGEQ010000044.1 GCA_029211145.1 Marinimicrococcus flavescens
AACCGGGAAGCGTCTTTACATGACGAAGCAAGAGAAGATGGATGAGGTATTTGGATCATTTGAATATCACCTTTTCGAAAAATTAACTGCTGCAGATCAGTTTATGGCACGCATTACATCCGAAGCCAGGATGTTAGGAGTAGATCAAGGATATATCAGCCAGTACATGGGCGAGCGGGTGCTGGATATGATTGACCAAATAGCGGAGAAGAGGGAGGCCGAAGATGGGCGTAAGAACAAGAAAAAAGGTAGGGCCCGTTAACTACGCAAACCGAGGAATGATTTTTGAAAGTCAAATTGACCTCAGTAACGAAATGTACGAAGCCCAGGACAGGGCAGTTATCAATAAGCGTCCCACCCCGGTTAAAGTGCTTGAGCGAAAAGGGCAGTACATTACCTTGGCGGTATTTGAGAAGCCTTCCACCGTTGACTATGACGGTATCTACCGCGACCGCCGGATAGATTTTGAGGCCAAGGAAGTCAGTGACCTCATGCGACTTGATCTAAGCCGGATTGAAGATCACCAATACGACCATTTAGAAAAGTCACATCGGCACGGTTCAATAGCCTTTATCCTTGTTTCCTTTACCCGTAACAGGAAAATGTATCTCCTGCCTTTCGTTGCTTTAAGAGTATTCAAGCAGGCTTCCGAGCTGCCGGGCGGACGCAAGAGCATATCGATTGATGATTTTGAGATTGAGGGATACGAGATCCGGAACGGCCGTGTACCAGTTGATTACCTAAAGGTTGTTGATAAAGTTTGGTTCTCGGAAACAGTGTAGGGGGCCGGATA
>JARGEQ010000045.1 GCA_029211145.1 Marinimicrococcus flavescens
CACGGCCGTCCCTCCGATATCCACACCGATGACCCGTCTCATCCTTGCGTCCCTCCCTTTAGCTCTGGTATCTGACGATGGAGAGCCAGTATATTGAGGCTGCGGCTGCACCCTCAATAAATACGGTCAATGACAGCTCTCGCCGTCCGTTCCTTCATGTTCTTCGTCTCATCTGTATGTCTGCGTTCCAGTCCTTCACAGATCAGGTCGATAATGAACAGCTGGGAGATCTTCGCACCGATGGACCCGCCTTCCAGCGGCGACTCTTTACCGGCAGTGAGAAGAACGATATCTGCAATAGACGCAATGGGGGACTTCGCGTAGTTGGTCATGGCAATGATCTTGGCTCCGTTCTGCTTCGCCTTCATTAACATATCATTGGTATCCAGAGTACTCCCGGAAACGCTGATGCCGAAGGCGATATCCCCTTTGCCCATCGTCACCGCCATCATTGACTGGATGTGGCTGTCCGCTATGGCCTCAACCCGTCTGCCGATACGCAGAAAACGGTTTTTGGCATCCAGTGCGGTAATTGCCGATGAACCTACCCCAAAAAACTGCACATGGCGCGCCGCATCCATTTGATTAACGGCTTCTTCAAGCTGGCCGCGGTCCAGCATGCTTAGGCTGGATTGAAGGACGTCAACCATAGACTCGTAAAGATGCGTCGGATAATCCCCGTCTCTGCCCTCCCGGCCGGACAAGGCTTGCTGCTTTGGCAGCCCTTGGGCAAGCATAAGCTTGAAGTCCTGGTCACCCTTAAATCCGATTTTGCGGCAGAAGCGCATGACCGTGGTTTCGCCGGTGCCGGCAAAATCCGCAAGCTCCGTAACCGAAAAGTAGATGATATTATCCGGATGCTCCAGCACACAACGGGCTACCTTCTGCTCCGATTTGGTCATGGAAGGATAATACGTATTA
>JARGEQ010000046.1 GCA_029211145.1 Marinimicrococcus flavescens
TTTTCTGTCTTGTTGCCGGACGCGCAAAGGCCCGCTGCGTTGGGTTGCAGCGGGCCTTTGGGTATCTGGTTGCGGGGGCAGGATTTGAACCTGCGACCTTCAGGTTATGAGCCTGACGAGCTACCGGGCTGCTCCACCCCGCGGGCGGTGTTGGTGGCGTGTGGTGGTCCGGGTGCTGGCATGGCCTGGCGGCGACCTACTCTCCCACGTCTTGTGACGCAGTACCATTGGCGCGGAGGGGTTTCACGGCCGAGTTCGGAATGGGATCGGGTGGGTCACCCTCGCCTCGGCCACCAGGCCATGGCAGCACCTGGAATGTCTGGATCATGCGGCCGGCACGGGCATGCTGGCGATGCTACGAGCCGCGCTTGCGGCTGGAGTGGGAGGAGCTCTCTCGAGCGATTAGGACCGGTTGGCTGAGCATGTTGCCATGCTTGCACCTCCGGCCTATCAACGTGGTGGTCTACCACGGCTCTGATGGCGAGACCTGGTTTTCAGGTGGGTTTCCCGCTTAGATGCCTTCAGCGGTTATCCCGTCCGAACTTAGCTACCCGGCTGTGCCGCTGGCGCGACAACCGGTCCACCAGAGGTTCGTCCACCCCGGTCCTCTCGTACTAAGGGCAGATCCTGGCAAGTCTCGAACACCCACGGCAGATAGGGACCGAACTGTCTCACGACGTTCTAAACCCAGCTCACGTACCACTTTAATCGGCGAACAGCCGAACCCTTGGGACCTGCTTCAGCCCCAGGATGTGATGAGCCGACATCGAGGTGCCAAACGACTCCGTCGATAGGGACTCTTGGGAGTCATCAGCCTGTTATCCCCGGCGTACCTTTTATCCGTTGAGCGATGGCCCTTCCACGCGGGACCACCGGATCACTAGCGCCGACTTTCGTCTCTGCGCGACCTGTCGGTCTTGCAGTCAGGCGAGCTTGTGCGCTTGCACTCGGCGGCTGGTTTCCGACCAGCCTGAGCTCACCATCGCGCGCCTCCGTTACTCTTTGGGAGGCGACCGCCCCAGTCAAACTACCCGCCATGCAGGGTCCCGGACCCGGGTAACGGGCCGCGGTTAGACACGCAATGAGCCAAGGGTGGTATTTCAAGGTTGCCTCCGCCGAACCTGGCGGCTCGGTTTCACAGGCTCCCACCTATCCTACACATGCCCCATCGCGTGCCAGTGCAAAGCTGTAGTAAAGGTGCACGGGGTCTTTCCGTCTGACCGCGGGTACTCCGCATCTTCACGGAGAATTCAATTTCGCTGAGTCGGCGTTGGAGACAGTGGGGAAGTCGTTACGCCATTCGTGCAGGTCGGAACTTACCCGACAAGGAATTTCGCTACCTTAGGACCGTTATAGTTACGGCCGCCGTTTACCGGGGCTTCGGTTCGCAGCTTGCACCGCTCCCCTTGACCTTCCGGCACCGGGCAGGCGTCAGACCCTATACGTCCTCTCTCGAGTTCGCAGAGCCCTGTGTTTTTAGTAAACAGTCGCTACCCCCTGGTTTGTGCCACCCGCCCCCGGTTGCCCGGGAACGGGTCCTGCTTCTCCCGAAGTTACGCAGGCAATTTGCCGAGTTCCTTCAACGCCGTTCTCTCAAACACCTTGGTATGCTCAACCAGTCCACCTGTGTCGGTTTCGGGTACGGTCTGTACGCTGGAGCTGTTTCCTGGACGATCTGGGCTGCACGACCAATCCGATAAGGCCGTACAACGTTCGATCGCCGTCACTTCCAGCAGGCTGCGGAATATTCACCGCATTCCCATCGGCTACGGCTTTCGCCCTCGCCTTAGGGGCCGGCTCACCCTGCGCGGATTAGCCTTGCGCAGGAACCCTTGGACTTTCGGCGGGAGGGTTTCTCACCCTCCTGATCGCTACTCATGTCAGCATTCGCACTTCCGATACCTCCAGGTCGCCTCACGGCTTCCCTTCGCAGGCCTACGGAACGCTCCGCTACCGCGTGCACATGCGTGCACACCCGCAGCTTCGGTGCGTGGCTTGAGCCCCGTTACATCTTCGGCGCGGGACAGCTATTAGACCAGTGAGCTGTTACGCTTTCTTTAAAGGATGGCTGCTTCTAAGCCAACCTCCTGGTTGTTATGGCCGTCCTACATCCTTTCCCACTTAGCCACGACTTGGGGACCTTAGCTGGCGGTCTGGGCTGTTTCCCTCTCGACGACGGACCTTAGCACCCGCCGTCTGTCTGCCAGGCTAACGCGTACGTATTCGGAGTTTGGTTAGGTTTGGTAAGGATCGCTCCCCCCTAGCCCATCCAGTGCTCTACCCCGTACGGGAAACACCTGACGCACTACCTCAATAGTTTTCGCGGAGAACCAGCTATCTCCGGGTTTGCTTGGCCTTTCACCCCTAGCCACAGCTCATCCCCGTCTTTTTCAACAGACGTGGGTTCGGTCCTCCAGTGCGTGTCACCGCACCTTCAACCTGGCCATGGCTAGATCACCCGGTTTCGGGTCTGATGCCGGCAACTCCAGCGCCCGTTTCGGACTCGCTTTCGCTGCGCCTACGCCTAGCGGCTTAAGCTCGCTGCCGACATCAACTCGCTGACCCATTATGCAAAAGGTACGCGGTCACCCGCCCCTGGCCCCGAAGGTCCAGGTCAGGCTCCCACTGCTTGTAGGCATCCGGTTTCAGGGTCTGTTTCACCCCCCTTGTCGGGGTGCTTTTCACCTTTCCCTCACGGTACTGGTTCGCTATCGGTCGCTGAGGAGTACTTAGGCTTGGAGGGTGGTCCCCCCATCTTCGGACAGGATTTCACGTGTCCCGCCCTACTCGAGGACCGATCGGCTTTCTACCCGTACGGGGCTGTCACCCGCTATGGCCCGCCTTTCCAGACGGTTCCGGTTCTTACCAATCGGCCACTGGCCTGGTCCGCGTTCGCTCGCCGCTACTGACGGAGTCTCGGTTGATGTCCTTTCCTCCGGGTACTGAGATGTTTCAGTTCCCCGGGTTCGCCTCCCGAGCCTATGGATTCAGCCCGGGATACCGCTAATGCGGTGGGTTTCCCCATTCGGAAATCGCGGGATCAAAGAGCGCTCGCCTCTCCCCCGCGCTTATCGCAGCGTGCCACGTCCTTCATCGCCTCTCAGCGCCAAGGCATCCACCAGATGCCCTTATCTTGCTCGCCCCGCTCCAGCCGCAAGCACGGCAGACCGGCCAGGGCCGGCCGACCCGCTCGGGGTGGCGCGAAGCATCGTTGAGCATACCCATGCCAAAAGTTTCCACCTGCCGGGACCAGCGCCGCCCT
>JARGEQ010000047.1 GCA_029211145.1 Marinimicrococcus flavescens
GAGGCCCGGCTGTGGATCAAGAGGGTGATTGCGTACAGAGCCTAGCTGAAGATCCGCTGAACCCTCACTGCCGCCAGCCGGCAGAAAACAGGAAACGAGAGCCCCCCGCAGCGCCCCCGTCCTGCTCCAGCACCACGGCCCGCGCGCCCCCGATGGTCGATCCTTGGGCGCGTGCCGGGTTGCGATCCCCTCTTGCCGAAGAGGCCGCGCCCGCCTTCCGCCCTTCGCGCAGGACTCTGGAGCCTTCCCTCCGGCGGGCTTTCGCGGGAGCGCCCCGGTCAGGCAGGACGGTGCTACGGCATGACGCCGGGAAAACGGCGAGGCGGGCGCCGCCCGGGCGCCCGCCTCGCCGTCTGCCGGATGGCTGCAGGGTCTACTCGCCCACCCGCTTGCGCTGCTGCACGCGGGCCAGGCAGTCCATGCGCCGCAGGTCGGTCTCGGTGAGCTGCATGGCGAGGTCGGTCCACATGTCGACGACGTCGGCGAGCTCGCGGTGGGTCACCGGGTCGACGCGGTTGCGCACCTGCTGCAGGGTCCGCAGGGTCTGGAACCGGCCGCCGTTCTCCTCGATGAAGCCGCGCAGCGCCGCCTCGCCCTGGCCCGGCTCGCACACCACGTCCACCAGACCCAGCTCCTTCATCTCGTCGGCGCTGCGGCTGAGCCCGTCCTCGATCAGCTTGCGGGCGGTGGTGATGCCGACCTTGCGGCGCAGGAAGCTGTAGGCGCCCATGCCGGGGAAGAGATTGAAGAGGATCTCCGGCAGGCCGAACTTGGCGCCGCGCTCGGCCACGACGATGTCGTCGGTGAGCATCGCCTCGAAGCCGCCGCCGACCGCGTCGCCCTGGATCAGCGCCACCGTCAGGACCGGCAGCTCGGAACCCACATAGTTGTCGTAGAGAATGTCGATGGCAAGGTGGGCGTAGGCGCGCAGCGCCGCGTCGTCCTTCTCGCGGATCATCCGCGTGAAGTTGGTGAGGTCGCCGCCAAGGCTCCACGCCTTCGGCGCGCCGGACGCCCAGACCAGCCAGCGCACCGGAATCTCGGCTGCCGGAACGCCCGCGAAGCTGTCGCGCAGGTGGAGCTGGAACTCGCGCATGTCACGCATGAGCTCGGGCGTGTAGCAGGCCCGCTCGCGGTGCTTCATGCGCGCCCAGAGAATACCCGTGTCGCGCTCGAAGTTGACCGCAAGGTTGGGGAAGTCGAGATCGAGGCCGCGCTGCCGCGGGGCAAACGGCAGGACCTCGGCGACGGTTGCCGGACGCATCCAGTTGTCGTTGTCGGTACGACCGAGGAGAGCATGCAGATCGCGGGTGGAAACGGCCATCATCGTTCTCCGTAGTCCGGCGACTTCACCAGCCTGGCGACCGGGGCAACGCCGAAACCTTATTGCGCCTTGACGTTCATTGTCCTCTGGCGCTGTTTGTATCGAACGTGCCCAAAGTCTGCAAGAAGTTTTATTTGTCCATTATTTTGACTTTTTCTTATAAACACAAATGAATTTGAATGGCATTTTCGTTTTTATTAGTCGACCGTAACGCGCATTGGCACGCACGGAAGGACCGTTAAATTTTAGTAATCTATCCTTATTTTTGGCCTACAACTCGATTTATACTATTTATGGTTTAAAGCTGGGTTAACAGCAGAAGGTTCCGCAAGGCCCAGGAGAGGCCCGGCGGGCGCGCAGCCCGGTGCCGCGTCGGTCTGCGACAGAAGCGCCGACGGATGGAGCATGCATGGCGGGAGGTGCAGGACCGCCGCCAACGGCAGCCGCGGCGTGCATGGCGGCGGCGGGTCGGCTCAGCCGGCCGGGCGGCCGGGAACGCGGCCCTGAGACCGGCCGGAGCCGCTCCAGCGCCGCAGCTCCACCAAGCCGAACAGCAGCGCGCCGCAGGCCAGCGGCAGCATGTAGTAGATGGCGCGAAAGGCGATCAGCGCGCCGATCACCGCGGCGACCTGCTCCTCGGCCGGGGCGACGAGGAGGAGCACGGCCGACTCGAAGACGCCCAGGCTGCCCGGCACGTGGCTTACCAGCCCCACCGCGATGGCCGCCACGAACACGCCCAGCGTCTCGGCATAGCTCAGGCCGAGAAAGTCCGGCAGCAGCACGTGCAGTGCCGCCGCCACCGCCACCAGGTCGAGAATCCCCAGGATGATCTGGATGAGCGTCACGCCTGCCGACGGCAGCACGATCAGCCGCCCGGCGATCCGCACCGGACGGTGGAACAGGCTGCCCCAGACGAGCAGGAGGGCAATGCCCGCCAGCAGCAGCGTGCCGATCGCCCGCCAGGCCGACGCCGGCAGGCCGGTCGCCTCGACCAGCGCGCCCGGCTCGAGCAGCAGCACGCCACCGGCCAGGGTGAAGACCCCGAGCCCGAAGGTGGTGCTGAAGAACACCTGGATCTTGGCGATGTCGACGATGCCGAAATGGTGCGGAGCATAGAGCTTGTAGCGCAGTGTGGCGCCCACGAAGATGGCGAACCCCACGGCGTGCGCGACGGCCTGGGTGATGAACGAGAACAGCGCCACCAGCCGCAGCGACAGGCGGCGCTCGACGAAGCGCACCGCGTAATGCTCGTAGCCGACCAGCGCCACGAAGCTCAGCGCCGTGAAGAGAAGGGCCAGCCCCACCTGCGGCAAAGAGAGCCGCTCGAGCTCGGCCGCCAGATCCTCCATGCTGATGCGTGCGGCCCAGCGGTGCAGCACCCACAAGGCGACCCCGAACATCGCCAGCCCGGTCAGCAGCGAGAGCGCTGAACGCAGGATCCCGGCACGCGCCGGACCGGGCCCGCGCTTCCCGCCGCTCAACACCCCTGCCCTCTCGAACCGCCGCTCACCGCCATCGCCGCGCCACCTCGCCTCTCGCCCCGGTTGCTCGCCACTCCCGCTCGTTATCGCAGTTCGGCCCGACACGCGACCTGTTCTTGCATAGGTGACGCGCGCTCCTTGCAACGATCCGCCCAGCCGCTAGGATCGGCGACCGTTGATCCGGCCGCGAACGAACAAATCCGGGAGGACCAAGAATGAGCTGGCGAAACCGCCTCATGACGGCGCTACTGATGGGCGCCGTCGCGGTGCCGGGCGCACTGCACCACCGTTCGGCCGAGGCCGAGACGCTGCGCGCGGTCATGCACTCAGATCTCAAGATCGTCGATCCGATCTGGACCACGGCCTATATCACCCGAAATCATGGGTACATGATCTACGACACACTGTTCGCCATGGACGCGAACGGTGACATCCAGCCCCAGATGGCCGACAGCTATACGGTCAGCGACGACAATCTCGTCTACACGATCAAGCTGCGCGACGGGCTCAAGTTCCACGACGGGGCGCCGGTCACCGCCGAGGACGCGGTGGCCTCGATCAAGCGCTGGGGCGGCCGCGACACCATGGGCGTCATGCTCATGAGCTATGTCGAGAGCATGGAGGCGGTCGACGACAAGACCTTCACCATCACGCTCAAGAAGCCCTACGGCCTCGTCCTGCAGTCGCTCGGCAAGCCGAGCTCGCAGGTGCCGTTCATCATGCCCAAGCGCATCGCCGAGACGCCTCCCGGCGAGCAGATCTCCGAATATATCGGCTCCGGCCCGTTCGTCTTCATGAAGGACGAGTGGAAGCCCGGCGCCATCGCCGTCTACGAGAAGTTCGAGGACTACGTCCCGCGCGACGAGGAGCCCTCGTGGGGTGCTGGCGGCAAGGTCGCCAAGGTCGACCGGGTCGAATGGGTGTGGATCCCCGACCAGCAGACCGCGATCAACGCCCTGCTCAACGGCGAGATCGACCTTATCGAGCAGCCGCCCCACGACCTGCTGCCCATTCTCGAGGGCGACGACAGTATCGTGCTGTTCGAGCAGAACCCGCTCGGCAACCAGTATATGGGCCGGTTCAACTCGCTGCACCCGCCCTTCGACAATCCGAAGATCCGCCGTGCGGCCCTGCTGGCCATGAACCAGGAGGACTATCTCCAGGCGGTGATCGGCGACCCGCGCTATTTCAGGACCTGTGCAGCGATGTTTGTGTGCGGGACGCCGCTGGCGACCGACAAGGGCGGCGAGGTGCTGCTCGAGTCGGACTTCGAGGGGGCCAAAAAGCTCCTGGAGGAGGCCGGCTATGACGGCACGCCGGTCGTGCTGATGCACTCCACCGACCTGCAGGTGCTCACCAACCTGGCGCCGGTCGCCAAGCAGCATCTCGAGAAGGCCGGCTTCAAGGTCGACATGCAGGACATGGACTGGCAGACGCTGGTCTCCCGCCGCGCCAAGAAGGACAGGCCCGCCGAGGGCGGCTGGAACATGTTCCTCACCAACTGGGTGGCCGCCGACGTCCTCAACCCGATCGGCACCGCGGCCCTCAACGCCACCGGTGCGGGCGCGTGGTTCGGCTGGTTCGACGACCCCAAGCTCGAGCAGATGAAGCGCGACTTCGCCGAGGCCACCAGCCTCGAGGAGCAGAAGCGGATCGCCGAGGAGATCCAAGTCTACGCGCTCGAGGAGCTGGTGACCCACCCCTATCTGGGGCAGTGGATGCAGCCGGTCGCCCTGCGCTCGAACATCGAGGGCATGCTGCAGGGTCCGGCTCCCTACTTCTGGAACATCGAGAAGAAGAGCTGAGGCTCGACAGGCACCCATGATCGGCTTCATCGCCCGTCGGCTGCTGGCCACCATCCCGGTTCTCGGGATGGTGGCCCTTTTCGTCTTCATGATGCTGCGCCTGACGCCGGGCGATCCGGCCGCCATCATGGCCGGCGACAACGCCACTGCCGCGCAGATCCTGGAAATCCGCGAGCGGCTGGGCCTCACCCAGCCGCTCTACACCCAGTTCGCGATCTGGTTCGGCAACCTGCTGCAGGGCAATCTGGGCGAATCCTTCTTCTTCAAGATGCCCGTCCACACCCTGATCCTGCAGCGCGTCGGCCCGACCCTGTCGCTCGCCGTCACCACGCTCATCATCACCATCCTCGTGGCCGTCCCGCTGGGCGTCATCGCCGCCTACCGGCACGGCACCCTGGTCGACCGGCTCGTCATGGGCTTTTCGGTGCTGGGCTTCTCGGTGCCGGTCTTCGTGCTCGGCTACATCCTCATCTGGTTCTTCGCCATCGAGCTCGGCTGGTTCCCGGTCCAGGGCTACAAGCCGCCCGAGGCGGGGCTGCTGACCTTCCTGCACCATCTGATCCTGCCCAGCATCACCCTCTCGGTGATCTACATCGCGCTGATCGCGCGGATCACCCGGGCGAGCGTCCTCGAGGTGCTGGGCGAGGACTTCATCCGCACCGCCCGCGCCAAGGGGCTGCGCGACAGCGTCGTCCTGATGCGCCACGCCTTGCGCAACGCCGCGGTGCCGATCGTCACGGTGATCGGCATCGGCATCGCGCTGCTGATCGGCGGCGTGGTGGTGACCGAAAGCGTCTTCAACATCCCCGGCCTCGGCCGGCTTACCGTCGACGCGGTGCTGGGACGCGACTACCCGACGATCCAGGGCGTCATCCTGGTGTTCTCGGGCGTCTATGTCCTGATCAACCTGCTGATCGACATCGCCTACACAATCTTCGACCCGAGGATCCGCTATTGAGCAGCGCAGCCCAGGAGGTCGTCCAGGCCGATGCCGCCGCCGCGGCAGCGGCAGCGGCCAGGCGCCCGAGCATGTTCCGGCAGCTCGCGCGCAACCCGAGCGTGGTGATCGGGGCGGTGGTGCTGCTCGCCATGGTGTTCATGGCGCTCATCGCACCGCTCCTCGCGCCGCGCGAGCCGTCGCTGATCGACCCCGTGAACCGCAACAAGCGGCCCGGCCACGAGATGACAATCACCACGCCGGCCGGCGGCGAGGAGGCGCTGGTCAACTGGATGGGCACCGACAGCCTCGGCCGCGACGTGTTCTCGCGGGTGGTCTACGGCGCGCGCGTCTCGCTTGCCGTCGGCATCATCGTGGCGACGCTGGCGGTGGTCGTGGGCCTCACGATCGGCCTCGTCAGCGGCTTCATCCCGTGGCTCGACAGCATCGTCATGCGGGTCATGGACGGGCTCATGGCGATCCCCGGCATCCTCCTGGCGCTGGCCCTGGTGGCCTTGTGGGGGGCCGGGCTCACCACCGTCATCATCGCCATCATGATCCCCGAGATCCCCCGGGTCGTCCGGCTGGTGCGCTCGGTGGTGCTCTCGGTGCGCGAGGAGCCCTATGTCGAGGCCGCCGTGTCGGTCGGGACGCCGCTGCCCAAGATCCTCTGGCGCCACGTGCTGCCCAACACGATCGCCCCGCTGATCGTCCAGGGCACCTATGTGTGCGCCTCGGCGATCCTCGTCGAGGCGATCCTGTCGTTCCTCGGCGTCGGCATCCCCACCGACATTCCCACCTGGGGCAACATCATGGCGGAAGGGCGGATGCTGTTCCGGGTGTTCCCGCACAACATCATGTTCCCCGGCATCTTCCTAGCCCTCACCGTGCTGGCGGTGAACATGCTGGGCGACGGGCTTCGCGACACGCTCGATCCCAAGCTCGCCAAGCGGGTCTGACGGCAGGACGCCAGGCGGCCCGGTCCCCGGACAGGAGGGCGGCTCCCCGATGGGCCGCCCTTCCCTTTTGCGCAAGCCCCTTCTGTCGGACTGGCGCCAGGCCCCGACCGCGCCCTACCCTGCTCCGGTGTCCCCGGATCGGGCCAGCCGGGGTCCTGTCAGAAGGAGAGACGCCATGAGATGCGCTGTCCCGGCCGCCCTGCTCGCCCTCCTGCTGCTGTGCCAGGCTTCGCCCGCCGGCGCGCAGTCCGGCGAGAGCCGTCTTTGCCGTGTCGCCAACGCCATCACCAGCTCCGGCCAGGTGAAGGACCGGCTCAAGAAGTGCCGGGAGGGCGACATCGTGGTGGTGCTGGTGGCGGTCCAGAGCGTGCCGCTGGCCGAGGTCGCGGCGCGCGCCTGCGACTTCGCCGGCCAGGTGCTCCTCGATGCCACCACCGATGCCATCGGCATTGGGCGGGTCACCTGCCTCTACCCGGGCTCGGTCCGCGACCGCACGCGCTGACGCATGGCAGGGTTGCAATCGCCTCCGGCCCGTGCCAGCGATGAGCCCCGGAGATGGCGGAGGCAGGAATGAGCGAAGCGGCAAACGCGCGGCAACCCGTACTCGAGGTGAGCCAGCTCAAGGTGGAGCTGCCCAGGGGTGGCGACCGTCGTTTCGCTGTCGAGGATGTCAGCCTGCAGGTCCGGCCGCGCGAGATCGTCTGCGTCGTGGGCGAGTCCGGCTCGGGCAAGTCGGTGACCGCGCACAGCGTCATGGGCCTGCTCCCCAAGGGCCAGCTGCGCCCCGCCGGGGGCCGGATCCTGCTCGAGGGCGAGAACCTGCTCGAGGCCACCGAGGCGCGCCTGCGCGAGCTGCGCGGTGCCCGGGTCGGCATGATCTTCCAGGAGCCGATGACCGCGCTCAACCCGGTCATGACCTGCGGCCGGCAGATCGACGAGGTGCTCTGCACCCACACCGGCCTCGATGCCGGCGAGCGCCGCAGGAAGATCCTGCACATCCTCTCCGAGGTCCATCTGCCGGATCCCGAGCGTATGGCGGCCTCGTTCCCGCACCAGCTCTCGGGCGGCCAGCGCCAGCGCATCATGATCGCCATGGCGCTGATCCTCGAGCCGGCGCTGCTGATCGCCGACGAGCCGACCACCGCCCTCGACGTCACCACCCAGGCGCAGATCCTCAAGCTCATGAAGGACCTGCAGACCGGCCAGGGCCACGATACCGGGGTCCTGTTCATCACCCACGATTTCGGCGTGGTGGCGGAGATCGCCGACCGTGTCGTGGTGATGCAGTGGGGCAAGGTGGTCGAGCAGGGCACCGCCGAGGAGGTCCTCACCCGGCCGCAGCACCCCTATACCCGCATGCTGATCTCCTCGGTGCCCAGCATGAAGCCCCGCCACGCCGCCGGCCGGGTCACCGCCCCGGTGGTGCTGCGCACCGAGCAGCTCGCCAAGACCTATGGCCACAAAGGCCTCTTTGGCGGCGGCCGGGTGGTGCATGCAGCCGACGCCGTCACCCTCGAGATTCGCAAGGGCGAGACCCTGGGGATCGTCGGCGAATCGGGCTCCGGCAAGTCCACCGTAGCGCGCTGCATCGCCCGCCTGATCGACCCGTCGGGCGGCGAGATCTGGCTCGACCGCGACCAGATCGGCACGCTGAGCACGAGGCAGCTCCGCCAGCACCGCCAGCGCATCCAGGTGGTCTTCCAGGATCCGTACCGCTCGCTCAACCCAAGGCGCACGGTGGGCCAGTCGATCGTCGAGGGACCGATGAATTTCGGCCAGCCGTTGGACGAGGCCTGGGCGCGGGCCCGCGAGCTGATGGAGCTGGTCCAGCTCGACCCGGCGGCCCTCGACCGCTACCCGCACCAGTTCTCTGGCGGCCAGCGCCAGCGCATCTGCATTGCCCGGGCGCTCGCCATGGGGCCGGAGCTGCTGATCGCCGACGAGGCGGTCTCGGCGCTCGACGTCTCGGTGCAGAACCAGGTGCTGCTGCTGCTCGACGATATCCGCCAGAAGCTCGACCTGGCGATGCTGTTCATCACCCACGATCTCAGGGTGGCAGCCCAGGTCTGCGACCGGGTGGCGGTGATGAAGCAGGGCCAGGTGGTGGAGTACGGCGACGCCCAGGAGGTGTTCGCCGACCCCCGGCACGCCTACACGAAGGCCCTGTTCGAGGCGGCGCCGGGCCGCGACTTCGCGTTCGGCCAGTTCGCCGCCTGAGTGCCGACAAGGAAGGGGCGCCGGCCGCTTGCGCAGCCGGCGCCCCTTTTTCTCACGTCTCTCGCCTCAGCCGATGGCGACGCCGATGTCCGCCTCCTGCAGCTCGTTAACGCCCGCGATCTTGATCACGTCGCCCTTCACGCCGCCTTCCGCGCCGCTCAGGTCGATCGTCATGCCCTTCTTGCCGACCTTGACGAAGTCGTCGCCCTTGCCGATGACATTGTCCTGGTTGGTGTCGAGATCGGCAAAGGTTAGGTTGTAGTCGCCGAGGTCGAGGACATCTTCGCCCGAGACGAAGTCCAGGATCTGGTCCTTGCCGCCGCCGATCTCGTAGACGAACCGGTCGAAGCCGCTGCCGCCGGTGAGCTTGTCCTTGCCCAGACCGCCGACCAGGATGTCGTCGCCGGCGCCGCCATCCAGCACGTCGTTGCCGCCGCCGCCGTAGATGGTGTCGTCGCCGTCCTCGCCATAGAGCTTGTCGTTGCCGCCAGCGGCGCTGGCGTCGGTCATACCGATATCGGCGTCGCCGAAGATCGTGTCGTCGCCCTCGCCGCCGAAGATCGTGTCGTTGCCGCCGCGGGCCTTGTCGCGCAGCTGGAAGCCGTCGCCATAGAGCGTGTCGGCGCCGGTGCCGCCAAAGATGAAGTCGTTGCCCATCACGGCGTTGTCGAAGCCACTGCCGTCGCCGAAGATGGTGTCGTCGCCGTCACCGCCGTCGAGCCCGTCATTGCCGCCCTTGGAAGAGTTGTAGAGCGACGGCGCGTCGCCGAACATGATGTCGTTGCCGGCGCCGCCGAGAATACCGTCCTTGCCGCCCTTCGAGCGGTCGAGCATCTCGTTGGAGGCGTCGCCGTACAGGAGGTCGGAGCCGCCCTGACCGAAGATCAGATCGTTGCCGCCCTTGCCCTGACCGAACAGATCGTCGAAATCGCCAGTGACGATGTCGAAGCCGTCGCCGGCCTCGATAACGTCGTTGCCGAAGAAGCCGGCGATGTTGTCGAAATCATCGGTCGCAAGGCCCGAGACACCCTCGGAAGCCGACAGGACGGAAATCTGGTCGTTCTTGTTGGTACCGTCGACGATGGCCATGCTGTTGCCTCTGGAGGTTTGGCATGCAGCGTCAAGAACTGGCAGGCCAGGCTGTGACGCCTGGTTCTTGAATTATTGCTGCCCGGCTCCGCGCTGCATTGTCTGCACGGCATACGCGCAACCTTGGCGGGAATCACCAAAAACAACAATCGACTTGAGGTGCTATGGTACAGATTCTGACGGACCCCGCGGCGCTCCGGGAACGGGGCGCGCTCTCCCTCCAACGAACGGCGCCGGCCGCTTGCGCAGCCGGCGCCCCTTTTTCTCACCTCCCTCGCATCAGCCGACAGCGACGAGGATGTCCGCCTCCTGCAGCTCGTTGACACCGGCGATCTTGATCACGTCGCCCTTCACGCCGCCATCGGCGCCGCTCAGGTCGATCTTCATGCCCTTCTTGCCGGCCTTGACGAGATCGTCGCCCTTGCCGATCACACCGTCCTGGTTGGTGTCGAGATCGGCGAAGCTCAGATTGTAGTCGCCGAGGTCGAGGACATCCTCACCGGAGACGAAGTCGAGGATCTTGTCCTTGCCGCCGCCGATCTCGTAGCGGAACTGGTCGGCGCCGGCGCCGCCGATGAGCTTGTCCTTGCCGAGACCGCCGACCAGGATGTCATTGCCCTCGCCGCCGTCGAGCAGATCGTTGCCCGCGCCGCCATAGATCGTGTCGTCGCCCTCCTCGCCGAAAAGCTTGTCGTTGCCGCCGCGCGTGGTGGGATCGGTGAAGATGCCGGGCCTGGCGTCGCCGAAGATCGTGTCGTCGCCCTCGCCGCCGAAAATCTTGTCGTTGCCGCCGCGGGCATTGTCGCGCAGCTCCCAGCCCTCGCCGTACAGGAAGTCGTCACCTGCTCCGCCGAAGATGGTGTCGTTACCGCCGCGGGCGTTCTCGCGGGTACCGACGCCGTCGCCGTAGATCTGGTCGTTGCCATCGCCGCCGAACAGGACGTCGTGACCGCCCCTGCTGCTGCCGATCATGTGCTCGGCATCGCCGGCGATGCGGTCATCGTCGGCGCCGCCGTCGATGACGTCCTTGCCGCCCTTGGCTTTGCCGGTCATCTCGTTGGAGGCGTCGCCGTAGAGCGTGTCCTCGCCGTCCTCGCCAAAGATGATGTCGTTGCCGCCCTTCTGCTTGCCGCCGAGATCGGCCAGATCGCCGGTAACGACATCGTCGCCGCCCCCGGCAGCGATCTCGTCTTTGCCGAAATCGCCGATGATGTTGTCGGCGTCGGCGGTCGGTGCGCCGGTCACACCGGCCGAAGTGAGGGCGACGGAGATCTGGTCGTTCTTGTCGGTGCCGAGAACGTCTGCCATGTCCAACTCTCTCAACCGTTACCGTTCAGTCGCGCAAGTCGGCGCGGCAGCAGCCGGTGCCGGAGCCATCCCGGTGGCTGTGCCCTCTGCGTAGCGACGCACGCTGACCTCACGAATAACGGCAACCGCAGCGCGTTGCATCGCGCAGTTTGCACCATGCTGTGATTTCAGGCGCCCTCGGATACGCAGGCATGTCGGTGGAAGCTTCCGGGCAGCGGCGCCACCTCGTTCCATCCGCCGGCGGCAAGGAAGGCGAGCCGGGCACGCGGCTGGCTCTCGAGCAGCGCCAGCACCTCCTGCTCGCTGGCGGTCAGCCGACACAGGCCGGGCGCCGTCACCCGCCAGAGCGGACGGCCGGGACCCGGCTCACGGGACCCGCTCCGGCATGCGAGCACCCCGGCCTCGTCCGCTTCCAGCTGGAGTTCCCCACGACGATCACTGCCTGTTCGGCCCATCTCTCAACTCCTTCAAATCGCCCCGCCGGGCTCCGGGCTGCGTTAGGAACAATTCTCTTAAAATTCTTCGTGATTGCCTGTTTCCTAAATCACAGCGTTAGAGCTCGTCGAGCCAATATCTGCCCGACACCCGTACCCGAGGCCTCTGGCGAGCCTGTGCAGCCCGCTAAGAGACGCGCGCCGGCCGGGGGCCGGCGCGTTTACAACGCATCATGACAGGGTGGGGCGATCAGGTGGCGACAACGATATCGGCCGCGTCCAGCTCGTTGACACCGGCGATCTTCACGACGTCGGCTCCGGCGTCGCCCTGCGAGGCCGCACCGAGATCGATGCTGAGCTTGTTCTTGCCGGCCTTCACGAACTCGTCGTCGCCGTTGAGCACCTCGTCGTCATTGCTGTCCAGCGAGGAGAAATCGAGACCGTACCCGCCGAAGTCGAGCAGATCCTCGCCCCTCATGAAATCCTTCACCTTGTCCTTGCCGCTGCCCGGGTCGAAGTCGAACGTGTCTGAATCGGCGTCGCCCCACAACTTGTCGTTGCCGCCGCCGCCCACAAGGAAGTCGTCGCCGTCGCCGCCGTGCAGCTTGTCCTTGCCGCCTGTCGTGGTGTCGTCGGTGGATTCGCTGCGGGCGTCGCCCCACAGCTGGTCGTCGCCGGCCCCGCCGAACAGCTCGTCATTGCCCGCCTTGGCGTTGTCGCGCAGCTCGAAGCCTTCGCCATAGAGCTCGTCGTCGCCCTCGCCGCCCTCGAGCCTGTCCTTGCCGCCCCGGGAGTCGCCGTTGGTGCCGACGCCGTCGCCATACATGAAGTCGGCGCCAGCCCCGCCCGTGATCTTGTCATTGCCGCCCTTGGAGCTCTCCAGCAAGAGATCCGCATCGCCGACGAGGCGGTCGCCGCCTTCGCCGCCGTCGATCGTGTCGTCGCCGCCCCTGGACTTGCCCGTCATCTCCTCCAGGGCATCGCCGTAGACCTCGTCGTCGTCCGCTCCGGCATCGGCCCGGTCATTGCCACCCTTGCCCTTGCCGGAGAGATTGGCGGCGTCGCCGACAATGATGTCCTCACCCTCGCCGGTGCTGATCTTGTCGTTGCCGCCCTTGCCCTTCTCGATCGTGTCGACGATGTCGCCCCAGCCCTGGTCGGCGCCGGCGCCCGTCTCGATCGTGTCGTTGCCGAACAGGCCGAAAACCTGGTCGTCCTCTCCCCCGGGCTGTCCTGTCACCCCCGCCGACACCTGCTCCAGCGTGATGGTGTCCTTCTTGTCGGTACCGGTGACCAATGCCATTGGCTGCTCCCCTGATCTCCGAACGTCTCGTTGCGCCGGCCTGCGCGCATCCACTGCGCGCAGACCGACTCGCTCACGATCAGATTAGCCGATGGGAGAAACGAGCCTAGTCACCAAAAGGATGAGAAAGGCGACGAGTGTGCCACCTGCAGGTCCAGGCACCCGCGATGCCTGTCCCGCCGACCTTCCCATGAGGGGGAGCGCCGTTCCGGCTCCCTACTTCACCGCGCCCAGGGCCAGGCCGCGCACCAGGCCGCGCTGGAGCCAGGCGAACACCACCGCCACCGGCACCGTCGCCAGCAATGTCGCCGCCATCACGTGGTGCCAGTCGATCCGGTAGGCGCCGCCCACCATCGAGAAGATCTTGAGGGTGAGCGTGTAGCTCTCCGCCGAGCGCAGCAGGGTCAGGGCCAGAACGAACTCGTTCCAGCAGTTGACGAAGGTGAAGATCGAGGTGACCGCGAAGGCCGGCATGGCCAGCGGCAGGAAGACCCGCACGATGCTCTGCCGGCGGCTGGCGCCGTCGATCCACGCCGCCTCCTCGAGCTCCTTGGGGATCGAGGCGAAGTAGGACTGGAGCATCCAGATGGCGAAGGCGAGGTTGAAAGCCGCGTAGGTGAGGATGAGCGACCAGAGCTGGTCCACCAGCCCGAGGCTCGCCATGAGCCGGAAGATGCCGATCACCAGCACGATGGGCGAGAGCATCTGGGTCACCAGCAGGAGCTGGCGGAAGACGCCCTTGCCGGCAAAGCGCATCCGTGCGGTGGCGTAGGCCGCCGGTACCGCAATGGCGAGGCATACGAGGGTCGAGCCGAGGCTCACCAGAAGGCTGTTCCTGAGTGCCGGCCCGAAGGCGGCTGCCTCCCACATGGTGAGAAAGTTGCCGAAGGCGGCGCGGCTGGGAAGCCAGGTGGGCGGGAAGACGAAGATCTCCTCGGCCGGCTTGAGCGCGGTCGAGAGCATGACAGCGTAGGGGAACAGGATGACCGCCACGAGCGGCGAGAGGAGCAGCCAGTAGAGCAGGCTGCGGCGGGCGCGCGGGCTCATGCCTCGGCCTCCCGGCTCCGGGCCAGCAGCCACGCATAGAAGATCGTGAAGGCGAGCAGCACGAGGAACATCACCAGTGACATGGCGGCCGCCGCGTCCAGCTTTCCGTAGCGGAAGGCGAGCTTGTAGAGATAGGTCACGAGGATGTCGGTGGAGTTGGCGGGATCGCCCTGGGTGAGCACCCAGATGATCGGGAACGAGTTGAAGACGTAGATGATGTTCAGGACGATGGCGATGTTCACGAAGGGGCGCAGCAGCGGCAAGGTGAGATGCCGGAAGCGCTGCCAGCCGCCGGCACCGTCGAGCCGTGCCGCCTCGTAGATGTCGCCGGGCAGGGAGGAGAGCCCGCCCAGCAGGATCGTGACGGTGAACGGGATCGAGACCAGGATCCCGATGCCGATCTCGATGGGAAAGGCCGTGCCGGCGCTGGCCAGCCACTCCACCGGCCCGTCGAGCACACCGAGCTCGAAGAGCGTGGCATTGAGCATCCCGTACTGGCCGTTGAGGGTCCAGCGCCAGACGATGGCGTTCATGGTGAGCGAGATCGCCCAAGGCAGCATGATGATCACCCGGGCGAGTCCGCGGCCGGCGAAATCGTCGTTGAGCATCAGCGCCAGCGGCACTGAGATCAGCAGCGTGCCGCCGACCACGCAGACGGTCCACACCAGGGTCCGCCACAGCGAGGCGAGGAACACCGGGTCGTCGAGCAGCGCCGAGAAATTCTCGAGACCGACGAATCCCCTGAGCTGCCCGAAGCGGGTGACCGCGTGCAGCGAGGTCCGGGTGACGTCGAGGATGGGATAGCCGATGATCCAGAGCGCCAGGAGCACGCTGGGCAGGATCATGGCGAGAGCGAGCGCCTGGTGGCGCCGGGCCGGGTTGCGCAAGGGGCGGGTCCAGGAGCAGGCAGGCGGGCGGGGCGGGCTGCCTCACCCGCCTCCGTCCGCCGCTCGGGCTCAGCGCAGGAGCGCGTCGATCTTGGCGGCGGCCGCCTCGAGGGCGGGCCCGGGCTCGGCCTCGCCCAGATAGATCTGCTGGAGTGCTGCCGAGGTGATGTCGGCCATCTCCTCCCAGTTGGGGATGAGCGGCGCGAAGCGCGCATGGGGCAGCATGTCGGTGAACGCCTTGAGGCGCGCATCGTCGGCGAAGTGCGGGTCGGCGGCGACCGACTTGAAGACCGGCAGGAAGCCTTCCTTGAGGGTGAACTCGCGGCGCCACTTGTCGCTGAAGACGGCTTCTTCGAGGAACTTCCAGGCGGCGTCCTTGTCCTCCGAGGAGGCAAAGATCATGATGCTGTCGGTCACGCCGTACGTGGCCTGGGTGGTGCCCTCGGGAATCGGTGCTATCCCGTAGTCGAGATCGGGCGCCTCGTCGGCGATCTGGCCGCGCAGCCAGGGGCCCGAGAGCAGCATTGCCGCCCGGCCCTGCTTGAAGAGCGCTTCCACGTCCTGGCGATTGGCGCCGGTCGGCTGCGGCTGGGTCAGGCCCTCGTCGATCATCGACTTGTAGAGCGTCGCCGCCTTCACCGCCGCCTCGCTGGCGATGCCGCTCTTGCCGTCCTCGATGAGCTCGCCGCCGTGGCTCCACAAGGCATAGTACCAGTAGGCGTCGGTCTCGATCTCCTTGCCCTGCATGGCAAAGCCGTAGACGTCGCCTTCCAGCTCCTTGACCTTCCGCGCAGCAGCCACGAGCTCGTCCCAGGTAGCGGGCGGGCCGTCGACCCCGGCCTTCTCCAGCAGCGTCTTGTTGTAGTACATGGCGCGCGCCGAGGCCGCGACCGGCAGGCCCCAGCTCTTGCCGTCGATCTGCGAGGGGGCGAGGAAGGTCTCGATGAAGCGGCCCTTGACCTCGGGCGTGATGTAGTCGTCGAGCGGCTCCGCGATGCCCTGCTCGGCATAGTCGACCAGCCAGCGTGTGCCGATGATGGCGATGTCGGGAGCCGTGCCACCGACGATGTCGGTGGTGAGGCGCTGCTGGAGATTGTCCCAGCTCACGTCCTCGATCCTCACCTCGATGCCGGGATTGGCCTTCTCGAACTCGGCCGCCATGGCCTCGAAAATGCCGGGCGTCGCGTCGCTGTAGTGCGCGGTGATCACCCGAAGCTCGGTCTGGGCCGCGGCACCGCCGGCGGCAAGAGCCACGATGGCCGCAGCGCCGAGAAGCGCCTGAACGGGTCTGCTCATCCCATCCTCCCTGTAACGGCTTTGCCTCGCCGGTTGCGCGCAGCATAAAGGAGCCCAACGCGCGGCGGCAACTCGTTGCAGGACAGGGAGGATGAACGGTGACAGCCAACGGCGGCGACTTCTTCCGCAGCGTTTATGCCTATCCGTGGGACGTCGCCGACGAAGGCACCGCCGCCTTCGCCGACCGGCTGCGGGCGCTGGGCGCCGACACCGTGACCTTGGCGGCCGCCTATCACGCCGGCAAGTTCCTGCGGCCGCACGGACGGGCCGGCAAGGTCTACTTCCCCCACGACGGCACCCTCGCCTTCCGCCACGATCCGGCCGCCTACGGCCGGCTCAAGCCCGCCGCCAACCGGCTCCTCGACACGTTCGACGCCTTTGCCGCCCTCGCCGCCGAGGCTCCCGACTTCAGGCGGGTCGCGTGGATCGTCGCCTGCCACAATACCCGGCTCGGCACCGCCTGCCCCGACGTCACCGCCCGCAACTGCTTCGACGACCGCTATCCCTATTCGCTCTGCCCGGCCCAGCCGGACGTGCAGGACTTCGTGGTGGCCTTGTGCCGCGATGCCGCCCGGGCCTGCGTCCCGGCCGCGATCGCCGTCGAGACGCCGGGCTGGCTGCCCTACGAGCACGGCTTCCACCACGAGTTCGCGATGATGCCGCTCGACGACTGGACGCGGCTGCTGCTGGGCTTGTGCTTCTGCGATGCCTGCATCGAGGGGGCGCAGGAGGCCGGCATCGACGCGCAGCGCCTGCAGCGCCGCCTGGCCGCCACCCTGGAGGACCGCCTGGCCGCAGCCCTGCCGATCAGCGCCGCACGGGCGCAGGACCAGATCGCCGCCGACCTGCTGCAGGCCTCCGAGCTTGCGGCCTTCCTGCGCTGGCGCTGCACCGTGGTCACCGGCCTCGTCGAGCGGGTGCGCAGCGCCCTGCCGGAAGAGATCGAGCTTTGGGTCATCCCCTCGGTCCAGCGCCCCTCGGCGCGCTCGTGGCTCGAGGGCAGCGATCTGGCCGAGCTGGCGCGGGCCGCCGACCGGCTCGAGATCTGCTTTTACGAGACCAGCGCCGAGGAGGTGGCGCTCGACCTCGCCGACGTGCGCCGGCGGGCCGGCAGCTCGGCCGTGATCAACGCGGTGCTGCGGCCGGGCTGGCCCGATCTCGCCGGCGGTGCGGAGACCGAGGCCGCGGTGCGGGCCCTGCGCGAGGAGGTGGCCTCGCTCGCCTTCTACAATTACGGCCATCTGCCGGAGCCGGCTCTGGCCCGCATCGGCGCCGGCTTTCGCGCCCTGGAGGTCCCATGAACCGCTTTGCCGGCAAGACCGCGCTGGTGACCGGCGCCGGCCGCGGCATCGGCCGCGCCATCGCCACCCGCCTCGCCCGGGAGGGTGCTGCCGTGGCGGTGCTCGACATCGACCTCGCCGCGGCCCGCAAGGTTGCCGAGGAGCTGCGGGCGGCGGGGGCGCGGGCCACCGCCATCGAGGCCGACGTCGCCGACGAGGCCCAGGCCGCACGGGCGGCCGAGGCGGCCGAGGCGGCGCTGGGACCGCTCGACGTGCTGGTGAACAACGCCGCCTGGGCCATCAGGGGCACCCTCGCGGCAACCGGGCCCGCCGACTGGGACCGCGAGGTGGCCGTCACGCTGCGCGGCCCCTTTCTGCTCTCGCGGGCAGTGGTGCCGGGCATGAGCAAGCGCGGCCGCGGCGCCATCGTCATGATCGCCTCGGTCAACGGGCTGCTGGCGCTGGGCAACCCGGCCTACAGCGCCGCCAAGGCCGGCCTCTTGAACCTCACCCGCTCGCTTGCCGTCGAGTACGGGCCGGCGGGCATCCGCACCAACGCGGTGAGCCCCGGCTCGATCCGCACCGAGCACCCGACCTGGCAGGAGCGCGAGCAGCGCGATCCCGCCATCTTCGAGAAGCTCGCCCGCTGGTACCCGGTCGGCCGCATCGGCCGGCCCGAGGACATCGCCGCGGCGGTGGCGTTCCTCGCCGCCGAGGAGGCCGGCTTCGTCAATGGCGCCAATCTCGTGGTGGACGGCGGGCTCACCGCCGGCATGGCGCCGATGATGCAAGAGCTCACGGGCGAGGGCTGAGCAGGCACGCCGCCGCGTCGCGCGACTGTCACCGTTCCGCCGATCGGTTGTCGCAATGCCGCTCTAGGGTCCGGCCGTCCGCCAGAACAGCAGGTGACGGTCCGGCATGCTCACTCTCGACAATCTGACCAAGAGCTTCCAGGGCGTGCGCGCCGTGGACGGCGTGTCGCTTTCTTTCGAGCCTGGCCAGATGGTCGGCGTGATCGGCGCCTCGGGTGCCGGCAAGTCGACCATGCTGCGGCTGGTCAACCGCCTGTCGGACCCGACCGGCGGCCGGATCGTCTGTCAGGGCCTCGAGGTGAGCGCCCTGCGTGGCCGGGCGCTGATGGCCTGGCGGGCGCGCTGCGCCATGATCTTCCAGCAGTTCAACCTGGTGGGGCGCCTCGACGTGCTCACCAATGTGCTGCTCGGGCGCCTCAACAAGCACGGCTTTGCCACCTCGATGCTCGGCCGCTTCAGCGATGCCGAGCGGACCATGGCGCTCGAGGCGCTCGACCATCTGGGCCTGGCGCAGACCGCCCTGCAGCGCGCCGACACCCTCTCGGGCGGGCAGCAGCAGCGCGTCGCCATCGCCAAGGCGCTGCTCCAGGAGCCGGAGATCCTGCTGGCCGACGAGCCGATCGCCTCGCTCGACCCGCGCAACGCCCAGACCGTCATGGAGGCGCTGCGCCGCATCAACCGCGAGCAGGGCATCACCGTGCTCTGCAACCTCCACACCCTAGATACCGCCCGCGCCTATTGCGACCGCATCGTCGGCATGCGCCAGGGTCGCGTGGTGTTCGACGGGCCCGCCGCAGCGCTGAGTGACCGGCAGGCCCGCGAGATCTACGGCGTGGCCTTCGACGAGGCGTTCCACGAAGCGATGACCTCGACCTCCCTCGCCCCGGCCGTCGAGCGCGCCCCCGCTCTTGCCCCGGCCGCCTGAACGCCCCCTTTTCCCCCGATCCATCGCAGGACCGAAGCATCATGCTGAACCGACGGCACCTTCTGGGCGCTGCCGCGCTCGCCCTCGTCCTTTCCGCAGCCGCCGGCCATGCCGTGGCCGACGACGCCTGGAAGAGCGAGGTCCCCAAGATCCGCGTGGGCATCCTGGGCGGCGAGAACGAGGCCGATCGCCTCACCAACTACACCTGCTTCAACGACAAGCTGGAGGCCGAGTTCGGCGTGCCCGTCGAGCTCTACCCGGCGGCCGACTATGCCGGGGTGATGCAGGGCCTGATCGCCGACCAGCTCGAGGTCGCCGGCCTGGGTGCGTCCGGCTATGCCGGCATCTACCTGCAGGACCCCGAGGCGGTCGAGCCGCTGGTCACGGTCAAGCAGGTCGACGGCAGCACCGGCTACCACTCGGTGATGCTGGTGCGCGCCGACTCGCCCTGGAAGACGCTGGACGAGCTCGAGGGCCAGTCGCTGGCCTTCGCCGATCCCAACTCGACCTCGGGCTACCTGGTCCCGTCCTTCGAGCTCAAGGACAAGGGCTACGACCCGAAGAGCTTCTTCGGCCGCACCGGCTTCGCCGGTGGCCACGAGCAGGGGATCGTTGCCCTGCTCAACAAGCAGTACGACGCCGCCGTGACCTGGACCTCGGGCGTCGGCGAGGTGGCCGAGGGCTACTCCAACGGCAATCTCAGGAAGATGGTCGACAAGGGCGCGCTCGACATGAAGGACGTGCGCATCGTGTGGACCTCCGAGCTGATCCCCAACGGCCCCGAGGTGGTCCGCAAGGATCTGCCCCAGGAGTTCAAGGATCGCTACAAGCAGTTCCTGCTCGACCTGCCCGTGAAGGACTATGCCTGCTTCAAGGCGACCCAGGGCGGCGAGGGCGAGGGCTTCGTGCCGGTCGACCACAGCTTTTACGACATCATCGTGCGGATGCGCGAGGAGGCGGCGAGCTCGCGCCGCGGCTGAGCCTCTCCTTACGCCCTTTCCGCCGAGAGCCGCCGCGAGGCGGCTCTCGCTCGTCATGAGCAGGACGGATCTCGCCCCATGCCCACCGGCGCAGACCGCGGCGGCGGCCCGATCGACCGGGTGCGCGCCGATCTCGACCAGCTGCGACGCCAAAGGCAGCGCCAGACGCTGATCTTCGGCGCCGTGTTCCTGGTGGCCCTAGCCTTGTCGATCGACTTCACGCGCTTCCTGCCGGACCGGCTGGCAGCCGGCCTGCCGCGGATCGGCAGCTATCTCTACGATACCCTGCCGACCCTCGATCCGGCGGTGCTGTTCGCCGACAGCAAGGCCGAAGGCTCGCTGGCCTACTGGTATTTCAACCTGCCAAAATATCTGCAGCTCCTGTTCGAGACGGTGAACATGGCGCTGCTGGGCACGCTGCTGGGCTTTGGCGGCGGCTTCCTGCTGTGCTTTCCGGCGAGCCGCAATGTCGCTCCGGGAAGATGGATCGCTGTGGCCGCACGGCGAATCACCGAGCTGCAGCGGGCGGTGCCCGAGATCGTCTACGCGCTGCTCTTCGTCTGGGCCTTCGGCATCGGCCCCCTGGCCGGGATCACCGCCATCGCGATCCACACCTCGGGCGCCTTGGCCAAGCTGTTCTCCGAGGTGGTCGAGAACGCCTCGCTGCGCCCGGTGGAGGGCGTGCGCGCGGCCGGCGGCTCGTGGTTCGACGAGATGCGCTACGGCATCCTGCCCCAGGTGCTGCCCAACTTCCTGAGCTACGCCCTGCTGCGCTTCGAGATCAACATCCGCTCCTCGGCGATCATCGGCTTCGTCGGCGCCGGCGGCATCGGGCAGGAGCTCTATTACGTCATCTCCTTCAACTTCTACGAGGAGGTGAGCGCCATCCTGCTGCTGGTGGTGCTGACGGTCATGGCGGTCGACCATCTCTCGGACCGGCTCAGGCAGGGTGCGATCGGCAAGGAGAGTCTGGCATGAGCATGACCCTCGCCGCCGCCGGGACAGCGGTCCCCGCGGCCCGGGAGCGCCATCCCGAGGTCTTCGCCGCTGCAGCGCGCCGCAAGCGCCGCTTTCAGATCGCCCTCCTCGTCCTCGCGGCCTATCTCGCCTGGAGCTGCTGGCTCTTCGAGATCACGCCCGCGCGCGTCTTCGGCGGGCTCGACAAGATGGCGGTGGTCTTGCGCCAGATGCTGGTCTGGAAGGACATGGCGAGCTGGGACTATGCCGGGATCTTCGAGGGCCTGGCGCAGACCCTGGCGATGGCCTTCCTCGGCACGCTCGTGGCGGCCCTCGTGGCGGTGCCGCTGGGCTTTCTGGGCGCGCGCAACGTCAACGGGGTGAAGCTGCTGCGCTGGCCCGTGCGGCGCCTGTTCGACCTGCTGCGCGGCATCGACACGCTGGTCTGGGCGCTGGTCTTCGTGCGCGCCGTGGGGCTCGGGCCGCTGGCCGGCGTGCTCGCCATCATGACCAGCGACACCGGCACACTGGGCAAGCTCTATGCCGAGGCGGTCGAGAATGTCGACCGCAAGCCCATGGAAGGCGTACGGGCGACCGGCGCGAACGCCTTTCAGGAGCTGCGCTTCGGCGCCCTGCCCCAGGTCCTGCCGGTGTTCCTCTCCCAGGCGCTCTATTTCTTCGAGAGCAACACCCGCTCGGCCACTGTTCTGGGCGTGGTGGGCGCCGGCGGCATCGGCCTGCAGCTCTCCGACCGCATCCGCGTGCAGTACTGGGACCAGGCCTGCTTCATCATCGTCCTGATCCTGCTGACGGTTGCCATCATCGACCTGCTCTCGCGCAAGATCCGCGAGCGCTTCATCGGAGCGCCGGGCACATGATCGAGGGCCTTCTCCACGTAGCCCGCCACGCCCCGGCGGGCGACCCCGGCCAGCCGCCGCTGAGCGCCGACAGCCCCTCGATCCACCCCACGGCCGGAATCCGCGACGCCAGATTCGGCCCGTGGACCGCGGTGGGAGCGCGCACCCGCGTCGCCGAGACCTCGATGGGCGCCTACAGCTACGTGGTCCAGGACGCCGACATCATCTACAGCACGATCGGCCGGTTCTGCTCGATCGCCGCCGCCACCCGTATCAATCCGGGCAACCATCCGACCTGGCGAGCCAGCCAGCACCACTTCCTCTACCGGGCATCCAGCTACCGGCTTGGCGAGGACGAGGACGCGTTCTTCGCCTGGCGGCGCGAGCACGAGGTCACCATCGGCCACGACGTGTGGATCGGCCACGGTGCCGTCGTGCTGGCCGGGCGCCGCATCGGCACCGGCGCGGTTATCGGCGCCGGCTCGGTGGTGACCCGCGACGTGGCACCCTATACGATCGTCGCCGGCAACCCTGCCCGGCCGATCCGCCGCCGCTTCGATGAGCGCGTGGCCGAGCGGCTGCAGGCACTCGCCTGGTGGGATTGGCCGCACGAGCGGGTGGGCCAGGCGCTAGCAGATTTCCGCTCGCTTTGCGTCGAGGAATTTCTTGAACGACATGGTGGCTGATCAGATGCGCGGCGTGCTCTTCCTCGTGGTGGGCCCCAGCGGGGCCGGCAAGGACAGCGTGATCGACGGGGCGCGAAGGCGGCTTGCCGAGACGCATTCCATCGACTTTCCGCGCCGCTTCGTGACCCGCCCGGCCGACGCCGGCGGCGAGGACCATCTTCCCCTTTGCGACGAGACCTTCGCGCGAATGGAGGCGGCGGGCGCCTTCGCCCTGTCCTGGCGCGCCCATGGCCTTGCCTACGGCGTTCCCGCCTCGGTAGCCCAGGATCTCGCCGCCGGCCGCTCGGTGGTGGTCAATGTCAGCCGCGCGGTCATCGACGAGGCGCGCCGCCTGTTCCAGCCGCTGCGCGTGCTGGTGGTGACGGCGCCGCCCGCCATCCTCGCCGCCCGGCTCGCCGGCCGCGGCCGCGAGGATGCGGCCGACATCGAGGCCCGGCTGGCGCGCGGTGGGCGCTACGAGCTGGCGGGGCCGGACGTGGTCACGCTGGTCAATGACGGCCCGCTCGAGACCGCGATCGAGCGCTGCGTGGCGCTGCTGTGCGAGCCCCTCGCCGCCTGAGCCGCCTTCAGCCGGCGCGCTCGGCCTGCCTGCGGCAGTGCATCGCCACGACGCCGCCGCCCGCGGCCAGCAGCAGCACCGTGGTGAGCAAGGCCGGGCGGGCGGTGCCGTCGAAGGACGCCGCCACCAGGCTCGCCGCCGTCGCCGGCACCACGGTCTGCGCCACGCCGAGCGCGGAGGTGGCGGCTCCGGCGATGTGCCGGTGCGGCTGCAGGGCGAGGGTCGTCCCGTTGGCGACGATCAGCCCGAAGAAGAAGAAGAACAGGCAAAAGCCGGGCACCAGCGCCCAGCCGCTCTCGGGCTGCCAGAAGCTCGCCACGGCGAGATTGAGCGCGATGCCGGCAGCCGCCCCGCCGACACCGATGCCGATCGCCCGGACCAGCGGCAGATGGCGCACGACGCGGGCATTGGCGAGATTGCCCAGGGCCGAGAACATCGCCACCACCGCGAACACCGCGCCGAACTTGCCGGCCGTCATGCCATAGGCGCTCATGAAGATGGCCGAAGCGTTGGTGAGGTAGATGGTCAGGCCGCAAAAGCCGCAGGTGACGACGGTGCCGAAAACCAGCGAGGTACGGTTGCGGGCCATGGCGATATAGCCATCGAGTAGCCGGCTCGGGTGCAGGGCCCGCAGGTTGCGCTGGGACAGGCTCTCGGGCAGCAGCAGCGCGCAGAGCACCAGCAGCACGAGGCCATAGACCGCAAGCAGCGCGAAGATCAGCCGCCACGAGCCCAGGCTCAGCAGGGCGGCGCCGATGGAGGGTGCGATGATCGGCGCGGTGACGAAGGCGGCCAGCGCCAGCGACATGATCCGCGCCATCTGCGGCCCCTCGAAGAGATCGCGGATCATGGCGCGGCCGAGAATGGCGCCGGCGCCGGCCGCGAATCCCTGGGCAAAGCGCATCGCCAGGAGCTGGTCGATGGTACCGGCGAAGGTGCAGGCGATCGAGCTCAGGACATAGAGGACGATTCCCACGAGCATCGCAGGCTTGCGGCCGTAGCGGTCCGAGACCGGTCCCCAAAAGGCCTGCCCGAGGGCGAAGCCGAAGAAGAAGATGGTGACCGTGAGCTGGCTCAGCGTCAGCGTCGTCCCGAGATCCTCGGCCAGGGCCGGGATCGCCGGCAGGTTGATGTCGATGGTCATCGCCGTCATGGTCATGAGGGCGGCGACCAGCGCGATGAACGCCGAGGAGCCGGGGCGCAGATGGCGCCGGCCGGCATTCTCCGGCGCAGGAGAGCTGACGGTCACGATGGCTGGTGTCCTGTTGTGCGGCACGTCCAGACGAGCGCCGCACCCTGCCCCAGCTGCAGGCGCGACGCCAGCCGCGCGCCGCGCCCCAGCCATGCGCGGGAGGAGGCGGCCCCTCAGCCGCCCAGGGGATGCCGGCCGGTCACCACGAAGGGGCTCTCCCGGTCGGGCTGCTCGAAGACGGCAAGCGCGTCGAAACGCATCGGCTCGGCGCAGAGCGCCGCCGCCTGCCCGGCCAGAAGGGCCTTCACCTGCCCCAGCTCGGGCTCGGCGAGACGCTCGCTCAGCGTCATGTGGAAGCGGAACCGCTCGAGAACGTAGGGATAGCCCCAGCGCAGCAGATGGGCGTCTTCCTCGGCCGTAAGCGGGCTCTTGCGGCGCCGCGCGATCTCCTGCTCGGCGAGCGGTGCCCGCAGATGGTCGAGCTCGCGCACGCAGTCCGCTGCCAGCGCCTCGAGCGCCGGCGAGGGCTCGGCCGGCACCAGCGCCAGAAAGCCCGAGAGCACGCCCAGCTTCAGCCGCGCCTCGAACGGCGCGCGTGCCGCCGCCAGCACCGCAACGGCGCCCTGCACATCGTCCTGGCTCACCCCCTCGGCCGCCGCGAACGGTGCCTTCAACGTGGCGTGGAAGCCGTAGCGGCGCGGCGAGGCGGTGATGGCGGCGGCACGGTCGGGATCGAGCCCGCACCATGCCGGCCGCGGCAGGACCGTGTCGGTGTAGGCATCGCGGCCCAGCCACTCGGATGCGAAGCGGTTCAGCGGCGAGCCGGCCGGCGGGGCGAAATAGACCGCATAGCGACGCATGCTCAGGCCACCCTCTCGCCCTGGACCCATACCCCGCGCACCACCGGCCGCCCGTCGACCAGCCGCACCCGCACCAGATCGCCGCGCAGGCCCACCTCGATGCGGCCGCGATCATCCAGCCCTGCGGCACGCGCGGGATTGGACGTGACCGTGGCGAGGGCATCGGGCAGCGACAGCCCGAAGGGCTCGCGGGCGAGGCTGAAGGCCGCCATGACGAGGCTCGCCGGGATGTAGTCGGAGGAGATGATGTCGAGAAGCCCGGCGCGCACCAGATCGCCCGCCGCCACGTTGCCCGAGTGCGAGCCGCCGCGGATGAGGTTCGGGGCGCCCATGAGCACCTGCAGCCCGTGCGCCCGGGCGGCCTCTGCGGCCTCCATGGTGGTGGGGAACTCGCTCACCACGCAGCCCAGTGCGGCCGCCTCCTCGACATGCTCGCGCCGCGCGTCGTCGTGGCTGGCCAGCGCGATGCCGCGGCGCCGCGCCTGCTCGCCCAGCAGGCGGCGGTTCTCCGGCCCGTGCAGCCGGGAGCTCTCGATCAGGCCGGCCACATGCGCCTCCACCTGCTCGTGGCTCATGCCGATCTGCGAGCGGTAGCGCTTCTTGTAGGCCTCGATGTCGGGGGACTGGCGGTCGCCCGGGGCATGATCCATGAGCGACATGACGCCCAGCCCCGGCTCCTCGCAGTAGCGCTCGAAGATGGCACCGATCTCGGGATGGGTGATCTCGCAGCGCAGATGCAGGCGGTGGTCGATCTTGAGCATTCCGCCGTCGCGCGCCCGGCGCAGCCCGCCCAGCATCGGCGCCAGCCAGCTGTCGCGCATGTCCCAGCCCATGGCAGCGCCGATCACCAGCGAGTCGTAGACCGTGGTGATGCCCGAGCCGGCGAGCTGGGTGTCGTGGCTGATGGCGGCCGCCACCGGATCCCACTCCACCCCGGCGCGCGGCGCGTAGTGCTTCTCGAGATTGTCGGTGTGTAGCTCCACCAGCCCGGGGATGAGCAGGTCGCCTCGCAGGTCGGCAGCGCCTGCGGGCACGTTGTCGCCGCGCTCGACGGCAGCAATGACGCCTTCGCGCATCACCACGCCGCCCTCGATGACGGCCTCGGGCGTGACGATGCGGGCGTTGGCCAGAATTTGCGGTTCAGACATGTCGCAGGCTGTCTACCATGCAGAGGGGAATCAGGCGATACGCCGGCCGGCGCGCCAGACCGCACCGACATGCGGCGTTTCGCCGATCTCGCGCACGCGCACCAGATCGGCGCGACGCCCAGCCTCGATGATCCCGCGGTCGGCCATCCCCAGAAGCTCGGCCGGATGGCGTGTCACCGGGGCGATGGCCTCGGGCATGGCCATGCCGAACTCGCGGGCGAGCTTGAAGGCCGCCTGCAGCATGCTGGCCGGCACGTAGTCGGAGGACATGACGTCGAGCAGCCCCTCGCGGGCGAGCTCCCCGGCCGAGACATTGCCCGAGTGCGAGCCGCCCAGGACGAGGTTGGGCCCGCCCATGACGATGCTCATGCCGGCCTCGCGTGCCGCCCGGGCCGCCTCCAGCGTGGTCGGGAACTCCGAGATGGTGGCACCCATCGCCCGCGCGTCGGCCACATGCTCGGGCGTCGTGTCGTCGTGGCTGGCGCGAACCGCCGGATGGCCCTCGAGAAGCTCCAGGATGCGCGCAAGATTGGCGGTGAAATGCTGCTTTTGCTCCTCGACCCGCCGCTCGATCATGGCGGCGAACTGGTCCTCGGTGGTCACCGTGCGGCCCATGTGGAAGGTGCGGTACTTCTCGATGTCGCGCCACTGCCGCTGGCCCGGCGTGTGGTCCATGAAGGAGACCACCGCGAGCCCCTCCTCGTCCATCAGCGGCTCGAACAGCTCGAGGCAGCCCGGATCGCTCACCTCGAGGCGCAGGTGAAGGAGATGCTCGGCCTTGAGCGCGGCGGCGGCGCGCGCCCGGTGCAGCACGTCGAGAGACAGCCGCAGCAGCTCGAGCCGCTCTCTCTTGCCGCCGTAGAAGCCCACGCAGACGGCATCGCACACGGTGGTGATGCCGCTGCCGGCGATCTGTCCGTCGTGCTGGAGCATGGCGGCGTCGGCCGGCCAGCGCACGCCCGGCCGCGGCTGGAACTGCCGCTCGAGATTGTCGGTGTGCAGCTCGACCAGGCCCGGCAGCAGCCAGTCGCCCTCCAGATCGACGGCGCCCGCGGCCCGGCTGGCGCCCGCCGCCAGCTCGGCGATCTGCCCGTCGCGCACGACGAGGCTACCCTCGACCACCTCCTCCCTGGTGACGATCCGGGCGTTCGTCAGGATCATCTCGCTGCTCATGCCGCCATCCGCTCCGCCGTCAGATCGACCAGGCGCGTGGCCACCGCCTCGCGCACGTCCTCGTCGTGGAAGATCCCCACCATGGCGGCACCGCGCGCCTTGGCCTCCTCGATGAGCTGCACCACCGTGGCCCGGTTGCGGGCGTCGAGGGAGGCGGTGGGCTCGTCGAGCAGAAGTACCGGATAGGGGTGGGCGAAGCCGCGGGCAATGTTCACCCGCTGCTGCTCGCCGCCCGAGAAGGTGGCGGGCGGGAGCGAGAAGAGCCGTTCGGGTATCGCCAGCCGGTCGAGGAGCGTGCCGGCCCGCTCGCGCGCCTCCTCGCGCGGCATGCCCAGCGTCACCAGCGGCTCGGCCACCACGTCGATGGCGGCCACCCGCGGCACCACCCGCAGGAACTGGCTGACATAGCCCAGCGTGCGGCGGCGCACGTCGAGGACGGTGCGCGGGTCGGCCGAGACGAGATCGACGGGAGCGCCCTCATGGCTCACCAGCACCCGGCCGGCGCTGGCCTTGTAGGAGCCGTAGACGAGCTTGAGGACGGTGCTCTTGCCGACGCCCGAGGCGCCGGCCAGCACCACGCACTCGCCGGGCCGGACGGAGAAGCCCAGCCCGTCCAGGACCGGGATCTCGAGCCCGCCCTGGAGATGGAGGGTGAAGCGCTTCTCCAGCGCCTCGACGGAGAGAAGTGGCCTGGTCATGGCATCAGCCCTGCAGGATCGAGGCGACGAGGAGCTGGCTGTAGGAGTGCTGCGGGTCGTCGAGGATCTGGTCGGTCAGACCCGCCTCCACCACGCGGCCCCGCTGCATCACCATCATGCGGTGCGAGAGCAGCCGCGCCACCGCGAGATCGTGGGTCACGATGATGACGGAAAGCTGCAGCTCGGTGACCAGCGTGCGCATGAGATCGAGCAGCCGGGCCTGCACCGACACGTCGAGCCCGCCGGTAGGCTCGTCCATGAAGATCAGGCGGGGCCGCGAGACCAGGTTGCGGGCGATCTGCAGGCGCTGCTGCATGCCGCCCGAGAAGGTGCGCGGCAGATGGTCGATGCGCGGCGCCTCGATCTCGACCCGCTCCAGCCACTCCTGGGCCTCCTCGCGGATGCGGCCATAGTGGCGCGCCCCCACCGCCATCAGCCGCTCGCCGATATTGCCGCCGGCGGTGATCCCGAGGCGCAGCCCGTCGCGCGGGTTTTGATGCACATAGCCCCATTCGGTGCGCAGGAGCCAGCGCCGGCGCGCCTCGGAAAGCGCGCGCAGATCGACGATTCCGTCATGGCGGCTGTCATAGCTGATGCTGCCGGCATCGGACTCCGCGAGCCCGGCCACGCAGCCCAGCAGCGTGCTCTTGCCCGAGCCGGATTCGCCGACCACGGCCAGCACCTCGCCCGGCCACAGATCGAAGCTCACCCCGTCGACCGCCTTCAAGGCGCCGTAGCGCTTGGCCAGGCCCTCGACGCGCAGCAGCGGCGTCTCGCTCATCGGCTCTCTCCTGCGCCGGGCCCCTCGCCCGCCGCGACGCGCTCGGCACAATGGTCGGTGTCCGAGCAGCAGAACATGCGGTTGCCCGCATCGTCGGTGACGACCTCGTCCAGATAGCTCCCGGTGGCCCCGCAGATGGCGCAGGGCTCGTCCCACTTCTGGATCTCGAAGGGATGGTCCTCGAAGTCGAGGCTCACCACCTTCGTGAAGGGCGGGATCGCGTAGATCCGCTTCTCGCGGCCGGCGCCGAAGAGCTGCAGCGCCGGGTTCATGTGCATCTTGGGGTTGTCGAACTTGGGGATCGGCGAGGGTGACATCACGTAGCGGTCGTTCACCAGCACCGGATAGGAATAGCTGGTAGCGATCCGCCCCAGGCGGGCGATATCCTCGTAGAGCCGCACATGCATCACGCCGTAGTCGGCCAGCGCATGGAGCTTTCTGGTCTCCCGCTCGCGCGGCTCGAGAAAGCGCAGGGGCTCGGGGATCGGCACCTGGTAGACCAGGATCTGCCCCTCGGTGAGCGGCTTCTCGGGGATCCGGTGGCGGGTCTGGATGATGCTCGCCTCGACGGTCCGCTCGGTGGTGGCGACACCCGCGGTGGTGGCGAAGAAGCGGCGGATCGAGACGGCGTTGGTGGTGTCGTCCGCCCCCTGGTCGATCACCTTGAGCACGTCCTCCTGGCCGATGCAGGCGGCGGTCACCTGGATGCCGCCCGTGCCCCAGCCATAGGGCAGCGGCATGTCGCGCGAGGCAAACGGCACCTGGTAGCCGGGGATCGCCACCGCCTTGAGGAGCGCCCGGCGGATCATCCGCTTGGTCTGCTCGTCGAGATAGGCGAAGTTGTAGCCTGCCAGCGTCCCGCCGCCGTCGATGTTCGTCGCGGCGCTCATTGGGCGGCCTCCGCATTGCTCTCGCCGGCGGTCATGGCCCGCAGCCGGCGGATGTTCTCCAGCTCACCCTGGAAGTCGACATAGTGCGGCAGCTTCAGATGCTCGACGAAGCCCGAGGCCTGCACATTGTCGGCGTGGTAGAGCACGAATTCCTGGTCCTGGGCCGGCGCCGTGGCCTCGCCCGTGGCCTGTGCCTCCCTGAGCGCCCGGTCCACCAGCGCCATGCTCATGGCGCGGCGCTCGGCATGGCCGAAGGCCAGGCCATAGCCGCGGGTGAACTGCGGCGGCTCGCTCCTCGAGCCCGTGAACTGGTTGACCATCTCGCACTCGGTGACGGGAACGGTCCCGAGCTCCACCGCAAAGCCCAGCTCCTCCGGCACGAACTCGACCGCCACCTCGCCCATCCGCAGCTCGCCCACGAAGGGATGCGTGCTGCCGAAGCCGCGCTGGGTCGAGTAGCCGAGCGCCAGGAGAAAGCCCTCGTCGCCGCGCGACAGGCCCTGCAGCCAGAGATCGCGGTCGGCCGGGAACAGCAGCGGCTCGCGGGTGAGATCGGCAGTTCTCTCGCCGGCCGTCCCGGGCTCCTCCTGCTGCATCAGCCCCTCGCGGTCGAGGATGGAGAGGACGTGCGGGCTCGTGCCGTCACCTTCGGGCGGCGCCTCGGGAGCGGGTGCCGGAGCCTCGCCCTCGGCCATCAGACAAAAATCGAGCAGGCGGTGGGTGTAGTCGAAGGTCGGCCCCAGGATCTGCCCGCCGGGCAGATCCTTGTAGGTGGCCGAGATCCGCCGCTGCACCAGCATGGCGCCGGTATCGACGGGCTCGCTGTAGCCGAAGCGCGGCAGGGTGGTGCGGTAGGCGCGCAAGAGGAACGCCGCCTCGACCACGTCGCCGCGCGCCTGCTTGAGCGCCAGTGCGGCCAGCCCGGGGTCGAAGCAGGAGCCCTCGTTCATCACCCTGTCGACGGCGAGGCCCAGCTGCTCTTCGACCTGCGCCACGGAAAGCTCGGGCACGGCCCGATCGCCGCGGCGGCGCTCAGCGAGCCAGCGATGGGCGTTGTCGATCGCCCGCTCGCCGCCCTTGACGGCCACGTACATCAGCGGATCTCCACTTCGGTGGTGCGTGGCAGACCGGCGATGCGCGAGCCCGCCACCAGCACGATGTCGACCCCTTGCGGGAAGCTGCGGTGATTGGCCCGGAGCTGCCCGACCAGGCCGGCGTCGAGGCCGCCCACCCGCAAGACCGCGCTCTCCTCGATGCCCGGCCCGCGCAGCACCAGCTCCTGCCCGCCCTCGCCCAGCGCCTCGACCTCGAGGAGCAGCGTCGTCGAGCGGTCGGGATAGTCTGGCGTGCCTTGCGCGAACTCCTCCAACGCCGGCGCGGCGCCCCCCGGGGCCACCGCGAAGACGGCATCGCCCGTGCACTCCGTCACCGGGCAGCCGCAATGGAAGCGCAGGCTCGCGGCGGCTTCCCCGGCCTCGGCCAGCCACAAGGGCGTCTCGTAGTCGAGCAGGCTCAAGAGCAGGGCGTAACTGCCCCGGCTCAAGGGTGCCGGCGCCGCCGGCAGCCCGGCTCCCAGCTCGACGATCCGTCCCGGCCGCGAGAGCGCGTCCAGAAGATGACGAAAATGCTCCTGGCTCGCCGTTACCGGATCGGCGAAGCCTTCGGCGATCGCGGCGTCTGTCCCGAGCGCAGCCATCAGCCCTCGCCCCGCACCAGCGTGAAGAAATCGACCTTGGTGGCGGCCGCCTTGCGGGCGGTCGTGGCGCGGGCGTCGGCCTGGGCCGCCGCCAGCGGCTCGACCAGCTCGCGCAGCAGCCGCTCGCGGCGCCCGTCCATCTGCAAGAGCGCGTCGAGGCGCGCCACCATCTCCGCGCGGCGCTTGTCGCGGCCGGCCACGTAGCCGTGCCCCACCGTCTCGCCGGCCACCACCGCGCAGCGGGTCACGGTCATCTCGCCCATGTTGAAGCGCCGCCCGGTGCCGCCCATCCGGCCGCGCACCATCACCAGCCCCGTCTCAGGGGCGCGCAGGAAGCGCATGGAGGGCGCGTCGGCCTCCCTCGCCCAGGCATCCGCCAGCGCCCCGGCCGGCGCTGCGGCGAGAACGCCCAGCCATCGCCGCCTCGTCTGCGTGAGATCCGTCCCGTTCACCGCTGCACCTGCTCGCTTCCGATTGGTCTGGATATCTAGACAACTCCACGCCACACTATGGCGGCGCCGCGACGGGGTAAAGCACGCAGAGGTGACGGGACCGTGACAGCAGACGGACGGATGCAGGGCGAGGAGCTGGAGCGCGAGGGCGGCATCGCCCTGTGGCGCCAGGTGGCGACGCGCCTGGCCTCGGAGATCCGCGGCCGCGGCGCTGCGGAGGATCCTCGCCTGCCGCCGGAATCGGCCCTGGCCGAGCGGTTCGGGGTCAACCGCCATACGGTGCGCCAGGCGCTGCGCCATCTGGCCGAGCAGGGCATCGTGCGCACCGAGCGCGGCCGCGGCACCTTCGTCAACGAGGTGATGGTGCATTACAGCCTGGGCGAGAAGCCCCGCTTCGGCGCCAGCCTGCTGGCCGGCTACCGGCTGCCCGGCAGGCGCGTCCTCGACGCGGTGGCAGAGCCTGCGGACGAGACGGTGGCCCGGCACCTCGGGCTCGCTGCCGGCACCATGGTCCTGCGGGTGCGCAGCCTGGGCCTCGCCGACGGCGTGCCGGTCTGCCTCGGCCAGACCTGGCTGGAGGCCCGCCGCTTCCCCGATGCCGCGGCCGAGCTCGAGGCCGAAGGCTCCTTCACCCGCCTCTTCGCGCGCCACCGGATCAGCGACTACCGGCGCGCTACCACGCGGCTGCAGGCCCGCCGGGCGAGCCGGGAGGAAGCGGCCCTCCTGCAGCAGCCGGTCGGCGAGCCGGTGCTCGCCACCGAGGCCCTCGACGTCACCCCCGACGGCACGCCGCTGAGCTTCGCCGTTACCTCGTGGGCCGCCTCCCGGGTGGATTTCACGGTGGAGGCGCCAGCCGCGCCGGCGGCGCCTTGATGCTGTCACACAAGCCCGGCAGGAACGCCCCCATCCTCTGCCAGCTCACCGGAGACCGCGCGATGCGCAGCCTTTTCAGCCGCCGTGTCCTGCTGCCCGACGGCACCATCCGCGCGGCCGCCCTCCACCTCGCCGAAGGCACGATCGCCGCGATCACGGAGGACACGGCGCCCGAGAAGGCTACGGATCTGGGGGAGCTGCTGCTGGCGCCGGGCCTGGTCGACATTCACGGCGATGCGTTCGAGCGGCAGATCATGCCCCGGCCCGGCGTGATGATCGACCTCAGGGTGGGGCTCGAGGAGACCGACCGCCAGCTCGCCGCCAACGGCGTCACCACCGCCTTCCACGGCCTCACCTGGTCCTGGGAGCCCGGCCTGCGCAGCACCGCCACGGGCCGCCGGGTGATCGACGCGCTGGCGGCACTGCGCGGCCGCGCCCTGGCAGACCACCGGCTCCACCTGCGCTTCGAGAACCACAATCTCGACGGGCTCGACGAGGCCCTGGCGCTGGTGCGCGCGGGCGCCGTCGACCTGCTCGCCTTCAACGACCACACGCCGGCCATCGCCCGCAAGGCCCGCGCCGGCGCCTCGGGCGGCTATGCGGTGCGCAGCGGGATCTCGGTCGAGGCGTTCAACGCGCTGGCTTTCGCGGCGGCAGAGCGCGGCACCGAGGCCCAAGCCGCTGTCGCCACGCTCGCCGCCGCCGCCCGCGAGGCCGGCGTTGCCATGCTGTCCCACGACGACGACAGCGCCGAGCGGCGGCGGGCCTACGACGCGCTGGGCTGCCGGATCTGCGAGTTCCCGACCACCCGCGAGGCCGCCGCCGAGGCGCGCCGGCTGGGCAATCCTGTGGTGATGGGCTCGCCCAACGTGCTGCGCGGCAAGAGCCATATCGGCTGGGCCTCGGCCACCGACATGGTGGCCGAGGGCCTGTGCACCATCCTGGCCTCCGACTATTTCTACCCCGCCATGCTCCAGGCGCCCTACCGGCTCGACCGGCTGGGCGTGCTGACGCTGGCCGAGGCCTGGCGGCTGGTCTCGCAGGCGCCGGCCGAGGCGTCCCGCCTCCACGACCGGGGGCGCCTCGCCCCGGGCCTGCGCGCCGACCTCGTGGCCGTCGACGACACCGATGCCACCCTGCCCCGCGTCGTCGCCGCCTGGACCGCCGGCCGCCCGGTCTGGGGGCCGGCGGGGTGAGGCTCAGCCCATCATGGCCCCGGGCAGGAACAGCACCAGCGCCGGGAAGAAGGTGATCAGCAGCAGCACCGCCACCATCGCGAGCAGCAGCGGCAGGATCTCCCTGGAGAAATCCTCCATGCGGACCCGCATGATGGCGGTGGTGGTGTACATCAGCGTGCCCACCGGCGGGGTCACGCCGCCGATGGTGAGGTTGACCACCATCACCAGCCCGAAATGCACCGGATCGATGCCGAGCTTGACCACCGCCGGCACGAGGATAGGCGCCAGCAGGATGAGCGCGGCGGTGCCCTCGAGCAGCATGCCCACCGCCACCAGCAACAGGTTGATGAGCAGCAGCATCATCCACGGCTGCTCGGTGAGTGCCACCAGGCCCTTGGCGAGAGCCGGCGGGATGCGCTCCCAGGCCATGTAGAAGCCGAAGGCGGAGGCCGCGCAGATGATGAGCATCACCGTGCTGGTGGCGAGCAGCGTTTCCAGCATGATCGGCCAGGCCGAGGCGAGCCTCAGCTCGCCATGGGCGAACGCGCCTACCACGATCGCATAGAGCACGGTCATGGCGCCGGCCTCGGTCGGCGTGAATACGCCGAAGCGGATTCCCACCAGGATGAAGACCGGGATGGTCAGCGACCAGGCGGCCTCCCTGAAGGCCTTGCCGAGCTCCTGCCCGCTCACGAAGCGGTCGCGCACCGCCTTGTAGCCGCGCCGGCCGGCGATCAGCCGGGTGGTGAGCATCAGCGCCACGCACAGCATGATTCCCGGCACCACGCCGCCGATGAACAGGCGGCCGATCGAGACGTCGGCCAGAAAGCCGTAGACGATCAGGCCGATGCCGGGCGGGATGATGGGCGTCACCACGGCCGCACCGGCGGTGACCGCCGCCACGAAGCCGGGCGCATAGCCGCGGCGCACCATCTCCGGGCCCAGCATCTTGGCCTGCATGGCGGCATCGGCGTTGGCCGAGGCGGAAAGCCCGCCCATGAGCGTGGCCAGCACGATGTTGGCCTGGGCCAGCCCGCCGCGCCAGTGGCCGACCAGCGCGTCGGCAAGGGCCATGAGCCGGCGGGTGATGCCGGCATGGTTCATGATGGAGCCGGCGAGGATGAAGAAGGGCACCGCCAGGAGCGGGAAGCTCTCGGTGACGCTCACGATCTTCTGGACATAGATGCCGATGGGCGGGCCTGCGCCCAAGAGGAAGAAGGAGAGTGCGGCGATCGCCATGGCGAAGGCCACCGGCACGTTGATGGCGAAAAGGACGAACATCGCGGCGAGCGGCAGCCAGGTCACTTGCCCTCTCCTTCCTGCCCGAAGACCGGCCCCCGGCCCAGCATCCGCGCGGTGTGGCGCACCGCCATGAGGGCGAAGCCCAGCGTCACCGCGGCATAGACCACCGAGAGCGGCAGCCGCAGCACCGAGCTCGGATTGTCCCAGTTGTCGCCGGTGAAGCCGACACCGAGCCAGGCGACGTAGAGCATGAAGACGAGCAGCCCGGTATCGACCGCGCGCTGCAGCCGGCGGCGCAGGCCGTCGGGCAGCCGGATGACCAGAAGCTCGATGCTCACGTGCAGGCCTCGCTTCACGCCGGCGGCGGCCCCCAGAAAGACCACCCAGGCAAACGCCATGGCGGCGATCTCGCCGGTCCAGGCTGCCGGCTGGGTCATGACGTAGCGGGTGAGCACGCCCCAGGCCACCGACAGCACGACCACCACCAGCGCCGCCGCGGCGATCAGCTCCTCGAGATTGTCGAGCGCGCGAAGCGCCATGCTCCGGTCCGCCATGCGCCCCGACTCCCGGCGGGGCAAGGCACGGCGCAGCGAGACGCCCATCGGCGGCTTCTCCAGATCGGTGAATGAGAGCGTCGGCCCGGCCGCGATGGCCAGGCCGATCGGCCGGCCGCTACTGAAGGATGGCGCTGATCCGCTCGTGCAGGCCCGGCGTCCAGTCGGGGAAGGCCCCGTAGACGCTGGCGGTGGCCTTCTGGAAGGCCTCGACGTCGACATCGGTGACGAAGGTGACGCCCTCGGCCTCGAACTTCTCCATGTACTCGGCCTGCTTCTCGAGGGTGAGCTTCGTCATGTAGTCGCCCGCCTTCTCGCCCTCCTCGAGGAGGATGGCCTGCAGGTCCTCGGGCAGGCTGTCGAAATAGTCCTCGCTGGCGACGAACGCGACCCAGGCGACGAAATGGCTGGTCATCGAGACGGTCTTGCGGGTCTCGAAGAGCTTGGAGCCCCACAGCGAGCCCAGCGGCGCCTCGGCCCCGGCCACCACGTTCTGGGCCAGCGCGCTGTAGACCTCCGACCAGTTCACGGTGGTGGGCCTTGCCCCCATCGCCTCGAACGTCGCGATCCACATCTGGTTGGGCGGCACGCGCACCGTCATCCCCGCGATGTCGGCGGGCGTGCGCACCGGCTTGTCGGCGATGACGTGCCGGGCGCCGAAGAGGTTGTTGAAGGAGACCACGCGAAAGCCTGCGTCCTGCAGCTTGCCGTCGATCTCCTGATACCAGTCACTGGCCAGTATCTTCTTGAAGTCCTCGGGCTTCTTGAGGAGGTAGGGCCCGTTCAGGACACCGACGTCGGGCACGAAGTCCGAGAGATAGCCGGGGTCCGTGATGTTCATCACGTTGGCCCCTTGGCGCATCATCTCGTTGACCTCCTTGCCCGAGCCAAGCTGCTCGCCGGGAAAGACCTCGACCTCGAGCCGCCCCTGGCTGCGCTCGGTGACGTTCTTGGCGAAATACTCCGCCGCCAGATGGGCCGGCTCGCTGGTCGAGAGCGAGTGGGCCAGCTTGATGGAGTAGTCGGACGCCTGCGCGCCACCGGCGAAGAGCCCGGCCGCCATCGCGGCCACGGAAAGCCACCGCATCATCGTCTTCCCTGATCTGTTCTTTTTGTTTTCCGGCCGTTCAGCGGGTCGCGGATGCCGCGGGGCCCGTGAACTCCTTCACCTTCTCGGCACCGGCATAGAGGATCTTCTGCTGACGATCGAGCATCGCCTTGTGATAGGCGACGCAGGCCGCGTCGAAGTCGCTCTGCGGCACCGGCTCCTCCTCGAAATGCCGGTACTCGTCCACCCCCCTGACCAGCGTGGCACTGTCGCCGGCGTCGTTGAGCTGGCGCAGGTATGTCGGGATGTAGCGGATCGCGAAGCCGATCCTGGGCTCGGAGGAGCGGTTGTTCTTCGAGCCGTGGAAGATCCGCACATGGTGCAGCGACATCTCGCCGGGCTGGAGCACCACGTCGACCGCGTCGTTCTCGTCGACGTCGACGGCGATCTCCTGGCCACGGCTGAGCATGTTCTCCTCGGCGAAGGTGTCGCGGTGGGCCACCTGGTCCTGCAGATGCGTGCCCGGCACGACCCGCATGCAGCCGGACTCCACCGTGCTCGGCGAGAACGCCACCCACGCCGTCACGATGTCCGAGTGCGACAGGCCCCAGTAGGTGGAATCCTGGTGCCACGAGATGAAGGCCGGATCCTTCGCCGGTTTCCAGAAGAAGCCCGACGCCCAGCACAGGATGTTGGGGCCGAGCACGTCCTCGACGGCGTCGAGGATGCGCGGGCTGCGCACCACGTCGGCGAGCCATGGCAAGAGGATGTGCGGCTTCTGGTTGGTCGCGCGCGACAGCTTGCCGCCCTCTGCCGCGGCCAGCGCCTCGAGACGCTGGCGCATCCCGCCCGCCTCCTCCACGGAGAAGGCACGGATGGGAAAGATGCATCCCTCGCGCTGATACTGCTCGACCTGGGCGGCCGAAAGCCTTTTGGGCATTGTCCTGCTCCCCGATCCCGTGGCCGCGGCACCAAGCGCCCCTTCGCCCCGCCGCGACGACGATATCAGCTTTGACAAGAGGTTTTCAGCGATGCAAGTGAAACTTCATGGATGAAACGGAATCGACCGGCGAGCCGCCGGGGCGCCGCTACAGCGCGCCGGCGCTGGAAAAGGGGCTCGACATTCTCGAGCTCCTGGCCGGCGAGCGCGACGTGCTGCCGGCAAGTGAGATCGCCCAGCGCCTCGGCCGCTCGATGGGTGAGATCTTCCGGATGCTGGTGACGCTCGAGCAGCGCGGCTGGCTGCGGCGGGGCGGAGGCAACGGCTACGGCCTGTCGCTGCGCCTGTTCGAGCTGGCCCATCGCCACCCACCGGTCGAGCGGCTCCTCGTCGTGGCCCTTCCCGAGATGCAGCGGCTCGCCGAGCGGGTCGGCCAGTCCTGCCACCTCTCGGTCCACCACGACGGCCGCATCCTGGTGGTGGCGCAGGCCGAGACGCCGCGTCCGCGCGGCTTCGTCGTGCGGCTGGGCGCCAGCTTCGAGCTCCTCGAGACGGCGTCGGGCCGCGTGCTGGCCGCCTTCCAGACCGACGAGGAGCGCGAGCGACGCCTCGCCCGCGGCTTCGAGCTGGAAGCTCTGGCCGATCCCGGCGAGCCGCTGCGCCGCCGGCTGGCCGGGATAGCGGCGCGCGGCCACGAGGCGGCACCCAGCGAGAGCGTGGCCGGCATCCTCGATCTCTCCTTCCCGCTGCGCGACCATACCGGCCGCGCCGTGGCCGCCCTCACCCTGCCCTTCGCCACCATGCTGGGCGACACTCTGGACAGCGCCGAGGCGACACGGCTGCTGGGCGAGGCAGCAGCGCGTCTCTCGGCCCAGCTCGGCTTTCGCGAGGTATGACGCTGAGCGGCGCCCGGCAGGGAGGGTCTACACCCAAAGCGCGTCGAATCCGGCTTGAGACGAGACCGCAAGCTTTCATAATGCCCGATGAACGAGTCGCTCCCTTCGATCGACGAGGAGCGGCCGCAGCGGGGAGGCGGAAGCGATGCGGGCAAGCCTGGCACTCATGGGCGGCGCGGCCGTGCTGGCCCTGGCCGCCGCGCCGGCCGCGGCCGGCGAGTACGTCACCTGGCACGATGACGGCACGGTCGATCTCGTCATGGAGGACGGCACGACCCTGAAGACCAGCCGCGACGAGCTGGGCGGCCTGTTCGGGCCGGACCAGAAGCCCTTTGAAGGGACCGAGATCTCCATCACCGTGAACTCGGGCGGCCCCAAGGGCGGCATCTCGGGGCCGATGCACAGCTTCCGGCCCATCTGGGAGGAGCTCTCGGGCGGCAAGCTCAACATCGTCGAGCTGCCCTTTGCCGAGCACTACACCAAGATGATGCTCGATCTGAGGAACGGCACCGGCCAGTACGACGCCTTCATGGTGGGCGCGTTCTGGTATGGCGACATCGTTCCGGCGGGCTACGCCTACGCCATCGACGAGCTCATGGACTCCGGCGACTTCCCGAGCTGGACCTATGACGACATGCCGCCCAGCCTGAAGGCCCTCTACACCTGGAAGGGCGAGGGCTTCGGCACGCTCAACGACGCCGACGGGCAGGTGCTCTACTACCGGAAAAGCGTGCTGGAGAACCCGGAGCACCAGGCGGCCTTCAAGCAGGAGTACGGCTACGACCTGCCCTCCCCGCCGAAGACCTGGCAGCAGCTCCTCGACATCTCGCGCCATTTCAACGGCAAGAACTGGGACGCAAACGACAGCGAGGCCGATAGCGGCACGGTGCTGCACCTCAAGGTGGGCGAGCAGGGCCATTACCACTTCCAGTCGCTCTCGGCCTCCTTCGCGGTGACGCCCGGCGAGAAGGTGGACCGCACCCACAATGTCTACTGGTTCGACCCGATCGACATGAAGCCGCTCATCAACAGCCCGGGCCACCTCAGGGCGCTGGAGTTCCTCCAGGAGCTGCACGGGACGGGCCCCTCGGCGCAGGTCGGCTGGTCGCTGGGCGAGGCGTGGGACTATTTCCTGCGCGGCAAGGCGGTCTTCGTGTTCTCCTGGGGCGACGTGGGCGCCCTGTGCCAGGACACCACGCGCTCGAACATCCAGGGCGACTGCGCTGCCGCCGTGCTGCCCATGTCGGACGAATACTACGACATGGAGAAGAAGAGCTTCGTGAAGGCCGAGGACCGGCCGCAGGTCGGCAACACCACCGGCGGCTCGTGGCATGGCGTGATCTCGAACTTCTCCGCCAACCCCGAGGCCACCTACTCGTTCCTTTCCTTGATGGCGATCCGCCCCGCCTCGATGTGGAACGCCCAGCATGGCTGGACCGGCGTCGACCCCGGCTACAGCTACCAGTTTCTCGAGGAGCAGGGCGGCACCGCGAAGATCGAGGACTATGTCGACGCCGGCTGGAGCGCCGAGGACGCGAGCTCCTACCTCCAGGCCTACCGGGACAATTTCTACGCCCCCACCATGCTCACCTACCTGCGCATCCCGGGCACGTTCGAATATTGGGACATCCTCGACAAGAACCTCTCCGCCGCGATGAGCGGGGCCAAGACCGCCAAGGAGGCGCTCGACGATACCGCGACCTCCTGGGAGCAGGTGACCGAGCGCATCGGGCGGGAGAAGCAGATCGAGGACTACCAGGCCGCCATCGGCTTCGAGGGGTAGCAGCCGCGGAAGCGGGCCGGCGCATCGCCGCCGGCCCCGCGGCCAGTCGCCATGTGGACCTCGCGCGCCCGCTTCTTCTTCCTGCTGCCGGCGGTGGTGTGGATCTTCGCCTTTACCCTCTTTCCGCTGGGCTACTCGCTCTACCTCGCCTTCTACAAGGTCGAGACCCGCACCGAGGTGACGAGGATCCAGGAGCCGCTGCTCGATGCAGCAGGCGAGCCGGTGCTGCGCCCCGACGGCACACCCCGCACCCGCTCGGTGGTCTCCAAGGAGCAGCGCTCCATCGCCGAGTTCGTGGGCCTCGCCAATTTCCGCCGGCTGTGGGTCGACCCGCAGGTGCACGAGGCAGTGCGGGTGACGCTGCTCTTCGTGCTGATGGCAGTTCCGACCCAGCTCGCCCTGGGCTTCCTCCTGGCCCTGCTCTTCAACCAGCGTATCGTGGCGCGCCCGGTGCTGCGCACGGCGATGCTGCTGCCGATCTTCGCCACGCCCATCGCCGTGGCCTATCTCTTCTTCACCATCTTCTACGAGGCCGGCGGCCCCTTGGGCTGGACCGGCATCCCCTTCCTCTCCGATCCCTTCTGGGCGCTGGTGTCGGTCGCCATCGTCGACGTCTGGCAATGGACGCCCTTCTGTTTCCTGGTGTTCCTCGCAGCCCTGCAGGGCGTGCCCGACGAGCTCGTGGAGGCCGCCCGGATCGACGGCGCCTCGGGTCTCGACATTCTTCTGCGCGTTCTGCTGCCGCTCCTTCAGCCTGTCGTGCTCATCATCCTCCTGCTGCGGCTGGCCGAGGCGCTCAAGCTCTTCGACATCCCCTTCGCGCTCACCGGCGGCGGGCCGGGCATCGCCACCCAGAGCTATTCCTTCCTCGCCTTCCGCACCGGCCTGCGCTTCTTCGACCTCGGCTATGCCAGCGCCATGGCCTACGGCCTGCTGATCATCGTGATGCTGATCGTCACCTTCTTCTTCCGCCGTCTGCGCCAGAGCTATGGCTGAGGCCGCCCTGCCCGGCACCGCGAGCGCGGCACCGCCCGCACCCCGCCGCCTGCCGAGCCTGGCCGAGGCACTGCTCTCGGTGCTGGCGGTGATCGCCACGATGATCTTCCTCTTTCCCATCTACTGGGCGCTCTCCCAGTCGCTGCGCGATCCCATCGAGACCTTCACCGTGGCGGGCTTCGGCATCCCGTGGATCGACTTCGAGCCGACGCTCGACAACTGGCGCGACCAGCTCGCCATTCCGGAGACCCGGCGGGCGCTCGCCAACTCCACGGTGATCGCCACGGGCGCCTCGCTGCTGGCACTGCTGCTGGGCACGCCCGCCGCCTACGCGCTTGCCCGGTTCCGCTTCAGGCTGATCCCCAACCGCGACCTCACCGTGTGGTTTCTCTCCCAGCGGGTGCTGCCGCCGGTGGCCACCGTGGTGCCGTTCTATCTCGTCATGCGAACGCTGGGCCTGCTCGACACCCAGCTCGCCCTCGTGCTGCTCAACGCCACCTTCATCCTGCCCTTCGTGGTGGTGATCGTGCGCCAGACCTTCCTCGACCTGCCGCGCGAGCTCGAGGAGGCTGCCCTGGTGGACGGGGCCTCGTTCTGGGGCGCCTTCTGGCGAGTGGCCCTGCCGCTTGCCATGCCCTCGGTGGCGGCCTCGGGGCTGATCGTGTTCTCCTTCGCCTGGAACGACTTCATCCTCGCCATCACCATCGCGTCCCGCGAGGCCATCACCGTCCCCATGCACATGGCAGGCGCGGTCGACACGCGCGGGGTGCAGTTCTGGTTCATGAGCGTGCGCGCCATGATCGCCATGATCCCGCCGGTGATCGTGGCGCTGCTGGCGCAGCGTTACATCGTCCGCGGCCTGACCCTGGGCGCGGTGAAGGGCTGATCCGCGCCCGCATCGCTTGACACCGCCCGAGGGCGTCCGCACCCTCACCCTGCCGCAGACTGCGACTATGGCGGCGGCGGATCAGGGAGGACTGTAATGCAGCTCAGTCGCGACGAGCTCGTGCGCGCCTACCGGACCATGCGCACCATCCGCGCCTTCGAGGACCGCGTCCACGAGGAGTTCTCGGCCGGCAACATTCCCGGCTTCGTCCATCTCTATGCCGGCGAGGAGGCCTCGGCCGCCGGCTTCTGCCTGCATCTGGAAGATCGCGACAACATCGCCTCGACCCATCGCGGCCACGGCCATTCCATCGCCAAGGGCTGCGACGTGCGCGGCATGATGCACGAGATCTTCGGCCGCAAGGAGGGCCTGTGCGGCGGCAAGGGCGGCTCGATGCACATTGCCGATCTGGAAAAGGGCATGATGGGCGCGAACGGGATCGTCGGCGGCGGCCCGCCGCTGATCTGCGGCGCGGCCCTCTCGGCCAAGTATCTGAAGACCGGCGGGGTGGCGATCGCCTTCGTCGGCGACGGTGCCTCCAACCAGGGCACTACCCTCGAGAGCTACAACCTCGCGAAAGTCTGGAACCTGCCGGCGATCTTCGTGGTCGAGGACAACGGCTATGCCGAATCCACCGCCTCCGCCTGGTCGGTGGGCGGCAGCCAGCTCGATCGTGCCAAGGGCTTCGGCATGCCCGGCCACCAGGTCGACGGCCACGACTTCTTCGCCGTGCACGAGGTCGCCGGCGAGGTCATCGCGCGCGCCCGTGCCGGGGAAGGCCCCTCGCTCGTCCATGTGAAGTTCAGCCGCTATTACGGCCATTTCGAGGGCGACGCGATGACCTATCGCGCCTCCGACGAGATCCCCCGCCTGCGCAAGGACCGCGACTGTCTGGAGCTTTTCCGCAAACGCGTCCTCGAGGCGGCCCTGCTCGAGGAGAGCGAGCTCGACGGGATCGACGAGGAGATCAACAGTCACGTCGCCCAGGTCACCGACGAGGCCAAGGCGGCGCCGATGCCGACCGAGCGCGATCTCCTGACCGACGTCTACATGCGTTACTGAGGAGGCGGGTGTCATGGCGAGGAAGAGCTACCGTCAGGCCATCAACGAGGCGCTGCGCCAGGAGATGGAGCGCGACAGCCGCGTCATCCTCATGGGCGAGGACGTCGCCGGTGGCATGGGTGCGGAGGGCGAGGACGACGCCTGGGGCGGCCCGCTGGGCGTCACCAAGGGCCTCATGCCGATCTTCGGCCGCGAGCGCGTGCTGGACACGCCCATTACCGAGAGCGCCTTCATCGGTGCTGCCGCCGGTGCGGCCGCCACGGGGCTCCGGCCGGTGGCCGAGCTGATGTTCGTCGACTTCATGGGCGTGTGCTTCGACCAGATCTTCAACCAGGCCGCCAAGTTCCGCTACATGTTCGGCGGCAAGGCGGTAACGCCGCTGGTCATCCGCACCATGTACGGGGCGGGCTTCAGGGCGGCCTCCCAGCACAGCCAGTGCCTCTACCCGCTGTTCACCCACATCCCGGGCCTGAAAGTGGCCCTGCCCTCCAACGCCTACGAGGCCAAGGGCCTGCTCATCCAGGCGATCCGCGACGACGACCCGGTGATCTTCTTCGAGCACAAGGCGATGTACGACGAGGAGGCGGAGGTTCCCGACGAGGCCTACGCCATCCCCTTCGGCGAGGCCAACGTCACCCGCGAGGGCGAGGACGTCACCATCATCGCCTTCGGCCGCATGGTGAACCTCGCCAACGAGGCCGCCGACCGGCTGGCGAAGGACAAGATCTCCTGCACCGTGGTCGACCCGCGCACCACCTCGCCGCTCGATACCGAGACCATCCTCGAGACCGCCGCCGAGACCGGCCGGGTGGTGGTGGTGGACGAGGCCCATCCGCGCTGCAACATGGCGACCGACGTGGCGGCGCTGCTGGTCCAGGAAGCATTCGGCGATCTCAAGGCGCCGGTCAGGATGGTGACCGGCCCCCATGCGCCGGTCCCCTTCTCGCCAGCGCTCGAGGATCTCTATATCCCCAGTGCCGCGCGCATCGAGGCGGCGGTGCGCGAGCTGGTTGCAGGGAGCTGAGGGAATGGCGGAGATCGAGGCTATCGTGATGCCCAAATGGGGCCTCGCGATGCAGGAAGGCATGGTCGCATCCTGGCTGGTCGAGGAAGGCGAGGAGATCGAGAAGGGCGAGGAGATCGCCGACATCGAGACCTCCAAGATCGCCAACGTTTTCGAGAGCCCGGTGGAAGGCCTGCTGCGCCGCCTCGTGGCCGGCGAGGGCGAGACCCTGCCGGTGGGTGCCCTCCTGGCCGTGGTGGCGCCGGAGGAGGTCGGGGATGCGGCCATCGACGCGTTCGTGGCCGATTTCCAGGCCCGCTTCGCGGCCGAGGGTCCGAGCGTTGCCGCAGCGCCTGAGCCGCAGACCCTCGAGGCGGGCGGCAGGCGCCTGCGCTATCTGGAGCTGGGCGATGCTGCGGGCACGCCGGTGCTCCTCGTCCATGGCTTCGGCGGCGATCTCAACAACTGGCTCTTCAACCAGGAGGAGCTTGCCGAGGACTACCGGACCCTGGCGATCGACCTGCCCGGCCATGGCGGCTCGACCAAGGAGGTGGGCGAGGGCGACGTCGGCACCCTTGCTGCCGCCGTGCTGGCCTTCATGGACGCCAGCGGCATCGAGCGCGCCCATCTGGTGGGCCACTCGCTTGGCGGGGCGATCTGCATCGACCTCGCGCTCAATCACCCCGGGCGGGTGGCGAGCCTCACCGCCCTCGCCCCCGCCGGGCTCGGGCCGGAGATCGACATCGCCTTCATCGACGGCTTCATCGCGAGCAACCGCGCCAGAAAGCTGCGGCCGTTCCTGGAGATGCTCGTTCATGATCCTGCCCTCGTGACGGCCGAGATGGTCGAGGACGTCTTGAGGTTCAAGCGGCTGGACGGGGTCGAAGCGGCGCTCAACACCATCGCCCAGGCGTGCTTTCCTGGCGGCCGCCAGAGTCTCGAGTTCGAGGCGAGACTGGAAGAGCTGCGCTGCCCGGCCCAGGTAATCTGGGGCAAGCAGGACAGGATCCTGCCGGCGAGCCATGGCGAGGACCTGCCCGAGACCCTCGAGGCGCATCTTTTCGAGGATGCGGGCCACCTCATCCACATGGAGCGCGCCCGTGAGGTCAACGCGCTGATCGGCGCTATGCTGAGACGCTAGTCACGCACACGGCCGCTCCCGCCACCTGGAAAGGCAACTTCCATGTTCGACGCCAAAAGGCTCCTCGGAGCGATGATGGAGGCGCGCTCGGGCTCGTCGGCCGGCTCGCGCCTGGACAAGGCCGCGGGGTCCGGCGGGCTCGGCGAGGCCGCGGCGGCGCTGGGGCAGATGTTCAAAGGCAGCGGCAGCGCCGGCACCGGCGGCGGGCTCGGCGGCGCGCTGGGCTCGCTGGCCGGGATGGCGCGCAGCGCCCTCGACGATCCGAAGGGGCAGCTCAAGGCCGGCAATCCGGTGGCCACCGGCGGGCTCGGCGCGCTCGCCGGCGGGCTTTTTGGCGGCCGCGGCGGGGCGCTGGGCGGCGGCCTCCTGGCCGTGCTCGGCACCATCGCCTATTCGGCCATGCAGAAGGCCGGCCACGAGGGCGAGGCGCGCGAGGCGATCGAGCAGGACGCAAAGCGCCCCGGCGCCAGCGCCGTGCCGGTCGACGAGGCGCAGGCCTCGGCCACCGCCACGCTGCTGATCCGCGCCATGGTCAGCGCCGCCAAGGCCGACGGCCAGATCGACGGCACCGAGATGCAGCGCATCCTCGGCCATCTCGACGAGGCCGGGGTCGATCCCGAGGAGCGCAACTTCGTGCTCGAGGAAATGCGCAGGCCCGTCGACATCGAGGCCCTGGCGGCAGACGCCCGCTCGCCTGCGCTGGCCGCCGAACTCTATGCCGCCTCGCTGCTCGCCATCGAGGTCGATACCGAGGCCGAGCGCGCCTACCTCCAGCGCCTCGCCCGCACGACCGGCCTCGCCCCCGAGGTGGTGAGCCAGATCCACCGGCACCTCGACGTCCCCGAAGCGCCTGCGACCGCCTAGCGCCAATCCCTGTCTGTCGGGGCCCCAGCCTCGGGCGAACGCCGCAAGCTCACCCGCGGCCGTGAGAGATCCTGGAGAGCGGAGGAGGTCGCGGCGGCGGAGCCGCGCAAGGCGCTGCGCGCGGCCGGGTCTTCTTTCGTTCGCGGTTGGCGGCGGCGCCTGGGGGCATGGCCACGCCGCTCACGCCCCGGCTCCTGCACCGGCCGATCCTTCGTTAACCCCTCCCGTGTCCTACTCGCGGATGGTGGAACAGGCGCGCCACCAGAGGCGATGCGGCGGCAGAGTCCCACCCCAGCAGGATTTCCAACAGAGATGAAGATCGGGTGAACGGCCGGGAACCGGAGCAGGTCGCGGCGGCGGAGCCGCGCAAGGCGCTGCGCGCGGCCGGCTTCTTCCTTCCGGCCGATTGGAGGGGGCCAGGAGAGTGCGCCCTGCTTCATCCCGCAGCGGTCACCCCGCCATTTACCCGCCTTCAACCTTCCGTGGGACATCCTCGCGGATGGTAGAGAAGGGACGCCGCCAGGGAGCAGTACAGCGGCAGAGCCCCACCCCAGCAGGATCGCTGGAAGAGATGAAGATCGGGTGAACCCCCACCGCCCCCAACTGACAGAAATCAAACAGCGAAAGCCGCGCGCAGCGCCTTGCACGGCGCCGCCGTCACAGCCCGGCCAGTTGCCCGCCGGCTTCCCGGCAACCGCTCGGGAACATCGAAAGGCGCTCGAGGCCGCGGGGCGGCGGCATCACCGCCCCGCGGCCCGGTCTCAGATCTCGAACGGCTGGCCGGGCGTGGCGTCCATCACGCGGCCGCGCTTGACGAGCTTCCTGAACGCCTCGGGCGTGCCGGTGAGCAGCGGGAAGGTGCCCCAGTGGATGGGGACGATCACCTCGAGGTCGAGGAACTCGTTGCAGGCCAGGGCCGCCTGCTCGGGGCCCATGGTAAAGCGGTCGCCGATGGGGATCAGGCCGACCGAGGGCTGATGGATCCGCTGGATCAGCGCCATGTCGGAGAAGATGGCTGTATCGCCGGCATGGTAGATGCTCTTGCCGTCGGCCTTGATGACGAAGCCGGCCGGATCGCCCATGGTGACGGGCACGCCGTCCTTGATGATCGCCGAGCTGTGGAAGGCCTGCACCATGCAGTAGGTCACCCCGTCCTGCTCGACGCAGCCGCCGGTGTTCATCGGCTGGACCTTCTCCACGCCCTGACCGGCCAGCCACATGCAGATCTCGAACTGCGCCACAACCGTGGCGCCGTACTTCTTGGCGAGCCGGGCGCTGTCGCCGATATGGTCCTCGTGGCCGTGGGTCAGGACGATGGTATCGACCCTGGCGATCTTCTCCTCGTGGCCTGCGGGGAAGGTCGGGTTGCCGGTCCAGAACGGGTCGACGAGGATGCTCTGCGAGGCCGTCTCGAGATGAAAGGCCGAATGGCCCAGCCAGGTCAGCTTCACGTGTTCCTCCTTGCTTGAAGGCCGCGCCGCGGCGGCGTCTGCCAGACCATAGGCCGGTACCTTGCCGGACCAAACCCGGCAGACGCGCGGCAGGCAGCGTGGCATCAAGGTCGCACATAACCAGAAAACGGAGGCGCGCCATGTCCTTTCTTCACAAGGCGGCGCTCGGCGCCATGCTCGCCGCTCTCGCCGTTCCCCTGGCCGCGGACGAGTTGCCCCGCATGCTCCGCGGCAGCGGCGAGGAGCAGCCGGCCGACCTCGTCCTGCGCGGCACGCCCTCCACACAGGCTCCGGCACCACCGCAGAGTAGCCATGCGGCAGGAAGGTATCTTGCCGCGGGCGAGCGGCTGTGGCTTCTCGAGCCGGCCAGCGGCGCCCTCGTCGGCTGCGCCCTGGAGAGGACCGCCAATGTCGGGCAACGGCGCATCGCCTGCGCCGGGCGGCAGCTCCCGGCCGCGATGCGCTAGGTCCGGCCCGGCGGGTTCCCGACACGCGACGCGAAGTCGCACTGCCAAGTGTAACAAACTGCAACAGAACTTGAGTGGTGGTACGCCTTCCGGCTGCCTAAGATCCGGGTCGCCGGGAAAGGCTTGCCCGCCTCGCAGGCAAGGCCGCCCAAGGGTGGCATCCGTTCCCGGCCCGACGTTCACGGCGCCTGCCAGCGTTTCGGCAGGACCGGGCTCGACGGGACGTCCGATTTTTCGCGAGACGTCGAGATCGTGCGGCGGTGCCGATCCTTTGCGGGCGGCATGGAGCAGGCTTGTGCCAGCCGGACCGCAGCACGCTCTCGATGCCGGAACGAGGTGCCAATGTTGACCCCGACACCGACGGCCAACGAGACCCTGCCTTTCCGCACGGCGGACTTCGCGACGCTGGCGGAGGGCCTCGACTATGCCGCGCGGGGTGCCACCGGCGTCAACTTCTTCTCCGCCCGCGGCGAGATCGCGACCGCCCTGCCCTATGCCGAGCTGCGCCTGCGCGCCCTCGAGCTGGCCGCACGCCTGCCGTCCGCCGGCCTCGCGCGCGGCGACCGGGTGGGCATCATTGCCGAGACCACGCCCGAGTTCCTGATCGCCTTCTTCGCCTGCCAGTATGGCGGCCTGGTTCCGGTGCCGCTGCCGCTGTGCATCAATTTCGGCGGCCGCGACGCCTATGTGGAGCGCCTGCGCGGCATGCTGCAGAGTGCCCGGGCGCGCGCCGCGATCGGCCCCGCGGAGCTGGCCGGCCAGCTCCAGCAGGCGGCCATCGGCACGCTGGCGAGCTTCGTCGGCACCCACGAGGAGCTGGCGGCCCTGCCGGCGGCGCGTCCCTTCGAGGCGCTCGGCGCCGGCGAGCCCTGCTACATCCAGTATTCCTCGGGTAGCACCAGCTTTCCGCGCGGCGTGCTGGTGACCCAGGAGGCGATCACCGCCAACGCGCGGGCCATCGCCGAGCACGGTCTGGCGCTGCGGCCCGGCGACCGCTGCACCTCCTGGCTGCCGCTCTACCACGACATGGGCCTGGTGGGCTGCTGCCTGACCCCCGCGCTGACCCAGATCTCGGTGGACTACATCGCCACCACGAGCTTCGCGCGCCGGCCGATGGTGTGGCTCAAGGTGCTCTCCGAGCAGAAGGGCACCATCTCCTTCAGCCCCACCTTCGGCTTCGAGCTGTGCGCGCGGCGTGCGGCCAACGGCCTTGCCGAGAGCTTCGATCTGAGCGCCTGGCGGGTGGCTGGCATCGGCGGCGAGATGATCCGCCCCAAGGCTCTCGACGAGTTCGCCCGCACCTTCGCCGCCAGCGGCTTCGACGCCAGCGCCTACCTGCCCAGCTACGGCCTCGCCGAGGCGACCCTGGCGGTGAGCTTCAGCCGTCTCGAGACCGGCGTTAAGGTCGACTGCATCGATCTGGGCGAGGATTTCGAGCGCCGTCGGCTGGCCCGCCCGGTCCGTCCCGACCAGGCCCATGGCCGGCGCACCCGCGCCTTCGTGGTGTGCGGCAAGCCGATGCCCGGCTACCGGATCGAGGTCCGCGACGATCTCGGCCGGCCCCTGCCCGAGCGCAATGTCGGCCGGGTCTGCATCCAGGGCCCGAGCCTGATGACCGGCTATTTCCGCAATCCGGAGGCGAGCCGCGCGGTGCTGCTGGCCGACGGCTGGCTCGACTCCGGCGACATGGGCTACATGGTCGATGGAGAGCTGGTGATCACCGGCCGCAGCAAGGACCTCATCATCCTCAACGGCCGCAATATCTGGCCGCAGGACATTGAGTGGGCGGTCGAGAAGGTCGAGGGCGTGCGGGCCGGCGACGTCGCTGCCTTCGCGGTGACCGGCGAGGACGACCAGGAGCAGCTGGTGACGGTGGTGCAGTGCCGCCTGGGCGACGGTGCCGCCCAGGAGAAGCTGCGCCGCGAGGTCCATGCCACGGTGCAGCGGCTGGCCGGTGCCGACAGCGAGGTGCTGCTGGTGCCGCCCCGCTCGCTCACCTTCACCACCTCCGGCAAGCTCAGCCGGGCGGCCGCCAAGGCCAGCTTCCTCGAAGGCGCGCTGCGCGACCTCGATGAGCTGCCGACAGTCCTCGAGCCGCTGCGCCGCGAGGCGCGTCCGCTCGCCGTCGCAAGCTGAGCCGCGCCGCTGCCGCAACGAGAGGATCTGCGATGACGGGGCTCGTGGCGCTCACGGGCGCCACCGGCTTCATCGGCCGGCACGCCGCCCGCGAGCTCGTCGGACGGGGCTGGCAGGTGCGCGCCCTGCTGCGCCGCGACGACCCGGAGCTGGCGACGCTCGGCGTCGAGGCCGTGCCGGGTGATCTCGGCGACGCCGATGCCATAGGACGGCTGGTCGACGGTGCCGATTGGGTGGTGCACGGCGCCGGCGCGGTCAGCGCTCCCAGCGATGCCGACTTCATGCGCGTCAACATGATGGGGACCCGCACGGTGGCCGAGGCCGCCGCCTCGTTGCCCCGTCCGCCGCGCTTCCTCCTGCTCTCCTCGCTGGCCGCCCGCCATCCCTCGCTCTCGCCCTATGCCCGCAGCAAGCGGCGGGCCGAGCTGGAGGTGGAGGGCCGCGCCGACGCGCTGCGCCCGCTCGTGGTGCGCCCGCCGGCGGTCTACGGGCCGGGCGATCGCGGCACCCTGCCGATCATGGCCCAGCTCGCCCGTGGCCTGCTCGTGGCGCCGCGCGGCCAGACGCATCGCTTCTCGCTGATCTACGGCCCCGATCTCGCGGTGTTGCTGGCAACGCTCGTGGAGAGCACGCCAGAGCGGGCCGCCGCCATCGAGCCCGACGACGCGGCGCCAGAGGGCTATGGCTGGGCGCAGCTGGCGGCGCTCGCCAGCGCCCGGCTCGACCGGCCGGTGCGGCTGGTGGGCCTCCCCAGAGGCGCGCTGGCCGCACCCGCCATGCTCCTCGAGGCCTTCGGACGCTGGACCGGCAAGCCGCCCATGCTCTCGCGCGGCAAGCTCGCCGAGCTCTACCACGAGAGCTGGCTCGTCGACCGTGCGACCACGCAGGGGCTGGACTGGAGGCCCGCGATAGGCTTCTCCGAGGGCCTCGCGCAGACGCTCGCATGGTACAAGGAAGCCGGCTGGCTCTGAGCGCCCGAGGCCGGATGTTTTGCTCCTGGAGACCCCGATGACGACCACGGACGACACCATATTCCGCGAGATCTGCGGCCTGGTCGCCCGTTTCGCGCCAGCTGGCGTGCAGCTGCGCCCGGAGACCGAGCTGGCCTCCGATCTCAACGTCGACAGCGTGGCCGCCATGGATCTGGTGATGGAGATCGAGGACAAGTACGAGATCGACATCCCGATCAACCAGCTCGCCGATATGAGGAGCCTGGGCGATCTGGTAGAGCTCGTGCGCCAGCAGCTGAAGGATCGCTGAGCGCATGGACATTTTCGACAAGTACGCGCAGATCGCGGGCCGCCACGACAAGGTCCTCGAGCTCGGCACCGACCCCTTCGGCGTGCGCCTCGACGAGATCCTCTCGGCCACCGAGGCGCGGGTCGACGGCCGCCACACCATCCTGGTCGGCACCAACAACTATCTGGGCCTGACCTTCGACGAGGGCGCCATCGAGGCTGCCGTCGAGGCGGTGCGGACCCAGGGCACCGGCACCACCGGCTCGCGGATCGCCAACGGCACCTACGCGCTGCACCGCCAGCTCGAGGAGGAGTTCGCGCAGTTCCTGGGCCGCCGCTCCTGCATGGTGTTCACGACCGGTTACCAGGCCAATCTCGGCATGATCGTGGGCCTCGCCGGCCCGCGCGACGTCATCTATCTGGACGCCGACAGCCACGCCTCCATCTATGACGGCTGCCGCCTGTCGGGCGCCAAGGTGGTCCGCTTCCGCCACAACGATCCCGAGGATCTCGACCGCCGGCTGGCCCGCCAGCAGGAGGGCGAGGCAGCGCTGGTGATCGTCGAGGGGCTCTACTCGATGCTGGGCGACGTGGCGCCGATCGCCGAGTTCGCCGAGGTCAAGAAGAAGCACGGCGCCTGGCTGATGGTCGACGAGGCGCATTCCTTCGGCGTCTTCGGCGAGCGCGGCCGCGGCGTGGCCGAGGCCCAGGGGGTCGAGGAGGACGTCGATTTCGTCGTCGGCACCTTCTCCAAGAGCCTGGGCGGCATCGGCGGCTTCGGCGCCTCGAGCCATCCCCGCTTCGACGTGCTGCGCTACTGCTCGCGCCCCTACATGTTCACGGCCTCCCCCAACCCGGCGAGCATCGCCTCGGTGCGGGCGGCCCTGGCCCGGATCGATTGCGAGCCCGGCCTGCGCGGGCAGATCTGGGCCAACGCCCGCCAGCTCCACGAGGGTCTGGCCGGACTGGGCTTCGATCTGTGCTCGCCGATGAGCCCGGTGATCGCCGTCAAGATGCCCGACGAGGGCACGGCGGTGTGGGCCTGGAACCGGCTCCTCGAGCTCGGCGTCTATGTCAACCTGGCGGTGCCGCCGGGCACCCCCAACGGCGTCTGCCTGCTGCGCTGCAGCGTCTCGGCGGCGCACCGCTCGCAGCAGATCGAGGAGGTGCTCGGCCGCTTCGGCCAGCTGGCGCAGGAGCTCGCGGCAGCCCGGGCCTGAGCCCGGCTACGCCTCAGCGGAACGCGCCCAGCCGGCGGTATTTCCAGAAGAGCACCGGTGCCGCCAGCACCGGATGCCGGCGCTGCCAGGGGGTGAGCTCCATCCTCACCCCCGAATGGCGCTCGACCTTCCAGACCAGATAGTCGGCGCCGCCCTGGAAGGTGAAGGCCGCCTTCACCAGCCGCGCCACCGACCAGAGCTTGCCCTGCCTCTGCCGCCGCCGCCAGCGCGCCCGGCAGGCCTCGCGATCTCCCTTGCCCGGTGCCGGCAGCGCCGCCAGCACGAGCCGCCCCAGACGCTCCCAGCGCTCGGGCGCGTGATCGAACAGCTCGTGCCCCTTGCCCGCCGGCTCCGAGCGCAGCTCGGTGGCGTAGGTCTGCGCCAGCGCCTCGACCCATAGATCACGCGCCGTGGGCGCGGCGCCGAGCAGCGGCCGTGCCGCCGCGGCCATGCTCGCCACCGCCTGCGCCAGGGCGCGCCGCACCGTGGCCGCCACGGCCGGATCGCGCGCCCAGAGAATGCCGGTGGGCTGGGCGAATCGGGCCCAGAAATAGGGATTGTCGGTCTCCGGGCCGACGAGGCGGGAAAGCTGCTCCAGGCTCACCAGCGCGTACTTGGCCCGTACCGTGCGGCCCTCGAAGACCGTCTCGACATAGTAGACGTTGGGCGGCACGAGGCGGTTGAGCAGCCGCGGCAGGAACCAGCGGTGCACCTGGCCATAGCCCTCGGCAAGCAGATAGAGGTCGACGAGCTTGCCCTCGTCCTCGCCGCTGCGCAGGCACGAGCCGTAGAACAGGACCGCGACCACGCCCCCGCCCCAGTGCCGGCGGGCGGCATCGGCCACGGCATGGACGGACGGGGCGGCCCGCCGCTCCGTCTCCGGCGCCAGGACCGCCTCGATCTGCTCGAGCAGTGTGGCCATCTCAGAGCCGCACGAAGCGGACGCCCTGGGGTGCGGTGATCACCAGCGGGGCGTCGGCGCGGGCCTGGAAGAACTGGCCGTCGATGGTGAAGGGCAGGCCCATGTCGAGCTCGACGCGGTGCGCCCCGCGGCTGAAATAGCCCTCCGGCAGGCGCTCGCGGTTGCTTCCGTAGAGCACCTGGCGGGCCGAGCGCACGAGGCGCTGCGGCGGGTGGGCGATGCTGGTGAAGCGCACCGGGCCCAGCTCCTCGCGCCAGTAGGGGCGCGAGCGCACCACGAGACGGTCGAGGGTGGTGGCCAGGACCAGGAGCTGCCGGCCGCGCCGCTCCTGGCCATCGAGGCGCATGCCGACCTCCTCGCCCTCCAGCATCCCCGCGGGCTTGCGGCCGATGGCCCAGTTGCCCAGCAGGTGCAGCAGCGTCACGAGGTTGGCGAGCTCGCCCTTGAGGCCGCGCGTGTGGACCTCGCCCTTGCACAGATGGATGGCGTCGTAGATCCCGGCAGCGCCGAAGAACATGCCCCACTGCGGCTGCGCATCGGCGATGTTGTCGATCCTCAGGACCCGGCGGGTCACCAGATGCTCCGCCAGCCGACGCTCGCGCACGAGGCCCTGGAGGCGGCGCACCATGGCCGGGTCGCGGCGCCGCAGGCCGCAATCGTTGGCGGTCATGTTGGCCATGCCGCGCGGCAGGATCGCCACCGGCGGCAGCTCGGCGAAGGGCCGGCGCTCGAGCAGCTCGGTGAGCACCCCCTGCACGGTACCGTCGCCGCCATTGACCACCAGGAGGCCGATCTCGCGCTGCGCCAGCTCGTCCAGAAGCTCGGCCAGCGAGGTGCCGTGCTCGAAGTCGAGCTGCACCACCTCGGGCCCGCCGCCGAACGCGCCCCTGAGCTCGCCCAGCGTCTCCTTGTTGCGGGTGCTGCGGGCGTTGTGGATCACCCCGACGCGCAGCGCGGCTCCGGCATTCATGCCCGCACCTCCGCAGCGGCGGAGACCGCCCGCCGCTCGTGGATGCCGGCCAGCAGCAGGACCACCAGGATCAGCCCGAGCGGCGCCAGCCAGGCGCCCAGCTCCGACTGCACCAGCCCGACCTCGCCCAGGGCCAGCAGCACGCCGTTGAAGATCAGGTAGACGAAGCCCAGGCCCAGCCCCTTGGCGAACATCGGCAGGCTCATGCCCAGCCGGCTGAAGCGGCGCGGCAGGGCGAAGGGCAGCAGCGCCAGCGCGCACAGGCCCAGCGAGCTGGCTATCCGCGAATGAAGCACCGTGCGGTGGCCCTCGTCCGGGGCGATGCCGAAGCCCTGGTTGCGGACCACGTCGACGAGCTCGGCCAGCCGCAGCTCGCGCGGCATCTTCGACATGAGGGCCACCTTGGCGAGGTCGATGCGGATCGGCCAGGACAGGCTGGCGAGCTGCTCGGCCGGCTGCGCGCCGACCGGGCGGCGCACCACCTCGTGGAGCAGGAGGCCGTCCTCCATTTGCTCGGCGCGCGCCGCCTGGATCTGCGCCAGGAGGAGCCCGTCCTCGTCGCGGTCGAGGATCAGAAGATCCTCGAGCCGGCCTTCCGCGGCCGCGTCGGCCGGCAGCCGGATGGCATCCTCTCCGCTGCGCACCCAGCGATACTCGCCGCCGGGCTGCATCATGTTCTTGAAATCGCCCACCCGCATCGCCCGCAGCTCGGGGATCGTCGAGGGCACCGCGCGGTCGTCGATCAGGAACTTGCCCACGAGCAGCACCGCGCAGACCGGCCACAGGCAGAGCAGCAGGCCGCGGCGCGACAGGCCGGCGTTCCACATCACCACGAGCTCGCGATAGCGCAGCAGGTCCACCACGGTGAGCAGGCTCGCCACCAGGGTCACGATCGGCAGGAGCTCGGTGAGCAAGGTCGGCAGGCGCAGCGCCATGTAGCGGAGCAGCGGCATCACGACGCCATCGGAGCGCCGCAGCACCTTGCTGCTCACGTCGAGCATGTCGAACAGCAGCGCAAAGCCCGCCACCGCGAACAGCACCACGGCGAAGCGGACCAGGAACATCCGGCTCACATAGCGCGTGAAGTGCCTCATGAGCGGCCCAGCCGGATCGACACCAGCCGCTCGAAGCGCTCGCCGGCCCGCTCGAGGAGATCGTCGAGCCAGCTCGTGCCGCTGCCGGCGGGCACCCGCGTGGTCTTGCTCCAGGTGAGCAGCAGGCCGATCAGCGCGAACAGGCCGAACGGCACCCACAAGGCCAGCCAGCTGGAGATCCGGCCATTGTCGGCGAGGCCCTCGCCGACCTGCAGGACCTGGTTGTAGGCCACCAGCAGCGCGATGCCGATCACCATGCCGTAGGAGCGGCGGGCGCGGCGCCGGGCGATGGCCAGTGGCAGCGCCACCAGCGGCAGGGTCAGGGCGGAGAGGATCCGCACGACGCGCCCGTGAAACTCCGATTCGATCTCGACATCGTCGATCCCCTCGACCGGCGTGGAGAGGCCGGCCCACAGCTCCGGCAGGGTGAGCTCGCGCTCGTCCTCGCCGCGCGGGCGGAAGGTGCCGGGCTGGTTGCCCTGGAGATCGCTGGTGAAGTTGCGAAAGCGCACCGTGGCTCCGCCTTCCGGCGCCTTCCCCGCCTCCCCCGTCTCCGGCACGAACTGCTGCACCCCGTCGCTGAGCTCCAGGGTCAGGGGCTCGTTGTTCTGCGGCGGCACCACGCGGCCCTCCTGCGCGGTGATGGTGACCGACCGGCCGCCGCCGCGATCGTCATGGAGGAGCAGCCCCTCGAAGCTGCTGCGGTCCTCGCTCAGCCCCTCGACCGAGTAGGTGGTGCTGCCCAGGGTGACGAACAGCCGCTCGCGCAGGAGCGCCTGGAACGACACGTTGGAGAGGGTGAAGAGGGCAGCGCGGTAGGCGTAGCGGCTGAAGGGCTGGAGATAGCTCTGGGTGATCGCGGTGATCACGAGGAGCGCCAGCCCGACCTTGAGGAGCGGCTGGAGCAGCCGGTGCAGGCCCAGGCCCGAGGCCATCATGGCATCGAGCTCGCCGTCCCGCGACAGCCGGCCGAACACCACGAGGATGGCGATGAAGAAGGAGGCCGGCAGCGCCAGGCTCATATAGTGCGGGATCAGGTAGCCCAGCATCTCGACGATCACAACGAGGCTGCCGCGCCAGCCGACCACGATGTCGACCACGCGCAGCATGCGCTCGGCCAGCAGCGCTGCCAGCGCTATCAGCACGATCGCCAGCATGGGCCGAACGATCTGCCCGGTGATGTAGCGGTCGTAGATCTTCATGCGAGCTGCCGCGCTTGGGCTCCGGGCGGCAGGAGTAGCGGCACGCGCGCCGCCGGTGCGAGGCCCGGAACCTGCGGTGCATAGAGCATCCACGCCGGCATGGCTAGCTCCACGGCTGCAACGCGAGGCCCGCTCCGTCCTCGGCGATCCGCCCCCGCCGGGTCGAGCAGAAGGCGCCGGTCATGGCATCGAAGCGGCGGACCTCGAGCTCCATCCCGACGACGCCGTCCTCCGGCCTGATCCCGTAGATGACGTAGCCGCCGCTCTTCTCGACCTCCTCCGACCACAGCGAGGCCGAGGGCGCGCCGACCACCGCGGCAGGCCCCTGCGCGCCGTCGAGCGTGCCGAAGTTGAAGACGTGCTCATGGCCGCACAGCACCAGCTCGGCACCCGTCTCGGCGATGGCGCGGCGGAAGTCGGGAGCGTCGATCAGCGCCTTGCGCCGGTGGCTCCACCCATAGACCGGCGGATGGTGCAGCATGACCACCCGAAAGAGCCCGTCGCGGCCGGCCTGCTCGAGGATGCCGCGTGCCGCCACGATCTGCTCGTGGCCGAGCTTGCCGGCGGCCCAGCCGGGCGGCGTGGGCACCGCGCTGGAGAGGGCCAGGACCAGCGTCCGGCCGACCCGCCGCGCATAGGGGAACGCCGGAAAGGGCGCGCCGCCGTCGCGCTGCATGTAGTCGCGCCAGTGCAGCCAGCCCTTGCCGCTCACTCCCGGTACATAGGCGTCGTGGTTGCCCGGGATCACCGTCACCCGCTCCGGCGGGCCGAGCCGCTCGAGCCAGCGCGCCGCCTGCTCGAACTCGCCGGGCAGGGAGATGTTCACCAGATCGCCGGTCAGGGCCACGTGATCGCAGCTTTGCGCGTGCAGGTCCTCGATCAGCGCGTCCAGCACCTCGAGCCGGTGGCGCTGGCGCCGGAAGCGCTGCCAGGAAACCCAGCCCATCACGCGCTTGCTCATGAGCTCGCGCGTGCGGATGGCCGGCAGCGGTCCGAGGTGGATGTCGGTGAGATGGGCGAGCCTGAGCATGGCGACCGGCTTTAGCGCAGGAAAGGCAGCGACACTAGGCCCGCCCGCCGCTTGCTACGATGCGCTCCACGAGGTCGAGGTCCTCCGGCTTGTCGACGTCGATGGCCGCCTCGGCGATCGGCAGGCTCACCGCCACCGCCCTTGCGTCCATGACCCGCGAGATCCGCTCCATGGCCTGGTCGAGGGTGAGCCTGCCGGAAAGATAGGCCAGAAGCGGCCGCCAGCCGAACTGGCGGGCGATCCGCCAGGGCCGCTTGCGGTCCTGCTCGACGCGCCGCCAGAAGCGCACGGCGTTGCGGCCGCGCGCGGTCATGACGGCAAAGAGATTGGCGCCGGAATAACGCTCGTCGCGAAAGCGCCAGAAGGTCCGCCTGCTTTCCGGGAATGCCGAGAGAATCGCTGCCGAGGGCGTCATGCCGGCGGCGATGTCCGCACCGCTCCGGGCGGCCGGCGCCAGGAACGCCTCGAGGATCGCCGGCGAGAGCAAAGCGTGGTCGGCGGTGGTCACCAGAACCGGCAGGCTGCCCAGAGCGTCGAGGCCGGCCAGCACGCTCAGGCTGGGGCTGGGCTCGGCGGCGATAGCGCGCACCCTGCCCTCGGCCACCAGCGGCGCCAGTTCCGCGATCCGCTCCATGACGGCGGGCTGGTCGAGCACCACCAGCACCCGCCCGATGCGCGGGGAGGCCATCAGCGCGTCGACCACCCGGGCCAGCATCGGCACGCCGCCGACGGTGACCAGGCACTTGTTCTCGACCCCCCGGCAGGCCGCCACCGGATCGGCGCCGCCGCGGCTGCCGGCCAGCACCAGGGCCGCCCACGAGCCGGCCTCCGACGCGCTCATGCGAGCTCCTTCTGGTAGAGACGGTAGGTCTTGTAGGCGTGCGCGCCCACCAGACGGATCATCTGGTGCATCGGCTCGTTGTCCTCGAGCACCCAGGAAAGCTCGGCGCGGCGCCGCCCCCGGGCGCGGTGATAGTCGCGCACCCGGGCGATGACGCCCAGTGCCAGGGCTGCCCCGCGGGCCGTGCCCTGGTGCTCGCGGCGCACCCCCATCAGGGGCATGCGTCCGCTCTCCACGCCCCGCACCTTGAGCCGCCACAGGAGCTTGGCCCAGCCGAAGGGCAGCAGACGGCCGCCCAGGTCGGCAATCGCCTCGTTGAGGTTGGGCAGGGTCACCACCATGGAGGCCGGCTCGCCGCGATACTCGCCGATGGCGAAGTAGTTCGCGTCGACGATGGGCCGGATGGTTTTCGCCAGGTAGCGGGCCTCGTCCTCGCCGAACGGAATGAAGCCCCAGTTGTCCGCCCAGGCATCGTTGAAGATGGCGCAGACGGTCCGGATCTCCTCCTCGTAGCGGCGCATGTCGAGGGGCCGCACGCGAAGATCGGGGTTGCGGCCCAGCCGCTCGATGATCCGGTGCGCCGCCGGCGGCAGGTCGGCGGCGACGTCGAAATCGTAGCAGATGAGGTCGCGTGCCTTGGCAAGACCCTGCTCCTCGACCCGCGGCCCGTACCACGGCCGCGCGTGCCCCATCATCATCGAGGGCGGCGTGTCGAAGCCCTCGACCAGCAGGCCGCACTCGTCGTTGATCGAGGGATTGAAGGGCCCGGCCATCCGCCGCATGCCCCGCTGGCGCAGCCATGCCTCGGCGGCGCCGATGAGGGCGGCGAAGACCTCCCTATCATTCTCGCCCTCGACGAAGCCGAAATGGCCGGTGGCGTCGGCGTAGCGCTCGAGATGCTTGGCGTTGGTCTGGGCGCTGATGCGCCCGACGCAGCGATCACCGCGGAATGCCAGGAACCAGGCGATGTCGATGCCGCGCAGGAACGGGTTGCGGGCGGGATCGAGATGCTGCAGGCGCTCGAAGATCAGCGGCGGCACCCAGTTCGGGTCGTCCGCGTAGAGATGCGCCGGCATCAGGAGAAAGCGGCGCAGGCCGGCGCGGCCGGCGACCTGCTCGATGCGCAGCTCTGGCAAGGGCGTCTCCTGCGGCCGGCTCAGGCGGGCCTGCGCGTGCGGCGCCGCGCATATTCCTCCTCGCTCGCCGAGAGATCGCCGACCCACGGGTAGCGGTCGCGCTCATGGCCGGTATAGCCGAGATTGTGCACGGTGGGGCTGCGGGGAAGCTCGCGGGAGCGGTAGAGCGTGCCGAACACCCGGTCCCAGATCCCGCTGGTGATGCCGTAATTGCCCTGCTCGCTGTGAAAGTGGTGCGCCAGGTGCCGCTTCTTGACCTCGCGCAGCCAGCTGTTGGCCGGCGTGAAAGGCAGATGCTGCACGCAGTGGCAGAACTCGTAGCCGGTGAAGACGAGGAGTCCCGCCGCCAGCGCCGCGGTGGCCCCCGCAGCACCGCCGATCAGCCAGCCCACCGGCAGGGTGATCAGGGCTATCGGCGGCAGCGTGGTGTAGAGCGCGCCGAACAGCACCGACAGGTCGTGCGGGTTCTGGTGGTGGTCGTAGTGGATCCGCTTCCACATCTTGGCGGTGAGCGGCGACTTGTAGAGGAATTTCGCATGCAGCACGTAGCGGTGCAGGACGTACTCGACGAGCGGATAGAGGGCGAGCACCGCCAGCGCCGCAGCCAGCGGCGGCCAGGGATCTTCCGCGAGATAGGCGGTGGCGCCGATCGCCAGCGTGGCCAGCAGCAGATAGACCTGGATCGAGTAGTGGGTGAAAAAGGCCACCACGAGCTCGCCCAGGCCCATCCTGTCGAGATAGTATTTCTGACCGGCCCAGGTGCCGAATCGTCCGAGCATCGCCGCGTCCGTCCCTAGCCGGGCCGCCGCCGGCCCGGTCCATCCAAACCTAGTGCTGCCCGGTGTCCCGGGCAAGCGAGCGGGGCGGGATCAGCCGGCCTGCGGCTCTTCCGCCATCAGCCGCCGCACCCGCTCGGCCGCCAGCTCGAGACCGTCGAGCGGCTTGGGCGAGGCCGGTGCCGCCTCCTCGCCGAGCGGCCGGGCGAGACCGCGGGCGCGCAGGCCGCGATGGAAGGCCCCGAGGTCGCGCGGCAGGGTCAAGAGGCCCCGCGTGGTCAGATGATCCATGAAGCGACTCACCGCATGCTGCTGGTGCGGGGTGCCGCGATAGCTGACGCCACCACCCGCCAGAAGGGTGAGCGCGCCCAGCACCGGGCGGGCCAGCGGCAGGCGGTCGTACCAGCGGCCGAGCTCGACATAGCGCACCGGCTTGCCGGCGAGGCAGGCCTCGGCCAGGGCATCGGCCTCGTCGCCGGTCGCCACCACCTCCCCGGCCAGGGCCAGGAACGCCGCTTGGGCATCGTCGCCCTCGCCGGGTGCCGCCTGCACTGCATGGTGCGGCACCGTGAGCGCGGCGATGAGCGCCTCGCGGGCTGCCGCCGGGGTCTTCGGCCGGGTCAGCAGCAGCACCGAGCCGCCCTTCTCCGCCGCCAGCGCCGAGACCTGCCGGCCCAGCTCGCCTGCCTTCGCGGCATCGAGCACGAACGGCCCCTTGTCCGCCCCCACGAACAGCGCGACGTGCGGCTGCGGCAGGCTGCCCAGGCGGTCCTGCCAGCGCGTCCGCGCCGCCTCCAGCCGCCCGGCCGGCACGCCCGCCAGGGGAGCCGCCACATGAAGGACGTTGTCACGGATCGGCAGACGCCACTGCGGCGTGGTGACGATCAGGTCGAACAGCTCGTAGGCGGCGCGCGGCCGGCCGATCTGCACCAGCCTCGTGCGGCCGCCGGCGCGGGCGCGGATCCATGCCGCCACCGGCACGGTGCGGCGTCCCGCCGAGATCACCAGATCGGGCCAGGGAGCCTCGAGCCGGTCGGAACCCTTGAGGCTCAGGCTCTTCAGCGAGGCGCCCAAAAGCCGGTTGGGCAGATGCCGGAAGCCGTTGAAGGCGAGGCTTCTGGTCTCGAAGGGCCAGCCCAGGGCACGGGCCAGCTCGATCGCCTGGCGGTCGCTGGCCTCGCTGTCGCCGGTCAGCACCCAGACCTTGGGCAGACCGGGATCGGCCGCCCGCCGCACCTCGAAACTGGCGGTGCCGGGTGCCGCGAACTTCCCGTTGGGCACCGCGTCGAGATGCCAGCTCACGCCCGTATGGCGTGCCGCGACCTCGCTCATGCGGCGGCGCCACCAGGCGGCGCTGCCGAGCCCTTCGGCGGCGGTCGCGGTGAGGCTCACCGCCAGGGCACGCCCGGCGCGCCCGAAGAGCGCATCGGCGACCCAGTCGATGTCGGCCGGCGGCAGGCGCTCGAAGAGCCCGGCCACCACGACTGCATCGTGGCGCCCGACGTCCCAGCCGTCGGGATTACGGGCGAGATCCAGCCGCGTGACCTGCGCCCCGTCGGGCAGCCCCTCCAGGGCCACCGGCCCCGCCGAGACCACGAGCACCCGGCCGGCGCCCTTCTCGGCCAGCAGCGCCCGGGCACCCGCCGACAGGCTCGCTGCCGCCGGTTGCGGCGGCCGGTTGCCCTGGAGGATGCGGCGATAGTCGGGGCTCGGGGCCTCGCGGGTGAAGACCTGGTAGCCGGCAGCGTCGGCGTCGCGCTCCAGCGCGTACCAGAGATAGGCCAGCGGGTTGGGATGGTAGGAATAATCGTCGGGGAACGGCTGCCAGGGCTGCTGGTGCAGGGCGGTGTAGTGCAGGCACATGGTCCGCCCCTCGACATATTCCTGGTCGCGGGCGTTCCAGTGCGGGTCGAGCTGGCCCCAGAGGCCGGGCATGGAGGCGGGCTTGTTGATGAGCGCGTGCTTGCCCTGGCTGCTAGCGGTCTGCCGGTTCCACATCGGCAGCATCCGCTCGCAGTCGATCAGCATGACCGACGTGTCCTTGGGCGAGATCGCGAGGTAGCCTTTGCCCTCCATGTCGAGATCGAACAGCAGCGCCGGGTCGGCCAGGTAGATCTGGTCGACGTCGTTGTAGATCGCCTTGCCGTGGCCGCCGGCGAAGTCGGGGATGGCGTAGCGGTAATTGGTGAAGCCGGTGCGCCAGCGCCGCCGGTCGAAGCCCTCGACGTTCTTCATGAGGTGGATCTCGTAGACGCGCGAGGGATCGCGCACCTTCTCGACCGAGAAGAAGAAGATCCGCTCCGCCCGGTACTGGGCGTCCTCGGTGCCGAGGAAGATCCGCACCGGCGGCTTGCCGCTGGGGGTCACGCCCGGCCGCACGTCGAGGACGACGAGGTCCGGGTTCTCGCGGTGATAGGGCCAGCCCTGCTGCTGCTCGCTCGGCACGACAAGAGACTCCTCGAGGCAAGGCGCATGCGCGCTGGGCGCCGCTGCGGCCCGTTTCTTAGGTTGGCGGGTGCGGCGCCGTCAATTTGCCGGAATGCCGCCCTCTGGCGGCGGCGTGCTCGAGCCGTCCTCGGCGCTGATCCAGTAGCCCAGCACCGCGGTGCCCAGCGCAAGGAGCACCGGCCCCAGGAAGAGCCCGAGAAAGCCGAACGCCAGCGCCCCGCCGACGACTCCCAGGAACACCATGAGGAACGACATGCTGGAGCCACGGCTGATGAGCCATGGCCGCACGACATTGTCGACGCCGCTGATGGCGAAGGTCCCCCAAAGCGCCATGAAGAGCGCCATGCCCCAGCGGTCCTCGGTGAAGAGCCAGATCGAGACGGGGATCCAGACCAGCGGCGGCCCCATCGGCACCAGCGCCAGGAAGAAGGTGAGAAAGCCCAGCGCCAGCGCCCCGTTGAGCCCGGTGATGGCATAGCCGATGGTAGCCAGGAGAGCCTGGACGATGGCCGTGCCGACGATCCCGTAAACCACACCCAGAACGGTCTTGCCGGCGACGTCGAGGAGATGCTGGGTGCGTTCGCCGACGATCCGCTCGCCGACCTCCCGGGCCCGGCGGATGAAGGCCTCGCCGTCACGATAGAAGAAGAAGGTGGCGATGACGCTGAAGGTCATCTCCAGCAGCCCGCCGCCTACCCCCACCGCCAGCGTGATCGCGAAGTCGCGGATCGCCGCCAGATAGGGCTGGAGCACCTCGGCGAGGCCGCGGGTGTTGGTCACCAGCTCGAGCCAGAGCGTGTGCAAAAAGCCGCCGACCACGGGAATGCCGTCGAGCCAGGCGGGCGGGATCGGCGGGCCGAAGGCGAAGAGCTGGCGGACAATCTCGGAAAGCCGCACGACCCCGTCGGCGGCACTGGTGCCGACCAGCACGATCGGCAGCACGAAGGCCGCCGCCAGCAGGAGCGTCATCAAAAGGGCTGCGAGGCTCCGGCGCCCGCCCAGCATCTCGGTGAGCCGGCGGCAGATCGGCCAGGTCGAGTAGGCGAGGATGACCCCCCACAAGAGCGCGCCCAGAAACGGCCGCAGCACGAGAAAGCAGCCCACCACCAGCACCGCGATGGCAGCGATGCCGATGGCCAGCTCGACCCGGTCGTCGACCCAGATCCGCAGGGGCTCGGGGCGGCCGTTCTTCACCGCGCTCAGCCCTTGACCTCGATGCCCGCCAGCTTCTCGTAGACCTTGACCACCGCCGAATCGTCCTCGCGCCCGAGGCCTGCCGCCGCGGCGCCGAGGAACTGCTGGTGGGCTGCCGCCGAGAGCGGCAGCGGAAAGCGCAGCTCGCGGCCGGTGTCGAGCACGATCCCCAGGTCCTTGACGAAGATCTCGACGGCCGAGAGGGGCGTGAAGTCGCGCTCGAGGATGTGCGGCACGCGGTTGGTGAACATCCAGGAGTTGCCAGCGCTGTTGGAGATCACCTCGTAGAGTGTGGCGGGATCGGCGCCGGCCCGGGTTCCCAGCGCCATCGCCTCGCAGGCGGCAGCGATGTGCACGCCGGCCAGGAGCTGGTTGACCATCTTGACCGAGGAGCCGATGCCGGGCTCGGCACCCAGCCGGTAGACCTTGCCGGCCATCACCTCGAGCGCCGCCCCGGCGGCGGCGAAAGCCTCCTCCGGGCCCGATGCCATGATGGTGAGCTTGCCCGCCTGGGCGCCGACCTGGCCGCCCGAGACCGGCGCGTCGAGGAGCAGATGGCCGGTCTCCTCGAGGCGGGCGGCGAGGCTCCTGGCGAAGGAGGGCGGCACCGTGCTGTTGAGAACGACGGTAGCACCCCGGGGCAGCGCCGGCACCGCACCCGCCTCGCCGAAGAGCACGCTCTCCACCTGCTGGGCGGTCGCCACCATGACGATCAGCAGCGAGGCCTCCCCGGCGGCGTCGGCGGGATCGGCGGCGGCCTCGCCGCCCGCCTCGGCCAACGCCTCCATGGCAGCGGGCGCCACGTCGAAGCCGCGCACGCTCATGCCCGCCTTCAGGAGGTTGACCGCCATCGGCAAGCCCATGGCACCCAGACCGATGAAGCCGATCGTCATCAAGCTCTCCTCATGGGGTGACCGGGGCGCGCTCAGCCGCGCAGCACCCGGTGGCGGTGCACCGGCAGGTTGCCGCGCACCTTCTCGAGATAGGGAAGATCGATGCGCGCCGTGGCGAAGCCCCGGCCGTCGCGCGCCTGGGCCAGGACGTGCCCCCAGGGATCGACGATCATCGAGTGGCCCCAGTTGTGGCGCACCCCGTCGCCCGAGGGGAAGGCGCCCCACTGGGCGGCCGCCACCATGTAGGTCTGGGTCTCGATGGCGCGCGCCCGCAGCAGGACCTCCCAGTGGTCCTTGCCGGTCTGCAGGGTGAAGGCGGAGGGCACCATGATCACCCTGGCGCCGGCCTCGGCCAGCAGCCGGTAGAGCTCGCCGAAGCGCAGGTCGTAGCAGATGGTGCAGCCGATCCGCACGCCGTCGGCCTCGTAGGTGACGATGTCCTCGCCACGGCCCACGAGACTGGACTCGCGATAGTCGCGGCCGTCGGGCGTGGTGATGTCGAAGAGATGGATCTTGCGGTAGCGGGCCAGCTCCCGGCCGTCGCGGTCGAACGCCACCGTGGTGTTGAAGAGCGCCTCGTCGTCGCGCTCGAAGATGCTGCCGCCATGGAGGAAGACGCCGTGCTCGCGGGCCATGTCGCGCAGCGCCGTCCACGCCTCGCCCCCAGGTTGGGCCTCGCCCCCGGGTTGGGCCTCGCCCCCAGGCTGGGCGTCGCTGCCGGGCAGAACCTCGCCCGAGGCGCGCCGCGCCGCCGAGGAGCCGCCCATGTGCGCCCACACCTCCGGCAGCACCACCATGTCGGGACGGTCCTCGCGCACCGCCTGGCCGACCAGGTGCCGCGCCTGCTCGATGTTCGCGGCCTTCTCGTCGCCCGAATTCATCTGGATGACGGCGATCCGCATCCCGCACTCCCCTCGCCCGCTGCCGGCGCCATGCTAGCGGCGGCAGGGGGGCGGCGAAAGCTCGGTCTGGCTCAGTGTCCCCGCCGCGGGCCGCCCGCCAGCATCCGCGGACGCCATTCCGCCCGCGCCCCGGGGGGAAGGTTGCGGGCCCCCTCGGCCAGCGCCTCGTGCACCAGCGCCTGGGCGTCGCCGGAGCGCGCCCGCAGCGTCGCGAAGGCGGCGGCCAGCGCCGCCTCGTCCAGCTCCGGCGCGCGTAGCAGCTCCAGCGCCCGCTCGCTCGCCTCGCGTGTGGCGGCGATGCGCCGGCGCAGCTCGGGACCCCGCTCGGCGAAGGCCTCGCGCACCGCCTCGCGGGCCTCCTCCGGCAGGCCGCCGGCGAGGCTGCGCCCGTGATGCGCGCCCATCACCCGCGGCCCGGCGAAATGTCGCCCCGCGGAGATCCCGGCGACCAGCAGGTTGGCGCCCAGCGAGAGCACCAGCAGCGCCAGGAGCGCCCAGGCCCAACGGCCGCGAATCGTCATGGCAGGTCCATCTCCCCGAGGTCGGGCCCGAAGGCCAGCGTCACCAGCTCCCCCTCCTCCAGCTCCATGACCGGCGCCAGACTGGTGCTGCCGAGCCAGAACCCCAGCAGCGCCGCCGCCGCCATGGCGGCGAGCCCGCCCGCGGCCAGCCCGCGCCCGCCCAGCCAGCCGGCCAGCAGCCCCGCCCTGCGCGGGTGCTCGACCGGGATTCCGGCGAGCCGCCTCTGCAGCGCCGGCGGCGCCGGCTCCGGGCCCAGCGCCCGGTCCAGCAGGGCATCCAGTTCCTTCTCGTCCATCACCGCTCCTCCGCCGTCGCGAGGCGCTCGCGCAGGCTGCGCCGGGCCCGCGAGAGCAGCGATTCCACCGCCCCCACCGAAAGCTCCAGCACCTCGGCCACCTCCGCCTGGCCCAGCCCGCCGGCATGGACCAGCGCCAGGGCGGCGCGTTGCCGCTCCGGCAGGGCCCGCACCGCCTCCAGCACCGCCCGCTCGCGCTCCTGCTGGGCCAGCCGCTGCTCGGCACCGGGCGCCGGATCGGCAAGCTCCATGGCCGCCTCCATGGGCGCAGGGCGCTCACGGGCGGCGGCGCGGGCGCGGTCGAGGCAGAGATTCACCACCACGCGGTGCAGCCAGGTGGAGAAGCGCGCCCGCCCCGGCCGCCAGCGTGCCGCGTGCTGCCAGGCGCGCAAGAACGCCTCCTGGACCACGTCCTCGGCGTCGCCGCGCCGGCCGGTGATGCGCAGCGCCACGGAGAAGGCGCGGTCGCCGTGGCGCTCGGTGAGGCGGCGGAAAGCCGCCCCCTCGCCCCGCCCGGCCGCGGCGAGGAGGAGGTCCTCCTCCTCGGCACCTGCCTCCATCGGCGCTGCCCGTCGCTCAGCCCTTGTCGCCGCCACGGCCATGGCGCCGGGGCATCTCCTCCTTCGTGATCTTCCCGTCGCCGTCGCGGTCCATGCGCTCGAACATCCGGTCGGCGCGGGCGTTGAACTCGTCGAAGCTGAGGCTGCCGTTCCCGTCCTTGTCGAGCTCCTTGAACGCCGCCTGGCGGTGCGCGTCGACCTCGCTGCGCTCGATCACCCCGTCCTTGTTGGCGTCGATCCGATCCATCATGCCGCGGCCGCGCTCCTTGCCCCCGTCCTGGGCCAGGGCCATGCCGGCAGCACCGGCGGCGAGAGCAAGGGCCAGGACGGCGATGAGGCTGTTGCGTCGCATGTCGTTCTCCTCGAACGGCCCGCCTCCATGGCGGGCCTTTCGTATCTTCAACGGACGAGCCCGGCAGATCCTTCGCTTGGAGCCGCAATTTTTTTCGCGGTCGATTGCAGGATCAGGGGCGGCGGGGCAGTCTCGCGGCGCTCGGGCGAGAAGGGGGATCACGATGAGCGAGGATCGCAGGCGGCTGTTGCGCGCCATGTTCGACGCGGCGGTGGCGGCCGCCGACCCGGCCCGCGTGGTGCCGGCACACCTGCCCGCGCCGCCGCGTGGCCGGAGCCTGGTGATCGGCGCCGGCAAGGCCTCGGCCGCGATGGCCCGCGCGCTCGAGGAGCACTGGCAGGGCGGCCCGCTCGAAGGGCTGGTGGTCACCCGCTACGGCCATGCCGTTCCCTGCCGGCAGATCGAGATCGTCGAGGCCGCCCATCCCGTACCCGACGAGGCCGGCCGTGCGGCAGCCGCCCGCATCCTCGAGATGGTCCGAGGTCTGGGACCGGACGATCTGGTGATTGCCCTGGTCTCGGGCGGCGCCTCCTCCCTGCTGGCCCTTCCCGCTCCCGGCCTGACGCTGGAGGACAAGCAGGCGGTGAACCGCGCTTTGCTGCGCTCCGGCGCCAACATCAACGAGATGAACTGCGTGCGAAAGCACCTTTCGGCCATCAAGGGCGGCAGGCTCGCCGCGGCGGCGCATCCGGCGCGTCTGGTGGCCCTGATGATCTCCGACGTGCCGGGCGACGATCCCTCGGTGATCGGCTCGGGCCCCACCGTGCCGGACCCGACCAGCTTCGCCGACGCCCTGGCGATCCTGCACAAATACGGCATCACCGAGCCGGCCGCCGCGATCCGCCATCTCGAGCAGGCGGCCGAGGAGACCCCCAAGCCCGGCGATCCCAGGCTGGCCTCCGCCGAGACGGTGATGATCGCCACGCCGCAAGGCGCGCTGGAGGCGGCAGCCGCCATTGCCCGTGCGGCCGGCTACGAGCCGCTGATCCTGGGTGACGCCATCGAGGGCGAGGCCCGCGAGGTGGCCCGCGTCATGGCCGGCATCGCCCGCCAGGTGGTGCGGCACGGCCAGCCGGCGCCGCGCCCCTGCGCGCTGCTCTCCGGCGGCGAGACCACGGTGACGGTGCGGGGCGGCGGGCGCGGCGGGCGCAACGTCGAGTTCCTGCTGGGCCTCGCCGTGGAGCTGGGCGGGCTCGACGGGGTGAGCGCCGTCGCCGGCGATACGGACGGTGTCGACGGCGCGGAGGAGGTGGCGGGCGCCTTCGTCCTGCCCGATACGCTGGCGCGCGCGGCAGCGCTCGGCGTCGACGCCAAGGCGTCCCTCGCCGAGAATGACGGGCACGGCTTCTTCGAGGCGCTGGGGGATCAGCTCGTGACCGGGCCGACCCTCACCAACGTCAACGACTTCCGGGCGATCCTCATCGAAGGCTGAGCGCCGCCCCCGGCTCCCGGAGCCTCAGCTCTCGGGGAGGGGCGGCAGGTCGGTGCGCCACAGAATTCGGCCCATATGGTCGTAAATGTGGCACGTCTTGCCGGACCGCTCGCAGTACTCGACCGCCTTGGCGCGCTCACCGCCGATGCAGGGCCCGCGATCGGGGCAGTAGACATAGGAGGCCCACTGGCCGTCGGTGCTGACCGCGAAAGCCAGCGGCGTCTCGGTCTCGAGATAACGCTGGTAGGCCTCTTCCACCTGGGGGCTCAGCGTGAGCGGCCCGCGGCCCGACTGGGTATTGACGAGACAGCCGGCGAGCACGGCGCACAGTGGGAATATCGCAGCAATCTTCAGCTTCATGGTTGCGTTCCATTGCAGGCTTGAAAATGGCGCTGCCCGCCGCCCTCAGATCATGCGGGGCTGGTGGCGGGGCGCGAGCGCTGGTGAAGAATGACGAGGGCGGCCACCAAAATGAGGCCGGGCAGGGCCAGCAGGTTCATGACGTGCCAGCCGACGAGCTCGTGCAGCAGGCCGGAAAAGCTCGCCGAGGCGGCCACCGAGGAGAACACCAAAAGATCGTTGATGCCCTGCACCTTGGCCTTCTCGGCCGGGGTGTGGCAGCTGGTGAGCAGCGTGGTGCCGCCCAGGAAGAGGAAGTTCCAGCCGATCCCCAGCAGGAACAGCGAGGCGGCGAAGTGGGCGAGCTCGAGGCCGCTGAAGGCGATGCCCACGCACAGCACGTTGATCGCCACGCCGGTCAGGATGATGGGGCGCACGCCGAAGCGGGCGATCAGCCGCCCGGTGAAGAAGCTCGGCACGAACATGCCCACCACGTGCCACTGGATCACGAAGGCGCTGTCGGCGAACGCGTGGCCGCAGGCCAGCATGGCAAGCGGCGTCGCCACCATGAGCAGGTTCATGGTGACGTAGCCGACCAGCGCTGCCAGGACCGCCACCATCGCGGCCGGCTGGCGCATGATCACCCCGATCGGGCGGCCGGCGGCGGTCTGCTCGGCGATGCTGGGCTGCGGCAGGGCGAGGACCATGATGGCCGCCGCCGAGGCCACCGAGAGCAGTGCCACCGCGAGATAGGAGCCTGAGAACATGACCGGCGCGAAGAGCTCGCGGGTGGCCTTGGCGATCTCGGGGCCGAGCACCGCAGCCACGACGCCGCCGGCCATCACGAGAGCGATGGCGCGCGCCCGCCGTGCGGCCAGATCGTCGGTGAACGAGGCGTCGGCGGCATCGGCGGCGGTGAACCGCAGATACTGACAAAAGGCCGAGAACGTGCCGTAGAGCACGCCCGACAGGCAGAACAGCAGGAAGCTCCCGGCCTCGATCGCGTGCCAGCCCAAAAGCCCGGCAAGAACGCCGAAGATCATGCCGAAGGCCAGTCCCGGCCGCCGGCCGAACCGCTTCATCAGCAGCGAGGCCGGCATGGTGGCGGCCATCGTGCCCAGGAACTGGGCGCCCAGGGGCACGGTCGCCAGCGCCGGGTCGGGCGCATATTGCAGGCCCACCAGCGGGGCCGTGCTGATGACGATCGTGTTGCACATGAAGAACAGGGCCTGGCAGACGACCAGGACCGAGATGTTCTTGTTGTAGAGCCGCTGCATGCGGTCCCTGTTAGCCGAGGGCGAGCGCGGTGACGATAGCGGTTGCGTGCGGGCGGGCATGCGGCATCCTGCAAGATCGCCTTTGCCACGGCCGCGGAGATCCGCCATGCTGCTGCGCTGTCTCCTGCTCCTTCTCATGCTGGCCCTGCCGGAACGGGCGCTGCTCGCCGCCGGCTGCTTTCCGGTGGCGGCCGCTCCGGCGCGCCTATGGCCTGCCGCCCTGCCGGGCGCGGCGGCGGTCCGCCTGACCTTTCTCGGCCATTCGAGCTTCCTGCTGGAAAGCGCGGGCGGGGTCACCGCGGTTACCGACTTCAACGGCTATGTGCGGCCGGCGCTGACCCCCGACATCGTCACCATGAACAACGCCCACAGCACCCACTTCACGCCCAGCCCCGACCCGGCGATCCCGCATGTGCTGCGCGGCTGGGCGCTCGGCGGTGCTGCCGAGCACGATCTGGTGGTGGAGGACATGCGGGTGCGCAGCGTGCCCACCGCGGTCCATGGCCGGACCGGCGAGCGGGCGCTGGGCAACTCGATGTTCGTGTTCGAGGTGGCGGATCTCTGCATCGCCCATCTGGGCCATCTCCATCACCGGCTGCTGCCGGTCCAGCTCGCCGAGCTGGGCCAGATCGACGTGGTGCTGGCCCCCATCGACGGCGCCTACACCATGAGCCAGGAGGAGATGCTGGAGGTGCTGCGGCAGATCAGGGCGCCGCTGGTAATCCCCATGCACTATTTCGGCAGCACCGTGCTCGGCCGCTTCGTCGAGCTCGCCCGGGGCGCGTGGGACATCGACATGCGCGGCGAGCCGGAGCTGCTGCTTTCCCGCACCACCCTGCCGCGGCGCCCGACCGTGGTGGTGCTGCCCGGTGGCTGAGCCTCAGCGGGTGCCGCCCAACGAGAGGATATAGGCGGCCACGTCGAGAAGCTGCGCTTGCGTCAGCGGCGGCTCGGGCATCTGCGGGTGCGGGTCGCTCAGCAGGCGCGCGGCGATGTCCCCCGGATCCTGCGGCAGCCGCTCGGCCAGCGCCATGAAGGGCGGCACCGAGTCGGGCACCGGGCCCTTGTGCTGCGGGCTCACCAGATGGCAGGCGCTGCACAGCTGCTCGGCGAGCACCCTCCCCGACTCCGGATCCGGCGGCGGCTGCATCGCCGTCTGCGCCGCCGCCGGGAGGACAGCCAGCCAGCAGGCGGCGGCGAGCCCGCCCGGTCCCCAACGCCTGATGCGCATCGGCTCTTCCCCGAGGAACGCTGGAAGATCGTGCACCTTGGCAGAGGCCGGGCGGGGCGGCAAGACGAGGTGCCATGGCGGACGTCTTCAGCGAAATGGCCTGCCGGCGCGCTGCCGGATAGCCTGCAGCTCCTGCCAGCGCACGGGCTCGTGGAGCGGCCGCGCCAGCTCGCGCTCGATGTCGCCCCGGGCGAGGCCGAGGTCGGCCAGCAGGCTGTCGCTCATGGTCATCAAGAAGCGCCGGTCGCGACGGTTGCGCCAGAGCTGGCGGACGAGCCGGAGCGCCCGGGCGAGCGGGCCCTGCGCCGGGGCGCGGCTGACTGAGGTGATCATCGTACATCTCCTGCGCTCGATTTCCCGCAGGCAGGATCGGACGATCCCATTGATCATTCCAACGAATAGATCTTATAGTGCACATCAACTAAATTGACAGGATGAGGATCATGCCCCAGCTCATCGAGCCCGAGCTGCTGCGCAGCTTCATCGCCATCGCGGAGGCCGGCAGCTTCACCGAGGCGGCGCTTCGCGTCCACCGCACCCAGTCGGCGGTGAGCATGCAGATGAAGCGGCTGGAGGATCTCGTCGGCCGGCGCCTGTTCGAGAAGGCGGGGCGCGGCGTCAGCCTGTCGCGCGACGGCGAGCGGCTGCTGACCCATGCCCGCCGGGTGCTGCGCGCCCACCACGAGGCGCTCGCCGCCTTCGATCGCGACGCGCTCGACGGCCGCGTGACGCTGGCCGCCCCCGACGACTATGCCAGCACCTTCCTGCCCGGCATCCTCGCCCGCTTCTCGGCCTCCCACCCGCGCGTCGAGGTCGAGATGGTGTGCGAGAGCTCCGAGCGCCTGGTGCGCAAGGTGGGAGCCGGCGAGATCGACCTGGCGCTGGTCACCGAGGGCTGCGGCGAGACCAATGGCACGGTGGTGCATCGCGAGCAGCTCGTCTGGGCAGCCTCCGCGACGCACGACGTCCATGAGCGCGATCCCCTGCCGCTGGCCCTGTTCCATCCCGGCTGCAGCTTCCGCAAGGCCGCGCTCGACCGGCTGGCGGCCACCGGCCGCACCAGCCGCATCGCCTATACGAGCCTCAGCATCGCCGGCCTGCACGCGGCGCTGGCCTCGGGCCTGGCGGTGGCGGTGCTGGCCCGCTCGAGCCTGCGCCAGGGGATGCGGGTCCTCGACGAGCGCCACGGCCTGCCGGCCCTGCCGGATTTCGGCATCGTCATGATCCGCCGCCCCGGCGCGCCCTCGGCGCTGCTCGACGCGCTGGAGACCCACATCAAGGAGAGCTTTCGCATCCCCCCGCCGATCGCCGCCTGAGACCGCGCGGCCGGCGCGGGCCTCGCGGCCATTGACCTCGGCCATCCGGGCGCGATCTTCTGGGCGGCAGCCGGAGCATGCGCCATGAACCTCGTCGAGGCATTGCTGCAGGCGCTCGAGGAGCGCGGGGCCGGCGAGATCTTCGGGATCCCCGGCGATTTCGCCCTGCCCTTCTTCCGCATCGTCGAGGAGAGCGGGCGGCTGCCGCTCTTCACGCTGAGCCACGAGCCCGCCGTGGGCTTCGCCGCCGACGCCGCCGCCCGGCTGCGCGGCACGCTGGGGGTGGCGGCGGTGACCTACGGGGCCGGCGCCTTCAACCTCGTCAACGCGGTGGCCGGCGCCTATGCCGAGAAGTCGCCGGTGGTGGTGATCTCCGGGGCGCCCGGTACCCGCGAGGGCCGCTCCGGCCTGCTGCTCCACCACCAGGGCAAGACGCTGGACACCCAGTACCGCGTGTTCGCCGAGATCACCTGCGCCCAGGCCCGGCTCGACGATGCCGCGAGCGCGCCGGCCGAGATCGCCCGGGTGCTGGATGCGGCCGCGGCCCAGTCCCGGCCGGTCTATCTCGAGATCCCGCGCGACATGGTCGGGGTCGAGATCGGCTCCGTGCCGCCGCCACGGCGCCCGCCCTGCGATGCCGAGGCGGTGGCCGCCTGCGCCGACGCGATCATGGCGCGTCTCGCCAGCGCCACGCAGCCGGTCCTGATGGTCGATGTCGAGGTGCGCCGCTTCGGCCTCGAGGCCCGCGTCGCCGAGCTTGCCCGCCGCCTGGCCGTGCCGGTGGTGACGAGCTTCATGGGCCGCGGCCTGCTCGCCGGCGCCGACGCGCCGCTGGCCGGGACCTATCTGGGCGTGGCCGGCGATCCCGCCCTCGCCGATCTGGTCGAGGGCTCGGACGCGCTGGTGCTGCTGGGCGTCATTCTCTGCGACACCAATTTCGGCGTGAGCGCCGGGCGCCTCGACCTGCGCCGCACCGTGCAGGCGCTCGACGGCCAGGTCGCCATGGGCTTCCACGTCTGGCCCGGCATCCCCTTGCCCGAGCTGGTCGACGCCCTCCTCCAGCGCGCCCGGCCGCTCGGCGCGACGCGAGGCCCGGCCATGCGGCCAGCGGCCCCGCGCGGGCTCGTGGCCGACGAGGCGCCCATCGGCCCGATGGACATCGCCCGTGGCATCAACGATCTCTTCGACCGGCACGGGCCCATGCCCATCGCCGCCGACACGGGCGACTGCCTGTTCACCGCGATGGATATCGAGCACACCGACCTCGTCGCCCCGGGCTACTATGCCGGCATGGGCTTCGGGGTACCGGCGGGAATCGGCGCGCAGCTCGCCACCGGGCGGCGCACGCTGATCCTGGTGGGCGACGGCGCCTTCCAGATGACCGGCTGGGAGCTCGGCAACTGCCGGCGGCTTGGGATCGACCCGCTGGTGATCGTCTTCAATAACAGGAGCTGGGAAATGCTGCGCGCCTTTCAGCCGCAATCACGCTTCAACGACCTCGACGACTGGCGCTTTGCCGAGGCGGCTGCGGCACTCGGCGGCAGCGGACGGCGTGTCGCCACCCGCCGCGAGCTGGCGGAGGCGCTCGAGGAGGCGGCGGCGGCGCGCGGCGGCTTCCGGCTCGTCGAGGCGATGATCCCGCGCGGCGTGGTCTCCGCGACCCTCGAGCGCTTCGTCGAGGGCGTCCAGCGCCTGCAGGGTCCCCGATGAGCGGCCAGCCCAGCCGCCTCCACCGCTTGTGGTGGATCCTCCGCCCGCTGCTCTGGGCCCACCGGGTCGAGATCACCGGCAAGGAGCATCTGGCGAGCCTGCACGAGCGCTCGCTGGTGGTAGCCAACCACGTCTCGTTCCTCGACGGGCCCCTGGTGGCGGCGATCGTCGGGCCGCGCTCCGTCTTCGCCCTCTACACCACCTTTGCCGAGCACTGGCTCATCAAGCACCTGGTCAGGGCCGACATCCTCTTTCCTCTCGACCCGTTCAAGCCGCTGGCGACCCGACACCTGATCGCCAAGGTCGGCGAGGGCCGGCCTTGCGTGCTGTTCCCCGAAGGCCGGATCACCGTCACCGGCTCGCTCATGAAGGTCTATCCCGGCCCCGCCTACGTCGCCGACAAGACCGGTTCCGAGATCGTGGCCGTCCACATCGAGGGGCTGGAGCGCAGCCCCCTCTCGCGGATGGCGCCTGGCCAGCTCCGCAAGACCCTGTTCCCCAAGGTGCGCGTCAATGTGCTGCCGCCGCAGCGCCTCGAGGTCGCTCCCGAGATCCGCGGCCGGCTCCGCCGCAGTGCCGCCACGCTGCAGCTCTACGACCTGCTCTCGCGGGCCCGCTACGAGGCGAGCGACGTCGAGCGCACCTTGCCCGAGGCGCTCCTCGACGTGCGCCGCGAGGAAGGCGGCAGGCTGGAGGTGCTGGAGGACATCGAGGGCCGCAAGCTCACCTATGACGGGCTGGTGCGCGGCGCCTTCGCGCTCGGTCGCCAGCTCGAGGCCGGGACGGCGCCCGGCGAGCGGGTGGGCGTGCTGCTGCCGACGGCGATACCGACCGCGCTCGCCTTCTTCGCCCTCTCCTTCTCCGGCCGCGTGCCGGCCATGCTCAACGTCGCCGCCGGCAGCGCCAATCTCCAATCGGCCCAGCACGCGGCCGGCATCCGCACGGTGATCTCCTCGCGCCGCTTCATCGAGCAGGCGAGGCTGCAGAGCGCGGTCGACGCCCTGGCCGGTCGCGTGCGCTTCGTCTGGCTGGAGGATGTGCGCGAGCAGATCGGCCGGAGGGAAAAGGTTGCGGCCCTCGCGGCGAGCCTGCGGGCGCGCCGCCATCTGGCGCACCAAAAGCCGGACGATCCGGCGGTGGTGCTGTTCACCTCGGGCTCGGAGGGACGGCCCAAGGCGGTGGTGCTGAGCCACCGCAACATCCTGGCCAACTGCGCCCAGGTCGCGGCCAGGATCGACTTCACCTCGAAGGACCGCTGCCTCAACGCCCTGCCGCTGTTCCACAGCTTCGGGCTCACCGGCGGCCTCCTGCTGCCGCTGCTGGGCGGCGTGCCGGTGTTCCTCTACCCCTCGCCGCTGCACTACCGGACGATCCCCGAGCTCGCCTACAATCTCAACGCCACCATCCTCTTCGGCACGCCGACCTTCCTCTCGGGCTATGCGCGCCGGGCCGATCCTTACGACTTCCGCTCGCTGCGGCTCGTGGTGGCGGGCGGCGAGCGGCTCACCGACGATCTCTTCCGCCTCTACCAGGACCGTTTCGGGCTCAGGATCTACCAGGGCTACGGCGCCACCGAGACAGCGCCGATCCTCTCGCTGGAGACACCGCTGCACCACCGCGCCGGCACGGTCGGCCGGCTTCTCCCCGACATCGAGTGGCGGCTCGAGAAGATCGCCGGCATCGAGGAGGGCGGCAGGCTGCATGTGCGCGGCCCCAACGTCATGCTGGGCTATCTGCGCTACGAGAATCCGGGTGCGCTCGAGCCGCCCGAGGACGGCTGGTACGACACCGGCGACATCGTGGCGGTCGACGAGGAGGGCTATGTGCGGGTGCTGGGCCGCGCCAAGAGGTTCGCCAAGGTGGGCGGCGAGATGGTGAGCCTCGCCGCCATCGAGGAGGCGATGGCGGCCGCCCGGCCGGACTGGCGCCAGGCGGTGATCGCCCGCCACGACGAGCGCAAGGGCGAGCGGCTGGTGCTGGTCACCGAGGATCCGCGCCTCGACATGCCCACGCTGCGCGGCGTCATCCGCGAGGCCGGGCTGCCCGATCTCGCGGTGCCCTCCGAGATCCACCGGCTCGAGCGGATCCCGCTGCTGCCCACGGGCAAGCCGGACCTGCCGGCGGTGGCCCGCCTCGTCGAGGAGGAGCGCACCGCCGAGCCGGCTGCGGAATGAGCGAGAAGCTTGCGGAAGGAAGACCCGAAGGCCGCCGGTCAGGCGGCCCGGGCGGCCTGCTCGGGCTCGCGCAGGCCCGGCAGGTACCAGCCGTCATCGTGGAGGATCGCCACGGTGCCGGCCTCGAAGCCGTTGAAGGCGGTCTTCAGGGCACTGGAATAGGCGCCCATCATCCCGACCTCGACCCAGTCGCCCTCGCGTGCCTCGGCGGCGATCCAGTGCGGCCCCGGCATGCTGTCGATGCTGTCGCAGGTGGGGCCGAAGAGATCGAACGCCTCCTGCGCGCCACCCACCTCGCCCGACGGGCGCACGAGGCGGGTCGGGAACTGCGGGCCGATCCACTTGAGCTCGGCCAGGTTGCCGTAAACGCCGTCATTGAGGTAGAGCGAGCGGCCGCGCCGCAGCTCGACCTTGGTCAGCACCGAGGCGCCGTCGGCGACCAGCGCCCGCCCCGGCTCGCACTGCAGCCGGCAGACCAGCCCGTGCTCGGCGACCGCCGTCTCGATGACCGCGACGAACGCCTCGAACTCGGGCTCATCGCCCTTGTAGAGGGCGGGAAAGCCGCCCCCCACATCGAGATGGTCGACGGAACCGGTCTCGGCGACGACCTCTGCTGCGACGTCGATCGCCCGCCGGTAGGCCTGCGGGTCGACGCACTGCGAGCCCACATGGAAGGTGAGGCCCACCTCCTTGGCGTGCCAGCGGACCGCCCGCACGAGGCGCACCGCCTCGGCGACCTCGACACCGAACTTGCCGGTGAGCGACAGCATCGCCCCCTGGCCGGGCACCGCCAGGCGCACGAACAGCTCGAGATCCTCGGCACCGTCGGTGGCCGCGACGATCTTGGTCAGCTCGTCGACATGGTCGAGCACGAAGCGCTTCACGCCGTGCTCGAAATAGGCCTCGGCGATCGCCTCGGTACTCTTGACCGGGTGCATGAAGTGGCACGTCGCCTCGGGGAGGAGCGTGCGTACGAGACGGATCTCGTTGATCGAGGCCGTGTCGAAATGCCGGACCCCGCCGTTCCAGAGACTCTGGAGGACAAGCGGCGTGTCGTTGCATTTGACCGCATAGAGAACGTCACCAGGGAACGCGTCGACGAGACGCTCTGCCTGGGCCTCGAGGAGGTGAGGCCTGACGCAGACAACCGGTTCCTTGGAGTGACGTCGGGCAAGCAGCGCCGCAGCGCTGCAGTGAGTGTCAGCCATGCCGACCTCCCAACCCCATGAGGTACAGCCTCATGGAGAGTTAAGTGATCAGACAGCCGCCGCCGCGCGCGCCGCAGTGCTTAGGCTTCTTCGGAAGCGCGCTTATGAGGCATGAGACACCCCCTGTAAAGCGATTTTTTCTTTTGAACCTCAATGACTTGCCCGATAAGGCTGAAAAACCGCCGCCAACGCCCTGCGAGGAGACGGGAAATGTTCTACGAGACCGCCCGGCCGCACGGCCTGCGCGCCAATCCGCTCAACGCCATCGTCGTGCCGCGGCCGATCGGCTGGATCTCCACCGTCGACGGCGCCGGCCGCGCCAACCTCGCCCCCTACTCCTTCTTCAACGCCGTGGCCTACCGGCCGCCCCAGGTGATGTTCTCGGCAACCGGCGCCCACGACCATGGCGGCGGCCTCAAGGACAGCATCGCCAACATCCGCGAGACCGCCGAGTTCGTCGTCAACCTCGCCACCTGGGCGCTGCGCGAGGCCATGAACGCCAGCTCCGTTCCGGCCCCCTCCGGCGTCGACGAGTTCGAGCAGGCCGGCCTCGAGCGCGCTCCTGCCCGCCTCGTGCGCCCGCCCCTCGTGGCGGCGAGCCCGGTCCACCTCGAATGCGTGCTCTCGCAGATCGTCGAGCTCGAGGCCCCCGCCCCCGAAAAGCCCAACACCATGGTGATCGGCCGCGTGGTCGGCATCCACATCGCCGATGCAGTGCTGGTCGACGGCCTGATCGACATCGCCCTGCTCGATCCGATCGCTCGCCTCGGCTACGACCGGTACACCCGGGTGCGGGAGAGCTTCGCCATGACCCGGCCGCGCTGGGAAGGCACCTAGCACGAGGGGACGAGGGACCCGGGGCCGCCGTGCCAGGCGCTGCGCGCGACCGCCGGCGGCACCACCGCCAACCGACCAGAAAAGCGGAAGGGGAGAAACGGCGCGCAGCGCTCCCGCCCCTCGCCGGGGCGACGCCACCATCCAGTCACCCGGCCAGCGCAGGCCATCTCGCCGCGGAGGCCATGTTCAAGCGCCCCGCCACGCGCTTTAGTGTCGCCGGACCGGACGAGGGAGGACGCGAGGAATGATCGATCTCTACACCTGGGGCACGCCCAATGGCCGCAAGGCCTCCATCATGCTGGAGGAGTGCGGCCTGCCCTACGAGCTGCACACGGTCGACATCGGCAAGGACGAGCAGTTCGCACCGGACTTCTTGAAGATCAGCCCGAACAACAAGATCCCCGCCATCGTCGACCGCGAGAATGGCTGGAGCGCGTTCGAGTCGGGCGCCATCCTGATCTATCTGGCCGAGAAGACCGGCCGTTTCCTGCCCGCCGACCCGAAGCTGCGCCTGCAGACCCTGGAATGGCTGATGTTCCAGATGGGCGGGGTCGGGCCGATGTTCGGCCAGGTCCACCACTTCCTGAAATTCAATCCCGGCAAGGCGCCCTATGCCGAGGAGCGCTACCACAAGGAGGCGCTGCGCCTTTACGGCGTGATGGACCGGCGCCTGGCGCAGTCGCGCTTCCTCGCCTGCGACGAGTACACCATCGCCGACATCGCCACCTGGCCCTGGGTGTCGCGCTGGGAGTGGCACCAGATCGACTGGGCCGACCTCCCCAACGTGAAGCGCTGGTATCTCGAGATCGCCGACCGGCCGGGCGTGCAGCGCGGCTACGACGTTCCGTCGACCGGTGCGGCCATCGCCCGCCCCTGAGCGCAGGAGAGTCCAGGCCCATGAGCCCGCTCGAAGGCCCTTCCGTCCGTCGCGTGCAGGCAGCCCTCGAGGCTGCCGGCTCGCCTGCCCGGGTGGTAGCACTCGACGCCAGCGCCCGCACCGCCGCCGAGGCGGCGCTGGCCTGCGGCGTCGAGCCGGGGGCGATCGTCAAGTCGCTGGTCTTCCAGGTGGGAGGGCAGCCGGTGCTGGCGCTCGTTGCCGGCGACCGGCGCTGCGAGACCACGGCCCTGCCCGCCGCCCTCGGCCTTGCCGGCCAGGCCGGGCGGGCGGACGCCGCGCTGGTCCGCGAGGCCACCGGCTTTGCCATAGGCGGGGTGGCCCCGCTGGGCCATCCTCTCCCCCTGCCCACCGCCATCGACGCCAGCCTCGGCCGCTTCCCCCGCCTCTACGCGGCGGCCGGCCATCCCCATTGCGTCTTCCCGACCACCCTCGAGGAGCTGACCCTTCTCACCGGCGGCACCTTGAGCACCGCCATCGCCTGCCCCTGAGCCCCCCCTTGCATGAGGCCCCCCGCCACACCGCGGCCTCGTTGACAGACCCCACCCTCGCCTATATCTAAGCGGGCGCCGGAGGGGTGGCCGAGAGGCTGAAGGCGACGGTTTGCTAAACCGTTATAGGGGCTTAAACCCCTATCGTGGGTTCGAATCCCATCCCCTCCGCCACTCTCCTGTAGCGAACCCCAACTCGCGCCAGTTCCGAACGTCGCCCAACAGCACCTTCGGCGGCCAGTCCGTCGGCTGGCGTCCGCAGCCGGAGAACCTGAAGTAGGCGTTTCGCAGCGAAGGGCGACACAGCCCGACCCGTGTGTGACATTGATCCGGTTGGGTACAATCACCCGAGTTGGCCGAAACCTGTCCGCTTGCTTCCGCAGAGTGACGCGCCAACCCGGCTTCGGTTCCGGGCCGATCGCGACCCGCTGTATAGCAGTCAGGTCGCGGGGCGTTTGGCCAGAGCGAGGCCAACGCCTAGCGCGATCATCGCGCCTCCCGACGCCTCTCGTAGGCGGCGGACCAATCCGGGACGCGCTGCCGCCCCGTCCCGGATGCCGCCGGCCGCAAAGGCGACCATGATGTCGGCCAAGGTGTTGAGCGCAACCGACACGAAGCCAAGCACCACGAAGTGCAGAGCTACGGACCCTGCGCTCGGATCCACGAACTGTGGAATGAAGGCGAGGAAGAAGGCTGCTGTCTTCGGGTTGAGCGCCTCGACCAGCACCCCTTCACGAAACGCCCGCCGAGCCCCGATTGGGGGCGCCACCGTGCCACCATCCAAAACTGTCGCTGCTTCGCGGCGGACGGTCTGGAAGGTGCGAATGCCGAGCCAGACCAGGTAGGCGGCACCGACCAGTTTCAACGCCGTGAATAGCTCCGCACTCGCGAGCACGATGGCAGAAACGCCCAAGCTACCAGCGAGGACATGGACCATGCCCCCCAGTCCGGTCCCGAAGCTGGAGGCCACACCTTCCGCACGACCGCCCGCCAAGGTGCGCGCAGCGACGTAAAAGATGCCTGGACCGGGCGTGACGGCGAGCAGGACTGCAGCTCCGAAATACAGAGCGAATTGAGTCAATTCTGGCATAGCGAATGACACCGATGGAAGCGAGGTTGACGGAATAGACGGGCGGCTGTTCATGACGGGATGAGAGAGGCGGCCTCGCGGTCGGATGAGTTCTCGCTTGCTGCGAGGCCCGCAGCCACGCCGGCGCGGTCGGCCGCGTTTCGGTTCTGGCTCATCTTGCGCTTTCCCTCGAGCCTCGTGATCGGCATGCGCAGGCCGACGATGCCGCGGAGTTGCGCCTGAACGAAATCCGGCGGCGCATCCGACACCGCCCAAGGCGAGCTACGCTCGCCCTCGTGGAGGTCGGTCAGACGGCTCACGGCTTCCAGCAGCCTGTCCGGATCGCCGAAGAACTCGACCGGGCCATAGGCTTCAACGGCCACATAGTTCCAGGTCGGCACGACCTTCCCGGTTCCCTGCTTGGTCGCATACCACGCCGGGGTCACGTAGGCATCTGGCCCCATGAAGATCGCCAGAGCGTCGCCAACTGGCGGAACACGCCACTGGGGATTGGCCTTCGCCAGATGGCCATAGATCACCCCGTGCTCGCCTTCGCTCTCATCGAGGAAGAGGGGCAGCGGCGTGGCCAACGGCCCGGCGGGCGTGGCGGTGACGAAGCTGGCCAGCCGTGCCGCACGGATTGTTGCCCTGAGGCTCTCCTTGTCGTCGTCGCGGAAGGCGGGCGGCGTATACATCGCGAAACTCCTTGCGTTGCCAAGGAAGATGCTGAAAATCTGGCTTGCTTGGAATATCCAGTTTTGAAAGTTTATGGTGGTCCAGTTGACGAAGGACGGCGTCGCTCGCCGGATCATCGCCGCCATCAAGGAACAGATCGACAACGGGAACTATCAACCCGGTGACTGCCTGCCGTCTACGCGCGCCTTCGCAGCCGAATGGGGCGTATCCCGGACGACCGTAACGTCGGCCTACGGCCAGCTCATCGCCGAAGGCTATCTCAACACCCGGCCCGGGGCACGTGCGGTCGTGGCTCAAGGGCTGGCGTTTGATGGCGTGCCCGAGCCTTCCATCACAGCACAACCCCGCCACCTCTCGGCCTTCGCGCAGCGCGTGCTCGCTCTGCCCTCGCCAGCGGTTGCGCCGGCGCACCGGGTCGCGGACTTTCGTTACGGCGACTTGTCCGGTGGAGACTTTCCGGTGTCGGCCTGGCGGCGTGCGTTGAACAAGGCGAGCCTCCGGCGCACCGCACGGCTGCGCTATGGCGATCCGCTAGGATCTTGTGTCCTGCGCACCGAACTCCAGGCCTATCTGTGGCGTGCCCGCGGCATCCGGTGCACGCCGGACCAGGTCGTGATCGTGAACGGCTCGCAGCAAGGATTGGACCTGTGCGCGCGACTGCTGCTCGACCCCGGCGATCCGTTTGTGTTCGAGAACCCGGGCTATCTGCTGGCTCGCCATGCCTTTGCGGCGGCAGGTGGTGTTGCCGTGTCCATTCCGGTCGACGAGGAGGGATTGAGGACGGGCTGCTTGCCACCAGCCCGTCTGGCCTATGTGACGCCCTCCCACCAGTTTCCGCTCGGCGGCGTACTTTCGGCGGCGCGTCGGCGCGCCCTTCTGGGTTGGGCTGCACGTACGGGCGCTTACGTCATCGAAGACGATTACGACGGCGAGTACCGTCACGACATCGCCCCCATACCGCCACTGCAGACGCTCGACGTGGAGTCGGTCATCTACGTCGGCACCATGTCCAAGACGCTCTCGCCGACCCTGCGGCTGGGCTATCTCGTTCTCCCCAGCAGCTTGTGTCGGGCGTTCAGCGAGGCGAAACGCCTGACTGACCGCCATACTCCGCTGCTGGAACAGGAAGCGTTGGCCGACCTGCTGGCGAGTGGCGCCTACGAGCGTCATGTCCGCAGCATTCGCAGAAAGAACGCTGAGCGGAGGGCGGTGCTGCTTCAGGCTTTGACAGACAATCTGGGCTCGTCGGTCGCCATCGTGGGAGCTGACACAGGACTGCATGTCGTCGCCTGGATCAGCGGCGTGGCTGCCGATCGCGAGCCCGCGATCGTCGAGGCCGCGCGCGCCGCCGGAATCGGCCTCTACCCCGTTTCGCCGCTGTACAATCCAACCGAGCTTCGACCGGCGGAGGCCGGGTTCATTCTCGGTTATGCCGGGCTCGACGCTGACGCGTTGCGGCGGGGCCTTGCGGTACTGGCGACCGTCCTCGCCGAACACCGCTGATGGGTGGTGCGGAACCCCTCGCTCGATGTGGGCCTCGGTCGGCTTCCCGCACGTCGAAGCGATCGAGGAGCTAGGCTGGAGGTCGAGCTCGGCTCCCAAGGCGGTCCTCATCGGCGAGCGCCTCCACTTTATCGATGCCAAAGACGATCCTTATCTGCTCCGCCCAGGGCCGCTCGGCGACCGCCACCAGATCGTTGAGCGAAAGCGCCGGTGGCACGCGCCTGAGCGCAAGGTGTTCGAGCACCTCCGGCTACAGATAGGCCAGTCGCATCATCCGGCTCAAGAATCGGCCGCAGACCTTCTCGGCGGCGGCGATGTCCCGGATCGTAGAGGCAGCGCCGGTTTCCGGATGCCGCCGCCAGCTCCATGCACGGGGGGCGGCGCGCAGCACGAGGGGATCTCGTGGCCGGCCGTCCCCGACGATCACCTCGTCGGGCGGCAGGATCTTCGGCCGCCCGTTGCCTTTGCGGATCGGCAGCGGAACGACGCGGCGGGTGCCGCCTGTCGCGCCGGTTATACCCAGGCCTCCGTCCGGCGGAGCGCCGTCATTCCCCGGAGGACCGAGCCTGGCCCCTCATGGCGAAGATCGGCGGCAATGCCGTCCTCGCCCGCCGCCCTTCAAACGAAGCCCTCTGCAACGAGCTCGCTGCCGGCCGACGTGATCAGGTGGCGCTGGCCCGATCCGGCGGCGACCCGGCACCAGCTCTCGGAGATCAGCCTTGCTCCGGCGCCGGTGGATTCGAGCCGGTAGCTGAACCCGCCGTACATGCCCGGCACGGGAAACCACATCTGCGGACGGTCCAGCTCGAGAAGGGGTTCCAGTTCCGGCAGCCTCAGGCCGTGGCCGGGCAATGTCTCGTCGATCCGTCCCCGGATGACCTCGTCGAAGTGCGCCTGGATCTTCAGGAGCACGCCGGTCGGGACGGCATGCCTGCAAACAGGGGCGAGGATCCCGAGCAGGTGCCGATGCCCCAGCCGGTCGGCTACATCGACGGGCCGCTCGCCGCGGGCGTTCTGGAGTGTCCGCCACGCGCCCATATCGATCAGCCGCCTGGCCACCTCGACCGGTGCGCCGCCGTGAGCGGCCTGGTGCAGGGGGGCGTAGAGGGATGCCCCGTCCGGCCGGGAGACATTCACCAGGTTCCTGTCCCCGGAGATCAGCTCGAGCACCCTCGGCCAGTCGTAGCTCCTGGCGGCATCGGCCAGGGTGTGGCGAAGCCTCGCCTCCTCGCCCAGCGTCTCGGCCCGCCGGATACCGTCCCAGACCACGTCCATATCACCCCCCCCTCGCAGCGTCTCCCGGGCACTGGCCGCCGGGCTCAGGCGCGCGCCTGCTCCTGCAGCGGCCCGGCGAACTCCCGCACCAGTCTCTCCGTTGCCGGCGAAGGCTGCCGGTAGCTCACCAGCCGCACGTCGAGCCCCGTGTTCCCCAGCAGCCGGAGCGCGCGGCGGATGGCGGCGTGGATCCAGCCGTCCGGATTGCCGAAGGCCCCTCCCCCCAGCAGCGTCAGATAGACGACCGGGGAGCTGCCCCGCTGCGCATTGAGCACCGCCGCCCACAGCGTCGCCTCGTAGGCCGCCTCGAGAACGAGCGGCCCGAGCGGGTCCCATTCCCGGCTGCCCATCCCGCTGTAGGAGACCGGCATGGCGGAGCAGAAGGCCTGGGAGACGATGGGCCTCTGGGGCCCGGAGGCTTCCGTCGCCTCGACGTCCCAGTGGAGGCCGATGCTGAGTCTCTCGCGCAGCCTGTCGCGGGCCGCGTCGTCGAGCTCGCGCAGGTGGCCGGTGATCCTGCCGAGGCCGGCGGCCGAGGGGAGAGCGTAGCCGTTGCGCATCGCCCAAAGGCTGCGGGGCTCCACGCCGAGATCGGCAGCGAGCCGTCCGCCGAGATCCGCCAGGGCATCGATCTGGCGATCCGCGCGCTGGCCGGCCCCGCCACCTAGGGGGACGAAATAGTTCCGGTAGATGGTTGCGGCACCGGCGGCGATCGCGCAGGCGGGGCCCTGAGTCGGATCGCCCTGGTAGCGCGTGACCCCGTGCTCCGGGGTGATCGACGGGCCGGTCATCTCCAGGAGGTTGAACTGGGAGGCCACCTGGAACAGTGCGCCGGCGTTGGCCGGTTCGCGGTGCATGCGGCGGACGTCGCCGACGACCTGGCCGACCTTCAGCCGCCCCTCGGCCAAGGCCGCGCGGCCGCGTGCCCGGAGGTCCCCGAGCGACAGGAGCTCGAGCCGGCCCGTCCGGTAGCTCGCCCCGTTGACCTTCGAGACCAGGCGCTCTCCTGCGACCTCGAGCCGGGAGCGGGCCTCGTCATAATCCCTCTCCCGAAATCCCGTGAGCTTCTCGAACCAGTCCATGATCCCTGCCCCTGCCCTACCGGCAGCCCGAGGAAAAGCGAGCGCATGCCACCGCCATTCTCCTCACGGAGCGACAGAACGCCATTCGGCAGGAAGGATGATGCCTCGCGGATCGATCGAGCACGCGGTTCTGCGCGCATGTGGCCCGCAGGTGATGACGAGGGTCTCGAGCGCGTTCGGGGACAGCCACGCCAACCGCATCATCCGGCGATCGGGGCCCGCAAGCGCCTGCAGCGCGGCGTCTTCACCTCCGTCCCCCGGCTGGACGACGCGATCCGCCGCTTCATCGAGGAGCACGCCGGCCAGGGCCGAACCGTTCGTCTGGACCAGGCCCGCCCGGATCATCCCGGACAAGCCCGGGCGCTTGCGCTTGCCCGCTGCATCCTTTCAACGAGGTGCTGCGCCAGGACTGCCGAGATCCTCGCGCACGCTGCGGAAACTCGGCTGGTTCGGGGGATGCGTGCGCGCGTTGATCAGCCCCGGCATCGCGCAGAAATTTCGGCCGTCGACCTGCTCGTCGACTCGATCTTCATAGTGACCGCCAACCTGCAGGATCGCGTCGTTCTCAAAAGCGAGGTCGCCGTCTTTCAAATATGAACGCGACCCGACCGCATCGTCGCAGCCGATCAGCCATGGCAGCTCCCGGATACGTGCGATCATTGGAGACAGCCTCGCCTGACCCTTTCATTCGGCGATCAGCCAAGCAGCGCGCTTTACTCCGTGTCGAAAAGATATTCCACTATCTGAATGAGCTATGGAGATTATTCACTTATTATGAAACTCCTTTTTAAACCTGAGTGAAAGATGAGCCACTGGCACCGCATCTCCCTCAGCTATGGAGCAAGGAGGCCTTCGAGGCAGAGGGCTTTTCCGTCAGCATCAACGATCCATTTGTCGGCAACGTCTGCATCGGTCGCCATTCCGATGTTGAGCACAACAGGAACAGCATCCAGATCGAGATGACGAAGGGACTGTACATGGACGAGGTCAATTTCGAGAAGCTCGAATGCTTCGACGAAGTCCAGGCCTGTTTCGGCGAAGTTTTGGCAAGGATTTCAGACTACTGCCGGGAACAGACGCCTTGGCCCGGAGCGCGAGTCCCATCTGCGACAGCGCAGCCGTCGCAGATGGAGCCGCTTCGCCCGCTCGTTGACGGACGACGGCCCGGCGCTGCTGGCGGAGCAAGCGCAGGCCAGCGCCCCGGTCAGATATGATCGTTCACGGGAATCCTGCAGATGATCCAGACGACCTTGGCAGGCACGTCGTGATTGTTTGAAAAGGTGTGCGGGATAGAGCTATCGAACTGGAAGCTGTCCCCCGCCCTGAGATCCAGCACATCCTCGCCGAGCTGCAGCCGGATCCCGCCTTCCAGCACCAGACCGGCCTTCTCTCCGTCATAGCTGTAAGCACGGGAGCCGGCCCCTCCGGCCGGCGGGATGTTCATGAGCATCACCTGGAGATGTTCCGACTTGGCGGGCGAGAGGAATTCCTTCACCAGGCGATTGTCGCCGATCACCAGCGATTCCCTGTCCTCCCTGCGCTTGACGAACCGGACCTCGCTCGACGACACGGTCGGCTCCCGTTGGCCCACGAGGGTTCCGAGCGATACCTCGAGAGCCACGCGCAGCTTGGTGAGGGTGCGCAATGAGGGAATCGAGCGGCCGCGCTCGATCTGGCTCAGCAAGCCGATCGAGACCTGCGACGCCTCCGCCAGCTGGCTGAGAGACCAGCCGCGCTCCTTCCGCAGCTTCTTCAACTGCTGACCAACGGCCGCTGAATCGTCCGCTGCGGGGGTTGGTCGTGCAGGCCGCTCAGTCACGCTGCCACTCCTCCGTTGCTGCCTGTCGGCCCGACCCACGGACACTCGCCGGAAAGCAGGATCCGACGAAAGCCACGGCTCCCCCAACCACGTTCACGCCGCTTTCATCTTGAATGACGTTTTCAAAAAAATGAATTGCATTTCTCGCGCCGCCCAGTAGTGTGCGAAGCGGGCTTCGTCAACTCGAAACTCGCTGCGTACGGAACTCGCAGGATGCCGGACGACTCGATGTTGCTGAATGGAAAAGATGTGAGATACTTCACCGCCAGGATCAAGGCGCGCGCCGTTCATATCGGATACAACGCCGACGGCGAGCTCATTCGTCGTGAGCTCAACAGGACCGAGTACGTGGAGAAGGTCATCCGGCTCGACAGGATCCTGTCCTTCACCGACGACCATCTGTTCGTCGCCTGCCCGCACGACACGGTCGAGGTCTGGGACTATGAAGGCGACCTGACGGCGGTGAAGAAGCACCTGCGCGAGCAAGGGCTCCTGATCGCCTAAAGTCCGGACTCAATCAGAGCCAGAAGGCCCCAACGGCCGCCAGAGCCACGGCGGACTGGAAATTTGCCGCGAGCTTGTCGTAGCGGGTGGCGATGCGGCGGAAGTCCTTCAGG
>JARGEQ010000048.1 GCA_029211145.1 Marinimicrococcus flavescens
CCGCCGCATCAACACGCGCCGCAATGCTCTCCCACGGCGTTAGATGATCACTCAGGCTGATCGTGCAGGCATCATGCATAATCGGCGCTCCCAGCAGTGAAGAGCAGGATTGGATCGCCGATATTCCGGGAATCACCTCGACTTCCACACCGCCCGCACGTTTCCAGCCCCGTTCGATCAACACCTCGTACACCAGTCCGGCCATCCCGTACACACCTGCGTCCCCACTGGAAATGACCGCAACGGTCTGTCCCGCTTCCGCCCTGCGCACCGCTTCCTGGGCCCGGCTAACCTCTTCAGTCATGCCGGTGCCGACAATTTCCTGATGCTTCAGCAGCGGCTTGATCAGCTCAACATAGGTGTTATAGCCGATCACAGCTTCACTTTCCTCAAGCGCAGCCAGTGCGCGGCCTGTAATATGCTCCAGGGCACCGGGGCCAAAGCCGATAATCAGCAGCTTTCCTTGTTTCTTCATCCTTTTTCCCCCGTCCACTAAAATAACCTGATTTCATGCTTCCCTCTGTTACTTGCTGCAACGCTCTATATA
>JARGEQ010000049.1 GCA_029211145.1 Marinimicrococcus flavescens
AATTCAAAGCTTTCTGCAGCCGCTGGGCAGTTAAAATACCTCCATATCCTGCGCCTAGGATAACGATTTTTGGAATACTGCTCATGTTCCGGCTCCTTCCAACAGGTAAATCTGTCTATGTGTTATTTTTTGTAAAATAATTCAGTGTTCTTTTGTGAATTTATACACTTAAATTCAGAAGAATTTCCAATCAAACTTAAAGGATTTCTAAAATAACCATATCCATTGTAAACCTTAGTATCGTTTTAATCAAATATTATCATACAAAAAAACGTCACAATTTTCAGGGCATTTAAAGCCTTTGCAGGGTGGTCCCACAATGTTTATAATGAGTAAGTACACTAGTATGGCAAATTGAATATATCAACTCGGAGGTGTAATATTACGTGACACTAGAGCAATCCGGCGTTCCTATGAGCGACCTTCTAATTATAGGCGGCGGCCCGGCCGGCATGTTTGCTGCCTTCTACGGCGGAATGCGTCAGGCATCAGTAACCCTTATTGAAAGTATGCCCCAATTGGG
>JARGEQ010000005.1 GCA_029211145.1 Marinimicrococcus flavescens
AGTTTGGCAACTTCGTCCGGATGTATTCAGCGGCTTCAGGAGAGACGGCGGGGAAATTATTGACATATTTCTCGAAATCAGTCTCCCGGTGTTTCCAATGACCCGTGTTGAAAATCAGAAGATCCGCTTCATTCAGTTCTTCATATTCCTCGAGCTTATCGACGGTGATAAAGCCGTTCGGGCCAAGCGGGCAATCAATTAACAGCGGCTTTCGGTAGATGAAGTCTTCAATCGGAATAGCATCTATTCCCTTACCGTTATTCATATGATGCCAAGGGGCATCGACATGGGTACCGGCATGAAGATAAATACTTAACACACTTCCGTTCCAGTCATCCCCTTTGTCCAAGCGCTCTTTAGGCTCTAATTTCACTTCTGGCAGTCCTGGAAAAACAGGCATTCCTTCATATATTGGATAACCAATTTCGACGTATTTTGACATATTAGTTGCTCCTATAGTTTAATCATGGCTGATTGGATTTCAGAAATTGCTCCAGTACACTGACAATCATCCCGTGG
>JARGEQ010000050.1 GCA_029211145.1 Marinimicrococcus flavescens
AGTGCCTCGATATCCTCCCTTGATGCCAGTCACATACTCAATATCCGAATACAACCGCTCAGCAACCAGTTCACATTCTTCCCTGGGAGCCAAAGAACCAGGGTTAGGGAAATAATGAATGTCATAGGAATTGAAGCGTCGATATCGGCAGTCGATCTCTCTAGATTGACTACCTTCCAGCAGCAACACAAAAAAGCACGGCTGCTGCATGCCCTGCTCCACTGCTTCGTCATATACCGGGTACTCCTCAGTAAATAACGAAAGCTTCTTTATGAGTGCATTTTTAATATCCTGCATACTCACCGCCCCATATGCTTCTCCATATATTTTTGCAGCATCTTTTCCATGATGGCCGGCAGCTCCCGCTCCAATTCCTGCACAGACAGCGTGAGCATAAACTTACCGTTCACCCAACCGGTGCGGAGCCGGGTAACATGTCCGTATTCCACGTAAAGAGCATATTCCACGTTATTCACAATCTCAACGTGCACACCCCCTCCTGGTAGCCTAACGATATCGCCTAGCTGCCAGTGTTCACGAAGCCAATTTGTTCTTACAGGTGTTCGTTCTATCGTTTTCGCCAGCAACCGCCCGGCCAGCTCCCGGATGCAGTCATCAAGGAAATCCGGGAAATCTTTGTGCATCTTCTGTAAGCTCTTTTGGAGCTTCTTGAAATCACTGAAATCAAATTTCCCCAGCCCGCTCATGCGTTTAGAATCTCTTTCAGCTTGATCTCTTGATGTGTAGCA
>JARGEQ010000051.1 GCA_029211145.1 Marinimicrococcus flavescens
GCAGGCTTCCCAGCCGCCGCCTGCACATCCCCTCTACATCAACAATCACGATGTCAAAGAGCACTGGACCGAGGGTGTCATGTGGGCCTTTTTGGCCCCCGCGTCAACCGCTGTCCGAAACTTCCTGCCCCCGTCTCCGGCGGCGGGCGGATACCTACCCCTCGGCCCGACGGAGATCAAGCGCTTTTTTCACCTTCTCGCGACAGGACCGCGACGGAGCGATGACAGACCCCGGCACGCCACTACCGGGCCCCACGTGGCGCCGCCCCACCTGACGGAGAAAAGAACAGAAAAGCCGCGCGCAGCGCCTCCGCCCCGCCCTAACGCCGCCCGCCGAGAAGCCCCTCGAGGCCACGCCGCAGCCTATCCGCGGCATCCCGGGCCCCGTCCACGGCCGGATCCGCCCTGCCGGCGCCGCTGCCCGCGGGCGGCTCTCGCGGGGCCGCCCCATCCCCTTCCGGCAGCACCTCACCGCAGACGTCGCCAGCCTGCCCTCCCTGCAGCCCGAGCAGGCCGCCCAGAAGGGCGGCTGCCGCCCGCCTCGCGGCCTCGCTCTCGTCGATGCCCGGGTCGGGCTCCATGAGCGTGCCCTTGAGCTTGACCGGCAAAGCGAGGTCGAGGCCGCCCACCCGCGAGCGCGGCGTGAGGAGAAGATCCAGGCGCTCGCGGCCGAGATCGATGCTGCCGCTGGCGAGGACCCGCGAGACCGAGGTCTCGAGGACGGCGGTACGCAGCCGGGCCACGCCGTCGGCAACGGGGATCTCGAAGCGGCCGCAGCGCAGATCCACCCAGCCCCGAGGATCACCAAAGAGGGCAGCAGCGATCCGCCGCCCGCCTTCCAGCCCGTCCAGCACGCCGACGCGCAGCCGGCCGGCAGCCAGCACCGCCTCGAGCTCGCCGTCGAGGGAGCCTGCGAGGGCCGCAGGGCTGGCGCCGGCACCGGCCAGCCGCAGCTTCAGGCGACCCTTGCTCTCCACAAGGTCCTCCCGGCCGAACGCCGCCAGCAGGGCCGCCATGTCGATACCGGGCGCATCGAGCTCGAGCTGCAGGGCCGGCGGCCCCTTGCGGGCGTCCAGCACCAGTCGCCCGCCCGCGGCGTTCCCCGCGAGATGAAGCTTCATCGGCGCCAGCTCGAGGCGACGCTCCTCCAAGAGCAGGCGCGCTGCCGCCATCTCGAGCAACAACCCGGGCAGCCTCAGCTCGCCGGCCGACAGCTCGAGGTCGAGATCGACCAGGCCCAGCGCCCCGAGATCGAGGGGCTCTTTGGAAAAGAGACGCTCGCGCCGGTCCTTCGTGCCGGAACCGCCGCTTCCGGACCGCCCCGCGACGCCTTTCTCCCCGGCAAAGGCCGCCAGATCGAGACGGGGCGCATTGAGCTCGCCCTCGATCCGCGGCCGCGGCCCCTCGCGCCGCAGCAGCAGCCCGCCGACGAGCTCGTTCGTCCCGAGCCCGAGGCGCAAGCCCGGCAGCGCCAGCCGGCCGGCATTGCCCTCGGCCCGCACCGCCAGCGCCACCTTCCCCTCCGGCAGCCTGCGCCCCAGGAGCTGCGCCAGCGCGCCATTGTCCTGCCCCTCGGCGCGGATGTCCAGCGCCAGCCCCTCCAGTCGTGCGACATCGCCGATCCGCCCTTCGGCGGCGATGTCGAGACCCGCGAAGCGCGCCGTGGCGTCGAGCTCTTCCAGCGCCGGCCCGCCCGCCGGCCCCGCCACGCGCCCGGCGAGGCGCACCCGCTCCAGCGCGTCCAAGAGCTGCGGGCTCACCCCCAAGGACGCATCGATAGCCAAAAGCCGCTCGGGCCGCCTGGTCTCGACACTCACCTTCAGATCGAGACGCTCGGGCTGCAGCGGGCGGAGCACCGTGCCGGCGATAGTGACGTCCGCATCCAGGGCCTCGCCATCGAGCCGCACCGGCCAGGGCTCATCCCCCGTCACCAGAGCCGCGAGCGGGCCCAGCTCGCCCTCGAGCTCGACCCGCCGCCCGTTGATGGTGCCGCGCGCCTCCAGGCCGATGGGCTGGTCCAGCCCGCCGGTCTCCGCCTCCAGCCGGTCGACTGCCACCGCCAGCAGGGCGCCGGAGCGCCCGTCCCGCCAGCTCAGCACGGAATCGACGATGCGCAGCGAGCGCACCAGCGGCAACGTCGCCGGCCCGTCGCCCTCGCCGGCAGCGCCCCGACCCGCGGCATCGGTGCTTTGCGGGGCGCGCGCCCCGGCCTCGCCGGAAGGCTTCACCGGCGACCAGTTGCCGCGCCCCTGCGCATCGGTCTCGAGGACGATATCGGCCCCCTCGATGGCGATGCTCGCGATGTCGGCCTCGCCGCGCAGCAGGGGCAGCAGCGCCAGCCGCACCGCGAGCCGGCGGACCCGCGCCATCTCGGGCCGCGTGCCCCAGGTGGCGTTGGCCAGGGTGACATTGCCGAGCGCCACTGTCGGGCGTAGCGAGAAGGCGAGGCCGATCTCGCCGCCGACCGTGACCTCGCGACCCAGCGCCTCGCTGGCGCGCGCCTCCAGATAGGGCCGGTAGCGCTCGAGGTCGACCAGCGCCACGGCGGCGAGCAGAAGGGCCGGCACCGTCACCAGCAGGATGGCGAGAACGAGGAGCGTCTTGCGAAGGCGCATGCTGTCTCCCAGCGGGCAGCCTCTCTATCCCGGCCCGCATCATAGGCCCTGCAGGGGTGCCGGACACGCTCGCTTCGTGCAAGGCCCGCGCACCGCATCCACTGGCCGGTCGTTGACCTCGCGCCGCTGTTCTTTTATGTAGCGCCGCACGTCACGCGTGGGCGGGCCACCGCGTGCCTGCCTGCTATCGAGGATTCGGACGATGGCCGTACCCAAGAAGAAGGTGAGCCCTTCGCGCCGCGACATGCGTCGCGCGCATTTGGCGCTCACTGTCCCCAACGTGGTCGAGGACAAGGATACGGGCGAGTTCCGTCGTCCGCATCACGTCGATCTCAAGACCGGCATGTACAAGGGCCGCCAGGTTCTTGTGAAGAAGGAGAAGGTGGCGTCCGACGAGGAGTGATCCTCGACGACGCCCCTGCCCCGCGCCAGCGCGAGGGCCGGGACATGCGGAAAGGCCGGTGCCGGCAACGGGCACCGGCCTTTCGCATTTCAAAGGCCCGGCAGGGCGGCTGGCAGGGGAGCGGGCCCGGTCCGTCCCGCCGCTGGCGCGGGCGCTGCGCGCGGCTTTCGCTTTTTCTCTTCTGTCAGTTGGCGGCGGTGAGGGTTCAGCGGATCCTCGGCTTTGCCGGTGATCCTGCCGGGCCGGGACTTCGCCGCCGCATCTCCTCGACCCTCCGCAAGAGCGACACGAGAGCGGCCAACGGACCGTGGGCAGGTGCGGTAGCGGTGGCCTCAGCGAGATGGCGCGCCTGCCGGACCCGCCGCCGACCCCGGGAGAACAAAAAAACTGGCCGCGCGCAGCGCCTTGCACGGCACTGCCGCCACGCCCCTGCGTCATCCCTCCGGCCTCCTCGGCCATGCCCGCAGGGCAGCCTGCACCGTTCGTTGGCAGCACGCGCATCCGGCGGACCGGGACCCGCCCTAGCGCCAGCGCCCGAAGGCACGTGCCCGGCGGAGCCGGTCCTTTGCCAGCCGCAGGGCCGCATCCCGCGCCATGGCGGTCTCGTCGGTGCCCATGTCGGGGCCGGGGATGTAGTCGACGAGGCCTTCGATGGAGCGGGCGAAGGCGCGCACGAGCTGCTCGCGCTCCTCGACGGGCCGCCGCGGGTCGCCAGCGATCACCGCCTTGCCGCCGCCATGCGGCAAGCCGGCAGCGGCGTTCTTGAGGCTCATCGCCCGGGCCAGCCGGAAACACTCCACAAGGGTGACGTCGGGGGCCATCCGCACGCCGCCGATGGCAGGCCCCAGCGCCACATTGTCGATGACGAGGATCGCGCGCAGCCCGACGGACGGGCGGTGGAGATGAAGAACCGCCTTCGGCCCCCACTCGTCGGCAAGGGCGACGGGATCGCCCGGCATGAAACGCTCTCCCTCAGCCAGGCTGTTCGAGATCGGCGATTACCGCAGCCATGAAGCGGGCCGCCTCGCCGCCCATCACCGCGCGATGGTCGAAGGTCAAGGAGAGCGGCAGCAGGCGCGTCACGCGGATCGCCCCGTCCTGCACCCGGACATCCTCGCGCAGCCGCCCGGCCCCGAGGATCGCCACTTGCGGCGGCAGGACCACCAGCTGCGCATGGCGGCCGCCGAACATGCCGAAATTGCTGAGCGTGATGGTGGCCCCCACCAGCTCCTCGCGGGGCACGATGCGGGTGCGCACGGCTTCCTTCATGCGCTCGAGACCGCGACGGAGATCCTCGCGCGAGCGGCTGGCCACGTCGTGCAGCACCGGCACGAAGAGCCCCTCTTGTGTGTCCATGGCAATGCCGAGATCGACGCTGCGGTGAAGCACCCGGTTCTCGCCCTCGTCCACGAGGTGGGCGTTGAGGGCGGGCTCGGCGGCGCAGGCCGTGCCGATCGCCCGCACCAGCCGGGTGGTGACGTCGCTGTCCCGTCCCCACGCGCCGATGTCGGCCTCGTCGTTGACGGTGGCCGGCACCACCACGGCGTGGGCGCGGGCCATGTTGCGGGCCATGGCCCGGCGCACCCCGCGCAGCGGCTCGGCACCGCCGGGCCGCAGCTCGGCTGCCTTCTCGACGTCGGCGCGGCTCACCGTGCCCTCGGGGCCGGTGGCAACCACCGCGGCGAGGTCGACGCCCAGCTCCTCGGCGCGCCGGCGCACCGCGGGGGCGGCACGGATCGCCCGGCGCTGCCCGCCGGGTGCGCGCGGGCGCGGCGTCTCGCGCACCAGCTCGCCGACGATGGCGCCGCGATCCTCGCCGCCCTCGTCGAAATCCACCAGGGCGGCGCCGATCGGCAGGATGGCGCCGGGTGTCGCGTGCAGGCGGGCGATCCGGCCCGATTGCGGCGAGGGAATCTCGACCACCGCCTTGTCGGTCTCGACCGAGAGCAGCGGCTGGTCGGCCACCACGTGATCGCCCTCGCCCACATGCCAGGCGACGATCTCCGCCTCCTGCAGGCCCTCGCCCAGGTCGGGAAGCATGAAGCTCTTCATCGGTAGCCCATCAGGCGGCGGGCGGCGGCGGCGATGCGCTCGGCGTCCGGCAGATAGTGGTCCTCCAGGCGCGGCAGGGGGACAGGCACGTCGAAGCCTGTGACCCGCTCGACCGGCGCCAGCAGCGAGAACAGGCCCTCGCCGGCGAGCAGGGCCGCGATCTCGGCGGCGGGCCCGTAGCTGCGCGGCGCCTCGTGGGCGATCACGCAGCGCCCGCTGCGCCGCACCGCATCGAGGATGGTGCCGGCATCGAGGGGCTTGAGGGTGGCGACGTCGATGACACCGGCCTCGATCCCCTCCCCGGCCAGCAGGTCGGCGGCCTCGAGGATGCGCGCCAGCGAGGCGCCCCAGCCCACCAGCGTCACGTCCGTGCCGTCGCGGACCTTGAAGCACTGGTCGAGGGGCAGCGCCTCGCCGTCGTCCGGGACCTCCTCGCGGACCGCCCGGTAGAGCCGCTTGGGCTCGAGGAAGACGACCGGATCGGGGTCGCGGATGGCGGCCAGCATCAGCCCGTAGGCGCGCCGCGGCGTGGAGGGGATCACGGTGCGGATGCCCGGCATGTGGGCGTAGAAGGTCTCGGGGCTCTCAGAGTGGTGCTCGGGCGCGCGGATGCCGCCGCCATAGGGAGCGCGGATCACGATGGGGCAGGAAAGCCGGCCCCGGGTCCTGTTCCGCAGCCGGCCGGCATGGTTCACCAGCTGGTCGATGGCGGGGTAGAGAAACCCGTCGAACTGGAACTCGACCACCGGCCGCATGCGCTGGGCGCCGAGGCCCACGGCGAGCCCTGCCAGCAGCGCCTCGGAGAGCGGGGTGTCGATCACGCGCTCCTCGCCGAACCGCTCGACCAAACCCTCGGTGGCGCGAAAGACGCCGCCGTCATGGCCGACATCCTCGCCGAGCACGACGACGTCCGGATCCTCCTCCATGGCTCGGGCCATGGCATCGCGGATCGCCTCCACCATGGTGAGCGCGGTCATCGGCCCTCTCCCCCGGCGCGCGCTCCCAGCGCCGCGATCGCGGCCCGCTGCCCCTCCATGGCGGCGGGCAGCTCGGCGAAGACGTGATCGATCATGGCGGTGGCGGGCTGACCGGTGCGGGCGAGATAGGCCTCGGCGGCAGCGTCGACCTCGCGGGCGCAGTCTGCCAGCAGCTTCTCCTCGTCGCCCTTGCTCCACCAGTCGCGCGCCACGAGGAAGCCGCGCAGGCGGCCCACCGGCTCGGCCTTCCAGCGCTCGCTCACCTCCTTGTCGTCCCGGTAGCGGCGCGCGTCGTCGGCGGTGGTGTGGTCGGAGAGCCGGTAGGTGAGCGCCTCGATCAGCCGCGGCTGGCGCTCGTCGCGGGCCATGGCCAGGGCCCGCTCCATGACCGCACGCACCGCGATCACGTCGTTGCCGTCCACCTGCTCGCCCTCGAAGCCGGCCGCGATGGCTTTTTGGGCGAGCGTCTTCGCCGCAGTCTGCTTGGAGCGCGGCACCGAGATCGCCCACTCGTTGTTGTTGACCACGAAGACCAGCGGCAGGCGCCACACGCCAGCCGCGTTCATGGCCTCATAGACATCGCCCTTGGAGGTGGCGCCATCGCCCATCACGCAGACCGCCACGCGCGGCTCGCGGCGCAGTCTGAAGGCCAGCGCCACGCCGGCGGCATGCGCCGCCTGGGTCCCGACCGGGACGCAGATGGGAAAGTCCTCGCGCGGGCCGGCGAAGTCGGAGCCGCGCTCGTCGCCGCCCCAATAGGCGAAGATCTCCTCCAGCGTAACGCCGCGCAATATCTGCGCGCCCTGCTCGCGGAACGAGGGCACCAGCACGTCCTCGGGCCGCATGGCGGCGCCGATGCCCACCGTCACCGCCTCCTGGCCCAGCGAGGAGGCGAAGGTGCCGAGCCGCCCGGTGCGCTGCAGCGCCACCGCCTTGGCGTCGAAGGTGCGGGTGAGAACCATGGAGCGGTAGAGCCGCACGAGCTCGTCGCGATCGCCGGCGAAGGCCGGCAGCCGCTCCGCGCAGGTGCCATCCGCGTTCAGGTAGGCAGTCCGTTCGACCGCGAAACTCGCGACCTGCTGCATCGCCACCGCCTCCTCCTCGCCTCATCCTACAATGGACGAACAGACGGGCGGCCTCGTCAACCCAAGAACACGTTCCTTGGCACACTGGCGTGCACAGGTCGTCCCCGCTCTTCCTCCCGGCCGCCTTTCAAGTGTACAAACAATTGATCGGTCTCCTTCAAGTCGACACCGGCGCGTCACCCCAGGCTCGCGGCCCGATACTTCGGCAGACCGTCCGTTCCGTTCCCAGCAGTTAGAAAGACGATGCGCCTCAGACACATCGAAGCCTTCTACGCGATCCGCAAGGCCGGCTCGATCAATGCCGCGGCCCGTCTCCTGAACATCTCCCAACCGGCGCTGAGCAAGACCATCCAGCATGCCGAGACGGTGATCGGGTTCAAGCTGTTCGAGCGGGTGCGCCGAAGGCTCGTCCCGACGGCGGAGGCGGAGCTGTTGTTCGCGGAGGCGGAGAAGATCTACCGCGGCATCGAGGAGCTGCGCCGCCTCGCCAGCAACCTCCAGCGTGGCGCCGTCAGCAATCTTCGGGTGGGCTTCCTGCCGAGCCTCGGGATCGGCCTGGCGCCCCGCGCCATCACCACGCTGCGCCAGGCCAACCCGCAGCTCTCCTTCGACATCCGCACGCTGAACTATGACGAGATCGTCACCAAGCTGCTGTCGCTGGAGATCGATATCGGGCTCGCCTACGACATCCACAGGAAGGCCGGCATCCGCAGCACGACGCTCGGCGAGGCGCGTCTGGTCTATGTCCAGCAGCGCGCCGCCGCACCCCGCGCACGGCCGGAGCGGATGACGCTGGAGGAGATCGATCTGGAGCGGCTGGTCGGGCTGGAGATCGATTCGCCCGTGGGCTCGCTGCTGTGCGACGCTTTCACCGCGCGGGGCCTGGTCTATGCGCCGGCGATCCAGGTGCACACCTATTCGGTGGCCGCCGCCTTCGCCAGCGAGAGCGTCGGCTGCGCGGTGGTCGACCAGTTCACCGCGCACGCCTGGCGGCACAGCCTCGACGTCATTCCGCTCGAGCCGCCGCTCTCCTTCTCCGTGGTGGCCTTGACGCCCGAGCTCGCCACGCCCTCGCAGACGCTGCAGCACTTCATGACGGTGCTGCGCCAGGGCTGCCTCGAGCTGGCCTGAGCGGCCGGCTCAAAGTCCCAGGGGCGAGAGGTCGGGCGCACGCGCACCGTGGCCGGTGGCGGCCTCGAGCGCTGCAGCCATCGCCAGCAGCCGGTCCTCGCCCATGCCCGGCGCCATGAGCTGGATGCCCACCGGCAGCCCGGCGGCATCGAACCCGCCCGGCAGCGAGATGGCGCAGGCCTCCAGATAGTTGGCGGGCCGGGTGAAGGCGGCGAGCGGCGCCCGGGCCTCGTCGACCTCGCTCAGCCTCACCGGCGCGCAAGGCAGGGTCGGCGTCAGGAGCGCGTCATAGGGACGCATCAGCTCGCCGAAACGGGCGATCTCCTCGCTGCGGCCGCGCAGGGCGGCGATATAGTCGGGCGCCGGGATGCTCCGGCCGCGCAGGATGCGACCGCGCACCGCCTCGCCTATCGGGCGCGCCGGGTCGGCGATCGTCTCGCCGTGGAAGGCATAGGCCTCGGCGGCGATGATGAGGCCGTTGCGCTCGACGAGATCGTCGAAGCGGAACGGGAGGCGCACGGTCTCGACCGAGACGCCCAGCTCGCGCAGGGCCGCCTGGGCTTCGCGGAAGGCGGCAAGGCAAGCAGGCTCCACCGCCAGCGGAAAATCCGCCTCGTCCATCACCGCGATCCTGCGGCCGGCGACAGGCAGCCGGCGCCAGGCATCGGCGTCGAACGCCGGCAGACCGGCAGTGGCCGGATCCTCGGGGTCGGGGCCGGCGAGCGCTCCCAGAAGGATGGCGGCGTCCTCGACCGTGCGGGTCATCGGGCCGATCGAGTCCAGCGACCAGGAAAGCGGCACGCAGCCGGCGAGGCTGATACGGCCATAGGTCGGCTTGAGGCCGACGATGCTGGCGACCGAGGCCGGGATGCGCACCGAGCCGCCGGTGTCGCTGCCGAGGGCGGCTGGCGCCAGGCCAGCGCCCACCGCCACGCCCGAGCCGTTCGAGGAGCCGCCGGGTATGCGCTGGGTCGTGAGGTCCCAGGGGTTCCAGGGGGTGCCCAGCAGCGGGTTGGTGCCCCAGCCGCCGAAGGCGAACTCGACCATGTGGGCACGGCCGAGCACCACCGCGCCCGCCGCCAGCAGGCGGCGCAGGACGGTGGCGGTGGTGGCGGAGCGGCGCCGCTCCCAGCTCTTCGAGCCGGCGCCACAACCCCGCCCCTGCCACTCGATCAGGTCCTTGAGGGCGATCGGCAGGCCGTGCAGCGGACCCAGATCGACGCCCGCCCGCAGCAGCGCGTCGGCGGCTTCGGCCTGTGCCAGGGCGCCCTCGCGATAGACCTCGACGAAAGCGTTGAGCCGGGGCTCGGCGCGCTCGATGCGGCCGAGATAAAGGGCAGTGATCTCGCGTGCGGAGAACGCGCCCTCTCGAAGCCCTCGCCCGAGCTCGGCGAGGGAGCGGAATGCCGGATCGGCCATCCATCGACTCCACTGGATCGCGGGCCGCTCCGGCGTCCCGCCGTCTGGTCGGGAAGAGAGGCCCGGGGCGAAAGCCCCGGGCAGGAAGCCTAGCGGTCGGTCCAGGCAGGGATCGGGAAGATCGGCTCGGCGACCGCCACCTCCGACGGCCACACGGTGACCATGCCCTTCTCGGGCTGGAGCTGGACCACCGGGAACGGCATGGCGAGCTGCTTGCCGGTCTCGTCGATCTTGTAGGGGCCGGCCAGCACCGTGAGCTCGCCGCTCAGGTCGAGGGCGGCCTGCTTGAGGACGGCAGCGTCGGTCGAGCCCGCCTTCTCGATGATCTCGCCGGCGATGGCGCCAGCGCCGTAGGCCAGGACCGTCTGGAAGTCGGCGGGATACTCGGCCTTGGGGAACAGCCGGTCATAGGCCTCGACGAACTGCTCGCGGTTGAGGCCGGCATTGACCTCCCAGTTGATCGTCGGGTGGAAGTTGGTGTGGCTGTAGATGTAGTCGCCGTCCTCGCCGATCGCCTGGAACTGCGGCGTCGAGGCGTAGACCATGAAGGTGTAGGGGAAGTTGATGTTCATCTGGCGCATCTGGCGCACCATGCTGATCAGGTCCCCCTCGTAGGAGGTGGGAAAGAAGACGTCGGCGCCCGAGGCGCGCGCCTTCTGCAGGATCAGGCTGAAGTCCTTGGCACCCTTGGGATAGCGCTCCATGAGCACCACCTCGAGCCCGCGCTCCTTGGCGGCAGCCTCGGCACCCGTGGCGAGACCGGCCGGGAACGGCTCGTCGACATAGACGATGGCGACCTTCTTGGTTCCCAGCTCCTTGGCGAGGTCGAGGCTCGCCACCGGCATGCGGGAGACCGGCATCTGGGTCGCCGAGACGATGTTCTTGAAGCCCTGGTCGTAGAGCGTATCGGCGGCGGCCGACCAGATCACCAGGAACTTGTCGAGCCGCTCGGTGGCGGTGGCGGCGGCAGCCGTCAGGGTCGAGCCGAACGGCGCGAACAGCAGATCGACCTTCTCGTCGGTGATCAGCGTCTCGTAGACCCGCGCGGTCATCTGCTTGTCGGAGCGGTCGTCGAGCTTGACCAGCTCGACCGGCAGCTTGCGGCCGCCCACCTCGAGGCCGCCGGCCTTGTTGACCTCGTCGACCCAGATCTCGACGCCGCGCACGCCCGACTGGGAGGCCAGCGCGAAGTTGCCCGCCGAGGAGACGGTCATGCCGATGCGGATCTTGTCGTCCGCCGCGTCGGCGCCCGGAGCCGTGAAGGCCAGGGCGGCGGCCGCCGCGAGGGCGGCGTTGCGCAGTTGCTTGAGCAAGGTCGCTTCTCCCTGTGGTGTTGTCAGTGGTCGATCTTGTAGTTGACCCATTCGGCGACGAGGTCGCGCAGCTGGGTGTCGCTGGCAAAGTCGTCGCGGCTGCCCTGGGCCTTGTTGCGGCCCAGCTCGAGGACGTAGAGCCGGTCGGAGACGTTCACGCACTGGCGGACGTTCTGGTCGACCAGAACCACCGTGGCGCCGTCGTCGGCGAGCTGGCGGATGAGCGCGTAGATCTCCTTGGAGATCTTCGGCGCGATCATCGCGGTGGGCTCGTCCAGGAGGATCACGTCGGGCTCGACGATCAGCGCCCGGGCGATCTCCACGAAGCGCTGCTGGCCGCCGCTCATGCTGCGGGCCATGTCGCGGCGCTTCTCCTTGAGAATCGGGAAGCGCGCATAGACACTCTCGAGCGCCCGGGCGATCCGCGCCTTGTCGCGGCGGAACGGCCAGCAGCCCAGCAGCAGATTGTCCTCGACCGAGAGGTCGGCGAAGGTGGCGCGGTTCTGCGGCACGAAGGCGATGCCCTCGAGCGCCCGCTCATGTGCCTTCAGGCGGCTGATGTCGCGGCCGTTGAGGCTCAGGCTGCCGGACTTCACCTGCAAGAGCCCGAAGATGGTCTTGAGGACGGTCGACTTGCCGGCGCCGTTGGGGCCGATGATGCCGGTGACCTGGCCGCGGCTTATATCGAGATCGATGCCCTGCAGGACCATGATGTCGCCATTGTAGGCGACGTGCACGCCGTCCATGCGGATCAGAGGCTCAGCCACGCTCACGCTCCCAGATAGGCTTCGATCACGTCGGGATTGGAGCGGATCTCCGCGGCGCCGCCCTCGGCCAGCACCCTCCCCTCGTGCAGCACGACGATGTTGTGCGAGAGCTGGTAGACCGAGGTGAGGTCGTGGCTCACCAGGAGCACGCTGCAGCCGTCCCGCTCGGGCATCGCCTCGATCAGCCGGATGATGAGCAGGGCGAGGCTCGGGTTGACGCCGGCGAAGGGCTCGTCGAGCAGCACCAGCTTGGGCTGGGCCACCATCATCCGGGCGAGCTCGACCAGCTTCTGCTGCCCGCCCGAGAGCTCCTCCGCGTAGTTGTGGCGCAGGCGGTAGAGCTCGACCCGGTTGAGCCACTCGGCCGAGCGCTCGTAGACCTCGGCGTCGCTGGCGTCGCCGGTGGTGAAGGGTGCGGCCAGGTTCTCCAGCAGCGTCATGCGCGGGAAGAGCTTGGGAACCTGGAAGGTCCGGCCCACGCCGCGCGCGGCGATCTTGTGGGTCGGCAGGCCGAGCAGGCTCGTGCCCTGGAGCTGGATGTCGCCGCTGCTGGGCTCGTAGAGACCATTGATGCAGTTCAAGAGCGTGGTCTTGCCCGAGCCGTTCATGCCGAGCAGGCCCAGCACGCGCTTTTCCGGGATGTGCAGCGACACGCCGCCCAGCGCCTTGAGGCCGCCGAAGGTCTTGGTGAGGTCGGTCACGCGGAGCATCGGATCACCGCAGCTGCTGGCGGCCGAAGAGGCCGGAGGGGCGGAAGAAGATGACGGCGATCATCAGGGCGAAGCCCACCAGCAGCGCCACCGAATTGTCGGCCAGCACCACGGTCACCTGCTCGGTGACGCCGAAGAGGAGCCCGCCCACCAGCGCGCCGATCGGATGGCCGAGCCCGCCAAGGACGATGATGATGAAGCCGATCAGCGTGTAGTCGGCGCCGGCGAAGGGCGAGAAGGCCGGAAAGATCATCGCCAGCAGCACGCCGGTGACGCCGGCGAAGCCCAGGCCGATGCCGAAGGTCATGGCCGAGAGCTTCTCGACGTCGATGCCCACCGTGGCCACCGCCGAGCGGTTCATGATGACCGCGCGCAGCGCCTTGCCCGGGAAGGTCCGGTAGAGGAACCAGGCGGTGATGCCGGTGATGACCAGGGTGATGGCCAGCGCCACCAGGCGGGTCGTCGGGATGACGATGTTGCCGAACATCAAGAACGGCGGCTCGAGCATGTAGTCGAGCGAGCGGGCATCGGCCTCGAAGAAGAACAGCATCAAGGCGCCCAGCGTGATCGACAGGCCGAACATGACCAAGAGCGAGGCGGTCTCGGGGTCGTCCGATCGGGCCAGCCGCTTGACTAGCACGAAGTAGAGCGCCCAGCCGATCAGCGCGAACATCACGAAGATCACCGGCATTGCCAGGAACGGCGAGAGGCCCAGCAGGCGCTGGAGGAAATAGGCGGCGTAGGCGCCCAGGATGATGAACTCGCCATGGGCGAAGTTCACGACCCGGAGCACGCCGAAGATGATGTTCAAGCTGAGCCCGATGAGGCTGTAGATCAGCCCCAGGATCAGGCCGTTGATGAGCCCCTGCAGCAGGAGATCGGCGGTCATCGTGTCACTCCGGGCTCAGGGGATGTAGCGGCGCAGAAGGGGGAAGCGCTGGGCGAAGCTGCCGACCAGACCGCGCGGGAAGACCAGGATCATCACCATGATGATGATGCCCAGGAACATCAGGTTGAGGACCGGGAACTTCTGCCAGATCAGGTGGTCGATGCCGTAGAGGGCGCCGGCGCCGAGCACCGGCCCGAGGAGCGTGCCCAGGCCGCCGGCCATCGAGTAGACGATCACCTTGGCGGTCACGAGGATGTTGAAGGAGGCCTCGGGGTCGATCGCGTTGGTGTACCAGGCCTCGAGCCCGCCCACGACCGCCGGAAAGGTCGCCGCCAGCACCCAGGCCTTGAGCCGCGTGCGGGTGACGTCGATGCCGACGATGGCAGCGGCATCGGCATCGTCGCGCACCGCCCGGAGCGCCACGCCGGTCCGCGAGAAGGCGAGCCAGCCGGCGGCGGCGAGGCAGGCGGCGAGCACCGCCACCGTCACATAGTAGGTGGTCTGCGGGTCATTGGCGCGGGCGAGGATGAGGCCCATGCTGCCGCCGGTGATGTCCTCGGGCAGCATCGAGACGACGAGCCGGAAGATCACCGCGAGCGCCAGGCTCACGATGCCGAAATAGACGCCCTTGAGCCTCAGGGTCGGGGCCAGGAGCAGCGAGACGGCAGCGCCGGCTAGCGCCGCGCAGACCAGTGCGCCGGGCATCGGCAGGCCGTAGGTCTTGTGCAGCACGCCGGTGGCGTAGGCGCCGACCCCGTAGAAAGCCACATAACCGAAGGGCATGTAGCCGGTAAATCCCGCCACCAGGTTGAACGAGGTGCACAGGATGATCCAGAGCATCAGGTAGAAGCTGAACGAGAGGTTCTCCGTCAGCGCGGGCGCCGCCAGCAAGGGCAGCACCACCCCTAGCGCCACCACGATCCACAGCGAGATCCTTATGCGCCCCACCCGCGCGTCGCCGGAGCGTCCCTCCGCAGGCGCGGCCACGCCGCCCAATGAACTCGCCATGCCTGACCCTCCCGTAACCTTCCGGCCTTACCGGTGCAGGCGGGTATAGCGGCTCGAAGCCTGGCCCGCTCCTGCCGAGTGCAGGGCAACATATAACCGGAGGTTTGCAGGCGAGCCAATGCAGGGAAGTCGTGGGACCGACGGGAAACGACAAGCGCCCGGCGCTGCAATCAGCGCCAGGAACCGTCGTCACGTCCAGCAAAACCAGAAGGGGTGGTAGCGGAGGAGGGATTTGAACCCCCGACCAAGGGCTTATGAGTCCCCTGCTCTACCACTGAGCTACTCCGCCCCGCGGTGGACGCCGGTGAAATAAGGGGCCTGGGGCGGCCTGTCAAGCGCGCCTGCACCCCTTGCGGTCACGCCGCGCCCGCCTCCTCGTCGGGCGCTTGCAAAAGCGGCGCCCGATCGATCCAGCCGCCGCCCAGGAGCCGCGCACCGGCATAGACCACGCAGGCCTGCCCGGGCGCCACGCCGACCTGGGGCGTGGCGAAGCGCACCTTCATGCGGCCGTCGCCGGCCGGCTCGACATGCGCGGCGGTGGGCGGTTCATTGTAGCGGTGCTGGACCTCGACCGCGAGGCCGGCCGCCGGCGGCGCCTCCGCGTCGAGCCAGTTCATGTCGGCCAGCCACGCCTCGCCACACAAGGCGGCACGGCGCGGCCCCACCATGATGCGGTGGCGCCCGGCGTCGATGCCGACCACATAGAGGCGCTCGCTGGCCGAGACGCCGAGCTTGCGGCGCTGCCCCACGGTGAACCGGGCGATCCCCTCGTGCCGGCCGAGCGGCTTGCCGCCCACGTCGACGATCTCGCCGGGCTGCGCGGCGTCGGGGCGCAGGGCCGCCACGGTGCGGGCGTGATCGCCGTGCGGCACGAAGCAGATGTCCTGGCTGTCGGGCTTCTCGGCCACCGGCAGGCCGTAGCGTGCCGCCACCGCCCGGGTCTCGTCCTTGACCAGGCTGCCCAGCGGGAAACGCAGGAAGTCGAGCTGCTGCTGCGTGGTGGCGAACAGAAAGTAGCTCTGGTCGCGCGCCGGATCGGCGCCCCGGTGCAGCTCGACGCCGCTCGCACCCTCGATGCGGCGTGCATAGTGGCCGGTCGCCAGCGCCGCGGCGCCGAGATCGCGGGCGATGTCGAGAAGGTCGCGGAACTTGACCCGCTGGTTGCAGCGCACGCAGGGAATGGGGGTGCGGCCCGCGGCATAGGTGTCGGCAAAATCGTCGATCACCGCGCGGCGGAAACGCTCCTCGAAGTCCAGGACGTAATGGGCGATGCCGAGCCGCTCGGCGACCTGCCTCGCGTCGTGGATGTCCTGCCCGGCGCAGCACGCACCCTTGCGGCCGGTGGCGTTGCCATGGTCGTAGAGCTGCAGGGTGACGCCCACCACCTCGAAGCCCTGGGCTGCCATGACGGCCGCCACCACCGAGCTGTCGACGCCGCCCGACATCGCCACGACGACGCGCGCGCCGGGCTCGAGTCCGTCTATGTCGCCCAAGCGTCCATCCTCACCCGAGCAGGCTGCTGCGCGGCACGAGCAGGCTCAGCCCGTCGAGCGCCGCGGTCAGCCGGACCTGGCAGCCGAGCCGCGATGTGGGCTGCCAGTCCGGCGCCAGATCGAGCATGTCCTCTTCCTCCGCACTCGCCACAGCCAGCCGCTCGAACCACGCCTCGTCCACCACGACGTGGCAGGTGGCGCAGGCCATCGAGCCGCCGCAGGCGCCCTCCATGTCGATGCCGGCCTTGCGGGCGACCTCCAGAATGCTGCTGCCCTCGGCAGCCTCGACGGACCGGCGGCTCCCGTCCTCGAACAGGAAGTTGATGACAGGCACGGGGGCAAAACGTCCGAAGAAGGGCCGGCGGTCAGACGGAAAAGCTCTCGCCGCAGCCGCAGCGCGCCTTTTCCTTCGGATTGTTGAAAACGAACTGGGCACCCAGCTTGCTCTCGACGAAATCGATCTCGGTGCCCTGGAGCAGGCCCGCGGCGTCCGGCGCCACAAGGATGCGCAGCCCGTCCGTCTCGAGCACCTCGTCCTGCGGATCGACCGCGCGGGCGAAGTCCATCTGGTAGCTGTATCCCGAGCAGCCGGTGGTCTTGACGCCGAGCCTGATGCCGCAGGCGTCCTCCTGCCGGGCCAGAAGCTCGCGCACGCGGCCGGCCGCGGCGGGCGTCAGCGAGATGATCTGCTGCGTGTCCATGCTCTCTCCCGGCGGGCGCTCCCGCCAGTCCGTTCAACTGCCTGTTAGCTTGCCATCGGAGCCGGCTTTGACAAGGGGGCCCCACGCGCAGCGGGGTCGCGCCCCCCCTTCCGCTGCCACAGCGCCAGCCAGGCGGCAAGAAACCTGTCGACATCCTTCTCGCCGCTGCCCCAGCCGAGGCTCACGCGGATCGAGCAGGCGGCCAGCGTCTCCTCGACCCCCATCGCCAGCAGCACCGGCGACGGCCCGATCCGCCCCGAGGAGCAAGCCGAGCCGGCGCTCACCGCCACGCCGGCGAGGTCGAGTGCCATGAGCTGCGTGTCGGCTGCAACACCGGGCGTGGCGAGGCAGCTCGTGGTGGCGAGGCGCGGTGCGGCTGCACCGTGGATGCGAGCCTCGGGGCAGTGACCGAGAACGTCGCCCTCGAGCCGGTCGCGCAGGCTTCGCACGCGCTGCCAGTCGTGTCGCCCGACAAGCTCGGCGGCCCGCCCGAAGCCGACGATACCCGCAAGGTTCTCGGTGCCGGCGCGGCGCTTCCGTTCCTGGCCGCCGCCGCGCTGCCGGGCGGCGATCTCCAACCCCTCGCGCAGCACCAGAGCGCCCACCCCGGCCGGCCCGCCGATCTTGTGGGCCGAGACGCTCAGCATGTCGACATCCAGCCCGGCGAGGCTCACCGGCATCTTGCCGAAGGCCTGCACCGCGTCGCAATGCACGAGGGCGCCGTGTCGCCGGGCGAGCCCGGCCGCCTCGCGAACCGGCTGCAGCACGCCGGTCTCGTTGTTGGCGAGCATCACCGAGACGAGGGCCGGCCGGTGCCGGGCCAAGAGCAGCTCGAAGGTCTCGAGGTCGAGCACGCCGTCGGCCGTGACGGGCACGCGCAGCGCCTCGGGTGCGGCGTCCAGAAGCGAGGGATGCTCGACCGCCGAGACCATCACCGGGCCACCGCGCGCCTGGGCCAAAGCGAGCTGGTTCGCCTCGGTGCCGCCGCTGGTGAAGACGAGGCTGTCGGGCGATGCATCGAGCGCCGTCGCCAGCGCCCGCCGTGCCGCCTCGAGGCGGGCGCGGGCACGGCGGCCCGGGCCATGCACCGAGGACGGGTTGCCGACCTCGCGCAGCGCCGCGGCCATCGCCTCGATCACCTCGTCGTGGACGGGGGCCGTGGCGGCATAATCGAGATAGGCGTGGCTCATGGCCAAAGGCTGCCTGCCCGGCGGCAAAAGACGGGCTTCAGGAGCCGGCCGTGGCGCGGCGCCGCTCGGGCGTGCGCTCGGCCTCCAGCTCGCGCAGCCGCCCCTCCACCTCCTCGAGCTGCACGCAGACCCGCTCCAGCGCCCGGCTCACCGGGTCGGTGGCAACACCCGGCCAGGTGCCGTAGGCCGGGAAGCAGGGCTTGCCCTCCCTGGTCTCGACCGGCTGCGGGCCGAGCGGCCGGGCCGGGATGCCGACCACGGTGACATCCGCCGGCACCTCCTTGAGGACCACCGCATTGGAGCCGACCCGCGCACCCTTGTGCACGGTGAAGGGGCCGAGCACAGCCGCCCCGGCGCCGATCACCACGCCGTCCTCGATGGTGGGATGGCGCTTGCCGGGATTGAGGCTGACGCCGCCCAGCGTCACGCCCTGGTAGAGCGTCACGTCGTCGCCCACCTCGGCGGTCTCGCCGATCACCACGCCCATGCCGTGATCGATGAAGAAACGGCGGCCGATCCGGGCACCGGGATGGATCTCGATGCCGGTCAGAAAGCGGCTGACATTGGAGAGGAAGCGCGCGGTCAGCGTCCAGCCCGCGCCCCACAGCCGGTGCGCCAGGCGATGGATGACCACCGCATGGACGCCCGGATAGCAGAGCAGCACCTCCAGGGTGGAGCGGGCCGCAGGGTCGCGCTCGGCGACGACCCGGATGTCTTCCTTGAGAGTCTTGAACATGCGCTGCCGCCTGGGATATGTAGCCTCGGTACTGCTGCCGGCCCTCGGCCGCAGCAATACCACAAGGTCGGGACGACGAGGCGTGCCCTCTGGTCCGCGCCGCAACGAGACACCACCTTGGCCAAATATATGAAGCGCCCCTTGCGGGTCAATCGAGGGGCGGGCCGATGCGCGCCTCCGACCGCTTCGTTGCTGGACAGCTGACACTTCGCGCCGCCGGGCTGCAGGCGGCGCCTTTCGATGTGGGGACACCGCGATGCCCGAGGTCATTTTCAACGGTTCGGACGGACGCCTCGAAGGCCGCTACGTGCACGGCCAGGGGCCCAACCCGCCGCTGGCGATGGTGCTGCACCCGCATCCGCAGCACGGCGCGACGATGAACCACCGCATCGTCTACGCGATGTTCCACATGTTCGTGCGGCGCGGCTTTTCCGTGCTGCGCTTCAACTTCCGCGGGGTCGGCCGCTCGCAGGGCGTCTTCGACCACGGCCAGGGCGAGCTTCGCGACGCCGCCTCGGCGCTCGACTGGATGCAGACCCACAACCCCAACAGCAGCGGCTGCTGGGTCTCGGGCGTCGGCTTCGGCGCCTGGATCGCCATGCAGCTTTTGATGCGCCGGCCCGAGATCCAGGGCTTCATGTGCGCCTCGCTGCCGGCCAACATGTACGATTTCAGCTTCCTCGCCCCCTGCCCCTCCTCCGGGCTGATCGTGCATGGCGAGCTCGACACCGTCACGCCGACCGAATCGGTGGTGAAGCTCGTCAACAAGCTCTCCCAGCAGCGCGGCATCGTCATCGACTACAACGCGATCGACGGGGCGGATCACCATTTCGCGGCGCAGCTCCAGGAGCTCGAGGAGATCTGCGAGGCCTATCTCGACAAGCGCCTGAAGCCTGCCGAGATGGCCATCCCGCGCTGACGCGGCCCTGCCGCCACCCCCTCCCTCGGAAGTTGTCATGAGCCGGTTCCGCTCCGACCTGCTGCGCGAGCTCAGCGCGCGCGGCTTCATCCACCAGTGCACCGACCTCGAGGCTCTCGATGAGCTCGCCGCGCGCGAGCCGGTCACCGCCTATGTGGGCTTCGACCTCACCGCCGACAGCCTGCATGTCGGGCATCTGGTGAGCATCATGTTGCTGCGGCTCCTGCAGCGCACCGGGCACCGGCCGATCGCCCTAGTCGGCGGCGGCACCACCAAGGTCGGCGATCCGTCGTTCCGCGACGAGAGCCGCCCGCTGCTCACCGACGAGAAGATCGAGGAGAACAAGGCCGGCATCCGCCGCTCGCTCGGCCGCTTCCTGTCCTTTGGCGGGGAGAGTGGAGGCAGCGAGGGCGCGGCGCGGCTGGTCGACAATGCCGAATGGCTCGACCAGCTTGGCTACATCGCCTTCCTGCGCGACTTCGGCACACACTTTACCGTCAACCGCATGCTGAGCTTCGATTCGGTGCGCCTGCGGCTGGAGCGCGAGCAGCCCCTCACTTTGCTCGAGTTCAACTACATGGTGATGCAGGCCTACGACTTTCTCGAGCTCAGCCGCCGCCACGGCTGCCGCCTGCAGATGGGCGGCTCCGACCAGTGGGGCAACATCGTCAACGGCGTCGAGCTCGGCCGGCGGATCGACGGGATCCAGCTCTACGGGCTGACCACGCCGCTCTTGACCACCGCCTCGGGCCAGAAGATGGGCAAGACCGCGGCCGGTGCCGTGTGGATCAACGAGGACCGGCTGCCGGCCTTCGACTACTGGCAGTTCTGGCGCAACACCGAGGACGGCGACGTGGGCCGCTTCCTGCGCCTGTTCACCGAGCTGCCGCTGGACGAGATCGAGCGGCTCGAGAAGCTCCAGGGCAACGAGATCAACGAGGCCAAGAAGCTCCTTGCCACCGAGACGACCCGCCTGTGCCACGGGGCCGAGGCAGCCGAAAGCGCTGCGGCCACCGCGCGCCGGCTGTTCGAGGAGGGCAGCGGTGCCGCAGAGGGCCTTCCGGTGATTGAGATCGAGGAAGCGCGGCTGCGCGCCGGCATCTCCGTCGTCGAGCTCTTCCACCTGGCCGGGCTTGCCGCCTCCAACGGCGAGGCGCGCCGTCTGATGCGCGGCGGCGGCGCCCGGGTCAATGACGAGCCGGTGCAAGAGGAGACCATGACGGTCGATCTGGCAGCCCTCGTCGAGGGCAGCATCAAGCTGTCGGCCGGCCGCAAGCGCCATATCCTGATCCGCCCGGCCTGACCGGCTCCACCGGGGCTCAGTTTGGATCGAAGAGGGAGCCGGCCTCCGGCGCCGGCTCCCCCGCTCCGGGCTCGGGAACGCCAAAGAGATCGCGGATGAAGCCCGGGACGATGAGCGAGAGCGGGTTCACGAACACATCGGGACTGTCGAAGCTCCCCTTGACCGAATAGGTGGCGGCAAACGCCCCTACCCCGTCCTCGCCGCGCAGCAGCCGGCCGATGATCGGCACCTTCCCGAGGATCCGGTTGAGCGTGTAGGCGGGCACCACGGTGCCCTCGATGTCGACCCGCTCCTCGCCGGCGTCGATCGTGCCGGCAAAGGTGAATCCCAGCTCGGAGCCGCTGGCCCTGCCGTCGGCGAGCTTCAGCCGGTCGCCCTCCAGCTCGTAGTCGACCCGTGCCCGGTCGAAATGAATTCCGTTGCCCTGCAGGGTGTTGAGGATTCCGGTGAGCGAGGCCAGCGAGAGAAGCTGGGCCAGGACCGGTGCCTGGCGCAGCGTGTAGTCGCGCACCGCCACCTTGCCGGCGATCCGCAGCCGCGGCTGCTCGGCGCGGATCTTGCCCTCGAGGTTGAAGCTGCCGCCCGGCGCGTAGGTGGCGTTGCGGTCGAGAAAACTCAGCAGGCCTCCCGCGTCGCGGGTGCTCACCTTGAGCTCCGGCCCGCCCGCCGCCGGCGTCAGCGTGGCCGAAACTCTGTCCCCGCTGGTCAGCGTGGCGCTCATCGCTCCTTCGTGCCAGCCCTTGGCGGTGCGCGTGACGCGACCCTCCAGCGCGTGCATCACCCCTCCATGGAAGCGCAGCTCGCGGGCGCTCAACGCCACGTCGAGGGGCGGCAGCTTCTCTTCTGCCCCCCCGCTCGACGATCTGCCGCCACGCTTCCTGGCGGCCTTGGAGCGCTTGAGTAGCGTGTCGAGATCCAGCCGGTCGGCGTCGAGGCTGATGTGATAGCCGCCGCCGTCCTGCGGCCGCACCGCCAGCGCGCCGGTGCTGCCGGCGAGCGCGAGGCGCCGCAGGTCGAGCTGGAGGAGCCGTCTGCGGTCGACATCAAGGCGCAACGCGCCCTGGGCCCCGGCGTCGGGCAGCGAGAGATCGAGCTCCTCGACCAGAAGAAGCCCCTCGCTCGGGCCGGTGACCCGGGCGCGCAGGCGCCCGGCCCTGCCGTCGGGCTTGGCGAGGCCGAAGCGCGGCAGGTCGATCTCGAGCGGCGTCAGGTCGAGGTCGACCCGGGTCGTTCGCGGACCCCGCCGCGGCTCGCTCACCTCCAGCTGGACGCCCAGCGCGCCGGAAAAGCCGGTCGGCAGGGGCAAGCCCAGGCGCTCCAGATCATCGACCGCCGGCCGTGCCCGGAGCGTGCCCGCGCGGCGCAGCTTCGAGCTGTCCCGAAGGTGCACGCGCCACTCGACGAGCTCCACCGGCACGCCGTTCATCCGCGCCGTGCCATGGATCCGGACCGCGTCGCGATCGGCGGCGAAGGCGGCCTCGCCCCGGGCGATATCGATCTCGTCCTCGATACCGCGCACCTCGAGCCCGCTCAGCTCGCCCGAGAAGCGCCAGACGAGCTCCTCCGGCGGCACGTCCTTCTCGAGCGGCCGCTCCAGCTCGAGCCGGTAGTGGCCGTGCCCCGCGACCCGCTCGGGCGGCACCGGCAGCCGCACGTCGATGCCCTCGGGCAGCTTCGTGCCGAGGCTCATGAGCCCGCTGACCGGCCCGCTGCCGGCGACCGCGAGACTCATCCTCTCTTCCTCGCCGTGCAGGTCGGCCAGCGTGAGATCGAGCCGCTCGAGGACGACCGGCCCGAGCCTGCCGCCCGTGCCGGTGACACTCACCTCCTCGCGCCGGAACGTGCCGGTGCCACGCCCTTCCTCGACCGCCGGCATCCCGGGGAGGAAGCTCACGATCGCGTCCTTGAAGCGGAAGTCACCCTCGGCGTCCGGCTTCTCGCCCGGCCGGTCGTGGACCGCCAGGCGGCCTTCCTCGATCATCCCGTCATGCAGGTTCTCGTCGAGCCACTCGCGCGCCTTGGCGGCCACCTTCACGGGCCAGAAGGTCACGAGCTGGCGGGCCGGGAGGTCGCGCACCGTGGCCTCCACCCGCACCTCAGGTCCCGCCTCGCCCAGAATCAGCTCGCCCTCGCCCTCGGCCACGGCGCCGTGCGCGCGTAGCGAGATCCGCTCCATGACCACCCGGCGGGCGGTGGCATCGGCCGTGCCGGAGACCTCTGCAGCCTCGATCTCCGGCGGCTCGGGCCAAAGCACCGGAAAGCCCACGCTCTGCGGCCCTGCGGAAAGCGTGAAGCGCCCCGGCGACAGCCTCCCCTCCTCGTCGAGGCCGGTCGTGAAGGAGCCGTCGAGCCGAAGATCGAGCTCGGCCAGCTCGGGACGGCCGGCGATCGCCGCCAGCACTGCCGGACGCAGCCGGCGCGCGTCGAGCTTCAGCTCGAACCTCTCGGGCCCGAGCTGACGCACGGCCAGAGCGAGCCGCGCAGGCAGGCCTCCCTGCTCGAGGGACAGGTCGACGGCAAGCCGGCCCTCCTCGCGCGACAGCCGGGCGCCGCCGCGCCCTGCCAGGCGTGCGCCGCTCGCCCGGTCGAGAATGGTGAGGCTCGCCTCCTCCACCTGGAAGGAGCGGATCTCGACGGCGGCGCGCAGCTCCTCCGAGCCCCCGAACAGCACCGCCAGCAGCCGCGCCAGGCCGCGGCGCCTGCCGTCGCGGAGACCGTCTCCGGCCGCGATCTCGCGGCCGCCCAGCAGCAGCCCGAAATCGCCCTCCTCGCTGCGCACCAGCTCGAAGCCGGGCTCGATCAGGACCATGCGGTCGATCACCAGCCGGCGCTCGGTGAGCAGCGGCTCGATCACCACGTCGATCGCGGCATGCGAGGCGCTGAGCAGCGGCGGGCGGCCGGGCGCAGCGAGATCGAGATCGCGCACCTCGAGCTCGAGCGAGCGGCTCTCGCGCGACCAGCGCAGGGCCGGGCCGGTGAAGGCGATGCGCAGCCCGCCCGCGCGCTCGTTGAGAAAGTGAAGCAGAAGCGGCTCGGCAAAACCGATCGGTACCGGCCCCTGGCGCAGCGCCACGACGAGGATCAGGGCTGCCACCATGAGCATCGTCGCGAGCGAGGCCAGCAGGTAGCGCAGCCCGCGCGAGATCCCCCTCACCAAGGCCGTGCTCCGGCCCGGCCCGCGCTTGACCGGCCCTGCCCCAAGCGACAGTCTGGCGCGGTCCGAGCCAGATGGGGCAGCACGTGCCAAGCCTTCTTCAGCCGCCACGGGCCGCCGATGCGGCCACTGCCGAGCGCGGCCTGCGCCGTCTTTGCCAGGTTGCCCAGGCGCACGCCGACCGGGCCGTGGGTGACGCCTTCGCCGGCTGGCTGGAGGGCGATCTCGCCGCCGGCATCGCCGCCGGCAGCCCCTTTCTCACCGACTGCCTGGCGGCCGAACCGGACATCGCCACGCGTTTTCTCGAGCTCGGGCCCGAGGCGGTGTGGGACGATCTCGTGGCGGAGACCCTGGCGGTCGACCGGGGCGACCGCACCCGGCTCATGGCGGGCCTGCGGCGGGTGCGCCGGCGGGTGGCTCTGCTCACCGCCCTGGCCGACCTCTCGGGCCAGTGGGAGCTCGAGCGGGTCACCCTGGCGCTGAGCGACTTCGCCGACCTGGCCGTGCAGCGGACGATGCAGCACCTGCTGCTGGAAGGCGCCAAGCGCGGCGAGATCGAGCTCGAGGGGGGCGACGATCCGTCGGCCGGCTGCGGAATCTTCATTCTCGGCATGGGCAAGCACGGGGCGCGCGAGCTCAACTATTCGAGCGATATCGACCTCATCGTGCTGTTCGACGCCGAGGCGGTCCGCTACCGCGGCGCCGAATCGGCGATGGCGTTTTGCGTGCGGCTGACCCGCTCGCTGGTCCATCTGCTCGAGAACCGCAGCCGCGACGGCTACGTGTTCCGCACCGACCTGCGCCTGCGCCCGCACCCGCCGGGCCACCCGCTGGCCCTCTCCACCGACGCCGCCGAGCTCTATTACGAGCGGCACGGGCAGAACTGGGAGCGCGCCGCCTTCATCAAGGCGCGCGTGGTGGCCGGCGACCAGAGGGCCGGCGACGGCTTCCTGCGGGTGTTGCAGCCCTATGTATGGCGCAAGCATCTCGACTACGCCGCCATCCGCGACATCCACTCGATCAAGCGGCAGATCAACGCCTACCGCGGCTTTGGCAATATCCGCGCGCTGGGTCACGACCTCAAGGTAGGCCGGGGCGGCATCCGCGAGATCGAGTTCTTCGCCCAGACCCAGCAGCTCATCCTGGGTGGCAGGGTACCCGAACTGCGCCACGGCGCTACCCAGCCGGCGCTCCAGGCACTGGTGGCGAACCGCTGGCTCGACGAGGAGACGGCCTCGGAGCTGACCGCGTCCTACCGGCTGCTGCGCACGCTTGAGCACCGGCTGCAGATGGTGGCCGACCAGCAGACGCAGGCGCTGCCGGCCCGCGAGGGCGAGTTCGCGCGCTTTGCCGCCTTCGCCGGCTTTCCCGACGGCGAGGCCCTGGCAGAGACCGTGCTGGAGACGCTGCGCACGGTCGAGCGCCATTATGCGGCGCTCTTCGAGGCCGAGCCCGACCTGGGCGGCGGCGGCAGCCTCGTCTTCACCGGCACCGGCGACGACCCGGCGACCCTCGAGACCCTGAAGGCCATGGGCTTCAAGGACGCAGCCGGTGTCGCCGGACGGATCCGCGCCTGGCATCACGGGCATATAAGGGCCACCCGCAGCACAAGGGCGCGCGAGATCCTCACCGAGCTCACGCCCAGCCTCTTCGAGGCGCTGCGCCGCCAGCACGATGTCGACACCGCCTTCAAGCTGTTCGACGAGTTCGTCTCGCGCCTGCCCGCCGGCGTGCAGCTCTTCTCCCTGATCCGCGCCAATCCCGGCCTCCTTCGCCTGGTCTGCGACCTGATGGGTGCGGCCCCCCGGCTGGCCCGCCACCTGGCCGCCAATGTCGATCTGTTCGAGGCGATCCTCGAGCCGGACTTCTTTGAAAACCTCCCTGACGCGGCGACGCTCCGCCAGGAGTACGAATCGCGCCTGAAGGATGCCCGCGACCTCCAGGACGTGCTCGACATCGCCCGGCGCTGGGCGCACGGCCGGCAGTTCCAGGCGGGCCTGCAGATCCTCCTGGGCCTGTCCGACCCGGAGCAGGCCGCCGCCACCCTCACCGACATCGCCGAGATCGTGCTGCAGAGCCTGCTGCCGCGCGCCGAGGCGTGGCTGACCGAGCAGCACGGCAGCGTGCCCGGAGGCAGCTTCGTGGTGCTGGGCCTGGGCAAGCTCGGCTCGCGCGAGCTCACCGTGGGCTCCGACCTCGACCTGGTGTTCGTCTACGACGCCGATCCCGAAGCGCTCTCCGACGGGGCCAAGCCACTCTCGGCCCACACCTGGTACGCGCGGCTCGGCCAGCGCCTCGTGAGCGCGCTCACCGCCCGCACCGCGGAAGGCCAGCTCTTCGAGATCGATACGCGGCTGCGGCCCTCGGGCAATGTCGGGCCGGTGGCCTGCAGCGTCGCCAACTTCGCGCGCTACCAGGAGCAGACCGCCGAGACCTGGGAGCAGCAGGCGCTTACCCGGGCGCGGGTGGTGGCGGGCGATGCGGAGCTCGCAGCCAAGGTCGGGGAGGTGATCGAGACCACGCTGCGCCGCCCGCGCGACCTCGTGGCGCTCCGTGCCGCCGTCCGGGCGATGCGCGAGCGCATCTTCAAGGGGCACGGCAGTGCCGACCCGTGGAGCCTGAAACATGCCCGCGGCGGGCTCGTGGACATGGAGTTCACCGCCCAGTTCCTGCAGCTGGCGTTCCTCCACGAGCGGCCGGAGCTGCGCGCCACCGGTACCGCCGAGGTGCTGGCTGCTGCCGGCGAGGCCGGGCTGATGGCCCCCTCGCGGGCCCGTGACCTGGTGGCCGCCCTGCGGCTGCATCATGCGCTACAGGCCGTCCTGCGGCTCTCGCTGCGCGACCGTTTCGTGCCGGCCGAGGCACCTGAGGGCTTGCGCGAGGCGCTGTCGCGCGCCGCCCTGCGGGCCAACCCCGACGGGCTGCCGCTCGAGGATTTCCAGGCCCTGGAGGCCCGGCTCGTCGAAAGCCAGGATCTGGCACGCCGGATCCTCGATGATTTCTGTCCGCCCGCCGCCACGGGCGGTCCTTGATGGAGATGACGATGACCAAGGCACCCGGCGAAGGCGATCTCGCCCCCGAGTTCGACCTGCCCACCGACGGCGGCGGCCGCCTGAGCTCGGCCGGGCTCAAGGGCCGGCCCTACGTGCTGTTCTTCTATCCCAAGGACGACACCTCGGGCTGCACCAAGGAGGCGATCGGCTTCACCGAAAGCCACGAGGAGTTCCGCAAGCTCGGCGTCGAGGTGATCGGCGCGTCCAAGGACGGCGTGAAGAGCCACGACAGGTTCAAGGAGAAGCACGGGCTATCCGTTCCCCTCCTCTCCGACGAGGAAGGCAGCTTCGTCGAGGCCTGGGGCTCGTGGGTCGAGAAGAGCATGTACGGCCGCAAATACATGGGCATCGACCGCTCGACCTTCCTCGTCGACGCGGACGGGCGGATCGTGCGCTCGTGGCGCAAGGTCAAGGTGCCGGGCCATGTGGCCGAGGTGCTGGAGGCGGCCCGCCAGCTGGCCGCCCGCGCGGCCTGAGCCATGAGCCCGCGCACGCTCCCCCTGGACGACCGGCTCTACGCCTATCTTCTGGAGACCTCGCTGCGCGAGCATCCGGCGCAACGGGCCTTGCGCGAGGCGACCGACCGGCTGCCCGACGCGGGCATGCGCAGTGCGGCCGAGCAGGTGCAGCTCCTGGGCCTGCTGATCGAGCTTCTGGGTGCGCGGCGGATCCTCGAGGTCGGCTGCTTCACCGGCTATGGCGCGCTCTCCATGGCGCTGGCGGCCGGCGACGGCGGCCGGGTCGTGACCCTCGACGTCAACGAGGACTGGGCGGCCATTGGCCGACGCTACTGGCGCCAGGCCGGAGTCGAGGAGCGCATCGAGCTGCGCCTCGGCGAGGCGCTGGCCAGCCTCGACGGACTCCTGGCCGAGGGCGCGGCGGAAAGCTTCGACTTGGCCTATGTCGATGCCGACAAGAAGGGCTACGACGCCTATTACGAGCGCGTCCTGCGGCTGCTGCGGCCGGGCGGGTTGGTGGCGCTCGACAATGTCCTGTGGCACGGCGAGGTCGCCGATCCGGCCAGTGACGGCCGGCAGGTGCGGACGCTGCGCGCGCTCAATGCTAAGATCCGCGAGGACGAGCGGGTGAGCATGAGCCTCGTGCCCATCGGCGACGGGCTTATGCTGGCCCGCAAGCGCTAGGCGGCACGCAGGAAGCGGGGGCGGCCGCGGGAGCCGCCCCCTGCTCCTCTACTTCGCGCGCTGGGCCTCGACGAGCTGGGCCAGGCGCGCTACCGGCACCGCGCCGGGGATCAGCGTCTCGCCGATGATGAAGCTCGGCGTGCCGTTGATCCCGAGCTCGCTGGCCAGCGCCAGATTCTCCTCGATCTTCCGGCTGATCTCCTCGCTGCCCATGTCCTTCTTCAGCCGGGCAACGTCGAGGCCGATCTCCTTTGCGATCTTCTCGATGCCGGCCTCGCTGAAGTCCTTCGTGCTCATCAGGGCCTCGTGCATTGCCATGTACTTGTCCTGACGGGCGGCGGCGAGTGCCGCCCGCGACGCCAGCCGCGACTCCTCGCCCAGGATAGGGATCTCCTTGAAGACCACCCGCAGGCCGCGGTCCTCGTCTAGAAGCTCGACCAGCTCGGGAACCATGTTGCGGCAATAGGGGCACCGATAGTCGAAGAACTCGACCACGGTGACGTCGCCGCCTTCATTGACCACCGGATCGCTCGGATCCTCGAAGAGCTCGCCGGCGCGGGCCGCCAGCGCGTCCTTTTGGGCCTCGGCCTCGGCGATCTGCCGGCGCTGCTGGAGTGCTTCCAGCGCCTCGACCAGGATCTCGGGCTCGCGCAGCAGATAGTCGCGCACGATCCGCTCGACCTCCTCGCGCGGCAGCGACGCCTGCTCGGCCTGCAGCGGTGCTGCAAGGCTCGTCAGACCCAGAACGATTCCACCAACCGCCGCGAGGCTCGCGCGCATCCGGTCTCTCCTCTCTGTCATCATGTTCATCTGCTCGTCCCCGCGGGATCGCACCTTCATGCCGGCCCCGCCATGGAAATCAGCGGGAACGGTCGTGCGGCGCCATCCAGCTTCAAGCGGCCTGCGATGTCGAAGCCGCACGAGGCCTCAGCGGCGGCGTCGCCGGTCCTCGTCCTCCATCTCCTCGACCTCGCGCTCGAGATCCTGAAGCCGCAGCCACGCCGGATCGCCGGCCTGCACATGCTGCTTCGCGCGGCCCAGATGAAACTTCGCGTCGCGCTTCTTGTCGAGCAGCACAGCCTGCTCCACCAGCGCCAGAGAAGCCGGCCCCTCCTCGCCCAGCCTGCCGAGGGCGATGCCCAGAAACCGCCAGGCCTGGGCGTTGCGCGGCTCGAGCCGGGTCACCTCGCGCAGCGCCGCGGCGGCCTCGCGCGTGGCCGGCTCCTGGCCGAGCTCCAACAGGGCGCGGGCGAGGCCCAGCCGGATCAGCGCCGCATCCGGCTTCAGGCGCAGCGCCTCGCGGTAGGGTGCCACGGCATCCGCCACCCGGCCGTTCTCGAACAGGATCTGCCCCTCGAGCTCGTGAAAATAGGGATCCTTCGGCGCCTCGGCCTCCAGCCCGCGGACCAGCGCCAGCGCCTCGTCCAGGTTTGCCAGGCGGTGATGGGCGATGGCCCGGGCATAGCGGTCGGTCACCGTGTGGCCTTGGTACTTGGCCAGCATCGCCCGGGGCTCGCCCAGGAAGGCGTCGAGCTTGGCGCGCGAGCGGGCGTGCGCCTCGTGCAGCCCGGGGGTCAGCGTCCGCCCGGCCAGGGGCGATTTCGCCTCTTGCTGGCGCAGGAAATCGATCCGGTCTGCGGTCAGCGGATGGGTGCGCAGATAGACGTCGCCGCCGGTGGTGATCCGCAGGTTCTGGCGGTCGAGGGTCTGAAAGAAGGCTCGCATCCCTTCGGGAGGGAGCCCGACATCGGCAAGAAAGCCGACACCCGCCTGGTCCGCCTGCTGCTCCTGCGAGCGCGAGAACGAAAGAACGCCGCGCTGTGCCACGGTGAGGCCGCCGGCCATGATGGCGGTGCCTAGCTGCGGCGCGCCGGCCACCGCCGCCGCCATGCCGAGGATCATGCCGATCGCCGACTGCGCCGAGGCCCGGTCCATGGCCTGCATCAGGCGGGTCAGATGGCCGCCAGCGATGTGCCCGGTCTCGTGGGCGATGACGCCGGCCAGCTCCTCCGGGGTCTCGGTCCGCACCAGAAGCCCGGTATTGAGGAACATGTTCTGGCCACCCGCCACGAAGGCGTTGAGCACCGGATCGCTCAGGACATACATGTCGATGGCAGTGGGCTCGAGGCGGGCGGCGCGGAAGATCGGGTCGGCGATGGCGCGGATCATCGCCTCGATCTCGGTGTCGCGGATCACCGATGCCGCGCGCGCGGCGCCCACCTGCGCGATGACGAGAAGCAGCGCGAGCAGCAGCCGCGCCACCGGAACGGCAAGTTTCCTCATGCCCTCGACCGGTTGCCTGTGACCCGGGCGCAGCCTACCAAAGCTGCAGCCGGACCACAGCAGGAGAAACGGCACCGCCATGCAGGAAACGTCGCACCCCGGCCCTTCCCGGCCCAGCCCGTCCAGGCGGAGCGGGATCGCCCCCTTCATCGTCATGGAGGTGCTGGCCGCCGCCAACGCCCGCGCCGCGGCGGGCGCCGACGTCCTGCATCTGGAGGTGGGCGAGCCCGGCGGGGGTGCGCCCGAGCAGGCGCTCGCGGCCGCCCGCGCGGCGCTCGGAGCCGGGCCGCTGGGCTATACCGAGGCCCTGGGCATCCCGCCCTTGCGAGCGCGCATCGCCCGCCACTACCGGGAAGCCTATGACCTGGCCGTGCCCGAGGAGCGGATCGTCGCCACGGCGGGTGCTTCGGGCGCCTTCGTGCTGGCGTTCCTCGCGGCCTTCGACGCGGGCCAGCGGGTGGCCCTGGCCGAGCCCTGCTATCCCGCCTACCGCAACATCCTCCAGGCCCTCGATATCGAGGTGGTGCCGCTGCCGGCCGAGGCCGACAGCCGCTTCCAGCCGACGGTCGAGCTTCTGGAGCGGGTCGAGGGGCCGATCCACGGCCTCATCGTGGCGAGCCCGGCCAATCCCACCGGCTCGATGCTCGACGCCGCCTCGCTGGAACGCCTCGCCTCCTGGTGCCGGGCGCGGGGCGTGCGGCTGATAGCCGACGAGATCTATCACGGCATCACCTACGAGCAGCCGGCGCAGAGCGTCCTTGCCACCATGCCCGAGGCGGTGGTGGTCAACAGCTTCTCGAAATATTTCTGCATGACCGGCTGGCGGTTGGGCTGGATGGTGGTGCCCGAGGATCTCGTGGCGCCGGTGACCCGGCTCGCCCAGAACCTCTTCATCTCGCCTTCCACCGTGGCGCAGCACGCGGCCCTGGGGGCCTTCGAGGCACGCGAGGAGCTGGAGGGGCGGATCGCCCGCTACCGCCGCAACCGCGACGTCCTGCTGGCAGCATTGCACCGCGCCGGGATCGAGCGGATCGCCCCGCCCGACGGGGCCTTCTATCTCTATGCGGATATTGCCGAGCTGGGGATGGACTCCCGCGAGCTCTGCCGGCTCCTGCTCGAGGAGACCGGCGTGGCGGTGACGCCGGGGCTCGATTTCGACGCGTCCCGCGGCCACCGCTTCATCCGCCTGAGCTTCGCCGGCGAGGAACAGGCGGTGGCGACTGCCGCCGACCGCCTGGCCTCGTGGCTGACCGCGAGGCGGCCGGGCGCCCGGGCCTAGACCCGGACGCCCGCGCGGCTCAGCGGACCCAGCGGGCCCACCAGCCCTGCTTGACCGTCTTGCGCCCGTCGCCGCCATCGGCCTCGGCCATGGCCGGCTCGCGCGCCTCGACCTGCTCGCTCGGCACGGGTCGGGGCGAGCTCGGCGCCGGCTCCGGCTGCCGGACGGCCTCGACCGCCTCCTCGGGCGCCGGCTTCGCCTTGGCCCGGGTGCGCGGCTTGGCCGTGGTGGCGCGCGGCTTGGCGCTGGCAGCGGCCGTCTTGCGCGCCGGCGCCTTGCGAGCCTTTGCCGGGGCCTTGGCGGCAGGGGCCTTGGCCTCGGCGGGCTTGGCCTCGACAGGCTCGGGCTCGACCGGCTGCGGCTGCGGCTGCGGCTGCGGCTGCGGCTGGGCTTCTACTGCCTCGGCCTGGGCGATGGCGGCCTCGTCGGCCGGCTCGACCTTGCGGCGCACGCGGCGGCGACGCGGCTTCTCGGCCGGCGCCTCCTCCTCGGCGGCCGCCACCGGGGTGGCAGGCTCGGCAGCAGGCTGCTCGGGAGCTGCCGTCTCGGGCGCCGCCTTGCGCGGGGCGCGCCGACGCCGGGCCGGAGCCTTGGCCGGAGCCGTCTCGGCTGCGGGAACCTCGGCCACCTGGGTGACGGGCTCGGGCTCGAAGGCCGGGACGGGTGCCTCGACGACCGGCTCGGCTGCCACGCTCACGACCGGCATGGGTGCGGCGGGCTCGCTGGCGGCTGCGGGTGCCAGCTCGGCCGGCTCGGCGGCCGCCTCCTCCTCGTCGTGGTCGTCGTCATGCTCATGGCCGTCACCGGCCTCGGCATGCTGCTCGCCGGCCGCATGGTGCGCCGGATGCCCGCCGGCCTCGCCGCCACGCCTGCGCCGCCGCCGACGACGCCGACGGCGCCGCGAGCCTTCGTCCTCGCCGGCACTCTCCTCGGCTGCCGCCTCGGCACGGGGCTCGGCCCTCTCGGCGGCCGGCTGCGCCGTCGCCGCCTCGACGGGCTCGCGCGCAGGGGCCGGAGCCTCGGGCTGCGCCTGAGGCGGCGCCTGCACCTGCACCTGGGCCTGGGGCTGCGTTTGGGGCTGTGCCTCCTCGCCGCGGTCCTCGCGCTTCTCGATGATCTCCAGCTCGACGTTGGGCTGGATCATCTCCTCCTCGAGCGAGACCTGCACGCGCATGTCGTAGCGCTGCTCGAGATGGACCAGCAGGTCGCGCTTGTTGTTGAGGATGTAGAGGCCGACATCCGGCGGCAGGGCCACCCGCAGCGTCCGCGCCTCGCGGCGGATGCCGATGTCCTGGATCGAGCGCAGCGCCTGCAGCGCGCAGCTCTCGGTCGAGCGCACCACGCCCATGCCCTGGCAGTGCGGGCAGATCTGGGTGCTCAGCTCCTGCAGGCTCGGCCGCAGCCGCTGGCGCGACAGCTCGAGCAGGCCGAACGTGCTGATCTTGCCGACCTGCAGGCGGGCCCGGTCGGCCTTGAGCGCGTCCTTGAAGCGCTTCTCGACCTGGCGCTGGTGGCGGTTCTCGGCCATGTCGATGAAGTCGATGACGATCAGGCCGGCCAGGTCGCGCAGGCGCAGCTGGCGGGCCACCTCGTCGGCGGCCTCGAGGTTCGTCTTGACCGCGGTCTCGTCGATGTGCCGCTCACGGGTCGAGCGCCCGGAGTTGACGTCGATCGCGATCAGCGCCTCGGTGGCATGGATGACGATCGAGCCGCCCGAGGGGAGCTGGACCATCGGGCTGTACATCTTGTCGAGCTGTTCCTCGACCTGGTAGCGCGCGAACAGCGGCACCTCGTCGGTGTACTGCCTGATGTGGCGCACCCGGCTGGGCATCAGCATCTGCATCAGGCGCCGGGCCTCGCGATAGGCGTTCTCGCCCTCGACCAGGACCTCCTCGATGTCGCGCGAGTAGACGTCGCGCAGCGCCCGCTTGATGAGATCGCCTTCCTCGTAGATCAGCGCCGGGGCAACGCTGCCCAGCGTGGTCTCGCGGATCTCGCTCCACAGCCGGATGAGATAGTCGTAGTCGCGCTTGACCTCGGTCTTGCTGCGCTCCGCGCCGGCGGTGCGGATGATGAGGCCCATGCCCGTCGGGACCTCGAGCTCCTGGGCGATCGACTTGAGCCGCCGGCGGTCGGTGACGTTGGCGATCTTGCGGCTGATGCCGCCGCCGCGCGGCGTGTTGGGCATCAAGACGCAGTAGCGGCCGGCCAGCGACAGATACGTGGTGAGCGCCGCCCCCTTGTTGCCGCGTTCCTCCTTGACGACCTGCACCAGCAGGATCTGCCGCCGCTTGATGACCTCCTGGATCTTGTAGCCGCGCAGCAGGCGCGCCCGCCGGCGGGCGAACTCGTCGACGACGTCGGCGGTCTCCTCGTCGGCATCCTCGGTGACCGAGGAGACGTCGTCCTCGCCGTCGCCCTTGGCGGCGTGCTCGGGCTCGGCCTCGGCGGCGGCCGCCTTGCTGGCGGCCTCGCGCTCGAGCTCGTCGAGCATGGCGCGGTCGGCAGCGGGGATCTGGTAGTAGTCGGGGTGGATCTCGGTGAACGGCAGGAAGCCGTGCCGGTTGCCGCCGTAATCGACGAACGCCGCCTGGAGCGAGGGCTCCACGCGGGTCACCTTGGCCAAGTAGATGTTGCCCTTGAGCTGCCGCTTGGACGCGCTCTCGAAATCGAAATCAACAAGCTGGCGGTCGTGCAGCGAAACCACCCGGGTCTCCTCCGGGTGGGCTGCATCGATCAGCATACGCTTCGTCATACGGATGTTTCTCCGGGCACCCGGGCCGCCTGTCCATCATCGGGGACGGCAGCGCCAGGCGCTGGTTGGCTGGATGCCACGCCTTCGACCGAGAGGGGTGCGCGTAGGGTCGCGCCACCAGGCCCGGGAAGCCGGCATGGCTGCAAGTGACGTCGGGGTTCCGCCCGTGGGATCCATGGCGCATCATGCCGATGCGGCAGGGCGCCGACAGTCGCCGCGCGAGAGGAACCTGATGCTCGATGCCCGTCGCGGACGACACACGCCGGTGAGCGGAACAAGCCGCTCGACCCCGCGTTTTTTCTTGCCGTGCTCGAACCATCGGGGTTGAACTATAATTGCTGTTGACACTCGCCACAATCCGCAACTCGCAACCTTTTTCCCGCCCGGTGACCCGTTGACCACGAAGCGCCGCTTCCTTCCCCACGTCCTGCCGCCCGTGCGCGGCGCTTTCCGGCTGGCCGGGCTGCTCGCCCTGCTGCTGATCCTCCATGCCGCCTCGGGGGTGCGGCCCGTGGTCGCGCAGGCGTCGGGCGAGGCGCCGGCGGTGGGCGCCGTCCGCTTCGGCCTGCACGAGGGGCGCACCCGGCTGGTCGTGGAGGTCGAGCGTGGCATCGCCTTCACCGCCACGGCGCTCGACCAGCCGCCGCGGCTGGTCATCGACCTGCCCGAGCTGCGCTGGCAGGTGGCCAGCGACGGGCAGCCGCGCGGCCTGGTGACCGGCTACCGCTATGGCAGCATCGAGCAGGGCCGCTCGCGGCTGGTGGCCGACCTCAGCCGTCCGTTCCGCATCACCGACCAGTTCGTGCTGCCGCCCCGCGACGGCTCGCGGATGTTCCGGCTGGTGGTCGACCTCGCCGCCGCCGAGCCGGCACGGCCGGCAGCCACTGCCAGTTCGGGCGAGCCGCGCCCGCCGCGGGCGCGCCCCAGCATGGCAACCTTGCCGGCGCCGCGCCCCGATTCGCCGCCAATCACGGCGCCGGTGCCCAGACGCCCGGTGATCGTGCTCGACGCCGGGCATGGCGGGATCGATCCCGGCACCATCGGCGTCACCGGCGTGCACGAGAAGGAGATCACGCTGCGGATGGCGCGCGAGCTCGCCGACACGCTGCGCGCGACCGGGCGCTACGACGTGGTCCTGACCCGCGACGGCGACATCTATATTCCCCTGCGCGAGCGCATCGCCCTGGCCCGCGAGGCCGGCGGCACGCTGTTCATCTCGCTGCACGCCGACAGCATCGCCGACCGGAGCTTCCAGGGCGCCTCGGTCTACACGCTCTCCGACAAGGCCTCGGATTCCGAGGCGGAACGCCTGGCCCGCAAGGAGAACAAGGTCGACATCATCGCCGGCACCGACCTCTCCGTGCACGACCCGATCGTCACCAGCATCCTGATCGACCTGGCGCAGCGTGACACCAACAACAAGTCGATCACCTTCGCCGACACGCTGGTCGACGATCTGGGCGCGGTGACGCGGCTGCTGCGCAACACGCGGCGTTTTGCGGGCTTTGCCGTGCTGAAGTCGCCGGATATCCCCTCGGTCCTGCTCGAGCTGGGCTATCTCTCCAATCCCGATGACGCCCGCCTGCTCGAGAGCCCGACCTACCGCTCGAAGCTGGCGCGTGCCATTACCGCGGCCATTGACCGCTACTTCACCGCGCTCAGATAAGCACGAGCGTCAACGAACGATCCCGCAGCACGGGTGGAGTCTCTACGTGCGCCGACTGCCAAGCATCCTAGCCCGCCTTGCTCTCGGGCTGCTCGTCCTGGCCCTGGTGGGTGCTGCCGGCCTGCTGTGGGTGGTGCACCGCTACAGCGAGGACCTGCCCGACTACGGCCGGCTCGCCGACTATGCGCCGCCCACCGTCACCCGCGTCCATGCAGGCGACGGCCGTCTCCTCGCCGAGTACGCGCGCGAGCGGCGGGTGTTCGTGCCGGTCGAGGCGATCCCCGAGCGGGTCAAGCACGCCTTCATCGCCGCCGAGGACCAGAACTTCTACAGCCATCCCGGCATCGACCCGGTCGGCATCCTGCGCGCGGTGGTCGACAATATCCGGCGGCTGCAGGACAACCGGCGGCCGCAGGGCGCCTCGACGATCACCCAGCAGGTCGCCAAGAACTTCCTGCTGACCAACGAGCTGTCGCTCGACCGCAAGATCAAGGAGGCGATCCTCGCCTTGCGGATCGAGCGGGCCTTCAGCAAGGACCACATCCTCGAGCTTTACCTGAACGAGATCTTCCTGGGCGCCCGCTCCTACGGCGTGGCGGCGGCCGCGCTCAACTATTTCAACAAGTCGCTGGACCAGCTCTCGCTGTCCGAGGCGGCGTTCCTGGGCGGCCTGCCCAAGGCGCCGTCGCGCTACGATCCGGCCCGCAACCACGATACCGCGGTGGCGCGCCGCGACTATGTCATCGGGCGAATGCTCGACGACGGCTACATCACCGCCGAGGAAGCGCGCGAGGCGCGCGCCGAGCCGCTGGTCGAGCGCGCCCGGGCTCCCGAGGAGTATGTGAGCGCCGATTTCTTCACCGAGGAGGTGCGCCGCCAGCTGGTGCGCCATTTCGGCGAGGAGGGCTTCTACGAGGGCGGGCTCTCGGTGCGCACGACGGTGGCCCCGCCGATGCAGGCGATCGCCGACCGGGCCCTGCGTCAGGGCCTCTTCGACTATGCAAGGGGCGAAGGCTGGCGCGGGCCGCTGGGGCGCATCGAGACCGACGATCCGCAGGCGCGGCTCGAGCAGCTGGGCAGCTTCGATCCCGGCTTCGAGCTGTTCCACTGGCAGCTCGCGGTGGTGCTGGCGGCCGGCGAGAATGGCGCGAAGATAGCGCTCGCCGATGGCAGCACCGGCCGCATCCCGCTTTCCGAGATGACCTGGGCGCGGGAGGCCCGCGAGGGTGGCGGGCTCGGCCCGGCGGTCAAGTCGGCGGCCCAGGTCGCCTCCCCCGGCGACGTGGTCGTCGCCGAGAAGCTCGCGGAGGACCGCTACGGGCTGCGGCAGCGGCCGCAGGTCGAGGGTGCCGTCGTGGCGCTCGACCCGCATACCGGCCGTGTCCTGGCGCTCAGCGGCGGCTTCAGCTACCGGCAGAGCCAGTTCAACCGCGCGACCCAGGCACTGCGCCAGCCGGGCTCGGCCTTCAAGCCGTTCGTCTACCTGGCGGGCCTCGAGGCGGGCATGACGCCGTCGACGGTGATCCTCGACGCGCCGCTCGCCATCGAGCAGGGTCCCGGGCTGCCGCTGTGGCGCCCCTCCAACTACAGCGACCGCTTCTACGGGCCGACCACGCTGCGCGTCGGCCTCGAGAAGTCGCGCAACGTGATGACGGTGCGGCTCGCCCAGGAAGCGGGTATGGAGCGGGTCATCGACGTGGCCCGGCGCTTCGGCATCGACCGCGGCCTGCAGCCTTTCCTCGCGGCAGCGCTGGGCTCCAACGAGGTGACCCCGCTGCAGCTCGCCACCGCCTATGCGATGCTCGTCAATGGCGGGCGCGAGCTCGAGCCCTACCTGGTCGAGCGCATCCAGGACCGGCACGGCCGCACCGTGATGCGCCGCGACCAGCGCGCCTGTGACGCATGTCGCGCGGAAAGCTGGCAGGAGGGCATGCTGCCGCCCGAGCTGCCCGAGGAGCGGCCGCTGGTGGTCGATCCGCGGCACGCGTTCCAGATGGTCAACATGCTGCAGGGCGTGATCGACCGCGGGACGGGCGCGGCAGCCCGGCAGCCGGGCCGGCCGTTGGGCGGCAAGAGCGGCACCACCAACGAGGCCAAGGACGCGTGGTTCGTGGGCTTCTCGCCCGATCTCGTGGTCGCCGTGTTCGTCGGCTACGACCAGCCCAAGAGCCTGGGCAGCCGGGCTACCGGCTCGGGCGTCGCCCTGCCGATCTGGAAGGACGTCATGCTCGAGGCGCTCGACGGCGTGCCCCCCCAGCCCTTCCGCACCCCACCCAACGTCCGCATCGTCCAGGTCGACGCCTCGACCGGGATGCTGCCGGACGGGTCCACCGACAAGGTCATCTCGGAAGCTTTCCTGCCCGGCACGGAGCCGGTAAGAAGCGGGCCCGCAACGGCCGAGGGCGGCGACGGTCGCACCGGCCGGCCCGCCATGCCAGGCGCCGGCGGCATCTATTGACCTGCGGCGGCGGGTCCTCAGGTCCCGCCGCCATGACCCATTCAGCTGTTCCCGGAGGAGCCATGCGCGCGGAATTTGCCAATCTCGCCGATTCCATCAAGCAGGGTCTGGACCTGCTGCGGAGGCATCTTTGACTGGGATCAGGCCCTTGTCCGCCTCGATGAGCTGAACGCGCTCTCCGAGGACCCCAAGCTCTGGGAGGATGCCGAGCGCGCCCAGAGCATCATGCGCGAACGCACCCGCCTTGCCGACGCCGTGGAGCGCCAGCACTCGCTGGAGCAGCGGCTGGCCGACGTGTGCGAGCTTGCCGAGCTCGCCGAGGCCGAGGACGATGCCGAAACCCTGAGCGACGTCGAGGGCGAGTTCGCCGACATTAAGGCCACCGTCGACCGTCTGCAGCTCGAGAGCATGCTCTCCGGCGAGGCCGACGCCAACGACACCTTCGTCGAGGTCAATGCCGGCGCCGGCGGCACCGAATCGCAGGACTGGGCGCAGATGCTGCTGCGCATGTACCTGCGCTGGGCCGAGCAGCACGGCTACAAGGTGGAGTGGATCGAGGAGAGCGAGGGCGAGGAGGCCGGCATCAAGTCGGCGACCATCAGGCTCACCGGCCTCAACGCCTATGGCTGGCTCAAGACCGAGTCGGGCGTGCACCGCCTCGTGCGCATCTCGCCCTTCGACAGCCAGGCGCGCCGCCACACCAGCTTCGCCAGCGTCTGGGTCTACCCGGTGATCGACGACCGTATCGAGGTCGAGATCAACGACAAGGACCTCAAGGTCGACACCTACCGGGCATCCGGCGCCGGCGGCCAGCACGTCAACCGGACCGATTCGGCGGTGCGTCTGACCCATCTGCCCACCGGCATCGTCGTGGCCTGCCAGAACGACCGCTCGCAGCACCGCAACCGGGCGCAGGCGATGGACATGCTCCGCGCCCGGCTCTACGAGCTCGAGCTGCAGAAGCGCAGGGCCGAGTCCGACGCCATCGAGGCGCAGAAGACCGACATCGGCTGGGGCCATCAGATCCGCTCCTACGTCCTGCACCCCTACAAGATGGTGAAGGACCTGCGGACCAGCGTCGAGAGCGGCAATCCCGGGGCCGTGCTCGACGGCAATCTCGACCAGTTCCTGGAGGCGAGCCTCGCCAAGGGGGTGGGCAACCGCCGCACCGAGGCCGCAGGCTGACGGCCGTAGCGGCCGGCCTCCGGCGGGGGCCGGCCGCAAGGGGCGCAGGGATGTCCGGCATGCACGGGAATCATCGCCGCGAGCCGCACCAGGTCTGCAGCATCTGCAGCAAGGGCGAGCCGCGCCGCGAGCTGGTCTACGCGGCGCTGCTGCGCCCGGCGTAGATCGAGCGCTTGAACGAGATCACCCGCGGCCGCCAGAAGCCGCCCTGAACGGCCTCCGGCCGGTCGCCGCAGCGGCCACGGCGTGCTAAGCCCGCAGGAAAGCCTGCGGGAGGCATCCATGAACATCTGCATGGTCGGTCACGGCATGATGGGGGTCTGGCACTCGGACGCCCTCAAGGACCGCAGCGACGCCGTGCTGCACACGCTGGTCGGCCGCCGCGAGGAGCCCACCAGGGAGTTCGCGGAACGCTACGGCTACCGCAGATGGACCCTCGATCTTGCCGAGGCCCTGGCCGATCCGGCGATCGACGCGGTGGTGGTGGCAAGCCCCAGCGAGCAGCACGCGGCCCACGCGCTGGCCTGCATCGCGGCCGGCAAGCCCACCCTTCTCGAGATCCCCATCGCCATGAGCCTGAAGGAGGCCGAGCAGGTAGCACAGGCGGCCGAGACGGCCGGCGTGACGGTGGCGATGTGCCATCCGATGCGCTTTCGCCGCGAGCGCGACCCGCTCGTCGAGCGGCTGCGCGCCGGCGAGGAAAAGCTGCGCCACGTGGCCGGCCGGTTCTTCATCCCCCGGCTCGAGAACATCGGCGCCACCGGCTACCGGCGCTCATGGACCGACAACATCCTGTGGCATCATTTCTGCCACTTCATCGATCTGGCGAGCTTTCTCTTCGGCGACGTGCCGGTCCGCCGCGTGCAGAGCCACATGAGCGGCCTCCACGAGCGCACCGGCATCCCGATGGAATGCGTGGTGCTGGTGGAGACGGAGGCCGAGCAGTCCTTTCTGGTGCACGGCAGCTACCATGCGAGCTTCCGGCTCTACGACAAGCTCCTCGTCACCGACCGCGACACCTATCTGTTCGACATCCTCGAGAACAGCCTGCGGACCCGGGAGGGTGTGGCGGCGATCGAGGACGAGAAGACCAACTGCGCCCGCGTCACCCACGATTTTGTCGATGCGCTGCGCGACGGACGAGCGCCGCGCGCCCCGGCAGCCTCGGCGCTGCCCGCCATGCGCATCATCCAGCAGGTCCAGGACGCATGGGACGCCCACCATGGTGCCCGCTCGCTGCCCGGCAGGCCGGGCGGCTGAGCCGCGGCATTGGCAGGCGGACCCGCAGATGCTAAGGCGCGACAACGCCAATAGGCCAGAAAACGGGAGGCACCAGAAAATGAAGCGATCCACAGCCTGGATTCTCGCCGGAGCCGCCACGATTGCGCTCGCCGGCACCGCCAGCGCCGAGACGATCAAGCTCATGACCGGCCCGCAGGGCGGCTCTTGGTATCCGCTGGGCGGGGCCATCAAGAATTTCGTCGAGAAAGACGTTGAGGGCGCCTCGGTACAGGTGCTGCCGGGTGCCGGCATCGCCAACGTCAAGGGTTTGCAGAGCGAGAAGGCCGATATCGGCTTCGCCAACTCGGTCTCGACCGTCGACGCCATCAACGGCAAGCCGCCCTTCGACGAGCCGGCAGTCAATGTCTGCAACGTCGCCACCCTCTACCCGCAGTATTTCCAGGTGGTGGCCCTGGCCGACGCCGGCATCGAGACCCCGGCCGACTTCAAGGGCAAGGCGCTGACCACCCAGCCGCGCGGCAACACCGCGGAGGCCATCACCCAGCACATGCTGGAGGCCTACGGCCTGAGCTATGACAGCCTCGAGCGGGTGAATTTCGGCTCCTATACCGACGGTGTGGAGCAGATGAAGGACGGCAATACCCAGGGCATGACGTTGGGCACCACCGCGCCTGCCGGCGCCATCATGGACCTGGCCAGCGCCCGCAAGATCAAGATCGTGCCGATCGAGGGCGAGGGTTTCGCGGCGATGCGCGAGCTCAACCCCGGCTACAAGAACGTCACCATCAAGGCCGGCACCTATGACGGCCAGAGCGAGGACGTGAAAACGATCGGCTACGCCACCCACGTCATCGCGCGCTGCGATCTCGACGCCGATTTCGTCTACGCGCTGACCAAGGGCCTGGCCGAGAACGTCGACACCCTCTCCTCGATCGCCTCGGCCATGAAGGGCCTCACCGTCGAGGCCATGGGCGAGGATGTCGGCGTGCCGATGCACGAGGGTGCTGCCCGCTTCTACAAGGAAAAGGGCGCGATGTAGCGCCCCACCGGCGGGGACGCCGCCGCAGCGTCCCCGCCACTTCTTCCTCCGGAAAACCTCGCCCGACCGGAGCGTCGCGCCGGGCCGCCTGCCGGCCCTGCCATTGGCAGGTCATGGAGCAGGTGCTAAGGCGCCCTCGCCGAACGTTTCGGTGGGAGAAATCTGTATGAAGAAGCTTGTGCCTTCGCTGCTGGCCGGAGCGGCCATGGTGGCGCTCGCCGGCGCTGCCTCGGCCGAGACCGTGAAGCTGATGAGCGGCCCGCAGGGCGGCTCTTGGTATCCGCTGGGCGGGGCCATCAAGAACTTCGTCGAGAACGCTTCCGACGGCATCTCGGTGCAGGTGCTGCCGGGTGCGGGCATCGCCAACGTCAAGGGCGTGCAGGCCGGCAAGGCCGATATCGGCTTTGCCAACTCCGTCTCGACCGTCGACGCCATCAACGGCAAGCCGCCCTTCGACGAGCCGGCAGTCAATGTCTGCAACGTCGCCACCCTCTACCCGCAGTATTTCCAGGTGGTGGCGCTGGCCGATGCCGGCATCAAGACGCCGGCCGACCTCGAGGGCAAGGCGCTCAACGCCCAGCCGCGCGGCAACACCGCCGAGGCCATCACCCAGCACATGCTCCAGGCCCACGGCCTGAGCTACGACAGCATGAGCCGGACCGGCTTCGGCTCCTACACCGACGGTGTGGAGCAGATGAAGGACGGTAATGTCCAGGTGATGACGCTGGGCACCACCGTGCCGGCCGGCGCCATCATGGATCTTGCCAGCGCCCGCAAGATCAACCTCGTGCCGATCGAAGGCGAGGGCTTCGCCGCGATGCGCGAGCTCAACCCCGGCTACAAGAACGTCACCATCAAGGCCGGCACCTATGACGGCCAGAGCGAGGACGTGAAGACCATCGGCTATGCAACCCACGTAGTCGCGCGCTGCGATCTCGACGCCGAGATCGTCTACGCGCTGACCAAGGGTCTGGCCGAGAACGTCGACACGATGGCCTCGATCGCCTCGTCCATGAAGGGTCTCACCGTCGAGGCCATGGGCGAGGATGTCGGCGTGCCGATGCACGAGGGTGCTGCCCGCTTCTACAAGGAAAAGGGCGTGATGTAACAATCGCCGGCGGGGCGGCTCGGCCCGTCCCGCCGATTTTGCAGAAGGCAAGCGACTATCATGCATTACGCCACGCTCGCCAGGCGCGCCATTACGGTCTTGGGCGCCACAATGGCGATATTTCATCTCTGGGTCGCCTTCACGGGCGCCCTGGATTCGCTGGTTCTGAGGGCGGCCCATCTGGGCTTTGCGCTGGCCCTCGCCTACATGACGCTGCCTGCGTGGAAGCGCGACCCCGAGCGTGGCCCCGGCATTCTCGACCTGGTCCTGCTGGTCGCAGCGGTGAGCACCGCGCTCTACCCGATCGTCGAACTCGACTATGTCTACGGGCGCATGATCTATGTCGATGATCTGCGGCCGGCCGACTGGATCTTCGGCATCGGCATGATCGTCCTCCTCCTGGAGGCGACGCGCCGGGCCCTGGGCTTCGCCCTGCCGCTGACCGCCCTGTTGTTCGTCGGTTACGCCGTCTTTCTCGCCGACACCGACCCCGCGGTCCTGCTCGAGCAGCTCTACGTCTCGACCGAGGGCATCTTCGGCATCCCGACCAGCGTGTCGGCCACCTACGTGATGCTCTTCGTGCTGTTCGGCGCGCTCGTCGAGCGCACCGGCACCGGCAAGCTCTTCATGGATTTCGCCCTGGCGCTGACCGGCCATCGGGTCGGCGGGCCGGCCAAGGTCGCCTGCATCACCTCGGGCCTGTTCGGCACCGTCTCGGGCAGTGCGGTGGCCAACGTGATGACCACCGGCGCCTTCACCATCCCGCTCATGAAGCGGCTCGGCTACCGGCCGGCTTTCGCCGCCTCGGTCGAGGCGGTGGCCTCGACCGGCGGCCAGATCATGCCGCCGATCATGGGTGCCGCCGCCTTCATCATGGCCGAGTTCCTGGGCGTCCCCTACCTGCAGGTAGCCGCCTACGCCCTGATCCCCGCCCTGCTCTACTATCTTGCCGTCTATGCCGCGGTGCATTTCGAGGCGCAGCGGACCGGCATGAAAGGCCTGCCCCGCGAGGAGCTGCCGGGGCTCAAGGAGACCCTGCGCGATCACGGCCATCTGGCGACGCCGCTGGTGGTCGTGCTGGTGACCCTGTTCATGGGGTACAGCGCCGCCTTCGCGGCCCTCTCGGGCGTGATCAGCGTGATCCCCTCGGCCCTGCTGCGCGCCTCGACCCGCAAATATGTGCGGATCGAGAACATCATCGCAGGCCTGGTCGACGGCGCCCGCAACACGATCATGGTGGCGCTGGCCTGCGCCACGGCGGGCATCGTGATCGGCGTGATCTCGCTCACCGGCCTCGGGCTCGACTTCACCAGCCTCGTGGTGGCGGTCTCGCAGGATACCCTCCTGGTGGCGCTGATCATGACCATGGTGGCCGGCATCATCCTGGGCATGGGGATGCCGACCTCGGCCGCCTACATCATGCAGGTGGCGCTGCTGGTCCCGGCGCTGGTGAAGCTCGGCGTGCCGCTGCCGGCAGCGCACCTCTTCGTCCTCTACTACGCCATCCTCTCGGCGATCACCCCGCCGGTGGCGCTGGCCGTCTATGCCGCCAAGGGCATCGCCGGAGGCGGCCTTTGGGAGACGAGCTGGGATTCGGTCAAGCTGGGCTTCACCGGCTACATCGTGCCCTTCATGTTCGTCTTCGGCCCCTCCCTCCTCATGCAGGGACCGTGGCACCTGATCGCGCTTGCCGCCGCCAGCGCGGTGGTCGGCGTGCTGTGCCTCGCGGCAGCGCTCGCCGGCTTCTTCAGGGTGCCGCTGGCGCTCTGGCAGCGGGCGATGCTGGCCGGTGCGGCCTTCGTGCTGATCAATCCGGGTCTGGTCACCGACCTGATCGGCATCTCCTTGATCGGCGTGGTGCTGGTCTCCTCGCGCCTGCTCCGCCCCGCTGAGGCCGTGGCGGCCCCGGACAGCGGCAGCTGATCAGCGGCGGCGGGCGTCCCGGACCTCTTTCGAGGCGCCTGCCGCTGCGCTATTCCCTCCGGCCGCGGCCATGGTCGCGGCCTGCTGCCGCGGATCCGGAAAGAGATCGGCGATCCGCTCGGCCAGGCAGTGATAGCTGGCATCGGTCATGTGCAGGCCGTCGGCGCCGAGCAGCGTCGCCTCGGTGAAGGCGCCGCTCGTGAGCCAGTGGCGCATCAGCGTGTAGCGCGACAGGACCGGCACCTGAGCAGCCACCGCCACCTCCTTGAGGACCGGCAGGATCGCGGCGATCGATGCATCGCGACGCACCGCCGGCAGCGGCTGCGGATCGAGCAGCACGAGATCGGCCTTGAGCGCCCGGACCCGCCCGATCCCGTCCATCAATCCCGCACGGATCGTCTCCGCCGGCACGCCGCGCAGCGCGTCGTTCGTGCCCACTTGCCAGATCACCAGATCCGGGCCATGAGCCGCCACGTCTTCGGCAAAGCGCGCGAGATTGTCGGCCACCGTCTCGCCACCGACCCCCTCGTTCAGCACCTCGATGCGGGCCTTGGGGAAACGCTGCTCGAGCAGCTGCTCGAGCTGGGCCGGATAGGTGGCCGAAGGACCCGACGCCCCCACACCCTCGGTGCTGGACGAGCCAATGGCGACAACGGTGAGCGCCCCCTCCTCGAGCAGCGCCGTGCGGCTCTCGGCCAGGGAGGGAAACGGTCCCCAGCCCGTGGTGGGGGCCGGGCAGTCGCCAGCGCGAGCGGCCGTGGCGCCGAGCAGGAGTGTTGCGGCCGATAATGCCACCAGTCGTGAGAGCAAGCGTGCGACCTCCGGGAAGCGGAGCTTCGAGATCTAGCGAACAAGCCTGCCACACCTGAACAATTTGTCGTCGCCCGCGACGTTCATGATCGGCGCCGGCCGCACCGGCACCCGCAGGTCGCGCCGCGGAACCGGGTGATCCCATCCGTGTTCCATAGGCGCCCTCGAAGCAGGATCACAGGCACGTAAAATGAGCGCCACGCCAAACCGTATCGTCCTTCTGGATGGTCTGCGAGGATTCTGCCTCGTGTTCATGATGTTGAGCCATCTTGAATTCAGCGGATTCTATTTCATCAAGAATCTGCACTTTGGCGAGCTCGGCTTCGTGCAGAGCGCTCAAGGGTTCATTTTCCTGTCCGGACTACTGGTCGGCCTTATCTTCATGAAGCGTCACGAGCGCGCAGGGGCTGCCCAGGTGCGCCGTCGCCTCTGGGGCCGGGCGCTCGAGCTCTATGGCTGGCATATCGGCATCCTGCTGGCGATCCTCGCCCTGTCCCGCCTGATGCCCGATAGCTGGTTCGTCTGGAACCGCTGGCTGGGCCGCCTCTATGACGGCGGCGATGTCTATGTCGCGGCCGCGGCGGCGCTGCTCTACCAGCCCTCCTACATGGACATCCTGCCGCAATACATGGCGTATCTGCTGGTCTCGCCACTGCTCATCCAGTTGATCGCCACCGGCCGGGCGGCCTGGGTGATGGCAGGCTCGGCGGCGTGCTGGCTGGCCGTCCAGCTCGGCGCCCACATGCCGCTGGTGGCGCTGCTCGACGGGCTGTGGATGGGCGGCGCGACCCTGCAGCCGCGGGCCGCCTTCAACCCGCTGGCCTGGCAGGTGATCTTCGTCTCGGGGCTGGTGGCCGGCGCCCTGGCCGCGCGCGGCGAGCTCCAGCCACGACGCCTGCTCGACCCGCAGCGGCCGATGCTCTTTCACCTCGCCGTCGGCGGTCTGGTATTCTTCCTCGCGTGGCGGATGGCGATCACCACCGGCCTGATCGCCCCCGAGGTGCTCGAACGTTTCCAGGCCTACGAGAACCGCGTCGAGTTCGGCCTCGTGTTCCTGCTGAACTTCGTCGCGCTCGGCTATGCGGTGGCCTGGCTGCTGGTGGCGGGCCAGCGCTCGGCGAGCTACGGGCTGCGGGTGGGCGCGACGTTGCTGAACCGCCTCCTGAGCCACCCCTTCCTCGTGCTCATCGGCGGCTACTCACTCCAGGTCTTCGCGTGGCACGTGGTGGCGGTCTATCTCCTGCGACTGGTCGACTGGCATGTGGGGCCCCTGGCCGAGCCCCTGAACTCGCTGCTCGCCGTGGCCGCCATCGCCAGCCTCGCCCTTCCGGCCCGCTGGCTGGCCTCGCGCGCGCCGACCCGCCTGGCCGATGCGCCGCAGCCCTCGCGCAGCTGAGGCCCGCGCCGGCGGAGCCGAAGCACCGCCTCACCCGTTCTGGCCCATGATAGTCTGTTCGTGCGCCCGCCTCCCGCGGGCCGCCAGCCCGGGAGCCTGCGATGCTGCGCGGCGTGATCTGGATCTTCGCGGCGATCGCCCTCCTCGCCACCCTGCTGCCCGTGACACCCTTCAAGGCATGGTGGGTGCGGGCGTGGGACTTTCCGCGCGTTCAGGTCGCCTGCCTCATCGTCCTTGTCCTGCTCGCCATGCTGATCTGGCGCCATGGTCTGGGGCTGGTCGAGGCGGTGCTGGCGGGCCTGCTGGTCCTGGCCCTCGGCCTCCAGCTCGCCCGCATCCTCCCCTACACGCCGCTCTGGTCCAAAGTGGTGGTGGGCTCGGAGGCCGCCGCCGGCGAGCCCGCACGACGCCTCCGGCTCCTCGCGGTCAATGTCTTGATGAGCAACCGCGAAATCGGCTCCCTACCTCGGGATCTGACCCGCCACGACCCCGATCTCGTGCTGGCGCTGGAAGTCGACGAGTGGTGGGTGCAGCGTCTCAGCGAGCTATTGCCCGAGCATCAGCACCGGGTGCTGCATCCGCTCGACAACACCTACGGCATGGCCCTCTTCTCGCGGCTCGACCTGGTGCACCCGCAGGTGCGCTTCCTGCTGTCGCAGGAGATCCCCTCGATCCGCACCGGCGTGCGGCTGGAGAGCGGCGAGACGATCACCTTCTACGGCATCCACCCCGAGCCGCCGAGCCCGACCGAGGCCGACAGCTCGCTGCCCCGTGACGCGGAGCTGGTGATGGTCGGCAAGGAGGCGGCGAAGGAGAGCCGGCCGGTAGTTGTCGCCGGCGATCTGAACGATGTGGCCTGGTCGCACACGAGTCGCCTCTTCACGCGGATCAGCGGCCTGCTCGACCCGCGGATCGGGCGCGGCTTCTACAGCACCTTCCACGCCGGCTGGCCGGTTCTGCGATGGCCCCTCGACCATGTCTTCCACAGCGACCGGTTCACGCTGCGCGAGCTGCACCGGCTGCCTGCTTTCGGCTCGGACCATTTCCCGATCTTCATCGCCCTCGACCTCGTACCGGCGGCGGCCGCCATGCAGGACGCCGAGGAGGCCGATGAAGAGGACCACCAGGAGGCCGAGGAGACGGTGGAGGAAGCCCGCGAGCCCTGAGGACGCCCCCCGGCGCGGACCGCGATCTGCACAAGCTCGGCGCCGGTGCGCCTGTCTCAGAACAGGCTGCCCTGCCTCTTCGCCGGCGGCTCCTGCTCCTCCTCCCCGCCCGGCCCGGAGCCGGCCGGGGCGGTCAGGCGGGCGTCGTCATTGCGGGGACTGTTGACGCGGCGCTCCACCTGCCACGCCGCCAGCGCCTCGTCCGGCAGCGGCTCGAGCAGCTCGCCCAGCAGGGCGGGATCCTCCAGGCCCGGGTCGAGCCATGCCGCGAAGGCCTGCTCGGGCAGCATGACCGGCATCCGGTGATGCAGCGGGCGGATCGCCGGCGAGGCCGCGGTGGTGAGGATGGCGCAGCTCGTCAGGAGCTCCCCGTCGGCCAGCCGGTTGACCCGCCAGAGCCCGGCGAAGGCCACCGGGCCGCCATCACGGCGGGTGATGTAGAAGGGCCGGCTGGGGCCGCTCTCCTGCTTTTGCCACTCGTAGAAGCCGTCGGCAGGGATCAGGCAGCGGCCCTTGCGGAACGAGGCGCGGAACATCGGCTTCTCGGCTGCGGTCTCGGCCCGCGCGTTGATCTGCCGGCCCCGGTCGCCGGCCTCCTTCATCCAGGGCCCCAGCATGCCCCAGCGCATGAAGACCGCCTCGGGCTCCCCGTCTCTGCCGGCCCGCAGGCTCACGATCTGCGCATCGGGCGTGATGTTCCACGACGCCCGGAAACCCTCGGGCAGCGGCACCCCGAACAGGGCGTGAAACTGCGCCGGCGTCACCGAGAGGGCAAAGCGGCCACACATCGCTCAGTCCTCCAGGAGCGGGCGCAGCTCGGCTGCGATCGCATCCACCGGCCGGCCTGCCGGCACCTCTTGCCAGCCGGCGGCAGGCGTCTCCAGAGCGTTGCGCTGCATCCGCACCACCTCCACCGTTGCATCGGAGGCATCGCCGTTGCGTGCTGCCACCCGCGCCTCCAGGACCTCCTCGGGCGCCTCGAGCCAAAGGCCCAGGAACGGCACGCCGGCCTCCTCGGCCACCGCCTCGATCTCCCGGCGCTGCTCCGCCAGCCCGTAGACGCCGTCGGCGATCACAGCCCGGCCGGCGCGCAGCAGGAGACCGGCGCGCGCGGCAATCTCGGCGAACACACGCTGCGAAACCTCGGGCCGGTAGGCCTCGGGCGGCAGGCGCTCGGTGGGGGCGCGGCCGAACTGGCGCTTGCGGATGACGTCACTGCGCAGGATCACCGCGCCGGGCGCCGCGCCGATCCCGGGTGCCAACGCCCGGGCCAGCGAGGTCTTGCCGGTTCCCGAGCGTCCCGCTACCGCCACGAGGCGGGGCGGCGCCGGCTCGAGGAAGTCCAGGGCCAGCTGCAAATAGGCGTTGGCCTCGGCCACCGCCCGCCGACACGTCTCCTCGTCCTCGGCGAGCCGCACGGTGAAGCCGGAGATCTTGGCCCGCACGGTGGCGCGCACCGAAAGGAAGAGCGGCAGCAGGGCCAGCCCCTCTTCGTCCGGGACCTCCTCCAGCCAGGCCTGGAGAACGATCTGCGCCTCGCGGGGCAGGCCCCGATGGATCAGGTCCATCAGCAAAAAACCCAGGTCGTAGAGCAGGTCGACGCAGGCGAACTCCTCGTTGAACTCGATGCAGTCGAAGAGTGTGGGCCTTCCGTCCAGGAGGACGATGTTGGCGAGGTGCAGGTCGCCGTGGCAGTGGCGCACCCGGCCGGCGGCGCGCCGTGCGTCGAGAAGCTCCGCGTCGGCCGCCAGGACGGCACGGGTGGCGGCGTTGAGGGCTGCCACCTGTCCGCTGTCCAGCACGCTGCCGGCGAGGCTCTCGAGATCGCCCGCATTGCCCTCGACCACCTCCTGCATGGCGGCGTGGCCGCCTCGGTCGGGCCGGGGCTCGGCGGCCTCGTGGAAGCACGCGATCCCATGCGCCAGCTCCTCGAGGAGCTCGCGGGACAGCCCGTGCGCGGCGGCGTGCCGGTCGAGCTGGGCCTCGGAAGGAAAGCGCCGCATGGCGAGCAGCCACTCCACCGGCTCGCCCGCGCCGTCGAGCGCCAGCCCTCCTTCTGCCTCGCGGGTCACCGGCAGCACCCGCTCGTAGAGGTCCGGGGCGGTGCGGCGATTGAGGCGAAGCTCGTCGCGCAGGGCGCGCTCGCGCTTGGCGAGGCTCGAGAAGTCCAGAAAGCTGAAGCGGATCGCCCGCTTCATCTTCAAGGCCCGGCCGCCCGCCAGGAACACCGCGGCGCCGTGCGTGTCCACGCGCTGGACATCCGGCCCCAGCGCCTCATTCTCAAGAAACGCGATGATCTCGTCCTGCGCGTGCTCCGTCATGGATCTCCTTCCGGAATGGGTCGCCCGCGCCTTGCACGGGGAGGTCGCTGGGATTACACCGTTGAGCGTGGCTTTTTCTCAATTCCACGGTGACAGCAATGCAAATTCGATCCGGTTTCGTGGACCTCGTCGGCAACACGCCTCTCGTGCGCCTGAAGAAGGTCTCGCAGGAGACCGGCTGCGAGATTCTCGGCAAGTGCGAGTTCCTCAATCCCGGCGGCAGCGTCAAGGATCGCGCCGCCTGGGCGATCATAGAGGATGCCGAGAAAAAGGGCCTGCTCGAGCCGGGCGGCGTGATCGTCGAGGGCACGGCCGGCAATACCGGCATCGGCCTCGCCCTCGTGGGCAACACGCGCGGCTATCGCACCGTCATCGTGATGCCCGAGACCCAGAGCCAGGAAAAGAAGGACATGCTGCGCCTGGCAGGGGCGGATCTGCGGCTGGTGCCGGCCGTACCCTACAAGAACCCCGACAACTACGTGAAATATGCCGGCAGGCTCGCCGAGGAAATGGCGCGAAGCGAGCCCAACGGCGCAATCTGGGCCAACCAGTTCGACAATGTGGCCAACCGCGAGGGCCACTACCGCACCACCGGCCCCGAGATCTGGGAGCAGACCGGCGGGAAGATCGACGGCTTCACCTGCGCGGTGGGCACCGGCGGCACGCTGGCGGGGGTCGGCATGTTCCTCAAGGAGCGCCGTGCCGGGGTGCGCATAGCGCTGGCCGACCCGATGGGTGCCGCCCTCTACAATTTCTACAAGAACGGCGAGCTCAAGGCCGAGGGCAGCTCGATCACCGAGGGAATCGGCCAGGGCCGGATCACCGCCAATCTCGAGGGCGCGCCGGTCGACGACGCCTTCCAGATCCCCGACGAGGAAGCCCTGCCTCTGCTGTTCGATCTCGCGATCGAGGAAGGGCTGGTGCTGGGCGGCTCCTCGGCGATCAACATCGCCGGTGCGGTGAGGCTGGCCAGGGAGCTGGGCCCGGGCCATACCATCGTCACCATCCTGTGCGACTATGGCAGCCGCTACCAGAGCAAGCTCTTCAACCCCGCGTTCCTCGCGGAAAAGGGATTGCCGGCGCCGCGCTGGCTGGCCTAAGTGCCCCCGGGGCACCCGCGGAGGCTCGCTGCAAATGGCACACGCTCTCGTCTCGACCGACTGGCTCGCGCAGAACCTGCACGCTCCCGACGTGCGGGTGGTCGATGCGACCTGGTACCTGCCGGGCGTCGGCCGCGATGCCAGGGCGGAGTATGCCGAGCGCCACATCCAGGGCGCCGTCTATTTCGACATTGACGAGATCGCCGAGCAGGACACCGGCCAGCCGCATACCGTGCCGGGCCCGGTCCGCTTCAGCTCGCGGGTGCGCCGGCTGGGTCTCGGCGACGGCCTCAGGATCGTCGTCTACGACGCCAACAGGTTCTGCGCCTCGGCCCGGGTCTGGTGGATGTTCCGGCTGATGGGCCACCGGGAGGTCTACGTGCTGGACGGCGGCCTCGAGAAGTGGCTGGCCGAGGGGCGGCCCGTCGACGACCGGCCGGTGCGGCCCACCGAGCGGCATTTCACGGCGCGCCAGCACAGCCACCTTCTGCGCGAGCTCGACCAGGTCCGCGCCAACCTTACCCAGCGGCGCGAGCACCTCGTCGACGCCCGCTCGGCCGGGCGCTTTAGCGGCACCGAGGCAGAGCCGCGGGCCGGGCTCAAGAGCGGCCACATTCCCGGCAGCTGCAACCTCCCCTACCCGGCGCTGATCGCCGCCGACGGCACGATGCGCCAGGCGGACGAGCTGCGCCGCCTCTTCGAGGAAGCCGGGGTCGATCTCGGGGCGCCGCTGGTCACGACCTGCGGCTCGGGCGTGTCGGCGGCGGTCCTCAGCCTCGCCCTGTACCGGCTCGGGCGCGAGGACGTGGCGCTCTATGACGGGTCGTGGAGCGAGTGGGGCGCCCAGCCGGACACGCCGGTCGCCACCGGCTGAGCGCGGCGTCCGACATGGCCTCGCCGCGCCGGCCAAATCGGCTCTGGCGCGGCTGCCGCCGGACGCGCTAGCCCTGCTGGCCCCGCAAGGAGCCAGCCATGTATGTCCCATCCCACTTCCGTGCGCCCGACGAGCAGGCCGCCGTCGAGATCGTCGAACGGCACGGCTTTGGCATGCTGGTCGGCGCTAGCGGCGCACGGCCGATGGTGACGCACCTGCCGATGGTCCTGGAGCGGACCGGCCAGGGCCTCGTGCTGCTGGGGCATGTGGCGCGCGCCAATCCGCACTGGCAACACCTGGACGGCGCCGAGGCGCTGGCAGTCTTCGCCGGGCCGCACGCGCACGTCTCGCCGGACTGGTACGCGGCCGGCCCCGCGGTGCCGACCTGGAACTACGTTGCGGCGGAGGCTGTCGTCCGGGTGGAGACCGTCGAGGCGCCCGAGGCGCTCGAGGGGATCCTCCTCGCGCTGACCCGGCGCTACGAGCCGAGCTGGACCTTTGCGAGCCAGCCCGAGAAGTTCCGCCAAGCGATGCTGCGCGGCATCGTGGGGCTGCGGATGGCGGTGCTGCAGCTCGAGGCAAAGCTCAAGATGAGCCAGAACCGCTCGTCCGCCGACCGCGCGGGCGTGGTGGCGGGCCTGCGCGCCCGGGGCGGACCGGAAGACGCCGCGGTGGCCGGGCTGGTGGCCGGCCTGGCGCCTTCCGGACCCGGCTAGGAGCGGCCGGGGCTCAGAACCGCAGGCCGAGGTCGAGACCGCCCCACAAGATGCCCTCGTCCCAGTTCGGGTTGCGGAACTGGTAGTCGTAGGCGATCTTCGGGCGCAGCGTCAGCCCGGCGATGTTGAAGCCGAAGCCGATCTCCGGGCCGGCCACGAAGCCGTCCTGCACGCCCTTGCCGTACACGCCGCCGACATTGATGCTGAAGACGGGCTGGAACATGCCGAGATCGGGGGCGAAATCGATGCTGGCCACGGTACGCCCGGTAAGCCCGTCATCCTCGCCGTTGAAGCTCCACAGCACGCCCTGCTTCAAGGAGACGCCGCCCAGATAGCCCGGCAGCGCCATGAAGCCCAGCTCGATGCCGGCAAGGTCGTTCTCGGTGCCGTCGTCGCCCTGGTCGGTCTCGCGGAAATTGTGGCCGTAGAGCGGGGCCACCGAGAAGCCGTAGCGGCCCTCGGGCTCGGCCGGGGGCATCGGCTGGGGGGCCGCGGGCGCCGCCACGACCGGGGCCGGAGCCGGCGCTGCCGGCAGCATGATCTCGACGCGCCGGTTCTGGCGCTCGCGGACGCCGTCCGCGGTCGGCACCAGAAGGTCCTGCTCGCCCACACCGGTCATGGCGATGTCCTGCGCGGGCACGCCCTGCCGCTCGAGCTCGCGCGCGACCGCGTCGGCGCGGCGCTGCGAGAGGTCAAGGTTGTAGGACGAGGTGCCAACGGTGTCAGTGTGGCCGACGACCCGAAGGCGGGCCGCGCCGGTGCGCCGATAGGCGTCGGCAGCATCGCCGATGGTCTGCCGCGCTTCGTCGGTCAGCGTCGCCTTGTCGAAGGCGAAGAACACCATGTAGCTGGCGTCGCTCTCCATTTGGGAACTGGCGCCACCGGACGTGGAGGACTGCTGGGCATAGGCCGCGACCGGGAGCGACATGGCCAGCAGGGAGACACCTACAAGAAGCATTCTCATGGCCGGACATCCAAGATGAGACGATGGGAACGTCCCACGATAGCATTCTTGGATGCCCGACGTTCCGTCCGGCGCGCCATGATCCGTCCGCCATCGGGCTTTCGGCGCAGGTAGAGGGACAGCTGTGGCGCGATTGCCGCACCAGGGCGCGGCGCCGCAGGCAACAGGGCGGCTCTGGCGCTTCAGCCGATGAGGGGGATATGCGCGCCGGCGGTGGCGGGGTAGTGGCCGGTGAGCCGCGGATCGTCGCCGATCTCGATGGCCCGGCGGTAGGGCACGAAGCCGGAGCGCTGGTAGAAGGCCAGAGCAGCGGGATGGTCGAGGCTGCAGGTATGGACCCAAAAGCGCCGCGGCTCGTGACGCCAGGCGAGGTCGAGCGCCTGCTCCATGAGCCAACGGCCGGCTCCGGTTCCCACCAGGCTCGGCGCCACGCCGAAGAAGGCGAGCTCGATGTCGGGCGGGAAGCGGCGGTCGAGCTCGAGAATGCCCTCCGCCCTGCCGTCCTTCTCCACAGCGTAGAGATCGACCAGCGGGTCGTGCAGGATGGCGGCCAGCTCCTGATCGGACAGAACCAGGCGGCTGGCCCACAGCCACGGCTCGCCCACCTGCCGGAACAGCCCCCGATACCAGTCGAGATCGGCGCTCGCGACCCGGCGCAGCGCCAGGTCGGCGCGCGCCGGCACGGGCCGCGGAGCAGGACGCGCGGTCATCTCGAGATAGGTCACCACCTCGACGAGCTTGCCGGGGGGGATGTCGTAATGGCCGTTCTGATCGAGCCGCATGGTCACTCCGCCATCTCGATCACGAGGCCGTCGAAGGCCGGCAGCACGCCCGCGGGCAGGCGCGAGGCCCAGTCGGCATAGTCGACCTCGTGGTTCATGTGGGTGAGGAAGGCCCGCCGCGGCGCCACCCGCTCGATCCAGGCGAGGGCCCGGTCGAGATGCGCGTGGCTGGGGTGCGGCCGGTCGCGCAACGCGTCGACAATCCAGATCTCGGTGCCCGAAAGGATGTCGAACGCCCGTTCGTCGAGCGCATCGGCATCGGTCGAGTAGGCAAAGCCGCCGATGCGAAAGCCCCAGCTCTCGCCGTGCCCGTGCTTCTGCGCGAACGGCAGCACCTCGAGCGCGCCGATCCTGAACGGCCCGTCGACGGCATGCGCTGCCAGATGCGGCCGCCAGAATCCGTGCTCGCTGCGTCCGCCCTCGAAGGCGTAGGGAAAGCGGCTGCGGATCCGCTCGAGCACGGTGGCGTGGGCATAGGTCGGGATCGGCGCCATCATGTTGTTGTTGATGGCGCGCAGATCGTCCAGCCCGTGGACATGGTCGGCGTGGGCGTGGGTATAGATCAGCGCGTCGATGGTGCCGATGCCGGCATCGAGACATTGCTGGCGCAGGTCGGGGCCGGTGTCGAAGAGCACCTTGCGGCCCTGCGCCTCGACGAGGATCGAGCAGCGCCGCCGCTTGTTGCGCGGATCGGGCGAGACGCAGACCGCACAGCCGCAGCCTATCTGCGGAACGCCCGCCGATGTGCCGCAGCCGAGGACGGTTACCCTCATGCCGCCGGGCGCAGTGCCGCCGCCCGGGTGAACAGGCGGCAGAAATTGGCGGTGGTGGCGCGCTCGATCTCGGCCAGCGGCAGGCCCTTGAGCGCTGCCAGCGCCTTGGCGGTGTGGACCGTGAACGCGGGCTCGTTGGTGCGCCCGCGCAGCGGCATCGGCGCCAGATAGGGCGCGTCGGTCTCGAGCAGCAGCCGGTCGAGCGGCATGTCCGCCACCGTGGCGCGGATCGCCTCCGATTTCTTGAAGGTGAGGATCCCGCCAATACCCAGATAGAGCCCCATCGCCACCGCCCGCTCGGCCAGCCAGCGGCTCGAGCTGTAGCAGTGGATCACGCCGGTGAAGGCGCCCTTCACCATCTCGTCCTCGAGAATGGCGATGGTGTCCTCCTCGGCCTCGCGGGTGTGCACCACCAGCGGCAGGCCGGTCTCGCGCGCCGCCCTTATATGGGTGCGGAAGCTCGCTGCCTGCCGCTCGCGGGGGCCATAATCGTAGAAATAGTCGAGCCCGCTCTCACCGATGCCGACGACGCGGGGATGGCGCGCCGCCTCGATGAGAGGTGCGGGATCGTCGAGCCCCTGCTCGCCGGCATGGTGCGGATGGATGCCCAGAGCGCAGAGCACCTCGGGATGGCGCTCGGCCACCCCCAGGGCCTTGGCCCAGCCGGCGCGGGTCGTGCCGATGGTGACCATGAGACCGACACCGGCCTCCACCGCGCGCGCGACGACGGCGGCCTCGTCCTCGGCAAGGCCGTCATAGTCGAGGTGGCAGTGGCTATCGACGATCATGCGGTCTCCGGCTCGACGTGACGCGGGAACACCCCCTGCGGCGCCGGCAGCGCGGTGCCGGCCTCGAGCGTGGCGTCTAGGCTCGCAAAGCCGCGCCCGTCTGCCGGCACGGCCAGCTGGTCGAGCATCTTGGCCGAGGCGTCCGGCATGAAGGGCTGGGTCAGGATCGCGAGGCGGCGCACCGTCTCGGCCAGCACCCGCAGCACGCTCGCCATGCGCTCGGGATCGCTCTTGCGCAGCACCCAGGGGGCCTGCTGGTCGACATAGCGGTTGGCCGCCCCGACGACATCCCAGATGGCCTCCAGCGCCTTGTGGGGTGCCACCGCCTCCATGAGGCGACGGACCTCCGGCAGCAGGTTGCGGCCGGCCCCGAGGAGCGCCTCGTCCTCGGCCGTGAGCGGCCCCGCCTCGGGCACCACGCCGCCACAGTTGCGGGTGATCATCGTCAGGACGCGCTGCGCCAGGTTGCCGAAATCGTTGGCGAGATCGTGGTTGGTCCGGCGGACCATGGCGGCGTGGCTGAAGTCGCCGTCATTGCCGAAGGGCACCTCGCGCAGGAGGAAGTAGCGGGTCTGGTCGAGCCCGTACGTCTCCACGAGCTTGAGCGGGTCGATCACGTTGCCCAGCGACTTGGAGATCTTCTGCCCCTCGTTGGTCCACCAGCCGTGCGCGAACACCCGGCGCGGCGGCTCGAGCCCGGCGCTCATCAGGAAGGCCGGCCAGTAGACCGCGTGAAAGCGCAGGATATCCTTGCCGACCATGTGCACGTCGGCCGGCCAGAACTTCTCGAAGAGCCCCTGGGGATCCTCGGGCCAGCCCAGCGCCGCGATGTAGTTGGTGAGCGCGTCGAGCCAGACATACATCACGTGCGCCGGATCGTTCGGCACCTTCACGCCCCAGCTGAAGCTGGTGCGCGAGACCGAGAGATCCTGCAGGCCGCCCTTCACGAAGCTCCTGACCTCGTTCATGCGGGTCTGGGGCATCACGAAGTCGGGGTGCTCGTCGTAGAACTGCAGCAGCCGGTCCTGCCAGGCCGAGAGCCGGAAGAAGTAGGAGGGCTCCTCCACCCACTCGACCGGGGCGCCGGTGGGCGCCTTGCCGTCCACCAGCTCGCTCTCGGCGTAGAACGCCTCGTCGCGCACCGAGTACCAGCCGGCATAGGAGCCCAGATAGATGTCGCCGGTCTCGACCAGACGGTTCCACAGCGCCTGGACCGTCCGCTTGTGACGTTCCTCGGTGGTGCGGATGAAGTCGTCGAAGCTGAAGTTCATCGCCTGGGCGAGGTCGCGAAAGCGTAGCGAGACCTCGTCGGTGAAGGCCTGCGGATGCTTGCCGGCGGCGCCCGCTGCCTTCTCCACCTTCTGGCCGTGCTCGTCGGTGCCGGTGAGGAAGCGGACCTCGCGGCCGTCGAGGCGCATGAAGCGGGCGAGCGCGTCGCAGGCGAGCGTCGTGTAGGCGTGGCCGATATGCGGCGAATCGTTGACGTAGTAGATGGGCGTGGTGATGTAGAAGGCGCCTGCGGCGGCCATGTCTGTCTCCAAGCGACGGTCAGCCGGCGATCGGCTCCGGAGACGTCGGCCGGCCGTCGGTGACGTCCTGAACGATCTGCAGGAAGGCCTGCAGCGGATCGAGATTGAGGCCTTCGACGCGCCCGGCGAGCGCGTGCAGCTTGTCCCACAAGGCCACCGAGCGATCAAGGCCCAGCACCGGCGCCAGGGCCGCCAGACGGGCGCCCTCGCCCGGCACCAGCTCGGCCGCCGGCGGCCGCCCGGCAGCGGTGCGTGCGGCCCGGCGCAGCACCGTGCCGAGAAGCCCGGCCGCGGCCGTGACACCGCTCCCCGGCTCGACCTGCGCCTGCTTTTGTGCCCATCGGCTCAAGAGCTCGGCCGCCTCCAGCCGCGGACCCAGCGCCTCGCGCCCGCGCGCCAGGCTGTCCAGCAGCACGGCATAGGTCTTCAGCCAGTCACCCTGCAGAAGATCCATCGCCCGCCCGAGGCTACCCTCGGCGCCAGCCAGCGCCTGCTCGAGAAGGTCGGGGGCGGTATCGGGCGTCAGCGCCGCGAGGCCCTGCCGCATGGCGGACTCGTCCAGCGGGTGCAGGCGGAGCAGCGCGCAGCGCGACGGGATCGTCTGCGGCAGCAGGCCCGGCCGCTGGCCGATCAAAAGGAGCACGACGCCGGGCGGCGGCTCTTCCAGAAGCTTGAGCAGGGCGTTGGCGGCGTTGCGGTTGAGATCGTCGGCGGCGTCCACGAGAAGGACCCTGGCACCGCCACGCGACGCGGTCACCCGCAGCGCCTCGGCCGCGTCGCGCACCAGATCTACCGGGATCTCGGTCTTGCGCTTGCCGGTCTTGGGATCGGTGGGGATGATCAGCACGCGCAGGTCGGGATGGGCGCCGTTGGCGACCATGCGGAAGATCGGATGGGACGGCTCCTGGCAAGCAACCGCCTCGGCCGGGCCGGCCAGGAGCGCTCGCGCGAAGCGGAAGGCCAGCGTCGCCTTGCCGACGCCGCGCGGGCCGGTGAGCAGCCAGGCATGCGGCAGGCGGCCGCTGCGCCAGGCGCGCATCAGCACGTTCTCGGCCGCCGACTGGCCGAAGAGATGGGGGGTGGCCGAAGGTGCGGGCGCACCGCTCATGGGGCGGCGAGCCCCAGCCGGTCGGCCACCGCGCAGCGGACCGCGCCGGCGACCGCATCGGCATCGGCCGCCGCGTCGATCACCGCGATGCGCGCCGGCTCGGCACTGGCAAGCTCGAGGTAAGCCCTGCGCACCGCCTCGTGGAAGGCCGCCCCTTTGGCCTCGAAGCGGCCGCCATTGCCGTCGGCATGGCGGCGCGCCAGCCCGGTTGCCACCGGCAGGTCGAGAAGCAGCGTCAGGTCGGGCACGCGCGCTTGCATGATCTCCTCGTGCAGCCGGTCGATCAGCGCCGGCTCGAGCCCGCCGGCGCCGCCCTGGTAGACGCGGGTGCTGTCGGCATAGCGGTCGCACAGGACCCAGGCGCCGCGGGCCAGCGCCGGCTCGATCAGACGGCTCAGATGGTCGGCGCGGGCGGCCGCCACCAGCAGGAGCTCGGCCAGCGGCTGCCAGCGTCCGGCCTCGCCCTCGACGAGCAGCGCGCGGACCGCCTCGGCTCCCTCGGTGCCGCCCGGCTCGCGGGTGCGGACGACCTCGATTCCCCGGCCGGCGAGCCAGTCCGCCAGGCGTCCGATCTGGGTGGTCTTGCCCGCGCCCTCGCCGCCCTCGAAAGTGATGAAGCGACCGGGCCCGCGGGCGGCGGCGGTGCTCAGGAAGCCCCCCCGACGAGATGGCTGACGGCGTCCTGCACCCGCTTGAGCAGGCCGGCCGGCGGCACGTCGTGGGCGGCCACCAGCGGGACGTCGCGGGTCTCGAGGCCGGGCGCGCTGAGCTGCAGCCGGCCGAGCTGCTGGCCCGCGGCAATCGGTGCGGCCACGGGCGCATCGTAGAGGAGCTTCACCACGAGATCGTCGCGCGCCTCGCGCGAGAGGGTGACGGCCACCGGCCCGGCCGGCACGAGGCCGACGCGGTCATTCGCCCCCATCCACACCGGCGCCTCGACCACCGCCTCGTCCGCGGCGAACAGGCGATATTCCCGGAAGTCGCGGAACGCGTACTCGAGCAGCCGTTCCGCCTCCATCCGCCGCTGCCGCTCGCTCTCCAGGCCGGCGACCACGAGGATCAGGCGGCGGCCGTCGCGCTCGGCGGACGCCACGAGACCGTAACCGGCCTCGGAGGTATGGCCGGTCTTGAGCCCGTCGACGCCCGGCACCCCCGCCTGGAGCAAGGGATTGCGGTTCTTCTGGTGGATGCCGGCATACTCGAACTCGGTGAGCGCGTAGAAGCCGTAATAGTCGGGAAACTCGGCGATGATGGTGCGCGCCAGGGTGGCGAGGTCGCGCACCGTCGTCAGATGCTCGGGATCGGGCAGGCCGGTGGCGTTCTTGAAGGTGCTGTCGGCAAGGCCGATGTCGCGGGCGCGCCGGGTCATGCGCTCGGCGAAGGCCTCCTCGCTGCCGGCCAGCGCCTCGGCGACGACGACGCAGGCATCGTTGCCCGACTGGACGATGACGCCGCGCAGGAGGTCCTCGACCGTCACCCGGTCGCCCACCTTAACGAACATCTTGGAGCCGCCGGTGCGCCAGGCCTTCTCGCTGACCGGGAACTCGTCGTCGAGCCGGAGGCTGCCCTCCTCGAGCCGCGCGAAGACCATGTAGGCGGTCATCAGCTTGCTCATCGAGGCGGGCGGCAGCCGCTCGTCCGGGTTCTTGGCGAACAGCACGTCGCCGCTGCGATGGTCGATCACGATGGCCGCGCGGGCGGCGGTCTCGAAGGCGGCGGCGGGCAGCGGAGCGCCCAGCGCGAGGGCCAGCAGGACGAGCCCGCCGGTCAGGCGGGTACGGGTAGCGATGAACAGGCGAGCGAGCACGGCTGGTGTCCGTCAGGTGTCAGAGCAGCTCGGCGCGTCGGCGCTGCGGCCGGCCGAGGCCAGGAAGGCGTCGGTGTAGCCCCGCCCGCGCACCTGCGCCAGCACCCGCTCTGCCTCGCGGGGCCCGAGCGGGCCGAGCCGCACACGGGCGGCGGCGGCGCTGCCGATGAAGACCGGCTCGACGCTCACCGGCGCCACGTCCTCGAGCCGCGCGGTGGCAGCGCGGACCTTGGCGCCCTCGGAGAACGCGCCGACCTGCACGAAGTGCGGGCCGGGTCCGCAGGCCGGGCGTGTCGCGGCGGCCGGGCGGGAGCGGGTCGGCGCGACGTCCGCGAGCGAGGCGAGCTGCACCTCGGCCTCCCGCTCGGGGGCCGGTGCGCGGCGCGCCGGCGCGGGAACCTGCGCTACCATGGTGGTCTCGGGAACCGTCGCCGGCGAGGGCGAGGGGGGTGTGCCGAGGGCATCGTCGGCCAGGCCCACGAACTGGACGCGCACGCGGGCCAGCCCTGCCCCCTCGTAGCCGAGCTCGCGCGCCGCCGCCTGCGACAGGTCGATCATCCGGTCGCCGACGAACGGGCCGCGGTCATTGACCCGCAGCTCCAGCGAGCGGCCGTTCTCGAGATTGGTGACGCGCACGATGCTCGGCAGCGGCAGCGTCGGATGAGCGGCGCTGATCAGCTCCTTGTCGAACACCTCGCCATTGGCCGTGGGCTTGCCGTGGAAGGCGGCGCCATACCAGGACGCGACGCCGGTCCGGTCATAATCCGGCTCGTAGGCCGGATGGTACCAGCGGCCGGCGATCTTGTAGGGCTTGCCGAGCTTGTAGACGCCCTGGGGGAGCGACGCCGCCCCCGCCTCCGGCTGTCCCGGCTTCTCCGGCGCCCGGGAGGCGCATGCGGCAAGCAGCAGGCCGACCCCAAGCACGAGGCCGTCTCGCAGGCGCATTCCTTGCTCTCCTCCGTACCTGCGCAACGGGTTCCCTCAGGAACTCGCCGCCGCCAGCTGATCGGCCAGCAGACCGACAGTCAGCGCAAAATAGGTCGACCGATTCCACACCATGAGGGTGCGGAAGTTCTTGTACACCAAAAACGACGGTCCGTCGCCCTCGTCCATGACCAGCAGCGAGGCCTCGATTGGGACCTCGGGCAGGCTTGCGCCATCGAGACGCCGCACGCCACGCCGCTGCCACTCGGCCAGCTGGGCGCGGTCATCCAGCCCCGCCCGCTGCCGCGCCGCGTCGCGCGTCACCCGGACCTCGCGGCCCCAGATGTAGCGCGCGTCCCAGCCGGCGCTGGCCAGATAGTTCGCCATCGACGCGAAGATGTCGGGCAGGCTGTTCCAGATGTCGCGGCGGCCGTCGCCGTCGAAGTCCACGGCATAGGCGCGGTATGTCGAGGGCATGAACTGCGACTGGCCCATGGCGCCGGCCCAGGAGCCGTACATGCCCTCGGCGCTGATGTCGCCATGCTCGAGAATCTCCAGCGAGCTCAGCAGCTCGCGCCTGAAGAAGGCGGCCCGCCTTCCCTCGAAGGCAAGGGTGGCGAGCGAGGCCACCACCGGGAAGCGGCCCTTGAACTCGCCAAAGCTCGATTCGATTCCCCAAAGCGCCACGATCAGCTGCGGCGGCACGCCGTAGGTCTGCCGCACCCGCTCGAGCAGATCGGCATGCTCGCGCATCAGCGCCGCACCCTTGCGCCGCCGCGCCTCGCTCAGCACCTTCGAGCGATACTCGCCGAAGGTCATCCGGCCTTCCGGCTGCCGCCGGTCTAGCTCGATCACGCGGTCGATCGGCGCCACGCCGCGAAACGCCCGATCGAGCGTGCCTTCGCTGATGCCCGCCGCCCGTGCCTCCACGCGAAACCCGCGCAGCCAGGCGTCGAAACTTGAAGCCTCGCCGGCCGAGGCAACCCCCGCGCCAAGACAAAGAACGAGCGCCGCGATGCCTGCAAGCACCGACCTCATGCCACCCAAAGCCGACCTCCGCTCACTACGATCCGGCGCGCATCCTACTTGCTCGCGGGCTGGTGTGAAGGGCGCTCGAAGGGTGGTGCGGCGGCTGGCTGCCCCGCGGCCGGCGAGGCGGTGCCGGCGCCGGACGGGCATGCAGGCAGCGGGCTCTTCTCACCATGAAGCGGACCCGGGCAAGGGTCGATCACCCGAACACTCACCGCCAGGGCAGCCTTCTCGGCGGCCCCCACGGGCGCGGTGGAAAGCAGCACGGGACCCGCAAGCAGGCCGGCGACTGCTGCCAGGCGCAGGCGGACGGCCGGGCGGCAGCTTCGTGGAACAGTGGGCATCGCGGATATCCTCGGGCGGCGCGGGCGCATCGTCGCACCCGGACCAGCCTAATCCGGACATCCTGCGGAGAGCTTAACGGGGCCGAAAAGAAAAAAGCCGGGGCTGGAGCCCCGGCCTTCAAAGGGAGGAAACGCCTCAAGTCGGGTGTCACAGGACAATCCCCTGAACACACGAGAACTATCACTCGCGGCGGAATTTTTCGCAAGCGCTTTCTCGTCGCTCAACAACGAGGACTTTCCTCGACTTCACCTCAACTTTCGGCCGTCTTTTGCTAAAATTCTACCCAAATGCCCCGCGGCTTCACGGGCGGATCTGGATGAAGCCGTTCTCGACGAACCAGTGGACCCCCCAGGTCGCGAGGGCGGCCAGGAGGGTCGTCGCCAGAACCTTGCGCAGCAGGTAGGGCCGCGCCGGCGCCCCGTCGGCGGTGCCGGGCACGGGGCTCTCGTCGCGACGGACGCCGAACGGCAGGGCCATGAAGAAGAGCAGCCACCAGACCATCAGATAGGTGACGGCGATCTCGAACCAGACCATCGTGCGCTCAAGCCTCCTCGAGCTCGACCAGGGTGCCGCAGAAATCCTTGGGGTGCAGGAACAGCACCCGCTTGCCGTGCGCGCCGATTTTCGGACTTCCGTCGCCCAGCACGCGCGCGCCCTGGCTCACCAGTTGCGCGCGGGCCGCCTCGATGTCGGCCACCTCGTAGCAGAGGTGATGGATGCCGCCGGCGGCGTTGCGCTCGAGGAAGGCCGCGATCGGCGAGCCCTCCCCCAGTGCGCCCAGAAGCTCGATCTTCGTGTTGGGCAGCTCGACGAACACGGTCACCACGCCGTGCTCCGGCTGCTCGGCGGGCTCTGAGACGCTGGCACCCAGCGTCTGCCGGTAGACGGCGGCCGCAGCCGCCAGGTCCGGCACCGCGATCGCCACGTGGTTCAGCCGTCCGATCATCGCGCCACTCCGGTTCCTTCCTCCTCGAGCGCCTCCAGCGCCTCGAGCGCCTCGGCGGTGAGGCGCTGGATCTGGACCTCGACCAGCGGCCGCCGCTGGCGCTGCAGGTCGAGCCCCTGGCGCACCCCTGCCCGCACGACCTCCTGGACGCGCCCGTCGTCGAGCACCGTCTCGTCGTCGAGGGCCTCGACGGCCGTGGTGATGCCGGCTGCCAGGGTCTCGCGCATGCGCTCGAAGCGCTTCGGGTCGATGACCCCGTGCGCGGAGATCTGGGGCGTGGAGAGCACGCTGCCGAACGAGTCGAGCACGATGCTCACCATCACCGTGCCGTGGCTGGAGAGCCGCCGGCGGACCCGGAAGAGATCGTCGCCGGCATCGACCAGATCGTCGCTCTCGAGCACCACCCGGCCGGTCGGCACCTCGCCCACCACCTGGGCATGGCCCGGCGCCAGTCGCAGGATGTCGCCATTGCCGATGAGCACCGGCTGCTGCACGCCCAGGCGCCGCGCCAGCCGGATATGCGCCGAGAGATGACGCGCCTCGCCATGCACCGGCACCGCGATCTTGGGCCTGATCCAGCGGTACATCTGCTCGAGCTCGTCGCGGCAGGGATGGCCCGAGACGTGCACGAAATGGTCTTCCTCGGTGATCACCTCGACGCCGCTGGCGACCAGCGCGTTGTGGAGGTTGAAGAGGGTCCGCTCGTTGCCGGGAATGATCTTGGCCGAGAAGATCGTCGTGTCGCCGGGCTCGAGCCGCACGCGCGGGTGTTGGCCGGCGGCCACGCGGGCGAGGGCCGCGCGGGCTTCGCCCTGGCTGCCGGTGCACAGCAGCATGACCCGGTGCCGGGGCAGCGAGGCGATGTCGCGCTCGTCGCCCAGCGGCGGCAGATGCTGCAGGTAGCCCACCTCGCGGGCCGCTTCGAGCATCCGGCGCATCGAGCGACCGACCACGAAGACCTGCCGGCCGGCGGCGTGGCCGGCGACGATGGCGGTCTCGAGCCGGGCGAGATTGGAGGCGAAGGTGGTGACCACGACGCGGTTGGGCTGGGCCGCCACGAGATCGATCAGGCTGTCGCGGACCTCGGCCTCGGACCCGGAGGTGCCGGGCGAGAGCACGTTGGTGCTGTCGCAGACGAGCCCCAGCACGCCGGCGTCGCCGAATGCCTCGAGCGCCTCGCCGTCGGTGGGCTCGCCCACCAGCGGCGCCGGGTCGAGCTTCCAGTCGCCGGTGTGCAGCACCCGGCCGTGCTCGCACTCGATGGCAAGCGCGTTGGCCTCGGGCACCGAATGGGTGACGCGGATGAACCGGCAGCCGAAGGGGCCGATCTCGAAGTTCGCGCCCGGCTTGACGACGCGCAGCAGGCCGCCGGCATCGATGCCCGCGTCCGCGAACTTGCGCCGCAGCACCGCCGCCGCGAACGGCGTGCAGTAGATCGGGCAGCGCAGCCGCGGCCACAGATAGGGCACCGCGCCCAGATGGTCCTCGTGGGCGTGGGTGATGACCAGGCCCGCCAGCCTGTCGCGCTGCTCCTCGATGAAGCTCAGGTCGGGCAGCACGATCTCCGCGCCGGGCAGCCGGTCGTCCGCGAAGGTGAGGCCCAGGTCGACCATCATGTAGCGGCCGTGCAGGCCGTAGAGATAGACGTTGAGGCCGATCTCGCCGACGCCGCCCAGGGGAATGAGCCGCAGCTCCTTGCCGTTGCCGCCGCTCACGCCGTCTGCTCCCTGCCGGCCAGAATGAGCGCCTGGTTGAGCTCGTAGATCTCGAGGAGGCCCGCCATCGTGAGGTCGTGATCGAGATGCTGGAGCGCCGTACAGCGCTTGACGAAGAGCGGTGCTAGGCCGCCGGTCGCGATGGTGGTCATGGGCTTCCCGTACTCTTTCTGTATCCGTTCCACGAGCCCCTCGATGAGGCCGACATAGCCCCAGAAGATGCCCGATTGCATGGCGCCGACGGTCGATCGTCCGATCACCGTCTCGGGTGGCTCGACGGCGATGCGCGGCAGCCGGGCGGCCGCCCGGTGGAGGGCCTCGATGGAGAGGCCGATCCCCGGAGCGATGGCGCCGCCGGCATAGGCACCGTCCTCGTCGACCACGTCGAAGGTCGTGGCCGTGCCGAAATCCACGATGATCAGCGGCGGAATGTAGCGCTTGAGCGCCGCCACCGCATTGACCACCCTGTCCGCCCCCACCTCCTTGGGATCCGGCAGGCGGATCGGCAGGGGAAAGTCGAGGTCCTCGCCCACGACGAAGGCCTTGCGGGCGAAGAACTCGCGGCTCATCCAGCGCAGCGGCACCACCGCCTGCGGCACGACGCTGGAGATGATCACCGCCTCGACCTGGCGATGGTCGAGCGCGCGCAGCGTCATGAGCTGGATCAGGGCCGCGGCATATTCCTCGGCCGTCCGCTCCCGGTTGGTCGACAGCCGCCACTGCCCCATCCGCTGGCCGCCCCGGTAGAGCGCAAAGACCGTATTGGTGTTGCCGACGTCGATGGCGAGAAGCATCAGGCGAATCCCGTGCGGAGTCCGGCGCCGAGGCCGAGGCACGGCATTTCTACCGTTCTCCGGCCGCCGCGGCCACCATTCTCCCGTGCGGCCCGAGCGCCCGCCCCTCAGCCGAAGAACAGCTCACCGGCCTCGAATCGGCGGATCTCGCCGGCATCCGTCACCAGCCTCAGCGCACCCTGGTCGTCGAGGTCGAGCATCCGGCCGGCCACCGTCTCCCCGCCCGCGACAATCCGCACCGGCTCGCCGATGCCGACCGCCCGCGCCAGCCAGCTGTCGCGCAGCCCGGCGAAGCCCTGCGTCCGCCACAGCCGCAGCCGCGCCTCGAGTCTCGGCATCAGGGCCTCGAGGAAGCCGTCGGGCGTGACCGAGAGCCCCAGCGCCTTGAGGCTGGAGGTCGGATAGGGCGTGTCCTTGGGGTGGGCGACGAGATTGGCGCCGAGCCCGACCACCACCCAAAGGCTCTCGCCGTCGGCGGCGGCCGCTCCTTCCAGGAGGATGCCGGCGATCTTGGCGCGACCCACCAGCACGTCGTTGGGCCACTTCACGCTGACGTCCACCCGCCCGGCCGCAAGCCCCGTCACCGTCTCGGCGACAACGAGCCCGGTCAGCAGCGAGAGCGAGGCGGCCCGCGCCAATGGCAGACGCGGGCGCAAGAGCAACGAGCCGTAGAAGTTGCCGGGCGCGGAAGCCCATCGCCTGCCGTGCCGGCCGCGGCCGGCGGCCTGGGCATCGGCCAGGACCCAAAGGCCCTCCGGCTCGCCGCGCTCGGCAGCGGCGCGGGCCAGGTCGTTGGTGCTGCCGACCAGGCCGTGCCGCTCGATGTGGAACTGCAGCGCCTGCGAGTCCGCGCTCACCGCATGAGCGCTGCCGCTGCCGTGGCGGCCGCCGCCAGCAGCGGGCCGGGGACCACCACGAAGAGCAGGTTCATGACGGTGGTCACTGCCGCCACCCCGGCCACGCCGGGATCGGCTCCGCCGTCGAACGCCTCGGCCGGCTCGTCGAAGTAGATCACCTTGACGACCCGCAGATAGTAGAAGGCGCCGACCACGCTGGTGAGCACGCCGACCACCGCCAGCCAGGTGAGCCCGGCATCGACCGCGGCAAGGAAGACGTAGAGCTTGCCGAAGAAGCCGGCCAGCGGCGGGATGCCGGCCAGCGAGAACATCAGCACGCCGAACGCCGCGGCCAGCAGCGGCTGACGCCGCCCGAGCCCTGCAAGATCGGCGATCTCCTCCACATAGCGGCCCTGGCGGCGCATGAAGAGGATGCAGCTGAAGGTGCCCAGCGTCATGACGAGATAGATCGCCATGTAGATGAGCACGCCATAGGCGCCCTTCTCGGTTCCCGCCGAGAGGCCCACCAGCGCATAGCCGACATGGCCGATGCCGGAATAGGCCATGAGGCGCTTGATGTTGGTCTGGCCAATGGCAGCGAACGCACCCAGCAGCATCGACGCCACGGCGATCAGGATCACGACCTGCTGCCAGGCGTCGACCCACTCGCCGAACGGCTGCATGAGCACGCGCACGAAGAGCCCCACCGCCGCCACCTTGGGCGCCGCGGCGAAGAAGGTCGCAACCGGCGTCGGCGAGCCCTCGTAAACGTCGGGCGTCCACATGTGGAAGGGCACGGCGGCGAGCTTGAAGGCCAGGCCCGCGATCACGAACACCAGACCGGTGACGGCACCCACCGGCAGGCTGCCGACCGTCCCGTCGGTGCCATGGAACGCCGCGGCGATCCCCTCGAAGCTCACCGTGCCGGTGAAGCCGTAGACCAGCGAGCAACCATAGAGGAGCATGCCCGAAGCCAACGCCCCCAGGACGAAATATTTGAGGCCAGCCTCGGTCGAGCGGAGATTGTCGCGGTGGAACGCCGCCATGACGTAGAGCGGCAGGCTGTGCAGCTCGAGCGCCATGTAGAGGGCGATCAGGCTGTTGGCCGAGACCATCATGCACATGCCGAGCGAGGCGAAGACCAGCAGCACGGCATACTCGAAGCGCTCGACGCGCTCCTCGCGCATGTAGCTCGTGGCCACCAGGAGGCTGCCGGCGGCACCCGCCAGCATAATGACCTTGAGAAAGCCGGCAAAGCCGTCGAACACGAAGTGGCCGAAGAAGCCGGTCTGCGGCTGGCGGTCGAGGGTGAGCGCCAGCAGGGCGGCCACGAGGAGGGCCACCACCGCCAGCGGCGTCACCGTCTTGAGACCGTCCTCCTCGCGCATGGCGCCCAGCACCAGGAGCACCAGCCCGGCTCCCGCAAGGATGATCTCGGGCAGCGCCGGGGTGAGGTCGAAGACAAATTCCGGGATCATCGCGTCCTCACCACAACGCCACCTGGGTGCCGCCGGTCTTGGCGGCCATCCCGGCCAGCAGCTCGTTCACCGATGCCGCCATCGGATCAAGGAAGAAGGAAGGATAGACGCCCATCCAGATCGCCAGGATGACGAGCGGCGCGAAGGCCAGGAGCTCGTTGGTGCGCATGTCCTTGATGGACCGCAGGCTCTCCTTGGTGAGCGCCCCGAAGACCACCCGGCGGTAGAGCCACAGCATGTAGCCGGCGCCCAGGATCAGTCCGGTGGCGGCGAAGAAGGCGACCCAGGAATTGACCTGGAAGACGCCGACGATCACCAGCACCTCGCCGACGAAGCCGGAGGTCCCCGGCACGCCCACCGAGGCGAACATGAAGAGCATGAAGGTGAAGGCGTAGACCGGCATGCGCTCGGCGAGGCCGCCATAACGGTCGATCTCGCGGCTGTGGATCCGGTCGTAGATCACCCCCACCACCATGAAGAGCGCCGAGGAGACGATGCCGTGGCTGAGCATCTGGATGATGCTGCCCTGGATGCCCATGGCGTTGGGCGTGAAGCAGCCGATCGTCACGATGCCCATATGGGCCACCGAGGAGTAGGCGATCAGCTTCTTCATGTCGCTCTGCATGAGGGCCACGAGCGAGGTGTAGACGATGGCCACGGCCGAGAGCGTGAAGACCATCGGCGCGAAGTAGGCCGAGGCGTCGGGCAGCATCGGCAGCGAGAAGCGCAGGAAGCCGTAGCCGCCGAGCTTCAGCAGCACGCCCGCCAGCAGCACCGAGCCGGCCGTCGGCGCCTCCACGTGGGCGTCGGGCAGCCAGGTGTGGAACGGCCACATCGGCACCTTCACGGCGAAGGAGGCGAAGAAGGCCAGCCACAGCCAGAGCTGGAGCTCGGGCGGGAAGTTGTGCGCCATCAGCCCCGGGATCTCGGTGGTGCCGGCCTCGCGGTACATCACGATGATGGCGACGAGGAACAGCACCGAGCCCAGCAGCGTGTAGAGGAAGAACTTGAAGGAGGCGTAGATCCGCCGCGGCCCGCCCCAGATCCCGATGATCAGGTACATCGGGATCAGGATGCCCTCGAAGAAGAGGTAGAAGAGCACCACGTCGAGCGCCGAGAACACGCCCACCATGAGGGTGTCCATGATCAAAAAGGCGATCATGAACTCCTTCACGCTGGTGTTCACCGAGTGCCAGGACCCGACGATGATCACCACCGTCAGAAGCGTGGAGAGCAGGACGAACCACAAGGAGATCCCGTCGATCCCCATGTGGTAGCTGACGCCCAGCCCCTCGAGCCACGGCGCCTTCTCGACCAGCTGGAAGCCGCCCTGGGCGGGATCGAAATTGGCCCACACCAGCAGCGACAGAAGGAAGGTCACCAGCGCCGTCCACAGCGCCACGCTGCGGCTGTTACGCGCCACCACCTCCTCGTCGCCGCGAATGAAGAAGATGAACGCGGCGCCGACCAGCGGCAGGAAGGTGACGAGGGAGAGCAGCGGCCAGTCGCTCATCGGCCCAGCCCCGCGCCCAAGAGATACCAGGAGACGAGCACCGCCACTCCGATCAGCATGGCAAACGCGTAGTGGTAGACATAGCCGCTCTGCAGACGCACCGCCCGGCGCGCCGCCGCCATGGTCGAGGCGGCGAGGCCGTCGGGACCGAAGCGGTCGATGATGCCCTGATCACCGAACCGCCAGAAGCCCACCCCGAGCGCCTTGGCCGGGCGCACGAACAGCGCGTCGTAGAGCTCGTCGAAATACCACTTGTTGTAGGAGAACAGGTAGAGCGGGCGCAGCGCGCCGGCGACGCGCCCGGGCAGGCCCGGGCTTGCGACGTAGAACACCCAGGAGAGGCCCAGGCCCGTCGCCATCGCCAGGAACGGCGCCAGCTTCACGAGGAAGGGCACGTGGTGCAGCTCCTCGAGCACCTCGTTGCCCGGCCGGGTGAAGATCGACCCTGCCCAGAAGCTGCCGTCGGCGCCGACCATGCCCGAGCCCAGCCAGCCGGCGAAGACCGCCCCCACCGCCAGCACGCCCAGCGGGATGGTCATGACCAGCGGGCTCTCGTGGACGTGATGCATGGTCTCCTCGTCGGCGCGCGGCTTGCCGTGGAAGGTCATGAAGATCAGCCGGCCGGAGTAGAAGGCCGTCATCACCGCAGCGGCGATGCCGAGCCAGAAGGCGTAGCCGGCGAACGCGTTGTGCGACGCCCAGGCAGCCTCGAGGATGGCGTCCTTGGAGAAGAACCCGGCAAAGCCCGGGAAGCCCACCAGCGCCAGCGTGCCGATCCACATCACCGCGTAGGTGAAGGGAATCTTCCGCCAGATCCCGCCCATCCTGCGCATGTCCTGCTCGTCGGACATGGCGTGGATCACCGAGCCCGCGCCCAGGAACAGCAGGGCCTTGAAGAAGGCGTGGGTGTAGAGGTGGAAGATGCCGGCGGAGTAGGCTCCCACTCCTGCCGCGAAGAACATGTAGCCCAGCTGCGAGCAGGTCGAATAGGCGATCACCCGCTTGATGTCGAACTGGGTGAGCCCGATCGTGGCCGCGAAGAACGCGGTCGAGGCGCCGATGAAGGTGACGAAGGCCAGGGCGGTGGGCGCGTACTCGAAGAGCGGCGAGAAGCGCGCCACCAGGAACACGCCGGCGGTCACCATGGTGGCCGCGTGGATCAGCGCCGAGACCGGGGTCGGGCCCTCCATGGCGTCCGGCAGCCAGGTGTGCAGGCCCAGCTGCGCCGACTTGCCCATGGCCCCGATGAACAGCAGGAAGCAGAGCACGGTGAGCGTGTCGTAGGTGGCGCCGAAGACCACGAGCTGGGTGCCGGCGAGGCCTTCGGCAGCGGCGAAGATCTGGTCGTACTGGACGCTGTCGAACACCAGGAAGATGCCGGCGATGCCCAGGATCAGCGCGAAGTCGCCCACACGGTTGACCACGAAGGCCTTGATCGCCGCGGCGTTCGCCGAGGGCCTGGTGTACCAGAAGCCGATCAGCAGGTAGGAGGCCACGCCCACGCCCTCCCAGCCGAAGAACAGCTGGAGGAGGTTGTCGGAGGTCACCAGCATGAGCATCGCGAAGGTGAAGAGCGAGAGATAGCTCATGAACCTCGGGATGCTCTTGTCGTGGGACATGTAGCCCACGGAGTAGAGATGGATGAAGGAGCTGATGAAGCTCACGACGAACATCATGACCGTCGAGAGCGGGTCTACCCTGAGCGCCCAGTCGACCTCGAAGCCGCCGACCTGGATCCAGCGCAGCACCTCGACCTTGAAGGCGGGCTCGCCGACATAGCCGAAGAGGCCGATCACCGAGCACAGGGCCGAGACGGCCATCAGGCTGCAGGTGACGATCTGGGAGGCGCGGTCGCCGATCACCCGGCCGAAGAGGCCGGCCACGATCGCGCCCAAAAGCGGCGCGAAGACGAGGATGATGTGAAGCATCGGGCGAGCCCTAGCCCTTCATGAGATTGATGTCTTCGACCGCGATGCTGCCGCGGTTGCGGAAATAGACCACGACGATGGCAAGGCCGATGGCAGCCTCCGCCGCCGCCACGGTCAGCACGAACAGCGCGAACACCTGCCCGGCGAGATCCGCCAGATAGGACGAGAAGGCCACCAGGTTGATGTTGATCGCCAGCAGGATCAGCTCGATCGACATCAAGATGACGATCACGTTCTTCCGGTTGAGGAAGATGCCGAAGATGCCGATCGTGAACACGACGGCCGCCAGCGTGAGATAGTGCCCAAGCGGAATGGCAGACATCAGACGCCGCTCCCCGAACGGACCTTGCGCAGCTCGACGGTCTCGGACGGGCGCCGGTGCACCTGCCGCCCGATGTCCTGGCGGCGAATGCCCGGACGCTGGCGCAAGGTGAGCGAGATGGCGCCGATGATCGCCACGAGGAGGATCAGGCCGGCGGTCTGGAAGAGATAGACATAGTCGGTGTAGAGGACGTTGCCGAGCAGCTCGGTGTTGCTGGCGAGAGGCACCGTGCCGGGCCCGGCGAGCACCTCGCCCTCCTCGCCCAGCACCCACGTCCCGACCACCATGATCAGCTCGATCATCAAGATGATGCCGACCACGGCGCCGATCGACATGTACTGCATGAAGCCCTGGCGCAGCTGGACGAAATTGACGTCGAGCATCATCACCACGAACATGAAGAGCACGGCCACGGCGCCCACATAGACCACCACCAGCATCATCGCCAGGAACTCGGCGCCGATCAGGACGAACAGGCCGGCCGTGTTGAAGAAGCTGAGGATCAGGAAGAGCACCGAGTGCACGGGGTTGCGCGCCGCGACGACCATGACCGCCGAGGCCACGGTCACAACCGCGAAGACGTAGAAGATGAAGAGCTCGACGGTCATGAGGCCGGATCCAGGCATCGCCTTGGGCAGGAGCAGCCGGCCTAGGCCGGCGCGGGCTGTTTAGCGGTAGGGGGCGTCGGCGGCAAGGTTGGCCGCGATCTCGCGCTCCCAGCGCTCGCCGTTCGCGAGCAGCTTCTCCTTGTTGTAGAAGAGCTCCTCGCGGGTCTCGGCCGCGAACTCGTAGTTCGGCCCCTCGACGATGGCATCGACCGGGCAGGCTTCCTCGCAAAAGCCGCAATAGATGCACTTGGTCATGTCGATGTCGTAGCGCGTCGTGCGCCGCGTGCCGTCGGCGCGCGGCTCGCTCTCGATGGTGATCGCCTGGGCGGGGCAGATGGCCTCGCACAGCTTGCAGGCGATGCAGCGCTCCTCGCCGTTGGGATAGCGGCGCAGCGCGTGCTCGCCGCGAAAGCGCGGCGACAGCGGGCCCTTCTCGTAGGGATAGTTCAGCGTCACCTTGCGCTTGAACATGTACTTGAAGGTCAGCACGAAGCCGGTCACGAGCTCTTGCCAGAGCATGGTGCGGGCGACGCGGTCGAGTGCGAGCATCCGATCAACTCCTTGCCGCCGCCCGAGCCGGGCGGGCGACGACAACAGGAAACCATCGCATCACTTGGGCAGCAGGTCGAACGCGACCAGGAAGCCCGAGGTCACCACGACCCATACCAGCGAGAAAGGCAGGAGAACCTTCCAGCCGAGCCGCATGAGCTGGTCGTAGCGGTAGCGGGGCAGCGTGGCGCGGGCCCAGATGAAGACGAAGAGCATCAGGCAGATCTTGAGAATGAACCAGATCGGCCCGGGAACGAGGTTCAGCGGGAAGATGTCGAAGGGTGCCAGCCAGCCGCCGAGGAACAGGATCGTGGCGATGGCACTCATCAGGATCATGTTGGCGTATTCGCCGAGGAAAAAGAGCGCGAAGGTCATCGCGCTGTACTCGACGTTGTAGCCCGTCACCAGCGATGATTCGTCCTCGGGCATGTCGAACGGATGGCGGTTGGTCTCCGCCAGGATCGACACGATGAAGATCATGAACATCGGGAAGTGCCAGATCATGTACCACCCGTGCTCGCCCTGGGCGCGCACGATGTCGCTCAGATTGAGCGAGCCGGCGGTGATCAGCACGTTCACGATGATCAGGCCGATGGCGATCTCGTAGGAGACCATCTGCGCCGAGGAGCGCAGGGCACCAAGGAACGCATAGCGGGAGTTGGAGGCCCAGCCCGCCATGATGATCCCGTAGACGCCCAGCGAGCTGATGGCGAACAGGTAGAGGATGCCGACATTGATGTCGGCCAGCACCAGCCCGTCGCCGAAGGGGATCACCGCCCAGCCGATGAGCGCCAGGATGAAGGTCACCATCGGCGCCAGGACGAACACGATCCGGTTGGCGCCGGTAGGGACGACGGTCTCCTTGAGGAACAGCTTGAGGCCGTCGGCCAGCGGCTGCAGCAGGCCGTAAGGGCCCACCGTCATCGGCCCCTGGCGCAGCTGCATGGCGCCGATCACCTTGCGCTCGGCATAGGTGAGGTAGGCCACCGCCAGCAGCAGCGGCAGCACGATGGCGAGGATCTGCAGGGTGATCAGCAGAACGGGCCAGATCGCCCCGGACCAGAGATCAGCCATGGGTTCCCGTCGCTCCCTGGGCAGCACCGCGGACGAAGAGCTCGCTGCATTCCGCCATCACGGCAGAGGCACGGCTGATCGGGTTGGTCTGGTAGAAGTCCTGCACCGGCGAGGTGAAGGCCGCCCGGCCGAGCTCGCCCGACCGCCCGAACTCGCCCCACGCCGCAGGCTCGATCACGTCGATCGTGCGCAGCTGCGGGGCCAGCGCCGCCAGCCTCGCGCGCACCTCGGGCAGCGAGTTGAGCTGCACCACCCGGCCCAGCACCTCGGAGAGGGCGCGAAGGATCTTCCAGTCCTCCTTGGCCTCGCCCGGAGGGAACACGGCGAGCTTGGTGCGCTGCGGGCGCCCCTCGGTGTTCACGTAGATCGCGTTCTTCTCGGTATAGGCGGCACCCGGCAGGATGACGTCGGCGGCATGCGCGCCGACATCGCCGTGATGGCCCTGGTAGACCACGAACGTGTCGCCCAGCCGCGAGGTGTCGATCTCGTCGGCGCCGATCAGGAACAGCACCTCCATGCCGCCGGCAGCGCCCTCGAGCATGCCGGCGACGTCGCGCCCGCCCTCGCCCGGCACCAGGCCGAGGTCGAGGCCGGCCACCCGCGAGGCGGCGGTGTGCAGGACGTTGAAGCCGTTCCAGTCCTCGCGGACCATGTTGCAGGCCACCGCCAGCTCGCGCGCCAGCGCCAGGATCGCGGCACCGTCGGGGCGGGCGACGGCGCCGGCGCCGACGATCACCATCGGGTTCTTCGCGCCCTTGAGGACCTCGGCGAAGGAGTGCTGGCCGCTCGCCAGCTCCTGCAGGGTCTGCGCGCCGGCCCCCAGATCCTCGACCGGGTAGGTCAGGTCGAAGGGGGCGCCGATGCGGGCCACTCGGAAATCGCCCTGGAGCTGCCGCTTCCTGAGGCGCGCGTTGATCAGCGGCGCCTCCCAGCGCGGGTTGGTGCCGACCAGCAGCACCGCATCCGCCTGCTCGATGCCGGCAATGGTGGTGTTGAAGAGATACTCGGCGCGCACCTTGCCGTCGAGCTTGGCGCCGTCCTGGCGGCAGTCGACATGCGGCGTGCCGATGGCGGTGGCGAGCTCGCGCACCATCACCATGGTCTCGGCGTCGACCAGGTCGCCCACGATGAAGCCGATCCGCTTCGGATCGACACTCTCGAGGCGCTCCTTGATCGTGCTGAAGGCGGTGCGCCAGTCGCTGGGCGCCAGCCTGCCCTCGCTCTTGACCATCGGCACGTCGAGGCGGCGGCGCTTGAGGCCGTCATAGGAAAAGCGGCTCTTGTCGGCGAGCCACTCCTCGTTGATATCCTCGTGGAGGCGCGGGAGCACCCGCATGACCTCGCTGCCGCGGCTGTCGACGCGGATGTTGGCGCCGACCGCGTCGAGCACGTCGACCGATTCGGTCTTCTTGAGCTCCCAGGTCCGCGCCCGGTACTCGTAGGGCTTGGAGTTGAGGGCGCCCACCGGGCACAGATCGATGATGTTGCCGCTGAGCTCGGAGCTCAGCGCCTTCTCGATCCAGGTGGTGATCTCCATGTGCTCGCCGCGATGCACCGCGCCCAGCTCCTCCACCCCCGCCACCTGGTCGATGAAGCGGATGCAGCGCGTGCAGTGGATGCAGCGCGTCATGTGGGTGGAGATAAGGGGGCCCAGATACTTGTCGGCGACGGGCCGCTTGTTCTCCTCGAACCGCGACTGGTCGGGCCCGTAGAACAGGGTCAGGTCCTGCAGGTCGCACTCGCCGCCCTGGTCGCAGATCGGGCAGTCGAGCGGATGGTTGATCAGCAGCAGCTCGAGCACGCCCTTGCGCGCCTTGTGGACGAGCGGCGTGTTGGTTTTGATCACCATGCCGTCACCCGCCGGCATCGCGCAGGACGCGATGGGCTTGGGCGACTTCTCCATCTCCACCAGGCACATCCGGCAGTTGCCGGCGATGTCGAGGCGCGGATGGTAGCAGAACACCGGGATCTCGCGGCCCGCCGCCTCGCAGGCCTGCAGCACCGTCGAGCCCGGCGGGACCTCGACCTCCTGGCCGTCGATGGTCAGCTTCGGCATCGTCTGTTCCCTGAACTCGCCACGTCCACTCAGGCCGCCGCCCGGGCGTTCTTCGTGTACTCAACGATCCGCCGCTCGATCTCCGGCCGGAAGTGCCGGATCAGGCCCTGGACGGGCCAGGCCGCGGCATCGCCGAGCGCACAGATCGTGTGGCCCTCGATCTCCTTGGTGACGTCGAACAGCAGGTCGATCTCCTCGATCCTGGCCCTGCCCTGCGCCATCCGCTCCATCATCCGCCACAGCCAGCCGGTGCCCTCGCGGCACGGCGTGCACTGGCCGCAGCTCTCGTGCATGTAGAACTTCGAGAGTCGGGCGATCGCCTTCACGATGTCCGTGCTCTTGTCCATCACGATGACGCCCGCCGTGCCGAGCCCGGAGCCCGCCTCGCGCAGGCTGTCGAAGTCCATCCGCACCGTGTCGCATACCGACTTGGGCATGAGCGGCACCGAGGACCCGCCGGGGATCACCGCCAGGAGATTGTTCCAGCCGCCGCGCACCCCGCCGCAATGCTTCTCGATGAGCTCCTTCAAGGGGATGCCCATCTCCTCCTCGACCGTGCAGGGCTGGTTCACGTGGCCGGAGATGCAGAAGATCTTGGTGCCGGTGTTCTTCTCGCGGCCGAGGCCGGCGAACCAGGCAGCGCCGCGCCGCAGGATCGTCGGCACCACCGCGATGCTCTCGACATTGTTCACCGTGGTCGGGCGGCCATAGAGGCCGACCATCGCCGGGAACGGCGGCTTGAGGCGCGGCTGGCCCTTCTTGCCCTCGAGGCTCTCGATGAGCCCGGTCTCCTCGCCGCAGATATAGGCACCCGCGCCGCGATGGACGTAGAGCTCGAAACCGTAGCCGCTGCCGCAGGCGTTCTTGCCGAGCAGGCCGGCCTCGTAGGCCTCGCGGACCGCTGCCTCGAGGACCTCGGCCTCGCGGACGAACTCGCCGCGGATATAGATGTAGCCCGCGCTGCAGCCCATCGCCACGCCGGCCAGGAGGCAGCCCTCGACGAGCTTGTGCGGCTCGTTGCGCATGATCTCCCGGTCCTTGCAGGTGCCGGGCTCGGACTCGTCGGCGTTCACCACGAGATAGACGGGCCCGTCGCTCTGCTTGGGCATGAACGACCATTTGAGGCCGGTCGGGAAGCCCGCCCCGCCGCGGCCGCGCAGGCCGCTGTCCTTGACCTGCTGGACCAGCCACTCGCGGCCCTTGGCCACCAGCTCGGCGGTGCCGTCCCAGTCACCCCGCTGCCTCGCCGCCTCGAGGCCCCACGACTGCTCGCCGTAGAGATTCTTGAAGATGCGGTCCTTGTCGTGGAGCATCACTCACCCGTCTCGAGCAGCGTGGTCTTGCCACCGATGGGCATCGAGCCCTTGCGGCCGGACTGGGGCCCAGCAGGCGGCGTCTCGCCGCGCTTGAGGGCCTCGAGGAGCGTCCGGGTCTTCTCGTAGTCGAGATCCTCGTAGTAGTCGTCGTCGACCCAGAGGACCGGCGCGTTGGAGCAGGCGCCGAGGCACTCGAACTCGCGCAGGAAGAAGCGCCCGTCGTCGGTCGACTGGCCGATCTCGCAGCCCAGCACGTCGCGGGCCGCCTTCACGACATCGTCCGAGCCGCACAGCCAGCAGGGCGTGGTGGTGCACACCCGCACCTGGACCCTGCCGACGGGCTCGGTGTTGTACATGTCGTAGAAGCTCGCCACCTCGTAGACCCGGATCTTGGGGATGCCCAGGAAGTCCGCGAGATAGTCCAGGACGGCGCGCGGCAGCCAGCCGCCATGCTGCTTTTGCGCCATGTGCAGGAGCGGCAGCACCGCGCTCTGGCGGCGGTCGGCCGGGAACCTGGCCAGGACCGCGCGGGCCTCCTCGAGATTGGCCGGCGTGAACTCGAAGCTGGTCACGTCGGGCGCCATCTCGCCCCTGACTTCGGCCTTGCTGGGCGCGCTCACCGGTCGATCTCCCCGAAAACAATGTCCAGCGAGCCGATGATCGCCACGATGTCGGCGAGCTGGTGCCCCTTGCCCATGAAGTCGAGCGCCTGGAGATGCACGTAGCCCGGCGAGCGGATCTTGCAGCGATAGGGCTTGTTGGTGCCGTCGCTCACCAGATAGACGCCGAACTCGCCTTTTCCACTCTCGACGGCCGCATAGACCTCGCCCTCAGGCACGTGAATGCCTTCGGTGTAGAGCTTGAAGTGATGGATGAGCGCCTCCATCGAGCGCTTCATCTCGCGGCGCGGCGGCGGCGTCACCTTCTGGTCGTCGATCCGCCATGGCCCCTCGGGCATCTGGGCGATGCACTGGCGGACGATCTTGAGCGACTCGCGGATCTCGAGCATGCGCACCAGATAGCGGTCGTAGCAGTCGCCGTTCTTGCCGACCGGGATGTCGAACTCCATCCGATCGTAGACCGCATAGGGCTGCGACTTGCGGAGATCCCAGGGCAGGCCCGAGGCGCGCAGCATCGGCCCGGAGAAGCCCCAGTCCAGCGCGTCCTCGACGCTCACCACGCCGATATCGACGGTGCGCTGCTTGAAGATCCGGTTCTCGGTCAGCAGCGCCTCGACGTCGTCGAGGATCGGCACGAACTCGTCGGCCCACTTGAGGATCTGCTCGTCCATCCCCTTGGGCAGGTCGCGGGCGACTCCGCCGAAACGGTAGTAGTTGGCGTGCATGCGCGCGCCGGTCACCGCCTCGTAGAACGTCATCAGCTTCTCGCGCTCCTCGAAGAGCCAGAGAAGCGGCGTCATGGCCCCCACGTCGAGCGCCATGGTGGTGACGTTGAGGAGATGGTTGAGGATCCGCGTGATCTCGTCGAACAGCGTGCGGATGTAGAGGGCCCTGATTGGCGCCTCGATCCCCAGCAGCTTCTCGACGCCCAGCACGTAGGCGTGCTCCTGGCAGAGCATCGAGCAATAGTCGAGCCGGTCGAAATAAGGGATGTTCTGGAGCCAGGGCCGGTATTCGATCAGCTTCTCGGTGCCGCGGTGCAGCAGCCCGATATGCGGATCGGAACGCTCGACGACCTCACCGTTCATCTCGAGCACGAGGCGCAGCACGCCGTGCGCCGCCGGATGCTGCGGCCCGAAATTGATGGTGTAGTTCTGCATCTGAATGTCGGGCATGTCTCACATCCCGTATGCCTTGCCCGCGAGACTGCCCAGCCCCGCCGCGTGCTCCGCCGCCCGCCCCGCGAAGGGGTCAGGCCTTGGCCTTCTCGTCGCCCGGCAGCAGCCCGCCGCTGCCTTCCCATGGGCTCAGGAAGTCCCACGAGCGGAAGTCCTGGCGCAGCTTCACGGGCTCGTAGATCACCCGCTTCTGCTCGTCGTCGTAGCGCATCTCGACATACCCGGTGAGCGGGAAGTCCTTGCGCAGCGGATGGCCCTCGAAGCCGTAATCGGTCAGCAGCCGGCGCAGGTCGGGATGACCGCTGAAGAAGATCCCGTACATGTCCCAGGCCTCGCGCTCGAACCAGCCGGCGGTCGAGAACGCCTCGACGACGGAGGGGACGGGCGTCGCCTCGTCGGTCGCGACCTTGACGCGGATGCGCTGGTTATGGCGCAGCGACAGCAGGTGGTAGACCACCTCGAAGCGCCGCTCGCGCTCGGGATAGTCCACGCCGCACAGATCCACCAGCTCCTTGAAGAGCATGTTGGGATCGTCGCGCAGATAGGTGAGCACGCGGACGATCTGCGGCACCGGCACGCGCAGCGTGAGCTCGCCATGCTCGATGCTGCTGGCGAGCAGGCTGTCGCCCAGCGTCGGCTCGATCAGTGCCAGGAGATCGCGCAGGCCCTCGTCGCGCGCGGTCAGGTCGGCGGACGCCATCAAACCTCCTTCAGCGGACAAAAGCGCCGGTGCGGCGGATTTTGCGCTGCAGCATCAAGATGCCGTAGACCAGCGCCTCGGCGGTCGGCGGGCAGCCCGGCACGTAGACGTCGACCGGCACGATGCGATCGCAGCCGCGGACCACCGAATAGCTGTAGTGGTAGTAGCCGCCGCCATTGGCGCACGAGCCCATCGACAGCACGTAGCGGGGCTCGGCCATCTGGTCGTAGACCTTGCGCAGGGCCGGCGCCATCTTGTTGCAGAGCGTTCCCGCGACGATCATGACGTCGGCCTGCCGGGGGCTCGGCCGGAACACCACGCCGTAGCGGTCGAGGTCGTAGCGGGCGGCTGCCGCGTGCATCATCTCGACAGCGCAGCAGGCCAAGCCGAAGGTCATCGGCCACATGCTGCCGCTGCGCGCCCAGTTCACCAGGTCGTTGAGGCCGGTGACCAGGAAACCCTGGTTCTTGAGCCCCTCGTCGACCTGCTGGAAGAGGTCGACCGAGCCGCCGGCGGGGGCCGCCGGCGCCTGTGCGGCGCTGCTCACTCCCATTCCAGAGCCCCCTTCTTCCACTCGTAGATGAAGCCCACGGTCAGAACCCCGAGGAAGACCATCATCGACCAGAAGCCGAACAGCCCGATATTCCCGAGCGACACGGCCCAGGGGAACAGGAAGGCCACCTCGAGGTCGAAGATGATGAACAGGATGGCGACGAGATAGAAGCGCACGTCGAAGCGCTGCCGCGCGTCACCGAAGGCCTCGAACCCGCACTCGTAGGCTGACAGCTTCTCGCTGTCGGGGCGCTGACGAGCCACCAGGAGGGAGGCGAGAACGATCACCAGGGCCAGCCCGACGGCGATGCCCAGGAAGATCAGGATAGGCAGGTACTCGACGAGATAATGCTGCATTCGGCTCTCGATCGCCCAGTCGATTGCGCACTCCGGCGCAGGGGGCCGGCGTGGCCGCGGCGGAACATAGGCTGCTGCGCTGCAAAAGCCAAGCCGCCAGAAACGCCCGGCGCAGCCCCTTGGCAAGCGCCAGCGAGCTGCACTGCAATCGAATATAGAACTGAGGAGAAAGGAGAGAATGGCGAGAGTGACGGGACTTGAACCCGCGACCTCCGGCGTGACAGGCCGGCGCTCTAACCAACTGAGCTACACCCCCGCGTGGCGTGGCGGTGATGTAGCCGCCCCCCCAAAGACTGTCAACGACCTTTCACGCTTTTTTCCTTCGCGGACCGATCGCAGGCCATGCCCGGCATCCGCGCGGCTTGCCGGCGCCGCGCGCGTTCCCTATCTTCCGGCCGTCGCGCGGGCGTAGCTCAGCGGTAGAGCACGGCGTTTACACCGCCGGTGTCGGAGGTTCGACCCCTTCCGCCCGCACCATCGCGCCCCTCCGGCGCGAGCGCATCCTGCATCAGGGCCCGGGCCAGCTGTGCCGCCGGCTCCGCCGCGGCGGACCGCGCGCCGGTCAGCACGAGATCGATCTCGCCCAAGGGCGGCAGACCCGGCCCCCAGGGCAGCTCCACCAGCCCCGGCGCCAGCATTCCCCTCACCTGCACCGTGATCCCCAGACCCGCCAGGGCGGCTGCGCGCAGGCCGCTCAGGCTTGTGCTGATGCAGGCGATGCGCCAGGAGCGCCCGGCGGCAGCCAGCGCATCGAGGGTGATCGACCGGCTGACGCTCGGCTCGGGATAGAGCACCAGTGGCAGTGGCCGCTCGGGATCGACCGCCGTACCTTCCGCTGCCGCCCAGACCAGCGCCTCGTGGCGCAGCAGGCTGCCGCGCTCGCCGCCCGGCCGGCGCTTGCCCAGGACCAGATCGAGCTTGCCGGCGTCGAGCAGGCCGAACAGGGCGCCGCTGAGCGCCACCGTGAGCTCGACCTCGACCGAGGGGTGGACGCGCTTGAACTGCCGCAGCACCTCCGGCAGCCGGGTCTGCACGACGTCCTCGGCGACCCCGAGGCGGACCCGGCCGCGCAGCGTGGAGGTGGCGAAGTGGCGGCGCGCCCGGGCATGCGCCTCGAGAATGCCGCGGGCGTGGCCGAGCATCGCCTCGCCGTCGACGGTGAGCGCCACGGAATGGGTGTCGCGCAGGAACAGGCGCCGGCCCACCGCCTCCTCCAGCCTCTTTACATGCTGGCTCACCGTCGACTGGCGCAGGCCCAGCCGCCGCCCCGCCTCGGTGAAGCTCCGCGCCTCGGCGACGGTCACGAAGCTCACCAGCAGGACCGGGTCGAACAAGGAGCGCCTCCATCACATTTCATGATCACAGTAAGTCCGTTCAGCGGACTTCACAATCACCGTGCGGCGGCCGATCTAGGGGTCAGGCAGCCTCGTGCCGGTGCGCCGGTGCTCTTCGCCTGATCCCCCGGGCTCGGAAAGTCGCTCATGTCCCTTCTCTCCCGCCTTCGTCCCGACAACTACTCGCTGACCCTGCTGGCGGTCATCGGCCTCGCCTCGCTGCTCCCCGCCTCGGGCGATGTCGCGATCTGGCTCGACCACGTGACCACCGTGGCGATCGCCGTTCTCTTCTTCATGCACGGCGCGCGCCTCTCGCGCGAGGCGGTGGTCGCCGGCGCCATGCACTGGCGCCTTCATCTCGTGGTCGCCGCCTCGACTTTCGTGCTGTTCCCGGTGCTGGGCCTGCTGATCGGCGAGGCGACGGAGAGCTTTCTCTCGCCGGGCCTGGTGGCCGGCATCCTCTTCTTGTGCGCCCTGCCCTCCACCGTGCAGTCCTCCATCGCCTTCACCTCGATGGGCGGCGGCAACGTGGCAGCGGCGGTGTGCAGCGCCTCTGCCTCGAACATCGCCGGCATCTTCATCACCCCGCTGCTGGTCGGCATCCTGCTCGACACCCAGGGCGTGACGGTCTCGCTGGATGCCATCCAGGCGATCGTCCTGCAGCTTCTCGTGCCGTTCGTCGCCGGACAGCTGGCGCGGCCGCTGATCGCCTCGACGATGGCCCGTCACAAGGCGGTCCTCGGCCATCTCGACCGCGGCACCATCCTGCTGGTGGTCTATGCCGCGTTCAGCCACGCGGTGGTGACGGGCCTGTGGCGCCAGCTCTCGCCCGCCACGCTGGGCCTGCTGCTTCTCGTCTGCGCGGTGCTGCTTGCGGTCGTGCTGGTGGCGACCACCGTGGCGAGCCGGCTTTTGGGCTTTTCCCACGAGGACGAGGTTGCCGCCGTGTTCTGCGGCTCGAAGAAGACACTGGCGAGCGGCGTGCCGATGGCAGCGGTGCTGTTCCCGGCGGGCATGGTGGGGCTCGCGGTGCTGCCGCTGATGCTCTTCCACCAGCTCCAGCTCATGGTCTGCGCCGCCATGGCGCATCGCTACGCCGCCCGCGCCGAGAACCGGCTGCGGACCGGCGAGCCGGCCGCGGCCACGGCCGGCAGGTAGGCAGGAGGCGAGCCGGCCGGGCCGCGGTCCGGCCGGCGCCCTTACGCGTCGACCTCTTCGGCGAGCTCGGGGAGACCCAGCTTGCGGGCCGTCTCGCGGGCCACCGCCCAGGAGGCGGTGAGCCCCGGGCTCTCGATCCCGAAGAGGTTCACGAGGCCGGCCACACCATGCTCGTCGGGCCCGCTGATCACGAAGTCGGCGGCGGGCGCGCCCTGCGGCGTGATCTTCGGGCGGATGCCCGAATAGCCCGGCTCGAGGACCCCGTCCTTCAGGGCCGGCCAGTATTTGCGGACCTCTTCATAGAACACGTCGGCGCGGCGCGGATCGACGTCGTAGTTCAGCTCGCCGACCCATTCGGTATCCGGCCCGAACCGGCACTGCCCGCCCATGTCGACGGTGACGTGGACGCCGAGCCCGGCCTGCTCGGGCACCGGGTAGATCAGCCGGGAGAAAGGCGACCTGCCGGGCAGGGTGTAGTAGTTGCCCTTGCAGTAGAAGGCGCCCGGCACCGTCTCCCCGGGCAGCCCCTCGATCCGGCGGGCAAGCGCCGGCGCGTGGAGCCCGGCCGAGTTGACCACCATGTCGGCCATCAGGCTCATCGGCTCGTCGCCGCCGACCTCCAGCGCGATCCCCTCGTCCGTCACCCGCGCCCGCTCGAGCGGCGCGTTGAAGGCGAGCATGGCGCCATGCCGCTCGGCATCGCCCTGGTAGGCCAGCATCAGGCCGTGGCTGTCGATGATGCCGGTGGTGGGCGACCACAGCGCCCCGGTGCACGAGAGGCTGGGCTCGAGCTCCATCGCCCGGGCGGCGCTCCACGCCTCGAGGTCCGGCATGCCGATCCGGGCGGCGTTGGCGCGGATCTTCTCGAGGGTGGCGAGCTGCTCCTCGCTGGTCGCCACGATCAGCTTGCCGCAACGCTTGTGCGGGACCCCGCGGGCCGCGCAGTAGCGGTAGAGGAACTCCTTGCCCTCGATGCACAGCCGCGCCTTGAGGCTGCCCTGCGCATAGTAGATGCCGGCGTGGATCACCTCGCTGTTGCGCGAGGAGGTCTCGGTGCCGATCATCGGCTCCTTGTCGAGGACGATGACCTCGCGGCCGGCCATGGCCAGCCGCCGGGCCACCGCGAGGCCGACCACGCCGGCCCCGACCACCACACAGTCGACACGATCCATCAGCCGGCCAGCCCCTCGAGAGCCGCCCGCTCGAGGCCGAGGCTGGCGCCGGCATCGAGGATCTCGCCCAGCGTCCGCTCGTCGAGCGGCACGCCGCCGCTCGTGCGCGCCGCGCGCGAGCGCCGCTCGGGATCGCCCGGCAGCAGGATCTCCTCGAAGCCGGGCGCCGGCCGCGAGGCCTTGATCCAGCTCTTGACCCCGTCGATGTCGCCGGCGATGCGCTCCGCGGACCCGAAGCGCCGCGTGTCGATGATCACCGAGAGCATGCTGTTGACCACGCCGCCCTTCTGCTCGTCCTTGATGGTCCGCCCGCCGATCAGTGCTGCGCCCAGGATCTCCGCCATCACCGCCAGACCCGAGCCCTTGTGGAGGCCGAAGGCCACCAGCGCGCCCTTGTGCTCGTCGACCATCGCCACGGGATCGGTGGTGGGCCTCCCCTCGGCGTCGATCAGGCTGTTCTCCGGCACCTGCACGCCCTTGTTGCGGGCGACACGGGCCTTGCCGAAGGCGATGGCGCTGGTCGCCATGTCGAGCAGCAGCGCCGGGCCGCCATCCTCGCCGGGCACCGCGGCGCATACCGGGTTGGTGCCGAGCCGGGCGTCGCTGCACCCATAGGGCGCCTGGTAGGCCTGGTGGTCGGCCACGTTCACGAAATGAACCGAGGCCATGCCGGCGGCCGCACAGAACTCGGCATAGGTGCCGATGCGGCCGATATGCGCGCTGTTCCTCAGCGCCACGATGCAGGCGCCGAGCTCGCCGGCCCGCGCGATGCCGCGGCGCATCGCCTCGCGGGCCATCGCCTGGCCGTAGCCGCGCGCGGCCTCCAGCACCAGCACCGCCCCGGCGTCGCTCACCGTCTGCAGCGTCTGGTTGGGCACCAGGAGCCCCTCGTGGAGGAGGCGCACATAGGTCGGCAACATGCCCACGCCGTGCGAATCGTGCCCCGCCAGGTTGGAATCGACCAGATGGTCGGCGACCTCGCGGGCCTCCTGCTCGCTGCTTCCCATCGCGCGCACGATGGCAAGCGTGAGCGCATGCAGCTTCTCGACGGGGATGTTGGGCATGGGGCTTTCCCGTTGCTGGCGGAGGCGGTGTCGGTGATCGGCTCTAGCACGGCCCCGATGCCCCTTGAAGCAGCCTGCGCCGCGCGGCGCCCCTGCGTCAGCCGGGGACGCCGGCGGCCGGCCCGGCATCCGGCTGGCGCTCCGGCCGGGCCCGCTCGAAGGCGGGCAGCGCCGCCAGCGCCTCGTCGATGCGCCGGATCGTCGGATAGGGCCCGAGCTCGCAGCGATAGCGCCGCGCATTGCCGACCTGCGGCACGAGGCAGACGTCGGCGAGGCTTACCGTGTCGCCCACGCAGTAGCGGCCGGCACTCGCCTGCAGGGCCGCCTCGAGGCTCGCGAGCCCTTCGGCGATCCAGTGCGCGTACCAGCGCTGCACCCCTTCCTTGTCGATCCCCATCGCCTCGCGCAGGTGGCGGAGCACCCGCGTATTGTTGAGCGGGTGGATGTCGCAGGCGATGTGCAGGGCGAGGCTCCTGACCCTGCCGCGCAGGGCCGGATCGCGGGGCAGCAGCGGCGGCTGGGGGTAGCGCTCCTCCAGATACTCGATGATCGCCAGCGACTGGCCGAGCCGGTCGGCGCCATCCTCCAGGAGAGGCACCAGCCCCTGCGGGTTGAGCTCCTTGTAGGCCGGCGCGTGCTGCCCGCCGGCAAGCAGGTCCACCGTGACCTGCTCGAAAGCGAGATCCTTGAGGTTCAGCGCGATGCGCACCCGCCAGGAGGCGGAGCTGCGCCAGTAGTCGTGGAGCCTCATGGAACGGCCTTCCCCTTCGGTCTCGCAGCCGTTCCCGCGGACGCTCGTGCGGCCCCCTCTCCCCGGAACGGCCCCCTTGCTCCATATGCTTTGGGCAAGCCATGCAGACGAGAGGAGACATCGTGAGCGAGAAGATCGTCAAGAGCGACGAGGAATGGCGGCGGCAGCTCGACGCGGAGGAATACCGCGTGGCCCGCGAGCACGGCACCGAGCGGGCGTTCACCGGCCGCTACTGGAACACCAAGACGCCCGGGACCTACCGCTGCGTGTGCTGCGGCGCGCCGCTCTTCGACAGCAGCACGAAGTACGAGAGCGGCACCGGCTGGCCGAGCTTCTGGGCGCCGCTCGACGAGGCGGCCGTGGCGACGCGCCAGGACCGGAGCTGGCTGATGAGCCGCACCGAGGTGCATTGCGCCCGCTGCGAGGGCCATCTGGGCCACGTGTTTCCGGACGGGCCCGAGCCCACGGGGCTGCGCTACTGCCTGAACTCGGCCGCGCTCAAGCTGGAGCCGCGCGAGGACTGAGCGTTCACAGCGACTCGCCCTCGACCAGCTCGACCGGAACGACGGTCTCGCGCGTGGCGAACGCGCCCTGCTCGATACGCTCGATCAGCAGCCGCGCGCCCAGCTCGCCCAGCCGGTAGGCGGGCGAGCGCACGGTCGCCAGCCGCGGGCGCAGCGGCGTGGTGAACGGAAAGGCGTTGAAGCCGCTGACGCCCACATCCTCGGGCACCTTATGGCCCATTGCCTGCAGGACCTCGACGGCTACCACCGCGAGCCGGTCGTTGGTGCCGATGATGACGTCGGGAAGCGGGCCGGCGGCGAGATGCTCGCGCAGCGCGTCGAGCGCGCCTTCCATGTCGCCCTCGTCGCAGCGCAGCTGCGACAGCGTCACGCCGGCCGGCGCCAGGACCTCCTCGAAGCCCTGCAGGCGGGCCTCGATGGCGGGCCAGCGCTGGCGCGGCAGGAGGCACAAGGCACGTGAGGGGCGACGCTCGAGGATGCGCCGCGCCATCTGGCGCGCCCCACCCACATCGTCCTGGCGCACGGTGCAGACGTCCTCGACGCCCCCGGGCATCGCCTGCTGGAACACCACCATCGGATGTCGCAGCTCGGCCAGCCGGGCCAGCAGATGCTCGCGCTCCGGCGCCGTGCCCGAGAGGAGGACCGCCAGCGCGTCGGCTTCCTGCCCCTTGACGATGTAGGAGCTCTCCGGCTCCTCGGGATCGATGCGCGAGAGCAGCAGCCCGTAGCCGCGCATGCTGACCTCGTTGGAGATACCCGCCACGAGGTTGGTGATGAAGGGATCGACCAGAAAGCGCGGCGAGGGGTCGACGATGAGCATCCCGATGCGGCTCTGCCGGGCGCTGCGCAGGCTCCGCCCGGCGCGGTTCGGGCGGTAGGCGAGCTCGCGGACCGCCGCCTCGACCCGCTCGCGCGTGCTGGCCGTCATCCCCTCGAACCTGCCGTTCACGACCTTCGAGACGGTGGCGATCGACACGCCCGCCGCCTCCGCCACCTCGCGAAGCGTCGCCACCTTTCGGGGCGCTGACAGATCCCTCATCTGCACTCCTCGTTCAAAGAACGTTTTCCAGCATCTTCCTGTGCCGTTGACGAGCGGCCATCTCGTCGCTACCTGACTATAAAACGTTTAAGGAGCGAGGTCTTGGCCATCGATTTCCGGTCCCTCAAAGACCGCCTCTACAGCGCCGTGCTCTCCGACGTCCTCGACGCCTTCGGCCGCACCGAGCAGGGCATGCGGCCGTTCGTCCGCCCGCTCGACGACACCAAGGTCGTCTTCGGCCGCGCCCGCACGGGCCTGTTCATGCCAGTCTATCACGTCGAGGAGGGCGAGAACTTCTACGCCGTCGAGATCGCCCTGATCGACGACCTGCGCCAGGACGAGGTCGCCGTGCTGGCCTGCGACGGCCCCACCGACCGCATCGCGCCCTGGGGCGAGCTGCTGTCCACCGCCGCCGGCTATCGCGGTGCCGCGGGCTGCGTCACCGACGGGCTGGCGCGCGACGTGCGGCAGATCCGCGAGACCGGATTTCCGGTCTTTTGCGGCGGCATCGGCCCGCTCGATTCGCAAGGCCGCGGCAAGATGATCGCCATGGACGTGCCGGTGCGCTGCGGCGGCGTCGCCGTCCGCCCCGGCGACCTGGTCTTCGGCGATGTCGACGGGGTCGTGGTGATCCCCGCCGAGATCGCGCAAGAGGTCGTCGCCGCGGCGCTCGAGAAGATCGACGGCGAGAACGCGACCCGCGACGAGCTCGCCCGCGGCATGAAGCTCGCCGAGGTCTACGAGAAGTACGGCGTGCTCTGATCAATTCACGGACATAGGGAGGCAACGACAATGACGAGCTTCAAGGCTGCACTTCTCGGGGCGGCCGGCGCCCTGGCCCTGGCCAGCGGCGCTGCCGCCGCCGAGTTCGACATCCGCGCCAGTCATGGCGAGTCGATCGAGAGCCCGCTGCACAAGGGCTGGCAGGTCTTCGAGGCCTATGTCGAGGGCAATAGCGGCGGCCGGATCGAGGTCACGGTGCTGCCGTCGAGCCAGCTCGGCACGATCGGCGAGGCCCTCGAGCAGGCCAAGATCGGCGCCATCCAGATGGCCCATGGCGACGAGCAGAATCTCGACCGGTTCTACGGGCCCATGGTGATCCTGGCGACACCCTACCTCTTCGCCAACGATGAGGAGGCCCAAGTCTTCCTGCGCAGCGACACGTTCGCCAAGATGAACGACGCCATGGCGGAGCAGTCCAACCTCCGCCTGCTCGCCGCCGCCTCCTACGGGTTCCGCACCTTCACCAACAATGTCCGGCCGATCAAGAGCCCGGCCGACATGGAAGGGATCCGGATGCGGGTCCCGCCGAGCCCGATGTCGCTGGAGATGGTCAAGGCGATGGGCGGCTCGCCCACACCGGTGCCGTGGGAGGAGCTCTACGGGGCGATGCAGCAGGGCGTGGTGGACGGCCAGGAGAACCCGCTCGGCGTCATCCACGACTATTCCTTCTGGCAGGTCCAGAAATACCTGACGGTCGACAACCACCAGCTCGGCCTCAACTCGCTCGTGATCAACGAGACCTTCTACAAGAGCCTGCCCGAGGAGCTGCGCGAGGTCGTGCTGACCGGCGCGCAGATGGCCGCCGCCACCGAATATGGCGAGCGCAACTACCAGGCCCGGGTGAGCGCGGTGGACGCTCTGCGCGAGAAGGGCATGGAGGTCTACTTCCCGACGCCCGAGGAGGCCCAGCAGTTCCGCGACGCCACGCGCGAGCCGCTGCAGGCCTATCTCAAGGAGGAGCTCGGGGACGAGATCGTCGAGGCGGTCTACGCCGAGATCGACCGCATCCGCGAAGCCGCGCGCAACGCGGTGCAGTGAGCGAGCTCCGCTCCGCCGGCGCGCCCGCAGACCTCGAGTCTGCGGGCCGCCTCGTGCTGCCCGGTGGCGGCGGCCGCGCCGTCCGGCGCGCGGTCGATGCGGCGCTGATCCTGGGGCTGGGCGTGATCGTCGTGGTGCTGATCGCCCAGGTGATCATGCGCTACGTGTTCCATGCCGCCCTGCCCTGGCCCGAGGAGCTGGCGCAGTTCCTGCTCGTGGCGATCTCGTTGCTGGGAGGCTTTCGCGCCTTCGAGCTGGACCGGCACATCCGCCTCGATCTGCCCCTCAACCGCTCGCCGCACCCGCTGGCGGCCGCGGTCCGCCTCGCGGCCCTGCTCCTGACCGCGGGCTTCGTCGCCTATGCCGGGTGGGGCGGGCTCCGGCTCGCGGCCGCCACCTGGAACCAGCCCTCCACCGCGCTCCGCCTTCCCATGGGCATGGTCTACCTGATCGTTCCGCTGAGCTGCCTTGCGATGCTCGCCTCCCTGGCATGGGGGCTGGCCCAGGAGATCGGCAGGCTGCGCAGCCCGACCCGCAAGGGATCCCGATGACCGCACTGTTCCTTGCGTTCCTGCTGGCCTTCCTGTTCGCAGCCGGCGCTCCCATCGCCTTCGCCGTGGGCGTCGCCGCCGCGGCCGGCCTGCTGATGACCGGCCTCGGCAACGCGACCGTCGCCGCCCAGCGGATCTTCGCCGGCATGAACAGCTACCCGCTGCTGGCCCTGCCGCTCTTCATCCTGGCCGGCAACGTCCTGGTGCGCGGCGGGATCATCGAGCGGCTCGTAATCTTCGCCGACCTCGTCGTCGGGCGCATCCGCGGCGGGCTCGCCCAGGTCAACGTGCTGGCCAATCTGATGATGGCCGGCGTCTCCGGCTCGGCCACCGCCGACACGGCTGCGCTGGGCGCGGTCATGGTGCCGACGATGCGCGAGCGGGGCTACCGGGTCGATTTCGCCGCCGCCCTCACCACCTCGGCTGCCATCATGGCGCCGATCATGCCGCCGAGCCTGGTCATGGTGATCTACGCGATCCCCACCAAGCTCTCCATCGGTGCCATGTTCATGGCCGGCATCGTCCCGGCGCTGCTCATCGCGCTGTGCCTGATGGCCTATGTGCGCTGGGCCTGCCGCGACATGCCGCTGCGCGTGCCGGAGCCCGGCGGCCCGGGCGCGCTGCGCGCCACCATCGACGCCGTGCCGGTGCTGCTGGCGCCGCTGATCGTCGTGGGCGGCGTGCGCGGCGGGCTCTTCACCGCCACCGAGGCTGCGGCCGTGCTGGTCGGCTACACGCTCCTGGTGACCATGGTGCTCTACCGCAGCATCCGGCTGAAGGAGCTCGCCGAGATCCTGCACGAGAGTGCCGTTACCACCGCCACGGTGATGCTGGTGGTCGCCACCTCGAGCCTGTTCGCCTGGTTCCTCGCCATCGAGAACGTGCCCAACGCGGCCCGCGACCTCTTCATGGCGATCGCCGACAACAAGATCGTCTTTTTGCTGATCGTGAACGTCTTCCTGCTGGTCGTCGGCTCCTTCGTCGACACCGTGCCGGCCATCCTCATCTTCGTGCCGATCCTCCAGCCGGCGGCCGTCCAGTTCGGCGTCGACCCGATCCACTTCTCGATCGTGGTGATCGTCAACCTGATGATCGGCCTCAACACGCCGCCGATCGGGACCAACCTCTTCGTCATTGCCACCGTCTCGAGGCAGAGCGTGGGCGCCGTCACCCGGGCCTTGCTGCCCTTCTACGCGGTGAAGCTGGTGGCGCTGGCGCTCATCACCTATCTGCCCATCCTCTCGCTCTGGCTGCCGCGTCTCGCCGGCCTGATGCGCTGAGCCGCAGGAAAGCGCGCGCCGGACTGCCGACGCCCTCGAGAGCGCGGCCTTCCGGGGCGTCTTCCTGGCGCACCGCCTCCTGCAGCAGCGCTGCTCTACCGACCCTCAGCGCGGCCCGCGGCCAACTCCGGGCTGCAAGGCAGCTTCCCACAAACGAATGGCCTGGCGCGTCATCTCCTTGAGCGTGGCGGCCTGCTGGCGCTGCATCTCCGCTACCCAGAAGGCACGGCCGGCCGAAGCCCAGCTATTGGCGGCGCTCAGCCAGAAGCTCATCATCGGATTGCGCAAGGCGGTCTCTCCGGTTCGAGGGCCTTCATGAACCGCCTTCCGCCCCCTCCGTTCCTCCCCGCGCAACGCGCAAGGGGGGCTTGCGAAAATGTGGCCGCGCAGACACATTGCCGCAGCGTGAAACGGGTACTCACTCGAACGACAGAGGGGGAGGCGCCTTCATGGGGCTGCCAACAGCGGAACTTGTCCTGCGCAACGGCAGGGTCTGGTGCGGCCTCCAGGAAGGCTCCGTCGAGGCCGTCGCGGTATGGGCCGGCCGGGTTCTGGCAACCGGCAGCAACGCCGAGATCGAGCCGCTGATCGGCCCCGCCACGAAGGTCATCGACCTCGAGGGCCGGCTCGCCACGCCCGGCCTCAACGACGCCCACCTGCATCTTCTGCCGCTGGGCCTCGCGATGGCCGACATCGACGCTAGGCCGGCGGCCGCGCCCACCCTCGAGATCCTGCTGGGCAAGTTCCGCGAGGCGGCGGCCAGGGCGAAGCCCGGCCAGTGGCTCATGGGCCGCGGCTACGATCACTCGAAGCTCGACGTCGGCCGCCATCCGCTGCGCGAGGAGCTCGACGCGGCGGCCCCCGACAACCCGGTCTATCTAGTGCGCACCTGCGGCCACGTCGCCGTGGCCAACAGCATGGCCCTCGAGCTTGCCGGCATCGACGAGGATACCCTCTCCCCGCCCGGTGGCCTCATCGAGCGTCGCGACGGGCGGCTCACCGGGCTTTTGGCCGAGCACGGCCGCGATGCGGTGAAGGCGGTGCTGCCCGAGCCCAGCGACGAGGAGCTGGTGGCCGCCATCGAGCGGGCCGGCCAGTACTGCCTGTCACTGGGTGTGACCAGCGTCATGGACGCGGCGGTGGGCATGCGCTCGGGCTTTCGCGAGATCCGCGCCTACAACGAGGCGCGCCGCAGCGGCCGCCTGCCGGTGCGGACCTACCAGTGCCTCCTGGGCGGCGAGGGCGGCATCGTCGAGCAGGCTTACGAGGCCGGGCTGGTGAGCGGTGCCGGCGACGACATGCTGATGGTGGGCTGCGTCAAGATCTTCACCGACGGCAGCGCCGGCGGCAAGACCGCCGCCATGAGCGAGCCTTATCTGGGCGATCCCGACAATCGCGGCATTCTCTGCCTGACCGACGAGCAGGTCGACGCCCACGTGATGGACTATCACGCGAAGGGCTACCAGCTCGCCATCCACGCCATCGGCGATGTGGCCATCGAGCAGGTGCTGCGCGCCTACGAGAAGGCGCTGGCGGCGCACCCCGCGCCGGGCCGGCGCCACCGCATCGAGCATTGCGGCTTTCTCAGCGAGGGGCAGATGGCGCGCATGAAGGCGCTGGGCATCGAGCCCGTGCCGCAGCCGGTCTTCATCTGGGACTTCGGCGATCTCTACCTCGAGGTCGTGGGCGAGGAGCGCTCGGCCGCCTCCTACCCAATGCGGCGCTGGCAGAGCATGGGGATGGTGGCGGCAGCCAGCACCGACGCTCCGGTCTGCGACGTCGACCCCTTCCCCAACCTCTACACCATGGTCACGCGGCGCAGCGCCGGCGGTGCGGTGATCGGCGGCGAGGAGCGGCTGGAGCTGGCCGAGGCCCTCTCCGCCTACACGCTGAGCGGCGCCTTCGTCAGCCACTGCGAGGACCGTAAGGGAAGGCTGGTGCCGGGCCAGCTCGCCGACATCGCCGTGTTCTCGCGCGACATGTTGGCCGGCGAGCCGGAGGCCATCCTAGAGACGCGCTGCGACCTGGCGATCCTGGGCGGCAGCGTCGCCTACGACCGCCACGGCGAGGCCTGAGGTCCACCATGGCGCAGCACGTCCTCTACCGCCTGCTGCTGGCGGTCCCCGTGCTCTTCGGCGTCCTCCTGCTGGGCTTCCTGCTCCTGCAGCTGGTGCCCGGCGATCCCGCCACGGTGATCGCCGGGCCCATGGCGCCGCCGGCGGTGATCGAGGAGATCCGCCGCGAGCTCGGTCTCGACAAGCCGGTGATCGTCCAGTTCTTCCTCTATCTCGTGCGGGTGTTGCAGGGCGATCTGGGCCATTCGCTGATCAGCAACACCTCGGTCATCGAGGAGCTGGCCGCGGCGGTGGGGCCGACCGTCGAGCTGATGGTGGCCTGCCTCGTCTGGTCGGTGCCGCTGGGGATCGCCATGGGCACCGTCGCCGCGGTGCGCCAGGGCGGCCTGCTCGATCGCGTCATCATGGCCTTCTCGGTGGCCGGCGTGTCGATGCCGATCTTCTTCATCGGCCTGCTGCTGATGCAGTATTTCGGCTTCGTCTGGCAGCTCCTGCCGTTCATCGGCCGCGGCGGTCCTCTGTGGAGCATCGACGGGCTGCGCCACATCGTGCTGCCGGCGGTCTCGCTGGGCCTCATCTTCATCGGGCCGGTGGCGCGCATGACCCGCACCGCGGTGCTCGAGGTGCTGCGCGCCGACCATGTGCGGACTGCCCGCGCCAAGGGTCTGCGCGAGAAGACCGTGGTCTTGAAGCACGCGCTCAGGAACGCGCTGATCCCGGTGGTGACCCTGGTCGGACTTCAGGCGGGCTACCTCCTGGGCGGCGCCGTGGTCACCGAGAGCATCTACTCCTGGCCGGGCGTGGGCCGGCTGGCGGTGGGCGCCATTCTCTCGAGCGACTTTCCGCTCGCCCAGGGGGCCATCATGGTGCTGGCCCTGGCCTTTATCATCATCAACCTGATCGTCGACGTGCTCTACGCCGTCCTCGATCCGCGGGTGCAGCGATCGTGAGCAGCATGAACGCAACCATCGAGGACGTGCCGCAGCGCCGCTCGGCGTTCCGGCGGCTGTTCCGTGACGGCGCTGCGCTGCTGGCGCTGGCCGTCCTCGCCGTGATCGTGGCGGCAGCGCTGCTGGCGCCGTGGCTGGCCCCGCACGACCCGTTCGCCACGACCCGCCAGCCCTTGCTGCCGCCGGTGTGGAACGAGGCCGGCCAGTGGGCCTTCCCGTTCGGCACCGACGGCCAGGGCCGCGACATCCTGAGCCGCCTGCTCTACGGCTCGCGCCTGACCCTGCTCATGGGCCTCTTGAGCGTGGCCATCGGCGGCGGCATCGGCATGGTGGTGGGCATGCTCTCGGCCTTCTACCGGCGCATCGACCCCTTCATCATGCGCGTGGTCGACGTGCTGCTGTCCTTCCCGGCGATCCTTTTGGGCCTGGCCGTGGCGGCCATCTTCGGCACCGGCGTCACCGCCATCATCATCGCTCTGGCGATCGCCACCATCCCCGACGTCGCCCGTGTCACCCGCAGCGCCGCGGTGGTGGTGATGGGCCAGGACTTCATGGAGGCGGGCCGCGCCATCGGCCTGTCCGACGCGACGCTGATCCGCCGCTATCTCGCCCTCAACTGCATCTCCTCGGTTTTCGTGTTCCTCACGCTGCGCTTCGGCCAGGTGATCCTGATCGGCGCGGCGCTGAGCTTTTTGGGCCTGGGCGCCAAGCCGCCCAGTGCCGAGCTCGGGATGATGGCGGCGCAGGGCCGGGACTTCCTGTTCTTCGCCCCGCACGTCGCGACGATCCCGAGCCTGACCATCTTCCTGATCGTCCTGTGCGCCAACATGGTGGGAGACGCGCTGCGCGACGTTCTCGACCCGCGTCTGCGCCGCTGAACCGCAAAAGGGAGGTTTTTGGAACAATGGCGACAACAGCACTCAAGGCCACGGCCCGCCGCCTGCTCGCGGGCGGCGTGTGCCTCGCCGCCGCGGGCCTCGTCGCGGCCCCGGCGCTGGCCCAGTCGATCACCGTCGTGCGCGAGGTCGACAGCGACCGCTACGACCCGCACCGCTCGACGGCCCGCGCGGCCTCCGAGGTGCTCTTCATGGTGGCCGACACGCTGGTCAGCCTCGACTACGACATGCAGACCGTGAAGCCGGGCCTGGCCGAGCGCTGGGAAGTGTCCGACGACGGCAAGACCTACACCTTCCATCTCAAGGACGGGGTGAAGTTCTGCGACGGCAAGAAGATGACGGCCGCCGACGTCGTCTATTCGCTCAAGCGCTGGATCGATCCCGCCACCAAGTCGCCGGTCGCCTGGCGCGCGGGGGAGGTCGAGGACATCGTCGCCGTCGACGATCGCACGGTCGAGTACCGTCTCAAGGCGCCGTTCAGCGAGCTGCTCTACCAGCTCACCCAGAGCTTCGCCGTGGTCATCGACCAGGCGACGGTGGAGAAGCTGGGCGGCGACTTCGGCGTCAAGGGCTTCAACGGCACCGGCCCCTACTGCTGGGTCGAGTGGCGGCCCAGGAACGATCTCAAGCTCGCGCGCAATCCCGACTACAACTGGGGTCCGCCGATCTACGAGAACACCGGCCCGGCCCAGGTCGAGGAGATCGTCTGGAAGATCGTGCCCGAGGAGAACACCCGCATGGCGGCGGTCGCCACCGGGCAGTCCGAGATCACCCAGTACGTCCCCTACAGCACCCTCAACACGCTGCGCGCGAACCCGCAGCTGCTCGTCAGCCAGTCCGACGCCGCCTTTTGGACCTATTTCGCCGGGTTCAAGATCGACCGGGAGATGGTGAGCGAGGAGGCCGTCCGCCAGGCCATGGTGCTGGCCGTCGACCAGGACGCCATCGCCGAGAACCTCTATTTCGGCGAGGTCGAGCCGGCCCACAGCTATATCAGCCAGGCCGCCCTCGACTGGGACAAGGACCTCGACGACAAGCTCATCCGCACCGACGTCGAGAAGGCGGGCAAGCTGCTCGACGAGGCGGGCTGGAAGATGGAATCCGACGGGTTCCGCTACAAGAACGGCAAGAAGCTGTCGCCGGTGGCCTACAGCTTTGCCGGCTCGACGTGGCAGAAGCTGATGGAGGCCATGCAGGGCGATCTGCGCAAGGTCGGTGTCGATCTGGACATCCAGGCCTTCGACGCCACCATCGCCTGGGGCAAGATGGCGACCCAGGAGTTCGACGTGTTCGGGATGAGCTATCCCTACATCTCGGCCGGCGACGCGCTCAATCTCTACTTCCGCTCGGCCAACACCCCCACCCCCAACCGCATGAACTGGAAGGATCCGGAGACCGACGAGCTGCTCGATCGCGGCAAGGCGGCGCTGGATCCCGAGACCCGGGCGCAGGCCTATGGCAAGGTGCTCGAGAAGGTGCACCAGGCGGCGGTGTGGATCCCGCTCTACCACGAGCCGATGAAGCTCGTGCAGACCAAGAAGCTGGCGCCCGTGAAGCCCCACAACATCTATGGCTGCGGGCTCTACAAGGGCTTGGACATCAAGTTCCAGTAGGACGAGCGGCGCCGCCGCCCCTGACCGGGGCGGCGGCCGGCTTTGCTGTCTCTTTAGGAGCGGGAATTGAGCACCACCCTGATCAGGAAGGCCAGCTGGGTCGTCGCCTGGGACGAAGCGGCCGGCAAGCATGTCTATCTCAACGACGCCGACGTGGCGTTCGAGGGCAACCGCGTCACCCATGTGGGCCCGGCCTTCGCCGGCACCGCGGAGAAGGTGATCGACGGCAGCGGCCGGCTGGTGATGCCGGGCCTCGTCAACATCCACAGCCACCCCTTGAGCGAGCCCCTCAACAAGGGCTGGACCGACGAGCTGGGCAGCCCGGCCCTGGGCATGAGCTCGCTCTACGAGTTCATGCCGATCTACCGGCCCGACCTCGAGGGCACCCGGGCCTGCGCCCGGACGGCGGTGGCCGAGCTGCTGCTCTCCGGCGTCACCACCCTGGTCGATCTCTCGGTGGGCTACGAGGGCTGGTTCGAGATTCTGGACGAGAGCGGCATCCGCCCGGTGGTGGCGCCGATGTACCGCTCGGCCCGCTGGTTCACCCGCAACGGCAGCATCGTCGAGTACGAGTGGGACGACGAGGCCGGCCACAAGGCCATGGAAGAGGCACTGGCGCTGGTCGACAAGGCACTGGCCCATCCCTCGGGCCGGTTCGGCGGCATGGTCGCACCCTCGCAGATCGACACCTGCACGCCCGAGCTTATCAAGGCCAGCATGGCGGCGGCCCGCGAGCGCGGTGTCACCATGCAGATCCATGCAGCGCAAAGCATGGTCGAGTTCAACGAGCTGATGCGCCGCCATGGCATGACCGCGGTGCAGTGGCTCGATTCGCTGGAGGTTTTGGGCGAGGACACGATCCTCGGCCACGGCATCTTCCTCGACGATTACGGCGTGCCGCACGCGCCGCGCACCGACGACCTGGCCCGCCTCAAGGCGACCCGCACGGCGGTGGCGCACTGCCCCAACGTCTTCCAGCGCCGCGGCATCTCCATGCGCACCGTCGGCCGCTATCTGCGCGAAGGCGTGCGGGTCGGGCTCGGCACCGACACCTACCCGCACAACATGCTCGAGGAGATGCGCACCGCGCTCTATGTCTCGCGGCTGATGAGCGGCGATCCCTACGACCTGCGGACCTCCGACATCTTCGACGCCGCCACCGTGGGCGGGGCCGCGATCCTCAAGCGCAGCGACATCGGCAGGCTGAGCCCCGGCGCCAAGGCCGACATCGTCATGGTTGACCTCGACCTGCCCTCGATGAAGCCGATGCGCGACCCGCTCAAAAGCCTGATCTACGCCGCCGCCGAGCGCGCCGTGCGCGACGTCTTCGTCGACGGCAACCAGGTGGTGAAGGACGGCCGCTGCCTGACCATCGACGTGGAGGCTGCGGCCGAGGGCGTCCATCAGGCGCATCTGCGGGCACGCGAGGAGGTCAAGAACCTCCACTGGGCCGGCAAGAGCCACTGGGAGCTGGTGCCGTCGGTGTACGAGATAAGGGGCAGGTCCACTTGACGCAGAGCGCTGTCAGCGCGGGCAGCGGGGCGGCGCCGGAAGCGCCGCCCCTGCTCGAGGTCCGCGACCTCAAGACATGGTTCAAGACCGAGGACGGGCTCTACCGCGCCGTCGACGGGGTGAGCTTCGCCGTGCGGCGCGGCCGCACCCTGGCGGTGGTCGGCGAATCCGGCTGCGGCAAGAGCGTCACGTCGCTCTCGATCATGCGGCTGGTGCCCGAGCCGCCGGGCATCCGCGCCGGCGGCCAGATCCTCCTCGACGGCGAGGATCTCCTCGAGAAATCGCAGGTCGAGATGCAGGACATCCGCGGCCAGCGGGTCTCGATGATCTTCCAGGAGCCGATGACCTCGCTCAACCCGGTCTACCGGGTCGGCGAGCAGATCGTCGAGGGGCTGGTCAAGCATCGCGGCATGAGTGCGGCCGAGGCGCGCGCCAAGGCCATCGAGATGCTGGGCCTGGTGCGCATCCCCTCGCCCGAGAGCCGGGTCGACAGCTTTCCGCACGAGATGTCGGGCGGCATGCGCCAGCGGGTGATGATCGCCATGGCCCTGGCCTGCGATCCGGCCCTGCTGATCGCCGACGAGCCGACCACCGCGCTCGACGTCACCATCCAGGCGCAGATCCTGGGGCTGATGCGCGAGATCCAGGCGCGCCTGGGCACCGCCATCATCCTGATCACCCACGATCTGGGCGTGGTCGCCGAGATGGCCGACGACGTGGTGGTGATGTATGCCGGCAAGGTCGTGGAGCGGGCCGGTGTGCGGGCCCTCTTCGACGATCCGCAACATCCCTACACCCTGGGCCTGATCGATTCGATCCCGCGCCTGGAAGAGAAGCGCGACCGCCTCTCGACCATCGAGGGCAGCGTCCCGCACCCGCAGCGTCTGCCCGAGGGCTGCAGGTTCAGCCCGCGCTGCCCGCTCGCCACCGACCGCTGCCGCAACGAGGAGCCGCCGCTGCGGCAGCTCCGCGACGGCCATGAGGTCGCCTGCTGGTACGCTCCCATCGACGAGGCCGCAGCATGACCGAGACCACCGGGCCGCTCCTCAGGGTCGAGGGGCTGGTCAAGCACTTCCCCGTCAAGAAGGGCATGATCCTCCAGCGCACCGCCGGCGTGGTACGCGCGGTGGACGGCGTCTCCTTCGAGCTGCGGCGCGGCGAGACCCTGGCGCTGGTGGGCGAGTCGGGCTGCGGCAAGTCCACCACCGGGCGCCTCGTGCTGCGCCTGATCGAGGCCACCGAGGGGCGCGTCGAGCTCGCCGGCGAGGATGTCCGCGCTCTCGATACCGGCGCGCTGCGCCGGCTGCGCCGCAAGATGCAGATCATCTTCCAGGACCCGTTCGCCTCGCTCAACCCGCGCCTGACGGTGGGCGAGATCCTGGCCGAGCCGCTGCGCCTGCATCGCATCGTCGAGCCGGCCGAGCTCACCGAGCGGGTGCACGAGCTTTTGCGGGTGGTGGGCCTCGCCCCCTACCACGCCCAGCGTTATCCTCACGAGTTCTCCGGCGGCCAGCGCCAGCGCATCGGCGTGGCCCGGGCGCTCTCGACCCAGCCCGACCTCATCGTCTGCGACGAGCCGGTCTCGGCTCTCGACGTCTCGATCCAGGCGCAGGTGGTGAACCTGCTCCAGGACCTCCAGGCACAATTCGGCCTGAGCTACATCTTCATTGCCCACGATCTGGCGGTGGTGAAGCACATCTCCGACCGCGTGGCGGTGATGTATCTCGGGCGCATCGTCGAGCTGGCCTGCAAGGACCAGCTCTATGCCGACCCGCGGCATCCCTACACCCAAGCACTGATGGCGGCGATCCCGCGGCCCGAGCCCGGTGCTGCCGGCACCAGGCAGGTGCTCGAGGGCGACGTGCCCAGTCCCCTCTCGCCGCCTTCGGGCTGCACCTTCCACCCGCGCTGCGCGTTCGCGAAAGACCGCTGCCGCAGCGAGGTGCCGTCCTACCGGCGCATGGCGGACGGGCGCTTCGTCGCCTGCCACTTCGCCGAGGACATCCCCAAGGCCGAGGCGGCGGTCGACCCGGAGGGTGCGGACGAGCCGCGCTATCGCCGCCGGCTGGCCGTGCTGCAGGCTGCGCGGCCCCAGGAGCCGCAGCCGGCCTGAGCAAGGCGGGGCGTGGCTGCCGCACGGTGCGGCCACCCCTCCTCCGGTCCTCGCAAGCTCGCCGGCCATGCGCCGCCCCCTTTCTCCAGCGGGCTTCCCTGCGACCGACTGTAGCCGCACCGGGTTAAGGAATGGTTGGCGGCGGCGACTTTCGCTAGAAGCCGCCATGGTGCAGACTCGGCACCACCCGTTCCCCGCCGGTTGCCGCACGAGCGGCAGCGGCCGGCCCCCTCGCGCGCGGACGAGATGAGCAACGAGGACGTCACCCGAACCGCCCGCTTGAGCGTCGCCCCGATGCTCGACTGGACCGACCGGCACTGCCGTTATTTTCACCGGCAGATCGCGCCGCGCGCCCTGCTCTATACCGAGATGGTGACCACCGGGGCGCTGCTGCACGGCGACAGGGCCCGCTTTCTCGACTTCGATCCGGCCGAGCACCCGCTTGCCCTGCAGCTCGGCGGCAGCGAGCCCGGGGAGCTCGCCGCCTGCGCCCGCCTCGCCGCCGAATGGGGCTACGACGAGGTCAACCTCAACTGCGGCTGCCCCTCCGAGCGCGTCCAGAAGGGCGCCTTCGGGGCCTGCCTCATGGCCGAGCCGAAGCTGGTGGCCGAGTGCGTGGCGGCGATGCGCGCGGCAGTCTCGATTCCCGTCACCGTCAAGTGCCGCATCGGCATCGACGACAGCGAGGAGTTCGCGTTTCTCGCAGCCTTCGTCGAGACGGTGGCCGCCGCCGGCTGCACGACCTTCGTCGTCCATGCCCGCAAGGCCTGGCTCAAGGGCCTGAGCCCGAAGGAGAACCGCGAGATCCCGCCGCTCCGCCACGAGTTGGTGCACCGCCTCAAGGCGGCCTTCCCGCATCTGGCCATCGTCCTCAATGGCGGGCTGCGCGACCCGCGCGAGGCGGCGCGCCATTTGCCGGCCCTGGACGGCGTGATGATCGGCCGCGAGGCCTACGAGAATCCCTGGAGCCTCGCCGCCTTCGAGAGCGCCATCTTCGGCGACGCCGCCGGCGGCGACCGCGACCGGGTGCTCGAGGCAATGGTCGCCTATGCGGAGCGCGCCATGGAGCGCGGCGTGCCGCTGAAGAGCATCACCCGCCACATGCTCGGGCTCTATAACGGCCTGCCGGGCGCCCGCGCCTGGCGCCGCACGCTCAGCGAGCGGGCGCGCCTGCCGGGGAGCGGCCCAGGGCTCCTGCGCGAGGCGGCAGCGCAGGTGCGGGCACCGGCGTCCCTCGCCGCCTGAGGCCTTCATCCTTTCTTAGGATCTGCACCTCATGCTCCAGCCACCAGGTTGGAGTGCTGCAGATGCTCGCGAGGGGGCCGTTCCGCTACCGGCAGGACCGCAAGGGTGCCACCGCCATCGAATACGCCCTGCTGGCCTCCCTCTCCAGCATTCTGGCCCTGGCAGCTTTCATGGGCTTCGGCGACGGCCTCGCCGGCATGTACACGGAGCTCACCGACGCGCTGAGCAGCGCCATGGGCGGCTGATGCCGGCCGGCCGGACCGCATGCCCCGCGTCGGCGAACCCGACGCATGGCGGTTCTCCGAGCCCTTCCGGCGCTGCTTGCACCTCAGGAGACGCTGCTGCCGGTGGCGCCGCGCCGCTGCAGGACCGGCCGGCCCGGCAGCCCGCTCCGGCGATCTTGATGCACGCCTGCTGCGGCGACCAGGTTTCTGCAGGACGGCAGCGCCGCCAGCGTGACGAGCGACACGATGGCCACGGCGCACCCGCCCAGAAGATCGATGAAATAGTGGCCGCCGAAGACCGGGGTGGCGGCTATGGTCGCGCCCGCACACAAGGCGGCAGGCAAGAACAGCCTCGTGCGCCAGAAGGAGCAGGCAACGACCACGGAGCCGGCTGTATGAAACGACGGGAAAGTGGTGAGACCCTGTAAATCCTGCAACCGCACCGTCAGCGGCCAGGCCGTCCGCACACGATCCAGATAGTCGAGATAATGAGTGCCCGGCAGCGTCGCGAAAACCTCCGGAGCCACGGCATCCTCGAGGTGGAAAACGGTGGCTCCTTCGGCCGGCGTGAACATGCCGATCACCACACAAAGGAATGCGGAGAGCCAGAACGCCTCGACAAGGAATCTCGACCTTGCGAAGTCGCCTTTTGGACACCTCGAAGAACCCGCTGAGATGGGGGTCGAAACGGCTT
>JARGEQ010000052.1 GCA_029211145.1 Marinimicrococcus flavescens
CCGTAGGATCGACCCATTCATATTTAACGAGTTGAGCAATTATGTTTTGCTGTGTCCGGATTGTCTGATGAATCAGACTGATGTACTTGAAGATGCGAAATTCACTGAAGTCGCCATTGAGCGTTATCAGGAAAGCCGTGGCGTTTCGCTGGATCAGTCGATACGTGAGCTGGATTTAATTAAAAAGAATTTGGTTTTGTTGGTAGTAAACGGAGGTTTCAGAAAGTATTGGCTTCCTGGTTTAGGGGTTTTTACATTTCACCAGGGCGAATTGAGCGTTGAACACTTTTATAAAAATATAAACCCTTCTTTTGAGAAGAAGCCGCAGCAAAGATCAAGAAGTTGGAGAGAAATAACGACTACATAGACCCTTATACCGTCTGACGGGAGACTGCCCTACCTGTCGCCGATTTTTGGTGGAAAAAGCTACGTCAGACGTGCGAGAATAAAAAAAGGCCTCTGCAGCGCCAAAAGTGGCTCATGCGGAGGCTTTTTTGGCGTTCTGGACAGCGCACAGGTTGCGGCTGCTAATTCCGACTTTGGCCACTAGGAATTAAAGAAATACAGATTTCCTGTCCAGGGAATTAGAAAAATGTTGCAATATTCATTTTGCTGCAGTAAAATGAATTCAGTAGCGTAAATCAATTCAGGAGTGAGCTTATGAGAAAAAGCTGGCAATCGGACAACTTAGGCGGTGCAAGAGAAGGAGCCGGACGTCCAAAGATGGGTGAATCGAAGTCATTAAGGATCAATTTGCCGGAGGATGCTTGGAAAGATATTGATAGCTGGATCGAGCAGGGCAAGTACAGTAACTATTCGGAGTATTTCCGGAAATTGCATGTAGGGGGGCAATT
>JARGEQ010000053.1 GCA_029211145.1 Marinimicrococcus flavescens
ATTCTCATCTTCGATCAGTGGCCCCCAGCCCTTAAACTCCTCAACGTTTTCCAACATAATGACTCTTGGCCGGACGGTTGCCGCCCACCGGACAGCGATCCAAGCAAGTCCACGGATGAATTTTTCTACCGGCTTTCCGCCCTTCGCTTTACTGAAATGCTTGCAATCAGGGGAGAGCCATAGGAGTCCGACAGGCCTGCCCGCTGCGATGTGACGGGGAACAACATCCCATACTGATTCGCAATAATGTTCTGTCTCAGGATGGTTTGCCTTGTGCATTGCGATAGCTGCCGGATCGTGATTTATGGCAACATCCACGCTTCTACCTGTAGCCTCTTCAATCCCAGTACTGGCCCCGCCGCCACCTGCAAAGTTGTCAATGACGAGCTCACGCTCTCCTCGGTCATAAACGCCCTGCCAGTAAGCGACTAGCTTCGCACGGTCATTATGGTCCAACCGTTTTTTCTTAGGAATTATGACTTTAAATTTTACGGCTTCGGCCATATGTCAGCTCCCCCAGTTGCTTCTTAATCCGGTCGGCTTCCGCCTTCAACGCCACCCAATCAACTTCCCGTACGCCCGCAGGTCTCACACCCTTTATCCTACAAATATGTTTACAGTCTGGGCTCAGCCAGGCCAAACCAGCAGGCTGACCGCCAGCAAAGTTATCAA
>JARGEQ010000054.1 GCA_029211145.1 Marinimicrococcus flavescens
ACCTGGGAGCCGCACGTCTCCCACCATCCGCGAGAATGCCACGGCGAAGGTTGAGGAAACGTGAACCGGCCGTGGCGACCTGCCACCAGACCCCGTTCACGCTCTCTTAACCCGGACCCGCCATCCTGCTGGCGTGGGGCTCCGCTGCCGCGCGAACCTGGGAGCGGCACCTCCCCCACCGTCCGCGAGCATGCCACGGCGAAGGTTGAAGAAACGTGACCCGGCCGTGGAGACCTGCCACCAGGTCCCGTTCACGGTCTCTTAACCCGGCTTCAACATCCTGCTGGGGTGGGACTCCGCCGCCGCGAAGCCCTTGGGCGCGGCACCTCTTCCACCATCCGGCAGAATGGCCGAACGATCCTTGAGGAAGGGTAAAGCCCGCCCGGCCCCAGCACCGCTGGCCTTACTGACAGAATCAAAGAAAAGACAGCCGCGCGCAGCGCCTTGGGGGCGGTGCCGGCGCGTCCGGCTCCGTGGTCATGGCATTTTTTCCTACCACCTGCTATTCTCGCGCTCCCCCTTTCCAACCGCGCGAGGAAGCCATGGAGACTGCCGAGCATCCTGGGGACACCGTCACCTTTCGGCCGCGGCCGCTCATGGTGGCGTGGGCGGGGGAGGATCTGGCG
>JARGEQ010000055.1 GCA_029211145.1 Marinimicrococcus flavescens
AAGCTTAAATCTACAACATGATTGAGGGGAATGAACATGATTGAATTAAAGAATGTGTACAAAACATTCACTCGCAAAGAGATTACGATTAATGCTCTGCAAGGGATCAATTTAAAGGTTGAAAAAGGCGATATATTCGGAGTTATCGGCTATAGTGGTGCGGGGAAAAGCACATTAATCCGGTTAGTCAATTATTTGGAAAGACCCACAAAAGGACAGGTTCTAGTAGCCGGGCGTGATTTGGGAACCTACAACGATAAAGAGCTGCGGGCAGCCAAGAAAAATATCGGCATGATTTTTCAACATTTTAACCTGTTAGAATCTAAAAAGGTATTTGATAATGTCGCGATCCCGCTCGTTCTGCTGAAAAAGAATAAAGATGAAATCCGCAAGCGGGTACAGGAGCTGCTTGAGTTTGTCGGATTAAGTGACAAGGCTGGAAGTTACCCGAATGAATTGTCAGGTGGACAGAAGCAGCGGGTCGGGATTGCCAGAGCGCTTGCCTCGAATCCGTCTATCCTTCTCTGTGACGAAGCGACTTCTGCCTTA
>JARGEQ010000056.1 GCA_029211145.1 Marinimicrococcus flavescens
GCCGGCCGGCACGGTGGGGCCGGAGACAGCGGCCGAGTGAATGCTCCAGCGCGCTGACGAAGGCAGCGCTGCCGAGCGGGCGGCCGCTGCGCTCCGCAGCGCGCAGGGCCTCCATGGTCGCGGCAGCGGGCTCCAGAGCCAGAAACTCCCTCCAGTCGCCGACCAGCGCTTCCAGCCCGGCCGATGCAATGAGACCGTCCCAGGCGCCCTGCAGGCGGGCCCGCGCCGACGACCATGGCCAGGCCTGCGGTGTCTCGGCCAGCCGGGCGCGCACCGGGTTGAGCTCGACATAGCGCAGCGCCGCGAGGAGATGCCGCTCGTCCAGCGCGCAGGAGCCGAACCGCCCCTGCCAGAGATGGCCGCGCCAGCCCTCGCGCTGGTTGACGTGCGTCGTGTAGCGGCGGTGTGTCTCCCCGACCGCCGCGGCAAGGTCCGGCGCGGCCGGTGGCACCAGCACGAGATGGACATGGTTGGGCATCAGGCACCAGCCCCACACCGCCACGCCGCGGGCGGCGCATTCCTCGGCCAGCACGGATTTGTAGACGGCGTAGTCGCTGGAATCGAAGAAGGTGCGCTGCCGGCGGTTGCCCCGCTGCGTCACGTGATGCGGCACACCCGGTGCCACTGCCCGTGCGATCCTGGCCATGGCCGCATCGTAGCATGGGTTGCACAACCGTTAAATGAGGCGGGTGTCCCCGATTTTAACCGATATTGGTGGCGGGCATCGACCGTCGGCCATTGATTGCGCAGGACTGTCCGGACCACCGCCATCAACGACCAAAAATTAAAAAAAACAGCCGCGCGCAGCGCCTTGCGCGGCGACGCTGCTGCGTGACGGGCGCTGCTGTCCCTCCGGTGAACCCTTCATCCTGGGAGAGGGGCTTCACGGCCCGCCCAGCCGCGCCGCGTCCTGCGCCGCCTGGGCCAGCAGCCAGTCGCGGAAGAGGCGGATCCGGGGCAGGCGGGCGGTGCGGGGCGGGCAGACGATCCAGTAGGCGAAGGCGGCCGGGCGGGCGTGGGGCAGGGGGCGCAGAAGCCGGCCGGCGATGAGATCGAGGGCGGCCAGGGCCGAGCGGGCCAGCGCGATGCCCTGGCTGGAGACGGCGGCGTCGATGGCGAGGCTGGTCTGGCTGAAGACGGGCCCGTGCGCGGCGTTCTCGGCCGCGGCGCCGAAGGTTTCGAGCCAGTCGTGCCAGAAGCGGCGGTCGCGGTCGTGCAACAGCGGGAAGCGGGCCAGATCGGCGGGCTCCTTGAGGGCGATGCCGGCTTTGAGCAAAGCCGGGCTCGCCACCGGAAAGACCTCCTCCTCGCACAGCCGCCGCACGGCGAGCTCGGGCCAGTTGCCGTCGCCGTGGCGGACCGCGAGGTCGATGTCCGACACGCGGAAGTCGACGTGCCGGGTGGAGGCGCTGATCCGCAGGTCGATCTCCGGCTGGGCCTCGAGGAAGGCGCCGAGCCGGGGCACCAGCCATTTGGTGGCGAAGTTGGGCGAGATCGAGACGTTGAGGACGGAAGGGCGCTGGCGCCGGCTCACCGCTGCTTCGCCGGCCTCCAGCCGGTCGAGCGCCTCCTCGACGAAGGCGAGGTAGGAGCGGCCCTCGCCGGTGAGCGCCAGGCCGCGCGGGCCGCGCTCGAACAAGAGCACGCCGAGCCGCGCCTCGAGCTCGCGGATCTGGTGGCTGATCGCGCCTTGCGTCTGGCCGAGCCCGACCGCGGCCCGCGTGAAGCTGGCCTCGCGGGCCGCCGCACGGAATGCCCGTAGGGCCGCCATGGTGGGCAGTGGCCGGATCATGGAGCCAATAATAGCGCTCATGCCGCCAGCAGGAAGATTGGTTGGGCGCGCCCCCTTCCGCCGCGCATCATGAGCGCCGTTGCACGATGCAGGAAGGGGAGGACGGAAGGTGCCTCGCTCGATCACTGCCACAAAGTTGCACTCAAACCTTGCCGGCGCGAGTCCGCCGCTGGTCCTCGACGTTCGGCGCCCGTTCACGTACCGCGCCGCCGATTCTGCCCTGCCGGGTGCACTCCGCCGGCCTCCCGACACGGCAGAGGCCTGGCAGCGCGACCTGCCCCCCGGGAGCAGCGCCGTCGTCTACTGCGTGCACGGCCACGAGGTGAGCCAGACGGTAGCGTCGGTCCTGGATCGGCTGGGGATGGAGGCGGCCTTTCTCGAAGGCGGCATCGAGGGATGGAGAAAGGCCGGGCTGGAGCTCGCTCCAAAACCTGCCATCTCGACCCTCTGGGTGACCCGCGAGCGGCCCAAGATCGATCGCGTCGCCTGTCCGTGGCTGATCCGCCGCTTCGTCGACGCCGAGGCGCGTTTTCTCTACGTGCCGCCCGCCGAGGTTGTGTCAGTCGCCGGCCGCACCGGCGCGGTGCCCTACGACGTGCCCGGCGTCGCCATGAGCCACGAGAGGGAGCGCTGCTCGTTCGATGCGTTCGTGCGGCATTACGGCCTCGAGGGCACGGCCATGGACCGGCTCGCCGCCATCGTCCGCGGCGCCGACACGGACCGCTTCGATCTGGCCCCCGCTGCGGCCGGCCTGTTCGCGATCTCGCTCGGCCTCTCGGCCAACATTCCCGACGATCCTGTCATGATGGAGCAGGGCATGATGGTCTACGACGCGCTTTACACCTGGTGCGCCCGGCTCCAGGACGAGACCCACAACTGGCCGCCTTCCGCCTGAAGGCTCGCCGATTCGAGGAGAGAGCATGGCCGCTCCCCGCCCGACAGCCGCCGCCGCAGACGATGACGACCATGGCATCTCCTTTGCCGAGGCGTTTTGGGTGTGGTGCCGCGTGGCGCTGCTGAGCTTCGGCGGGCCGGCCGGGCAAATCGCCGTGATGCACCGTATCCTCGTCGAGGAAAAGCGCTGGATCGGCGAGCGGCGTTTTCTGCATGCGCTCAACTACTGCATGCTGCTGCCCGGCCCCGAGGCCCAGCAGCTCGCCACCTATGTGGGCTGGCTGCTCCACCGCACCAAGGGCGGGCTGGTGGCCGGCACGCTCTTCGTGCTGCCGGGTTTCCTGAGCATTCTCGTCTTGAGCCTGCTCTATGCGGGCTTCCAGCAGACCATGCTGGTCCAGGCGCTGTTCTTCGGGATCAAAGCGGCGGTGCTGGCGGTGGTGGTGCAGGCGGTGATCCGCATCGCCGGGAGGGCGCTCAAGACGCCGCCCATGCACGCCATCGCCGCCGCCGCCTTTTTGGGCCTCTTCTTCCTCGACCTGCCGTTCCCGCTGATCATCGCCATGGCGGCCCTCGCGGGGCTCATCGGCGACAGGCTCGCCCCGCGCCATTTCCGCCTGCCCGAGCCGCACCCGGTCGACAACGGCGCGGCACCCGCGCTCGACGCCCTGCTCGATGGCACCGGCGCCGCCCATGCTCGCCCCTCGCTCGCCCGCACCCTCAAGGTGGCGGCGCTCTGGCTCGCTTTGTGGCTCGTGCCGGTGGGGGTGCTGCTGGCGGTGCTGGGGCCGCAGGACGTCTTCTCGCAGATCGCCGTGTTCTTCTCCAAGCTCGCCGTCGTGACCTTCGGCGGCGCCTACGCGGTGCTCGCCTGGATGGCCCAGGAGGCCGTGCAGCATCACGGCTGGCTCCAGCCCGGCGAGATGCTCGACGGGCTGGGCATGGCCGAGAGCACGCCCGGGCCGCTCATCCAGGTGGTCCAGTTCGTGGCCTTCTTGGGCGCCTTCCGCGAGGCCACGGGGCTGGACCCGTTTGTCGCCGGCGTGTTGGCCTCGCTGCTCGCCACATGGGTGACCTTCACGCCGTGCTTCTTGTGGATCTTCGCCGGTGCGCCCTATGTCGAGGCGCTGCGGGGCCGGCACGGGCTGACCGCCGCCCTCTCGGCGATCACCGCCGCGGTGGTGGGCGTCATCGCCAGCCTAGCTTTGTGGTTCGCCCTGCATTTCCTCTTCGGCGAGATCGTCGAGCTGCGCAGCCACGGCCTGCGCCTCCTGATGCCCCTGTGGGCGAGCCTCGATCTGGCGGCCCTGCTGCTTTCTGCAGGCGCCATGGTGGCACTGCTGCGCTGGCGCCTGGGCCTGCTCGCCACGCTCGCGGCCTGCGCTGCCGCCGGCCTGGCGATCTTCATGCTGCGCGGCTGAGCCCGGCCGTGAACAGAGGGAGGATCTTCAGGAACCTCGGGTTGTCCCACGCCGTTGCACGCAGAGAAAACGCGTGGGGCCGAGGGAGACGCACCGTGCTCGAGACACAGATCCTGCCGCCGGCACCGCCGAGCATCCGCGCCGAGGTCCGCGAGCGGCCGGTGGATTTCCACCAGCGCCTGATCGTCCATTTCTCGTGGCGCGCGCTGGGGCAGGTGATGCTGCGCCGCAATGGCGGCCTGCGCCTGCCAGAGGTCACCTCCGCTCCCGGCCTCTTCCGCCTGCGCATCGGCAGCGGCGCGTCCATGGTCCAGCTCCTGGGCGAGACTGCCTCGCTGCGCCGCCGCTTCGCCACCCTCGCGCGCGCCGTGCCCGCCAGCGGCCGCGGCCTCGCCGCCACCATCCACACGGCCCTGGCAGCCGGCGAGCCGGTCGCCCTCGACATCGTCACCGGCGGGGTCATCGAGCCGCTCTACGGGCGGGCGCGCGCTGCCTGTCTCGCCGACCGCAACGAGCGCCAGCTCATCCTCCAGGCCTCGCGCATCGAGCTGCTGCAGACGGGCTTTGCCGTCGAGACGGTCCGCTGAGCAGCCCTCAGGGCACCTGCGCGCCGTTGGCGTGGGTCCAGACGGCATAGAGCGAGGTGGTCCCGCAGATGAACAGGCGGTTGCCCCTGGGCCCGCCGAACGTCAGGTTGGCGACCACCTCCGGCACCATGATCTTCCCCAAAAGCTCGCCCCCGGGCGAGAAGCAGTGCACGCCGTCGCCGGCGCTGGTCCAGACGTTTCCGTCGATGTCGCAGCGGAACCCGTCGGAAGCACCCGTGTCGGGCGCCGCGAATACCTCGCCGCCGCTGAGTCTGTTATCCTCGTAAACGTCGAACACGCGGATGTGCTGCGGCCCGTCCGGATCGAAGCTCTTGCCCGTATCGGCCACGTAGAGCCGCTTCTCGTCGGGCGAGAAGGCGAGGCCGTTGGGGTTGCGGAAATCGTCCGCCATGATGGCGAGGCTGCCGTCCCTCGGGTCCAGCCGGAACAGGAAATTGCCGGCAAGCTCGCTCTCGCCCCTGTAGCCCTCTAGGTCCGAGACGTGGCCGTAAGGCGGGTCGGTGAACCACACCGTGCCGTCCGACTTCACCACCACGTCGTTGGGCGAGTTCAGCCGCTTGCCCTCGTAGCGGTCGGCCAGCACGGTGATCCGCCCGTCATGTTCGGTGCGGGTGACCCGCCGGTTGCCGTGCTCGCAGGTCACCAGCCGGCCCTCGCGGTCGCGGGTATTGCCGTTGGAGTAGCCGGCCGGCTGGCGAAAGACGGAAACCTGTCCCGAAAGCCCCGAGACGTCGGGGACCCAGCGCAGCATCCTGTCATTGGGGATGTCGGAGAAGAGCAGGAAATTGCCGTCCTTGAAGTAGACCGGGCCCTCCGCCCAGGCGCAGCCCTCGACGAGCTTCACCAGGCGCTGGTTGCGGTTGACCAGCCGCCGGAACCGCTTGTCCTCTATCACATACTCGCCGATGCGCTCGGGCATGGCTGACCTCCCTGCTGCCTGCGGGCGGTTTCCTTGACGCCCGCCCTGAGCGTTCCTACCGTCCCCGCACCGCACCGGACAATGAAGAAGAGCCATGAGCAGCACCCCCAGGAAGCGCGCCGAAGACCTCCGCTCACACCGCTGGCTGGGCGTGAAGGACCTGCGCGCCTTCGGCCACCGCTCGCGGCTCATGCAGATCGGCTATGGTCGCGAGGACTGGCAGGGCAAGCCGGTCATCGGAATCGTCAACACCTGGTCCGACATCAATCCCTGCCACGCCCACTTCAAGGCGCGGGTGGAGGAGGTGAAGCGCGGCGTCTGGCAGGCGGGCGGCTTTCCCCTGGAGCTGCCGGCGATCTCGCTCTCCGAGCCCTTCGTCAAGCCCACCACCATGCTCTACCGCAACTTCCTCGCCATGGAGACGGAGGAGCTGATCAGGAGCCACCCCATTGACGGCGTGGTGCTGATGGGCGGCTGCGACAAGACCACGCCCGGCCTGCTCATGGGTGCCCTCTCCATGGGCGTTCCGGCGATCTTCATGCCGGCCGGCCCCATGCTGCGCGGCAACTGGCGCGGCGTGCCGCTGGGCTCGGGCTCCGACTCCTGGAAGTACTGGGCGGAGCTTCGCGCCGGCAATATCGACGAGCGCGCCTGGGAGGAGGTGGAGGAAGGCATCGCCCGCAGCTTCGGCCACTGCATGACCATGGGCACCGCCTCCACCATGACCGCCATCGCCGAGACCCTGGGTTTTGTCCTCCCCGGCGGCACCTCGATCCCGGCCCCCGACGCCAACCATCCGCGCCTTGCCACCAATACCGGCCGGCGCATCGTCGAGATGGTCTGGGAGGACCTGACGCCCGAAAAGATCCTCACGAGGGAAGCGGTGGACAACGCGATCCGCGTCCATCTCGCCATGGGCGGCTCCACCAACGCCATGATCCACGTGGTCGCCATGGCGCGGCGCGGCGGCGTGCCCCTCACCCTCGACCGCTTCGACGAGCTGGCCCGCGAGGTGCCGGTGCTGGCCAATGTCCGGCCCTCGGGCAAGTACCTGATGGAGGACTTCTATTATGCGGGCGGCATCCTCGGCCTCCAGTCCCGCCTGCGCCCGCTCCTCGACCTCGACTGCCTGACCGTCAACGGCAAGTCCATCGGCCAGAACATCGAGGGCTCCGAGGTCTATAACGACGAGGTCATCCACACGCTGGAGAACCCCGTCTCCAAGGAGGCCTGCGCCATCCTCAAGGGCAACCTCGCCCCGCATGGCTGCGTGATCAAGCCCTCCGCCGCCGAGCCCCGCCTGCTGAAACACCGCGGCCCGGCGCTGGCCTTCGAGGACTACAACCACATGGCGGCCGAGATCGACCGCCCCGATCTCGAGGTCACCAAGGACCACATCATCGTCCTCAAGAACGCCGGCCCCGTGGGCGGCCCCGGCATGCCCGAGTGGGGCATGCTGCCGATCCCGCAAAAGCTCCTCAAGGAGGGCGTGCGCGACATGCTGCGCCTCTCGGATGCCCGCATGAGCGGCACCTCCTACGGCGCCTGCATCCTCCACGTCTCCCCCGAAGCCGCCATCGGCGGCCCGCTGGCCCTGGTCCGCACCGGCGACATGATCGAGGTGGACGTCGAGGCCCGCCGCCTCGACCTCCTCGTCGACGAGGCCGAGCTCGCCCGCCGCCGCGCCGACTGGAAGCCCAAGGCCCCGGCCCCGCGCGGCTACGAGAAGATGTTCGCGGCGCACATCGCGCAGGCGCACGAGGGATGCGACTTCGATTTTCTCGCGGGGACGGAGCGGCTGCCGGAGCCGGAGATTCATTAGAGTTCGGACGCAATTCCGCTCGGAAGGCCGGGAGAGCCGCTTGGAAAGCGGCTGCCGGTTTCTTCGAGCGAAGGGAGTGGTGGTCCCGCAGCACGTCTACGGACGGTCGATGGCCGGCGAAACGCGGAAGCGTATCCACCAAGCACGAGGGCTGTGGCTGCCCGCCGCCTTCAGTTGCGGCGGCCAGCAATCACGGCTTCGCTACTGCCTCAGGCGGCGGTCCGGCGCAGATAGACGATCAAGAACGGTCGGCTGCCTGAGATATATCCTCCAAGCCACTCCAATAGTCCCAGTCGGAAAAGCGGCAGAAATCCTCTGTGTCCCGGAGCCTCGTCTCGGGACCAACAAGGGCTTGACTTTTAACAATGATGCCGTTGCACCCCTTCTTTTCTTCGAAGACACCCAGCTTCCTGTTTAGCTCATCCTCAATATGCTGCTGCGCTTCGGCTGTCTTGCAAAGAATAAGGATCTCCAGCTCGTATGTTGTGGCTTCGTCGGCCTCTTCGTCCGGTGTCCAGCGAAGATAGATCGTGTCAACGTTCTCATGCACCTTCTTGCCGGCGAGTTGCGCTTTCATCAGCCTCTTCAGGCTTGGCCAAAGCTTTTGCCTGGCACGACGCCCAAGCTCGTTCGGAAGAGCAACCCGGTGATAGTAGCGGCCCAGCCACCCGCCGAACTGCCGTCTGGCCCGGCTATCGGGAATGAGTCTCGGGTCCGGAGACTGGCCAGCAAGGAGGCGGCGGTCGAGGAAGAAGCGGCGGTTCACGTCACATTCGAGCGCCTTGAGGTTCTCGATGCCGCTCACCGGCAGTAGATATCGCCGGACGTTCTTCCCGGTCGCCTTCTCGTCGTCCTCAGCGTAGGACGAGACCGGGCGGGCGATCAGGAACTCGACAAGAGGGTCTCTTTCGAAATTTTGGCTGACGAGAGAGCAAGACTGGGTGCAGGCGACCAGATATTCCTCGCCGCCATCGAAAGCGAGCTCAGCAGGGATTGGATAATCGGGTGGCGGCTGAAAGACGCTGGCCTGCCTCCAGCCATCTTCGTGCAGCTGGGCGGCCAATGCCACGTCTGCGTCTTTCGCCTCATCCGCCATTGCGCCAGCCGAGCCTCCTCAGTCGGAACCGTGGAACGTCGCGATCGGAAGCTCCTCCAGAGCCGGATTGAAGCCTCCCTCCCGCGGTACAGTTCTGCGGTCCGCGGCATCGTATCGGCAAGCGACCGGAAGCAGCTGCCGCAGAGCTTGCCGGATCTTGTCCACATCGAGGTGCTCGTCGATCAGGAGTTCTCCGAGCGTACGACCACCATCCAGCAAGCGATCTCGAAGGCGGTACAAGGTCCGTAGGCTCACCTCGCGGGTCGCTTCGAAGAGATCGTGAAGCTGTCGAAGCCGCGCCTCGGTTTCTTTGCGAACCTCGGCACCCTCTTGCCAACCATAAAGCGTGCGCCGGGCAACCCTGGTGATCTCAGCGATCTGCGCCATGGATAAACCGCGATCTCGAAGATCCTGGACGATTTCCTGAGCGGACAAACTGCCCGCCCCCAGAGCCGCCGACTCCCATACTACACAAGAAACGGTGGATGTAGCCGGGATCTTCATCCGACTGTCGCGAAAAAAGATCAACTTCGCCTGCTCATCGCCATGATCTCCGGTCGGGACAGTCCCCTCATGGACGGGTTCCGGCCGCCGAGACACTGCCTGATTTGCCGTCAGCATGTTTCTTCTCCGCGCCAAACATCCCAAGCATGTTTCTTGCCCATCGCAAGAAACAGAGATTTTACGACGGTTCGCAGATGAACAAGATGATCACAGGCCCAATTGACGTCCATGAGACGGGGGGGGGCGAAGCTCGACCCATGATCCTGGTCGACAATCGCGAACTCTCCTTGCGGGCGCTCGGGCATCCAGCCGTTCTTCGCAATTAGCGGCGTATTAAGCTCTGGTGGGAGGGTAAGCGCTGGGTTGCGAAGCGCCTTGAGCCTCAGTTGCCCCAGCGCTGTCTCGTAGCTGGCAGCATAATGACCATCACGGATCCGCACGCCATCATGTTTACCCGGGGGCACCTCCGGCGGCAGGACCCACTCCTCCAGATACTCGTGGAGGTTCTCACCGTCACGAGGAGCCACGAGGTCCACGTATCTCACACCCAGCCCCTCCACGTGGCCGATGTCGAGACCGGGCGTAGTGGCCAAAGCAGTCACGCCCTCTCTGAAGCGGTCTGCGCAGTTCTCATGGTCCCTGTACGAGGAGGTGTGGAGGGCGAACGTGTCGTCGCTGAAGGTAAACGCCCACTCCCTGTCGGCAGTTGCGAACTGCCAGAGCCGCGAGGATCGCTGCTCCACCCTGACGCCGTCTGATCCCATGGTGAGCTTGTGGACCTGCACCTGCACATCGTCCAGATGCGGGTATCGAGCGCGAAGGCGCTCTTGAATCTCGTCAACGAACCTTTCTGGCCTGGGCACATGAGTGTATCGCATCGCCCAGAGCGTGTAGACGAGCGGCGCGTTCGCTAGATTTGTGGACATGCGACAACTCCCCCTGCGCGACGACCGTAGCAGACTGCACATAAAACTGCACACAGTCGTTACTAATATCCTACCGCTACACCCGACAGCTCACGCAGCATAC
>JARGEQ010000057.1 GCA_029211145.1 Marinimicrococcus flavescens
AGGGAAACAGCCCAGACCATCAGCTAAGGTCCCCAAGTGTGTGTTAAGTGGGAAAGGATGTGGAGTTGCACAGACAACCAGGATGTTGGCTTAGAAGCAGCCACCATTGAAAGAGTGCGTAATAGCTCACTGGTCGAGTGACTCTGCGCCGAAAATGTAACGGGGCTAAACACACCACCGAAGCTATGGCTAGATGCTTTGCATCTGGGGTAGGGGAGCGTTGTGTAGGGGTTGAAGGTGTACCGTAAGGAGCGCTGGACACTACACAAGTGAGAATGCCGGTATGAGTAACGAAAAGATCAGTGAGAATCTGATCCGCCGAAAGCCCAAGGTTTCCTGAGGAAGGCTCGTCCGCTCAGGGTAAGTCGGGACCTAAGGCGAGGCCGAAAGGCGTAGTCGAAGGACAACAGTTTGAAATTACTGTACCACCGTAATCCGCTATGAGCGATGGGGTGACGCAGGAGGGTAGTGACGCGGACTGATGGATGTCCGTCTAAGCAGTGAGGCTGGTGTGTAGGCAAATCCGCACACCGTAAGGCTGGGCTGTGATGGGGAGCGAAAATTGTAGTAGCGAAGGTCATGATCTCACACTGCCAAGAAAAGCCTCTAGCCAGGAGAAGGTGCCCGTACCGCAAACCGACACAGGTAGGCGAGAAGAGAATTCTAAGGCGCGCGGAAGAACTCTCGTTAAGGAACTCGGCAAAATGACCCCGTAACTTCGGGAGAAGGGGTGCCTCGGTAGGGTGAATAGCCCGAGGGGGCCGCAGTGAAAAGGCCCAAGCGACTGTTTAGCAAAAACACAGGTCTGTGCGAAGCCGCAAGGCGAAGTATACGGGCTGACGCCTGCCCGGTGCTGGAAGGTTAAGGGGAGCGGTTAGGGGTAACCCGAAGCTGTGAACCGAAGCCCCAGTAAACGGCGGCCGTAACTATAACGGTCCTAAGGTAGCGAAATTCCTTGTCAGGTAAATTCTGACCCGCACGAATGGCGTAACGACTTGGGCGCTGTCTCAACGAGAGATCCGGTGAAATTTTAATACCTGTGAAGATGCAGGTTACCCGCGACAAGACGGAAAGACCCCATGGAGCTTTACTGCAGCTTGATATTGAATTTGGGTACGATCTGTACAGGATAGGTGGGAGCCGTAGAGGCAGGAGCGCAAGCTTCTGCGGAGGCGCCGTTGGGATACCACCCTGATCGTATCTAGGTTCTAACCTGGTACCCTAAGCGGGTACGGGGACCGTGTCAGGCGGGCAGTTTGACTGGGGCGGTCGCCTCCTAAAGAGTAACGGAGGCGTTCAAAGGTTCCCTCAGAATGGTTGGAAATCATTCGAAGAGTGCAAAGGCATAAGGGAGCTTGACTGCGAGACCTACAAGTCGAGCAGGGACGAAAGTCGGACTTAGTGATCCGGTGGTACCGCATGGAAGGGCCATCGCTCAACGGATAAAAGCTACCCTGGGGATAACAGGCTTATCTCCCCCAAGAGTCCACATCGACGGGGAGGTTTGGCACCTCGATGTCGGCTCATCGCATCCTGGGGCTGAAGTAGGTCCCAAGGGTTGGGCTGTTCGCCCATTAAAGCGGTACGCGAGCTGGGTTCAGAACGTCGTGAGACAGTTCGGTCCCTATCTGTCGTGGGCGCAGGAAATTTGAGAGGAGCTGTCCTTAGTACGAGAGGACCGGGATGGACGTACCGCTGGTGCATCAGTTGTTCCGCCAGGAGCATGGCTGAGTAGCTACGTACGGACGGGATAAGCGCTGAAAGCATCTAAGCGTGAAGCCCCCCTCAAGATGAGATTTCCCAGTATGTAAGACCCCTTGAAGACGACGAGGTAGATAGGTTGGAGGTGGAAGTGCAGCAATGCATGGAGCTGACCAATACTAATCGGTCGAGGGCTTATCCAAAAAACTACCCCAAAAAGTGAAGAAGAGGCTGACGAAGCCGATTCCGAATACTTTCCGGGGGCCCCGAAGAGATGAGGGGCAGACGCAATTTTCGTTTCGGATTCAGTTTTCAGGCGATCAAGCCTG
>JARGEQ010000058.1 GCA_029211145.1 Marinimicrococcus flavescens
AGCCGGGCCAAAGCCGCCTCGTGCCGGCCCGGCAGCGCGAGGCAGGCACGGCGCAGCTGCCGCCGCTCCTTCAAGAGCCGCCGACGCCTCCGCAGAAGGCGAAGCGGCGGCGCCCGCCGGTTCTGACGGCGGGGCCGTGCCCGCTGCGTCTCCGGTTGGCGGGGACGCGGCGGTATCAGGTATGGGGCTTTGTGAAGCGGTGGTGCCTGTTGCACTGTTCAGACCGGAACCGGCAGACTGCCGCTCACCGGAAGAACAACCAAACAGCAACAACGATGCCAAGAGTAGAAGCAAGGGATAAAACAGCCAGCTTTTGGATTGCTTATACATTAATTTTCACACCTCCGAAAAAGGGAAAGGAACGGAGGCTGTCCTGCTGCTCCCCCGTTCCGTTCCTGTACTCTATGTTTTCTTTTGAAGCTTCAGTCCGATGAACCTGTTATTCAGCCTAATCGATCTCTTAAAGATAGATTACACTTAAGGCAATCTTACAGCTACGACCGCCGCCATTTCTCTGGTTACGGCA
>JARGEQ010000059.1 GCA_029211145.1 Marinimicrococcus flavescens
CGCGACCAATTCCCGAAGGATAACTCGGCCTTTCTGTGGATAACTTTATCGTTAAGCGATACAAGCGCGACCAATTCCCGAAGGATAACTCGGCCTTTCTGTGGATAACTCGTCTGGGCGCGACCAATTCCCGAACGCAAAAAGCGTATTTTTTTCAGATGAAGGTCCGCATTGCGCGATTATCGGGACAGTTCTACCTGAGCCGCGACCAATTCCCGAAGTATATTGTCCTAAAATGCACATCATGATACGCATGCAGTGCGGCGATAAGTCGCGGTTTTTTTATGCGCCACCCTTCTCGGGAGGCGGCTTGCAAGGCAGGATTCGCGGCGGTGGTGGTCTTCAGGGGCCGCCACAGCGGTGGGGCGGCGGGCTCCCGGGATCGGCGGGGTGCGGGGCCTCGCGCATGGGCTGGCGGGTGAAGCCCTCGGGCGGGGCCATCTCGCTGGCGTCGCGGGCGATCTCGACCGGGCTGGCGAGATAGGTGGTCAGGAGCTCGGCCAGCGAGCGCAGCGCGTGGAGATGGGCGCGCTCCCAGCCATGGCTGGAATCGAGACCGAAGGTGACGAGCGCGGTGCGCACGTCCGCCCCCGCCTCGATCGCCGAGGCGCTGTCGGAACGGTACCAGCCAAAGACGTCCTTTTGGCAGTCGATGGCGTGCTCGCGGCACAGCTCGACCAGCTTGCGGGTCAGGTGCCAGTCGAACGGGCCGGTCTGGTCGGCCATGGCGATGGTGACGCCGGACTCCTCGCTGGCCTGGCCAGGGCCCACCGTACCGTTGTCGACCGCCACCATCGAGGCGATCTCGGGGGTCAGCAGGGCCGAGGCCCCGACGCCGACCTCCTCGGCGATCGAGAACAGCCAGAAACTGTCGACCGGGGTCGTGACCTCCTCGCGCCGCAGCGCCTCGAGGGCCGCCAGCATGACCGCCACCCCGGCCTTGTCGTCGAGATGGCGGGAGACCACGAAACCTTCGGGCAGGAGCTCGGGCTGGGGGTCGATCGCCACGATGTCGCCCACCGCGACGCCCAGCCCCTCCAGCTCGCCGGGACTGCGCGCCCAGGCATCGACCCGAAGCTCGACGAACGGCCAGCCGGTGGGCTGGGTGTCGACCTCCTCGTTGAAGATGTGGCCCGAGGCCTTGAGCGGCAGGATGGTGCCGCGATAGCTGCCGCGCTCGCTGAAGAGGGTGCAGCGCGCTCCCGCCGCGAAGCGCGCCGACCAGGTGCCGATCGGCACCAGCTCGAGCCGGCCGTTCTCCTTGAGCCGCTTCACCTGGGCGCCCAGCGTGTCTAGATGAGCAACCACGGCGCGGGCCGGGCGGGCGGCCGCGCCCGGGCGCCGGGCGCGGATGGCGCCGCGCCGGGTGAGCTCGACCTCGAGTCCGAGCCGCTCGAGCTCGGCCGAGACGAGCCGCACCACGGCATCGGTGTAGCCGCTCGGGCTGGGGGTCCCGAGCAGCTCGAGAAGCCGCGCCACGAGATAGTCGGTGTCGATGTGCAAGGGCGCCATCAGGCCCCGCCCCGCGCCGCCGTCACCTCCCCCGGAGAGCTCGCGCCGCCGCGCCGGGCGGCCGGGATCGACTGCGGGAAGAGCAGGTCGAGAAAGCGCTCGGCGGTCGGGTGCGGCTCGTGGTTGGCGAGGCCCGGCCGCTCGTTGGCCTCGATGAAGACATAGGAGGGCTCGCGCACCGAACCCACCATGAGGTCGATGCCGGCCACCGGGATGCCGATCGCCCGGGCAGCCTCGACCGCGGCCCGGGCCAGCGCCGGGTGCACCTCGCCGGTGACGTCGTGGATGGTGCCGCCGGTGTGCAGGTTGGCGGTCCGGCGCACCTGCACCTCGGTGCCGGCGGGCGGCACCTCCTCGAGGGTGAAGCCGGCGGCCTGCACGCAGCGCTCGGTCTCGGCATCGAGGGGGATCGAGGATTCGCCGCCGGTCGCCGCCGCCCGCCGGCGGCTCTGCCGCTCGATCAGCTCCTCGAGGCGCGCCTGGCCGTCGCCCACCACCCGGGCCGGACGGCGCACCGCTGCTGCCACCAGCCTGTAGTCGATCACCACCAGCCGCAGGTCCAGGCCGGGAGCGCAGGCTTCGATCAGCACCTTCTCGCAGTGGCGACGGGCCTCCTCGACCGCCTTGCGGACCGAGGCCACGTCCTCGAGCCCGACCGCCACGCCCTGGCCCTGCTCGCCGCGCGCCGGCTTGACCACCACCGCACCGTGCCGGGCGAGGAACGCCTCGAGGGCCTTCGGGTCGTCCCCGTCGATCTGCTCGGGCACGACGATCCCGGCCCGCGCCACCACCCGCCGCGTCACCGTCTTGTCGTCGCAGATCGAGAGGGCCACGGCGCTGGTGAGCTCGGACAGGCTCTCGCGGCACAGGATCGAGCGGCCACCCAGGGACAGGCGGAAGAAGCCGCCCGGGGCGTCGACCACCTCCACCGCGATGCCGCGGCGGCGGGCCTCGTCGGTGATCAGCCTGGCATAGGGGTTGAGCCCGGCCTCGGGCGGCTCGCCGACGAACAGTTTCTCGTTGATCGGGTTCTTGCGCTTGACCGAGAAGAACGGCACCCGCACGAAGCCCAGCTTCTCGTAGAGCGCCAAAGCCTGCTCGTTGTCGTGCATCACCGAGAGATCGAGAAAGGCCCGGCCGCGCGCCTTGAACATCTCGGCCAGGTGGCGCACCAGCGCCTCGCCGATGCCGGGCTGGGCGGCCTGGGGGTCGACCGCCAGGCACCACAGCGAGCAGCCCCGCTCGGGGTCGTCGAAGGCGCGGACATGGTCGATGCCGGTGACCGTGCCGAGAATGGCCCCGCTCGCCTCGTCCTCGGCCACCAGGTGGGTGATCACCCGGTGATCGAGGCTGCGCCACATCACCTCCTCGGCCAGAGGCACCATGTTGCGGGTCAGGTAGATGCGATTGACCTCCGCCAGATCGGCGGCCGAGCAGAGTCGGCGGACCACGAAGCCGCGCGGCCGGCGTCGCCCGCTGCGATAGGTGGAGAGATCGAGCCGGCAGGTGTGCGAGGGGTCGAGGAAGAGATCCTGCGGGGCCGCCGCCAGCACCAGATGCGGGTCGCGGACATAGACGGCGATGTCGCGCCGTTCGGGCGCCTCGCCCCGCATCGCCCGGGCCAGCTCGCCCGGGTCGGCGAAGGTCTGGGCGAACAGCAGCCGGCCCCAGCCGCAGTCCACGCTGGTGTGCGGCCGCGGCTCGGGTGGCCGGCCGTCATGCTCGGCGATGGGCGGCTTGAGACCGCCGGTGCGCAGGCGGCGCAGGCGATGCGCGAAGGGTGCGGCGCTGCGGCTTCTGCCCGGGGCGTTCATGGCGCTCTCTCCTCGGATGCCTCAGACGCCGCGGGCCTGCAGCCACAGCTCCAGAAGGCCCGCCTGCCACAGCTCGGAGCCGCGCAGCGGGGTGATGTGGCCCTTGGGGTCGGCCAGCAGCTTCTCGAGCCAGGCGCGGCGGAAGAGGCCGCGCTCGCGGGCTGCCCGCGAGCCCAGCGCGTCGCGCACCATCTCCAGATAGGGGCCCTCCAGATATTTGAGCGCCGGTACCGGGAAATAGCCCTTCTTGCGGTCGATCACCTCGGCAGGGATCACCCGCCGGGCGGCCTCCTTGAGCACGCCCTTGCCGCCCCGGGCGAGTTTTTGGGCACCCGGCACCCGGGCCGCCAGCTCGACCAGCTCGTGGTCGAGGAACGGCACCCGGGCCTCGAGCCCGTGCGCCATGGTCATGTTGTCGACCCGCTTGACCGGGTCCTCCACCAGCATGACGGTGGAATCGAGCCGCAGCGCCTTGTCGAGGGGCTCTTGCGCCCCCTCCATGGCGAAGTGGTCCGCCACGAAGGCCCGGGCCTCGTCGCGCCCGAGATGCCATTCGGGGGCGAGCTGGCCGGCCAGCGTGGTGTGGTCGCGGTCGAAAAAATGCTCGGCATAGGTGCTCAGCGGATCCTCGGCGGCGGGGGTGGCGGCCATGGGCGGGTACCAGTGATAGCCGGCGAAGACCTCGTCCGCCCCCTGCCCCGACTGCACCACCTTCACGTGCCGGGCCACCTCCCGGGAGAGCAGCCAGAACGCCACGTTGTCGTAGGACACCATGGGCTCGGCCATGGCCTCGATGGCCGAGGGCAGGGCCTCGAGCAGGTCGGATTCCGGCACGAAGATCTGCTGGTGGCGCGTGCCGAAGCGGCGCGCCACGAGATCGGAATAGCTGAACTCGTCGCCCTTCTCGCCGTGCACCTCGGCAAAGCCGATGGAGAACGTCAAAAGATCCTTCTGCCCGGCCTCGGCCAGGAGTCCGACGATGAGCGAGGAATCCACCCCGCCCGAGAGCAGCACACCCACCGGCACGTCGGCCACCATGCGCCGCGCCACCGCAAGCCGCAGGGCATCCAGCACCCGCTCCTCCCAGGCCTCGGCCGGGAGCCCCGCCTCCGCGGGATCGGGAGCGAAGGAGAGCGTCCACCAGCGCCTCTCGCGGCTGGTGCCGTCCGGCTCGACGATGCGGAGCGTGGCCGGTGGCAGCTTGCGCACGCCTTGGAGGATGGTGCGCGGCGCCGGCACCACGGCGTGGAAGCTCATATAGTGCTGCAGCGCCACCCGGTCGATCGAGCTGTCGACGTCGCCTGCCGCGAGCAGGGCCGGCAGGGTGGAAGCGAAGCGCAGCCGGCCCCGGCCCTCGGCGAGATAAAGCGGCTTGATGCCGAAGCGGTCGCGGGCCAGCACCAGCCGGCCGCTCTCGCGCTCGAGGATGGCGAAGGCGAACATGCCCTGCAGGCGGGCAAGGCACTCCTCGCCCCAGGCGTGCCAGGCCTTGAGGATCACTTCCGTATCGCCGCTCGAGAAGAACCGGTAGCCCTTCCCCTCGAGCTCGCGGCGCAGCTCCGGATAGTTGTAGATGCAGCCGTTGAAGGCGATCTCGAGCCCCAGCTCGGGATCCCCCATCGGCTGGGCCGCCTTGTCGCTCAGATCGATGATCTTCAGGCGGCGGTGCCCCAGCCCGGCCCGCCCCTGCAGGCGCAGCCCGGCACCGTCGGGACCCCTGGGTGCCATCGCCGCCGCCATGCGCTCGATGACGGCGGCCGAGGCCGGGCTGCCGTCGAAGGTGATCTCACCACAAATACCGCACATGGGTCCGGAACCGGGCGGGTCTGGCCGTGGTTCCCTGTGGGGCGCCGATCAAGGCGCTGCGCGCGGCTTTTTCTTTCGTTTTTTCTGTCAGTTGGCGGCAGTGCAGGGGGGAACGGGCGGCGCCCTTCCGGCCTGGCACCGTCGAACCCCGGGAAAAAGAACCCGAGCTGCGCGCAGCGCCTTGCTAGCGCGTCGCCTCCCGCACCACCGCCTCCACGACATCCGCGGCGCGGTGCATGGCGGTCTCGTCGAGGGTCGGGTGGACCAGCAGCATGAGCGAGGTGTGGCCCAGCTCGCGGGCCACCGGCAGCGGTGCCGGCGGCGCGAAGCCGCGCTCGGCCATGGCCTTTTCCCGGTAGATCTCCGGGCAGGCGCCGGAGAAGCAGGGCACGCCGCGGGCCGCGACCTCTTCCATCACCCGGTCGCGGCTCCAGCCCTCCTTCAGCGCCTCGGGGCGGATGAAGCAGTAGAACTTGTACCAGGCGTGAGCGAAACCCTCGGGCGGCAACGGCACGCGGAGCGCCTCGAGCCTGCCGAGCCGCTCGGCGAGGATCCCGGCGTTGCGGGCGCGCACGGCCAGCCAATCGCCGAGCTTGGCGAGCTGGAGGCGGCCGATGGCGCTTTGCACCTCGGTGAGCCGCCAGTTCGAGCCCAGCTTCTCGTGCAGCCAGCGAAAGCCCGGCGCGTGGGTGCGCTCGTAGACCGCCTCCCAGGACTTGCCGTGGTCCTTGTAGGACCAGGCTTCGCGCCACAGCGCCTCGTCGTCGGTGGTGATCATGCCGCCCTCGCCGGCGGTGGTCATGATCTTGTCCTGGCAGAACGAGAAGGCGTTGAAGGCGCCGAAGCTGCCGACCCGGCGCCCGCCTACCGTGGCCCCGTGGGCCTGGGCGCAGTCCTCGATGACCGCGAGATTTTTGGATGTCGCGAGATCGATGATGCCCGGCATGTCGCAGGGCCAGCCGGCGAGGTGCACCGGCATGACCGCACGGGTGCGCGGGGTGAGCACCCGCTCGATGGTCCGGGCCGTGATGTTCTGGCTGTCGCGGTCGATGTCGGCGAAGACCGGCACGGCGCCCAGGAGCGCCACCGAGGAGGCCGAGGCGAAATAGGAGCGCGGGGTCACCACCACCTCGTCGCCCGGGCGGATTCCCAGGACGATCAGGGCGAGCTCGATGGCCAGCGAGCCGTTGGCCAGCGCGATGGCGTGGCGCGTGCCGGTGTGGGCGGCGAACTCGCGCTCGAACGCCCTGCCCTCCTCGCCGGTCCAGTAATTGACCCGCCCCGAGGCCAGCACCCGGCCCGCCGCCTCGATCTCGTCCTGGGCGAAGAAGGGCCAGGGCGCCTTGCCCGTGCCCGCCGCCGCCGCCGTCGCGGGCATGATCGCCGTCGCCGCCTGCGCCATCGCCGCTCGTCTCCGCTTGTCCCGAAGGCCCTGTCCTAGCACCGCCGGCGGCAAGCACCAGCCTGCCGCCGCCCTCGCCCATCCTCCCGTGCGCCCGCCCTTGGGCAATGGTCCCGCAAGCGGCTCAGCCGTGCCGTGCGAGATACTCGCCCACCGCGTCGCGGATGATGTCCACCGCATAGCGGCGCTCGCCGCGCTCCACCGTCTCACGGGTCACCTGCGCCTGGAGCGCCGCCCATTCCTCGACGCTCAGGCGGATGGTGGTCTGCCGGCCCGGCGCCTCGTGGCGCGGCGGCCGGCCGCGACCCCGCTTCCCGCCGCCCGCCTCTCCCTCCCCTGCCCCGGCAGTGGCCGGCGGCGCGGCGGGAGCGGTCCCGGCACCTGTGCCGGTGCCGCCACCGGCCGGGGCCGCCGGCTTCTTCGAGGCCGCCTCGCCGGCCGGCGCCGGGCGGGCCGCGCCGGCGACCGCCGCCGAGGCCGGGCTCACCATGCCCGACTTCACGTCCAGCGAGCGCAGACGGTCAGCGATGCTGCGCGACATGGCCGAGCCTCCCCTTGAGCCAGCTCCACACCTTCTTGAACTCCTCCACGCCGGGATTGCGGGGGTCGTACTCGGCCAGCGACTGGCCGGTGAGCAGCGAGTAGGAGATGCCCACCCGGTGGACCACCGCGGTGGGGCAGACCGGCAGGCCGTAGCCGGCCAGCGCCGTGCGCGCCCCCTCCACCACCGCCGAGCGGGCCGGCACGTCGTTGAGCACCACCGCCCCCGGCACCCGGGCGGCGGCGATGGCCTCGGCGGTGGGGCGTGCCGCCATGATGTCGAGAAAGCCGGTCTTGCTGGCCATCACCACGAGATGGGCGGCCCCGATGGCCTGGGCGATCACCGAGCCCGGGCGCGGCGTGCCGGCCGGCGTGTCGAGGATCACCAGCCTCGCCCCGGCCTCCCGGCAGCCCTCCAGGATCGCCCCGATCCCGCCTTCCTCCGGCAGCTCGGCCACCACCGGCCGCTCCGCCTCGCGCTGCAGCCGCCACTGCGCCAGGCCGCGATGCTCGTCGCAGTCGACGATCGCCACCGGCCCGTCGCGGCGGTCCGCCTGGACCCCCAGGTTGATGGCCAGGGTCGACTTGCCCGTGCCGCCCTTCTGGCTGGCGATCGTCACCACCCGCATCGCTTGCCCGCTCCCGTGCTGCCCGCCCCACCTTGCCGGCACCACGATCCCGCGACATCACGAATTATCGATCCCGGGAATTGTCGATCCCAAGGTGTCGCCAATCCGGCACACCGATAAACCGGCAAATCGAAAATTCACGAATTATCGGTATCGATAAATTGAGGTGACGGAAATCGCGCGAGCTCGCACCTCCGGCTCGACAGGCGCCGTGGCCGGGGCAATGAGATCGGGAATTCTCGAATTACCGGTATCGATAAACCGGGATGGCGGAAATTCCGGCCGGGCGCAAAAATCGCGGGGCCTTCGGGCTCAGGCCGCCTCGGTGATCCGCATCTCCACGTGAAGCCCCGCGGCCACCGCCATGGTGACGAGGGCGTCGAGGCCGAAGCGCTCGATCCTGCCGCGCACCAGATCGGAGACCCGCGGCTGCGTCACCCCCAAGAGCCGCGCCGCCTCCTTCTGGCTCAGACCCTGCCGGGCGATGTGCCCCTTGAGCGCCATCATCAGCGCCGAGCGGAGCTTCATGTTCTCGGCCTGCTCCGGAGTGTCCTCGAGGGCATCCCAGACGCTGGCGAACCGTTCGTTGCTCATGAGCCGAGTTCCCTCACCAGATCCCGGTAGCGCCGGGCAGCAAGATCGAGATCTGCCCTGGCGGTCTTCTGGGTCTTCTTCTGGAAGCAGTGCAGGACGAATACCGCATCGGCCAGCTTCGCCACGTAGATGACCCGGAACGCGCCGGCAGCATCGCGGATCCGGATTTCCCGCACGCCCGGCCCGATGGTGGTCATGGGCTTCCAGTCGTCCGGATCCCGTCCGTGCTGCACCTGGTCGAGCTGGTGGCCGGCTTCGCGCCGTGCCGCCGGGGGAAACGCGCGCAGATCGTCGAGGGCGCTGCCCCGGAACTCGACGGGTTTGAGGCCGGTCATTGCAGGAGCAATATACAAGATTTGGCATAATCAGCAAGCCTACGCACGCGGGGTGCAAATTCCCGGCAAGGCGCCGGAAGGAGTCTGATTATTGAAAGAGCCCTGGAGCAACAGCCCGAGGGCTTTTCATGAAACATGCTTGCACGTGCATCCGACCGCGGCCTTGGGTGGTGAAGCGGCATCGGGCGTGGATCCTTCGCCTTGTTGCCGTGGCTCCGGCCCCGCCGGCAGCCGCAACCCTCCGCCCCGCCCCGGTCCGTGGTGAACAGGGCAGGGGGCCTTCCCGCGTACGGCGATATGGCAGGGCGGGGCCGGCGGGGCTGCAGCCCTTCGCGCAAAAGGGCTAGGCTCGGCGCCCGGAACGCAAGTGTCGGGGACCATGCGATGTGCGGCATTCTCGGGATTGTGGGCAGGCTGGCGGACGGCCCGGAGCCGGCCTTCGCCGCCGCCCTCGACCGGATCGCCCATCGCGGTCCCGACGATGCGGCGGTGTTCTCGGCGCCGGGAATCCGGCTGGGCCATCGCCGGCTCTCGATCATCGATCTTTCCTCCGCCGGCCGGCAGCCCATGGAGGATGCGCAAAGCGGCGCGCAGCTGGTCTTCAACGGCGAGATCTACAACTATCTGGAGCTCAAGGCCGAGCTCGAGGCGCTGGGCGAGCGCTTTGCCACCCGCACCGACACGGAGGTGCTGCTCAGGGCGCTGCTGCGCTGGGGGGAGGGGGCGCTGCCGCGGCTCAACGGCATGTTCGCCTTCGCGCTGTGGCTGCCGCGCGAGCAGCGGCTGTTCTTCGCCCGCGACCGGTTCGGGGTGAAGCCCTTCGTCTGGGCGATGCGCGAGGGCAGCATGGGCTTCGCCTCCGAGCCCAAGGCGCTCCTGGCCGCCATGGATCTGCCCGGCGCGCCGGATGCGGCGGTGCTGGCCGATTTTCTGGTGTGGGGGGTGGCGCGCAGCCCCGGCCGCACCTTCTTCGATGGCCTGCAGCAGCTGCCGCCGGGCCATTGCGGCAGTTTCCGGATCGGCGACGCAGCACCCTCTTTGCGCCGCTGGTGGGACTATCCCGACCGGCCGCCGGAGCCGGCCGACGCGCGGGCCGCCGCCGAGCGCTTCGCCGAGCTCTTCGACGATGCGGTGCGGCTGCGCTTGCGCAGCGACGTGCCGGTCGGCGTATCGCTTTCGGGCGGGCTCGATTCCACCGCGGTGCTGGCCGGCTGGATGAAGATCGGGGCCGCCGCACCGCTCTGCCTGACCTCGGTCTACGGGCAGAGCGGCGGGGGCGAATCGGGCTGGGCGCGCCGCGCCTGCGCGCCCTACGGGCTCTCGCCGGTCGAGGCGATGGCGGCCCAGGACGAATGGCTGGACGTGCTCGAGCAGGTCGCCTGGCACATGGACGCGCCCTGCGACACGCCGGCGGTGTTCCCGGTCTGGTGCCTGATGCGCGAGGCCCGCGCCCGGGGCGTGCCGGTGATGCTGGAAGGGCAGGGGGCCGACGAGATGTTCGCCGGCTACACCGCCTATGCCGGCATCGACCTCGCCGGCCGGCTCGGCCGCCTGGACCTCGCCGGCTTCGCCCGGGGCCTGGGCGCTTACCGGCGGACCTTCCCGCTGCGCAACCTGCTGAGCCAGGTCGCCCGCACCCTGGTGCCGGGCCCGGCCACCATGGCGCGCGCCCGGCTGGGCGGCCTTTCGGTGCTGCGCCCCGGGCTCGCCGCGGCGGTGCCGGGCCTGGCCGGGCTGCCCGGGCCGGCCGAGGCGCCGCCGGCAGCGCTCGCCGGCGACCCGGTGAGCGCCCGGCTGTGGCAGAGCCACAGCTTCGATTCGCTGCCCCGCTACCTGCACTATTCGGATGCCATCGGCATGGCGCACGCCATCGAATCGCGCATGCCCTTCATGGACTGGCGGCTGGTCGAATGGGCCTTCGCCCAGCCCACCGCGATCAAGCTCAAGGACGGCCGGACCAAATGGCCGGTGCGCGCCTATCTCGAGGCCAACGGCCAGAAGGCGATCGCCGAGCGTACCGACAAGAAGGGCTATCCGACCCCGCTCGCCGCCTGGCTCAGGGGCGAGGCCGGCAGTGCCGTGCGCGATCTTCTGACCGCCGGCGACGCGCGGATCGCCGCCTGGTGCGAGCCGCGCGAGATCGCCCGGCTGTTCGAGCGGCGGCGCAGCCCCGGCGGGGCGGGCGACCTGCTGCTCTTCCGGCTGCTCTCGACCGAGCTGTGGCTGCGCGGCCGCGAGCGCCGTACTGCCGTCCCGGCAGCCCCGGCGGCAGCGCCCGTCCTCGCGACGGCGGGCTGAAGCGATGCGCGTGTGGACCGTCCATATCGGCGAGACCCCGCCGACCGAGAGCGGCGGCCGGCCGTTCCGCTACACCTTGCTGGCCCGGGCCCTGCGGGCCCGCGGCCACGAGCTGGTGCAGTGGTATCCGACCTTCGCGCACCTCACCAAGACCTGGCGCGCCAGCGAGGACCAGCTGCTCGAGGTCGAGCCCGGCTGGCAGGTCCGGCTCGTCCATGCCGGCGGCTATCGTCGCCATGTCGGGCTCGCCCGGCTGCTGTTCTACCGCCGCCTCGCCCGGCGCATCCGCGAGCTCGCCCCGGCCCATGCCGCCACCGACCTGATCCTCGCCGGCCTGCCCGCACCGGAGGTCTGCGAAGCGGTGGTCGACATCGCCGCGGCCAGCGGCGCCAGGGCGGTGATCGACGTCCAGGACCTGTGGCCGGACATCTACCTCACCCTCCTGCCCGAGCGCCTGCGCCCGCTGGCAAGGCCGCTGCTGGCGCCGCTGCAGCGCCGCAACCGGCGGGTCTTCGCCGGGGCCGATGCCATCAGCGGCGTCTCGCAAGGCTATATGGAATGGGGCAGGGGCTTCGCGCCGGAGCGGGAGGGCAGGCTCGACCGGGCCTTTCCGCTGGCGGTCGATCCCTACCGGCCGGAGCCGGCGGCGCTGGCGGCGGCAAAAGCGGGGCTGCGCGAGCGGGGCGTGAACCCCTCGCTCTTCACCGCCTGCTTTCTGGGCCTCTTCACCCGCACCATCGACATGGAGACGGTGCTCGACGCGCTGCGCCTGCTCGAGGAGCGGGGCGGGCCGCCGGTCCAGCTCCTGCTGTGCGGCGACGGGCCGATGGGCGAGGCCTTCCGGGCCCGTGCCCAGGGTCTGCGCCACGTCCATTTCCTGGGCTGGTCGGACGCCACGATGATGGCGGCGGTGACCGGCATGGCCTCGGTGGGGCTCGCCGCCTACGGCCGCCTCGCCATCCAGTCGATCCCCAACAAGCCGCTCGAATATCTGGGCAACGGGCTGGCCCTTTTGTCCTCGCTGCCGGGCGAGATGGCGCGGATCGTCGAGGAGACCGGCTGCGGCTTCTCCTACCGGCCGGGCGACGCCCCGGCCCTGGCCGCTCTCCTCGCCCGGCTGCGCGACGAGCCGGAGCTCCTGGCGGGGGTGCAGGCGCGCGCCGCCGCGGCCTTCGAGGAACGTTTCGCCGCCGGGGCCGTCTACGAGGCCATGGCGTCGTGGCTCGAGGAGGTGGCAGGTCTGCCGCAGCCCCGGCCGGCGCCGGCCGCCATGGCCCCGGCCGGCTGAGCGCCGGCCTCTCCCGCCTCCCCGAGCCTTTCCGGAGGGCCGATGACTCTGCCCGAGCCACGCCGTGATCCTTCCGCCGCCGTCCTGCCCGCCGCCCTGTCCGGCGAGGCCCTGTGGCTGACCCCAGAGGATCCGCGCTGGGACGCGCTGGTCGCCCGGTCAGCTCTTGCCGACGCCTATCACCGCGCCGCCTACCACGCCCTCGCCGAGGCCCGCGGGGAAGGCCGGGCCCGGCTCTTCGCGTGGCGCGAGGGCGAGGCCTTCGTGGCCCTGCCGATGCTGCTGCGGCCGCTGGCGGAGATTGCCGGGCTCGAGGACGAGACGGGCTGCGATGCCGGCTCGGTCTACGGCTATCCCGGGCCGATCGCCTCGTCGGCCCCCTTGCCCGAGGGCATGGCCGGCCGCTTCGGCCGGGCGCTCGCGGCCGGGCTCGGCGAGCTGGGCACGGTGACTCTGTTCTCGCGGCTCAACCCGCTGCTCGACCAGGCGCCGCTCCTGGCCGGTCTCGGCGAGGTGCACGAGCACGGCCCCACCGTCTCGATCGACCTCACCCGGAGCCCGGAAGAGCGCCGCGCCGCCTGCCGCAAGGCCACCCGCTACGACCTGCGGCGCCTCGAGGAGCAGGGCTTCACGGTGGCGCCGGCGAGAAGCGGGGAGGAGCTTGCGGCCTTCGCCGGGATCTACCGCGAGAACATGCGAAGGGTCGAGGCGAGCGCCTACTATTTCTTCGACGATGCCTACTTCACCCGGCTCGCCCGCGAGTTCGGCGAGGACCTGATGCTCCTGCTGTGCCGGCAGGAAGGGGCGCTCGCTGCCGGCGCCCTGTTCTTTCGCAGCGGATCCATCGCCCAGTACCACCTCTCGGCGACCGCCACGCCCTTCCTCGCCGCAGGGCCCGTCAAGCTCGTGCTCGACGCCGCCGCGCAACATCTGGGTGCGCGTGGGGCAAAATGCCTGCATCTGGGCGGCGGGCGGGGCGGAACCGAGGATTCCCTGTTTCGTTTCAAGGCTGGCTTCGGTCCCGGCCGCCATCTCTTTCGCAGCTGGCGCTGGGTGCTGGACCCCGCCACCGCCACCCGTCTCGCGAAACGTCGCGAGGCGCTGCGAGGAGCGGCACCTGCCGGGTTCTTCCCGGCACATCGCGCCTGACGCCACCACGGGCGCGGAACGGGGAGGGGACATGACCGTCATAGGTGAATACGTCAGTGACGCAGCAAGCGTCGCTTGCAGGTTGGCAACACCTCTCCCCGAAGCGCACAATTTTATTGTTATTTTAGGCAGATCCGCGAGCAAATGGAGTGTTTCTGCCTAGACTGCCGAGGTTTCCTCCTCCGCTTCAGCCAGGTGCCTGCCAGGGAATGCGCAAGATCGACCCCTCCTCCCCCCAGCCCACGCCCGCCCATCGGCAGGGCCTGGGCCGGCGTCTGCGGCTGGGGGCCGCGGTGCTGCGCTGGCGGATCGCGAGCCGGCTGCCGGCGAGCCCGCGCCAGCTGGTGATCGTCGCGCACGACCTCGTGGTGGCGGCGCTGAGCTTCGCCATGGCGGTGATCCTGCGCTTCGGCACCACCGAGCTCGGGCCCGAGCGGATCGATGCGCTGGTCCAGGGGGTGCCGCTGTTCACCCTCGTGGCAGGCTTGTGCTTTCTCTATTTCGGGGTGCATCGCGAGGTCTGGCGCTATGCCTCGACCTCCAACCTCCTGACCATCATGCAGGCCTCGACGGTCGCCGTCCTGGTCTTCTTCCTGATCTCCTTCACCGTCGACCGGACCCACGGCATTCCCCGCTCGGTGCCGTTGATCCAGTGGTTCGTGCTGATCGTCATGCTGGGCGGGCCGCGTTTCCTCTACCGGCTGCTCGTCCAGTATCGCGGCCGGCAGAACGCCGAGGGCATGGGGCCGATCCCGGTGCTGCTGGTCGGCGCCGAGGAAGGCGCCGCCCTGTTCCTGCGGGCGCTGCAGCACGAGACGCGGCAGCTCTACCGGGCGGTCGGCATCCTCGACATGGTGCGCGGCGACCGCGGCCGGCAGATCCTCGACGTGCCGGTGCTGGGCACCGTGGAGGAGCTGCCGCGGGCCCTGCGCCAGCTCGAGGTACGTGGCCTGCGCCCGCAGAAGATCGTGGTGACGGTGCCGCTGGGCGGCGAGCGGATGCGCGAGCTGGTGACCCAGGCCGAGCGCCACAAGCTCACCGTCTGCCGTCTGCCCTCGCTCACCGACTTCCGCCAGGCCTTCGACGACGGACGGCTGGAGCTGCGGCCGGTGCAGCTCGAGGATCTTCTCGGACGCCCCCAGGTGGTCCTCGACCAGGCCGCCATCGATGCCCTCGTGCATGGCCGCCGGGTGCTGATCACCGGCGCCGGCGGCTCGATCGGCAGCGAGCTGGTCCGCCAGATCGCCCGGCTCGGCCCGTCCCGTCTCGTGCTGGTGGATTCCGGCGAGTACAATCTCTACGCCATCGACCACGAGATCGCCGCCCGCCATGCCGAGCTGCCGCGCGCCGCCCTGCTGTGCGACGTGCGCGACCGCGAGCGGGTCGCCCGCATCTTCGCCGAGCACCAGCCCGAGCTGGTGTTCCACGCCGCCGCCCTCAAGCATGTGCCGCTGGTCGAGCTCAACCCGCCCGAGGGGGTCCTCACCAACGTCATGGGCACCCGCAACATCGCCGACGCGGCGCTCGCCTGCGGCGCGCTCGCCATGGTGCAGATCTCCACCGACAAGGCGGTCAACCCGACCAACGTCATGGGGGCCACCAAGCGGCTGGCCGAGTTCTACTGCCAGGCCCTCGACCTCGAGGCGCCGACCCTGGCCATCAAGGGGCGTCCGCCGACCCGCTTCATGACGGTGCGCTTCGGCAACGTGCTGGGCTCCTCGGGCTCGGTCGTGCCGATGTTCCAAAAACAGCTCGAGCAGGGCGGCCCACTGACCGTCACCCATCCCGATATCAAGCGCTACTTCATGACCATCCGCGAGGCGGTCGAGCTGGTGCTCCAGGCCTCGGCGCACGGGATCCGCGACGACGCGGCGCGCGGCCGGATCTTCGTGCTCGACATGGGCGAGCCGGTCAGAATCGTCGACGTCGCCCGGCAGATGATCCGCCTGGCCGGCCTCGAGCCGGAGAAGGACGTGGCCATCAGCATCGTCGGCCTCAGGCCCGGCGAGAAGCTCTACGAGGAGCTGTTCGACACCGCCGAGCAGCGCCTGCCGGCGGTGGTGCCGGGGGTCATGGGGGCGGTCTTCCGGTCGATCGAGATCGAGCGGCTGCTGCGCGCCTTCGAGGAGCTGGGCGAGGCCGCCCGCCAGGGCGACGAGGCGGCGATCCGCGCGGTCATCGCCCGCATCATTCCGGGCTACGCGTCGTCCCTCGCGGCCGACGCCGCCTGAGCGGGGCTCAGCGTAGCAGCCGGCCGCGCGGCGGCGGCGTCTCGAAGCGGTAGTCGAGCGGCGCGCGCGCCGCCCGGCCGCGGTTCACCGCCAGCACCTCCCGCCAGGGATAGGTGAGGAAATATTCGCTGTTGGGCCGCAGGTCGCGGTTCTCCGGCACGCCCTCGGTCGCCTCGAGGATCCGCGCCCGGTCGGCCTCGATCCGGCCGAGAAGCGCCGCCGCCGGCCCCGGCAGGCCCGCCATGCGCCAGCCGATCGGGGTGATCGAGGCGAGGTAGAATTCCCCGCCCAGCCGCAGCAGCGCCGGGAAGACCAGCGCCATGGTGCGAGCACTGGCGTAGCTGTCGGCGGTGGACAGGCCGATCATGCCGCCGGGCTCGAGACGGTCACGCAGCAGCTCGAGAAACTCCCGCGAATAGAGGTTGGTGTAGTAGGCGTGCCCGGCCGGCAACGGGAACATCAAGACGAAGTCGAAGCGCTCCCGGGGATTTGCCAGCAGCCAGCGCCGTCCGTCGTCGACCACGTAGCGCAGCCGCCGGTCGCCGAACACGCGCCGGCCGCGGGAGGTGCCCTCGAGCAGGCGGCGCAGCCCGGCGTCGAGCTCGACCACGGTGAGGCTCTCGACCTCCGGCCGGCCCAGCGCCACCTCGACCATCTGCGCATCGCCCAGGCCGGTCACCAGCACCCGCCGCGGCCGGGGATGCGCCGCCAGGGCCCATTCCTCGTCGTGCCACCCCTCCCTTGCGGCCGCCGCGCGGGGATCGCCGTCGGCCGGTGCCGGATCGAGCCGGCCGTGCTGGGAGCCGACCACATCGAGGCGGGTCTGGTGCAGCACCGTCGCTTCCTCGGGAAACGTCAGCACCCGATCCTGGCGGCGCAGCGCCACGACGCCGGTGCGGGTCTCGGCGAAGGCGAACTCGACGCCCGGCAGGCCGGCCAGATGCACGGTGCGCAGCAAGACGCCCTTTTCCGGGAAGGCCAGCAGCGCCAGCAGGAGGATCGCCAGCACAACGGCCAGCGGCCGCCCTGGCCTCGGCCGGGCCCACAGCAGCGCCAAAGCGGCGCAGGCCGCCGCCAGCACCACCACCGCCTGCAGGGCGATCTCGCTGCCGAAGCGGTCGAGCAGCCAGAAGCCGACCAGCAGCGCGCCGGCGCTCGAGCCAAGGATGTTGGCGAGGTAGAGGCCGCCCAGCGAGTGCCCAGCCGGGCGAGGCTGGCGCTGCCGGCGCGGATCAGCGCCGGGAAGCCCACCCCCATGGCGAGGGTCGGCACCGCCAGGAACAGCACCGACCAGAAGAAGATGTCGAGGGCCGAATAGACGGTCACGAGGTTGATCTCGCCGGCGAGGAGCGCCGGATCGGGCCGGTAGGTGATGAAGAAGGAGGCGGTCAGGAGATGGCGCAGCCCGGGCAGGCCGGCGCCGTCCGCCAGCAGCAGCGCCAGAGCGAGCAGCCACAAGGCGATCGCCAGCTGGCTCAGCGCGAAGCGGCGCAGGGCCGCGGCCGGGCTGGCGGCGCCGCGCCACAGGAGCGAGCCCAGGGCGATGCCGCTCAAAAAGACGAAGAGCAGCGTCCCGAACGTGTAGGCGGAGCCCTTGAGGAGGATGACGAGCAGCCGGTAGGCGGTGATCTGGAAGCCCAGCGCCACGAGCCCGCTCATGGCCGCCAGCCCCAGACCAGCGGCCAGGGCGGCACCGCCGTGGCCAAAGGGGCCGGCGCCGGCCTGGCTGCGGCCGGCGAGCGCCATCAGATGAAGGCTGGCGAGCCCGTAGAGGCGGGTCAGGAGCTCGGCCAAGGCGTAGAGCAGGCCCGGCCGGCGCACCCGGTCGGCGAGCCGCCCGCCCAGCAGCGAGCCCAGCCCCAGGCCCAGCATGAAGACCGCCACGGCGATTGCGGTCGAATAGACGTCGACCCCGAAATAGAGGGTCAGGACCCGCTGCCAGACCACCTGGTAGGCCAGAGCCGGCATGCCCGAGATGAAGAGCAGCCCGTAGGCCAGGGCGAGGTCGGTGCGCCGCAAAAGTCGAGTCTTCCCCGGAAGAATCTCCGGAAAAGACCATGTTTAACCCGTGCCCGCGGCGGCGGGCGAGACGCCAGAAGGCGATCAGCGGTTGGTGATGCGGTCCGGCAGCACCAGCGCCAGCGGCCGCACCAGCAGCAGCCCGAGCGTGGTCCACAGGAAGCGGACCTCGTTGAGGGCGCCGCTCATCATGGCGAACAGGAAGCTGGCGCTGAACAGCATGAGCACGCACAGCAGGACCGGCTCGTGGCGCAGCCGGTCGAGCCCGAGGCGGCGCAGCGCCAGCACGAAGCAGGCGGCAAGCAGCGCCAGGCCCAAAATGCCGGTCTCGAAGAGGGCTTCGAGAAAGATGTTGTGGGGGAAGGTGCGGAAATCGAAGCCCAGATACATGATGCCGAACGAGCCGATCCCGTGGCCCATCAGCGGGGCCTGCGCCCAGCCCTTCAGGGCGAAGGCGAAATAGGACAAACGGTGGGTGGTCGAGCTGTCCTCCGCTCCCTGGCTGAACAGGAAGCCGAAGCGCATCAGGGTCCAGGTCATCTCGCCGCTGGCGATCGCCCAGACCACCCCGGCCACCCCGCCCAGGATCACCAGCAGCACGAGGATCTGCGAGCGGTGCAGCAGCAGGCGGCCCTCGGCGAGGCGGACATGGACGGCCATCGGCATCAGCATGGCCAGCGCCAGGGCGACGATCGGGCTGCGCCCGCCGATCACGAACAGGGTCAGCGTCAGGAGGCCGAACAGCAGGCCGGCCAGGATCCAGCGCAGCGTCAGGGGCGGAGCGTAGATCAGCACGGTGAAGGCGACGATGGCGCCCGCCCCGATCACCGTGCCGGCCCCCAGATAGTCGCCGGACTTGATGAAGCCGAGCTCAGTGAAGTTGCCGATCCCGTAGAAGCTTATCCAGTCCACCGCGATGAGCGTGGCGAACAGGGTGAGCAGCGCCAGGAAGCGCACCAGCCGGATGCGCCGGTTGGCGATCACCAGCGCTCCGCCCATGAGGCTCCACAGATTGAGGCTCAAGAGCTCGCTGAGCTTGGAAAAGCCGTAGAGCGGCCCCGGCGTCCAGGCGTAGCTCGCCGTGGCCCACAGGAGGAAGGCCATGAACATCATCACCAGCCGCAGGCCCGGCAGGTAGATCTGCTCGCGCCAGATCACCGTGACGCCGACGGCGAAGCTGGCCAGGAAGAACAGCAGGGTGATGTCGACCGGCACCCAGGAAAAGCGCGGGTCGGCCTTGAAGCGGCCGGCGAACAGGAACAGGACGAAGAGGGTCTCGAAGGAGAGGAGGTGCAGCGCCAGGCGCCGCACCACCCGCATCCCGGCGGCGAGGTCGACGGCGATCGGCGAGGCGCCCGGCAGCGCCCGGCCGCCGGACGGCACGACGTCCTCGAAGTGAGTGGCCCGCCCGGGCCGCGCGCGCACAAGCATGAGGCAGGATAGGCCTCGGGGTCCCTGTGTATGTCAACCGTCGGCACGAGCGCGGCGGGCGGTTGACCCGGTACCCGGGGATGCGGCTATGGACGGCACTCCGTGCCGGTCGTCACCCTCGCTGCCGCGGGAGCCGGTGCGGTGGGGGAGGATGCCGGTAAGCATGCGCCAGCTCGTCTCGAAGCTTCTGCCGAGCAGTCCCTTCATGCGGCGGCTGATGCTGCTCGCCAGCTCGACGGCGGCGGCCCAGGCGGTGCTGATCCTCGTCTCGCCGATCCTCACCCGCCTCTACGGGCCCGAGGATTTCGGCTATTTCACCGTCTTCACAACGCTGCTGGGGATCTTCGGCACCGCCGCCTGCCTGCGCTACGAGGCGGCGATCCCGATCTGCCGCAACGACGGCACCGCCTCGCTGGTGGTCCGCGCCGCGGTGCTCGCCGCCCTCGGCATGGCGCTCTTGCTGGCGCTGGTCCTGTGGCTCGCCGGCGGGGCGCTCGCCGCCCGGCTGGGGCTGCCGGCGGACTCGCTGCTGCTGTGGTGGCTGCCGCCCGGGGTGGCGGCCACCGGCCTGTTCTTCGCCCTCGACGGCTGGGCCCTCAAGCAGGGGGCGATGCGGGTTCTGGCGCTCTCCAAATTGTGGCAGTCGACCGGCCAGGCGGTCCTCCAGCTCGGCCTCTGGCTGCTCGGCCCCGCCGGCCTGGTAGCCGGCTACATCCTCGGCTACCTGGCGGGGATCCTGCCGATCCTGCGCCAGATGCCGCCGGAGAAAAGGCGGCTGTTCCGCGGCCTGCGGCCCCGCCGCACCGCCGCCATGGCCTGGCGCTACCGGCGCTTCCCGTTCCTGGGGACCGGCGCCATCATGCTCAACAGCACCACCCGGCTCCTGCCGGCTTTGCTGCTGGCGGTGCTCTACGGGCCGGTGGTAGCCGGCTGGTACGGGCTCGCCCAGCGGGTGGTGGGCATCCCGATCCGCCTGATCGGCATCGCCGCGAGCCAGGTCTACACGGCCGAATCGGCCCGCCTGCAGCCGCACCAGTATGGCGAGCTCTACCCGCTCTTCATGGCGACCGCGGTGCGCCTGGCGCTCTTCGGCGTCGCCTGGCTGGGCGGGCTGGCGCTCGCCGGCCCCTGGGTCTTCGCCTTGGTCTTCGGGTCCGAGTGGTGGGAGAGCGGCGAGCTCGTGCGGCTGCTCCTGCCGATGTATCTGGCCATGTTCGTCATGGTGCCGATCGCCCATACCCTGAATCTGTTCGAGCGCCAGGACCTGGTGCTGGCCCTCGACATCTTCAGCGCCGTGGTGCTGGCCGGCAGCTTCCTCGCCGGCTGGTGGTGGGAGCTCGGCTACGGGCTTACCGTGGGCCTCTACAGCCTCGGCATGGCGGTCTCCTATACCGTCTATTTCCTGCTGGCGCGGCGGCTGCTGCGCGCTGCCGGCGGCAGAAAAAATCCCCCTCCGGTGGCCGGCGCCGCGGAATAAAAGCAGGCGATCTCCGTCCTGCCTGTAACCGAGAGTGGCAACAGAACCGAGGTGCAAAACCTCAGAGTGTTGTCGCTGGCGGCCGAGACAGGGATCGTGATGGCACAATTCCTCTGAAAAGAGCGGCGAGGAGGCACGGCTTACGCCATGCCCCAGGCCTTGCCGCGGGCTGTGCCAGTTGTTGATCCATTACATGAAATTTTTCTATCAATTATCTAAAAAACAAGAATTTTTTATAGAAAAAGCATCCAATTTCAAGGATGCGCAGGAAGGAGACAAGACGATGATCGACCCACGCTCCGGACGGGTCCCCCCCTCTGCGACGCTGCGCATGGCAAGCCTGGCGGCACTCTCGCTGCTCGCGTTCCTGCTCCCTGCGGCACCAGCCTTGGCGTGCCACGAATATGTGAGTCCGAGCGACGGGCAGAGCGGCTGCGGCGCCTACCGTCGCGACCGCGAGAATGGCAGCTACCAGAGCGGCTCTTCCTCCAGCGGCTCAAGCAGTTCCGGCAGCTCGGACAGCTCCGGATCGGACGCCGGCTCGGGCTCGGGCGGCACCGACAATGCCTGCACCTGACCCGCAGCCCCCGGAGAGCCAGACCATGACCAGCTCCGCCACCACCAAGCGGAACAGCCGTCGCCAGCTCCTGCTGGGCGGCATCGCCCTCGCCACGCCGTTCCTCTGGCGCCCGCGCGAGGCCTTCGCCTGCCACGAATATGTGAGCCCGGTCGACGGGCAGAGCGGCTGCGGCGCCTACCGCCGCGATCGCGACAACGGCTCCTACCAGGACGGCTCATCCTCAAGCGGCTCGAGCGGCTCGTCCTCGGGAGGCAACGCGCTTCCAGCAGAGCCCAGCTGCCCGCCGGCCAGCGACGTCGCCGGCGGCGATGCCAGCCGGCCCTATCTCGGCCGGCAGATCGGCTGCCACATCTATGGCGGCGGCGTCGGCAACAACCGCTTCTCGGCCTACCACGCCTACCGGTTCCGCTGTGAATATGGCGGCAACATCAAGAGCATGCGCTGGTGGAACCGCTTCGACTGGAGACGGCCCGGCTACCATACCGGCAATGGCGGGCGCCTCTCGATCGAGATTCACAGCGATTCCGGCGGCAATCCTTCGGGCCAGGTGCTCACCAGCACCGAGGTCATCGTCGGCCCGGCGAACATCGACCGTTTTCCCGAGATCGCCTTCCGCCAGCAGGCCCGGCTCAGCCAGGGCACGGTCTACCACATCGTGTTCCGCCAGCACGCGCCGGACGAGGGCACGGTCTCGATCAACGACGTGCACTGCTTTGCCGAGCCGCAGCCGCGCACCGGCTATGACTACTGGAAGGACAGCCTCGCCAGCATGGTCTACGGCAATGGCCGCTGGCGCGTGCTGACCGAGCAGATCCCGATCTTCGAGCTGTACTACACCGACGGCACCGTCCGCGGTCAGTCCTGGATGAATGGCGGCCGCTCCGGCACCTCGCTGATCGAGGGCAGCTCGATCGCCTGCCAGGAGTTCCGTCCCGACGGCAGCCGCTCGGTGGCGAGCATCAGTCTGTGCGCCTTCCACAAGAGCGGCAGCGGCGATCTTCAGGTGCAGCTGCGCGACGACCGCGGCAGCGTGCTCGACCAGGCCGGCATGGCGTGCTCGCAGCTGGCGCAGATCGGCGGCGACTATCGTGGCCAGGGCAACATACGCTGGGCGACGGTGGCCCTGCCGAGGCGCCCGACCATCTCGGCGGGACGAAGCTACTCGGTCTGGCTGTCGGCCCCCTGGGGCACGCAGTTCGGCGCCATCACCGCGCAGAAAGGCACTATCTGGGGCTTTCGCGATCCCAAGCTCTCGACCGTCGGCTATGCCTGGCGCAGCGACAATAATGGCGCTTCCTGGTCGTGGTGGCGGGTCGACGACATCTATGACCGCGAGCAGTCCCTGCCGATGATGCTCGACTTCGCCTGAGCCTCGCCTGAGCCTCGCCTGAGCCTCGAGAGCCTGGAGCCCATCGGGCGCCCGGGCCTCACGGGGCGGGCGGGTAGGCCCGGTAGGCGCCGCCGCGCACCAGGTTGCGGCGGGCGGCAAGGCGGGCGGGCACCGCACCCCGCCTTGCCTCGGGCACCGCTTCCGGCACCGCCTGCAGGGGCCGCTCCGGCGGCCCGGCGCAGGCGGCGGCCAGAAGAACGAGCACAAGCGGCAGGGCATCGCGCTCTCCTCGGAGCCATCGAGGAGAGCGCGCCCTGCCGTCCGCCGCAAGCCTCAGCCGCCGGCGAGCCGGCCGACCACCAGCACATGGCGGCCCCACACGATCATCTCCTCGCGGGCGTCGCCCAAAAGATCGCCGGTCACCGCGAAGGGGCTCCACTGATCGAAGCGGTGCAGGCTGCGCTCGGCCGCGTCGAGCTCCTGCAGCGGCCGGTACCAGTCGGGGCGCAGCAGGACGGTGCCGGCCCAGTCCATCACCCAGCCCTCGCCAAGGCAGATCTTGTCGGGAGCGATGGCGTCGGGCCGGCAGTTCATGAGGGGGTGCATGGTGATCCCCAAGGGCTCCACCTCGAGCGAGCGCACGATCGTGCCGTCGGCGCGCACGAAATCGTAGATGCGCGGCAGGCCGCTGCCGGCCCCGCCGCGGCCGATCACCAGCTCGAGGCCCGGGCTGCCGGGATCGAACGCGCCCGCCACCACATGCTGCGGGTCGGGCACCCGGCCCGCATCGAGGCTCCAGATCCGGCGGCAGTCGCCGGCATCGAAGAGGGCCGCCCCGCTGGCACCCACCGCCGCCATCTCGAGGCCCGGCCGGGCGGGCAGGATGTCGGCCACTTGTGCCGAATCGACATGGTCGGTGGCCGGCCAGCCCTCGAGCGTGCAGGTGAGGCCGCCGTCGGCGGCGAGCCGGTGCCTGCCGGCGAAGACCGCCTCCACGCGCCCGTCGCCGTCCGCGTCGACGCCGTGGAACCAGTGCCCGGCCTCGGGCGTGCGGGCCTGCCAGAGCTGGCTCAGGCCAGCGTCGTAGGCGCGGACCGCGGAGAGATACTCGACATCGTCGGTCTCGCCGGGGAGGCGCTGGAAGCCGGCGTCGACGGCGCGCAGCGGCACCAGCAGGGTGGGGACACCGGCAGCGCTGCCTGGCCGCTCGAGGAAGAACAGCGCCACGTGGCAGGCTTCCCACAGCGGGCTCGGCAGCCGGGCCTCGCGCTTCACCCGGCCGTCGCGGCCGTCGCTCACCTGCAGCCACAGGGAGCCATCACGCTCCCAGCAGTGCAGCAGCTCGTCGCGGCCGTCGCCGTCGATGTCCCAGGCGGCGTAATGGTCGATATAGGTCCAGCGGTCGTGCCGGTAGCCCGCCGGGTTGGCGCGCTCCCAGAGCTTCGTGCCGTCCTGGCGGAACACCCGCAGCAGGCGGCGGCCGTTCCAGTGGGCATATTCGAGCACCCCGTCGCCGTCGACATCGAGCGGCAGCACCTCGCCGCGGGCGTTCAGGGTGCCGTCGCCGTCGAGCGGGATGACGAGCGCCGGCTGCATGACCAGCGGGGCCGCCGGGACAGGGAATGCCAGCAGGAGAAGCGGCAGGAGGAGGAGCGCCAGTCGGGACATGCAGGATCTCCGCGTCCGGTGGATCATCGTTGCACCCGGGATGCCGGCCTGGCCGGCCTCAATAGTCGCGATGGGCGGCGCTGCGCACCAGGTTGCGATGCGCCATCAGCCGCGGATCACCCCCGCCGTCCGGCGGCGGGGGCGCCGGGGGCGGCGGCGTGCCGGGCAGGGCCAGGGCGAAGGCGAGCGGGAGGAGACAGTCCTGGCGGGCCACGCCCGGCGCTTCCTTGGTGTCGTCCCAGCCGCGCCAGGTGCGGCCGCCATCGAGGCTCACCTCGGCCACCGCCTCCTCCCAGCGCTCGCGGCTGCGCGAGCCGTGCGCCCGCGGATCGGCCTGCTGCACGGCATGGACCCGGTAGCTGCCGGAAGCGCAGCTCAGCCGCAGGGCGTAGCGGCGGTCCGCCGCCAGGAGGCGCGGGGCGGCGAAGGCGTGGTAGCGCCACGAGGCCGGCGGGCTCGCCGGATCGCCCATCCAGGTGAGGCTGTTGGCGGTCCGCGGCAGAGCGCTGCGGGGCAGCTCGAGCTGCTCGATCAGGCCGCTTTCGAGATCCTCGAGGCGCAGCAGCAGCGGGCTCGGCGCGCCGTCGGTCCACCAGGCGCGCAGCCATACGCCCTCCGCCATCCGCGGGGAGCCGCGCAGGGTGAAACTCTGGCGGGCCATCACCGAGCCGCCCAGATCCTTCCTGAAGCCGCCCGAGGAGAACACCACCGGGCAGCCGGTGACCAGGCCGTCGGCCCAGGAAAGCTCGAGAAAGCCGCCATGCTCGGCCCGGCGCTCCCAGCTGCCGTCCGAGCGCCGGCGCAGGACCGGCTGGCGGTCGCCCTCGAAGGGCCCGCCATGGAGCTCCTGGCCATAAGGAATGGGCGAGTAGGCATAGTGGAAGTCCACCGAGACCGTGCCGCTGCTACCCACCTGGTACCAGACCAGGTGGTAGGCCCGGCCGGCCTCGAGCGGCACCGGCGCCAAAAAGCGCCATTGCGGAAAGAAGCCCTGGCTCACCGGGGCGCCGGCCCCGCCATTGACCGCGGTCTCGCCCAGCACCTCGCCCGAGGGCAGGCCGCCGGCGTCGCTCTCCACGCGCACCACCACCTTCCCGCCGTCGCCCGAGCTGTAGCCCGAGGCTCCGGCCACGTTCTGGTAGCGGTTGTGCCAGCGCAGGGCCGTGAGCTCGCCGCTGCGCTCGGCGACGATCCGCTTGGCGGCCGGCCGACCCGGGTAGAACTGCACCTCCGAGACGGTGTCGCACATGTAAGGATTGCCGTGGAGCCGGCCGGCGAAGGGCTGGTCGGCGGGCTCCGGGGCCGGGGCCTCGGCGGCGTCGACCTCGAGCAGGGCGACGGCCTCCGAGCGGCTTCCGTCGCGCTCGAGGGCGAAGAGAAGATCGAGCCGACCGAGGAAGCCCGCTGGCGGCGTCACCTGCAAGAGCTGCCTGCCGTCCTCGCCGGTCACGATGGCAGCCGTGCCCTGCGCCGGCGGCCGCACGACGAGAAGGCTCGCCCCCTGGGCGTCGCGGGCGGCGGCCAGGGGATCGAGCAGGGCAGGCAGGCCCGGCGCCAGCCGTGCCTCCAGCGGCATCGCCACGGGACCGCCACCCCCCGCACCGAACACTTCCTCGGCGCCGAGGGCGGCGAAGGCCTGCGGCTCGCGCAGATTGCGGGCAAGCGCGGCGATCCTCGCGGCCGAGGGGGCACGGGCGGCGAGCCGCACCCCGCCCAAAAGCCCCTGCCACTTGCCACTTTGCGCCTGGCGCGGTCCGTTGCCCAGGCGCAGCGGCCCGGGGCCCGGCCGGGTCGGGCCCAAAAGGCCGGCCCCGGTCAGGTGCGAGGCGGAATCGAGCACGCCGTCGAGATAGAGGCTGGTCCCCTGGCCGCGCCGCCAGACCAGCAGAAGATGGCGGGCTTCCAGCCCGGCCCGGCCGGAGGCGCTCTCGTGGATCAACCTTCCGTCGGCCAGCGCCAGCTCGATGGTGAAGCAGCGCGGCGCGCCGCCGTAGAAGCCGGCATCGTTGTGGCGCAGCACGAGGCCGCAATCGGCGTCCCGGCCGGTGACGGCGCCTACCGCGAGGATGCCCTGGTCGCTGTCGAGCCGCTCGCTGTCGAGCCACAGCTCGACGGCGAGCGCGTCGTGGCCGTCGAGGAAGGAGGGATCGGCGAGCAACAGCTCGCTGGCGGTGCCGTCGAACCGGCCGGCCGGGCCGAAGGCGCCCTCGGCGGGCACCGGCGCGGTGCCGGCAAGATCGCGGCCACGGCCGCTGCGGTCGCCCGCCCCGGGCAGGTGCCAGACCGCCAGATGGTCGCGCCACACCGAAGCCGGGTCGGCCTCGTCGGCAAGAAGCCCGGCCTTGCCGTAATAGCAAAAGAGCTCGAGATCCTCGCCGGCCGGCAGCACCGGCAGCCGCACCCAGGCCCGCAGCCGTCCGGCCTGCGGGTCCCAGCGCTCGACATCGTGGAAAAGGCGGGTGCCGTCGGCCAGCTCGAAACGCAGGTCGCGGCCGGCCGCATCGGCCAGCCCGCCGCCCAGCTCCTGCGGCCGCAGCCAGTCCCCCTCCGCCTCGAGCAGTAGCGGAAAACCCTCGAGCCGCTCGCTGCTGCGCCCGGCCGGCACGACCAGAAGGCGGCGTCTGGCATAGCCGTTGAGCCAGGCGCTCGGGACGGCCGGCTCCTCGACCGTGACCCGCACCGTGCCGCGGGCAGTGGCGCCCTTGGGATCACGCAGCGTGTAGGAAAACTGGTCCTCGCCGGTAAAGCCCGCTTCCGGCGTGTAGGTGACCTGTCCGCCGCCACCCAGCAGCAGGCTGCCATGCGCCGGCAGGCCCAGCGCCACCAGGGCGAGCGGCCCGCCCTCGGGGTCGAGATCGTTGGCGAGAAGATCGATGCTCACCGGCGTGCCGGCCTCGGTGACGGCGAGATCGTCCACCGCCACGGGCGGCGCGTTGAGGGTCTCGACGGCGATCAGCGCCGTGCCGGTGGCGGTCCCGCCGGCCTCGTCGGCGACGGTCCAGGAAAACCCGTCCTCGCCCTCGAAGCCGGGATCGGGGGTGTAGGTGACGCGGCCCCTGGAGCCGGTCTCGAGCCTGCCATGCGCCGGCACGCCCAGTCCCGTCAGGGTGAGCGGACCGCCCTCGGGATCCTGCGCATGGGCGAACAGGTCGAGCTCCACCGGCAGGCCCGGCCGGGTTGCCGTGGCGAGGGCGCCGGCCGTCGGCGGCCGGTCGGCGCCGGCCACCGTGACGGTGACGGTAGCGTAGGCGAAGCCGCCGCGCCCATCGCCGACCCGGTAGGTGAAGCGGTCGGTGCCGGTGAAGCCACGGGCCGGCAGGTAGCGCAGCGTCTGCTGCGGCGTCACCGCGACGCTGCCGTGCCCGGGCATGTCGAGGGCCACGAGGTGCAGCGGATCGCCGTCCGGATCGGTGTCGTTGGCCAGCACCGGAATGTCGACGGGGCTGCCCGGGGCGGTGCGCGCCTCGTCGCCGTTGGCCGCCGGCGGACGGTTGGCGGGGGCGACCTCGACTGTCACCCGGCCCTGGGCGGTAGCACCGGCCGCGTCGCGGAGCGTGTAGGAAAATCCGTCCTCGCCGGAAAAGCCTTCGGCCGGCACGTAGGTCAGGCTGCCGTCGGGATGGACCGTGAGGGTGCCGAAACCCGGCTCCTCGACGGCGGCCAGGATCAGCCCCTGGCCCAGATCGTTGGCCAGGGGGGCGATGACCACCGGGATCTGCGGGGCGGTGCGGGCGAGATCGGGCAAGGCGGTAGGCAAGGCCGGGGCTCCTCTGCGCGGCGAGGCCGATGGCAGAGGATTATGCATTATTTCCTATATTAATGCAATATGGTCCTAGTGTTTTGCCCGTTACCCTCCGGCGCCGCGGCAAGCCGGGACTGACGGTGGCATCAGCCAGCAGCCGGTCGATCAACTCAGCCGGCTGGGATCGCCCTGCGGGATTCCTGGCCCGGCTGGGGGCGCGGGCGCTGAGGCTGATGCCGCCAGGCCTGCCGGCCGGTTCTCGAGGTCGACGCAAGTCGTTGACGGAGGGAGTTTTTCAGCTGTTGGCGCAGATATTTTTCATAATACATCTTACGCGTATTTCTGCCACTTGATGCTCGACCTGGCGGGTTTCGTTTTGGTTTTTTCTGTCTTGTTGCCGGACGCGCAAAGGCCCGCTGCGTTGGGT
>JARGEQ010000006.1 GCA_029211145.1 Marinimicrococcus flavescens
ATCCCGACGAGCGCCTCGGCAACGCCTCGAGCAGCAGCTGCGGCAAAAGCTGCAGCCCAAGGCCAAGAACCAGCTGAAGTCCGGCATCCCCTCGGTCATGCGGACCATCCAGCGCAGGCCGGAGCGGATCAGAAGCTGCTTCTCCCTGCCGATTGGCCGGTATGCCGCGTGGAATGCCCGGTAGAACGTTTTGATAGTCGTAATCACGTCGGCCCGCGGGCCTGTCGTGGCGACCGCGTACCTGCACCACCACCCGGGACGTGACCATCGCGAGGCGAAGAAGAAGCAGGCAACTACCGCTTCTCGCGCTGGTAGGCCGGCCGGTCGCTGCCGGTGCCGGAACGGCTGCCGGCGACCCAGGTCGACCGGCACGGAGAACCGGGCCGAACGCAGCATCTTCGAGACAATCGCCGGGAGGAGACCGCGCAGCCGTCGCCCTTCACCTCGCCGCGCTGCTCTGCTAGGGGCAGCAGCCTCATTGCCCTGCCGCGAGCTCGGGAGGTTCCTTCGATGCATGCAAGCGCGCCGGGGCGCCCTTTGCAGCGCCCTCTTCCCTGTGCCGTGGCGCCGGCGATCCCCCTGTCGGCAGCGGGCGTGGCACCGCTGTTCTTCTTCGGCACGCTGATGGACAAAGACGTGCTTTCGCTGGTGTTGCAGAGGCCGCTGGAGGAAGAGCTCCAGACGGCACGGCTTGCCGGCTTTCGCCGCGAGACGGCGCGCGACGCCTGCTACCCGCTGCTGGTGCCGGCCTGCGGCGCCAGCGTCGAGGGAAGCCTTTTTTGCGGATGCGGCCCGGGCGACATCGCGCGCATCAATCACTACGAAGCCGGCGAGTACCGGGCCGAGCTGCGCGCCGTGCAGCTCGGCGACGGGTCGCGCCGGCGCGCATGGCTCTACATGGCGCGCGAGAACTGCTTGAAGGCGAGTGGCCAGCCATGGGAGCTCGAACGCTGGCAGGCGACCGGAAAGGCGGATCTCCTCGCGGCCTGTCCCGACTGGATGCGCGCCTTCCGTCCGTGAGCCGCGCCTCGTCCCGGCGTCACGCTCAAGCCTCCAGCGGGCGGACCGCCTGGGGTTCCCTCCAGCCCGCCTTCGCCAGCTGGGCGGGCGGCAGCGGACGGGCATAGTAGTAGCCCTGGCCTTGGGCACAGCCGAAGGCGCGCAGCCGGATCAGCTGGGCTTCCGTCTCGATCCCCTCGGCAATCACCGTCACCCCCAGCCCTTCGGCCAGCCCCATCACGGCACGCAGAATCGCCTCCGCGCGCGCGCTACGACCCAGCTGGGCGATGAACGAGCGGTCGATCTTGATGACGTCGACCGGCACGCGATGCAGCTGCCCGAGGCTCGAATAGCCGGTGCCGAAATCGTCGAGCGCGATCGACGTGCCGAGCGCGCGGAGCCGCTCCAGCGTGGCGCATACCTGCCGCGAGTTGCCCAGCAGCGAGCTTTCGGTGATCTCCAGCTCGAGCTGCTGCGCCGGCAGCCCGGTCTCCGCGAGGATGCCCGCCACGAGAGTGGCGAGCCCGTGCTGGTGAAACTGCGCCGGCGACAAGTTGACCGCCATCTTGAGGCCAGGCCAGCGGACCGCCTCGGCGCAGGCGGTCCGCAGCACCCAGGCGCCGATCTCGTGAATCAGCCCGGTCTCCTCGGCCAGCGGGACGAACTCGGCGGGCCCGATCAGGCCACGCTCGGGATGGCGCCAGCGCAGCAGCGCCTCGAAACCCAGCAGGCGCCGGTCGTGCAGCGCGCATTGCGGCTGATAGTGGACCTCGAGCTGCCCTGCAGGCATCGCCTGGCGCAGCTCCCCGATCAGCCGGCGACGCGAGGCGAGCCGCTCGCCCATGGCCGGCTCGAAGTGGCGCACGGCGCCGCCCCGGGTCTGCTTGGCGAGCAGCAGGGCCATGCCGGCATGGCGGCTGAGCTGCACCGCACCGCTGCCGTCGCCGGGCGCCACGGCGATACCGACGCTGGTGCAGACCTGCACGATCCGGCCGTCGATCTCGAACGGCTCGGCCAGAAGCCGCAGCAGCCGCCGGCCGATCTCCTGGGCGAACTGCGGGAGAACGACACCCTCGCGCGCCACCGCGAACTCGTCGTCGCCGAGCCGCGCCGCCACCTCTCCAGCCTTGAGGCCGGCCCTTATGCGGGCTGCCGCGAGACAGAGCAGCCGGTCGCCGGCAGCATGGCCCATCGTCTCGTTGATCTCCTTGAAGCCGTCCAGGTCGAGATGCAGCAGCGCCACGCCGCTGCCCTGGGCCTCGGCGCGCGACAGCGCCTGGGCGAGCCAACCGGCGAAGAAGATCCGGTTGGGCAGCCGGGTGAGCGGATCGACCAGCTCAAGAAGCTGCGCGCGCGCCTCACTGGCGGCAAGCGCCCTCTCGACCCCGCGGCCACGCCGCCACGAGCGCCAGCCCAAAAAGCCCACGCCGCCTACGGCCGTGAGGAGCAGCGGCAGGACCCGGTGCACGATGGCATCGCCCGGACGCGGCTGGCGCCATGAAAGCGTGCCCGCGACAGTGCCATCAGCCCCGCGCAGCGCCACCGATTGCAGGCCCGGCGCCGCGACCGGCGGGCCCAGATCCAGATCGGGAAGATGGGCGAGAGCCGTCAGATCCGCGAGCGGGCGACCGGCCAGCGGCGCCACAAGGACGAGCCGCGCCGCTTGGCCGGAGGCGCGGCTCGTCCTTTGTGCAAGCTCCAGCGGGACGGCAGCGGCAAGCGCCGGGCCGGCCACCGTTCGAACATAGCCGGTCTGTACAGACTGCCCGTCGGGCGGCGGACCGAGGGCGGCCAGAATCGTCGCAAGATCCGGCGCTCCCGCCGTCTGGCTGCCGACCGGCCGACCGGTCTCGTCGAACAGCAGGCAGTAGGCGATGCCGAGCTCCCGGTGCAGGGACGACAGCGCATCGGCGGCGGGCGGGCCGGCCGCGGCGAACCTGCGGGCCTCGTCGTCCGCCACGCCGGCCAGCTGCCGCTCGAACCGGTGCAACGCCGCCTCGATCGTGCCCCGGGCGGCAGCCGCCGCCCGGATGCTCTGCTCCTGAGCGAGAAGAAAGAGCGCCGCCAGCACCACGGCGGCAGCGGCGGCCACCGCTACGGCGACCGACGGCACGACGACCTTGAGGCCGCCTCGGCCGAGCAATCGCGCCAGCGCGGCAAGGTCGGATGCCTGCGCTTCCGCAAATGCTCGCGCGCCAGATGCCTTCGCCATGAGCGGCTCCCGGGACCAGGTCCGGGAAGGTATACGCCACCGCCGGTGAACAGCCTCTTAACGCGCACCCCGCCGACGGGCGCAGCGCCACCTCACGGCGTCTGCTGGACCTGCACCTGGCGCCGGACGGGGTGCGGCCGGGTGCGCTCGTTCCAGACCGTCTGTGCCTTGAAGGCCGGCGCGAAGGCCGGGCGCCTGATATTGCGGCCCTGGCCCCGGCGGACGTCGAGCGCGCCGTCCTTCCAGACGACCCGCCCCTGGCTGATCGTCACCCGCGGCACGCCCGTCACCGTCAGACCCTCGAAGACGTTCACGTCGAGCTTCGAATGGTGCGCCTTTTGGCGGATCGTGTGCTGCGCCTGGGGATCCCAGACCACCAGATCGGCGTCGGCGCCTGCCGCCACGACCCCCTTTTGCGGGTAGAGATTGTAGATTTTCGCGCAGTTGGCGCTGGTGACGGCGACGAACTCGTTTGGTGTGAGCCGCCCGGTGTTGACGCCAAAGTGCCAGACCACCTTCAGGCGCTCCTCGATACCGCCGGTGCCGTTGGGGATCCTCGTGAAGTTGTCCTGCCCCATGCGCTTTTGCTGGAGGTTGAAGGCGCAGTGGTCGGTGGCCACCACCTGCAGCGAGCCCGAGACCAGCCCGTCCCACAGCGACTTCTGGTGCTCCTTGGAGCGGAAGGGCGGGCTCATCACCCGCGAGGCGGCAAGATCCCAGTCCTTCTCGTAATAGACGCTCTCGTCGAGCACGAGATGCTGGGCCAGAGGCTCGCCATAGACCCTGAGGCCGCTGTCGCGCGCCCGCTTGATGGCGTCGTGCGCCTCCTTGCAGGAAGTGTGCACGACATAGAGCGGCACCCCCACCGTCTGGGCGATCATGATGGCCCGGTTGGCGGCCTCGGCCTCGACATGCGGCGGGCGCGAGAGGGCATGGCCCTCGGGGCCGGTGATGCCCTGGTTGAGGAGCTGCTGCTGGAGCAGGAACACAGCATCGCCGTTCTCGGCATGGACCAGCGGCAGCGCGCCCAGGTCGCGGCAGCGCGAGAAGCTCTTGAACAGGATCTCGTCGTCGACCATCAAGGCGCCCTTGTAGGCCATGAAGTGCTTGAAGCTGTTGACGCCGCGGTCGACGCACTCGGCCATCTGCTGAGCCACCCGGTCCGACCACCAGGTGATGGCGACGTGGAAGGAGTAGTCGGCCACCGCCTTCTTGCCCCACTCGGTCCACTGGTCGAGCGCGTCGGTCAGGCTCTGCTGCGGTGCCGGGATGCAGAAGTCGATCAGCATCGTGGTGCCACCGGCGAGCATCGACGAGGTGCCGCTCTCGAAATCCTCGCACGCCACCGTGCCCATGAAGGGCATCTCCATGTGGGTGTGCGGGTCGATGCCGCCGGGCATGACATAGGCGCCGCCGGCATCCACCACCTCGGCCCCCGCCGGCGCATCGAGATCGGGGCCGACCGCCTTGATCACCCCGTCGGCGCACAGCACGTCGGCACGAAAGCTCCGGTCGGCATTGACCACGGTTCCGCCGCGCACCAGCAAGGACATGGAGAGCCTCCTTCCCTGATCCTCTTGTTTGTTGATCGGACCTTAACCCATGCCGTGTCAGTGTCGATAGGCGACAGGAAGCGACAGTCGAGGAGACCGCGACGAGCTGTCGGTTGACCCGCCCCGGCACCGCTGGCAGAGCTTTCACGCTCCTGCCGCATGGGCGGATGCCTGTCGCGACCATCGATCCCCATCAGCCACCCCGGTGACGACGATGAGCAGCACGATCCGCACGGCTCTCCTGGTACTCCTCCTTTCGAGCGGCGCCGTCGCGGCGGGCGAGACCGGCCGGCCTGATGCCCATCTCTTCGTGGCCAGCGAGGAATCCCTGGAGATCGCCGTGGTCGATACCACCATCGACCAAGTGGTCCGGCGCCTCCCGCTCGATCATCCGCCCTTCCAGGTGGCGGTGATCCCCGACGGCAACCGGCTTCTCGCCAGCGACTTCATGGGCGACCGGATCTCGGTCTTCGATCTGGCCACCGGCGCGCCGCTGCCGCCGATCGAGCTGGGCTTTCCGCCGGTCCACATGCAGCCCGCACCCGAGGGGACGGTCGTCGCGATCAACAGCCTCGAGGAGGTGGGGCTGTGGCTGCTCGACCTCGCCGACGGCTCGCGGCGGCGGATCGAGGGGATCGGGCTCGCCCACAACTACGCCTTCAATGCCGATGGCACGCGGCTCTACGTCGCCGACATGCTGGACGAGCACATCAAGGTCGTCGACGTCGTCTCGGCCTCCATCGTCGAGCAGATCGCCGGCGTCGAGCAATTCGCCGGCACCGGCACGGCCGAGGCGGCGCTGCTCGCCGCCAGGGATGCCGCACCATCGGGCTTCACCGAGATCGCCACCGGGGCGGGGAGCGAGCGCGCCCTGGCGATCGACGTGCCGCGCGAGGGGGTAGCGCTGATCGACCTCGCCAAAGGCAGAACGCTCGCCCGCCTCGAGCTGGGCGACACGCCGTGGCGGGCCTATCCGGCCGCCTATGGAAGGCTGATGCTGGTCACCCACCAGGGCGAGGACAGCCTGTCGGTGGTCTCGATGGGAACGCTCGAGGAGATCGCCCGGCTCGACGGCGCGCCCGACATTGCCGGCGTCGCCACCGGGTGGTTCGAGAGCACCGCCTTCCTGCTCAGCCGCGAGCGCCGCTCGGCGCTGCTGGTCGATCTCGACAACCTCGTCATGGACGGCGAGATCGCGCTTCCCGGCGAGCCACAGCAGGCGGTCGCCAGCGCTGACGGCACGCGGCTTTATGTGAGCATGCAGGGCAAGGACGGGCTCGCGGTGATCGACGCCCGCGAGCGCCGGCTGGTGCGGGTCATCGAAGATGTCGGGATCGCACCCGGCACGGTGACCGCCGCGGGCAGCCGCAACTTCTGCAGCTGATGGCCGTGCCTCGTTTTTGCGAGCCGGACCGGCGACACGGGCGGGGCCGACGATGAGCCGGTGGCACGCTCTGCGCACGCTCGGTCGGGCGCTGGTTCTGCTGGCGGGCCTGAGCCTGCTGCTGCCGCCGGGCATGGTGACGCCGGGCGCTGCCCTACCCTCGCTGGCCGCGGTCGTGCTGTGCACCGGCGACGGCCCGCGGTTGGTGCAGCTTCCCGAGGAGCTCCTGCCGCCGGGCGAGGCGCCCGCAGACAACCGCCAGCCGCACCAGCACTGCGTCTTCTGCCTGGTGGCCGAGGGCCGCGAGCCGGCCCTGGCGCCCGCCCAGGCTCCGCTCCCCCAGGCGCGGCCGACGCGACGCCGGACGGCCCCGCGCCGCCGCCGCGAGCACGCCCGGCGCCGGCCCTTCCTCCTTCCTCCGTCCCGGGCACCGCCATCCAGGCGCAGCACTGCCGTCTGACGCGATGACCTGCCGGACCCCCACGGCCGGCACCAGAACAGAGGAAGTCCCATGCGACATCTCAAGCTCGCCGCCCTTGCCGCTGCCCTTCTCGGCAGCACCGCCGCCTTCGCCCACGACTTCACCGTGGGCGATCTGAGGATCGACCATCCCTGGTCGCGCGCGACCTCGGCCAGCCAGGCCAACGGCGTGGCCTATGCGGTGATCGAGAACAGGGGCGAGGCTGCTGACCGGCTGGTCTCGGCCAGCGCCGAGGTCGCCTCGAAGGTGGAGATCCACAACAACATCCTGGACGACAAGGGCGTGGTGCGGATGCGCCAGGTCGAGGGCGGGATCGAGATCCCCGCGGGCGGCAAGCTCGAGCTCAAGCCCGCCTCCTACCACATCATGATGATGGGTCTGCAGGCGCCGCTCGCCGAGGGCCAGCGCTTCCCTCTCGTCCTGACCTTCGAGAAGGCCGGCGAGACCACCGTCGAGGTCCAGGTCGACGCGGCGGTCAAGGGCGCGGCCGGTGGCCACGGCAGCCACTGACGGCCCGGGCAGCTGAAAAGGCAACGGGCCGGCAAAAGCCGGCCCGTTCGCCCTTGCGCCAGAGGGCGCGGACGGCTCAGGCGAGCTCGCGCACCACGCTGCGTACCGTCTCGACCGCCGTCTCGATCTCGTGCTTCTGGACGATCAGCGGCGGCGACATGGCGATGGTGTCGCCGGTGATGCGGATCATGACCCCCTTCTCCCAGGCCTTGACCATGGCCTCGTAGGCACGCTCGCCGACCTTGCCGGGCCGCGAGGACATCTCCACCGCGCCCATCAGGCCGATATTGCGGACGTCGATGACGTGGGGCTCGCCCGCGAGGCTGTGCAGCGCCTCTTCCCAGAACGGCGCCAGCTCGGCCGCGCGCTCGAACAGCCCCTCCTCCTTGTAGACCTCGAGGGTCGCGAGGGCGGCGGCGCAGGCCAGCGGATGGGCCGAGTAGGTGTAGCCGTGGAACAGCTCGATCGTCTGCGGCGAGCTGGTGGCGCCACCGACGATGGCGTCGTGGATGTGCTTTCTGGCCATCACCGCGCCCATCGGCACGGTGCCCGAGGTGAGCCCCTTGGCGGTGGTCACGAGATCGGGCTGGACGCCGAAATATTCCGAGGCCGAGGCCTTGCCGAGACGGCCGAAGGCGGTGATGACCTCGTCGAAGATCAAGAGGATCCCGTGCTTCTCGGTGATCTCCCGGAGGCGCTCGAGATAGCCTTGGGGCGGCGGGTAGACGCCGATCGAGCCCGCTACCGGCTCGACGATCACCGCGGCGATGGTCGAGGCGTCGTGGAGCGCGATGATCCGCTCGAGATCCTCGGCCAGATGGGCTCCCCAGGCGGGCTGGCCGCGGCTGAAGGCGTTGTGCTCGAGGTTCAAGGTGTGCGGCAGATGGTCGACGCCGGTGAGCAGCGAGCCGAAGAACATCCGGTTCTTGACGATGCCGCCGACCGAGATCCCGCCGAACCCGACCCCGTGATAGCCGCGCTCGCGACCGATCAGGCGCGTCCTGGTGCCCTGGCCGATGGCACGCTGGTAGGCCAGCGCGATCTTGAGCGCGGTGTCGACCGACTCCGAGCCGGAATTGGTGAAGAAGGCGTGGTCGAGATCCCCGGGGAACAGGTCGGCCAGACGCGAGGCCAGCTCGAAGGCCTTGGGATGGGCGAACTGGAAGGTCGGCGCGAAGTCGAGCTCCGCGGCCTGCGCCCGGATCGCCTCCACCACCCGCTCGCGGCCATGGCCGACATTCACGCACCACAAGCCGGCGGTGGCATCGAGAATCCGCTGGCCGTCGGTGGTCGTGTAATACATGCCCTCGGCCTTCGCGATCAGGCGCGGGTTGGCCTTGAAGTCGCGATTGGCCGTGAACGGCATCCAGAACGGTTCGAGATTGTTCGGCACACTGGCCATCTCGCGCGTCAGCATCTGCATGTCCTCCCCGGGAGCTGCGGCGCATTCTCGACCTCGCTCCGGATCGGTGTCAATCTGCGCCCCCGCAAGCTGAGAGACGACACGGGCGAGCGGGGAGCGCTACATGGACGAGACGGTGCTGCAGGGGGCGGGAGCAGCTTTGGCCCACGCCCGGAAAACGGCGATGCAGGTGCCTCCACCCTGGCCCGAGGCCCCCGCCGGCCTGGAGCAGGCCTATGCGCTGCAGCGCGCGGCCATCGCCGCCCTGGGCGGCGGCCTTGCCGGCTGGAAGATCGGTGCCACCGGCAAGGATCACCAGGCGCGCCTCAAGACCGACCGTCCGTTCTTCGGCCCGATCCCCGCGACTGATCTGCACGAGGCGGACGCGCAGAACGGCGTGGCCCTCCCCTTCAGGCCGGGAACCCGCGGCGTGGAGTGCGAGATCGCCTTTTGCATGGCGCGCGCCCTGCCCAGCCGCAAGGCCCCCTACGGGCGGGACGAGGTGAAGGCTGCGGTGGGCTCGCTGCACCCGGCGCTGGAAGTGGTGGGAACCCGGGTGGCCGCCGACGGCCTGCCGGACGTGCGCCTGGCGATCGCCGATTACGGGCTCAACATGGCTTTCCTGCCCGGCGCCGCGGTTGCAGGCTGGCACGAGCTGGACCTTTCCTCCATCGCGGCGCGCTGGTGCTGGGCGACCCGCTCCAGGCCCTGGTGTGGCTGGCCGACAACGGCCCGGGGCTCGAGGCCGGCCAGTGGGTCAGCTCGGGCACGCTCACCGGCATCACGCCGGTTGCCGCGGGATCGCTGGCAGAAGGCGATTTCGGCCCGCTCGGGCGGGTGAGCGTGCGCTTCATGCCCTGAGCCGGAGAGCGCCGCGGTGCGGGCGGTAGCGGCGGAGGGGCGCGGGCAGCCGGCCTGGCGGCTGATCGCCGGGGTGTGCGCCGCCCAGATGATCGGCCATGTGAGCGCCTATGCGGTGCCGGCCCTGCTGCCGCTGCTGATGCGCGCGTGGGGGCTGTCGGGCGGCGAGGCCGGCTTTCTCGCCGGCATCTATTACGGCGGCTACACGCTGACCGTGCCGTTCCTGGTCTCGCTCACCGACCGGATCGACCCGCGCCGCATCTACCTGCTCTCCACCGCGCTCACCGGCCTCGCCTGTCTGGGCCTGGCGCTTCTCGCCGACGGGCTGTGGTCGGCGGCGCTGTTCTGGGGCCTCGCCGGCGCCGGCTTCGCCGGCTGCTACATGCCCGGCCTGCGGGTGCTGACCGATGCTACCACCGGTCGCACCCGCTCGCGGGCGGTGGCCTTCTACACCTCGTGCCTGGGCGTCGGCAGCTCGCTCTCGTTCCTCGCAGCGGCCGGTATCGCCGCCTGGCTGGGCTGGCGCTGGGCCTTTGCCGCGGGAGCCCTGGGAGCGCTTCTGGGCGTCATCATGGCAGCCTCGATCATGCCGCCGCGCAGCGCCCCCGCGACCGCCCCGCGGCCCTGGCGCAGCTTCCTCGACCCCCGGCCGGCGCTGCGCAACCGCGCCGCGATGGCCTACACGATCGGCTACACGGTCCACAGCTGGGAGCTCTTCACGCTGCGCGCCTGGTCGGTGGCCTTCCTGACCGCCATGGCGCCGCCCGCGCTCGCCGCCCATCCGCTCCTCGGGCCGGTGGCGGTCACCGCCCTGATGGGCTTTTGCACCATGCCGGCGAGCGTCGCCGGCAACGAGCTGTGCCTGCGCTTCGGCCGGCGCCGCATCATCACGGCGGTGATGGCAGGCTCCATCGTCATGGCGCTCCTCACCGCCACCCTGGGCACCGCCTCCTACCTCGCCGCCGCCCTTCTCGTGCTGCTCTACTGCCTCGTGGTCTACGGCGACAGCTCGGCCCTCACCGCAGGAGCCGTCGGCAATGCACGGCCGGGCGAGGCCGGCGCCTCCATGGCGGTGCACTCGACCCTGGGCTTTGCCGGCGGCTTCCTCGGGCCCTTCGCGTTCGGCGCCATCCTCGATGCGGCGGGCGGCGGGCGGCTTGCCTGGGCGCTCGCCTTCGCCCACCTCGCCGTCCTGATGGTGCTGGGCCCGCTGGCGCTCAACCGCTGGCGCGCCCCCGATCTCGAGGGCGACGGCAGCGGCCGGCGCGCGGGCGACGGTCCTCAGTGAACGCCGAGCACCTCGAGGTCGAAGGTCAGGTCCTCACCGGCCAGCGGATGGTTGGCGTCGAGCTTGACCGACTGGTCGTCCATCTCGATCACCGTGAGCAGCATCGTGCGGCCCTGCGGGTCGGAGGCCTGGAGCTGGCGGCCGATCTCCAGCGGCAGCTCGGCGGGCAGCTGGTCGCGTGCCACCTCCTGCACCAGCTCCTCCCGCCACGGCCCGTAGGCCTGGTCGGAAACGATCGTGACCTGCTTGCTCTCGCCCTCGGTCATGCCCATGAGGGCCTGCTCGAAGCCCTGGATCACCTGGCCGGCGCCGAGCTTCACCTCGAACGGCTCACGCTCGCGAGAGCTGTCGAAAATCGTGCCGTCCTCGAGGGTCAGCGTGTAGTGCAGCTTGACGGTGCTGCCGGTGCTCGCCGTTGCGGCCATCGGCCTGTCTCCCGGAGATTGAACGTGGTCGGTTGCCCGCGAAGGGCCCGACTCCCACACGACCGCGCCGACGGACCTTGCGCCGCTGCCGGCCGACGGCGGCCCACGAAAGCCGAACGGCAAACCTGATGCTTCGGGCCGGCGAGGTCAAGGCGGGGGCAAAAGCTTCCCCAAGAGCCTACTGGGCGGTCCAGCCGCCATCGACCGGGAGCGCCTGGCCCCGGATCTGCGCCGCTCCCGGCGAGCACAGGAAGAGGGCCACGGCGGCTACCTGCTCCGGCGTGACGAAGTCGAGGCTCGGCTGCTTTTCCTTCAGCAGGTCGCGGCGCGCCTGCTCCTCGGGCACACCCAGCCGCGCGCCGCGCTCGTCGATCTGCCGCTGGATCAGCGGGGTCAGCACGAAACCCGGGCAGATGGCGTTGCAGGTGACGCCGCTTTGCGCCGTCTCGAGCGCCACCACCTTGGTGAAGCCGACCAGCCCGTGCTTGGCCGCGACATAGGCGGTCTTGTCGACGCTGGCGACCAGCCCGTGCACCGAGGCGATATTGACGATGCGACCCCAGCCGCGCTCCAGCATGGCCGGCAGGAGGGCGCGGGTGGTGTGGAAGGCGGCGGTGAGGTTCACCGCGATGATGGCGTCCCATTTCTCGGGCGGGAAGTCCTGCACGGGGGCAGTGTGCTGGATGCCGGCATTGTTGACGAGGATGTCGACGCCGCCGCGCTCGTCCAGGGCGCGCTGCGCCATGACCGCGATCTCGGCAGGCCGGCTCATGTCCGCCGGGAGATGCCTCACCCGCACCGCATGGGCGTCGGCGATCTCGTGGGCCAGCGCCTCGATGGCCCGCGGCTCGCCGAAGCCGTTGAGGAGAATGTCGGCGCCCTGGGAGGCGAGCCCGCGGGCGATTGCCAGACCGATGCCGCTGGTCGAGCCGGTAATAAGGGCCGTCTTGCCGGAAAGCTGGGCCATGCCGGGTCCTCCGCTTGCACCAGTGCCGCCACAATAGGCGGCGCCGGGGCCGCGGTCGACGCATGTCGCGCGCGGGTCAGCTCGCCGGAATGGTGATGATCGGGCCCTGTCCCGGGCGGGTCTGCTGGGCCAGCGAGAAGAGCAGCATCACGAAGCTGAAGATCCGCTTGGACGGCAGGTCGTCGTTGGCGATCCAGAACCAGCGGCCGTTATAGTCGACCCGCACATAGGCGTCGCTCGGCGCGAAGAAGCCGTTCTCGACGGTGATCTGCGGCTGCATCGGCGGGCGCGGCTGGCTGCGCATCGCGTAGGTGCGGCCCTCCTCCACGTCCGAGCTCGGCACCGCCACGTCGGCGGCGAGCTGGCCCAGCACCTCTACCAGCGAGCGGGTGCGGATGTTGACGACACCCGGCGTCGGCTCGCCCATCGCGTAGGCGACCTTGAACTCGCGGCTCTCGGCATCGAGACCCAGCAGCTTGCGGAGCCGCGCCTCGCGCGGGTCGACCGTGCCGTTGCCGGTGCCGCCCTCGAACAAAAGATGCACCCGGCTGGCAATGCCGTTGGGCTCGATCCGCACACTCAGGAGACCGGCGTCGAGAAGCTGGCCGGTGAGCCCCGCCGCCTCGATGAACTGGGGGTGGGCGGGCACGCTGCCGGTGGCCCCGCTCTTCTCGTTCCTGAGATTGCCCAGCGAGTGGATGCCCAGGCCCAGCACGAGCTCGGCCGGCACGCCGGCCAGCAGCAGCCCGAACAGCTCGCCGGGCTCGAGCGGCGCCAGCAGCAGCCGGGCGAACTCGCGGCCGCGGATCGGCGTGTAGGTGATGGTGGGCGTGTTGGAAAAACTGCCGTTGACGCCGATGCTGACGTCCTCGCCCAGCCGGATCGCATCGGTGAAAATGTTGGATCCGAGCCCGATCCCGCCCTGCATGGTGTAGGCGGAGACGAGCTGGTTGACGCTCACGAAGGTAGGCACGTCGGCGTAGCGCAGCTTGACCACGTTGAGCAGGGTCTGGCGCTTGCCGGCCTCGCTCAGCGCCGCGGCATAGCCGAGCTGGTCGTGCTGCACCACCGCCGGCCCCAGGCTGCAGCCCGTCAGCGACACGGCCAGCAGCAGGGCCGTCGCGCGTGAGCGTGTGGCGTGGCGGGGCATCCGTCCTCCGGTCTTCCCGTCCCCCTTGCTCGCGGGACGAGGCATAGCCGAGCGCGCCGCCCGTGCAGACACGAGCGGCGGCAGGTTCTTTACCTTGGATGCGCGTTCGAGTGGAACCGCGTCGCGTCGTCGCTGCCGTTTTCAGGAACCGGGACCTGCCGCCGCAAGGATCTGCACGACCGGGAGCGCGGCGGCGTCGAGCAGCGCGGCGTGTGGCCGCTGACGCCCGGCCACGAGCGGTGCTAGCCTCGGCTCCCGAAAGCATGAAGGGAGGCCAGGATGAGCGGGTCGGGGCAGCTTGCCGGCAAGGTCGCGGTGATCACGGGCGGCACGCAGGGGCTGGGCGAGGCGATCGCCCGGCTCTTTGCCGAGCGCGGCGCGACGGGGCTCGTCATAAGCGGCCGCAACGAGGAGCGCGGCCGCAGGGTGTCCGACGCGCTGCGCGAGATCGGCGCCGAGGCCCGCTTCGTGGCGGCCGAGCTCGAGGACGTGGAGCAGGTGCGGGCGGTGGTGCGTCGCTGCGACGAGGCGTTCGGGCGGATCGACTGTCTGGTCAACGCCGCAGCTCTCACCGACCGCGGCAACATCCTGACCACGACCCCCGACTTCTTCGACCGGATGTTCGCGGTCAACACCCGCGCCCCCTTCTTCCTCATGCAGGAGGCGGTGAAGGTGATGCTGCGCGAGGGGACCCAGGGCAGCATGGTCAACATCCTCTCGATGTCGGCTCATGGCGGGCAGTCTTTCCTCGCCCCCTACAGCGCCTCGAAGATGGCGCTGGGCACCCTCACCAAGAACGTCGCCTTCTCGCTCCTGCCGCACCGCATCCGGGTCAACGGCCTCAATATCGGCTGGATGGACACGCCGGGCGAGCACGCGATCCAAAAGCGCGCCCACGACGCGCCGGAGGGCTGGCTGAAGCAGGCCGAGGCGCAGCGGCCCTTCGGGCGGCTGCTCAAGCCGCAGGAGGTGGCGGCTGCGGTGGCTTTCCTGTGCTCGGCCGAGAGCGGCATGATGACCGGCTCGCTGGTGGATTTCGACCAGAGTATCGACGGCTGCTGGGACCAGCCGCCGATGCCGGCGCAGCCGGTGGGCTGAGGCAGCCGGCAGTTTTGCATGGTGGCAATGCGTCTGGCGCAGGAGCCGCCCCTTCGTCTATCAAGAAAGGGTAGGCGGTCTTTTTGTCGCCTGCCGGCAGCGAAGGGAGCGGGGCCATGCGCGTGCGCGAGATACTCGACGCCAAGGGTCGCAACGTCGTGACGATCCGCGGCGAGACCGCCATCAACACGGCGCTGCACCGCCTCGCGCTTGAGCGGATCGGCGCCCTGGTGGTGAGCGAGGACGGCAGCCATCTGGACGGGATCCTCTCCGAGCGCGACGTGATCCAGGCGCTGGCGCGGCACGGGGTCGACATCCTCGAGCCCGGCCGGCGGGTCAGCGAGATCATGACGCGGGCGGTACAGACCTGCGCGCCGGACGACAGCGTCAAGGAGCTGATGGAGCGGATGACGCGGCTGCGCATCCGCCATTTGCCGGTGCTGGACGGCGGGATGATCGCCGGAATCGTCAGCATCGGCGACGTGGTCAAGAACCGGCTCGACGAGGTCAGCCTCGAGGCCGACCTGCTGCGCGAGGCCTATATCGTCTCGCACTGATGCGAAGAGCCGGACCACGTCAGATGACGTTGCGCTCGAGAAGCGGCCTGCCTTGCTCGAGACGTGCCGGGTCGAGGTCGCAAAGGTCGAGGCTGCGATAGGAGCCCTCGAGCACCAGCTCGGCGATGCCGCGACCGACGGCCGGCGCCTGCTGGATGCCGTGCCCGGAAAAGCCGGTCGCCACCAGCACGTTGGAAAGCCCCGGCTGCGGGCCCACCAGCCCGTTCTGGTCGACCGTGTTGTACTCGTAGTAGCCGGCCCAGGAGCCGGTCACCTTGAGCCGCTCGAAGGCCGGCACGCGATGCGCCAGAGCCGGCCAGATGGTCTCCTCGAACAGGGTGTGATCAATCTCGTCGAGGGGCAGGTCGTCATGGTCCTGGCCCGGCAGGGGCGGCGCCCCGCAGATGAACTGGCGGCCTTCGGGGCGCAGCCAAAAGCCCGACGGGTCGATCATCAGCGGGCAGCCCGGCAGCGGCTCGGGGCAGTCCAGCACGAAGACGCAGCGCCGCCGGGCGCGCACCGGCAGGCTCGCCTCCATCATGGCCGCCACGCCCGCCGACCAGGGCCCGGCGGCGTTGACCAGGAGATCGCAGGCGAGCTCGCCGCCCTGCCCCAGCTCGACCGCCGCCACACGTCCGTCCCGGCGGCGCACCCCCACCACCTCGTCGGCGAGGAAACGCGCTCCCTGGGCTGTGGCCCGGCGACGGAAAGCGCGCAGCAGGCCGTAGCCGTCGAACCACCCCTCGCCCGAAAGGCCCAGCGAGGCCAGCGCCACGTCCCCGGTGCTGAGCCACGGAAAGCGCGCAGCAAGCTCCGCCGGCTCGAGAAGCGCCACATCGGCGCCGCGCGCACGCTGCAGCTCGTGGTTCTGGCGCAAGACCGGCTCGCCCCCGGCGCTGGCGAGGAAAAGATAGCCGCCTTCGTTCAGGCCCAGCTCCGGCACCTCGCCGTCCACCGCCAGATAATCCGGCAGGGCGCGCAGGAACCCGATGCCGAAACGGCCGATGTCGATATTGACCGCGGTCGAGAACTGCTGGCGGATCGAGCTTGCCGAGAGAGCCGAGGAGGCCTGGCGATAGGCCGGGTCGCGCTCGACCACCACGACCTCTAGATCCGCCCTCGCCTCGCGCGTCAGCCAGTAGGCGATCGCGCTACCGATCGCCCCGCCGCCCACGATCACCACCCGCCTGCTCATGCGCCCTCCCCGTACTGGCCGCTCTCTTCTCTACCGGGAGCCGGCGGCATGGCAAGCGGCGCCGGCGCGCTTGGCCGGGCAGCAGAGCCGTGCTAGCCGGTCGGTGGTGGCGGCGGCGTCGTGGAGGGATCATGGCGACGGTGCACGATCACGTCCGGACGGCGGAGCATCACAGCCAGGCGGGCGAGCCCTGGCACGCCAGGCCGGCTGCCGAGGTGCTGGAAGCGCTCGAGAGCGGCCCCTCCGGCCTGCCGGAGGCGGCCACCGCCGAGCGCCGCGCCCGCTGGGGCGAGAACCGCCTGCCCGAGCCGCCACGCGCGGGCGCGCTGCTGCGGCTCGCCCGGCAGTTCCACAACGTGCTGATCTACGTGCTGATCGCCAGCGGCATCATCACGCTGCTCATGGGCCACCTTGTCGACAGCGGGGTGATCCTGGGCGTGGTGGTCATCAACGCGGCGATCGGCTTCGTCCAGGAGGGCAAGGCCGAGTCGGCACTGGACGGGCTGCGCCGGATGCTCTCGCCGGCAGCCACGGTGCTGCGCGACGGGCGGCGCCGCAGCATCGCCGCCGAGGCGCTGGTGCCCGGCGACGTCGTCATCCTCGAGCCCGGCGACCGGGTGCCGGCCGACCTGCGCCTCCTGCTGGCGCGCGGCCTCGAGGTGCAGGAGGCGGTGCTGACCGGCGAATCGGTGCCGGTGCCCAAGGCCGCCACGCCGGTTCCGGCCGATGCCGTGCTGGCCGAGCGCGGCTCGATGGCCTTCTCCGGCACGCTGGTCACCCGCGGCCATGCCCGCGGCGTGGTGGTCGCTACCGGCGGCGCCACCGAGATCGGGCGGATCGGCCACCTGATCGCCAGCGCGCCGCGCATGACAACGCCGCTGCTGCGCAGGCTGGCCTCCTTCGGGCGCACCCTCACCGTGGCGATCCTGGTGCTCGCCGGCCTCACCTTCGCCTTCGGCACGCTGGTCCGCGACTTCGCCGCCGACGCGATGTTCCTGGCCGCGGTCGGCCTCGCCGTGGCCGCCATCCCCGAGGGCCTGCCGGCCATCATGACCATCGGCCTCGCCGTGGGCGTCCAGCGCATGGCGCGGCGCCGGGCGATCATCCGCCGCCTGCCGGCGGTCGAGACGCTGGGCTCGGTGACGGTGATCTGCTCGGACAAGACGGGCACCTTGACCCGCAACGAGATGATGGTCGAGGGGATCGCCACTGCCAGCGCCCTCTACGAGGTCAGCGGCGCCGGCTACGCGCCCGACGGCACCATCACCCGCGGCGGCGCCGCACCCGCAGAGGCCGAGCGCGCCGGGCTCGCCGATCTCGCCCGCGCCGGCGCCTTGTGCTGCGACGCGGCCCTGCGCGAGGGTGCCGATGGCTGGTCGGTCGAGGGCGATCCCATGGAGGGTGCGATCCTCGCCCTGGCCGCGCGGCTGGGGGTCGACATGGCGCAGGCCCAGGCGGCGATGCCGCGGCTCGACGTCATCCCGTTCGACGCCGAGCACCGCTTCATGGCGACCCTGCATCGCCGGCCCGACGGCCTCGGCCAGGTGCTGGTCAAGGGCGCGCCCGAGCGCCTGCTGGAGCTGTGCGACCGCCAGCGCGACGGTCTGGCCGAGCTGCCGCTCGATCTCGCCTGGTGGCACGCCCGCCAGGCGGCCATGGCCGGGACCGGCCAGCGCCTGCTGGCGGTGGCGGTCCGCCGCCTGCCTCCCGACCGCCGGCAGCTCGCCATGGAGGACCTCGAGGAGGGACTCACCCTGCTGGGCCTGCTCGGCCTGAGCGACCCGCCGCGCGAGGAGGCGATGGCCGCCGTCCAGCGCTGCCAGGACGCCGGTATCCGGGTGAAGATGATCACCGGCGATCATCCGGCGACCGCCCTTGCCATCGCCGGCCGGCTGGGCCTCGCCACCGGCCCGGGGGCCCTTACCGGCCGCGATCTCGACCTTCTCGACGAGGCCGCGCTGGCGCGGCGTGCCGGGGAGGTCGACGTCTTCGCCCGCACCAGCCCCGAGCACAAGCTGCGGCTGGTGCACGCGCTGCAGCGCGCCGGGCAGATCGTCGCCATGACCGGCGACGGCGTGAACGACGCGCCTGCGCTCAAGAGCGCGGATGTCGGCATCGCCATGGGCCGGAAAGGCACCGAGGCCGCCAAGGAGGCGGCCGAGATGGTCCTGGCCGACGACGACTTCGCCTCCATTGCCGCCGCCGTCGAGGAAGGCCGCACCGTCTACAACAATCTCAGGAAGGCCATCGTCTTCATCCTGCCCACCAACGGCGGCGAGGCGCTGACCATCATCGGCGCCATCCTTGCCGGCCTGCCTTTGCCGATCACCGCCGTGCAGATCCTCTGGATCAACATGGTGACCACCGTGACCCTTGCCCTGGCGCTGGCCTTCGAGCCCGCCGAGCGGGGCATCATGCGGCAGCGCCCGCGCCGCCCCGACGCGCCTTTGCTCTCGCGCTTCCTCGGCTGGCGGGTCGTCTTCGTCTCGCTGATCATGGTGGCGGCCGTGTTCGGCGTGTTCTTCGGCTACGAGCGGGCCGGCGCCGACATGGCGGTGGTCCGCACCGCCTCGGTCAACACCCTGGTGCTCCTCGAGGCGGTCTACCTCCTCAACTGCCGCCATCTGGTCCAGCCGGTGCTGACCCGCGAGGGCCTGCTGGGTAATCCCCTTGCCCTCGGCGCCATCGCCACCGTGCTGCTCCTGCAGCTTCTCTTCACCTACGCGCCGCCCATGCAGCTGATGTTCGGCACGGCCCCGCTGGCCGCCGCCGACTGGCTCGTCATCCTGCTGGCGGCCCTGCCCCTGCTGTTCCTCGTGGAGATCGAGAAGCGCGTCCTGCGCGGCCGGACTGCCGCAGCGCCGGCAAAAGCCTAGCGCTTCTCCCGATCCATCGCGAAGGAGGCGGAAGCGAGACTCCGGGCAACCGGGGGATCGCGGCACTTGCACCCTCGGCCCCGGCCCCCGCCATCGTTGTCGAGGGGCCCGGAAATCTCTTCGCGGGGTGCCGTGCCTGCGGCGCGAGGCGATGTTCCAGCCGGGCGGGAACCGCTCTAGCTTGCCCGCAGGCCATCGGAGAGCGGGGATGCAGGATCTCGAGGGGGCGGCGCTGGTGACCGGCGCCGGCAAGCGGATCGGGCGGGCGCTGGCGCTGCGGCTGGCAGGCATGGGCTTCGACGTGGCGGTGCACTGCCACCGCTCGCGGGACGAGGCGGAGGCTACGGCCACCGAAATCGAGGCGCTCGGCCGCAAGGCCTGCGTGCTCGCTGCCGATCTTGCATGCGAGACAGAGGCCGGGCGGCTGGTGCCCGAGGCCGCGGCCCGTCTCGGGCGGCTTGCCGTGCTGGTCAACAGCGCCGCGGTCTTCGAGAACGACCGCCTGGAGAGCTGCACGCGCGTCTCCTGGGATCGTCACATGGAGGTCGATCTCAGGGCGCCGGTGGTGCTGTGCCATCACTTCGTCGCGCAACTCGGCGAGCAAGGAGGCGGCGCGATCGTCAATCTCCTCGACGCGCGCCTGGGCAACCTCACGCCCAATTTCCTGTCCTACAGCATTGCCAAGGCGGGCCTTTGGGCGGCGACGCAGGTGCTCGCCCGCCAGCTCGCCCCCCGGGTGCGCGTCAATGCCATCGGGCCGGGCCCGGTCATTCCGGAGCCCGGCCGCAGCGAGGAGCGCTTCGCGGCGCTGGTCGATGCGCTGCCCCTCAGACGCGGCCCCGCCGTCGAGGAGATCGCCGAAGCCCTGGCCTTCATCGTGAAGAGCCCTTCCATGACCGGCCAGCTGCTGATCCTGGACGGCGGCCAGCAGATGGGCTGGCTTGCCGGGCCGGGCGCCGGGGCGGGCGGTGCCTGAGCCCGCCGCGGGCCGCGGCGAGCTCGGCCCCTGCCCGGTCTGCGGGCGACCGATGCTGGCCGGGCCCAGCGTCGACCGCCACCACTTCCTGCCCAAAAGCCGGGGCGGCCGCGCCCGCGAGCACGTCCACCGAATCTGCCACCGCAAGATCCACTCGCTCCTGACCGAGGTCGAGTTCGAGCGCGACTTCGCCGACCCCGAGCGCCTCCGCGCGCACCCGGAGATCGCCCGCTTCGTGCGCTGGCTGTCCGGAAAGCCCCCCGAGTTCTGGGCCCCCACCGCCACTTCCAACAGCAAGGCCCGCGGCCGGCGGTAGGGCGGCGGCCGTCAGCGCGGGCTCCTTGCAGCGCGCCCGCGCAAGGCGCTGCGCGCGGCATTCTCTTTCTCTCTTTTTGGGGGCTCGATAAAGCCTGGGAGCGCGGCCGCGGCCCCTCTACCGGGCACCGCCGCCAGGCGGAAAAGCCCGCAGCACCTCGGGCAATCCGGCCTGGCTGCCTCGCGACGCGCCCGGTTGAGCCGTCGTCGCGCGCTCGCGGCAGGGACGGCCGGCACACGCCGCGCCGGTCCCGCGCATGATGCCGCCCTTGCGCTCGATCAATGCTTCGGCAGGAAAAGGCTGGCAAGCCGACCGTGACCAGCCGCAGATTTCCTGGAGACCGCCGATGCCCAGGCGACCAGTCGCGACATGCCTTCCCGTCCTTCTCCTGCTGGCGGGATGCGCCAGCACCGCCCGGGACACCGCGGCGCTCGACCGCTATCCCGGCATCAAGGAGCAGATCATCTCCTACTATGGCAACAATGCGTCCGAGCAGAACCAGTCCTGCACCGGCGTCGAGATGACCGACATCACGCGCGCAACGACGCTCGCCGACACGCCGCAGGAGCTCATCCTGGCGATCCAGTACTACTGGGACGTGCCCGACGAGCAGAGCCAACGCGGCTCGGTCCCCTGCGAGGGGTTCGCGACGCGCAACGTCACCTTCACGAAGTCCGGCGGCGGACTGACGCTCCAGACCATGAGCGGCACCCGGCCCTGAGGCCCCTCAGCTACCGGTGGCCAGACGGGCGAGGCCGGCGCGCAGCTCGTCGAGCCTGGCCTCGCGCCCGCAGTTCCAGCGATAGGCCTGATATCTGAACGGGTTCTTCTTGTAATAGTCCTGATGATAATCCTCGGCCGGCCAGAAGACCCCTGCCTCCTCGATCTTCGTGACCACAGGACGGTCGAACACGCCCGAGGCGGCGATGCGCTCGCGATCCACCAGCGCCGCGTCGCGCTGCGCCGCGTCGTGCCAGAAGATGGCGCTGGCGTAGGACGGTCCCCGGTCGCAGAACTGCCCGCCGGCATCGAGAAAGTCGACGTTGCGCCAGTAGACCTCGAGCAGCTCGCTGTAGCTCACCACCTCGGGATCGTAGCGCACCTGCACCGCCTCGACATGGCCGGTGTCGCCGAAGGTCACCTGCTCGTAGCTCGGCTTCGCGACCTCGCCGCCGGTATAGCCGGAGATCGCCTCGGCCACCCCCTCGACATCCTCGAAGTCCTTCTCGGTGCACCAAAAGCACCCGCTCGCGAAGGTCGCCGTGGCGAGACCGTCCGGGGCATCGGCTGCCCGCGCCGGCTGCGCCGCCGCGGCGACGAGCACAATGCCGGCCGCCGTGGTCAAGAAGATCCGGATCATGCGCCGTTCCATCCCGCTGTCGCTTGCCCGCCCCCTGATATGGCCATGCGGCGGGGTCCCGCCACGCGCCCCTGCTTCACGATCGCGAAAGCAGGAGCGATCGCAAGTTCCGGGTGGCCGTTCCTGCCAGGTTATGGCTCGATGGCGGCTCCCGTCCGGAGGAACAGGCATGACGTCCAGTCGTGTCCGCCCCATTGCGCTTGCCCTGCTGCTGGTGCTCGCCGCACCGACCGGGGGCGCGGCGGCGCAGGCGCGCGATTCGCTCACCTTGAAGGAGCGGCTGGGCCGCAAGGCCGACGACGCGCAGCGCACGAACGACTGCAAGGTGCCGTCGTCCTTACGAGGCGACAGCCGCCGGCCGACGGCCTGCGCGGCGCGCCCAAAGCCGCCGCGCGGCGGGCGGGCGGCACTGCGATCGCCTAGAGAGTGATGCTCATCCCGCCGTCGACCACCAGCAGATGGCCGTTGACGTAGCTGCCGGCGTCGGAGGCGAGAAACACCGCGGCACCGCCCAGCTCGTGGGGTTGGGCCCAGCGGCCGAGCGGGGTGCGCTTCTCGACCCAGCCGGTGAAGTCCTTGTCGGCGAGCAGCGCCTCGTTCATCTCGGTGGCAAAGTAGCCCGGCACGATGGCGTTGACGGTGATCCCCTGCGGGCCCAGCTCGGCCGCCATCGAGCGGGTCAGGCCGTGCAGACCGGTCTTGGCGGCGATGTAGCCATGGATGGTCGGCCGGGCGAGGATGGCGGCGACCGACCCGGTGTTGATGATCCGGCCGCGCTTTTGCGCGATCATCAGCTTCGCGGCCTCGCGGGAGAGCCTGAAGGAGCTGGTCAGGTGCGAGGCCAGGAGGCGCTCGAAATCGCCGTCCTGCCACTCCGTGAGCGGCACACGGTGCTGCACGCCGGCATTGTTGATCAGGATGTCGAGGCGCCCGTGGACCTCGCGGATGCGTTCCACGGCATCGACCGCGGCCGCCGCGTCGGTCACGTCGAAGGCCAGCGCCTCGGCGCCATAGCCCATGTCCTTGAGCCTCCCGGCGGCCTTCTCGAGCGTGGCGGCGTTGCGGCCGTTGAGGATGACGTGCGCGCCGTGGGCGGCGAGCGCCTCGGCCATGGCAAAACCCAGACCGCGCGACGCGCCGCTCACCAGCGCGATGCGGTTTTCGAGCCAGAACAGGCTGGACATGCTTCTTGCTCCCTGACACGCCTTGCCGACGACGGGCATCATGGCCCCTCGGTCCGGCCGACAGCATGCCGCAGGGGCGCCATCATCGGGAGCGTGCATTGCGCGGGTGCCGCAGAAAAATCGTTCACGCCGGCGGCAGACGGCTCGCCGTGGAACGGCTGGGGGAGCCCGGGGCCAGCGAGCCGTGCCTGGTCTTCCTGCACGAGGCGCTGGGCTCCATCAGCCTGTGGAAGGACTTTCCGCGGAGCCTGTGCGAGCGGCTGGGCGTGCCGGGGCTGGTCTACGAGCGCCAGGGCCATGGCGCCTCCGATCCGCTCGCCGGCCCGCGGCGCCCCGACTATCTCCACGAGGAGGCCGAGCAGGTCCTGCCGGCACTGCTGGAAGCCTGCGGGATCGAGCGGCCGGTGCCGATCGGGCACAGCGACGGCGGCTCGATCGCCCTGCTCTTCGCGGCGGCCTTCCCGGAGCGGCCGGCGGCGGTGATCGCCGAGGCAGCCCATGTCTTCGTCGAGGAGGAGACGCTGGCCGGTATCCGCAGCGCGGTCACGGCCTGGGAGAGCACCGACCTGCCGCAGCGCCTCGCCCGCCATCACGGGGCCGGAACCGCCGCGCTGTTCGAAGCTTGGGCCGGGTGCTGGCTCTCGCCGGCGTTTCGCCACTGGAACATCGAGGCGGCCCTGGCGCGGGTGACGGCGCCGCTCCTGGTCCTGCAAGGCGAGCAGGACGAGTACGGGACGCCGGCACAGGTCGCGGCCATCGCCGACGGCGTGGCGGGGCCGGTCGAAGCCCGGCTCCTGCCGGACTGCGCCCATGTCCCCCACCATCAGGCCCGCGAGCGGGTCGAGGCGCTGGTCGCCGGGTTCCTCGGGCGCCACCTCGACAACTTAACCGTTTGCGGCCCGGCCGATCCTGCCTAAGGTCCGGGCGCTCGACGTCGGGCAAGCATGTTTGGGGAGGACACTCTTGAGCATCCAGCGCATCCAGTGCGGCAAGCGCATGAGCCAGGCCGTGATTGCCAACGGCATGGTCTTCCTGGCCGGCCAGGTGGCCGCAGACAAGGCCGGCGCCTCGGTGACCGAGCAGACGCAGAACATCCTCGACCGGATCGACGCGCTGCTCAAGGAAGCCGGCACCGACAAGACGAAGCTGCTTTCGGCCACCATCTGGCTGACCGACATCCGCACCTTCGACGAGATGAACGCGGTGTGGGACGCGTGGCTGCCCGAGGGCGGCGCGCCGGCCCGTGCCACCGTGGAGTCGCGGCTCGCCGCCACCCACTACAATGTCGAGATCGGGATCGTCGCGGCTCTCTAGGCCCGACCAGCCAGGGGCGCCGGGCGAAGCACCGGCGCCCCGCCCCGGTGCGGACGGCTCAAAGAGCGCAGGCGCCGGAGCCCCTGAACGAGGCGTCGCAGAGCTTCTCGGCCACATAGAGATCGAAGGCCCGGCGCAGCTCGACCGGCTCGCTGGCGAGACGCCGGCGCACCATGTCGGTGAACCCGGCGGCGAGCGCCACCTCGGCCAGCGCCGGCCCGTTGCGCTTGAGGGCGGCCACGAAATCCTCGCCGGCGGCGACCTTGAGGACCGGGTTGAGCCAGGGCCAGGCGGCCATCGACACCGTGGAGCGCAGCACCGCCAGCTCGCTCGCCCCGCGCCCCACGACATGCGCCAGGGTCAGCGCCTCGATAGTGGACTCGAGGTCGCGCAGCTGAGCATGGGCCAGCGCCAGAAACGCCCAGACATAGGGATCGGCCGGCGCATGCTGCAGCGAGCTGGTGAACCGGGCGACGGCCTCGCCGAGCGCCTTTCCGGCCTGCTCCGGCGTGACGCCCGGGGCCCGCGCCGCGGTAAGCGCCGCCATGCCCAGATCGCGGTCAAGCCGGGGTCCCTCGATCCATGCCGCGGCCGCGGCACGGCTGCGCGCGAGCCGCTCGCGCCCCTCCTCGGTGACCGGAAGGCCGGCATAAAGGTTGCCCGCCGCCTGGTTGCCCGGCAACAGGGCCAGCTCACCCATCAGCCGCGGCACGCCAACGACGAGCAGAACCGCCCCGAGCAGAAAGGCCATGAGGGCGGAAAAGAGGGACGCGCGCGGACTGCCACCAGGCAACGGGCCATCTCCGCCAGGATCGAGAGCAGCATCGCAAAATGAAAAGGGCCGCCGGCATGATCCGACGACCCCGCCTCAAGCTCGAGCCCCGGTCAGGCCGACGGGCTGGCAATCACCTTGCCGGTCTTCACGTCGACCTTCCAGTAGGTCTTGTTCTCCGCACCATAGGTGTCGTTGAACCAGATCGAGAAGTCGTACTTCTTCTTGGCGCTGGCGCCGATGAACGTCACCGTCTTGTTGTCGTAGTCGATGACGTAATCGAGATCGCCCTTCTTCGACTCGATGCCGGCGATCACGATGGGATTCTCCCAGCCGATGTTCGGAGCAGCGGTGTCATAGACGCCGAAGGCGCTGACCAGCTCGTCGAAGGTGTAGGTGGTCGAGCCCTCGGTGAGCTCGAAACCCTTGACCTTCTTCGGGCCGGCGACCTGTCCCTCGTCGAGCTGGATGCGCAGCCCCTCGGCGACGAGATCGCCGTGCCTGTCATAGACGTCGAACAGGATCCGCTGGTCGTGGCCGCCGGTGTCGGCGGTGAACGCGTAGGCCTTGCCCTTCTTGCCGACGCTGGTCACCGAGCCATTGTCCGTCACCTGGACGGTGAAGCCCTTCTGCAGCTTGATGCCCGCCTGCTTGAGGGTCTTCTTCAGGTCCTTCTGCTTCAGGAGGTAGCCGTCCTCGGAGTCCGAGGCGAACCAGCCGTAGCGCTCGAGATCACTGGGAAAGCCCGGGCTGGTGCCGCCCGGCTCGATGATCGACTGCTGCTGCTCGTGCAGCTTGAGCTTGCCGATCAGATCGATCAGGCTCTGCGAACCGGCAGCGGCCTGCGGCACGGGTGCCGCGACCGTGAAGGTCACGGCGAGGGCGGCGGCTCCAAGGAGACTGCGGCAGCTGAGCATGGCACCATCTCGAAGCTGTGAAATCTCGAAAAACTCATTACCGAGCGCAATCTACGCTCGGCACCCGGTTGTAGCAACCCTGAATTAATAAATCGTTAATGCGCGCACAGCCGGAACGTTCAGCCGTTCTCTGCCACGAAACGCAGCCGCTCCATGTCGTGCAGGACGATACGGCCTTGCACGAGGCTCACCAGCCCTTCCTGGCGCCACAAGCCCAGCTGGCGGTTGATGTTCTCCCGGGCGAGGCCGACATAGGAGCCCAGCTCGCGCTGCGACAGCTTAAAGTCGATCCGCACGCCATCCGCGCACGACACGCCATAGTCGCCGGCGAGCCGCAGGAGCGCGCGGGCGATACGCGGCGCCATGTTGCGGAGCACCGCATCCTCGACCATCTCCGTGCTGCGCCGCAGCCGCGCGCACAGCACGCCGATGATCCTGAGCGCGATCTCCGGGTGGCGCTCGAGAAAGCCCAGCAGGTCGGCGCGCTTGAGGATGAAGAGCTCGCTCGCCTCGACCGCGGTGGCGTCGGCGCTGCGCGCCTTGCCGTCGAGCAGCGCCACCTCGCCGAAGCAGCGCCCGGGCTCGATGAAGGTGAAGACCGCCTCGCGGCCGTCGGGCGAGAGGGCGCTGATCTTGACCCGTCCCGATACGACCACCGCGATGCTGTCGCCGGAATCGCCCTTCTGGAAGATCACCTGCCCGGCCGCCACCTGCACGGTTGCCGCATAGGCCGCCAGCCGCTCGATCTCTTCCTCGGTGAGCGAGCCGAAGATGTCGCTGTCCGCGAGAGCCTCGCGGAGCCGTTCCTGCCTCGCCGACACGTTCTCTCTCCCCGGGAGCGCCGCCGCGGCGATCCGCGATCCCTGTCATCGTGCGCCGCGTGGCGGGAGATGTGAAGGCCGGGCTAGCTGCAACCGTGCGGCGGCACCAGCACTGCGGCCCCCTGGACACGCCCCGCCCGCAGATCCGCCAGGGCCTCGTTTGCCCGGGCCAGCGGGTAGCGCTGCACCGAGCAGCGGACCTTGCAGGCGGCGGCCTCCGCCAGGAAGGCCTCGCCGTCGGCGCGGGTGAGGTTGGCGACCGAGCGCAGCACCCGCTCCTCCCAGAGCAGGCGGTAGGGAAAGGAGGGAATGTCGCTCATGTGGATCCCGCCCAGCACCACCGTTCCGCCCTTGCGCACCGCTCGCAGCGCCACCGGCACGAGCCCGCCCTCCGGGGCGAAGACGATGGCGGCATCGAGCCGCTCCGGTGGCGGCTCGTCCGAGCCGCCCGCCCAGTCGGCGCCGAGAGCGCGTGCGAAGGCCTGGGCCGCCACGTCGCCGGGTCGGGTGAATGCCATAAAGGTCCGCCCCCGGGCACGCAGGATCTGCGCCAGCAGGTGGGCCGCGGCGCCGAAGCCGTAGAGGCCGATGCTGCGCGCAGCGCCGGCCATGACCAGGCTGCGCCAGCCGATCAGCCCGGCGCACAGCAAGGGAGCGGTTTCGGCCGGATCGGCGCTCGCCGGCAGGGCAAAGCACCAGGCCGCCTCGGCAAGGCAGTGTTCGGCATAGCCGCCGTCCAGGGTGTAGCCGGTGAAGCCCGGCGCGTTGCAAAGATTCTCGCGCCCCTCGCGACACCACGGGCAGCGCCCGCAGCTGTGGCCGAGCCACGGCACGCCGGCCCGCTGACCCGGTGTGAACCCTAGGGCGCCCGGCCCCGCCGCCACGACCTCGCCGACGATCTCGTGGCCGGGAATCACCGGCAGCTTCGGCTCGGGCAGCTCGCCGTCCACGAGGTGCAGATCGGTGCGGCAGACCCCGCAGGCCAGCACCCGGAGCAGGAGCTGACCGCGCCCCGGAACCGGCGCCGGTAGCCGGGCTGGCCGCAGCTTTCGCCCGGGAGCATCGAGAACCATTGCCAGCATCGCTGCCTCCTCCGGCTGCCGGCTTCTCGCCCGGGACGGGGTGCGATGCCATTTCACCTGACGCCGACCGCCTGCCCCGCTAGCCTCGCCCGGCGCATTCACCGGACCCTGCATCATGCCTCTTGCGTGGACCCTCGTCATGCTGGCAGCCGGCCTGACACTCGGCGGCTTCTGCCTGTGGCACCAACGCCGCCCGCGCCCGCCCGGCGAAGTCAGTATCTTTCCCGCCACATTTCTCTTGGGCGTGGGCCTGATCCTGACCGTCGTGGCGCTTGGCCATCTCGTGACGCTGGTGACGGGCGTGCCGCTGCGGGGCCGCCTCGCGACGGGGCCCTAGCGGGCGAGAACCCGCTCGAGCAGGCCACCGGGGGCGAAGTGCTCCTCCTCGACCCGCTGCCAGCCGCCCAGATGCTCCTCCACCGTGGCGAGGCGCAGCGCCGGGAGCTCCGCGGTCTCCGCCGCTGCCGCGCCGCGGAAGTGGTGGCGGGCTGCCGCCTCGCGCCCGAGCGGGCCGTCCAGCAGCTCCAGATAGGCGTGGCGCAGGGCATCGCCGTCACCATCGCCGGCCGGCACCAGCGGCGCCGTCTCGACCCTCAGGCTGACGGGCGGCGTGCGCACCGCGGCGCGGGAGTCGCGGCCGGCGAGCTCGTGCGCCTCGCTCTCGTACCAGAGCAGCACATCCTGGCGGCCGCGGCGCAGGAAGTCGCGGGCTGTCGCGGGTGTGACGCTGCGCAGGAGCTCGGCCTTGCGGTAGAGGGCGCGCACCCGGGCCAGCGCTGCCTCACGGTCGCCTCCCGCGGCCTCCAGCGCCCAGCTCCACGCGGCCAGATAGCTCCATCGCCCGACATCTGAGCGGCGCGGGTCGGCCGCCAGCACCCGCACCTGCGGTGCGAGCAAATCGCCCCAGTCGCGTGCCTCGCGGCCGCGGGCGGTGCGGGCGAGGAACACGATCGTGGTGGCGTAGACGGCGGCTTCGGCGGGGCTGGCTGCGTCGGTGAGGGCGCGGGCAGAGGCAAAGTCGGGGGTAAGGCCCGCTGCCAGGGCGCGCGCCTGGCGCTGCGCCGGCAGCACTGCCAGGCGGAACCGCACCCGCTCGCCGGTGCGCTCCTGCCAGTCGCGGGCAAAGAGGCCGTTCACCTCCTCGAGCAGGCCGATCGAGACCTCCTCGGCGAGCTGCACCAGGGTTCGCTCGGCGGCCGCCGCGGTCCTCGCGGACAGCAGCAGCGCCACGAGAACCGCAAGGAGTGCCGCCACCAAGGCGTGGCCGGCGCGCTGCGTCATGCATCCTCCAGGAGTTCGTCGCCGACCCGGCCGGCCAGCGCGTCGGCCAGGGTCGCGTTGTCGAGGATGGCCGCCATGGAATCGCGCACCCGGCGCATCACGAGGCGGATGTGGCAGCCATGCTCGTCGTGGCAGTCGGCGCAGCGGCGGTAGGCGGTGACGCTGGCGCAGGGAAGCGGGGCAAGCGGTCCGTCCAGCAGCCGCACGACCTGGCCGAAGGAGATTCCGGCGGGCGCCCGCGCCAGACAGTAGCCCCCGTTGCGGCCGCGCTGGCTGACCAGCAGGCCGTCCCGCTTGAGCTCGAGCAGGATGAGCTCGAGGAACTTGCGCGGCACCTTCTGGCGCTCGGCAATCTCGGCCGCGAGGACCATGGTGCCGGGCGGTCGCTCCGCCAGCATGAGCAGGGCGCGCAGCGCGTATTTCGCCTTCTGCGAAAGCAAGCGTTATTCCCTACTAAACCTGTCGACTTTATTGGGAGATCGACCGGAACGAGTCAAGCACGCCTTGAGCCGCACGGAACTGCGGTCCTGCCGGTCGGTTGATATCCAGCTGTGTGGGGTGCGGACAGACCGGCCGGATGATGCTCGAGGAAGGAACGACCTGCTGGCGCCGCGCTTCGGCGTCGCGCGCAGCGCTGCTGGTGGACGGCGCCGCCTACTTCGCCGCCCTGCGGGCTGCGCTCGAGAAGGCGCGCGAACGGGTGTGGATCCTCGGCTGGGACATCCGCAGCGAGGTCAGCCTCGATCCGCTGGGCTCGGCGGAGCCGCTGGGACGGTTCCTCGACCGCCTCGTGCGCGAGCGCCCCGAGCTCGAGATCTGCATCCTGATCTGGGACTGGGCCCTGCCTTACAGCATGGACCGCGAGCTCTTCCCGCAGTGGAGCCTGGGCCTGCTCACCCATCCGCGTGTCCGCTTCGAGCTGGACGCCGAGCATCCGCTGGGCGGCTGCCAGCACGAGAAGTTGGTGGTGATTGACGGCAGCCTGGTGTTTTGCGGCGGCATCGACCTCACCGCCGGCCGCTGGGACACCCCCGCCCACCGGCTCGACGAGCCCACCCGCGCGCTGCCCGCCGACAAGCCGATGCCGCCCTTCCACGACGTCGAGATCATGGCCGAGGGCGAGGTCGCGGCGGCGGCCGAGGAGCTCGCCCGCGAGCGCTGGCTGCGGGTCACTGGCGAGGACCTCGCTGCCGCGCGGCCGCGCGGCAGCGAATGCTGGCCGGATGCCGTCGAGCCCTGGTGGCATGAGGTTGCCGTGGGCATCGGCCGCACCCGTCCCGACTGGAACGGCATGGGGCCCGCCCATGAGATCGCCGCATTCTACGAGGCGATGGCCGGTGCGGCGCAACGCTACATCTACATCGAGAACCAGTACCTCACCGTCGAGAGCCTCGCCCGGCGCCTCGCCGAGCGGCTCCTCGAGCCGGACGGCCCCGAGATCGTGATCCTGACGCCCGAGCGCTGCGAGGGCGTGGTCGAGACCGCAGTCATGGATGTGGGCCGGGCCCGCTTCGTGCAGATCATGCGCGAGGCCGACCGGTTCGACCGGCTGCGGATCATGGCACCCAAGGTCCATGGCGAGGCGATCAATCTCCATGCCAAGCTGATCGTCGTCGACGACCGCTGGTTCTCGGCCGGCTCCGCCAATCTCGCTAACCGCTCGATGGGCCTCGATACCGAGATCAACCTCATCATCGAGGCCGGCCCCGAGGAGAACGAGCCGCGGGTGGCGATCGGGCGCGTGCGGGACACGCTGCTGGCCGAGCATCTGGGCTGCGAGCCGGCCGGGCTGCAGGCGGCGGTCGCCGAGCGGGGCAGCCTCGTGCGGGCCCTGGACGCGCTGAACGGGCAGACGCCGCGCAGCCTGGTGCGGCTCGAGCCCGACCCGTCGAACCTGCTGGCCGAGGCTTCCGATCCGATCCTGCTCGCCGACTCGCCCGAGCCGCTCACCGTCGAGCGGGTGGCCGAGCGGCTGGCCCCGCCGCCGCGCCGCCGCCGCATCGGGCGGCGGCTGCTGGCCGTGATGGGCCTGCTGGCGGTGGTGATCGCCCTGGCCTTCCTGCTGGGCAACGGAGCGCTGGACCAGGAGGGGCTGGTCCGCCACGTCCTGGCGGTGGCCCACGCACATCGCGGCAGCGGCATCGACCTGCTGATCGTGCTGGCGGTTTTTGCCGCCGGGAGCGTGGTGATGGTGCCGGTGACGCTGCTGATCCTCGCCACCGCCATGCTGTTCGGGCCATGGCTGGGCGTCGCCTATGCGCTGGGCGGCGTCGCCGTCGGCACCGCCTCGAGCTTCATGCTGGGCCGCTTCCTCGGCCGCGACGTGGTCCGGCGGGTCGGCGGAAGGCGGGTCAACGCGTTGCGCAAGCGGCTGTCGCGGCACGGGCTGCTGACCGCGGCCCTGGTGCGCATGGTGCCGGTGGCACCGTTCGGGGTGGTCAACATGGTGGCCGGCGTCACCGAGATCGGCGCGGGCACCTTCGTGCTGGGCTCGGTGCTCGGCATGTTCCCGGGAATCCTGCTGATGAGCCTGCTGGGCGACCGGATCGGCGCCTGGCTGCGGCATCCGGTCCCCGGCAACCTCGTCATTCTGGGGCTGTGCGCGGTGCTGGTGGGCCTCGTCGCATGGCTGGCGACCCGCTGGCTGCAACGGGCCCGGCCGGCCGCCGGCTGATGCGGGTCGTCTCCTACAACGTCCACGCCTGCCGCGGGATCGACCGGCGGGTCGACATCGAGCGCGTGGCCAGGGTGCTGAGGCGGATCGACGCCGACGTGATCGGCCTGCAGGAGGTCGAGGGGCGGCCGCGCCGCAGCCGCCTCGACCAGGCCCAGGAGCTGGCCGAGCGGCTCGGCATGACCTGCCACGACGGGCCGATGCTGATCGACGGCGAGGGCGGCTTCGGCAATGCCCTGCTCACCCGGCTGCCGACGGTGGCCGTGGCCAAGCTGCGCTTCCGGCATGTCTGTCTGGAGCCGCGCGGCTTGCTGGACGCCGAGCTGCGCGGGCCCGACGGGCGGCGCTGGCGCGTCATCGTCACGCATCTCGATCTCAAGGCGCGATGCCGCGAGCGGCACATCCTGCGCCTCGTCGGGATGCTCAGGCGCGGCCCTCGCCTGCCCACCGTGGTGCTCGGCGACTTCAACGAATGGCGGCCCTGCGCGCGCGCCCTCGGGCGGCTGGACGAGGTCGCCGACCAGCTCTTCAAGCTCCGGACCTTCCCGAGCTGGGCGCCGGTGCTGCCGCTCGACAGGATGGTGCTGCGCCACTGCCGGGCGCGCCGCAAGCCGCGGGTCTGGACCTCGCCCTTGGCGCGACTGGCCTCCGATCATCTGCCGGTGGTGGCCGATCTGGTGGCCGTGTCGCACCGCGACAGCAACGCCGTAGGCGTGTCCGCGGGTCAGTCCTAGGATGGGTGTCGCCGGAGCGCCCGCCCCGGCGGTCACTCCCTCTCGGGGCCTTTGAGATGCGCGCCCGTTCCACCCTCCCCCTCCCGGTCCGGCGGCGTCCGGTGGCGGCCCGCGCCGCCGGGCGCGGTCTGCTCGGCATCGAGACGGTTCTCGTCGCGATCGGCTGGCTACTCGTCGTGCTGGCGCTCTCGATGCTGCTGCCGATGATCGCCGACCTCTTCCAGGACCATCCGGACTGGACGGGATTCCTCGCCTCGAGCGGCATCTCGCTTTTCTCCGGCGTGGCGCTGCTCCTCGCTTGCCGGCGCGACAGCGGGCCGCTCGACCTGCGCGCCGCCTTCCTGCTCACCACCCTCACCTGGGTGGCGGTGGCAGCCTTCGGCTCGCTGCCCTTCCAGCTCGGCGCGGTCGACCTGTCGCTCACCGATGCCGTCTTCGAGACCGTCTCGGGCCTCACCACCACCGGCTCCACGGTCATGACCGGGCTCGACACCGCGCCGCGCGGCATCCTGCTGTGGCGCTCGATCCTGCAGCTCCTGGGCGGAATCGGCATCGTCGTGGTGGCGCTGGTGATGCTGCCCTTCCTGCGGGTCGGCGGCATGCAGCTGTTCCGCACGGAAAGCTCGGACCGCTCGGAGAAGCTGCTGCCGCACACCGGCGCCATGGTGAGCCGGCTGCTGACCGTCTATCTGGGCCTGGCACTGCTGTGCATCCTGGCGCTCAGGGCCTGCGGGCTCAGCCTGTTCGACGCCGTCAATCACGCCTTCACCGCGGTCTCCACCGGCGGGTTCGGGACCCGCGACGCCTCCATCGGCGCCTTCGCCAACCCCGCCGCCGAGTGGGTGCTCGTTCTCTTCATGTTCCTGGGCGCCCTGCCCTTCATGCGCTACGTGGCGGTTCTCCAGGGCCGGCCCGACATGTTCTGGAACGACAGCCAGATCCGCCTGCTGCTGGGGATCTGCGCGGTGGCGGCGCTGGCGCTCGCCCTCTGGCTGGTGCTCGCCCGCGACCGCTCCCTGCTCGACGCGCTGCGCGCCGCCGCTTTCACGGTCGTCTCGGTGATCACCACGACGGGCTTCGCCACCGAGGACTACCAGCTCTGGGGCGCGCCGCCGATCGCCGTGGTGCTGGCGCTCACCATCATGGGCGGCTGCACCGGGTCGACCGCGGGCGGCATCAAGATGTTCCGCTTCGAGATCCTGTGGATCTCCGCAACGCTCTACGTGCAGAGCCTGATCCTGCCGAGCCGCGTCACCCGGCCGCACTATGCGGGCCGGCCGGTCGACAGCGAGATCATCGTCGCCGTGCTGAGCTTCGCCTTCTTCTTCATGGGCACCTGGGGGCTGTTCTCGGTAGTGCTGGGCGCGCTCGGCCTCGACCTGATCACCGCGATTACCGCGGCCGCCACCGCGCTCGCCAATGTCGGCCCCGGCCTGGGCGGCATCATCGGGCCGGCCGGCAACTTCCTTCCGCTCTCCGATCCGGTCAAATGGGTGCTGACACTGGCCATGCTGATGGGACGTCTCGAGTTCTTCACCATCCTCGTGCTGCTCCACCCCGCCTTCTGGCGGCGCTGAGCGATGCGCTGGAGCCCGTTCGCCCGCCGCGCCGAGCTCGCCCGGCTGGGGCTTGCCACCCTCTCCTACGGCCAGGCGGCGCTTCGCCTCATACGGGCCGAGCTGGCCGTGGTGATGGCGCTGGGACTGCTCGGCGCGACGAGCTGGTCCTTCATGACCATCGCCGACGAGGTGGTGGAGGGCGAGACCCGGGCGACGGACGCGAGGATCCTCCTCGCGCTCCGCAACGTCGCCGATCCCTCCGACCCCATCGGCCCGCGCTGGTTCGAGGAGATGATGCGCGACTTCACCGCGCTCGGCGGCATCGCCTTCCTCACGCTGCTCACGCTCGCGATCTGCGGCTGGCTGCTGTTCGACCGGCGCCGCTTTCCGGCCCTGGTGATCGCCGCCTCCGTGGCGGGCGGGATGGTCTTGAGCCTTGCCCTCAAGTTCGGCTATGCGCGGCCACGGCCCGATCTGGTGCCGCACGGCAGCGAGGTCTACACGGCGAGCTTCCCCAGCGGCCACGCCATGATGTCGGCCGCCGTCTACCTTACCCTGGGAGCGCTGCTGGCCCGCGTGCAGCCGGGCCGCCACCTCAAGATCTACTTCCTGTCGCTGGCCGTGCTGCTCACCGTGCTGGTCGGCATCAGCCGCGTCTATCTGGGGGTGCACTGGCCGTCCGACGTGCTGGCCGGCTGGTCGGCCGGGGCCGCCTGGGCGACCCTTTGCTGGCTCGCCACCCTGTGGGCGCAGCGCCGCGCGGCGCAGCCGGAAGGCTGAGCCCGGCACCCCGGCCGATGCGCACCGGTTGACCCCGGCGCCGTTAGCACGCACTCCACGGGCAGGACCCAGCCACCGCCGCATGGCGGCCGAGGCATGACAAAGACGGGCCGCATTCAGCATGCCGGTGCAACAGACGATCCCTCGACCCAAAAGCGTGGCGGTCCCGAGCCGCGAGGCGCGGTTCACGACCGTGCTGATCGCGATAGGCTGGCTGCTCATCGTGCTGGCGCTCTCGATGCTGCTGCCGATGACCGCCGACCTGTTCGACGATCACCCCAACTGGTGGGGCTTTCTCGGCTCGAGCGCGATCTCGCTGTTCGTGGGCGTGCTGCTCCTGCTGAGCTGCCGCCGCGAGGCGGGACCCGTCGACGTGCGCACCGCCTTCCTGCTCACCACCCTGACCTGGGTGGCGGTCACCGTCTTCGCCTCGCTGCCCTTCCAGCTCGGCACCGTGGGGCTCCGCCCCGCCGACGCCATCTTCGAGACCGTCTCCGGCCTCACCACCACCGGCTCGACGGTGATGTCGGGGCTCGAGGAGATGCCCCGCGGCATCCTCCTGTGGCGCTCGATCCTCCAGCTCCAGGGCGGCATCGGCATCATCCTCGTGGCGCTCATCATGCTGCCCTTCCTGCGGGTCGGCGGCATGCAGCTCTTTCGCCGGGAAAGCTCCGACCGCTCGGAGAAGCTGCTGCCGCACACCGGCTCCATCGTGAGCCGGCTGCTGACCGTCTATCTGGGCATGGCGGTCTTGTGCGTGCTGGCGCTGCGCGCCTGCGGCTTCAGTCTCTTCGACGCCGTCAACCACTCCTTCACCGGCGTCTCGACCGGCGGCTTCGGCACCCGCGACTCGTCGATCGGCGCCTTCGAGAATCCCGCCGCCGAATGGGTGCTGATCTGCTTCATGTTCCTGGGAGCCCTGCCCTTCATGCGCTATGTGGCGGTCCTGCAGGGCCGCCCCGACATGCTGTGGCGCGATACCCAGATCCGCCTCTTTGCCACCATCTGCGTGTGCGCCTCGCTGGGCCTGGCCTTCTGGCTGGTGGCCGCCCACGAGCGTGCGCCGCTGGACGCGCTGCGCGCCGCGACCTTCAACACCGTGGCGGTGATCACCGGCACCGGCTTCGCCAGCGAGGACTATCAGCTGTGGGGAGCACCGGCGATCGCCGTGTTTCTCGCCTTGATGATCATGGGCGGTTGCACCGGATCGACCACCGGCGGCATCAAGATGTTCCGCTTCGAGATCCTGTGGACCGCTTCCACCCTCTACGTGCAGAGCCTCATCCTGCCCAGCCGGGTGGCGCGGCCGCACTATGGCGGCCGGCCGATCGACAACGAGATCATCTTCGCCGTCCTGAGCTTCGTCTTCTTCTTCATCGGCATGTGGGGGGTCTTCACGGTGCTGCTCGCCGCACTGGGCCTCGACCTCGTCACCGCCATCAGCGGGGCCGCCACGGCGATCGCCAATGTCGGCCCCGGGCTGGGCGGGATCATCGGCCCGAGCGGCAATTTCAGCCCGCTCTCCGACCCGGTGAAGTGGGTGCTCTCGCTCGCCATGCTCATGGGGCGGCTCGAGTTCTTCACCGTGATCGCCCTGCTGCACCCCGCCTTCTGGCGGCGCTGAGGCTCACGCCCGTTCGGTCTCCGGCCGCTCGCGGGTGCGCAGCAGCGAGATCAGCACGCCGCCGCCGAGCAGGCCGGCAGTGACCAGCAGCGAGACCGCCGGGTCCGGCTTGGCCCACAGCTCGGCATAGAAGATCTTGCCGCCGATGAAGAGCAGCACCGCGCCCAGCGCATATTTCAGGTAGTGAAAGCGGTGGACCATCGCCGCCAGCGCAAAATAGAGCGCGCGCAGCCCGAGAACGGCGAAGATGTTGCTGGTGTAGACGATATAGGGATCCCGCGTGATCGCGAAGACCGCCGGGATGCTGTCTACCGCGAACACCAGATCGGCGCTCTCGACCAGCACCAGCGCGATGAGGAGCGGCGTCGCATGCCACACGTCGCGCCCCGTCTTCGGATCCTCCTGCCGCACGAGGAAATGCGGCCCCTCGATGCTCTGCGTGACGCGGAAATGCCGGCGCAGGAAGCGCAGCACCGGGTTCTTGCCGATGTCCGGCTCGCTGTCGCCCGCTGTCAGCATCCGCACCCCGCTGAACAGCAGGAACACGGCAAAGAGGTAGAGAACCCACTCGAAGCGGTCGAGCAACGCCACGCCCAGGGCGATCATCAGGCCGCGCATCACGATGACCCCGAGGATGCCCCAGAACAGGACCCGGTGCTGAAGCTCGCGCGGGACGGCCAGATAGGTGAAGATCACCGAGATCACGAAGACATTGTCGAGCGAGAGGCTCTTCTCGACGAAGTAGGCGGTGTACCAGTCGAGCGCCGCGGCGCTGCCCATCCACCACCACACCCAGATGCCGAAGAGGCAGGCGACGGCGACGTAGCCCGACGACAGGGCGAGGCTGCGCCGCACGCCGATCGTTTTGTCCTTTCGATTGAGCAACCCCAGATCGAGGACCAGAAGGGCCAGGACGACCCCGAGAAAGAGAAGCCACAGCCACAGGGGCTTGCCGAGCCAGGGCTCGGTCAGAAAAACCGGAAACGCATCCATGAGACAGCCGCGGATCGTTGCGCGCCGCGTCAGCGCGACCCGTTGAGATCCGACATCACAGCCGACGCCTCGGCTGCCAGAGGGGCCCGGACCCGCTTACCCCAACGATCTGGGTGCGGCGGCGTTCCGCGGCAAGGGCCCTTCAGTCTGCCCGCCCCTCCTCGACCGCATGGCAGGCCACCAGGCGGCCGTTGAGCTGCTGCAGCGGCGGGGTCTCGATGCGGCAGCGCTCGTTGGCGAGCGGGCAGCGCGGGTTGAAGGGGCAGCCGGGCGGCGGGTGCAGCGGCGAGGGAAGCTCGCCCACCAGCTTGATGCGCCGGCCGCGGCGCGCCGGATCGGCGGTCGGGCTCGCCGACAGCAGGGCGCGGGTATAGGGGTGCTGGGGGCTGGCGAAGACCGCCTCGCGGCCGCCATGCTCGACCACCCGGCCGAGATACATCACCAGCACCGCCTCGGCGAAATGGCGGACGACGGAAAGATTGTGGGAGATGAAGAGGTAGGCCAGCCGGTAGCGATCCTGGAGCTCCACCAGAAGATTGAGGATCTGCGCCTGGATCGACAGGTCGAGGGCCGAGACCGGCTCGTCGAGCACGACGATCCTGGGGTTGAGCATCAAGGCCCGGGCGACCGCGACGCGCTGGCGCTGGCCGCCGCTGAACATGTGCGGGTAGCGCTGCGCCTGCTCGGGCCTGAGCCCCACCTGGGCCATCATCGCAGCCACCGCCTCGCGCCGCTCGGCCGCGCTCATGCGGCGGTTGATGAGAAGCGGCTCGCCCAGGATCGAGGCCACCTTCTGGCGCGGATTCAAGGAGCCGTAGGGGTCCTGGAAAACGATCTGCACCGCCTCGCGCAGGCGCCGCCTCGTGGCGGGCCCTTCCGCCGGGTCGTGGCCGTCGATGAGCAGCCGGCCGGAGGTGGGCGGCTCGATCATCGTCACCAGCCGCGCCAGCGTGCTCTTGCCGCAGCCCGATTCGCCGACCACCGCCAGGGTATGGCCGGTATCGAGCCCGAAGCTCACCCCGCGCAGCGCCTGCAGCTCGGCCGGCGGCCGCAGCATGCCGCGGGAGATCTTGTAGCTGCGCACCAGGCTCTCGGCCCGGAGGACCGGGCCGGCCGCGCCCGGCGCCGCGCTCACGAGGCGCGCTCCGCGGTGCCGGGATGGTTCTGCGGCAGCCCCTCGAAGAGCGGGTAGTGGCAGCGCGCCAGCGCGTCGCCGGCCGGTGCCAGCGGCGGCGGCACGGCGCGGCAGTGGGCGGTGGCGAGCCGGCAGCGCGGCTCGAACAGGCAGCCCGGCGGGCGGTCGCGCAGGCCCGGCACGACGCCCTTGATGGTCGGCAGCAGGCGGCCCGAGGAGCGCTCGGGCAGGGCCTCGAGCAGGGCCGCCGTATAGGGATGGCGCGGGTCGGCGAAGAGCGCCTTCACCTCGCGCAGCTCGACCTGCTGGCCGGCATACTGGACCGAGACCCGGTGGGCGGTTTCCGCGACCACCCCCATGTCGTGGGTGATGAGCACCAGCGCCATGCCGCGCTCGCGCTGCAGCTCGACCAGCAGATCGAGGATCTGCGCCTGGATGGTGACGTCGAGCGCGGTGGTCGGCTCGTCGGCGATCAGGAGCTGCGGGTTGCAGGCGATCGCCATGGCGATCATCACGCGCTGGCTCATGCCGCCGGAGAGCTGGTGGGGAAAGGCGCCGAGGCGTTCCTCGGGAGCGGGGATGCCGACCTTCTCGAGCAGCTCCACCGCGCGTGCCCGCAAGGCCCGGCGCGAGCCGCCCTCGTGCTGGCGCAGCCCCTCGACGATCTGGAATCCCACCGTGAAGCAGGGATTGAGCGAGGTCATGGGCTCTTGGAAGATCATCGCCATGGCCTTGCCGGTGAGCGCCCGGCGGCGCCGCGTGGAGAGGCTCAGGAGATCGGCGCCGTCGAAGGCCAGCCGCTCGGCAGTGATCGTGGTGGTGCGCGGCAGCAGGCCCATCACCGCCAGCATGGCCACACTCTTGCCCGAGCCGCTCTCGCCGACGATGCCGACGATCTCGCCCTTCTCGACGTCGAGATCGAGGCCGTCGACCGCCCTCAAAGGCCCCAGCGTGGTGCGGAACTCCACGGTCAGGCCGCGGATCTCCAAGAGTGCCATACCGTCAGCTCCGCTTGAGCTTCGGGTCGAGGGCGTCGCGCAGGCCGTCGCCCATGAGGTTGAAGGCCAGCACCGTGATCAGGATGGCGAGGCCCGGAAAGGTCACCACCCACCAGGCGCGCAGCACGAACTCGCGGGCATCGGCCAGCATGGTGCCCCACTCGGGGGTGGGCGGCTGTGCGCCAAGGCCGAGAAAGCCCAGGGCCGCCGCGTCGAGGATGGCGTTGGAGAAGCCCAGCGTCGCCTGGACGATGAGCGGCGCCATGCAGTTGGGCAGGACGGTCACGAACATCAGCCGCCCCAGCCCCGCCCCCGCCACGCGGCTCGCCACCACATAGTCGCGCGAGGTCTCGGCGATCACCGAGGCGCGGGTGAGGCGCACATAGTGGGGCAGGTAGGTGATCGCCACGGCGATCATCGCGTTGACCAGGCCCGGCCCGAGGATCGCCACGATGACGATGGCAAGGAGCAGGCTCGGCATCGCCAGGATGATGTCCATGAGCCGCATGATCATGGTCTCGGTCCAGCCGCGGAAGAAGCCCGCGACGAGGCCGATCACCACGCCGGCAGCCAGCGACAGCGAGACCACGATCAGGCCGATCACCAGCGAGAAGCGCGAGCCGTGGATGATCCGCGAGAGGATGTCGCGGCCGACCGCGTCGGTGCCCAGCACGAACTGCCACGAGCCGCCCTCCATCCAGACCGGCGGGGCGAGGAAGTGCTCGCGGAACTGCTCGGCCGGCCCGTAGGGGGCGATGAGGTCGGCGAGGATCGCCGCCAGAACGACGATGCAGATGACGACGAGCCCGGCGACCGAGCCGCGGTTCTCGCGGAAATAGTGCCAGAACTCGAGGAGCGGGCCGGGCTGCTTGATGCCGTCGGCCGCTTCGGTCAGCTCTGCCGGCATGGCCTCGCCCTCCCGGGATTCTCGCTCATCGGGCATGCCTGATGCGCGGATTGACCAGCCCGTAGAGCAGGTCGACCAGAAGGTTCACGAGCATCACCACGCCGGCGATCAGCACGATGCCGCCCTGCACCGAGGGGTAGTCGCGCCGGGCAATGCTGTCGATCAGCCACTTGCCCACGCCCGGCCAGGCGAAGATGGTCTCGGTGAGGATCGCGCCGGAGAACAGCAGCCCGACCTGCAGGCCGATCACCGTGACCACCGGGATGAGCGCGTTCCTTAACGCATGCAGCCCGACCACGCGGCGCGGCGCCAGCCCCTTGGCGCGGGCGGTGCGGACATAGTCCTCGCCCAGCACCTCGAGCATCGCCGACCGGGTCTGCCGGGCGATCACCGCCATCGGGATGGTGCCCAGCACCACCGCGGGCAGCACGAGATGGCGCAGCGCCGAGGCGAACGCGCCCGGCTCGTCGGCGAGGAGGCTGTCGATCAGCATGAAGCCGGTGACCGGCTCGAAGAAGTAGAGCAGGTCGATGCGCCCCGAGACCGGCGTCCACTGCAGCATGCCCGAGAACAGGATGATCAGCAGCAGCGCCCACCAGAAGATCGGCATCGAGTAGCCGGTCAGCGAGGCGCCCATGACCGCGTGGTCGAGGAAGGTGCCACGGCGCACCGCGGCCAGCACGCCCGCCGGCAGCCCGACCAGCACGGCAAACAGCATCGCCAGCAGCGACAGCTCCACGGTCGCCGGAAAGAGGGCGAGGAACTCTGCCAGCACCGGGCGCCGCGTCACCAGCGACTGGCCGAGATCGCCCTGCAGCACGTTCACGAGAAAGCTGCCGTACTGGTACCACAGCGGGCGGTCGAACCCGTACTGGGCCATCAGCTCGGCGTGGCGCTCGGCGCCGATGCCGCGCTCGCCGGCGAGCATCTCGATGGGATCGCCCGGCACCAGGCGGATCAGCACGAAGGCGACGAAGGTCACGCCGACGAAGGTCGGCACGAGGATCCCCAGTCTCGCGAGAAGAAAGCGAAACAAGACGCCTCCGTTCTCTGTCCCCCGAGCGGCGTTCCCGCCAGTCATCCATACGTAGCCTGCCGGCGGCGCTCGTCACAACCGCGAAGAATGCTAGATAGGCGATTCCCTGCATGTCCGCGGAGACGCCCCGATGCCCCGCTCCCGCCTCCCCTTCCTGCTGGCCCTGGCAGCCCCGCTCGCCGTCGCCGCCTGCGGCCCGCGCGCCGAGGTCGCGACCGGCGCCCACGGCACCTTCGGCGAGGCCCGCCGCCTCCTCGTGCTGCAGGCCGCCGACGGCCCGGTGCCGCTCGACGTCGATTCGGTGCCTGCCGCGCTGGCCGGCGGCGAGAGCGAGCTGGTGCGCCTCGCCGAGGAAGCGGTGGACTGGTCGAACGCCCGCTTCGTGGCCGCACCCGGCGGCGGCGACGGGGCTCACCTGGCCCTGCGCTTCGCCGCCGTGCCGGCCAGTCCCGGGGCCGCCTGCGCTGGCAGCAGCGACGGCACGCCGGCTTCGCCGACAGGACCCGTCCGGCTGCATGCGATCTTCTGCGACGGCCCCATCCCGGTGGCCGACGTCATCGGCACCGCCGCCCGCCCGGGCAGCGCCGGTGTCGCCGATCTCCTCGACGCCACCTTGGGCCGCCTGCTCCCCGGCGGCCGGGGCGGCTATGGCGGGCTCTATCCGGGCGTCTCGCTGGGCGTCGGCATCGGCTCGGGCGGCAGCAGCGGGGTCGGCGTGGGAGTGGGCTTCTAGGGCGGCTTCCGATCTGCCTGAGCCGCAGGCGGCGCAAGGCCGTGGGGGCGGCGCTGCGCGCGGCCACCCTTTGTCCTTTCGGTCGAGTGGCGGTGCAGGGGGCTGGCGGGCGCCGGCCCGCCCGGTACTTGCGGCAACCCGATGCCGGACGTCAGCGGCGCGCCGCGGGGAGTCGGGGCGGAAGCTCGCGGGGGTCGATGCCGAAGCTCGCGGCGAGGACGCCCGCAGCGCGTCGTGCGACGATGGGGGGTGCCTCGCGGGCCAGCTCCTCGAGGCAGCACAGGGCCAAGGCCCGGTCGTGCGGGTCGTCCTGGGCGGCGAGCTGCTGGCTCAGCCAGAGAATCTCGGCGTCGGCAGCGAGGTCGCTGCCCTCTTTCGCCTCGGTCATGTCCGTCCCCCAAAGGCCAAACGGTTCTGTTTGCCCCACTGACGCGCCGCCCCCGTCCTCAGTCCGTGGCTCGCCCCGGTCGCCCGGGACTATGACCGAAATGTCACAATGTCCTCGCGTGGGCGTGGAGGGGCGCGTCCTGCAGAGGCAACCTTTGCGGTGGTCGCCGGTTTCCATTCCGCTCGGCATCAAAAGCAAAAGGCGGGTACGGCCAATGGCCGGCAAGCGCGCCGCCGGGCGGCTGCTGGGGGAAGAGACGGCACGATGATCATCATAGACGAGCACACACGGGCGGCGGCGCCCGATGTCCTGCGCCTTCTGCGCAACAAGGCAGCCATCGCCAACGACATGATCGTGGCTCGCGAGCCCAGCGTCGACACGAGGGCACTGTTGCTGGTGAGCGAGCTGGAGCGGAAGCGTCGGCGCCGCGGAACGGCCGGCGAGCCACTCGAGCGGCCGAGGCAGGCAGCACCGGCTGCCGCGCCGCGCCGCCTGCTGGCGCTTGCGTGGGATGCTCGCGCCCAGGGCTAGAGCCGGCCCGCTCCTTCTAGAACCCCGTGCGGGGACCGGGCTGGAACCCCGTGCGGGGACCGGGGAGATGCGCCGGAGCCGGGCAACGGAGCAGGACCGTGCCGACGCGGCCGGTCCTCAGCGGGTCGGGCCGGTGCGCTCGTCGAGCAGGCCCCGGCCGGCGAGATCGAGGGAAATGACCCGCTCGAGGGCCTCGAGAGTCTCGGGGCTCACATGGTGCTCGATGCCCTCCGCATCGATCGCCGCCGTGGTGGGGCACACCCCGATCGCGTGCAGGAAGTCCAGCACGATGCGGTGGCGGCGCCGGCAGTAGCGCGCCAGCTCCCAGCCCTTCTCGGTCAAAAAGATCGACCGGTAGGGCTCGGAGCGCACCAGGCCGTCGCGCTGCAGGCGGGCCACGGCATTGTTCACCGTGGCATTGGCCACGCCGAGGCGGCCCGCCAGATCGACGCCGCGCGCCTCGCCGGTGGCCTCGATCAGGTCGGCGATCAGCTCGACATAATCCTCGGCGATCTCGGTGCGATGATCGTCGCGGATACGCTCGAACCGGGCAGCCTGCAGGTCGGCGTCGGCTAGCTTGGGGACGGCGCGGCTCACGGGCGAACTCAACGGTTGGAGAGATTGGTGGCGAGCGGCTCGGCTGCAGCACGCTCGCGCGCCTCGGCCAGCTCGCCCAGGCGCATGGCCCGTGCCAGAGCACCGTAGCGGGGCGCGAACAGGACGGCAACGCCGAGCAGCGCGCCTGCGACGACGGCGATCATGCCGCTGGCCGCGAGGGCGCTCGGCACGCCCGCCCAGAGCGGCGCCGAGGCGGCGAGCAGGTAGCCGCCCAGGGCCGCCACCACGGCGAAGCCCAGGCTCAGCCAGATCTGCCGCCCGAGGCGGTCGGTGAACAGGCGCGCGGCGGCCGCCGGGCAGATGAACATGGCGATCACCAGGATCGAGCCCACCGCCTCGAATGCCGCCACCGCGACCGCCGCCACCAGCACCATCAGCAGCACGTTGAAGAGGCCGGCGGGAAAGCCCAGCGTGGTGGCGAGCTCGGGATCGAAGGAGGTGAGCTTGAGCTCCTTGTAGAACAGCAGCACGACGGCCGAGACGACCGCCAGGGTCAGGGCCAGCGTCGTCACCTCGCGCGGCATGTCGGCCCACACCGCGGGCTCGAGAAGCGAGGCGAGGCCCGTGGGGGCGAGCCAGAGAATGTCCTCGAGCTGGCCGTAGAGGACGCAGTCGGCGTCGAGATCGACGGCGTGCGCGGCGGCCTGCTCCATCAGCACCACGCCGCCTGCGAAGAACACCGAGAACACCACGCCCATCGCCGTGCCGCTATCGAGGCGGCCGAGGCGGCGGACCAGCTCGATGATCACTGCGGCGAGGACACCGGCGCAGGCCGCGCCGAAGAACATCGGCCAGGTAGCGCGCGAGCCCCAGAACAGGAAGGCCAGGACGATGCCCGGCAGCACGGCGTGGCTGATCGCGTCGCCCATCAGGCTCTGGCGGCGCAGCACCAGGAAGTTGCCGAGCAGGCCGCAGCTCACGGTGGCGAGCAGGGCCGCCAGCATGGCCGGCAGGTCGATCTGCAGGAAGCTTGCAAGCGTGATCGGCATGACGGGCTCTCCTCAGGCTCCGCTTGCCAACGGATGGGGGCTGGGCGGCGGGCCGGCATGGCGCGGCAGGCGGCCGCGCGCCTTTAGCTGGCGCTCCAGCTCCTCGACCATGTCGCTCGAGAGCACGTGCTCCACCAGATCGGCCGAATGGTCGACATGCGAGGGCGCGAGATCGGCATAGGCCATCAGGAACTGCTCCCACAGCCGGTGATTGCGCGTGATGCGCAGCGCCTCCTCGCGGCCCTTGGGCGTCAGACGGAGGCCGTCGGGGCGCCGCGCGATCAAGCCCTGCCAGGTCAGCCGGGCGAGCGCCAGACGGGCGGCCGGGCCGTGGACGCGGCTGCGCAGGGCTGCCGCGGGCACCACCTCGCCGCCGCCCGCCTCGCCGGCCTCGAACAGGCCGCGCAGGAGATGTTGCGAGGCGATGTCGCGGCGCAGCCGGAGCTGGCGGAAGCCGGCCGCGAGGACGCCGCGCGCCGGGGCGAAGAGCAGGCTCAGGAGAAAGAAGAAGCCCGCCACCAGCACGATGATCCCGCCCGCCGGGAAGCGCGGGAAGAGGGCCGAGGCGGCCGCACCCAGATAGCCGCTCAGGCCGCCCAGCAACGCTGCCACCACTGCCATCACCCAGAGCCGCTCGGTCCAGAACCGGGCGGCGGCCGGGGGGATGACCACCAGCGCGATCACCAGGATGAGGCCGACCGCGCGCAGCCCGACCACCGTCACCGCCACCACCAGCGCCATCATCGCAAGGTCGATCAGCGAGATCCGCCAGCCGAGGACGGTGGCGTAGTCGGGATCGAAGCAGACCAGCCGGAACTCCTTGAAGAGCAGCAGCGAGGCCAGCGTCGTGCCCAGCGCGACGATGCCGATCACCGTGGCGTCGGTGACCCCCATGGTGGCGGTCTGGCCGTAGATGAACTTGCCGATGCCGCCCTGCTCGCCGGTCGCCATGGTCTGGATGTAGGAGAGCATCACGAAGCCCAGCCCGAAGAACACCGAGAGCACCGCCCCCATGGCGGCGTCCTCGGGCAGGCGGGTATGGCGCGAGATGAACTGGACGGTGAGGACCCCCAGGATGCCCGAGAGAGCGGCACCCGCCAGCAGCACCGGCAGGCTGCGGCCGCTCGCCCCCAGCATCACGGCCACGATGAAGGCAAGGGTGATGCCCGGCAGGGTGGCATGGCTCAGCGTGTCGCTCATCAGGGCGCGCCGGCGGAGCACCGCGAAGGTGCCGACGAGCCCGGCGGCGACGCCCAGGAGCGTCACGCCCACCAGCACCACGCTGGTGTTGAAGCCGCCCTGGAAGGTCAGGACGTGCAGGGTCTCGCCGAGGGAGGGCCAGACGCCGGACTCATGGCCGATGCTCACGACACCCTCGCAAGATCGGCCAGCGCGCTCGAGGCCTGCTCGAGCAGCGCCAGGCGGGCGCCGTAGGTCTTGCGCAGATTCTCGATGGTGAAGACCTCGTCGACGGGACCGGCCGCCACCACCCGCATGTTGAGCAGCAGCACCTCGTCGAAATAGTCGCGCACCGTCTGCAGGTCGTGGTGCACCACGATCACCGTGCGGCCGTTCTCCTTCAGGCGCTTGAGCACGTCGACGATGGCCCGCTCGGTGGCGGCGTCGACCCCGGCGAACGGCTCGTCCATGAAATAGAGCTGCGCCTCCTGGGCCAGGGCACGGGCGAGAAACACGCGCTGCTGCTGGCCGCCGGAGAGCTGGCTGATCTGCCGCCCGGCATAGTCGGCCATGCCGACCTGGTCGAGGCACGCCAGCGCCGCCTCGCGGTGCCGCCTGGTCACCGGGCGGCACCAGCCGAGCATGCCGTAGCGCCCCATGGTCACGACCTCGAGGGCCGAGACCGGAAAGTCCCAGTCGACGCTGCCGCGCTGCGGGACGTAGCCCACCAGCCGCCGGCTGCGGCGCAGCGAGCTGCCGAAGAACGCGACCTGCCCGCTCACCACCGGCACGAGGCCGAGACAGGCCTTCACCAGGGTCGACTTGCCCGCCCCGTTGGGGCCGACGATGGCGATGAGCCTGCCCTCCGGCGCATCCCACTCGACGTCCCACAGCACCGGCTTCTTGTTGTAGGCGACGGTGAGGCCGTGGACGGCAAGGGGGCTGCCCGGGCGATGCTCGGGACGGCTGCTCAGGGGGCTGGAGGGTTCGGCCGAATGGCCGGCGAGAAAGCTCATGCTGGCCTCACTCCCGCATCGCCAGCTGGCCGTTGAGGCCGCGCTCGGGCGTGCTGCCGCCCAGGGCCCGCGCGATGACGGTGACATTGTGGTCGATCATGCCGACATAGGTGCCCTCGTAGCTGCCGGGCGCTCCCATGGCGTCGGAGAAGAGGCTGCCGCCGATCACGACCTCATGGCCCCGCGCCGCAGCGCCGGCGACCAGCGCCTGGACGGTCTGCACCGGGATGGTCGATTCGATGAAGACCGCGGGGATCTCGAGCTCGACCAGCAGGTCGACAAGCTCCTCGATGCGGCGCAGGCCGGCCTCGCTGTCGGTCGAGAGGCCCTGGATGCCCTCGACCCGGAACCCGTAGCGGCGGCCGAAATAGTTGAAGGCGTCGTGGGCCGTCACCAGCACGCGCCGCTCCTCCGGCACGCTCGCCAGCACCTCCTCGGCATAGGCATCGAGGCGCTGCAGCTCGGCGGCATAGGCTTCGGCCGCGGCGCGATAGGCCTCGGCGCCCTCGGGGTCGGCCTCCACGAGCTTGTCGCGGATCACCTCGACCGAGCGGGTCCAGGCGGTCGGGTCCATCCAGACATGAGGGTCGAAGGCGCCGGCGAACTCCGGCGGCTCGAGCAGGAAACTCTCGGGCAGCAGCTCGGTGACCGCGTGCACCCGCCGCCCAGCGCCGGCCACCCGGACCAGCGCGTCGGTCATTTTCCCCTCGAGCATCAGCCCGTTGTAGAACACGATGTCGGCCTGGAGCATCCGCGCGATGTCGGTGCGGGTGGTCTTGTAGAGATGGGGGTCGACCCCCTCGCCCATGAGCGTCGTGACCTCGACCCGCTCGCCACCCACGTTGCGCACCACATCGCCCACCATGCCGATCGTGGCGACGGCGTGGAGCGGCTCGGCGGCCTCGGGCGCCGCAGGAGCCACCAGCCCCGCCGCCAGCGCCATGCCGAGCCATGTCCTGCGGGTCCATCCTGCACGCATCGCCGTTCGCCCCTTCTGTCTGCCTCCAGCGCTTATGCCGGGCAGGCATTATTAAGTTTTCTAGGCATTTCTTAGTGCAGGCTAAACAACAGGACAAGAGGGTGTGCTTGCCGGCGGGTACCCTTCCCCCGCCGTCGCCGGCGACGGTAGGATGGCGCCGGACCCCCGCGAGCAGCCCGAGGCACCATGCGCCCCACCATGTTCGACCAGCTTCTCACCTCGCTCGCCGACGCCGGCCGCGACCTGCTGCGCGGCCGCCTGGGCAACCGGCGCAAGAGCATCGACGCGCTCTGCCGCAGCCTGCTCTCGACCCGCGGCGACGCGTCGGGCGCCGCTCTCGCCCGCGAGCTGGTCGAGACCTATCGCAGCATGGCCGAGCAGGACCGGCTGGCCTTCCTCGAGACCCTCGCCCGCGACTACGGGCCGGTGCCGGACGCCATCCAGGCGGCCGTCGAGGCCTATCGGGAGGCGCCGGGGCCCGAGACGCTGAGCCGCCTGCGGAGCACCACCGAGCCGCCGCGCCAGGAGCTGTTCCGGCGGATGAACATGGCGCCGGGCGGAACCCGGGCGCTGCTCGCGCTGCGCCAGGAGCTGCTGGGCTACCTGCCCGACCACCCGCAGCTGCGCGAGGTCGACGCCGACCTGCACCATCTCCTCGCGAGCTGGTTCAACCCCGGCTTTTTGACCCTCACCCGGATCGACTGGAACAGTCCTGCTGCCCTTCTCGAGAAGCTGCTGCGCTACGAGAAGGTCCACAAGATGCAAGCGCTGGAGGATCTCAAGCGTCGCCTCGCCCCCGACCGGCGCTGCTTTGCCTTCTTCCATCCGGCCCTGCCCGACGAGCCGCTGATCTTCGTCCAGGTGGCGCTGGTGGAGGGCATGGCAAGCCGCGTCGGCCCGCTGATCGACGCCGAGACGCCGGCCACCCCCGCGCGCAGCGCCGACACCGCGATCTTCTACTCGATCAGCAACTGCCAGGACGGGCTCAGGGGCGTCACGCTCGGCAACTTCCTGATCAAGCTGGTGGTGGCCAGCCTGCAGGACGAGCTGCCGCATCTGCGCACCTTCGCCACGCTGTCGCCGATCCCGGGCTTCGCGGCGTGGCTCGAGGCGGAGCTGGCGCTGGAGGAGAGCGACGTGATCGGCGCGCAGGAGCGGCCGCTGCTGCGCCGCCTCCTCACCCCCGGCTGGCCGGGCGACGAGGCCTTCGTCGAGCAGGTGAAGCCGCTCTTGATGCGGCTTTGCTCGCACTATCTCGTGCGCGAGAAGCGGGGCAGCCGGCCGCGCGACCCGGTGGCCCGCTTCCACCTGGGCAACGGCGCCAGGCTCGAGCGGATCAACTGGCTGGGCGACGCCTCGCCCAAGGGGCTGCGCGAATCCTTCGGCCTTCTGGTGAACTACGGCTACGACACGGGCCATATCGAGCGGAACCACGAGACCTTCGTGAACACCGGCGAGGTGGTGCACGCCTCCTCGGTGCGACGCCTGCTGCCGCCGCTGCATCAGGACGCCTGACCGCCCGCCCGTCCTTTAGCCTGCCGGTTGCCAGAGCCCTGCGTTGTGGGCATACCCCTCCTGCTGGCTACGCGCGGGGGCGCGGGTCGGCCGACGGCGGAGGCTGACGCATGCACCGTCGCCGGGCTCTGGCCATTTGGGGAGGAACAGGATGCGTTTTCACGGTCTGCTCGCCGGCGCCGCGCTCGGCGTGGGCCTTCTCGCCGCCGCTCCGGCACTCGATGCGGCGGAGCTCAAGCTCGGCTACTCGCTGGCGCCCACCTCGCATTACGGCGTCGGCGCCACCGCCATGGACGAGAAGCTCCGCGAGCTTTCCGGCGGCGAGTGGTCCATCAAGCAGTTCCCCGCCAACGCCCTGGGCGGCGAGCGCGAGATGGTCGAGGGCGCGCAGCTGGGCACCGTCGACCTGGTGATCACCTCCACCGGGCCCGTCGGCAACTTCGTGCCCGAGGTGCTGATCACCGACATCCCCTTCCTGTTCCGCGACTACGAGCACGCGCATGCGGTGCTCGACGGCGAGATCGGCCAGGAGATCCTCGGCCAGTTCCCCAATCACGGGCTGGTGGCGCTGGCCTGGGGCGAGAACGGATTCAGGAACCTCACCAACAACAAGGTGGCGGTGAAGACGCCGGAGGACGCCGAGGGTCTCAAGATCCGCACCATGGAGAACCAGGTGCACATGGCGGCCTTCCGCGAGCTGGGCGTGCTGCCCACGCCGATGGCCTTCCCCGAGCTCTTCACGGCCCTCCAGCAGGGCACGGTGGACGGCCAGGAGAACCCGATCGGGGTGATCCTCTCGGCCAAGTTCGCGCAAGTGCAGAAATATCTCTCGCTCACCAACCACGTCTATTCGCCGGCGCTGATCATCATCTCGCCGTCGGTCTGGGACGGGCTCTCGGACGAGGAGAAGGGCTGGTTCAACGAGGCCGCCAAGGCCGGCGCCAAGGCCATGCGCGAGAAGGCCGAGGCTGACGCCCGCGACGGCGTGGCCGAGCTCGAGAAGCAGGGCATGACGGTGGTCTCCAACGTCGACCGCGCCGCCTTCGAGGAGGCCCTGGCGCCGGTGTTCGCCGAGTTCGCCAAGAAGTTCGGCCAGGACAGGATCGACGCGATCCGCGCCGTCGGCAACTGAGCCCGGCAGACGCAGGCCCGGCCCGGGAGTCCCTGAGCATGCTCGACCTCCTGCGCCGCGCCGACCGGCAGGTGTTCCGCTGGTCGCTGCGGCTCGCCATGGCGCTCCTCGTGGTCATGGCCTGCGTCTCGCTGTGGCAGGTGATCAGCCGCTTCCTGCTGGAGCAGCCGGCGGCGTGGACCGAGATAACCGCCCGCTCGCTCAATGTGTGGATGGTCTATCTGGGCCTCGTCGCCACCTTCCGGGCCGGCGCGCTGATCTCGGTCGAGCTGCTGCTCGCCAAGGCCAAAGGCCGGTTCCGCGCGGCGGTGGTCGCCGCGGTGGCCGGCCTCAGCCTGGGCGTGCTGCTGGTGATGCTGTGGTTCGGCATCGACATGGTCCAGCGGGCGCGCTTCCAGATGCTGGCCGGCATCGACAATCCCTTCACCGGAGGAGGCATCTCCATCGCCTTGGTCTATCTGGCGATTCCGGTGGGGGCGGCACTCTCGATCGTCGCGGTGGTGGCGCGGGCTGGCGAGGAGATCGCCCGCTCGCTCGGCCGCCTGCCGCCCGAGAGCGCCGTGATCCACGAAGTCTAGAGCGGCGCCGGGCCCGGGAGCGCAGCGATGTCGAGCTTCATGCTGGTAGCGATGGTGGTGCTGTTCGCGCTCAGCGTGCCCATTGCCGTGGCCATCCTCGCCGCCTCCATCGGCGGCATCGCCTTCTTCACCTCGATGCCGCTGGTGGTCGTTGCGCAAAAGCTGATGACCACCCTCGACAGCTTCCCGCTGCTGGCGATCCCCTTCTTCATCCTGGCCGGCAACCTCATGGAGGCGGGCGGGATCTCGGCCCGGCTGGTGGACTTCGCCAAGGCGGTGGTGGGCGGCGTGCAGGGCGGCCTCGCCTGCTCGTGCGTCTTCACCTGCATGATCTTCGCCTCGGTCTCGGGCTCCAGCGTCGCCACCACCTTCGCCATCGGCGCCATCATCATCCCGGCGATGGCCAAGCACGGCTATCCGCGCAATTTCGCCGCCTCGCTCCAGGCCACCTCCGCCGAGCTCGGCGTCATCATCCCGCCCTCGATCCCGATGATCCTCTACGGCGTCAGCGCCGAGGTCTCGATCGGCGAGCTGTTCGTGGCGGGCATCGGCCCGGGGCTGCTGATCGGCGCCGCGCTCACCCTCTATGTCTGGCTCGCCTGCCGCCGGCGCGGCTGGGGCCTCGACGATCACGAGGGCCGCCTGCCGCTGCCGGCCGCCACCCGCCGCGCCGCCCTTGCGCTCATCATGCCGGTGATCGTCATCGGCGGCATCTACCAGGGCGTGTTCACCCCGACCGAGGCCTCGGTGGTGGCGGTGTTCTACGCGCTCGCCATCGGCATGGGCGTCTACCGCGCCATCGGCTGGGGCGATCTCGCCGCGGTGCTGCAAAAGTCGGTGATCTCCTCGACCATCATCCTCTTCGTCATCGCCGCCGCCGGCCTCTTCAGCTTCCTCATCACCCGCGCCGGCGTGCCGGCCGCTGTGGGCGCGTGGATCGGCGGCGTCATCGCCGACCCCTACCTCTTCCTCCTGGTGGTCAACGTCTTCCTCTTCGTCGTCGGCATGTTCGTCGAGACCTCGGCCGCCATCATCGTGCTGGCGCCGATCCTCACGCCGGTGGCCATGCAGTTCGGCGTGGATCCGGTCCATTTCGGCCTGATCGTGGTGGTGAACCTGGCGTTGGGCATGATCACCCCGCCCTTCGGGGTGAACCTGTTCGCCGCCTGCCAGGTAGCCAGGATCCCCTTCGAGAGCATCGTGCCGCGGCTGCTGCCGTTCGTCCTCACGGTGATGCTCTGCCTCGGCATCATCACCTACGTACCGCAGCTCTCGCTGATCTTCCGCGACCTGCTGTACTGAAGGCCCGCCGCGGCTTGCGCGGCGGGCTCCGGCCCTTGCCCTCTCTCGCACGCGATGATTGAACGGTCTAACGCGATATTATCGCGCTCGACATGACCGGCGCCGCGCCCGGGCCGACGGGGCGACCTGCCATTGCTGCGAGCCTTCATGACCGCCCAGCCCATTCCTCCGCTCCGCCGCGTTCTTCGTCTCTCGCTGGCGGCCGCCACCCTGCTCGCCGCCGCCGCCACCTCCACCGCCGCGCCACTGCCGCTTGGCCCCGACGAGATCGCGGCGCAGGAGGCAGCGCGGCGCGCCGAGGCCGCCGCCGAGGTCGAGCGCCTGCGCGAGAGGGCCGAGGAGGGCGACGCCCAGGCGCAGTACCTCCTGGGATATGCCTACGCCGAGGGCGACGGGGTAATGCGCGACCTCGCGGAGGCGCTGCGCTGGTACCGGGCCGCCGCCGAGCAGGGCGAGCGCCACGCCCAGAACAACCTGGGCGCCATGTACGGCACGGGCGAAGGCGTTCCGCAGGACGAGGAGGAGGCGGTCCGCTGGTTCCGCCGCGCGGCAAGGCAGGGCGACCCGTTGGCGGCCCTCAATCTGGGCATCCGCTACCGTGACGGTGTCGGCGTGGAGCGCGATCCCGCGCAGGCAGTGGCGTGGCTGGAACGCGCGGCGCGGGGCGGCGAGCTGGACGCGCAGCTCTCCCTGGCCTGGATGTTCGAGCAGGGAGACGGCGTGCCACCGGACCCCGCCGCCGCCCTGCGGTGGTTCCGCCGCGCCGCCAACCGGGGCGACGCCGGCGCCCAGAACATGATGGGCGTGGCCTACGGCCGGGGCAAGGGCGTGCCAGTCGACCTCGCGGAGGCCGCGCGGTGGTACCGCCGGGCAGCCGCGCAAGGCCATTCCCACGGACAGCTCAACCTCGCGCACCGCTACCGGTTCGGCGAGGGCGTGCCGTTGGACCTCGAGGAGGCGGCGCGGCTCTACCGCCGGGCGGCCGGGCAGGGCGAGGCCATCGCCGCCTACGAGCTCGGCCGCCTCCACGCGGACGAGGACGGCCCGCTGACCGACTACGCCGAGGCGGCGCGATGGTACCGGATGGCGGTGGAGCTGGGCAGCATCGGCGCGGCGAACGAGCTCGGCGTGCTTTACGGCCGTGGCCAGGGGGTGGCGCAGGACTACGCCGAAGCGGCGCGCTGGTACCGGATGGCGGCCGAGAAGGGCGTTGCCACCGCGCAGCTCAACCTCGCGCACCGCTACCGGTTCGGCCAGGGGGTGGATCAGGATCTCGAGGAGGCGGCACGCTGGTACCGGCTGGCCGCCGCGCAGGGAGATCCCGACGCCCAGTTCGGCCTCGCGCTCATGCATGAGCAGGGAACCGGCGTGCCGCAGGACCGCGCGGAGGCCGCCCGCCTCTACCGGCTGGCAGCAGAGCAGGGAGACCTTGCGGCGCAGTTCAACCTCGCGCTGCTCTACGAGGAAGGCACGGGCGTCCCGCAGGACCTTGAGGAGGCGGCGCGCCTCTACCGGCTCGGCGCAGAGCAGGGAGACGCCGACGCGCAGTACCAGCTCGCCAGCATGTACCTGGACGGCCGGGGCGTGCCGCTCGACACGAAGGAGGGCGTCCGCCTCCTGCGCCTCGCAGTGGCGCAGGGCGACGCCTTCGCCCAGAACCTCCTGGGCCACCTCCTTCTCAACGGCTACGGCGTCACCAAGGACCCCGCCGAGGCGCGCCGCCTCTTCCTGCTGGCGGCGGAGCAGGGCAACGAGGTGGCGATGTTCAACCTCGGTCTGATCCACCAGAAAGGCCTGGGAGTGATCGAGGACATGGCCGAGGCGACGCGCTGGTACACGCTCGCCGCCGAGCACGGCGACCTCGACGCCCAGCGCGAGCTCGCCGGCATGTACGAGAACGGCATCGGCGTGAACCGGGACATGGACGAGGCCGTGCACTGGTACCGCCGCGCCGCCGAGGGCGGCAACGCGGACGCCCGCAACATGATGGGCTTCTTCCACGAGACCGGCCACGGCGCGCCGCAGGATCTCGCCGAGGCCGCCCGCTGGTACCGCCTCGCCGCCGACGATGGCGATGCCTACGGCCGCTACAATCTAGGGCTGCTCCACGAGCAGGGCCGCGGCGTCGAGCGCGATCAGGCCATGGCGCTGGCCCTCTTCTCCCTCGCCGCCGCCGACGCCGACGGCTCCCTCTTCCTCCTCGCCACGGCAGCCGGCGCGCGCGTCGGGCTCGCGCTGGACGCCGCCGGGCGCGAGCGGGCCCGGGCGCTGATCCGCGACGGCGCCCCCGCCCTTCCCCCCTCCCGCGAGGCCGCCCTCGAGCCCCCTGCGGCAGCCGCCCCCTGACGCCCTGCAAGCCCTGCGAGCCACCATGCCTACCCTGCCCCGCCGCCCGCGCCGCACGCCCGCCCTCGCCCTGCCGCTGGCCGCGCTTCTGCTCACGGGCTGCCAGGCCCCGCCGCCGAGCGATGCGACCCCTGCCGCCGCGGCCGAGCAGGCGGCGCAGAGGGAGCGCCAGAAGGTGCTGATCGAGCGCCTGCTGCCGCTGGCCGAGGCGGGCGACGGGGACGCGCAGTTCCTGATCGGCCACACCTATGCCGACGAGAGCGGTGGAGCGGCCGATCCGGCCGAGGCGGCGCGCTGGTTCCGGCTCGCCGCAGGGCAGGGCATCGCGAACGCGCAATACGCGCTCGGGAGGCTTTACGACGAGGGCAGAGGTGTGCCTCTCGACGACGCCGAGGCCGTCCGCTGGTATCGCATGGCGGCCGAGCAGGGCGACGCCCCCGCCCAGAACAACCTGGGTGTCATGTATTCCACGGGCGAAGGCGTGGCGCAGGACCTCGACGAGGCGGTGCGCTGGCAGCGTCTCGCAGCCGCGCAGGGCCTTTCCGATGCCCAGCTCAATCTCGGCTCGAGATACCTCAACGGCACGGGCGTGCCCGAGGATCACGCGGAAGCGGCGCGCCTGATCCGCCTCGCGGCCGGGCAGGGACACCCCATGGCGGAGTTCCTGCTCGGCCGGGTGCATGAGCGCGGCAAGGGCGTGAAGCAGGACCAGGCGGAAGCGCTGCGCTGGTACCGCCTCGCGGCAGAGCACGGCAATGCCGCCGCCCAGTACCATCTCGCGACGAGCTACCGGGACGGCGAGGGCGTGGCCCGAGACCTGGCTGAAGCAGCCACGTGGTTCCGCAAGGCCGCCGAGCAGGGCGACGCGAGCGCGCAGCACGATCTGGCCTGGTTGTACAAGGAAGGTCATGGCGTGTCCCGGGACGATGCCGCCGCGGCGCGCTGGTTTCGTGTGGCGGCAGAGCAGGGGCACGCCGGCGCACAGAACACGCTGGCTTTCCTCCACGCCGAGGGCGACGGGGTGCCCCAGGACATGGGCGAGGCCGTCCGCTGGTACCGCGCGGCCGCCGCGCAGGAGGATGCCTCCGCCCTCTACAATCTCGGGGTTCTGTACGAGCACGGCAGGGGCGTGCCGCAGGATACCGCCGAGGCCGTGCGCCTGTACCGGCTCGCCGCCGGGCAGGGCCATCATTCAGCCATGCTGAATCTGGGCGTCCTACAGGGACGGCGACGGCGTGAAGCAGGACCAGGCCGAAGCGGTGCGCTGGTTCCGGCTTCTGGCGGAGGAAGGTGACGCAGAGGGACAGACTGCCCTGGGCACGATGTACCTGCAGGGGTCGGGCGTGCCGGAAAACCCGGCGGAGGCGCGGCGCCTCTATCTTCTGGCGGCGGCGCAGGGCTTCGCGCCGGCACAGCGGAACCTGGGCCTCATCCACGAGACCGGCCAGGGCGTCCCCGAGGATGACGCTGAGGCCTCCCGCTGGTACCGGCTGGCTGCCGAGCAAGGAGATGCGGCCGCCCAGTTCGACCTTGCGCTCCTGTACAGGGCCGGCACCGGCGTGCCGCAGGATCATGCCGAGGCCGCACACTGGCTCCGCCTCGCCGCCGGGCAGGAGCATCGCGATGCGCAGTTCGTCCTCGGCTTTCTGCATGTACTGGGCGAGGGCGTCCCGGAGGACATGGCGGAAGCGCGGCGTCTCTATCTGCTGGCGGCGAGCCAGGGAAGCCCGGAAGCACAATCCGCCCTGGGCCATCTGCACGCCCTGGGTCTGGACGGCGAGGAGGATCCCGCCGAGGCGGCGCACTGGTACGGGCTTGCCGCCGAGCAGGGGGAGGCCTTTGCCCAGCGCGAGCTCGCCGGCATGTACGAGAACGGCATCGGCGTGAACCGGGACATGGACGAGGCCGTGCACTGGTACCGCCGCGCCGCCGAGGGCGGCAACGCGGACGCCCGCAACATGATGGGCTTCTTCCACGAGACCGGCCAGGGCGTGCCGCAGGATCTCGCCGAAGCCGCCCGCTGGTACCGCCGCTCCGCCGACGATGGCGACGCCTACGGCCTCTACAATCTGGGCCTGCTCCACGAGCAGGGCCGCGGCGTCGAGCGCGATCTGGCGCTGGCCTTGGCCCTCTTCACCCTGGCCGCCGAGGCCGCCGAGGACTCCCTCTTCGCCACCGCCGAGATGGCCCTCGACCGGCTCGCCCCAACGCTCGGCCCGGCCGATCGCGAACGGGCCGAGGCGCTGGTGCGCGCCGGCCGTGCCCCGACGCAGGACGCGGCGCCCGGGTCACCACCCGCGATCGATCCCTGACCACACCTGTAACTGCCGCGAGCCGTCATGACCGCCCTGCCCCACCGCTCCCTCCGCCCGCCCGCCCGCCTCGCCCTGCCGCTGACCGCGCTGCTGTTGGCCGGCTGCGTGACGCCCGGGGGGCCGAGCGCGCCGCAGCCACAGATCACCGCGACGGAAGCCGCGCGCGAGGTCGAGGACGCAGCCGAGGTCGAGCGCCTGCGGCCGCTGGCCGAGGCGGGCGATGCGGAGGCGCAGTTCCTCCTCGGCCTCTTCCACGCCCACGGCCGGGGCGTCCCGGAGGACGATGCCGAGGCGGTGCGCTGGTACCGGCTCGCCGCCGACCAGGGCGACTACCGGGCACAGAACAATCTGGGCGGCATGTATGACCGCGGCGACGGCGTGCCGCAGGATCTGGCCCAGGCGGAGCACTGGTACCGCCTTGCCGCCGAGCAGGGCGCGGCGGTTGCGCAGCGCAATCTCGGGGCACTCTTCTTCAACCGCGAAGACGGCGCCCGGGACGTCGTGCAGGCCGCTGCGTGGCTCCGCAAGGCGGCCGAGCAGGGCAACGCCGACGCACAATACCAGCTGGGCCAGATGTACGACGATGGCACCGGCGTGCCGGAGGACGATGCGGAGGCGGTGCGCTGGTATCGGCTGGCCGCCGAGCAGGGCCAGGCCGGCGCCCGGAACACGCTGGCCTGGATGTATGCGGACGGCCACGGCGTGGCGCAGGACGACGCCGAGGCCATGCGCTGGTTCCGCAAGGCGGCCGAGCAGGGCCATGTCGGCGCGCAGGCCACGCTGGCGGCGCGCCATGCCACCGGCGACGGTGTGGCGAAGGACGACGAGGCCGCCGTGCATTGGCTCCGGCAGGCGGCCGCGCAGGGTCATGCCGGTGCCCGGAACGCCCTGGGCGTGCGTTACGCGACCGGCGAGGGCGTGCCCGAGGACATGAGCGAGGCGATCCGCTGGTACCGCCTGGCGGCCGAGCAGGGTCAGCCCATCGCCCAGATCAATCTGGCCAGCAAGTACCGCGACGGACGGGGCGTGACCAAGGATCCGGCCGAAGCGCTGCGCTGGTATCGCAAGGCCGCCGAGCAGGGCGAGCCGCTGGCGGCCTACGAGATCGGCCGCCTCTACGTTCATGGCCAGGGCGTGGCGCCGGACCACGCCCTGGCCGTCCGCTGGTTCCGACAGGCGGTTGACCAGGGTATGGCCGAGGCGGCGAACGAGCTCGGCGTCCTCTACGGTCGCGGCGAGGGCGTGGCACAGGACCATGCGGAATCGGTGCGCTGGTATCGAATGGCCGCCGAACAGGGCGACGCGACGGCCCAGTTCAATCTCGCCAGCAATTACCAGCTGGGTCAGGGCGTCCCGCAAGACGCGGCCGAGGCGGCGCGCTGGTACCGGCTGGCGGCCGAGCAGGGCGACGCCGATGCGCAGTTCAGTCTCGCGCTGATGTACGAGGATGGCAGCGGCGTGACGCAGGATCATGCCGAGGCAGCGCGGCTCTATCGCCTGGCGGCAGAGCAGGGCGACGTCGCTGCCCAGTACAATCTGGCGCTCCTGTACCGCATAGGCCTCGGCGTCGCGCGGGACGATGCCGAGGCGGCACGGCTCTATCGGCTCGCCGCCGAGCAGGGCGACCCCGAGGCCCAGACCAATCTCGGCAACCTGCTCGTTCGCGGCGAGGGCGTGCCGGCGGATCCGGTGGAAGCGCGGCGCCTCTTTCTCCTCGCCGCCGAGCAGGGCAGCGCGGTGGCCCAGTTCAATCTGGGCGAGCTCTATGCGCTGGGTCTGGGCGTGCCCGAGGACCAGGCGGAGGCGGCGCGCTGGTACGGCCTGTCCGCCGGGCAGGGCGACGTCGACGCACAGCGTGCCCTGGCCGGCATGTACGAGAACGGCAAGGGCGTGCCGCAGGATCTCGAGAAGGCGGTGGGCTGGTACCGCCGCGCCGCCGAGGGCGGCCATGCCGACGCCCGCAACATGATGGGGTTCTTTCACGAGACCGGCCGGGGCGTGAAGCAGGATCTCGCCGAGGCCGCCCGCTGGTACCGGCTCGCCGCCGACGATGGCGACGCCTACGGCCTCTATAATCTCGGGCTTCTGGTGGAGGACGGCCGCGGCGTGGAGCGCGATACCGCCCGGGCCTCCGCCCTCTTCACCCTGGCCGCCGAGGCCGCCGAGGATTCACTCCTCGCGCTGGCGGGAACGGCCCGCGACCGGGTCACGGCAACGCTCACTCCTGCCGAGCGCGAACGGGCCGAGGCGCTGGTGCGAACCGGCCGTGCCCCGGCGCTGGAAGCGGCGCCCGCCGCGTCCCCGACAACGAACCCCTGACCAGACCCGCAACTGCCGCGAGCCGTCATGACCGCCCTGCCCCGCCGCTCCCTCCGCCCGCTCACCGGCCTGGCCCTGCCGCTGGCCGTCCTCCTCCTGGCCGGGTGCCAGCCCCCGCCGCCGCCCGCCCCCGCACCTCCCGCGCTCACCGCCGAAGGGGCGGCAGAGGTGCACCGCCTCCGACCGCTGGCCGAGGCGGGTGACGTCGAGGCGCAGTACCAGCTCGGGCTTCTCCACGACGAGGGACACGGCGTGCCGGTCGACGACGTGGAAGCCGTGCGCTGGTACCGGCTGGCGGCCGAGCAGGGTGATGCCCGCGCGCAGTTCCACTTGGCCACGATGTACCGCAGGGGCTCCGGCGTCGCGCAGGACCTGGCCGAGGCGGCGCGCCTTTACCGACTGGCGGCCGAGCAGGGCTTGTGGGAGGCCCAGTTCAACCTCGCGCTGTTGCATGCGGACGGCGCGGGCGTCGCGCAGGATCACGAAGAGGCGGCGCGGTGGTACCGGATGGCGGCCGAACAAGGCTACGTCGGAGCCCAGAACAATCTGGCCGTGATGTACGAGGAGGGCACAGGCGTCCGTAGAGATGTCGCGGAGGCATTGCGCCTCTACCGACTGGCAGCCGTCCAGGGCGATCCCAAGGCGCAGTTCAACCTTGCCAGCATCTATGAGCAGGCCGAGGGCGTGCCGCAGGATGACGCCGAGGCCGCGCGCTGGTACCGGCTCGCGGCGGACCAGGGTCATGCCGATGCGCAGTCCGCGCTGGCCGAGATGTACCGGGAAGGCCGCGGTGTGGGGAAGGACGAGGCCGAGGCGCTGCGGCTTCATCGTCTCGCCGCCGGGCAGGTCAGTGCGCGCTCGCAGTATGTCCTCGGGCTCCTGCACCAGAACGGCCACGGTGTGCCGCAGGACCACGCCGAGGCGCGGCGCCTGTTCCTGCAGGCCGCCGGGCAGGGCCATGCCTCCGCCCGCAACCAGCTCGGCTTCCTGGCGCTCAACGGCCTGGGCGGGGCGAAGGACCCGGCGGAGGCCTACCGGCACTTCCTGCAGGCGGCGGAGCAGGGTGAATCCGTGGCTCAGTTCAACCTGGGCGAGCTCTATGCGCTGGGCCTGGGCGTGCGCCAGGACCAGGCCGAGGCCGCGCGCTGGTTCCGCAACTCGGCCGAGCAGGGTGACCTCGACGCCCAGCTCAAGCTCGCCGGCATGTACGAGAGCGGCCAAGGCGTTCCGCAGGATCCCGCCGAGGCGGTGCGCTGGTACCGCGAGGCGGCTGCGCAGGGCGACGCCTACGGCCGCTACAATCTCGGCGCCATGCTGGCGAACGGCGCCGGCGTGGAGGCCGACCCGGCCGAAGCCTTCGCCCTCTTCACCCTCGCCGCCGGCGCCGCGGACGAACGCATTCGACAGATCGCCGAGGCCGCCCGCGACCGCCTCGCCCCCACGCTCACCCAGGCCGAGCGCGAACGGGCCGAGGCGCTCATCCGCGAGGGCGCCGAAGGAGAACCGGGATGATGAAGGTCGCCTTGGCCCTGCCGCTGGCCACGCTCCTGCTCGCCGGCTGCGTGACGACCGGCGAGCCCGCAGCGACGACATCCGCGATCACCGCCGAGGGCGCGGCCACGGTGCAGCGTCTGCAGCCCCTGGCCGAGGCAAATGATGTCGAGGCGCAGTACCAGCTCGGGCTTCTCTACGACGAGGGGCATGGCGTGCCGATCGACGACGTGGAAGCCGTGCGCTGGTACCGGCTGGCGGCCGAGCAGGGGGACCCGCGCGCGCAGAACAATCTGGGCACCATGTACGGCTTGGGCGAAGGCGTGCCGCAGGACCCTGCCGAGGCGGCACGCTGGCAGCGCCTCTCGGCCGCGCAGGGCGTTCCCGATGCCCAGCTCAATCTCGGGGTCAAATATCTCGTTGGCCGGGGCGTGCCCGAGGACCAGGCAGAAGGAGCGCGCCTGATCCGGCTGGCAGCCCGGCAGGGGCACTCCCTCGCCCAGTTCACGCTCGGCCGGATGCACGCCCTGGGCAAGGGCGTGGCACAGGACCATGCCGCAGCACTGCGCTGGTACCGGCTGGCCGCCGGGCAAGGGCACGCCGGAGCGCAGTTCAACCTTGCGGTGATGTACGTCAAGGGCATCGGCACGCCGCAGGATCAGGAGGAAGCCGTCCACTGGTTCGGCGAGGCGGCAGCCCAGGGCGACGACGAGGCCCGCTACAAGCTCGGCAGCATGGTCTTGAAAGGCGCCGGCGCGGAGCAGGATCCGGCGCTGGCCTTCGCCCTCTTCACCCTCGCCGCCGGCGCCGCCGAAGAAGACACCCGGGAGCTGGCGATTCGCGCCCGCGACCGGCTCGGCCCCTCCCTGACACCGCTGGAGCGCACCCGCGCCGAAGCGCTGGTGCGGGAGGCCGCGAAAGGCGGGCCTGGACGATGAAGGCCGCCCTCGCCCTCCCACTGGCCGCGCTCCTGCTCGCCGCATGCGGCACGACGGCCGACACCAGCACGAGGGCGCCCCCGATGACGGCAGACGAGCCCGGGCAGCAGGCAGCGTTCGCAGCCGAGGTGGAGCGCCTGCGGCCGCTGGCCGAAGCCGGTGACGCCGACGCGCAGTTCGGCCTGGGCGTGGCTTATGCGCGTGGCCATGGTGTGCCCCATGATCCCCGCGAGGCTGAGCGCTGGTACCGCCTCGCCGCCGGGCAGGGCGAGAAGCGCGCCCAGTTCAACCTTGCCAACATGTACAGGAAGGGCGCGGGCGTCCCGCAGGACCCCAGTGAGGCAGCCCGCCTCTATCGCCTGGCGGCGGAGCAGGGCTACGCCGATGCACAGTTCGGCCTCGCGCTGATGCGTGAGGACGGCATTGGCGTGGCGCAGGATCACGAGGAGGCGGCGCGATGGTACAGGATGGCGGCCGAGCAGGGCCATCCTGACGCGCAGAACAACCTGGCCGTGATGTACGAGAGAGGCAGGGGCGTCCGGCAGGACATCGCCGAGGCGGTGCGCCTCTACCGGCTGGCGGCCGAGACCGGCGATGCCATGGCGCAGTTCAACCTCGCCATCATGCACGAGCGGGGCGAGGGCGTAACGCAGGACGATACCGAGGCCGCGCGCCTGTATCGGCTGGCAGCGGACCAGGGCCACGCAGATGCACAGCACGCGCTGGCCCAGATGTACCGGAGCGGCCGCGGTGTTCCCCAGGACCCCGCCGAGGCGGCCCGCTGGTATGGCAAGGCGGCCGCGCAGGGCGACGCCTTCGGCCGCTACAATCTCGGCGCCATGCTGGCAGACGGCGACGGCGTGGAGCGCAATCCGGCACTGGCCTTTGCCCTCCTCACCCTTGCCGCCGAGGCCGACCACGACGTGGTCCGCATGGTCGCCCAGGCAGCCCGCGACAGCCTCGCCCCCACGCTGACCCCGGCCGAGCGTGAGCGCGCCGAGGCGCTCATCCGCGAGGGCGCGAGAACGGAACCCGGACGATGAAGGCCGCCCTCGCCCTGCCGCTGGCCGCGCTCCTGCTCGCCGGATGCGCCACGACGACCGACACCACCACGAGGGCGCCCACGATGACAGCAGACGAGCCCGGGGAGCAGGCAGCTTTTGCAGCCGCGGTGGGGCGCCTGCGGCCGCTGGCCGAGGCCGGTGATGCCGACGCGCAGTATGCGCTGGGCCTTGCCCATGCCATGGGCATCGGCGCGCCGAAGGACGCCGCGGAGGCGGCCCGCTGGTACCGCCTCGCCGCCGAGCAGGGCGAGCACCGGGCGCAGAACAATCTGGGGGCCCTCCACGACCATGGCGACGGCGTGGCGCAGGATATGGACGAGGCGGAACGCTGGTACCGGCTTGCCGCCGAGCAGGGCGAGCCGGTGGCGCAGTACAATCTGGGGCTGCTCCTGCGGGACCGCGAGGATGGACGCCGCGACCTCGGCGAGGCGGCCGCATGGCTCCGCAAGGCGGCCGGGCAGGATCATGCCGGCGCCCTCCACGAGCTCGGCCTGATGCACGACCAGGGCCTCGGGGTAGCGGAGGATCCGGCGCAGGCGGTGCGCCTGCATCGGCGGGCTGCAGCCCTCGGGAACGCCGACGCACAGCATGCGCTGGGCAGGATGTACGGCGTCGGGCGCGGCGTGGAGCGCGACGATGCCGAGGCGGTGCGCTGGCTTCGGGAAGCCGCCCGGCAGGAACATCCCGGCGCCCAGGCGTCACTCGGCGTCCACTACTTCACCGGGCAGGGTGTGCCCCGGGACGTGGGAGAGGCGGTGCGATGGCTCCGGCTCGCCGCGGACCAGAACGAGCCGACGGCTCTCTTCAACCTCGCCAACAGGTATCGCAATGGCGAGGGCGTGCCGGAGGACCAGGCGGAAGCAGCGCGCCTCTACCGGCTGGCCGGCGAGCAGGGCAACAGCGACGGCTGGTACGGCCTCGCCTCGCAGCACCTCGACGGCAGGGGCGTGCCGCAGGATGCCGCGAAAGCCGCGCACCTCTACGGCCTCGCCGCCGCGCAGGGGAACGAGCACGCGCAGTTCGCCCTGGCACTCCTCCACGAGAAGGGCGAGGGCGTGCCGCGGGACAGGGCGGAGGCCGTCCGGCTCTACCGGCTGGCGGCAGAACGGGGCCTGGCGAAGGCGCAGCACAATCTCGCGGTAATGCTCGGCGAAGGAACGGGCGTGCCGCAGGACCTCGACGAGGCGGTGCACTGGTACCGGATGGCCGCCGAGCGGGGCAGCGCCGCCGCTCGGTTCAACCTGGCGAATCTCTATCGGGAGGGCCATGGGGTCACGCAGGATGTCGCGGAAGCGGCGCGCCTCTACCGGCTGGCGGCAGAGCAGGGGGACGCGCACGCTCAGTTCAACCTCGCGCTGATGCATCTCGACGGTCTGGGCGTCCCGCAGGACCAGACGGAAGCAGCGCGCCTGTTCCGGCTGGCGGCCGAGCAGGGCGCCGTCTGGGCCCAGCACAGCCTCGCCCTGAGCCACGAGCGCGGCGAGGGTGTGCCGCAGGATTTCGGCGAGGCCGCGCGCTGGTATCGGCGCGCAGCCGACCAGGGTGATGCCACCTCCCTCACCTCCCTCGGCTACCTCCACCTCAACGGCCTCGGCGTGAAGCAGGATGCGACCGAGGCGCGCCGGCTCTTCCTGCTGGCTGCCGCACACGACGACAGGGTGGCGCAGTTCAACCTGGGCCTGATCCACGAGAAGGGCATGGGCGTGCCCGCGGACCCGGCCGAGGCGGCGCGCCGGTACGCGCTCGCCTCCCGGCAGGGCGACGCGGACGCCCACTACAGGCTGGGCCTTCTCGTGGAGCAGGGACGTGGCGTGGAGCGTGACCCGGTGCGGGCCTTTGCCCTCTTCACGCTCGCCGGCGAGGCCGCCGACGAGCGGAGCCGCAAGATGGCCGAGGCCGCCCGCGACCGGCTCGGCCCGACCCTCACCCAGGACGAGCGCACCCGCGCCGAGACGCTCATCCGCGAGGGAGCGAAAAGGGAATACGGAACATGAAGGCCGCCCTCGCCCTGCCCCTTGCCCTCTTTCTGCTCGCCGGCTGCGCGGTGCCTTCCGGCGGGACCTCGGCGCAAGGCGCACGGGACACAGCGGCACATGCGGGCCCGGGCGCGCAGGACGAACCCGACGTTCCGCACCTGCGCGAGCAGGCGGAGGCCGGCGACGCGAGGAGCCAGTTCCTGCTGGGCTCTCTTTACGCCCGGGGGCGCGGCGTGCCGGCGGATCCTGCCGAAGCGGCGCGCTGGTACCGCATGGCCGCCGAGCAGGGCGAGCCGATGGCGGCCAACGAGCTGGGCGCCCTCCATGCGCACGGCGCGGGCGTGCCACAGGACCACGAGAAGGCGGCGCGCTGGTTCCGCCGCGCTGCCGAGCGCGGCGATCCGGCGGCTCAGACGAACCGCGCCCAGCTCTACATGGCTGGCGAAGGTGTGCCCCGCGACTACGCCGAGGCGGCGCGCCTGTTCCGGCTGGCCGCCGACCAGGGCGAGCCGAAGGCGCAGAACAACCTCGCCGCCCTCTACGGCCGCGGTCAGGGGGTGGCGCGGGATATTGCCGAGGCGGTCCGCTGGTACCGCCTTGCCGCCGAGCAGGGCGACCCGGAGGCCCAGCTCAATCTCGGCAAGCTCTATCGCATCGGCGAGGGCGTGCCGCAGGACGACGCGGAGGCGCTGCGCCTATTCCGTCTCGCGGCCGGGCAGGGTCTTGCAGCAGCCCAGCTGGCTCTCGGCGGGATGTATGCCGGCGGCCTCGGCGGGGCGCAGGATCTCGAGGAGGCGGCGCGCTGGTTCCGCCGCGCCGCCGAGCAGGGCGATGCCCCGGCGCAGCATTATCTCGGGCTCTTCATCCGTGACGGCGTGGGTGTGGCGCCGGATCCGGTCGAGGCGGTGACGTGGTTTGCCAAGGCAGCCGCGCAGGGTCTCGGCGAGGCGCAGTTCGAGCTGGCCCGTGCCTATGAGCAAGGCGAGGGCGTGCCGGAGGACGACGCAGCAGCAGTCCACTGGTTCCGCCTCGCCGCCGAGCAGGGTCTCTCGCGCGCGCAGAACAGCCTCGGCGTCATGTATGCCGCGGGCGACGGCGTGAAGCGGGACACCGCCGAAGCAGTCCGCTGGTTCCGCCTCGCCGCCGAGCAGGGAGAGCCGGTCGGAAAGCTGAACCTTGCAATGCAGTACGAGAGCGGCAACGGCGTGGAACGTGACCTCGACGAGGCGGCGCGTCTTTATCGTGCGGTTGCCGACGAGGGCGTGACGCTTGCGCACTACAGGCTGGGGCTCCTTCACGAGCAGGGCCGCGGCACGGAGCGCGATCCGGCCGAAGCCTTCGCGCTTTTCTCGCTGGCAGCCGCCCATGCCGACGACACGCTGCGTCCGCGGGCCGAAGCCGCCCGCGACCGCCTCGGCCCGACGCTGACCCCGGCCGAGCGCGACCGCGCCGAGGCGCTCATCCGCGAGGGAGCGCGCTGAGGCGGGGCTGAGCCCCCTGCCCTCTCAGGCGTTGCCGATGAGGATGCCCGAGAGGAACACGAGGAAGCCGCCCAGCACGATCTGGTAGGCGGCCTGGAGGAAGGGGGTATCCATGTAGCGGGCGCGGATCCAGGCGATGGCCCAGAGCTCGACCAGCACCACGGCGACGGCGAGGGCGGTGGCGATCTGGAAGTCGGGGATCAGGTAGGGAAGCGTGTGGCCGACGCCGCCCAGCGTGGTCATGAAGCCGCAGACCCAGCCGCGCAGCCACGGATGGCCGCGGCCGGTGAGCTGGCCGTCATCGGAGAGCGCCTCGGCGAAGCCCATGGAGATGCCCGCACCGATGGAGGCGGCGAGGCCCACGAGAAAGGCGCTCCAGCTGTCGCCGGTGGCGAACGCGGCGGCGAACAGCGGGGCCAGCGTGCTCACCGAGCCGTCCATGAGCCCGGCCAGGCCCGGCTGGACGAACTGCAGCACGAAGCGGCGGTGCGCCGCCCTCTCCTCGCTCGCCGCCGCGTCGCCGGCGAGGTGCTTTTCCTCCAGCCGGTGGGCAAGCGAGACGTGGTCGGCCTCGGCCTCGGCGAGATCCACCAGGAGCTTGCGCAGGCCGGCATCGCTCACCCGGGCGGCGGCCTTGCGGTAGAAGTTCTGGGCTTCGGCCTCGAGCTCCTCGGCCTGGCGGCGCACCGCCTCGATCTTCAGCGGCCGGCTCAGCCACAAGGGCCGGCGGCGCAGGAAGCCGCGCACGTCCTCGCGGCGCACCAGCGGGATGTGCTCGCCGTAGCGCTCGCGGAAGAGGTCGATGAGCATGCGCCGGTGGCCGCTCTCCTCGGCCGCCATCTCCTCGAACACCCTCGCGGAGGCCGGATAGTCGTCGCGGAGGCCGTCGACGTAGTCGCGGTAGATCCGCCCGTCCTCCTCCTCGAGCGCGATGGCCAGTGCCAGGATCTCCCGCTCGGAGAGATCGGCCAGGCGCTTTTGCGGCCGCAGGGCGAAGCCGAGCATGCGGAACTCCGGCAAGGCGGAGAAACTTGGAATTATTCTAAACTGAAGCCTTGCTCGCTGCAATGCGCGACCGCCTCGTGCGCGGCGGTACGAGTCAGCCGTCGCCAGAAGGGCGGCTAACTCAGGGGAAAGGTGAACCGGTAGTGGACCGCGCGGTCCGACAGTAGACGTTCGACCGCGCCGTCGAGCTTGCGCTCGACCATGAGGCGGATGAGATGCGAGCCGAAGCCAGGCTCGGAGAAATCGGGGGTCTCGGGGAGATCCTTCTCGATCCAGTCGAGGAGCACCCGGACGCCCTTTTCCTGCTGCTCGAGCTGCCAGGTGATCACCAGCGTGCCGTCCGTGGCCAGGGCGCCGTATTTCAGCGAGTTGGTGGTCAGCTCGTGCGCCACCAGGCCCATTGCCTGCGACTGCGCCTCGTCGAGATCCAGCGGGGGCCCCTGCACTTCCAGCCTGGCCTCGCCGGCCATCCGGGAGATTTCCAGGTCCAGCAGCTCCGCCAACTCGATGCGCTGCCATTGCGAGTCGGCGAACAGGTCCTGGGCCCGGGCCATCGCCTGCAGACGATCACCGAACGAGGCCACCAGCGCCTCCTGGCTGTCGGCGCCGTGCACGCTCAGCCGGAAGATCGCAAGGGTCCGGGCGATCAGGTTCTTCAGGCGGTGGTTCATTTCCTGGAGAAGGATGTCCTTCTCGGCACTTCTCGCTTTGGTCTCGGCCGCGAGGGCCTCGGCTGCCGCCAGTGCCCGTGTCTGCGCGCGGACCAGAAAGCCCAGAACCAGGGCCAGCAGAAAACCCAGGGCCAGGACGAAGAGCACCGGCCGGCTGGGCCCTTCGGCGCCCGGCCGGCTGTCGCCGAGCAGCAGGATCCAGGTCCTGCCGGCCACGTCGATAGTGTGAACGGCCGGGTCGACGAGCTCACGGGCGTTGGCGAAGAGCTGCGTCTCCTCGCTGATCCTCTGCGAATAGGCCTGCACGCTCACCTGCAGGGCGGGCGGCTCGCCGAGCACCGTCCGGAAGAGATCGCCGGCGCGGAAGGGTGCGTAGACGAAGCCGACGATGTCGCCGGCGGGCGGCTTCTCGGCCGAGAGGCTCTGCCCGTCACGGTAGAGCGGCAGGTAGATGAGAAAGCCTGCCTGCTTGTCGGCGTCGATCTCCTGGACGAGCTGTACCGGACTGGTGGAGGCGGGCTTGCCGGATTGCCAGGCAGCCAGCATCGCCTCGCGGCGGATTGGCTCGCTGAACATGTCGTAGTTCAGGGCCGCCCGGTTCCGCTCGTTCGCAGGCTCGAGCAGCACGATGGGGAACCTGATGTCCTGGGCGGTCTCCGGCCACGGCCGCCGGTCGATCCCGTAGTCCCGGGCAACCTGCCTGACGGCGGCAAGCGGTGCTGCCGGCGGCACCGCCATGGCAAAGCCGATTCCCTGGATGCCCGGCATCTTCCGCTCGATCGGCATCGCCGAGAGAAACCGCTGCAACTGGTCGCGCGAGATGTTGTCTCCCTGCCCGAGATAAAGCCCCTTGACCGAGTGCAGCAGCAGGACGTGGGCGGCGATACGCCCCTCGATCCTCTCGGCGGCCTCCTGCAGCAGGCTCGCGGTCTCGGCGCCCTCGTTCTGGTGGAGGCTCCAGGCGAGCGCGGCAGTCGCGAGCATGGCCAGCCCAGCGGCCAGACAGGGATAGAATCGGCGCATGAAGCCCTCGTGTCCGAAGCGGCGCCGTGATGCACGCAGGACGGTAGCGAGGCCGGTAACGCTGGAAGCCTTTCCTGCCAACCTGAAAATCACAGGTGGCAACGTGATCTGGTGGGCGCCCTGGGACTCGAACCCAGAACCCGCGGATTAAAAGTCCGCTGCTCTGCCAATTGAGCTAGGCGCCCCGCAAGAATGCTGCGGAAGGTTTAGCAGCCGATCGCCATGTTTCAAGGGGCGAGAGCCGGAAGGCGGCGCAGCACTCCACGATGAAGCAGACATGCCACTCCAGCCAGCCACCGATGGCACCGGCCGGTCCATGAAAAAAGCGGGCCGGCGCTGGAATGCACCGGCCGCCAAGCGTTGCCTTGAATGCCATAAGGCCGGTCGACGCTAGCATGGACGAGGCAGAATTTCCAATCGCACGAGAGTGGCGGCAGCGCTGGCTTCAGTCGGACTTGGCTATCTTCTCGGCCAGGCCGTAGCGGGACTCGCGGCGGTCCATCTCGGCCCACACCTCCTCCGGTGGCACGCCCATGTGAACCCACAGCACCACCAGCTGGTAGAGCAGGTCGGCGCTCTCGAGGATCACGGCCTCCCGGTCGCCGCGAAGCCCGTCGACCACTACCTCGACCGCCTCCTCGCCCAGCTTCTTGCAGATCTTGGGCCGGCCGCCTGCCAGGAGCTTGGCGGTCCGCGAGCTGGCCGGCTCGTGGCCGCGGCGCTCGGCCACCGCATCGAAAAGGCGCTGGATCTGGTCCGGCGGCATGATCTCCTCCATGAGGCGGGAACAGCCGCGCCCGCCGGCAGCTAGGCGGGCGGCAGCCGCGCCGAGCCGCGCCGGATCAGCCGGCCCGGCAGGGTGACGGTCGTGGCTTTTGGATAGGCGCTCTCGAGCTGATCCTCAAGCAGCTGGACCGTCTCGCTCACCATCGCCCGCAACGGCTGACGCATGGTGGTAAGGTCGTAGCTCGGCCACGAGGCTGCCGGTATGTCGTCGAAACCCACCACCGAGACGTCGCCCGGCACGTCGAGCCCGAGCTCGCGGCGCAGCGCGTCGACGACACCCAGCGCCATGATGTCGTTGGCGACGAAGATCGCATCGGGCGTCTCGCCGCCGCGGCACAGCTCGAGCGCCGCGGCATAGCCGCCCTGATAGGTATAGCCGCCGCTCACCCGCCGCGGCGCGCCCAGGCCCGCCTGGTGCAGGCCCGCCGCAAAGCCGCGTTCGCGGTGGATGCTGGTCGAGGCGGTCTCGAGGCCGGCGACGAAAGCCGGCCGCCGGTGCCCCGCCTCGGCCAGGAGACGCGCCACCAGCTCCGCTGCCGCATGGTTGTCGCAGGTCACGGCGCTCAGCCCGCCATGCTCCAGCATCCGGTTGAAGAGCACCACGGGTGCCGCCGCCTTGCGAGCGGCCTCGGCCAGGGCGGAGGTGACATGGGCGGAGGCCACCACGATGCCGTCGACGCTGTAGCGCAGCGCCTGCGGCAGGACGTCCTCCAGGGGCTCTCCCGGCGCCGGCGCGAACAGCATGACCCGCTTGCCGCGCCGGTGGAGCTCGCTGCCGAAGGCCTGCAGGGCCTCGGGGTAGAAGGGATTGGAGAGCTCGTCCATCAAGAGCGCCACCATTCCGCTGCGCCGCGTGATGAGGCCGCGGGCGAGCGGGTTGGGCTCGTAGTCGAGCTCGCGGGCGGCCGCCATCACCCGGGCCTTGAGCTCCCTGGAGATGTAGGCCCCTTCGGTGAACGCCCGCGACACGGCGCTGGCCGAGACCCCTGCCCGCCGCGCCACGTCGATGGAGGTCACCCGGCGGGCGCGCCGCCCGCCCTCGGACGGCCGGCTGCGGCCGGGCTCGGCTGGGTCGTCGCCGGACGCCTGCTCCATCGCTCAGCTCGCGGTCCAGCCGCCGTCGACCACCAGCGCGCTGCCGGTCATCATGGCGCCGGCGTCCGAAGCGAGCAGCACCACCGCGCCCATCAGGTCCTCCACCTGGCCCACCCGGCCCAGCGGGATCTTCCCCACCACCTTCTCGGCAAAGCCCGGCTGGTCGAAGAACGGCCGGGTCATGGGGGTCTCGATGAAGGTCGGGCAGAGCGAGTTCACGCGGATCCCGTGCGGCGCGAGATCGATGGCCATCGCCTTCGTCAGCCCCTCGATGGCATGCTTGCTGGCGCAGTAGACGGTGCGCTCCCAGCCGCCCACATGGCCCATCTGCGAGGAGAGGTTGACGATCGCGCCGCGCACGCCGTCGCGTACCATGGCCCTGGCGGCCGCCTGCGCGAGGAAGAAGGCGCCGCGCAGGTTGAGGCTCATCACCGCATCGAAATCGCCGAGGCTCACCTCGAGGAAGTGGGCCGGGCGGTTGGTGCCGGCATTGTTGACCACCACGTCGAAGCCCGGCAGCGCCTCCACCGCGGCAGCGCTGCCCTCGACGTCGGCGACGTCGAGCACCAGCGTCCTGGCGCTGCCGCCGGCCTCCCGGATCTGGCCGGCCAGAACCTCCAGCTCGTCGGCGGAGCGGCTGGCGACCGTGACCTCCGCCCCAGCCTCGGCGAGCGCTGCCGCCAGCGCCCGGCCGATGCCGCGGCCGGCCCCGGTGACCAGGGCCCGCTGGCCGTCGAGGCGGAGCTGCGGCGTCCTGGGCAGTGGCTCGGGCGCGCCGCTCACTGGCCGGTCCTGCGCGCGTTGGGCCCGTAGCGGCGCACGCGGATGTCGGCCTGCTCCTGGTGGCCGGCGAAACCCTCGAGCGCGCACAGCCGCGAGCAGTACTCGCCGACCATGGAGGAGGCCTCGTCGGTCAGCACCCGCTGGTAGGTGCAGGTCTTGAGGAACTTGCCGACCCACAGGCCGCCCGTGTAGCGCGCCGACTTCAAGGTAGGCAGCGTGTGGTTGGTGCCGATCACCTTGTCGCCATAGGCGACGTTGGTGCGGGGCCCCAGGAACAGCGCCCCGTAGTTGGTCATGTTGGCGAGGAAATAGTCGTCGTCGCGGGTCATTACCTGGACGTGCTCGGAGGCGATGTCGTCGGCGATCTTGACCATCTCGGCGAAATCCTCGGCGACGATCACCTCGCCATAGGTTTCCCAGGCCTGGGCCGCCACCTCGCCGGTCGGCAGGATCCTCAGCTGCCGCTCGACCTCGCGCATGGTCTCGCGGGCGAGCTTCTCGGAACTGGTCAGCAGGATCGCCGGCGAGGTGGGGCCGTGCTCCGCCTGGCCCAGCAGGTCTGCAGCGCACAGCTCGCCGTCGACCGTCTCGTCGGCGATCACCAGCGTCTCGGTGGGGCCGGCGAAGAGATCGATGCCGACCCGCCCGAAGAGCTGGCGCTTGGCCTCGGCGACGAAGGCGTTGCCGGGACCCACCAGCATGTCGGTGGAGGCGATGGTCTCGGTGCCCAGCGCCATGGCGCCGACCGCCTGGATGCCGCCCATCACGTAGATCTCGTCGGCCCCGGCCATGGCCTGGGCGGCGACGATGGCGGGCGCCGGGCCGCCGTTGAAGGGCGGCGCGCAGGTGACGATGCGCCTGACGCCGGCGACCTTGGCGGTGAGCACCGACATGTGCGCCGAGGCCAAGAGCGGGTACTTGCCGCCCGGCACGTAGCAGCCCACGGCGTTCACCGGGATGTGCTTGTGGCCGAGCACGACGCCGGGCAGCGTCTCGACCTCGAGCGGGCGCATGCTCTCCTTCTGCTTCTCGGCGAAGCCACGCACCTGCTCTTGCGCGAACCGGATGTCCTCGATGGCCCGCTCGTCGAGGCTGGCGATGCAGCGCTCGATCTCGGCGTCGCTCAGGCGGAAGCTCCGGGGCGACCAATTGTCGAACCGCTCCGACATCTCGCGCACCGCAGCATCACCGCGCCTCTCGATGTCGAGCAGCGCCTGCTCAACGATCTCGCGCACTTTGGCGTCGTCAGCCGCGCGCTCCTCGGCCGGCTTCGCTTCCTTCAACCAAATCGCCATGATCTTCTTCTCTCACCAAACGTCGCTGGCCGCCTGCGCCGCGAAGCCGTCTACCCGCCGACGGTCAGCGCCAGCTCGAACATAACCGCGATCAACCCGAAGCCGAAGAGCAGTCCTGCGATCCAGCTCCAGGGCCGGTAGTCGGGATCGCTCGCCTCGCGCTCGTCCTGTGTCATGCGATGAACTCCTTCCTGGTTGCGGGGGCCGGCTCAGCCGCCGAGCGCCCGCGGCAGCCACAGGGCCAGCTCGGGGAACATCATCACGAGGATGAGGCCGATGATCTGCAGGCCGATGAAGGGCAGCACGCTCCTGAAGATCTCCTGCAGCTCGACATCCCGCGGCGTCACGCTCTTGAGCCAGAAGCAGGCCGGGCCGAAGGGCGGCGAGAGGAAGTATATCTGCATGTTCATGACGAACAGCACGCCGAACCAGATGGCCGCATAGTCGGGATCGAGGCCCAGGGCCGGGGCGAGCTGGACCACCACCGGGGCGAAGATCGGCACGGTGATGAAGACGATGGCGATCCACTCCATGAAGGTGCCGAGCACCACCAGCACCGCCATCATCAGGAGGATCACCAGAAGCGGGTGGATGTCGAGCCCGGTGAAGAGCGCGCGCATGAAGCTGCCGCCGCCGATGACGTTGTAGATGCCCACGAGGCTCACCGCGCCCAGTACCAGCCAGATGATGGTGCCGACGGTGGCCATGGTCCGCTGGAGCGATTCCATGAGCATGTTCAAGGTGAGCCGGCCGCGCACCAGGGCCACCAGCATGGCGCCCACCACGCCCACACCCGCAGCCTCGGTCACCGAGGCGATGCCGGCATAGATACTGCCCATCACCATGGCGATCACCGAGATCGCCATGAAGACGGCGACCAGCCGGTGGCGCGAGACCTCGACCGTCTGGCCGGCGGCCGAGCGCTCGGCGGCAGTCGGCGCCAGCTCGGGCTTCAGCCGGCAGATGATGAGGATGTAGGTGATGTAGAGGGCTGCGAAGATGGCGCCGGGCACCACGCCGGCGAGGAACAGGTCGCCGATCGCCACCTGGGCCGCCAGCGCGTAGACGATCATGATGATCGAGGGCGGGATCAGGGTCGCCAGCGAGCCCGCGGCGCAGATCGTGCCCATGGCGAGCTTGCGGTCGTAGCCCAGGCGGATCATCTGCGGCAGGGCCACCAGGCCCAGCATGACGATCTCGCCGCCCATGATGCCGGTCATCGCCGCCAGCACCACCGCTACCAGGGTGGTCTGCACGGCGACGCCGCCGCGCAGGTTGCCGGCGAACACCGACATGGCGTCGAACAGGTCCTGGGCCACGCCCGAGCGCTCGAGGATGCAGCTCATCAAGACGAACAGAGGCACCGCCACCAGCGTGTAGTGCTCGAGCAGGCCCAGCACGTTGGAGGAGACGAGGAACAGGCCGCGCGGCCCGAAGAACAGCACCGCGCACAGGATCGAGACGCTGAGGGTCACCACCCCCAGCGGCATGCCGGTGAGCATCAGGGCCAGCAGCACCAGGACGATGGCGAGCGTCACCCATCCGAGATCGATGCTGCGCACGCCGATCTCGCGGCCGAGCTGGCCTAGGGCGTCGAGCGGCGAGAACAGGCCCCAGACCAGCTCGGTGACGCCGTTGGCGCCGGCATAGTGCTCGACCACCATGGCGCCCAGGCGCAGCGCCATCAGGCCGGCCACCAGGATAACCAGCGTGCGCGCCAGCCGGCCGGCGACGTCCTCGAGCAGGTTGGCGGCGTTCTGGATCGTGTAGAGCAGCGCGCCCACCACCAGGCCGATCTTGAGCAGCATCGGCATGGGCGAGTTGAAGCCGCTGCCGGTGCGCTGGACCAGGTCGACCGCCTTGAGCATCGGCCCGAGGGCGGCTTCCAGCAGCACATAGATCGCAAAGAAGCCCGCCGTCGTGGCAAACAGGTCCAGCCGGCGGCGCAGCGGCGGCGGGGCCATATCGGTGATGACGGTGATCGCGATGTGGCGGCGGTAGAGGGTGATGTAGCCGGCCGAGAGCAGCCAGGCGCCGGCGCACAGCACCATCACCACCTCGTACGCCCACTGGCTCGGCGCCGTGAAGACGTAGCGCATCAACACCTCGTAGACGGTGATGAACGCGCACAGGAGATAGAGCTGGCCGGTGGCGTGGCCGATGAAGCGGTGGGTATGGGCGATGCCGCCCAGCGCCAGCGCGAGGCCGCGCGGCTGTCGGCTCTCCTCGAGGGGCAGGGCTTGCGTCGAACTCGACATGGCGGCCTCGAAAGGTGCGGGGCTGGCGAGGAAAACGGGGGGCGGCCGCCGGGGGGACACGGCGGCCGCGTTCGCAGGGTCAGTCCTTCACGAGGCCGTAGTCGCGCAGGAAGCTCATCTGCACGTCATAGGCCTTCTGCGCCATCGGCGAGAGCTTGGCGTAGTCCTCCCAGGCGCCGCGGGCGATCGCGCGGAACGCGTCGCGGTCGGCCTGCGGCCAGTCGATGACCTCCTTGACTGCGCCCTCGCCGGCCCGGTCCTTCTTGAGGATCTTGCGGTCCTCGAGGTCGGCGTGCCGGCGCAGGTCCGGCAGGGCGGCGGCGTACCAGGTCTCGATCATCGCCTTCTGGCCGTCGGTGAAGGCGTCCCAGACGTCCTTGTTGAATGCCAGGTGAAGAATCGCCTGCGAGTGGATGCCCGGGTAGATCGGGTAGGGGGCGACCTTGTGCAGGCCGGTGGCGTGGTTGTTGACGTAGGCGCTGGCATCGGCGGCGTCGACGATGCCCTTCTCGAGCGCCGTGTAGACCTCGGAGAAGGGGATCGGCACGGAGACCGCGCCGGCCCGCTTGAAGACCTCGGCGGGCAGACCCTCGGGCGAGCGGATCTTGACACCCTTCATGTCGTCGATGCCGTGCATCGCGACCGCCGAAGGCAGCGACTCGCGGGTATAGGGGCTGCAGCCCACCACGTGCACGGTGCCGCCGGAGTATTTGTCGTGCAGCTCCTGCAGCAGCTCGCGGCCGCCGCTGTTGAAGCACATGGTCTGACCCTGGTCGGGATTGTCGTAGGCGGCGACCATGTCGGCCAGCATGCCGTAGGCGGGATCCTGGCCGGTGAAGCGCGAGATCGCCTCGTGCATGCCGTCGAGGATGCCGGCCGAGACGGCATCCAGGGTCTCGGCGGGCGGCACCACCGAGGCGATCGGCAGGAGCTCGAGCTCGATCTCGCCGCCCGACATCGCGGTGAGCTTGGGAACCCACTTCTCCTGCAGGTACTGCAGGGTGAAGTCGCCGGCGTTCTGGCTGGTCTGCAGCCGGTAGGTGCGCGCATCGGCGTCGCCGGCGGCCACCAGGGTCACCGCCGCGGCAGCGGCGAGCAGGGTCTTCTTGATCATGCTTTCCTCCCGGATCCTCGGATATGTCGGGGCGCTCAGGTGTCGGTCTTGCGCCACGGGCTGCCGTCCGCCAGCAGGCGGCGCGGCACGGTGACCGTCATCGCCAGCAGCCGGAACGAGTGCGTCTTGCCGTGGCCGTCGAGGTTGAGCGACGTGTTGACGCCGCCCTCCAGCACGTCGTCGACCACGAAATTGTAGGCCTCGAGCAGCGGCAGGTCGTAGCGGCGCACCGAAGTGGCACCGCGGTGGCTGAACAGCGCGTGGACGCGCTCTGTCGTCACCTGCTCGCCCAGGAGGCCGTAGGCCTCGCCCTTGTAGGGGATGAGGCTGATGTTGATGCGGTTGCCCTTGTCGCCGGTGCGGGCATGGGCGACCTCGTGCAGCGGCACCTCGACCAGCTCGTTCTCGCGGCTCATTGCGCCAGTTCCCCGCTGGTGTGGCAGGTGGCGGACGGGCGGATGCTCGCGCGCGGCACCAGGTAGGAGCGCGTCGAGATGCGCTGGGTGGTGCGCCAGCGGGCGCCGCCGGTGCCAGCCGGCCCGCAGCACAGCAGCGCCAGCACCTCGCGCGCCGCCTGGTCGGCGTCGTCGCGGCTGTCGCCCGCGGCCGCCAGCCGGATGCGCAGATCCCGGGGCTCGGGGCCGTCGTGGGCGCGCCACAGCGCGCCGTCGTCGCTGTCGTGAACGCTGGCCAGACCGATGATGTCGACCCGGCTGCGCACGTCGAGGCCGCGGCGCCGGATCCTCTCCTCGAGCACATCGGCGATCGCGCGGGCGCGGGCCACGCAATTGGGACCGGCCACCGAAACCTCGCCCTCGCCCAGCCAGCCACCCTCGAAACAGGCGGTGACCTTGATCTGCTCGGGCCGCTTCAGGCCGCGCACGCCGTTGATCCGGACCCGGTCGGGGCCTTCCTGCTCGAGGCTGATCCCGGTCATGTCGATGGTCACGTCGGGGGTCACGTAGCAGGCCGGGTCGTGCACCTCGTAGAGCAGCTGCTCCTTGACCGTGCGCAGGTCGACCAGCCCGCCAGTGTCCTCGGCCTTGGTGAGCACCAGCCCGCCGCCTTCGTCCACCTCGGCGATCGGGAAGCCGATGTTGGCCGGGTCGGGAATGTCCTTGTAGCCGGGGTCGAAGAACACGCCGCCGCAGATCTGCGAGCCGCATTCCAGGAGGTGGCCGGCAGTGGCGCCTGCCGCCAGACGCTGCCAGTCGTCGGCCGACCAGCCGAAATGGTGGATGAGCGGCGCCAGGGCCAGCGACGGATCGCCCGTCCGCCCGGTCACCACCACGTCGGCACCCTGACGCAGCGCATCCACGATCGGCTGGGCGTCGAGATAGGCGTTGGCGGCCACCAGCGCGCGTCCCTCGACGTCGATGGTAGCGTCGGCCTCGAACGGCTGCAGCGCCGCCAGATCGAGGGCGGAGCGCACATCGTCGCCCTCGACCACGCCGATCTTCAGGTCGGGGAGACCCTGGCGAACGGCGATCCGGGCGATGCAGCGCGCCGCCGCCGCCGGGTTGGCGCCGCCGAAATTGCCGATGATCTTGATAAGGTTTTCAGCACAAGGCTTGAGGATCGGCTCGATCAGCCGCTCGAGCATCGGCTCGAACCCGGCCTCGGGATCGCGCCGCCGCTCGAGCTGCGCCAGAGCCACCGTCCGCTCGCCCAACACCTCGAAAAACAGGGCTGCAGGCAGACCACGCCGGACCAGCGTGCGTACCACGGGAATGGGTGCGTCGATGCGGTCACCGGAAAACCCGGCCCCGTTACCGACGAGAAAGAGCGGCGCGCTCATGGATCTCCCTGCTCTTGCCTGCATAGGTTTTCATAGAAAAAAGACGCAGTGCGCCGCGCGCGTCAAGCGGCTTCCCGGAGAAAATGTCACAAGGGACGGTCGAGAGGCGGTGCGGCTCGTGGCGTCGCAGGCGCGCAAGGCGCTGCGCGCGGCCGTTTTGTTCCTCTTTCGGTCTATTGGCTGCGGCCGGGACGTCCTCCCGTGCTTCGCCCCGGGTGGCAGCCATCCGGCGCCGCTTGCCCTTCTTCAACCTTCCGTCCGGCATCCTCGCGGATGGTGGAGGCGTCCTGGACGAGTGCTGCGGCGCACGCGCACGCCGGCAGAATGACCGGGGCAGCTGAAGATCCGGTGGACCCTCACCGAGGCCGACTGGCAGAAGACGAAAAGCGAAAGACGCGCGCAGCGCCTTGCACGGCGCCGCCCCCTCGGCATCGCCGGACCGCTCGCGGGGGTCGTCTGCAGCACGCGATTCCCGCAGACCGGGAACCGCGTCAGCGGGGCGGGATGTCGCCCAGGGCCTGCTCCTCGGCGAAGGCGGCGGCGAACGCCTCGGCCCTGCCCTCCTCGATGGCCACACCCATCTCGCGCATCAGCTGCTGGTAGTACCAGAGATTGTTCCAGGTCAGCAGGATCGAGGCCAGGATCTCGCCGGACTTCACCAGATGGTGGAGATAGGCGCGGCTGTAGTCGCGGGCGGCGGGGCAGTCGGAGGTCTCGTCGAGGGGGCGCGGGTCGTCGGCGTGCCGGGCATTGCGGAGGTTGACGGTGCCGCGCCGCGTGAAGGCCTGGCCGGTGCGGCCCGAGCGGGTCGGCATCACGCAGTCGAACATGTCGATGCCGCGCAGCACGGCGCCCACCAGATCGGAGGGCTTGCCCACCCCCATGAGGTAGCGCGGCCGGTCCCCGGGCAGGAAGGGGCAGGTGGCATCGAGCGTGGCGAACATCTCGGCCTGCGGCTCACCGACGGCGAGCCCGCCCACCGCATAGCCCTCGAAGCCGATCTCCTGCAGCCCCTCGGCCGAGCGCCGGCGCAGCTCCGGGTCGATGCCGCCCTGGACGATGCCGAACAGGCCGTAGCCCTCGCGCGCCGTGAAGGCCTCCTTCGAGCGCGCCGCCCAGCGCAGCGACAGCTCCATCGCCCGCTCCATCTCGCGCCGCGGCGCCGGCAGCTTCAGGCACTCGTCGAGCTGCATGGTGATGGTGGCGTCCAGCAGATGCTGGATCTCGATGCTGCGCTCAGGCGTGAGGTCGTGGCGGGCGCCGTCGATGTGCGAGCTGAAGGTGACCCCACGCTCGGTGATCTTGCGGCGCTCGGCCAGCGACATCACCTGGAAGCCGCCGCTGTCGGTGAGGATCGGCCCCGGCCAGCGCATGAACTCGTGCAGCCCGCCCAGCCGGCCGACACGCTCGGCGCCCGGCCGCAGCATGAGGTGGTAGGTGTTGCCCAGAACGATCTGCGCCCCGGTCGAGCGCACCATGTCCATCGTCATCGCCTTGACGGTGGCGGCGGTGCCGACCGGCATGAAGCAGGGCGTCTCGATGGGCCCGTGGGCGGTCGCGAAGCGCCCGCGCCGGGCCGCCTTGTCGGTGGCGAGGAGCTGGTAGCCGAACTCGGTCATCAGGAGGGATCCGGGCGCCGGTGCAGCAGGCAGGCGTCGCCATAGGAGAAGAACCGGTAGCCGCGATCGATCGCGAAAGCGTAGGCGCCCCGCATCCGCTCGAGCCCGGCGAAGGCCGAGACCAGCATGAAGAGGGTCGAGCGCGGCAAGTGGAAGTTGGTGAGCAACAGCTCGGCGCTGCGGAAGCGATGGCCGGGGGTGATGAAGATGTCGGTGCTGCCCTGCCCCGCCTGCAGCACGCCGGCCTCGTCGGTCGCCGTCTCCAGTGTGCGCAGCACGGTGGTGCCCACGGCCACCAGCCGGCCGCCGCCGGCGCGCGCCGCGTTGACCCGCTGCGCCGTCGCCTCGGGCACCTCCCACCACTCGCTGTGCATGCGGTGGGCCTCGGTGTCCTCGGCCTTGACCGGCAGGAAGGTGCCGAGGCCCACATGGAGCGTCACGAAGCTCCAGCCGATGCCGCGCTCCCGCAGCCGCTCCATGAGCGGCCCGGTCAGGTGCAGCGAGGCGGTGGGGGCTGCCACCGAGCCCTCATGCCGGCCGAAGACCGTCTGGTAGTCGGCGAGATCGCGGGCGTCGCCGCCACGCGGGCGCTTGATGTAGGGCGGCAGCGGCATGCTGCCGTGGCGGCGGATCGCCGCCAGCAGGTCGAGGCCCTCGAGGGCGAAGACGAGGCGGACGAAGCCGTCCTCGCGCTTTTCCGCGACCTCGGCCGCGAGCCCCTCGGCGAGCCCGACCGCATCGCCCTGGCGCAGCCGCTTGCCGGGCTTCGCGAGGCACCACCAGGAGCGCGCGTCGATCCGCTCGACCAGGGTCACCTCGACGGTGGCGTTGCCGCGCCGCGCGAAAAAGCGGGTCGGCAGCACGCGGGTGTCGTTGAGGATCAGGTGATCGTCGGGCCGCAGCAGGTCCGGCAGGTCGGCCACGCGATGCTCGGCCGGGCCACCGGCCAGCTCGAGCAGCCGGGCGCTCTCGCGCGGCTCGGCGGGGCGCTGGGCGATCAGCTCTGGCGGCAGCTCGAAATCGAAGAGGTCGACGCGCATGGAAGGCTCAGGAACGCCCGCGCTTGCGCTCGAGCTGCGTGAGCACGAAGGGCGAGACCATGCTGGAGACGTCGCCGCCCAGCATGTGGATCTCCTTCACGAAGCGCGAGGAGATGAACTGGCTGGTCTCCGAGGCCATGAGGAAGACGGTCTCGATCTTGGGCTTGAGGCGCTTGTTGTTGAGCGCCATCTGGAACTCGTACTCGAAGTCGGAGACCGCCCGCAGGCCGCGGATCACCATGTCCGCCCCCTGGTCGGCGGCGAACTGCACGAGCAGGTTCTCGAACGGCAGCACCTCGACCCGGGCGCCGTTCATCAGGTTGGCGGCCATGGCGGCGTTGATGTCCGCCTCCACCATGCGCACCCGCTCCTCGAGCGTGAACAGCGGGTCCTTGCCGGCATTAATCGCCGCTGCCACCACCAGCCGGTCGACGAGGCTCGTGGCCCGGCGGATGACGTCCAGATGGCCCACATGGATGGGGTCGAACGTCCCCGGATAGATCGCCACGCGTTGACGCGACATGGGCGGCTCCCCCGCTCTCATGGCTTTGCGGTCCGGGCCCGCGGGGCGAGGCAGACGCCTAGCCCTCGCCGCCTTCGGCTCCCGCCTCCGGCTCCTCGCCGTCGACGCCGTTCTCGGTCTCCGCCTCGGTGAGCCGGGCCGCCGAGACGACATGCTCGTCCTCGTCGGTATGGAACAGCTTGACGCCCTGGGTGTTGCGGCCGGCGATGCGGATATCGTCGACGGGGATGCGGATCGTCTGGCCCTTGTCGGTGACCAGCATCACCTGGTCGCCCTGTGCCACCGGGAACGTCGCCGCCACCATGCCGTTGCGGTCGCTGGTCTCGATGTTGATGATGCCCTGGCCGCCGCGATGGGTGACGCGGTACTCCAGCGCCGAGGTGCGCTTGCCGAACCCGTTGGCGGTGACCGCGAGGAGCAGCTGCTCGCGGCTCTCGAGCTCGGCGCAGCGCTCCTCGGAGAGCACCTTGAGCTCGACCGCCTCGGCAGGCTCGCCCTCCTCGCCCGGCGCGCGGCGGCGGGCATTGGCCCAGCGCAGATACTCGTCGCGCTCGTCGATGGTGATGTCGACATGGTCGATGATGGCCATGGAGACCACCTCCTCGCCCTGGGCGAGGTCCATGCCGATGACCCCCTCGGAGCTGCGCGACTTGAAGATCCGCACGCTTTCCACCGGGAAGCGGATCGCCTTGCCGCCCTTGGCCGCCAGCAGCACGTCGTGGCTGGCGTCGCAGACCTTGGCGCCGACCAGCCGGTCGCCCTCGTCGAGGCCCATGCCGATCTTGCCGTTGGAGGGCACGCGGATGAAGTCGGCGAGCTCGTTGCGGCGCACCCGGCCGCGGGCGGTGGCGAAGAAGATCGACATGCCCTGCCACTCCGCCTCGTCCTCGGGCAGCGGCAGGACGGCGGTGATGTACTCGCCCTCGCCCAGCGACGGGAAGAGGTTGATCATGGCCTTGCCGCGCGCCTGGGGCGTGCCCATCGGCAGCTTGTAGACCTTGAGCTTGTAGACCCGGCCGAGGCTCGAGAAGAACAGCACAGGCGTGTGGGTGCTGGCCACGAACAGCCGCGAGACGAAATCGTCGTCGTGGGTCTTCATGCCCGAGCGGCCCTTGCCGCCGCGGCGCTGCGAACGGTAGGTCGAGAGCGGCACCCGCTTGATGTAGCCCTTGTGGGTGACCGTGACGACCATGTCCTCGCGCTGGATCAGGTCCTCGATGTCGGACTCGGGCTCCGAGAAAATGTCGATCTCGGTGCGCCGCGGGTTGGCGAACTGCTCGCGCATCGCGAGGAGCTCGCCTTTGATGACCTCGAGCATGCGCGGCCGCTCGCGCAGGATCTCGAGCAGCTCGCGGATGCGGCCGGCGATGTCGTCGAGCTCGGCGCGGATCTTCTCGCGCTCGAGCCCGGTCAGGCGCTGCAGCTGCAGGTCGAGGATCGCCCGGGCCTGCCGCTCGGTGAGCCGGAACGAGGCCGCCTCGGGCGCCAGCGTGCCCTCGGAGGGCTCCACCAGGTCCAGCAGCGGGGCGATCTGGTCGACGGGCCAGGCCCGCGCCATCAGCTCCTCGCGGGCGACCTGCGGGTTGGGCGCTGCGCGGATCAGGCGGATCACCGCGTCGATGTCGGCCACCGCGGCGGCCAGGCCGATCAACACGTGCGCCCGGTCGCGCGCCTTGCCCAGCTCGAAGACGGTGCGGCGGGTGACCACCTCCTCGCGGAACTCGAGGAAGTTCTGCAGCACCTCCTTCAAGGACAGCGTCACCGGCCGTCCGCCCACCAGGGCCACCATGTTGATGCCGAAGGAGGTCTGCAGCGGCGTGTATTTGAAGAGCTGGTTCAAGACCACGTCGGCGTCGGCGTCGCGCCTGAGCTCGATCACCACGCGCACGCCGTGGCGGTCGGACTCGTCGCGCAGGTCGGAGATTCCCTCGACCTTCTTGTCGCGCACCACCTCGGCGATGCGCTCGATCATCCGGCTCTTGTTGACGAGGTAGGGGACCTCGGTGACCACAATGGCGAAGCGGTCCTTGCGGACCTCCTCGATGGAGGTCCGGCTGCGCACCACCACGCTGCCGCGGCCGGTCATGTAGGCCTGCTGGATGCCGTGCCGGCCGAGGATGATCGCCCCGGTCGGGAAATCGGGCCCGGTGACATGCTCGAGCAGGTCGGCCAGCTCGAGGTCGGGCTGCTCGACCAGCGCCACGCAGGCGTCGATCACCTCGCCCAGATTGTGGGGCGGGATGTTGGTCGCCATGCCGACGGCGATGCCGCCGGCGCCGTTGACGAGCAGGTTGGGGAACTGCGCCGGCAGGACGACCGGCTCGTGCGCGCTCTCGTCGTAGTTGGCGCGGAAGTCGACCGTGTCCTTCTCGATGTCGTGGAGCAGCGCGTTGGCCGAGCGCGCGAGGCGCGCCTCGGTGTACCGCATGGCCGCCGCCGAATCGCCGTCCATCGAGCCGAAATTGCCCTGCCCGTCGATCAGCGGCAGGCGCATGGTGAAGTCCTGCGCCAGGCGCACCATCGCGTCGTAGATCGCGCTGTCGCCGTGCGGGTGGTACTTGCCCATCACGTCGCCGACGATGCGGGCACTCTTGCGGTGCGGCTTGTTGGGCTCGTAGCCCGCCTCATGCATGGCGAAGAGGATGCGGCGCTGCACGGGCTTGAGCCCGTCGCGTGCGTCGGGAAGCGCCCGGCTCACGATCACGCTCATGGCGTAATCGAGGTAGGAGCGCTTCATCTCCTCCTCGATCGGGACGATCTCGAACGGGCGTGGCTGACCGATGGTGGTCAAGGGCTGGACGTTCCCGGGAATGCAGAAGTGACACGGACAAGCCGGTGCCGACCGATGGCCGGACCTGCGCGCCGCTGATCTAGCAAATGGGGGGTGTCACGACAAGCTCGGCGGCCTCAGGGGGGCCTGCGGCCGGCCCCGCCGGCGGCCGCGGCAGGCTCCTCGTCGAGACTGGCGGCCCCGTAGAAATGCCACAGGAAGATAGCTGCCGCCCCGCGCCACGGGCGCCACTGCTCGGCCAGCGCGCGCAGGCCCGTGTCGCTCGGCCGCGCCTCCAGCCCCTTGAGACGCTGGGCGCCGACCTGCAGAGCGAGGTCGCCGGCCGGCATCACGTCGATGCGCCCCAGCGCGAACAGCAGGTAGATCTCCGCACTCCACCGCCCGAACCCGCGCAAGGCGGTGATCGCCGCCACCGCCTCGTCCTCGGGCAGATGCGCCAGCGCCTCGAGCGCCAGCTCGCCCGAGGCGATCGCTTGCGCCAGCGCCCGGCCATATTCCGCCTTCCTGAGGCTGAAGCCGCAGGCGCGCAGGTCGGCGTCGCCGAGCGCGAGAAAGCCCTCGGCACAGACCGAGCCGCCCAGCCGCTGCTCCAGACGGCCCCAGATGGCGGCCGAGGCGGTGGTCGAGATCTGCTGGGCGGCGACGATCCGCAACAGCGTGGCAAAGCCCGGCTCGCGGACCCGCGGCACCGGGTAGCCGACCCGCCGAAGGGCCCGGGCGATATGCTCGTCGCGCGCCGCGAGCGCGTCGAGCGCCTCGTTCAGGCGGGCGGCATCGAGGGGCAGGATGGTCATCGCGGCCATTCTCGTAGCATGCGCCGGGCTCCCGGCAAACAGTGCGCACTGGCCCCCGGCCCGGCCCGCCGCTAGCTTCCCCCCATGCCGAGAGAACGACGCCGCCGGCCATGGCCACTCGCGCTTTTCGGACTGGCGCTTGCGGCCGCGAGCGGCTGGCTGCTGGTGGCCGGCGAGATGCGCAGCGCTGCGCGCACCGCCGATCTGCGGGCAGCCGCGGCCGGGCTCCATCCGGTGGACCCGCAGGCGCCGGGCGGCGAGGCGGCGGGCGCGGTGTTCGTGCAGGGTGCGGCCGTCGTGGACCAGCCACCGCACGATCCGCTCCTGGGCGTGAGCGCCCCGGCCCTGCGGCTCGACCGGCTGGTCGAGATGTACCAGTGGCGCGAGCATCGCGAGGGCACCGGCGACAACAAGACGGTCGACTACGAGCGGGTCTGGAGTGCCGCCCTCATCGACTCCTCCCGCTTCGACCAGCGTCTCGCCCACGGCAATCCCGGCAGCATGGCCATTCCTGCAGCGAGCTTCGCGGCCCCCGCGGCACGGCTCGGCCGGCTGCTGCTCTCACCGGAGGTGCTGGCGGAGCTGCCCGCCACCGTGGCGGTGCCGGCTTCGGCCGCGGCGCTCGCCGGGCAGGGCGGCCGCCGGTTCCGCGAGGCCGGCGACTGGCTCCATACCGGCGATCCGCAGGACCCGGCGATCGGCGACCTGCGGCTCCGGTTCCTGGCCGTGCCGGCGCAGGAGATCAGCGTCGTGGCGGGCCTCGAGGGCGGCCGGCTGGTGCCGTGGCGAGCACCCGGCGGCGGCGCGGTGGCGCTGGCCGCGGCGGGCCGCCATGAGCCCGGCGAGCTGCTCGGCCGGGCGCAGCGCGAGGACTGGCTCGGCGCCTGGCAGGCGCGGGCGGGCGGCGGCTTCCTGGCCTTCGTGGCGATGCTGCTGCTGCGCGCCGGGCTGGGCGTCGAGGGGCGCAGTCCCGGGACCGCGATCGCCGGGGCGGCGCTCCTGGCCGGCGCCTTCGCGCTCGCCTGCGTTGCCGGCGGCTGGCTGCTGTTCCGGCCGCTGGCGAGCGGTGGCCTGCTGCTGGCCGCTGCCGGGGCCGCCATGGCCGCGGCCCTGCTCCTCGCACGCGGGCGGGCGCGCGGGCGCTTGGGGCAGTCGTGAACTGGCTCGCCCCAGCCGCCTGTGCTATTGCCGCCGCTATTCACGAACCTCACCCGCCCCCATCCCGTCACGAGCTATCGAGGAGCGAAGATGCAGCGCGAAGCGATGGAATATGACGTCGTCATCGTCGGTGCCGGCCCGTCGGGCCTCGCCGCCGCCATCCGGCTGCGCCAGCTCGCCCTGGAGAGCGGCCGCGAGATCAGCGTCTGCGTGCTCGAGAAGGGCTCCGAGGTCGGCGCCCACATCCTCTCCGGCGCGGTGATCGAGCCGCGTGCCCTGAACGAGCTGATCCCCGACTGGAAGGAGAAGGGGGCGCCGCTCGATACCCCCGCGAAGGACGACAGCTTCCTCTATCTGACCGAGACCTCCTCGTTCCGCCTGCCGACGCCGCCGCAGATGCACAACGAGGGCAACTACATCGCCAGCCTGGGCAATCTCTGCCGCTGGCTGGGCGAGCAGGCGGAAGCCGCCGGGGTGGAGATCTACCCGGGCTTTGCCGCCGCCGAGGTGCTCTACGACGAGAACGGCCGGGTCAGGGGTGTGGCCACCGGCGACATGGGCCTGACCCGCACCGGCGAGCAGGGTCCCAACTACGAGCCGGGCATGGAGCTGCACGCCAAGATCACGCTCTTCGGCGAGGGCTGCCGCGGCTCGCTGACGAAAACCCTGTTCGAGCGCTTCAACCTGCGCGAGGGCGTGCAGCCGCAGACCTACGGGCTGGGCATCAAGGAGCTGTGGGAGATCGACCCGGCGAAACATCAGCCGGGCAAGATCGTCCACACCATCGGCTGGCCGGTCGACACCAAGACCTACGGCGGCTCCTGGCTCTACCATTTCGGCGAGAACATGGTCTCGATCGGCTTCGTGGTGGGGCTCGACTACTGGAACCCGCATCTCTCGCCCTTCGAGGAGATGCAGCGCTACAAGACCCATCCCGTGATCCGCGCCGTGCTCGAGGGCGGCAGGCGCGTGGCCTATGGCGCCCGCGCCCTCTCCGAGGGCGGCTTCCAGTCGATCCCCAAGCTGACCTTCCCCGGCGGGGCCATCGTCGGCGATGCCGCGGGCTTTTTGAACGTGCCCAAGATCAAGGGCACCCACACCGCCATGAAGTCCGGCATGACCGCCGCCGAGGCCGCCTTCGAGGCGCTTGCCGCCGACGCCGAGACGCCCTCCATGGACGCCTACCCGAAGAAGCTCGAGCAGACCTGGCTCTGGGACGAGCTCTACCGGGTGCGCAACATCCGCCCCTCCTTCCGCTGGGGCCTGTGGCCGGCCATGGCCTACTCGGCCATCGACACCTACCTGCTGCGCGGCAAGGCGCCCTGGACCATGGGGCATCACGAGGACCACAAGAGCCTCAAGAAGGCCTCCGAGGCGCCGAGGATCGCCTACCCCAAGCCCGACGGGAAGCTGACCTTCGACAAGCTCTCCTCGGTGTTCATCTCGAACACCAACCACGAGGAGGAGCAGCCCTGCCACCTGCAGATCAAGGACCCGACGATCCCCACCGAGGTGAACCTCGCCGAGTATGACGGCCCCGAGCAGCGCTACTGCCCGGCCGGGGTCTACGAGTTCGTGGAGGACGAGCAGGGCGGCCGGCGGCTGCAGATCAACGCGCAGAACTGCGTGCACTGCAAGACCTGCGACATCAAGGATCCCACCCAGAACATCAACTGGGTCGTTCCGCAGGGCGGCGGCGGCCCGAACTACCCGGGCATGTGACGCAAAGGGGCGCCGCCGCCTGTCCGGCGGGGCGCCCCGGTAGCCGGCCCCTGTCCGGCTCAGCCCTTGTAGGGCGGCTTCTCGAGCCCGGCCGGCGAGAGGGTGAAGATCTCGCAGCCTTCCCCGGTGATCCCGATCGTGTGCTCGAACTGGGCCGAGGGCTCGCGGTCCTTGGTGACGGTGGTCCAGCCGTCGTCGAGGATCTTCACCTCCCAGGTGCCGGCATTGATCATCGGCTCGATGGTGAAGATCATGCCCGGCGCCAGGACCAGCCCCTCGCCCGGCCTGCCATAATGCTTGACCTCCGGCGCGTCGTGGAAGAGCCGGCCGATCCCGTGCCCGACGAAATCGCGCACCACCGAGAAGGCGACGCCGTTGCGGCGCTCCTCGGCGACCTGCTGGATGGCGTGCCCGACATCGCCCAGCGTGGCGCCCGGCCTGGCGGCGCGGATCCCCGCCCAGAGCGACTCGAACGTGCGCTCGCACAACAGCCGCGCCTTGACCGGCACCTTCTTGCCGACCCAGTACATCCGGCTGGTGTCGCCGTACCAGCCGTCCAGGATCACGGTAACGTCGATATTGACGATATCGCCTTCCTTGAGCCGCTTCTTCTCGTCGGGAATGCCGTGATTGACGACATGGTTGATCGAGATGCACGAGCTCTTGGGATAGCCCCTGTAGCCCAGCGTCGCCGGCACGCCGTCATGCTCGCGCATGAACTGCTCGATCAGCCGGTCGAGCTCGCCGGTCGAAACGCCGGGACGGACATGTGGCGTGATGAAGTCGAGGGTGAGGGCGGCGAGCCGGCCCGCCCGGCGCATTCCCTCGAAACCCTCTGGGCCATAGAGCGGCACTGCCTTGCCGGTGCCGGCCTGATCGATGATGACGTCATTCATGTGCGCGGAAGGCCGTATGGAAGAGGAACGGCGGGGCGCGCTGCACCCCGCCTCGTTACCTCTCAAGCATGGTCCCGCGCACGCCGAGCCGCAAGAGCCTCGGGATTCAGCACGAGCCCGCCGCCGGGATCCTCGCCGCGCACCGCGATGGCGATGATGCTCTCGACGCAGCGCATGGTCATGGCCTCGAGCGCGGGGCCGCTCACGCCGGCCACGTGCGGCGTCAGGATGACGTTGGGCAGCGCCTTGAGCGGCGACTCCCTCATCGGCTCGACCTCGAACACGTCGATGCCGGCGCCGGCGATGCGGCCGGAGGCCAGCGCCTCGTGGAGAGCCGCCTCGTCCACCACACCGCCGCGGGCGGTGTTGACGAGGAACGCGCCCGGCTTCATCAGGCCCAGGCAGCGCGCGTCGATCAGGCCGCGCGTGTCGGCCGCCAGCGGGCAGTGCAGGGTGACGAAGTCGGAGGCGGCCAGCAGCTCGTCCATCGGCACCAGCCGGCAGCCCAGCCGCGCCACGGTCTCGGCGTCCATGGCCGGGTCGGTGACCAGCACCTCCATGTTGAAGCCCTGGCAGCGCTTGGCCACCGCGCGGCCGATCCGCCCGAAGCCGATGATGCCGACGGTGGCGCCGTGCAGCCTGCCGTGGAACATGCTGCCCCAGCCGCCCGAGCGGACCCGCTGGTCATAGTCGGCGAGGCGCGAGGCCAGCGCGCCCATCATCGCGAAGGCGTGGTCGGCCACCGCCTCGTGGTTGGTGCCGAAGGCCATGGCCACGGCGACGTCGTGGCGCGTCGCGGCGGCGACGTCGATCTGGTCGTAGCCCACGCCCATCCGGGCCACCGCCTTGAGCTGCGGCGCCGTGCCGAAGACGCGGTCGTTGTAGGGCTCGATGCTGGCGATGGTGGCGACGCAGCCGGGCAGAAGGGCGATCAGCTCGTCCTCCTTGAGGGGCCGGCCGTGCGGATTCATCACCGGCTCGAGGCCGGCGGCGCGCAGCGGCTCGAGGAGATGGCCGCGGTCCTTGAGCTGCGGCGAGCAGACCAGCACGCGCTTGGCGCCGGGGCGGCCCTTGCGCGGATGGTGCAGCCGGCTCATGCGGGTGATCGTGCGCTCCTCCACCAGGTCCTGGGTGGCGAGCCGGAAGCGCTCCATGTAGGGCTGGCCGCGATGCGCCTCGACCGCCGCGTCGTCGGCATAGACCTCGTAGAGAAGAACGCGGCCGGGATCCTCGCCGTCCTGCACCACGTCGAACTGCTGGCAGCCCGGCTCCTCGGACAGCGAGGTCTGCGCATGGCGGCGCGCTGCCTCCAGGAAGGCCTCGACGCTGTCGGGCTTCACCTTGAAACTGGCAAGGATCACCGTGCCTTGCTGGCTGCTCATCCATTCTCTCCGCTGGATCGTGCCGCACGGGCGCCGCGCACATGCTCGCGCCACGCGGCATAGCTGCCGGCAACGACGATCATGGCCGCGCCGGCGACGGTATAAAGGTCGGGAAGGTTGCCGAAGACGAGATAGCCGATCACCACCGCCCACACGAGAAGCGTGTAGGTGAAGGGCTGGACGACGACGATCGGAGCGAGGCCAAGGGCGCGCACGAGGCAGTAATGGCCGGCGGCCCCGGCGGCGGCGAGTGCCACCACCATGACCCAATGCACCGGCTCCAGCGGCTCCCAGTAGAACGGCCCCACCAGGCACAAAAGCAGCGCGCCGCCGACGATCTGCCAGAGGAACGACGTCTCCGGCCGGTCGATGAGCCCCACATGGCGGGTCATCACATTGTAGATGGCATAAAGGCCGGTGGCGGCGAGGGCGATGAGGGCCGCCGGCTGGATCACCGCAAGGCCCGGCCGCAGGATCACCAGCACGCCCAGAAAGCCGATGGCCACCGCCAGCCAGCGGCGCCAGCCGACCCGCTCGCCGAGCAGCGGCACGGAAAGCGCCGTGGCGAGCAACGGTGTCACCGCCAGGATCGAGTGCACCTCGGCCAGCGCCATGTAGCGGAACGCCAGCAGCGCCAGGCCCATCTCGACCACCAGGATCGCGGTGCGCAGGAGCTGGAGCCACGGCCGGCGCGAGCGGGCGAGCGCCAGCGGCCGGCGCGGCGCCAGGATCAGCAGCACGATGGGCACCGCCGCCAGATGGCGCAGCCACAGGACCAGCGGTGCCGGATAGGCCGTGACCAGGGCCTTGCTGAGGGCGTCCATGGTCCCGAACAGGCCCATGGCGAGCAGCGTCAGCAACATGCCCTTGACCTCGGGCCGCATTCCGACGGCGAGAGTGCCTGCCGCCACGTCAGGACCCGGCGGGGAAGGACGGGCGGCGGGCGCTGAAGCCGGTGGCCTTCTCGAAGGCGTGGGCGGCGCGCAGCAGCAGGCCCTCCGCGAAGGGCCGGCCAACCAGATGCAGCCCCACCGGCATGCCGTTGGCATCGAAGCCCATGGGCACGCTCAGCGCCGGCAGGCCCAGATAGTTGAAGGGCATGACGATGCTGCCGACGGCGTTGGCCAGCGCCACGAACCCCGGATCCCCGCCCGTGTCGGTCTCGGCGATGGTCGGGGTGGGCGCCGGGGTCGTCGGCATCGCCAGGATGTCGGCCTCGGCGAAGGCCACGGCGCAGAACTCCTCGAGACAGGTCGCCCGTGCCGAGAGTGCCGTCAGGTAGTCGACCGCCGAGAGGGCGAAGCCCGGGACCATGCGGCTCGTGGTCTGCGGGTTGTAGGCCTCGCGGCGGGTGCGGATGAGCTCCCGGTGATAGGCCGCGGCCTCCGACATCATGACCACCCGGCGCAGCGCGTTGAGCCGCTCCATGCCCGGCAGGACACCCGGCGCCACCGTGGCGCCCAGCCCGGCCATGGCCTGCATCGCCTCGTCCATGAGGCCTTGCACCTGACCGTCGATGGCGGTCTCGAAACAGTCGCGGGCGCTGGTGACCCGAACACCCCTGAGATCGTCCTTCAGCGCCGCCCGGTAGTCGGGCACCGGCCGCGGGCTGGTGGTGCGGTCGCGCGGGTCCTGGCCGGCGATGGCCTGGAGCATCAGGGCGGCGTCCTCGGCCGAGCGGCACAGCGGGCCCACATGGTCGAGCGAGAAGGCCAGCGGCATGGCGCCGGCGCGGCTGACGCGTCCGTAGGTCGGCTTGATGCCCACGAGGTTGCACAAGGCAGAGGGCACGCGGATCGAGCCGCCGGTGTCCGAGCCCAAAGTCGCCGCCACCAGACGTGCTGCCACCGCGGTCGCCCCGCCGCTGGTCGAGCCGCCGGTGATCCGCGACGGGTCCCAGGCGTTGCGCGGATGGCCGGTGTGGGCGTTGTGGCCGGTGATCCCGAGCGCGAACTCCACCATATTGAGCCGGCCGATGTCGATGGCGCCGGCCTCGTCGAGTCGCTCGATGGCGGTGGCGGTGGCAGCGGCGCGCTTGCCCTTCATGAGAGCTGCACCGCACTCGCCCAGCTCGCCCTTGCGGTGGAACATGTCCTTGTGGGCCAGCGGCACGCCGTGCAGCGGCCCGCGCAGCCTGCCGGCCCGGCGCTCGCGGTCGCAGGCCTCTGCCTGCTCCAGCGCCTGCTCGCGGCGCAGCCGGGCCACGGCGTTGAGCGCCGGCCCGTGCTGCTCGAGCGCGTCGAGGCTGGCCTCGGTGGCGGCCTGCGAGGTGATCTCGCCCCCGGCGATGGCGGCTGCGAGCTCGCACAGGCCCAGCGACAGAATGTCGGCGCTCATGCCCCCTCCTCCGCGGCAAGCCGCTCGAGGGCCACGAGGAAATCGGCGGGCTCGGCGGCGAACGGCAGCTCGGCCGCCATCTCGCGCACCGCGGGCAGCACCCCGCGCGCGGTCGCCACGGCACGCTCCTCGATCTCGACGCCCGATTCGGACACGACGCGGTCCTGCTCTTCCATGACGCCCTCCCCCCTGATGTGGCTCCCTGAGTTACCCGCTCGCCAGGCGGGGCGGAAGGCGGCGCGCCGGGACCTGTCGGCATGGCTGCCATCCGCGCGCATCGGGTCCGCTGGCAGCGCAGCTTGGCGGCGGCGCCGCTCCGGTCTAAATCGGCTGAGACTAGCGGCCGCAGAAGCTTCGTGGGGAGGAAGACCGGCATGAGCGTGATGACGAAGCCGAAGACGCCGGCCAGGACGGAAGAGGCCGAACGGCTGGAGACGCTGGCGGCGATCGAGAAGAAGCTTCTCTGGCTCGCGAGCTGGACGATCCACCACGCCAACCATCTCCGCCCGGCCCGCGACAGGCTCAAGGTCGGCGGCCACCAGGCCTCGTGCGCCTCGGTCGCCACCATCATGACCGCGCTCTTCTTCGAGATCATGCGGCCGGGCGACCGGATCGCGGTGAAGCCCCACGCGAGCCCCATCTACCACGCCGCCATGTATCTTCTCGGCCGGCAGACCCGCGAGCGGCTCGAGCGGTTCCGCTCCCTGGGCGGCGCCCAGTCCTATCCCTCGCGCACCAAGGACGCGACCGGCGTCGACTTCTCCACCGGCTCGGTGGGCCTGGGTGCTGCCATGAGCCTCTTCGCCTCGCTGACCCAGGATTATGTGCGGCTCCACGACATGGTGCCGGCCGAGCAGCCGGACGGCCGGATGATCGCCATCGTCGGCGATGCTGAGCTGGACGAGGGCAATGTCTACGAGGCGATGCTCGAGGGCTGGAAATACGACGTCCGCAACGTCTGGTGGGTGATCGACTACAACCGCCAGAGCCTCGACCGGGTGGTGCCCGAGCAGCTCTTCGAGAAGATCGAGAGCTTTTTCTCGGCGGTCGGCTGGCGGGTCGTCACGGTGAAGTACGGCAAGAAGCTGCAGCGCGCCTTCGCCCGGGCCGGCGGCGAGGCCCTGCGGGAGTGGATCGACGCCTGCCCCAACGATCTCTACGCAGCGCTGACCTTCAAGGGCGGCCAGGCGTGGCGCGTCCATCTGGAGAGCGATCTCGGCCGCAACGCGGCGATCCGCGAGATCCTCGAGAGCCACGACGACGCGGCGCTGGCCTCCTTGATGACCAATCTCGGCGGCCACGACATGGAGGCCATGCTCGAGGCCTTCCGCTCGGTCGACACCGACCTGCCGCACTGCTTCATCGCCTACACCGTCAAGGGCTGGGGCCTGCCGCTGGCCGGCCACAAGGACAATCATTCCGGTCTCATGACGCCCGAGCAGATGGGTGTGCTGCAGGAGGCGATGGGCGTGCCGGCCGGCGCCGAGTGGGAGCCCCATGCCGGCCTCGACGTCGAGCCCGCGCGCTTCGACGCGTTCCTGGCGCAGATCCCCTACCAGCGCCGCGTCGAGCGCCACGAGACCGCCGCCCTGCCGGTCCCTTCGGTCCTGCCGGCCGGCCGCCGCACCGCCAGCGCCTCGACCCAGGAGGTGTTCGGGCGGATCATGGGCGAGCTGGCGCGCAGCGAGGAGGAGATGGCCTCGCGGATCGTCACCACCTCGCCCGACGTCAGCGTCTCGACCAGCCTCGGCGGCTGGGTGACGCGGCGCCACGTGTTCAGCCGCAAAGAGCACGAGGACGTGTTCCGCGCCAACCAGGTGCCCTCGCCGACCCAGTGGCGGCAGAGCCTGAAGGGCCAGCATCTCGAGCTCGGCATCGCCGAGAACAATCTCTTCTTGAACCTCGCCTCGCTGGGTCTGTCCCACGAGCTCTTCGGCGCACGGCTGCTGCCCGTGGGCACGCTCTACGACCCGTTCATCGCCCGCGGCCTCGATGCGCTCACCTATGCCTGCTACCAGGATGCCCGGTTCCTGCTGGTGGCCACCCCCTCGGGCGTGTCGCTGGCGCCCGAGGGCGGAGCGCACCAGTCGATCGGCACGCCGCTGATCGGCATGAGCCAGCCGGGCCTGACCTCCTACGAGCCGGCCTTCGGCGACGAGGTGGCGGTCATCATGCGCTGGGCCTTCGAGCACATGCAAAAGCCCGACGGCGGCTCGGCCTACATGCGCCTTTCCACCCGCGCCATCGAGCAGCCCGAGCGCGAGATGGACGCGGATCTCGAGCGGCGGGTGCTGCGCGGCGGCTACTGGCTGCACGAGCCGCAGCCCGGCTGCGCCCTCGCTATCGCAGTGACTGGTGTGGTGGTGAGCGAGGCCCAGGCGGCGCTGGGGGCGCTGCACGAGGACATGCCCGAGGCCGGGCTCCTGGTGGTGACGTCGGCCGAGCAGCTCCACGCCGACTGGCGGGCCCGGGGCAGCGCCAGCTACGCCGCCGGGCTTCTGGCGCCGCTCGCCCCCGGCGCCGGGCTCGTGACGGTGCTGGACGGCCACCCGGCGACCCTCTCCTGGCTGGGCGGCGTGCGGGGGCACCGGGTGTGGCCCCTGGGGGTCGACAGGTTCGGGCAATCCGCCGACGTGCAGGACATCTACCGGGTCATGCGACTCGACGCCGACGCCATCCTCGACGCCTGCGCCCGGGCCTGCTTGCAGCGCTGAGGAGCGAAGTGTAGAGCCTGCGGCGAGGGGGATCTTCCTCGCCGCGGGATGCCCGAGGATCGTACTCCCTTTAGGATCGGGCAGGTCAGCAGCAAGAAGGAACGCGCCATGGACATGACCGGCGAGTACCGCATTCCCGCCCCGCGGCAGCGGGTATGGGAGGCCCTGAACGATCCCGAGATCCTCCGCCAGTCGATTCCCGGCTGCCAGAGCCTCGAGAAGACCTCGGAGAACGAGCTCACCGCCAAGGTGAAGGCCAAGGTCGGCCCGGTGGCCGCCACCTTCAACGGCAAGGTGACGCTGGGCGATCTCAACCCGCCGGAGAGCTACACCATCTCCGGCGAGGGCTCCGGCGGCGTGGCGGGCTTCGCCAAGGGCGGCGCCAATGTCCACCTCACCGAGGACGGGCCCGAGACCACCATCCTGCGCTACGACGCCAAGGCCGATGTCGGCGGCAAGCTCGCCCAGATCGGCTCGCGGCTGATCCAGGGCACCGCCAAGAAGATGGCCGACGAGTTCTTCGGCAAGTTCTCGACGATCGTCGGCGGCCCCGCCGAGGCGCCCGCACCTGCCGCAGCGGAGCCAGCGGCAGCGCCGGCGCCGGAACCCGCGGCGGCGGCAGCGGCCGCACCGCCGCCGCCCTCCCCGGCGATGGCCGCACCCGCCGGCGCGATGCCGACCCCGCCGCCCACGGCCGCCGCCCAGCCGCCGCTGCGACCGGGCCCCGAGGAGCCCCAGCCGCGGCCGATTCCGCCCCAGGCCCCGGCCGCCGCACCCGCCGGCGGGCTCGCCAACAACCCGCTGGTCTGGGTCGGCGTGATCCTCCTGATCGTGCTGGTGCTTTTCCTGATTCTGAGCTGAGCGCGGAAGGGGATGGCAGGGGCGCGTCCAGCGCGTTGACGCTCCCCGGTCCCTACCCTAGCTTTTGAAACAATTCCAAGGTGGTCGGCCGGTCAGGGCCGTGCCATCGAGCCGGGGCGGCCGTCCCGGTCGCAAGAAGTCAGGTGCTGGGAGGTGTCGAGAATGAAGGTCTCCATGTCCGTCAACGGCAAGCAGGTCAGCGGCGAGGCCGAGCCGCGCACCCTGCTGGTCGAGTTTCTCCGCTACGAGCTGGGGCTGACCGGCACGCATGTCGGCTGCGACACCAGCCAGTGCGGCGCCTGCGTGGTGCATGTGAACGGCAGCTCGGTGAAGTCGTGCACCATGCTGGCGGTCCAGGCCGAGGGTGCCCAGGTGACCACCATCGAGGGCATGGCGCAGGGCGACGAGCTGCACCCGCTGCAGGCCGCCTTCCGCGAGCATCACGGCCTGCAGTGCGGCTTTTGCACCCCCGGCATGATCATGAGCGCTGCCGACCTGCTCAAGACCAATCCCTCGCCCAGCGAGCACGAGGTGCGCGAGTGGCTCGAGGGCAATATCTGCCGCTGCACCGGCTACCACAACATCGTCAAGGCCATCCTGGCGGCGGCCGACACCATGCGGGGTGCGGCCAGAGCCGCCGAATAGGGAGCGGCGATCATGGTCGAGAAGGGCATTGGCGCACGCGTTCTCCGCAAGGAGGACCAGCGCTTCATCACCGGGCGCGGCCGCTACACCGACGACATCAACCAGCACGGCCAGGCGCACGCCGTCTTCCTGCGCTCGCCGCACGCCCACGCACGCATCCGCGGCATCGACACCAGTGCTGCCGAGGCGATGCCCGGCGTGCTGGCGGTGCTGACGGGCGAGGATGTCAAGGCCGACGGGCTGGGCAACCTGGTCTGCGGCTGGCTGGTCAAGTCCAAGGACGGCTCGCCCATGCACATGGGCCCGCACCCGCTGCTGGCCCAGGAGAAGGCGCGCTATGTCGGCGACCGGGTGGCGGTCATCGTCGCCGAGACGCTGGAGCAGGCCCACGACGCCGCCGAGGCGGTGGTCGTCGACTACGAGGAGCTGGGACCCGTGGTGGCGCTCGAGCGGGCGCACGACGCCGGCTCGCTGGTCCACGACGAGATCGCCAGCAACCTCGCCTATGACTGGGAGCTGGGCGACAAGGCGGCGGTCGATGCGGCGTTCGGCAGGGCCGCGCACGTCACCCGCATCGACCTGGTCAACAACCGGCTGGTGCCCAACGCCATCGAGCCGCGCGCCGCGATCGGCCACTACGACCCCGGCATGGACCACTACACGCTCCACGTCACCAGCCAGAACCCGCACGTCCATCGCCTCGTGATGTCCGCCTTTGTCGGCGTCGCGCCCGAGCACAAGCTCCGGGTGGTGGCACCCGACGTGGGCGGCGGCTTCGGCTCGAAGATCTTCATCTACGGCGAGGAGTGCGTCGTGCTGTGGGCCTCGAAGAAGGTCCGCGGCCGCCCGGTGAAGTGGACCGCCGACCGCTCGGAGGCCTTCCTCTCCGACGCGCACGGGCGCGACCATATCAGCCACGCCGAGCTGGCCCTCGACCAGGACGGTAGCTTCCTGGCGATGCGGGTCAACACGAAGGCCAATCTCGGCGCCTACATGTCGACCTTCAGCTCGTGCATCCCCACCTATCTCTACGGGACGCTGCTGGCCGGCCAGTACAAGACGCCCGCCATCTATTGCGACGTGCAGGCCTACTACACCAACACCGCCCCGGTGGATGCCTATCGCGGCGCCGGGCGGCCCGAGGCGAGCTTCCTGATCGAGACCCTGGTCGACCAGGCGGCGGGGGAGCTGGGCATGGACCCGGCCGAGCTCCGGCGGAAGAACTTCGTCCCCAAGACGGCCTTCCCCTACCAGACCCCGGTAGCGCTCACCTACGACACCGGCGACTACGAGGCGACCCTCGACGAGGCGCTGCGCCTGGTGGACTGGAAGGGCTTTGCCGCGCGCAAGGCGGAGTCGCAGCGGCGCGGCAGGCTGCGCGGCATCGGCCTCTCCTGCTACATCGAGGCCTGCGGCCTGGCGCCCTCCCAGGTGGTGGGCTCGCTGGGCGCCGGCGTCGGCCTGTGGGAAAGCGCCAAGGTGCGCTTTTCCCACACCGGCAAGGTCCAGGCGCTGACCGGCACGCATAGCCACGGCCAGGGCCACGAGACCACCTTCGCACAGCTCGTCTCGGAGAAGCTCGGCATCCCCTACGAGGATGTCGAGGTGATCCACGGCGACACCGAGAAGACCCCGGTGGGCATGGGCACCTACGGCTCGCGCTCGCTGGCGGTCGGCGGCGAGGCGCTCGCCAAGGCGTGCGACAAGCTGGTCGAGAAGGGCAAGAAGATCGCCGCCCATCTGCTCGAGGCCTCCGAGGCCGACATCGAGTTCAAGGACGGCAACTTCACGGTCGCCGGCACCGACCGCAGCAAGAGCATGGGCGAGGTGGTGTTCACGGCCTACGTGCCGCACAACTACCCGGCCGGGCTCGAGCCGGGGATGGAGGAATCGGCGTTCTTCGACCCGCCGAACTTCACCTACCCGGCCGGCACCTATGTGTGCGAGCTCGAGATCGATCCGGCCACCGGCACCACGGAGATCCTGCGCTTCGTCGCGGTCGACGATTTCGGCAACGTCATCAACCCGATGATCGTCGAGGGCCAGGTCCATGGCGGACTGGCCCAGGGCATCGGCCAGGCGCTGCTGGAAGGTGCCGTCTATGACGAGAGCGGCCAGCTCCTGACCGGCTCGTACATGGACTACACGATGCCGCGCGCCGACGACGTGCCGAGCTTCGAGGTGGTGACCGCGGCCGGCACCGCCAGCCACGCCAACTCGCTGGGCGTGAAGGGCTGCGGCGAAGCCGGGGCAATCGGCGCGCCGGCAGCGGTGATCAACGCGATCACCAACGCCATCGGCAGGCGCGTGGAGATGCCGGCGACGCCCGAGAAGGTCTGGCGGGCGCTCCAGAACACGCAGACGCCGCAGGCGGCCGAATAGATCGAGGGGGAAGGCGCATGTACAGTTTCGAGTATCATCGGCCGGGTTCGGTTGCCGAGGCGGCCCAGCTCCTGACCGGCAACGAGGACGCCAAGCTGCTGGCCGGCGGGATGACCTACATCCCCACCTTGAAGCAGCGCCTGGCGCAGCCGAGCGCGGTGATCGACCTTGGCGGCATCGCCGAGCTCAAGGGGATCAAGGAGGAGGCCGGCGGGCTCACCATCGGCGCCATGACGACGCACGGCGAGGTCGCGTCCTCGGCCGCCGTGCGTCAGGCCATCCCGGCCCTGGCGGCGCTGGCGAGCAATATCGGCGACGCCCAGGTCCGCAATCGCGGCACCATCGGCGGCTCGATCAGCAACAACGACCCTGCCGCCGACTACCCGGCCGCCCTCGTGGCGCTGGGCGCCACGGTCCGCACCAGCAAGCGCGAGCTGGCGGCCGAGGACTTCTTTACCGGCATGTTCGAGACCGCCCTCGAGGAGGACGAGATCCTCACCGCGGTGCACGTCCCCAAGCCCGAGAAGGCCGCCTACAGCAAGTTCGCCAACCCTGCGAGCCGCTACGCCATCGTCGGCGTCTTCGTGGCGCGGACCTCCGCCGGCGTGCGGGTCGCGGTGACCGGCGCCGGCCCCGCCGTCTTCCGCGCCACCGAGATGGAGCAGGCGCTGGCCGGCAACTTCTCGGCGGCGGCCCTCGACAATGTCACGGTGGCGGCGGACGCGCTCAACAGCGACATCCACGCCAGCGCCGAGTATCGCGCGCACCTGGTGAAGGTCATGGCAAAGCGGGCGGTCGAAGCCGCCGGCTGATCCTTCGACAGGCATCAGCGGCTGGACCGAGCGGGAGGGGGCAAGCGCCCCCTCCTTGCGTTTTCTGGCGCCGTTGCCGATCTGCTGGACTCACGCGGTCGGAATGGATGACGCCTGCCGGGCCGCGACCTCGGCCATTGGCAGCGGGCCGGCGCAGGACCGTCGCCGCAGGGTCGTCCAGGGCGCTGCGCGCGGCTTGCGCTTTCTTCTTGTGTCGGTTGGCGGTGGCGTCTGGCGGGTAGAGCGGCGGTTCCACGCCGGCAGCGAGCGGGCCCACCCCTACTCCGTCATGCCCCTCGCCCGCTCGCGCAGCGGCCACGGCTCCCCCTCCCTCAACCCTTTGCGTGCCATCCTCACGGATGATGGAGAAGGAGGGCGCCCCAGATGGGCGGCGGCGGACTCCTACCCCAGCAGGATCGCCGGAAGAGATGAAGATTCGCTGAACAGGGAGACACCGGAGCAGGTCCCGGGCGGCACAGCCGTGCAAGGCGCTGCGCGCGGCTTCTCGTCTCTCTTCTTGCCGGTGGGCAGCGGTGCCTGTTCACCGCGCCTTCAGCTTTCTCCGCGATCCTGCCGGGGCGGGCAGCTCCAGGAGCCATGGCGTGAGCTTCACGGCCTGCCTGCCGGGCGCCACCGACAACCCCGGAAGACGAAGAAGCCGGCCGCGCGCAGCGCCTTGCGCGGCACCGCCGCCACGGCCCTGCGCCGCCCGCCGAGGCCATCCTAGCCCCCGGTGCTTCTCGCGTGCCGCCGTCGCGCCAGGGTCCGCAGGCCGCGGGCGAGGGCGAGGCCGAGGCTGCCGAGGGCGAAGCCGGTGAGGGCGCCCGATGCGTTGACGCCCCAATCGTGCAGCGAGGGGGAGCGGTCGACGGCGAGGAACTGCAGGACCTCGCCGGCACCGGCGACGAGGATCAGCACGGCGAGCTTCACCAGGGCCGGCACCTGCGGCATGGCAAGGCGCGCCAGCGCGGCGATCAGCGCGAAGATCAGGAAGTGGCCGGCCATGGCGATCATCTCGCGCGGCACGAGGTTGCCACCGAGGCCCGCCGCCCAGGCGAGCACCGCAGCCCGGGTCGGGTGCGGCACCAGCAGCAGGTAGAAGCCGCCGGCCACCGTCACGCCGAGCAGCGCTGCTGCCCAGCGGTGGCGCGCATGGCGCCAGACGAGCGCGCCGCCCCAGCCGCCGACGAGCACCCAGGCCAGCATCAGGCCGTAGCTGGCGGCGTGGAACAGCGGGCGGTATTCCAGCCCCAGAAGGCTCACCTCGCGGACCAGCAGGCGCCCCGGCGCCTTGTGCAGCCGCAGCAGGACCACCGCCTCGCTCGCTCCCGGCGCCAGCCGGAAGTCGCCGGCAAGGCGGGTCCAGGGCGTGGTTCCGGCGCTGCGCAGCAGGTCCTCGTGGCGGTCCCAGGCAAGCTTGCCGTCCGGGCTGGCGCCGATGACGTAGATGCGCGCCCGCTCCCACGGCCGGCTGCCGGCCTCCACCCCCTCGAGCCGCGCCTCGACCGCGAGCCTGTAGGCGACCTCGCCGGGGCGCAGCTTCACGCTCTGGCGGACCGTCGCGAAGGAATCCTCGGGCCCGGCCTCGAGCCGCAGCACGCCGTCCTCGACCTGCACCCGCTCGCCGCCGGCCTCGACCTGCCAGGCCTTCAGCGGCCCGGGCGCCGCGAAGCTGCCGCTCTCCAGCCGCTCGCCGCCGAGCGGCCGGTAGGGCTCGACGTCGCGGTAGAGATGCACCGTTGCCAGCGCCAGCAGCGCCGCCGTGACGATCCACAAGGCGGCCATCCGGCGCGCTGGTGCCAGCCAGCGCGGAAGGCCGCCGGTCATCGCTCCTCGCCGGCGAGCCCGTCGGTCCCCGGGCGTCCGCGCAGCCGCCGGCCGGCAGCGCGCAGCAGGCCCGCGGCGAGCAGGCCGGCAAGGCCGCCCAGCGAGTTCAGGAGCACGTCGCCGGCCTGTGCCGAGCGCCCGTCGGTCAGGAGCTGCATGACCTCGCCCAGCACCGCGAGCCCCACCAGCCCGAGCACCAGCCGGAACCACGGCGCCTGCGCCAGCACCAGCCGGGCCACCAGGCCCAGCGCCAGGAAGATCACCACGTGGCCGGCATTGGCGATGGTCTCGGTGCCGACCGCCTCGAGGCCGAGCCAGGTTTGCGCCGCCCCCAGCACCACCCCCCGCAGCTCCCAGGGAAGCAGGAGCAGCGCCGCGCCTGCCGCCGCCACCGTGCCGACGGCCACGGCAGCGCCGCTGCCGAGCCGCCGGCGCAGCACCGCCAGGGCGGCCACGCCGCCCGCCAGCCAGGCGCCTGCCAGCAGCCAGCGGGCAAGCGTGAAGAACGGCGCATCGCGCAGCCCGGTCACCCGCAGGTCGCTCACCGTGAGCCCGCCCGAGGCCGCGAACAGCTCGATGAACAGCACTGCCTCCACGGCCTGCGGCGCCACCTCGAAGACATCGGCGTAGCGGCGCGGCGTGCGGCTGCCGGTGAGCCGCACCAGATCGTAGTGGCTGCCGAAGGCGAGCGCGCCGTCGGGATCGCGGCCCACCACGTAGACCGCGGCGCCGGCGAGCGGCACCTTCTCGGGCCGGACCTCCTCGGCCGCCACCACCGCCTCCACGCGGAGGGCGGTCACGCCCTGGCGCAGCGGGACGACCTGGCGCACCGTCACGGTGCCGGGTGCTGCTCCGTTGTGCAGGCGCAGCACACCGTCCTCGGCCACGACCTCGCCGGAACCCGGGCGAAGCTCCCAGCGCTCGGGCTCTCCCCCCGGGCCGGGATCGAACGCCGGGTTCTCGATCATCGCGCTGCCGGCCGGCTGGTAGCGCTCTATCCCGCCATGCACGGCCAGCGTCGCCGCCACCAGCAAAGCCGCCAAGGCCGCCAGCCGCATCAGCGGGCCGTCCCCGCGGCGCGAACGCCGGCCCCTGCTCGTGGTCCGGTACTGCCTCACACTGCCTCTCGCCGCCGCTCGCCGGGATACGAACCGTAGCGCGAGGTGCCCGGCGCGGCCAAGCGCCGCGCATGGAAGGTCTGCCCGAAAGCCGCCCCTATTGCGCGCCCGCGTCCCGGCGTGTTTGATCGCTCCCCGTCCGCATCATGCCGCCGACGCCCCGCGTCCGGGAGAATCATGGCTTCCGCAAGCTCCATCGACGAGACCCTGGCCCTGCTGGCGCAGGGGGACTATGTCGCCGACCGGCCTTTGGCCACCGCCCTCTTCCTCTCGCTGCAGCTGGGCCGGCCGCTGTTCCTCGAAGGCGAGGCCGGGGTCGGCAAGACCGAGATCGCCAAGGTCCTGGCCGAGACGCTCGGACGGCGGCTGATCCGCCTGCAGTGTTACGAGGGGCTCGACGTCGCCTCGGCGGTCTATGAGTGGAACTATCCACGGCAGATGCTGGAGATCCGGCTTGCCGAGGCGAGCGGCGAGGCCGACCGCGACGGGCTGGGCCAGGACATTTTCCGCGAGCAGTTCCTGATCCAGCGCCCGCTGCTCCAGGCGCTCCAGCCCCAGGCCGGCGGCCCGCCGGTGCTGCTCATCGACGAGCTCGACCGCACCGACGAGCCGTTCGAGGCGTTCCTCCTCGAGGTGCTCTCCGACTTCCAGATCACCATTCCCGAGATGGGCACGATCCGGGCGCCCCAGCCGCCCATCGTGGTGATCACCTCCAACCGCACCCGCGAGGTCCACGACGCGCTCAAGCGGCGCTGCTTCTACCACTGGGTCGACTACCCCACCGCCGCGCGCGAGATGGAGATCATCCGCCGCAAGCTGCCGGGCATCGAGGATCGCCTCTCGCAGCAGATCGTGGCCTTCGTCCACGAGCTCAGGAGCCGCGATCTCTTCAAGCTGCCGGGTGTGGCCGAGACCCTCGACTGGACCCGCGCGCTGAACACGCTGGACTGTCTCGAGATCACGCCGGAGGTCATCAACGACACGCTGGGCACGCTGCTCAAGTACCAGGACGACATCGCCAAGATCCGCGGCTCGGAGGCCGCCGGCATCCTGGCCGAGATCAATGCCAGGCTGGCAGCGGCGCGGAGCTGAGGGCATGGAGGCGCCGGCCATCAGCGACGAGCCTCCCCGCCCCGCCAGCGGCAGGCTGGCCCGCAATGTCATGCATTTCGCCCGGGCGCTGCGCGCCGCCGGCCTGCCGGTGGGTCCCGGCCGGGTCATCAAGGCGCTGCGCGCGGTCGAGACGGTGGGCGTGGAGCGCCGGTCGGATCTCTACTGGACGCTGCACGCGGTGTTCGTAAACCGGCGCGACCAGCGCGAGCTGTTCGACCAGTGCTTTCATGTGTTCTGGCGCGATCCGAAGATCCTCGAGCGGATCACCCAGCTCCTGCTGCCGCAGCTCGAGGCCGAGACGCCGTCCGGCCAGGAGGAGGTCAACCGCCGCGTCGCCGACGCCTTTGCGCCCGAGAAGCTGCCCGGCCGCGGCGAGGGCCAGGAGGAGGACGAGGAGGTCGAGGTCGAGCTCGATGCGAGCCTGACCTTCTCGGCGCGCGAGCTGCTCCAGGGCAAGGACTTCGAGCAGATGACGGCGGGCGAGCTCGACGAGGCCAAGCGCGAGATCGCCCGGCTGCGGCTGCCCATCATGCAGGTCCGCACCCGGCGCTTCACGCCCGAGCCGCACGGCAGCCGCATCGACATGCGGCGCACCCTGCGCTCGATGCTGCGCAGCGGCGGCGGCAGTATCGAGATCAGGCGCAAGTCGCCGGTGCGCCGCCACCCGCCGCTGGTGATCCTGTGCGACATCTCCGGCTCGATGAGCCGCTACTCGCGCATGCTGCTCCTCTTCATGCACGCCATCACCGGCGACCGCGACCGGGTCCACAGCTTCCTCTTCGGCACGCGGCTCACCAATGTCACCCGCTACCTGCGCAGCCGCGACGTCGACCTCGCCCTCGACCGGATCGGCGAGGCGGTGCAGGACTGGTCGGGCGGCACGCGGATCGGCCACTGCATCGCCGAGTTCAACCGCGTCTGGTCGCGCCGGGTGCTGGGCCAGGGGGCGGTGGTGCTGCTGATCTCCGACGGGCTCGACCGCGACGCCGGCCACGGCCTGCCCCAGGAGATGGAGCGGCTGCACAAGAGCTGCCGGCGGCTGATGTGGCTCAATCCGCTGTTGCGATACGACGCCTACGCCCCCATCTCCTCAGGGGCACGGGCGATGATCCGCCATGTCGACGAGTTTCGCTCGGTGCACAATCTCAACTCGCTGCGCGAGCTCACCGAGGTGCTGTCCCACGAGGGCGTGCGCCGCGCCGAGGGGCTATCGGAGTGGGTCGCGGCATCGAAGGGAGCCGAGGCATGACCGGCGAGCACGACATCCTGGCCCAGGCGGCCGCCTGGAAGGACGAGGGGCGCAAGGTGGCGCTGGCTACCGTGGTGTCCACCTGGGGCTCCTCGCCCCGCCCCGCCGGCAGCCAGCTCCTGGTCGACGGTGCCGGCAACATGATGGGCTCGGTCTCGGGCGGCTGCATCGAGGGTGCGGTGGTCAAGGAGGCGCTGGCCGTCATGGAGGGCGCGCCGCCCACGCTGCTCGAGTTCGGCGTCAGCAACGAGCAGGCCTGGGACGTGGGGCTCGCCTGCGGCGGCCGCGTGCAGGTCTATGTCGAGGCGGTCTCGTGAACCTCCAGCTCCTCCGCCAGCTCAACGAGGCGCGCGCCGCCAAGCGCGCCACCTGCCTCGTCCGCTTCCTCGACCGCCACGAGGAAAGCCTCGTGGTGGACGGCAAGCTGGTCGACGGCGCGCCACTCTCCCCTGCCCTCGTGGACGCCGTCGCCGCCGCCCACCGCGAGGACCGCAGCCGCACGCTGGAGGGCGAGGAAGGCCGCATCTTCCTGCAGATCTTCAACCCGCCGCTCCGGCTCCTCATCGTGGGGGCGGTGCACATCGCCCAGGCGCTGGCGCCGATGGCCTCGCTCGCCGGCTACGCCGTGACGGTGATCGACCCGCGCCGCTCGTTCGCCACCGACGCCCGCTTTCCCGACGTGGCGCTCAACGGCGAGTGGCCCGACGATGCCATGAGCGAGCTCGCTCCCGACCGCCGCACCGCGGTGGTGACGCTCACCCACGATCCCAAGCTCGACGATCCGGCGCTCGACGTGGTGCTGCGCTCGGAGGCCTTCTACATCGCCGCCCTGGGCTCCACGCGCACCCACCGCCAGCGGGTCGCGCGGCTGCGCGAGCTCGGCCACGGCGATGAGGCGATCGCCCGCATCCACGGGCCGGCCGGCCTAGACATCGGAGCCGTCAGCCCCGCCGAGATCGCCGTCTCGGTCATGGCCGAGATGACCCGTGTCCTGCGCCGGCCGGACGAGCCGGCGGCGGGTTGAGGCGCATGGCCATGGCGCGAGGCTCGCCATGAGGTTCGGGCCGGTCCCTCTCGATGAGGCGGAGGGCACGATCCTCGCCCACTCGCTGCGCCTGCCCGGGCTGATCCTGAAGAAAAGCCGCAGGCTTTCCGCCGCCGATGTGGCGGCCCTGCGCGAGCACGGGCTCGGCCAGGTCACCGCCATCGCCTTCGAGCCCGGCGACGTGCCCGAGGACGAGGCGGCGGCGCGCCTCGCCGCGGTCATGGACGGCCCGCATCTGCGCGTGGCCGAGGCCTTCACCGGCCGCGCCAATATCTTCGCCGAGGTCCGCGGTCTGCTGCTGGTGGACGAGGAGGCGGTGCGCCGGGTCAACGAGCGTGACGAGGCCGTGACCCTCGCCACCTTGCCGGCCTTCGCCCCGGTGGAGCCGGGGCAGATGGTGGCCACCGTCAAGATCATCCCCTTCGCCGCCCCCGAGGCGGCGCTGGAGGACTGCGTGGCGCTCGCCCGCGAGACGCCGCTGGTGCGCGTCGCGCCCTACATCCCCCACCGCGTGCGGATGATCCAGACCGTGCTGCCCGGCACGGCTGGCAAGATGCTCGACAAGACGGTGCGGGTCACCGCCGGTCGCATGGAGTCGGTGGGCGGCACGCTCACCGGCGAGAGCCGCTGCGCCCACGAGGTGGAAGCGCTCGCCCGCGAGATCCGGAAGGTCGCCGCCGAGCCCTTCGAGATGCTGCTGATCGCCGGCGCCTCGGCTATCACCGACCGGCGCGACGTGCTGCCGGCGGCGATCGAGGCGGCGGGCGGGCGGATCGACCATTTCGGCATGCCGGTGGATCCCGGCAATCTCCTGCTGCTGGCCCGGCTCGGCGAGCGGCGGGTGCTGGGCCTGCCGGGCTGCTGCCGCTCGCCCAGGATCAACGGTTTCGACTGGGTCCTGCAGCGGCTTGCGGCAGGGCTCGAGGTGGGGCGGCACGAGCTCGCCTCCATGGGTGTCGGAGGCCTCTTGATGGAAATTCCCTCGCGACCGCAGCCCCGTGAGGCGCCTGCAGGGGAGAAGCCGGAGCCGCGCATCGCCGCCCTGGTGCTGGCCGCCGGCCAGTCGCGGCGCATGGGGGCGCGCAACAAGCTTCTGCTCGAGGTCGAGGGCAGGCCCATGGTCCGCCACATGGTGGAGGCAGCGCTGGCCTCGCGGGCGGAGGCGGTGGTGGTGGTGACCGGCCACCAGGAGCCCGAGCTGCGCGCCGCGCTGGACGGGCTCGATGTCCGTTTCGTCCACAACGAGCACTATGCCGAAGGGCTCAGCACGTCGCTGCGTGCCGGCCTCGCCGCCTTGCCCGGGGACACCGACGGGGCGCTGGTGTGCCTTGCCGACATGCCGCGCCTGACGGCAGCGCATCTGGACCGGCTGATCGAGGCCTTCGATCCGGCTGCCGGCCGCACCGTGGCGGTGCCGACCCGCAACGGCAAGCGTGGCAACCCGGTGCTCTGGAGCCGCCTGCACTTTGCCGAGATGCACCGGCTGGAGGGCGACGTAGGCGCCCGGCATCTGATCGGCGAGCATGCCGAGCAGGTGGTGGAGGTGCCCATGGACGACGAGGCGAGCCTTTTGGATATCGACACGCCCGAGGCTTTGGCGGCGCTCGAGGGAGACGCATCATGAGCAAGGCCGTCGACGCCCTGCGCCGCCAGTTCCCGATCTTCGCGAGCCGGCCGGCCCCCTTCCACTATCTCGACAACGCCGCCACCGGGCAGATCTGCCGGCCCGCCGCCGACGCGCTGATCCACTACGAGACCGCCGCCCGCGCCAACGTCAAGCGCGGCGTCTACCGGCTGGCCGACGAGGCGAGCGTGGCCTTCCACAAGGCCCGCGCCGAGATGGCAGCCTATCTGGGCGCGGAGCGGCCCGAGGAGGTGATCTTCACCTCCGGCACCACGCTGGCCCTCAACATCGCCGCCCACGCGCTGGCGCCGCGGCTGCACGAGGGCGACGAGATCCTCCTCTCCGAGCTGGAGCACCACAGCAACATCGTCCCCTGGCAGCTCGTGGCGCAGCAGAAGGGGGCGAAGGTCCGCGCCATCCCGGTCACCGACGAGGGCCGCCTCGACTACGACGCGCTGGAGCGGGTGGTCACCGACCGCACCCGCATCGTCGCGGTGAGCCACTGCTCCAACGTCACCGGCGCGGTCACCGACGTGGGGCGTATCAAGGAGGCCGCGAGCGCGGTGGGGGCCCTTCTCGTGGTGGACGGCGCCCAGCGTGCCCCGCACGGGCCCCTCGACGTCAGGGCGCTGGGCTGCGACCTCTATGCCTGCTCGGGCCACAAGATGTTCGCCGCCACCGGCTGCGGCGTGCTCTGGGGCCGCCGCGAGCTCCTGGACGAGCTGCCGCCCTTCCTCGGCGGCGGCGAGATGATCCGCCAGGTCTCCATCGAGCGCTCCACCTTTGCCCCGCCGCCGCACCGCTTCGAGGCCGGCACCCCGCCCATCGGCGCGGCGCTCGCCATGGGTGCCGCCGCCGCCTGGCTCTCCACCCTCGACTGGGGGGCCCTGACCGAGCGGGAGATGGCGCTCACCGGCCGCCTCCTCGACGGCCTCTCCGCCATCGACGGCGTGCGCATCCAGGGTCCCCGGGGCCTGCAGGGGCGCGCCGGGGTGGTCTCCTTCGACGTCGAGGACGTCCACGCCCACGATGTCTGCCAGATGCTCGACGCGGACGGTGTGTGCCTGCGCGGCGGCCACCACTGCGCCCAGCCGCTCATGGACCGCTTCGGCCTCGCCGCCACCACCCGCGCCAGCATCGCCCTCTACAACGACGAGGCCGACATCGACGCGTTGCTCACCGGCCTCGAGAAGACCATCGCCCGGCTGCGGTGACCGGCCCGCAGCTTCATCGCCGCGCAAGGCGCTGCGCGCGGCTTTCTTCTCTCTTTTTCGGGGGTTGGGGCCGGCGCTTGTCCCCACCACCGCAGCAAACTCGTGGAATCGTCCCACGAGCCGCCCGATCCCGGCGGCATCCCGCGCGAAGCGCAAGGGGTGGAGCCCCCTCGCCCGTGGGCGGGCCGTGCGCAGCGGCCACATCGACCAAGCCCGGAGTGCCATCGGAACGCTCAGCCCGACGCGGACCGTGCCTCTGGCTCCTGATCTGTCATGGACGGCTCGAGCGATGACTCCGGCTCGGGCGACACCTGACGGTGGCGTGCCTGCGACATGGTGATCCCGGTCCGCCGCATGAAGGCCCGGCCGAAGGCCGTTACCGAGCGATAGCCGACCGAATGGGCGATCTCGCCCATGGACCGGCCGCTGTCGCGCAGAAGCCGCATGGCGATATGGACACGGATATCCAGCAGGAGATCCGCCGGGCCGCGTCCGGCAGCAGCGGTGAACCGGCGCAGGAAGGTCGCTCGCGACATGTGCGCGCGGCGGGCCAGCCGGTCGATGGTCCAGGGCGCTGCCGGCTCCCGCAGCATCGCCATGAGCGCCTCTGCCAGGCCACGATCGGGGATCAGGGCCAGCATGCCCCGGTCGAGCGGCGCGTTACGCAGGTGGCGGCGGATCGCGATGATGAAGACGACCGATGTCAATGCCGTGACCAGCTCGGTCGCTCCGGGCGGCCGGGAGGCGGCATCGGCCCGGATCATTTCCGCAACGGCCGGCGGCAACTCGGCCTGCGGAACATGCAGAAGATCGGGAAGCTCGTCGAACAGCAGCGCCCCGGCCGTCGGCTGATAGCTGAACCGGCCGCAGATCAGGTCCAGCTCGGGCGGCCCGGGCACCTCGCAAACCGAAAGTCCGGCATTGCGGCTGATCCATGCCCGGCCATCCCGCCCGGCGCCCAGGCACACCACCCGATGGGCGGTGCCGGTGGGAAGCAGCACGAGGTCGCCGGGCCGGCAGATCGCCTGTCCGGCGGCGGTCTCGATCCTGCAGCCGCCATCCAGAACCATGTGGAATGCCGCCTCGCCCGGCGGCGAGGCGGCATGATCCACGACGTAGGGACCGGCCATCCGGCAGCGCAGGTCGAGGGAACCGCTCAACCCGCTCAACCTGATCAGACTGCTCAGCGGATCGGAGTCTGCCCCGGGCTTCGCGTTCATCTTGCCGCGTCAATCCCGCGCTTTCGTGGCCTCCGGCAGGAGCGGTGCGAATTCCGGCTCCGGAATGAATCCATGCCGGTTCGGCATCTCGATCGCCGCCATGCCGGCAGCGTCGAGCTCGGCGTCATCGGGCACGATCCCGTTCATGTTCAGGATATAGGCGGCGACAGCGTAAGTCTCGTCCGGGGTCAGGCTGCCCGGATCGAAGTACGGCATCGCCCTGTGGATGTAGTCATAGAGTGTGGTCGCGTAGGGCCAGTAGCTGCCGACGGTCTTGACCGGAGTGCTGCTGTCGAGACTTCCGTGTCCGCCGACCAGCCGATCGTTCGGACCGCCCTCGCCCTTCTCGCCGTGGCAGGCGGCGCAGTGCGTGGCATAGAGCTCACGGCCATCGGCGACGGAGCCCCGGCCTGGCGGCAAGCCGCTTCCATCCGGCCGGGCATCGACGTCCCACAGCGCTATCTCCTCCAAGGTGGCCTCCCGCCCGAACTCCTGGCCGAGCGCCGGCGTGGCGAGCAGCGCGGCCAGTCCAGCGACGATGATCGGCTCACGACAGCGCATGCCGGACGCTCCCTTCAGCATTGACACGCCAGATCTGCTGGCCGTTGTAGTGAAAGAGCGCGTTCTTCCCCATCTGCCCGATCAGGGCCTCGCGCGTCGGCTGGACGTGCCCTTTCTCGTCCGTCGCCCGGCTGGTGATGAAGGTGGGTTTCCCGTCCCAGTGCCAGTTGAGCTGGAACCGGGCCTGCGCCTTGGGCAGGACAGGCGCGTTCAGCCTTGCCTCCTGCCATGTCCGGCCGGCATCGGTGCTTATCTCGACCTTGCTGATCGCACCATGTCCGCTCCAGGCAAGCCCGGTGATCCGGTTGTAGCCCGGTGCGATCTCCATCATGCCGGATGGCGAGGTGATGACGGAGTTCACCTCCTGCCTGAGCTGGAATTGCCGCGCTTTGCCGTCCGGCATCAGGCTCGTGTAGCGGGAGGTCTCCCACCGCGTGTAGAATGGCCGGTCCCCGAACCTCAGCCGGCGCAGCCACTTCACCGAGAGATTGCCTTCCCATCCCGGAACCAGCAGGCGCATCGGGTAGCCGTGGGCAGGGCGGAGCGGCTCGCCGTTCTGGGCGTAGGCGATCATCGCCTCGCCCAGGATCTCCTCGGTCATCGGAATGCTTCGTGCCATGCCCGAGGCATCGCCGCCTTCGGCCAGCATCCACCTCGAGGACGGATCGCGACCGACCAGCCCGGCGATGTAGGAGAGCCTCACCCCGGTCCATTCATGCGTGCTGACGAGCCCGTGCGTGTGCTGGACCGTCAGCGTGTCGTCGTCGTTCTTCCAGTTCTCCCAGCCGTTGCCCGAGCACTCGATGAACGCCATACGCGAGATGGAGGGCATGCGCCGCAGATCGCCCACGTCGAGGACCAGGGACCGCGCGCTCATCCCATGAACCAGAAGACGATGCGTCTTCGGGTCGAGAGCCGGGATGCCGGAGTGGCTGCGCTCATAATGCAGATCGGACGGCGTGATCGTGCCGTCGAGCTTGTGCAGCGGCGTCTTGGAATTGATCGCGTCGAGCGGATCGACGTTCCGCTTGCCGGGGGTCGCCTCGGTGATCCGGGCGAGGTCGACGAACGTCGAGCGCTCGCTCGTTGCGCCGACCGGATCGCCCACAGCGCGTGGCGGCACATCGGCAAGGCTGCCGGCGATCGCCGGATGCGCGACGAGCCCTCCCGCGACGCTTCCGGAGCCGATCGACAGGAGCTTCCGTCGGGAAAGCGCGCTTTCCTCTCCTGCCGCGCTCGCTGGCGGGGACAGCTTGTTCATTGTTCTCCTCCCTGAAGAACGCGGGGCATCCGCCATTCCTTGCGATCCAGCGGCTTCCTCGGCTCATCCCGAGCATGGCAGGAGACATCGACGGCGTCCTGCACCGTCCGGATCAAAACGGTGCCCGGTCGGCTCATATTTCCATGCCGCGTCGTCGCGCGTTTCTCGAGCAAGGATCTCTTTGGCAGCACAATCTTCGTCGCGACTGCGCCCTTCGAGGGAGCGTCCATCAGGATGCCTGCCAGCCGCGCCGACACCTTCACGCTGCCTTAAGGCGGGATGAGCCTGGATCGAAGCGTAGCCGGCGTTCGTCAGGTAGTTCGCGCACTCGCCGGGGGCGAAGCTGTCGAGCAGGCTGCCGATGCAGGCGGTGACCGTCTCGGCAGTGCGCTGCTCGGCCTTGCGGAGCAGGTGTTTGAGCTTGGCGAAGACCTGCTCGATGGGGTTCAGCTCGGGGCTGTAGGGCGGCAGGTAGAGAAGATGGGCCTTGGCGGCGCGGATCGCGGCACGGACGCCGGGGGCCTTGTGGCTGGAGAGGTTGTCCATGACGAGGATGTCGCCGGGTGCGAGCGTCGGCGCCAGGGACTGCTCGACCCATGCCCGAAAGGCCGCGCCGCCCTCCGGTCCGCCCTGCACGCAGGGCGCGGTGATCCGGTCGTGGCGCAGGGCGACGATGAAGGTCAGGTTTTGGCGCTGCGGGACGGCGCCTTGCCCGGCAGAAGCTCGCCTACCGGGGTCCAGCCGCGCAGCTTCGTCATGTTGGTCTTGGCCCCCTCGAGGGCGCTGCTGTCGAGCATCGATGAACACCAGCCGCCGCGGATCGACCCGGACCTGATGGCGGATCCAGCGCGCCCGGCGCCACGCCACGTCACGTCACGCCGGTCCCGCTCCGCGGCGATCAGCGCTTTTTTTTGAAGCTCAGCCGGGCCTCGTGCACGAAGGTCCACACCGTCCGCCAGGCGAGGCGCAGCCCGCGCCCGGCCAGCTCCGCCACCAGCTGCCGCAGGGTGAAGGGCGTGGCCAGCCGCTCCAGCAGCCAGGCCCCATGCCCGTCGCGGATCCTGCGGGGCACATGCCCGCCCATCCTGCCGGGCGCCAACCCGCCGGTCTTCCGCCGCAGCCTCGCCCATTCGGGCACCGTCGATGGCGCCACCTCCAGCGCGGCGCCCATCGTCCGGATGCTCTCCCCCGCATCCAGCAGCACCTCCGCCCGCTGCCTGAGATCCAGAGAGTACGGTCTCGCCATCACCGCCGGCCTCCTCCCCCGGCCCCGAGCTTGAATCAGATCTCACGCATCATGGGGATCCCTGCCGATTCGGCCGAGGCTCATTCCGCTCTAACCGGTCGCCGCCATTCTGCCGGGGTGGGACTCCGCCGCGCAAAGCCCTGCGGCCGCATCTCTCCCACCGTCCGCGAAGATGCCATGGCAAAGGCTGAGGAACCGTGAGCCGGCCGCGGCTGCCTGCGATCCGGCGCGGGACGTTCACGGTGTCACCGGCCCTGTCACACTGCCGGGGTAGGACTCCGCCGCCACAAAATCTCGGGGCCGCATCTCTCCCACCATCAGCGAGAATGCCATGGCAAAGGCTGAGGAACCGTGAGCCGGCCGCGGCTGCC
>JARGEQ010000060.1 GCA_029211145.1 Marinimicrococcus flavescens
CCTGCTGGCGTGGGACTCCGTCGCCGCGAGATCCTGCAGCCGCACCTCCTCCACCATCCGCGAGGATGTAAGGAGAGGGGTTGAGGAATCGTGAACCGGCCGCGGCTGCCTGCCATCCGACCCGGAGCGTTCACGGTGTCTTAACCCGAGCTATGCATCCTGCTGGGGTGGGACTGCGCCGCCGCGAAGTCCTGGGCGCGGCACCTCTCCCACCATCCGCGAGAATGGCTGAAAATCCTTCAGGAAGAGTTAAGCCGTCGCGGCCCCGGCACCGCCGCCAGAGCGACGGAATCAAAAAACGTATGGCCCGCCCCGTTTGCAAGAGGGTTTTGAAGGCTGGTCCTGTCCGGTCTGCGCCAACGTATCCGGTCTCACGAGCTCTGCCCGTGGCCAAGATGGAGATCCGCGCGCCCCGGTCCTCATAAAACAGTCGGCGACTGGGCGCCGTTCTCTGTCCCAGGTTTCCAAAGCGGCGATTGACCTTCAGGCCATCTTCAGGTCCTTCCCGCAACCATCGTGGGCCGCCGGCGCGATCGCCTGCCGGACGGCCGTCCCGTCACCCGGCAGGCATGCCCGTGGCCGGGTGCCACGGTGGTCTGGCGCCGCAGCACCGCCCAGGCGATCCGCGCCAGCTTGCCCGCGAGCGCCACCAGGACGACGTTGCCCCTGTTGCCCGGGCGATGGGCTCTGGCGAGCAGGCCCCGCAACCAGTCTCCGAGCGGGGTGGCGCTGGCCGCCAGCGGCCTCATCGCCGCCCGGGCGCCGTGGATCAGCAGCATCCGCAAGTAGCGGTTGCCGCGCTTGGTGATGCCGAGCAGCTTCGGTCTGCCGCCAGTGGTGTGCTGGCGCGGCACGAGACCCAGCCATCGATGCCGCAGGCATCGATCCGATCCCGAAGGGACGGCGCGCAGAGCGCGCCGAGGGGCCCCCAGATCGCGGCCTTTCCTGAACGCAGCGGCGTCCCCCACCGCAGCCACCAGCGCCGTGACGCCCAGGGTGCCGATGCCCGGGATCGTGCCCAGCCGCCGCGCCGCCGGGTCGCTGCGGGCCAGCTCGGCGACCTCGTCGCCCGGCGCCGCGATCTCCCGGTCGAGCCCCCGCCACTCGGCCCGCATGCTCCTGACCAGCGCGCCTATCCGTGCACTCACCGAAAGGCCGGATCGCCGGCAATGGCGTCCACCGTCTGCCCCGGCTTGCGCCGCCCTTGCGGGGACATGCGACCGCGCCCGGGCAGGATCGCCCGCAGCTGGTTGATCAGCGCCGTCCGCGCCCCCACCAGCCGCGAGCGCACCCGGTGCAGGGTCTGGAGGTCGAGCTGGTCCCCGCTCCCCGGCGGCACGAACCGCATGCCCGGCCGCGACGCCGCCTCGGCGATCCCCAGGGCGTCCCGCTCGTCGTTCTTCTGCGCCTTGACGTAGGGCCGCACGTATTCCGGCGGCATCAGCCGCACCGTGTGCCCCTGCGCCTCCAGCAGCCGGCCCAGATGATGCGCCCCGCAGCACGCCTCCATCGCCACGACACGAAGGCGGCAGCGTCGCCGTCAGGGCGAGAAGGCTCTCCTGCCGCCTCCGCCGCCGGAGCGTCACCGTCCCCTTCTCGTCCCGTCCCAGGACGCTGCAGACGGCCTTGCCGAGATCGATCGCAAGCAGCACGATGGTCATGGTCCGCTCCTTCCGTCTCCACAACAGCGCATCCTACCGGATGCGGCCGAGGAGGGGCGGGCCATCCCATGAAACAGAAGACGAAGGCCGCGCGCAGCGCCTTGCCGGCGGTGCCGGCACGTCCGGCTGCAGCATGTGGCATTTGTTCCTATCATCTGCTATTCTCGCGCTCCCCTCTCCAACCTCGCGAGGATGTCATGAACAGTGCCGAGCACCCTGGGGACGCCGTCACCTTTCGGCCGCGGCCGCTGGTGGTGGCGTGGGCGGGGGAGGATCTGGCGCGGGCCGAGGGCCTGCGGGACAGTCTGCGGTGGCGCTACGACCCGCGCTGTGCGGTGGAGGTGCACTGGGGGCGGGAGATGATC
>JARGEQ010000061.1 GCA_029211145.1 Marinimicrococcus flavescens
AGAGGTCCAGCCGTGGATCAAGAGGGTGATTGGGTACAGAGCCTAGCTCCTGCGCGGCACCACGAGAGCGTCGAGGGCCACCGCCCCCTGCCCCTTCGGCAGCACGCGGAACGGGTTCACGTCGACGCTCTCGATGGCCCCCGCATTGGCGGCGGCGAAGCGCGAGAGCGCTGCCAGCGCCTTCGCCAGGGCCGCCACGTCGGCCGGCGCCTGGCCGCGCGCGCCCTCGAGCAGCGCCCGGCCCCGGAGCTCGCCGATCATCGCCATGGCCTCCTCCTCGCCGAAGGGGGCGAGGCGCAGCGTGACGTCCTTCATGACCTCGACGAACACGCCGCCCAGGCCCAGCATGACCAGCGGCCCGAAGACCGGGTCCACCTGCACGCCCATGATCATCTCGACGCCGCCTTCCAGCATCGGCGTCACGAGGATGCCATCGAGGCGGGCCTGCGGCGCGTGCAGGGCGGCGCGCTCGACGAGCGTGGCGTAGCCCGCCCGCACTGCCTCCTCGTCGGCGAGGCTCAGCAGCACGCCGCCGATCTCGGTCTTGTGGGGGATGTCGGGCGAGACGAGCTTCATCACCACCTTGCGCCCGCCCATGGCGCGGAACGCCTCGACCGCCTCCCCGGCCGAGCCAGTCAGCCGCTCCGCGGGCACCGGCACGCCGGCCTCGGCCAGCAGGCGTTTGGCCTCGTGCTCGCCCAGCGGCCGGCGCGGGATGTCGGCCGGCGCCGGCAGCACCGGTGCGGGCCGCTCCTCGCGTGCGAAGGCCCGTCCGAAGCGGGCGGCGGCGGCGAAGGCCTCGACCGCATGGGAAGGATCGGGAAACACCGGCACCCCGGCCGCCTCGAAGCGCAGCCTGAGCGCGTCGGGAACCAGGCAGGAGTGGATCAGGAGCGTCTCGGGATGGCTCCTGCGGACATTGCCGAGGGCCGCCAGCAGCGGCTCGGCAAAGACCGGCGAGCCGGCGACGCTGGAGAAGCCCACGACGATACCGTCATAGCCGCCCTCCTCCGCCATGAGCTTCAGGTTGCTCTCCACCAGGCCGAAATCGTTGAAGGCCTGCGCGGTGATGTCCACTGGATTGCGCGGGCTGGCGAAGGGCAACGCCTCCTTCAGGCGCGCCTGGGTGGCCTCGGGCATCGGCGCCACGTCGAGGCCGGCGTCGCTGGCGGCATCGGCCATCAAGACGCCTATGCCGCCGGAGATCGAGACCAGGCCGATCCTGTCGCCCCGCGGGAAGACGCCGTGGCTGCAGATGTGCGCGATGTCCACCAGCTCCTCGGTGGTGCGGGCGCGCACCGCGCCGTACTGGCGCAGCACGGCGTCGTAGGCGGCGTCGGCGCCGGCCAGCGCCGCGGTGTGCGAGCGGGCGGCCTCGGCCCCCACCTCGCTGCGCCCCACCTTCATGATCGCCACCGGCTTGCCGTTGCGGCGGGCCGTCTCCAGGGCTTCCACCAGCATCGGCCCGTCCTTGGCGCTCTCGAGATAGGCCATGATGACGCCGGTGCCCGGGTCCTCCGCCAGGGCGCGCAGGCATTCGGCCACGTGCACGTCGCACTCGTTGCCGGTGGAGATGAAGTAGCGCATCCCCAGGCCCCGCTCCTTGGCGAGCCAGTAGAGATGCGTGCCGAAGGCGCCGCTCTGGCTGACGATGGAAAGACGCCCCTTGGGCGGCAGGCCGCGGTCGAGGCTGGTGGAGAAAACCGGATAGAACCCGTCGGTGGCGTTGAAGAGCCCCAGGCAGTTGGGCCCGACGATGCGCATGCCATAGGTCCGCGCCACCGCCAGGAGCTCGGCCTGCCGGGCCTCGCCCTCCGGGCCCGCCTCGGCGAAGCCGGCGCTGAACACCACGCAGGCCTTCACGCCGCGCTCGCCGCATGCCCGCGCCGCCTCGATGATGAGCGCCGCCGGCACCGCCAGGATGGCGAACTCGACGCTCTCGGGCACGGCGTCGATGGAGGGCCAGGCGGGCAGGCCCTGCACCGTCTCACGCTTGGGGTTGACCGGAAAGATCCGCCCCGCATAGCCGGCCGCCTTCAGATAGGCGAGCGGCCGCCCGCCGATCCGCGTCGGGTCGTCGGAGGCGCCGAGGATGGCGATGGAGCGCGGGCGCAACAGCGCGTCGAGCAGGTTGGTCCCGCCCATATTCTCCCGGATCAAGCCTCGACCTCCTTGAGCATCTGCCGTGCGATCACGAGCTGCTGGATCTGCGAGGTGCCCTCGTAGAGCCGGAAAAGGCGAACATCGCGGTAGAAGCGCTCGACGCCATAATCGGCGATATAGCCGGCGCCGCCGTGGACCTGCACCGCACGATCGGCCACCCGGCCCACCATCTCCGAGCAGAAATACTTGCAGCACGACGCCTCGACGCTGACATTCAGCCCCTCGTCGCGGCGCGTGGCGGCATCCAGCACCATGGCGCGGCCGGCATAGGCCTCGGTGCGGCTGTCGGCGAGCATCGCCTGGACCAGCTGGAACTCGCCGATGGCCTTGCCGAACTGGCGGCGCTCGGCGGCGTATCGGACGCTGTCCTCGATGAGCCGCTCGGCCACGCCCACGCAGATGGCGGCGATGTGCAGCCGGCCGCGGTCGAGCACCTTCATGGCGGTCTTGAAGCCCTGGCCCTCGACGCCGCCCAGGAGCTGGCTCGCCGGAACCCGGCAGTCCTCGAAGATCACGTCGCAGGTGTGGGTGCCGCGCTGGCCCATCTTGCGGTCGGGGGTCCCCAAGGTGAGACCCGGCGTGCCGGCCTCGACGAGAAAGGCCGAGATCCCGCGCGCCCCGGGCTGGTCCGGGTCGGTGCGCGCCATCACCGTGAAGAGTCCGGCCTGCGGGGCATTCGTGATGAAGCGCTTGGTGCCGTTGAGGACATAATGGTCGCCCTCGCGGCGGGCGGAGGTGCGCAGGCTGGCGGCATCCGAGCCGCTCTCCGGCTCGGTGAGCGCGAAGGAGCCGATGATCTCGCCGCTGGCGAGCTTCGGCAGGTACCTCGCCTTCTGCTCCTCGGTGCCATCGAGGACGATGCCCTGCGAGCCGATCCCGTTGTTCGTGCCGATCATCGAGCGGAAGGCCGGCGAGGTGCGGCCCAGCTCGAACGCCACCAGCACCTCCTCGCGCATGGTGAGCCCCAGCCCGCCATGTTCCTCCGGCACGGAGAGGCCGAAGAGCCCCAGCTCGCGCATCTCCTGGACGAGCTCGGGCGGGATCGCGTCCTCGTCCGCCACGCGGTGCTCGTTGGGCACCAGGCGCTCGCGCACGAAGCGGCGCACGGCGTCGAGGAGCTGGTCGAGGGTCTGCTGGTCGAGGGCCATGGGGCAGGTTCTCCGCAAAGGCCGCGCGCGCGGCGGCTTGCGCAAGCTAGCGATGCCGGGAATGCTCGTGAACCACCGGAACCGCACGACTGGAGTAACATCGCATGACGGAAGTGATCGCCGAGCGTCCGGCCGAGGGCGTGGCGCTGCTGCGCATCAACCGGCCCGAGGCGCGCAACGCGCTGAACATGCGGGTGCGCACCCTGCTCGCCGAGCATTTCCAGGCCCTCCACGCCGACGAGACCTGCCGGGTGATCGTCGTGACCGGCGACGACAAGGCGTTCGCGGCCGGCGCCGATCTGCGCGAGTTCGGCGAGACCACCGTGGTCGACCAGGTGCTGCGCGGCACCTGGCGCTTGTGGAAGGCAGTCAAGGACTGCGAGAAGCCGGTGATCGCCGCAGTGAGCGGTTTCGCGCTGGGCGGCGGCTGCGAGCTGGCGCTCCATGCCGACATCATCGTGGCGGGCGAGAGTGCCAAGCTCGGCCAGCCCGAGGTGAAGGTGGGGATCATGCCGGGCGCCGGCGGCACGCAGCGCCTGCTGCGCGCGGTGGGCAAGTACCGCGCCATGAAGATCCTCTTGACCGGCGACATGGTGCCGGCCCGCGAGGCGCTGGAGATGGGGCTGGTGAGCGAGGTGGTGGAGGATGCGGAGGTGCTGAACCGGGCCCTCGAGCTGGCAGGGAAGATCGCTGGCATGCCGCCCATCGCCGTCATGCAGATCAAGGAGACGGTGCTGGCCGGCGAGGATGCGCCGCTCGACACCGCCTTGATGCTCGAGCGCAAGGCCTTCCAGCTCCTCTTCGCCACCGAGGACCGCAAGGAGGGCATGGAGGCCTTCTTCGCCAAGCGCCGGCCGGTCTTCAAGGGGCGCTGAGCGCCGGCACCAGCCAGCGGGAGGGCGGGCGATGACGCAGGAGGCCGGAGCCGAGGACCGTCGCACCGTCAATCTGGCGCTCCAGGGCGGCGGCGCGCACGGCGCCTTCGCCTGGGGCGTTCTCGACCGGCTGCTGGGGGAGGAGCGGCTGGCGTTCGAGGGGATCTCGGCCACCAGTGCGGGGGCGATGAACGCTGCCGTGCTGGCCCACGGCATGGCCGCGGGCGGCCGGGTGGAGGCGCGCCGGTCGCTGGAGCGGTTCTGGCGGCTGATCGCCGAGGCCGCGTCCTTCAGCCCCCTTCAGCCCTCGCCGATCGACAGGCTGCTGGGCAATCACGGGCTCGACTTCTCGCCCGCCTTTCTCGGCTTCGAGCTCGCCACCCGGATGCTCTCGCCCTACCAGTTCAATCCCTGCAACATCAACCCGCTGCGCAGCGTGCTGGAGGAGGTGGTCGACTTCGAGCTGGTGCGCCGGCAGTGCCCGCTCAAGCTCTTCTTCTCGGCCACCAACGTGCGCACCGGCAAGGTGCGGATCTTCGAGAACCCGGAGATCACCGCCGATGCTGTGCTCGCCTCGGCCTGCCTGCCCTTCCTGTTCCAGGCCGTCGAGATCGACGGCGAGGCCTACTGGGACGGCGGCTACATGGGCAACCCGGCGATCTTCCCGCTGATCTACGGCTGCCAGAGCCGCGACGTGGTGATCGTCCACATCAACCCCATCGAGCGCCCCGGCGTGCCGCGCACCGCCGAGGAGATCATGAACCGCCTCAACGAGATCAGCTTCAACTCCTCGCTGATGCGCGAGATGCGGGCCATCGCCTTCGTCACCCGGCTGATCGACGAGGGCGAGATCCAGGGCGCGCGCATGAAGCGGATGCTGATCCACGGCATCCTCTCCGACGCGGTCACGAAGAACCTCCCGGCGATGAGCAAGATGAACGCCGACTGGGGGTTCCTCACCCACCTCCGGGAGCTCGGCCGCGAGCACGCCGCCGCCTGGCTCGAGGCCAGCTTCGAGAGGCTCGGCCGCGAATCCACCGTGGACGTGCGCGCCCTCTACCTCTAGGGCGCCTGCCGAGACAAACACCTCGGCGTGGCCGGTGTCAGGGGCAGCGCAGGGCCGTGGCGACAGCGCCGCGCGCAGCGCCATGCAGCACCGGCTCAGGCGGGCCGGAGCAGGAGCATGAGGGCCGCAGCAGCGATCGCGACGCCGTAGGGCAGCGGGCCGCGGCGCCGCAGGCGCCAGCCCTCGGCGGCCAGCAGGCGGCGCAGGAGCGGCTGACCGCGGTGCTGGCGGGGAAAGGCCGGCAGGCGCCGCGCGGCCTGCTGGAGGAGGAGGTAGAGCAGCGCCAGGGCGCCGCCGGCAAGCGCCGTCATCAGCACGAGCTGCGGCACCGCAGCGGCCGGCAGGGTCATGGCGGCGGCCGGCAGCAGCTTGGCGTCGCCGCCGCCCATGAGGCCACGGCTCCAGGCGAGCAGCATCACCGCGAACAGCAGGGCCGACGCCGCCGCGGTCCAGATCAGACCCTCGGGCCCGGCCTGGGCCAGCCGCAGGCCCGTCCCCAGGGCCACCAGCGCCAGCGAGACGCCGTTGGGGATGAGGCGCCAGGCGACGTCGCAGAGAGCGGCGAGCAACAGGGTGGCGGCGGCGGCCAGCAGCAGCGCCTGGGACGCGAGCTCGAGCAAGGCGAGGCTCCCGGCATGCGAGGTTGATAAACCGGAGGTAGCATATCCTCCCTCGGCGTCGCCGGAAATGCCGAGCTGGCGGATCGCCTGCGGCTCTTTTTCCGAGGCGCGCCGGTGCTATGCTTCGGGCCGGTCCACCGCCCCGGAGCAAGGCGCATGACGTTCTCCGTGACCCGCCGCACCCTCCTGGCCGGCACCGCCGGGTCGGCGGCCCTCTTTCTCGTGCGCGGCGCGGAAGCCGCGGAGCGGCTGGAGCTCGGGCCGCCCGAGCCCTTCACGTTCGAGAGGCTCGTCGAGCAGGCACGCGCCCTCGCCGGCGGTCCCTACACGCCGCCGCCCAGCCCCGCCCCCGAGGTCACCGAGGCGATCGACTACGCCGCCCACGGCGCCATCCGCTTCCGCACCGGGCTCGCCCCCTTCGCCGACGGCGAGGGGCACTATCCGGTGACGTTCTTCCATCTCGGCCGCTTCTTCAAGAAGACGGTGCGCATGCACCTGGTGGAGGACGGCCAGGCGCGCGAGGTGATCTACAATCCGCGCTACTTCGACATGCCGGCCGACAGCCCGGCCCACGAGCTGCCGCGCGATTCGGGCTTTGCCGGGTTCCGCTTCCAGGAGGCCGGCCAGCGCGACGACTGGCGCACCCAGGACTGGCTGGCGTTCTTGGGCGCCTCCTACTTCCGCGCCATCGGCGCCCTTGGCCAGTACGGGCTCTCGGCGCGCGGCGTGGCGGTCAACGTTGCCGGCGAGAAGGGCGAGGAGTTCCCCGACTTCACCGCCTTCTATATCGGCCCGGCCGACGGGCCGGAGGCGGTGCAGCCGGTCTGGGCGCTGCTCGAGGGGCCCAGCCTCACCGGCGCCTTCCACTTCGCCTGCCGCCGCGGCTACGGCGTGGTCATGGACGTCGAGGCCCGGCTCTTCATGCGCCGCGACATCGAGCGGCTGGGCATCGCCCCGCTCACCTCGATGTTCTGGTATGGCGAGCATGGCCGCGAGCGCCTCAACGACTGGCGCCCGGAAGTCCACGACAGCGACGGGCTGGCCCTTTGGACCGGCAATGGCGAGCGCCTCTGGCGGCCTCTCGAGAACCCCCCGACCCTCTCCGTCTCGAGCTTCCTCGACACCGACCCCAAAGGCTTCGGCCTGATGCAGCGCGACCGCAACTTCGACCACTATCTGGATGGCGTGAACTACGAGCGCCGCCCCTCCTTGTGGGTCGAGCCGCTGGGCCAGTGGGGCAAGGGCGCGGTGCAGCTCGTGGAGCTTCCCACCGACGACGAGATCCACGACAATATCGTGGCATTCTGGGTTCCGGCCGCGCCCGCCAGGGCCGGCCAGGAACTGCGCTTCGGCTACCGGCTCCACTGGCTCGACGAGCATCCCTATCCACCCGCCGGGCTGGCCCTCACGGCCGCCACCCGCCTGGGACGCGGCGGCGAGCCCGGCAACCCGCGGCCGCCCGGGCTGCACAAGTTCGTCGTGGAGTTCGAGGGCCGTCCGCTCAAGGGCATCCCGTGGGGGATCATGCCCAGGCCGGTGATCACCGCCTCGCGCGGCGAGGTCTCCTACGTCTTCGCCGAGCCGATCCCCAACACCACCCGGTGGCGCGCGCAGTGGGATCTCAGCGTCGAGGGCAGCGCTCCGGTCGAGCTACGGCTCTACCTGGAGTTGGGCGGCCGGCCGCTCACCGAGACCTGGCTCTACCAGTTCCGCCCGCCCGGCGGCTGAGGCCGGGTCCGCTTCGGCGACCTGCGGCGCTGTATGGAGCGCATCGGAACCGCCCGCCGCGGGGCGCTGGACGGGCTCGCGGCGGGAATCGGGGGCTGGCACGGGCCGGCGCGTCGTGGCGAGGCTCATGGGGCCGCCATACGCACGACGCCTTGCGGATCCGGCGAAGCGAACAGCGCCTTCGTGCCTCAGCGTCCGGTGACCTCCAGGATCTCTCCCGTGTCGTAGCGCCTCACATAGTCGACCCGCGCCCCGTTCCAATGGTAGCAGAAGTGCGATCCCTGCTTGGGGATGCTCACCACGTCGGGCCAGAACACCCCGATGCAGCGGCCCTCGGCCATGCGGACGCTGTTCCAGAGCAGCCCGTCGCTGCCGTTGGCGCGCAGCGCCGCCCCCTCGACCTGCGATGGCGCGTAGTCCGTCGGATGCAGGACATACGGAACTGCGTTCACATCGTGCAGGTCGCGATCCACCGTGCCGATCAGCGCCCGGAAATCGGACGTCCAGCCGGGCGCTTCCTCCGTCGCCGCCATGAACCTCTCGTGGTGGTGGATGGTCTCGGCCAGCGCCACCTCCTCGCGGTCGCCGGCGTAGTAGATGCCATAGCTGCCGTCGGTGAAGCGGCCCGGCCGCAGGGTGGAGCAATGGACGAAAGGCGCCATCACCAGGCTGCCACCCGGCCCCGCCACCCTGCGCGCGGCAGGAACCTTGCCGAGGTCGCCGACCTCGTTGCGGATGCGGGGATTGGTCTTCGCCTCCACCGAGACCAGCGCCTCCCAGTCGCGGGGATCGGCGATGTCCTCGAAGAGGTCGATGGGCGGATGGATCGAGCGGATGATCCGCCACGTCCGGCTCCAGGCGACCCGCCGAAGGACAGCAGGGCCGGTCACCAGGCCCCGCGCTCCGCATCGAGCCACTCGCGCATCAAGGAGAGATCGGCCAGCTCGCCGCGCAGCATGATGTCCAGCGCGGAATTGCCGCCGAAGGCCGCATTGGGCTTGCGGATCCAGGCATAGCCCCGGGCGGGATCCTTGAAGAGATAGCGAAGGCCCTTGTGGATGCCCATCAGATGGGCCATGCGCATCCTCAGATCGCGGTCGATCCGGCCGACATGACCTTCCTTCCAGCGCGACCATGTGCGGGCGGCCATGCCTCCCAGCAGGGTTCTGGCCTCGGCGTCGCTCATACCCCAGGCGCGGAACAGGTTGACCGTGGCCCGCGCCAGCGCGCCCGCCTCGTCGTCCGTGATGACTGGACTGTCCGCGCGGGCCGAGGTTGCGGTGATTGGCTGTAGCTGCATCCCGACCTCCGCCATATGGCATGAATATGCAGCATTCGCGCCCAATGGCAAGACCGGGCCGGGCTGGCGGGCCTTGGGGGTTGCTCAGGCCATGCCGCAGCCACCCGGCGGCGCTGCTCTTCTTCTGGCGATCGACAGGCCCGGCTGCCTAGCCCAGCACGACCAGATCGACCGGCTCGGCCACCCCCTCGATGCGGCGCCGGGCGCGCGTCTCCAGCGGTCGGGCAGGACGGTAGCCCTGTTCGGTGGCTGCGTGCAGCGTCTCCACCGGGCAAAGAGCCCGCACCAGCTCCTGCTTGGTGTGCTTCTCGAGCTTGGCGGCAAAGTTCACCGGCTCGCCGATCACCGTGTATTCGAGCCGGTCACCGTGCCCGACGGCGCCGAACAGCATCGCCCCGGTGGCCGCGGCAAGACCAATGGCAGGTGCAGGCAGGCCACGGGCGGCGCGCTCCGCCCGCCACGCCTCGCCATTCGCGAGGATCTCGTCGATGGCGTGCAATGCGTCGGCGGCGGGGGCGGCACTGCTGCTCGCCGCCCCGAAGCTCGCCATGATCCCGTCGCCCAGATACTTGTCGATGCTGCCGCCGTGACGCTGGAGGAGCGGCACCAGCAGGCCCTGCCACTCGCCCAGGAGGGCCATGGTCTCGTCCGGCGACAGCCGCGTGCTCAGGGGCGTGAAGCCGCGCAGGTCGGCGAACAGCACCGCCCCTTCGCGCACCACGCCCTGGCCCGGCAGGATGCCGGCGTCGGCCATGCGGATCCGGTCGGCGACCTCGGGAGCGACGAAGCGCGAGAGCTCCAGGGCCGCCTGCTCCTCGCGGACCGCCGAGACGAGCAGCCGGCGGGCCCGGTGCAGCGCCAGCGCGATGATCAGCGAGACCATCAGCACCGAGACGATCTTGTCGAACTCGGCCCCCAGCAGGATGTCGTAGGACATCATGTAGGCCCGGTAGTCGTGGGTGATCCGGCTGCGCGGATCGAGCAGCGCGAAGCCCACCAGCACCGCCCAGCCGGTCGCCGTGGCGAGGCCGGCGAGGAGCACATAGCGGCCGTCGAAGCGCAGCGCGCGCAGGGCGATCAGGATGAAGGCGTACATGAAGGTCGGGGCCTTCACGTAGATCCCCGGCGGCGCCTGGTACTGGAGGTGGAAGCTCCAGATCGCCAGCATCAGCACGCTGATGTCGACCACCACCGAGAGGCTGAGGAACCACGGCGAGAGCCGGCGGCGCAGCGCCAGGTGAAGCCGGAGCCCGGTGAAGAGCGCATAGGCCGCCAGCGCCAGCGGCACCGGCTCGAACGGGACATCGGGAGGGAACGCCTTGGGGGCCAGCCAGTAGAGGACCGCGAAGGTGGCGATGGCGCTGTACTGCACCCAGCACACCAGCACCTCGCTCTGCCCTTCCTGGAGGGCGATGGCACGGCGCACCCGATCGGGAAGCTCGCCCGTGCCGGCAGGCCCGACGAGTCCGTGCAGCCGCTCGCGCAGGCCCGACGGCGCTTCGACGGGCCCGGCCTGGTGTCGCGTGATCTTCATCCGGCGTCCCCCCGGGCACATCCCTCCCGACCGCTCACGCTACACCGCGGGCGCCCGCCGGCCACCCCCGCACGCGGCGATCAACCGCTCTTGATGCGGATCGCGCGAGCGGCGCCGGCAGGGGGCGGCCAGCGGCAAGACCGGTGGCGGCAGGGCCGCGCGGGGCGCCAGGGACCTGCATTGCCCGGCGTCGCGGCGGTTCCACCGGGCCCTGAACCGCTCTAGAAGAGGGGCCGCCCAACCGCCATGGAACGACGAGCTTGACCCACAGCCATCCGCGCGAGCCCGCAGCGCTGACGCCCGAGGACATGATCGGCCGCGTGCTCTATCGCGATGAGCTGGTGCTGGTGATCGACAAGCCAGCCGGGATGCCGGTCCATGCCGGGCCGAAGGGCGGACCGAACCTCGAGCTCTATCTGGAGGCGTTGCGCTTCGGCCTGCCCGAGACACCGGCGCTCGGCCACCGGCTGGACCGCGACACCAGCGGCTGCCTGGCGCTCGGCCGGCGCCGCAAGGCGCTGAGCCGGCTGGGCCGGCTGTTCATGGCAGGTCGGGTCGGGAAGACCTACTGGGCGGTGGTGAAGGGACGTCCGGAGCGCGAGGAGGGCGTGATCGACCTGCCGCTCGCCAAGCGCTCGAAGGAGCGCGGCTGGTGGATGCAGGTCGATCCCGAAGGCCGGGCGGCAGTGACCGGCTACCGGGTGCTGGGCAGCGACGGCGAGCGCAGCTGGCTCGAGCTCTACCCCAAGACCGGCCGCACCCATCAGATCCGCATCCATTGCGCGGCCGGGCTGGGCTGCCCGGTGCTGGGCGACCCGGTCTATGGCGGCGGCCCCGGGGACGGCATGCCGCTTCAGCTCCTCGCCCGCTCGATCAGCCTGCCGCTCTACGAGAAGAAGCCGCCGGTCTTCGCCGAGGCGCCGCCGCCGCCGCACATGCGCAGCGCTCTGCGCAGCTGCGGCTGGACGCAAGCGGACTAGAGGACGGGGACATACGCCCCCGAAGTTGCGTTAATAGCGATAGAGTCATTCTCCGAGGCGAAAAAAACATTCGCCCGGCCGGAACTGCATGGCAGCCCCGACGCTTTTGCAAGTGTCCTCCCCCTCTCAACGGGAGAGTCCCAATCCCTCCCGGGGCTCTCCCGTCTCTCTTGTCCCACTCCCTCACCCCTCACACGACCGCCGGAGCCGGGCCGCCATCGGACAGCCGCGGCTGTGATTGCCGGGGCGCGTCGGCTGGCGGCACGCAAGCCCTAGACGAAGAGCGGCACCTTTTCGAAGCGGGTGACGTCGATCAGGCCGATGTCGGAGATCCTGAGCTCGGGGATCACCACCAGCGCCAGCAGGCTGTGCTGCATGTAGGCGTTGTTGAGAGTGCAGCCGCAGGCGCGCATCGCCTCCACCACGCCTTGGGCCTTGCGCGCCACGACCTCCGCGCGCTCGTCCGACATCAGCCCGGCGATGGGCAGCTCGACCAGCGCCAGCTCGCTGCCCTCGCGGAATACCACGACCCCGCCGCCGACCTCGCCCAGCCTGTTGGCGGCCAGCGCCATGTCCTCCTCCGAGGTGCCGACCACGATCATGTGGTGGCTGTCGTGGGCCACCGTGCTGGCGACGGCGCAGGGCACGTCGTAGCCGAAGCCGGCGACGAAGCCGCTGGTGACGCTGCCGGTGGCGCGGTGCCGCTCGACCAGGGCGATGCGGCAGACATCCTGCGCTGTGTCCTGCTGCACGCACCCGTTCCTGACCGGCAACTCGGCCTCGAGCGCGCGCGTCGGCGCCTGGTTCTCGACCACGCCGATCACCCGGCACCGCACCGCAGTGGCACCCTCGGGCGCGGCCACCGCGAAGTCGGCGCCGCTGAGCGGGCGTCCGAGCCGGACCGTGCCGCGCACCCGCTCGGGGTAGCGATGGGCGCCGATGTCGAGGCTCAGCCGGCCGTGCTCGGCCACCACCTGCCCCTGGGCGATCACCGTCTCAACGGGCAGGGCCGGCAGGTCGGAGGTGATGATGATGTCGGCGATGCGGCCCGGGGCGATGGAGCCCAGCTCGCGCTCGAGGCCGAAATGCTGGGCGGTGTTGAGGGTCGCCATCTGGATGGCGGTGACCGGCTTCAGGCCCTGCTGGATGGCGTGGCGCACCACGCGGTTCATGTGGCCTTCGCCCACCAGCGTGCCGGCATGCCTGTCGTCGGTGCACAGGATGAAGTTGCGGCTGTCGAGGCCCTGCTCGGTGATGGCCTTCACCTGGGAGGCCACGTCGTACCAGGCCGAGCCCAGCCGCAGCATCGCCCGCATGCCCTGGCGGACCCGCGCGACGGCATCCTCCACCCGGGTGCCCTCGTGATCGTCGGCCGGGCCGCCTGCCACATAGCCGTGGAACGCCAGGCCCAGATCGGGCGAGGCATAGTGGCCGCCCACCGTGCGCCCGGCCTGCATGGTGGCGGCGATCTCCGCCGCCATCGTGGCATCGTTGCGGGCCACGCCGGGGAAGTTCATGACCTCGCCCAGGCCGATGATCCGCGGCCAGGCCATGGCCTCGGCGACCTCCGCCTCGCCCATAGCCGCACCCGCATGCTCGAGCCCCGGCGCGCTCGGCACGCAGGAGGGCATCTGCACGAAGACGTTGCCGGCCGGCAGGGCCATGGCCTCGTCGTGCATGAGCCGCACCCCCTCGAGGCCCAGCACGTTGGCGATCTCGTGGGGGTCGACGAACATCGAGGTTGTGCCGTGCGGCAGCACCGCGCGGACGAACTCGGTGACCGTCACCATGCCGCTCTCGACATGCATGTGCGCGTCGCACAGGCCCGGCACGAGATAGCGGCCGCCGGCGTCGATCACCTGCGTGGCCGGGCCCACGGCATGGCCCGCATCCGGCCCGCAATAGGCGATGCGGCCGGCGGCGATGGCGATGTCGGTGGCGGGCACGATCTCGCCGGAGTGGACGTTCACCCAGCGCCCGTTGCGCACCACCAGGTCGGCGGGGCGGCGGCCGGTAGCGACGTCCACGAGAATCGTCGCCGTCTCGTGCCAGGGCTTGGGATGGGGCATGGCAGAGAGGTCCTGTCCGCAATGGTCGTTCCGGACAGTTAAGACCGCCGCGGTGCGGGCGGCAACGCTGCCGCCTCCTACCAGCGGCGATCGGCGAGCAGCGCTTCCGTGTGCTCGATGACCGCCCGGGCCTTGCCGGCCGCCTGCTCGTCGGCGCGCATGGCGTCGGTGAGCTCCGGCGTCCAGCCGTCCTGCGGCTGCCAGCCCAGGACGCGCTTGGTGGTCTCGATATCCCAGCGCATGCCCCGGTTCTGCGACATCAGGTTCAAGACCTCGAACCACAGCTCCTCCGGCGCCTCGACCGCCAGCTCGAAGGCGCTGCACAGATCGCGGTCGGAGAGCCACATCTCCTGGCCCCAGCGGTTCCAGCCCATGTGCGGCCCGGGGCGGTTGCCGGGCTCCTGCTGGCAGTAGCCGATCCGGAAACACACCACGGACAGCCCGTGGCGCTCGCTGAACGAGCGGCCGAGCCGCTCGCCCATGAGCTTGCTGACGCCATAGGCGTTGATCGGTGCGGGCTCGCGGTCGGTCGTGAGCGGCCCCTCGGCGAAGCGGTGGCCGGCCATCGTCCAGTTCGAGCTGGCGAAGATCAGCCGCCTGGCCTTCTGCGCCACCGCCGCCTCGAAGACATTGAGCACGAGATCGACATTGTTGCGCACCACGCTGCCCCACGGCGCGTCGGGGCGCGGGTCGCCGGCCAGGTGAATGACCGCGTCGGCGTCGGCGAAGGCCCGGACCCAGCGCTCGTCCCAGTGCGCCAGGTCCGCCTCGAGCACCGCAGGATCGCCCTGCGCGTCACTGTCGAGGAGCCGGAGCGAGCAGTCGCCCCGGCCCTCGAAATGCGCCCGCAGCTTGCGGCCGATGGAGCCGGCCGCTCCCGTGACGACGATAATGCGGGTCACGGGCGCGCCCTCACGTCACCGAGGTCAAGGCACCCTTGCCGGCGAACCACGAGGAGATGTTGTCCACCACGCACTGGCCCATGGCCTGCATGGTCTCCTCGGTGTTGCTGGCGATGTGCGGGGTCAGCACGACATTGTCGAGGGCGAGGAGCGCCTCGGGCACCGTGGGCTCGCGCTCGAACACGTCGAGTCCCGCGGCACCCAGCTCGCCGCTGGACAGCAGCTCGACCATCGCCGGCTCGTCGACCAGCCAGCCGCGGGCGATGTTGACGAAGATGCCGGTGGGGCCGAGCGCCGCCAGCATGTCACGGGTGACGATGTGGCCCCCGCCCTGCCCGCCGGCGGCGGCCAGGAACAGGATGTCGCAGTTCTGCGCCAGCGCCAGGGCGGACTCGCAGGCCTGGTAGGGAACGTCGGCCTTGGGGAACGGGTCGTAATAGCTGATCGCCATGCCGAAGCCCTCGAGCCGGCGGGCGAGCTGCATGCCGATCCGGCCGAGACCCAGAATGCCGGCACGCTTGCCGGAGAACTTGCGGCCCATCGCCATCCGGCCCGCGAGCCATTTGCCCGAGCGCACGAAGCGGTCGCCCTCGGCGATGCGGCGGCAGGCGGACATGCCCAGAACCACGGCGAGGTCGGCCACGTCCTCGTAGAGAACCGGCGTGATGGTAACCTTGATGCCGCGCTTGCGGGCAAGCTCGAGGTCGGTGGTCTCGAGGCCGACACCGTTGAGCGCGCAGATCTCGAGGTTCGGCAGCGCCTCGATGACCTCGGTGGGCAGGCCCGACATGCCGTGCGAGATGACGCCGCGGATCTTCCCGGCGAAGGGTGCGAGGGCCGCCGCCTTGTCGGGCGAATCCCACACCTTGTGGAGTTTGAACTCCTTTTCCAGCGCCTCGAGCACGAAGGGGCGCTGCGCGCCGATGGCGGCGATCTCGACGGTCATCGTTTCTTGTCCTCCCTGTCCCACGAGAACGTTTTCTAGAAGCTTACCGCAGCCGGGTCCAGCGGGAGATCCGGCGACCTCGCCCGCGCCGCACGCGCGACAAGGACGCGTCGCAGACAAATTCTGCTTAGAATATTCCCAATCTGTAATTATTCTACTTATCAAATTTGCGCATTTTATTTGCACAGCACTGATTGCTGAGAATATAGCGGCGTTCCACACCAATTGCTCTGGAGACCGCATCATGGATGAGAGCATCGTCGCCGATCGCCAGGGAGCACCGGCATGAGCTGTCTGCGCCTGGTGGGCGCCTCCGCGCTCGCCCGCCTGATGGCCGACTCCACCGTCACGGACCGCTGCGAGGGAGCCGCGGCGGCCGGCGGCATGGCGGCCGCGCGCGAGGCCACGGCGGACCCGCGGAGGGCGGCGCATGCTGTCGTGCGCGGCGGCCGCCCGCCCTACGCGCCGCCGCCGAGCCGCTCGTAGAGCGCGTCGTAGCGGCGCGCCACGGCCGGCAGGGCGAACTCCTGGAGGATGCGCTCGCGGGCGGCCATGCCGAGGCTGCGGCGCACCTCCTGCGGCATACCGGCGAACCAGCCGAGCGCTGCCGCCAGCGCCTCGGCATCGCCCGGCGGCACCACGCCGCCGGTCGCCTGGAGCAGCATCTCGCAATCGCCCACGTCGGTGGCGAGGCAGGGCACGCCGCAGGCCATGGCCTCGCCCAGCACGTTGGGGAACCCTTCCCCCCAGGCCGAGCAGAGAATCGCGAGATCCAGCGAGGCGAGCAGCCGGGGCATGTCCTGGCGCTCGCCCAAGAGGGATACCCGCCCGTCAATGCCACCGGCGGCGATCGCCTCGCGCAACGCCTCGTTGGCCGGGGTCACCCCCTCCCCGGCCATCAGCAGATGGACGTCGGCGCCCTCGCCGACGAGCCGGCCCAGGGCGCGGATCAGCGCCAGATGATCCTTCATCGGATGGTAGCGTGCGGCATGGCCGAGCAGGACGGTCGACGGTGCGAGGCCGAGCTCGCTGCGCAGCGATGCCCGCGCCTGCGGATCCGGCCGGAAGCGCTCGGTGTCGAAGCCGTTGGGGATGATCTCGACATCCCGGCTCGTATAGCCGTGGCGCTGATGCTGCCGGGCGCTGACCTGCGCGTTGTAGACGGTGGCGCCGGCAAGGCGCGAGAGCGGCACGCTGGCGCGGATCACCACACGGGTAGCCCCCTTCTCCAGCGACATATCGTGCAGCGAATGGCGTATGTTCCACAGCACCGCGGGGTGGCGGCCGCTCAGGCGGGAGGCCAGCAGGGCCGCGAGGTTGCCGTGATACATCCAGCCATGCACCACGTCCGGCCGCCAGCGGCGCAGCAGGGCCGCCAGGCGCAGCAGCGCCCTCGGGCTGATCTCGCCGGGTGTCAGGCCGAGATCGCAGGGATCGGCGCCGCTCGCCGCGACCCGCGGCCACAGACCGCCGCCCGGGCACAAGGCCACCACCCGCTGCTGGTGGGCCGCACCGGGAGCCTCCAGAAGCTTGGCCAGCATCATCTGCGCGCCGCCGGTAACGAGTGCCGGGATGACGTGGAGGATCCTCATGACGGCGCGGCCGGCGGTGCAGCCCGGTTCGCCGCAGCGGCGGCGCGGCGCCGGTGCCGCAGCGTCCGCTCCACGGCGAGTCCCCAGGAGAGGCCCAGCGCAAGCCCTGCAGAAAGCAGGAACACCGGAAGCTGGATGACATTGTGGGTGAAGAAGCCGGCCACCAACGCTATCTGGGCAAACACGAAGCCCTGCCAGAACCGGCGCGCCCATGCCATGTAGAGCAGGGCCCCGAGGAGCCAGAGATAGGCCGCAAGGGCGAGGAAGCCGTTATTGACCCAGACCTCCAGATAGGTGTTGTGCGGTCCGAACGGCTGCGACCGGCTGAAGCCGGTCCCCTGGCCGAAGATGATGCTCTCGTCGATCAGCTTCAGATATTTCGGGATCAGCCCCAGGCGCACGTCGTCGGTCTCGTAGACCGTCTCGTTGCCGAGCGAGAACGTCGCGAGGCGGCGCTGGGCGTTCTCGTCGTCGAACATCGTCGAGCTGGTGGTCATGGTCGAGATCGACAGCGCGCCGATCCCGATCATCAGGGCCGCCACGACGGGCGCCACGACGAGCTGCTCGACCCGGCGGCCGCGGCCGGTGAGCCAGACATAGTTCGCGAGGAAGACCGCGAACTGCAGGAGGCCGCCGCGCGAGAGGGTCGAGAACGTGGCGATGAAGCTCAGCAGGATGACCGCCAGATCGAGCGGGTACATCCGGTCGTAGCGCACCGCCATGGCCGTCAGCATGACGATGGCGATGGCCGCCAGGTTGGGGTTCTGCTGGAAGCCGCCGGCCCGCGAGGCCATCTGCGAGAGGGTGCCGGGCCAGGCGATGTCGTAGAACACCGAGCCCAGCAGGAAGAGGAGCAGCAGGAGGACGACGGGCCGCCAGCCGATGCGCAGCAGCAGGATGGCGGCGGTCAGGCCGCCCGCCAGCATGAGGAAGCGGTAGATCAGGATGAAGAGCGCCTTGCCCTCGCCGTAGCCGAGATCGGCGCCGGGCAGGATGCCGGTCATGAAGGCGAGGACGATCAGGATGGCGAACGGCACGAGGACGTGCGCGTTGTCGCGCCACATGGCGAGACTGAAGGCCAGGCGATGGTGGCGGAAGTCCGGCACGTGCACGCGCAGGATGATCGGCAGGAGCATGAGGGCGAAGAGCTCGACCGGCTTGGCGAAGAGCGGGACGTAGGGGCGCAGGGACAGGACCGCGTCGGTGACGAAGAGCCCGAGAAAGACCACCGTGTGCACGGCGAGGCAGAGATCGAGCAGCCGCGATCGGGAGGGCAGCCTGAGCGCGGCCACTCTCATGGTGCCTGCCCCCGGTCGATCACCGAAGGGGCGCCCGCCGGCTGGACCCGTGCACCGGCACGGTGCGCGACCACCCCGCCCAGCACCCGTTCGGTGGCCTCGATCATCCTCTCCACGGCGTAGCGCTGGCGGATCCGCTCGCAGGCCTCGACGCCCAGGGCCCGGCGCCAGGACGCGGGAAGCTGCAGCAGCTCGTGGAGCGCTGCGGCGAGGGCCTCCGGATCGCCCACCGGCACCAGCCGGCCGGTGCTGCCGAGAATGTCGGGAACGTCGCCCACCGGCGTCGCCACGCACGGCACACCGCACGCCATCGCCTCGGCCAGCGCGTTGGGGAACGCCTCCGAGCGCGACGGCAGGCAGAGGATGTCGAGCGCGTTCAGGACGTCGGCCATGTCGGCACGCTCGCCGGCCCACAGCAGCCGGTCGCCGAGACCCAGCCGCCGCGCCTCTTCCTCGAGCTCGAGGCGGCGGGCCGCCGCTCCGCCGCCGACGCACACGAACCTGGCCTCCGTGCGGCCGGCGAGGATTCGCGCCGCGCGCAGGAAGGTCGGATGGTCCTTCACCGGCACGAGCCGCCCGACCAGGCCCACCAGCGGCACCTCGTCGGGAACGCCCCACTCGCCGCGCACGCGGGCCCGGCCGCCAGGATCGGGCCGGAAGCTCGCGACGTCGATCCCGTTGGGCACCACTGCCGCGTTGCGCGTGCGGTAGAGGCTTGCGCGGTGGTCGGCCAGGCCCGCTGCCGAATTGGCCACGAGCAGGTCGACGGACGGCGAGAGCATGGCGCACAGCGCATAAGGCAGCCGTCGCCGCCAGGAGAGGTCCTGCCGCGCCGCCCGAAGGCCCCAGGCCACCGGCACCGTCCGCCCGCCGCGGGCGGCGAGCCACGCCACCAGGTTGGCGGCGTGCAGGGCGCTGTAGAGAACGTCCGGACGGTCCCGGCGCAGCTCGCGCCGCAGCAATCCCGCACTGGCCAGCCACTGCCGGCCGAGCCCGAGGCGCCCCGGCGCCGTCCGCCCGTGCAGGGCCACCAGGCGCACCCCGGGATCCGCCTCGAGGCGGCCCCAATAGGGCCCGCCCGGCACCAGGGCGACGCAGCTCACCTGGTGACCGCGCCGCGCCAGCCCCTGGGCCAGCTGGGCGAACTGGCGCTGGGCGCCACCCGCGTCGAAGGAAGGCAGGAACAGGACCAGCCTCATGACGCACCGGCCAGAGGCGGGTAGCCGTAGCGGCGCATGACCGGCAGGCACAACCCCTCGATCAGGCGCCGCTGGCCCGCGGGCAGGAGGCGCTGCCACTCGCTGTCGGCGCGCAGGGAGAGCGTGCCGGCCATGCGCAGCCGGTTGCCGGCCATGACGTGCCCGGGCGCGAGACTGCCCCCGGCGGCCAGCGAAGCGGCGAGGCCGCGCATGTCGAGGCCGGCCAGCTCGCCGACCCGCGTCAGGCTCTCGACCGGCTCGGCCACCAGCGTCTCGTAGCGCAGCCGCATCGCGCGGCCCGGGGCCAGGCCGCGGGCGGTCCGCTCGGTGGCGAGATTGGCGAGCATCCACATCAGGCCGGTGCGCAGCGCCGAGCGCTGCCGCTTGGCGGCCTGCAGCCCGGCCTGCAGGTCTTTGGCCATGCGCCGCCGCAGCGACCAGGCCACTCCCCTCCCGTCGCGGACCAGGTGGAGGACCCGCAGATCGAGGCCGGGGACCCGCGCCAGCGCTGCCGCCCGCGCCGGCAGCTTGGAGGAATCGACGATGACCGGCTTGCCGGTGACCTCGCGGATCGCCGCGAACAGGCCGAGCGAGAGCCTGCCATAGGCGTCCCGGTCGGCCCGGCGCGGTTGCCACGGACGGCGGGACTCGCAGATCGCCTGCAGCTCGCGGTACGCCGCCATGGCGCCGCTGCCGGCCTCGCCTTCCCAGCGGCGCACGATCTCGCGCCACACCGGGCAGCTCTGGAGCGGCTCGCCGCAGGAGCACAGCTCGCCCGATCTCCAGGCCGGCCCGGCCAGCCTGAAGAGCTCCCCGGCACCCATGGCGTCGGGGTGCTGCCCGAGGATGATGTTGAGCAGGGTCGAGCCGCTGTGCCCGTAGCCGGCGATATAGACGATGCGGGGCGGCAGGCCGCGCATCAGTCGGGCCCGGCGCTGCGACGGGCGAGGCAGGCGATATAGGGCGAGGTGAGGCGGTTGGCGGGAAGCCTCACGCCCCGCCGCTGCACCCGCCAGGCAAGCGTGGTCAGCCCTCCCAGCGCCTTGCGGACGAGCCGCTTCAGCCGGGTCGAGCCCCCCTCCTCGAGGGCGATCAGCCGCCAGTTCGCGAACATCCGGTAGCCGCAGCCCATCACCTCGAGCCCGGCCTTGCCGTGCGCCGCGGCGAGCTCGGCGGAATCCATCGGCACATGCGTGCGGTAGACCTTCTGGTCGACGAGGCGCTGCATCAGGCCGACGCTGCCGCGCATGTTGGGGATGGTGGTGATCATGATGCCCCCCGGTGCGAGGAAGCGGGCGCAGGCGTCGAGGCACGCCGCCGTGTCGGGGAAGTGCTCGACCACCCCGAAGGAGACGACCACGTCGAACTGCCCGAGCATTGCCGGCGGCGGGTCGAACAGGTCGCCGTGGACGATCTCGCCCTCGACGCCGGCGGCCTCCAGCACCTGGCGCGCCTGCGCGCAGCCGAGCTCCGAATAGTCGAGGCCGGTCACCGCAAAGCCGAACTGCTTGCGGAAGTAGGGCAGCCAGCGCGATCGCGCGGCGCCGACCTCGAGCAGGCGTGTCCCCGGCGGCAGGCCCTCGAAGGTGCTGCAGAAATAGTGATGCCACGACAGGTCGGTGGCGTTGCCCAGCCCCAGGTCCGTGGGGTCCACCGGGCGCGGCAGCTGCTTGGCGCGTGCCCAGCGTTCGGTCCAGTAGGGCTCTTCGGTCAGACGGGCTTTGGTCACGATGCACCTCCCACCTCGGCCGGCTCACGGCACATCCGCGCGATCCTCCTGTGGACCACCGCCACGATCACGACCGAGGACAGCGCGTAGACGATGACCGTGGACAGCGCGATTCCGGCAACGCCGAGAAACCGCATCAAGATCAGGTTGCCGACGATGTTCGCCACGAAGTTCATGACCCCGATCAGGCCGGTGACGCCGTTCATGGACAGCGCGTTGAGGAACCGCGAGCCCAGCACGCCGGCCAGATAGAAGGGCATCTTCATGGCGTAGATCATCTGCAGGTAGCCCACGAGAATCGTGTCCTGCCGCGTGAACTCGCCGCGCTCGAACAGAAGCCGCACGAGATCTTCCGAATAGAGCCCCAGTGCCACCGCCAGCGGCGTGGAGAGAACCACGACCAGCACGAGCCAGCTGAAGAAGGCCTGGCGGAGCTGGTGGCTCTTGCGGGCCGCCGCGAGGCGCGACAGGTAGGGAAGAATGGCCACGCTCAGGGGCTGCGCGCTGAACGCCAGGACCAGGGTGCTGATCTTGCCGGCATAGCTCAGGGACGCCACGCTGCCCGGCTCGAGGGCCGCCGCCATGGTCTGGTCGACCATGGCCACGGCGCTGCCGGTGAGCGCGCCCAGCATCGTCGGCAGGTACTGGCGCACCACCGTGCGGGTCGCCTCGTCGAAACCGTGCCAGCGCGGCAGGACCGGCAGGCCGAGCCGCCGTATCAGCGGCATGAGCAGGGCCAGCTCGAGCGCAGCGCCGCCGACCATGCCGGCCACCAGCAGGCGGGGGTCCGCCCGCCAGGCGAGGACCAGAAGCAGCACGGTGAGGAGCGGCGTCGCCAGCGGCACCAGGGCCACCAGCCCGAACCGCCGGCGGGCGTTGAGGAGTGTCGCGAAGAAGCGCACCAGCCCCTGGAGCATGATGATCGGCAGGAGCAGTCGCAGCAGCTCGAGGGTCAGGCTCCGCTTCTCGGCCGAGAAGCCCGAGCCCAGCACGCGGACGATGGGCTCGCCGGCCGCATAGAGCAGCGCCGTCAGCGCCAGGAGCAGCAGGCAGACCCCGACGAGGGAGTTCTGGACCAGCCGCCGGGCCGCCGCCGGTCCCTGCTGGTCGGACACCCGGATGACGGTCGGCATCAGCGCAGCGGAGAAGGCGGCGACCTGGACGCTGATCACGAAGGACGGCGCCAGCATCGCGATGATGAAGGCATCGAGGGCGTCGCCGGTCCCGAACCGGTGGGCGACGACGAGCTCGCGGCCCGCCGTCACCAGCTTGAGGACGAAGGTCGCGGCCGCCACCGTCGCCGCCGCCGAGATCACGTTGCGGTTCAGGGCGACGTGACGCCAGCTTGAGGCCAGGCGCCCCATCCGTGCCGATGCCTGGGCGATCATGGGCGATCCACAACCTTGCGTCCCCGCGGCTCGACGGCATCCGACGGCGCCTCGGCAGCACGATGGCGCCTGCACGCAGATCGCTGCCCGTCGTGATTATCGTCATTTCTACTGCCGGTCCAAATGACCTCCGTATTTCGTAACAGTCGCCGCACGACCTCGCGAGTCGGCGATCAAGTGTACGCCCAAATAGACCGCCTACACATTTGGGCACGGGCCTGGCGCATGACCTGCAAGCCGCGCCACGCCGGCCGTCGCGTCATGTCGAAGAGGGCGGGGCGCGGGCGCGCTCTTCGATCTTCTACCAATTCGGGGCTACGCCTTTCGAGACAGGCAGATCACCCCTCCGCACCGTTGGGCGGAGCTGCCCGTCCGTCCTGCACCGGATGCGCCGTCGCCAAGCCGGAGGCCATACGCAAAGTTGAACGACCCGGGCCGGCCGGCCGTTCGCGGGTTCGCCCTTGCGGCGCGCGCCGGCCCGGGTCGCAGGCGAGGGGGAGGCGATGGCTCAAGGCGGCACCGTGATCGGCGAGAAATATGCGGTCATCGGCCTCGGCTATGTCGGGCTGCCGGTGGCCGTCGGCTTCGCCCGCGCGCATGGCGAGGTGGTGGGCTTCGACATCAGCCAGCGGCGCGTCGACGAGCTGGCGCGCGGCGACGACGCGACCCGCGAGTTCGCGCCCGAGGAGCTGCGCGGCCTGAAGCTGCGCTATACCAGCGATCCAGCCGCGCTCGCCGACCGCAGCTTTTTCATCGTCACCGTGCCCACCCCCATCGACGGCAACCACCAGCCGGACCTGGCGCCGCTCAGGGCCGCCTGCGCCACCATCGGCGCGGCCCTCAGGCCGGGGGCCGTGGTGGTGTTCGAATCGACCGTCTATCCGGGCCTCACCGAGGAGGTCTGCGCGCCGCTTTTGGCCCGGATCTCGGGGCTCGAGGCCGGCCGCGACTTCGGCCTCGGCTACTCGCCCGAGCGCATCAACCCCGGCGACCGCGAGCACCGCCTCGAGAACATCGTCAAGGTGGTCTCGGGCTCCGACGGCGCGACCCTCGAGCGGGTCGTCGCCGCCTACGGCCCGGTGGTCACGGCAGGCCTCCACGTCGCCCCCTCGATCAAGGTCGCCGAGGCCGCCAAGGTCATCGAGAACACCCAGCGCGACCTCAACATCGCGCTGATGAACGAGCTTGCCATCATCTTCGAGCGGCTGGGGATCCGCACCCGCGACGTGATGGACGCGGCGGCGAGCAAGTGGAACTTCCTGCCCTTCTCGCCGGGCCTGGTGGGCGGCCACTGCATCGGCGTCGATCCCTACTACCTGACCGCCAAGGCCGAGACCGTGGGCTACCATCCCGAGGTGATCCTCGCCGGCCGGCGCATCAATGACGGCATGGGCGCGTTCGTCGCCCGCAAGCTGGTCAAGCTGCTGATCGCCAGCGACGTGCCGGTGCGCCGCGCCCGGGTCGGCATTCTCGGCCTGACCTTCAAGGAGGACGTTCCCGACCTCCGCAACAGCCGCGTGCCCGACATCCTGCGCGAGCTCGGCGAGTTCGGCATCAAGGCCATCGTCCACGACCCCTTGGCCGATCCGGGCGAGGTGCAGCGGGAGTACGGGCTGGAGCTGGCGCCGCTCGACGCCTTCAGGGCGCTCGACGCGCTGGTGCTGGCGGTGCCGCACCGCGCCTACCGGCCGATGCTGGCGGAGCTTCTGCCGGCAATGCTCGACCACAAGGGCGTGGTCGTCGACGTCAAGTCCGCGCTCGATCGCGAGGCGCTGCCGCCAGGGGTGGTTTCCTGGAGCCTGTGAGCGGAACGGACCAACCAAGCGGCGGAAGGAGCGGCGCATGGCGCTGGCACACGAGGGCACGATCCTGGTAACCGGAGCCGCCGGCTTCATCGGCTACCATCTGGCGAGACGGCTGCTCGAGGACGGCTGCTCGGTCGTCGGGATCGACAATCTGAGCCCCTATTACGACGTCCGCCTGAAGCGGGCGCGGCTCGCACGGCTGGCAAAGTGGCCAGGCTTCCGCTTCACCGCCATGGACCTCGCCGACCGTGCCGCCATCGGCGAGCTCTTCTCCGGCGCGCGGCCCGCGGCGGTGGTCAATCTCGCGGCCCAGGCCGGCGTGCGCTACAGCCTCCACAACCCGCACGCCTACATCGACAGCAACCTCGTGGGCTTCACCAACATCCTCGAGGGCTGCCGCCATCACGGCGTCGAGCATCTCGTGTTCGCCTCGACCAGCTCGGTCTACGGGCTCAACACCAGCATGCCGTTCTCGGTCCACGACAATGTCGACCATCCGCTGAGCCTCTATGCGGCCACCAAGAAGGCCAACGAGCTGATGGCGCATTCCTACAGCCATCTCTACCGCCTGCCCGTGACCGGCCTGCGCTTCTTCACCGTGTACGGGCCGTGGGGGCGGCCCGACATGGCGCTCTTCCTGTTCACCGACGCGATCCTCGGCGGGCGCCCCATCGAGCTCTTCAACAACGGCAACATGCGGCGCGACTTCACCTATGTGGACGATATCGTCGAGGGGATCCGCCGGGTGATCGACCATGTGCCGGCGCCGGACCCGCGCTTCGACGGCGCCATGCCCGATCCGGGCATCAGCAGCGCGCCCTATCGGCTCTTCAACATCGGCAACAACCGGCCGGTCGAGCTTTTGCACCTGGTGGAGGTTTTGGAGCAGGCGCTGGGCCGCGAGGCGGAGAAGCTGCATCTGCCGATGCAGGCCGGCGACGTGCCGGCGACCTGCGCCGACATCGCCGATCTGGCGAGTGTCGTGGGCTTCCGGCCGGACACGCCGATCGAGACCGGCGTGCCGCGCTTCGTCGAATGGTATCTCGAGGAGTGGCTGCCGCTCCGCAAGGCCGGCGTCATGCCGGCGATGGCGGCCGCGGCGGCGTCGTGACACGGCGCCCGCCCAGGAACGGATGAGCCGGCCATGCTCGAGACCACGTCCCGCTCGACCTTCCCCAGGATACGCGTCGGATGGTTCCGCGAGGCGCCGCCGCGGGCCGGCTGGCTGGGCCTCGCCGAGTTCAAGCAGTGCACCAAGACGGCGCCGCGGCTCGGCTATGTGCGCCGCCCCTTCTCCACCCTGCTGGTCGATCTCGGCCAGACGCCCGAGCAGCTCATGGCGGGCTTCAAGCCGCGCACCCGCTCCTTCGTGCGCCAGGCGGAGCGGTTGGGTGCGGTGGCAGGGGTCGAGCGCGACCGCGCCTACTTCATCCGCACCTACAACGCTTTTGCGCGCCGGCGCGGCCTCGCCACGCTCGACGCCGGGCACGTGCTGGCGCGGCCCGGCCCCGCGCTGGTCACGAGGGTCGCCATCGACGGTCGTGTCCTGGCGATGCGCGGCTACCTGGTCGACCGCGAGATCGGACGCGCCCGCAACCTCGTGAGCTGCACCGCCGAGCATCCGCCGGAAGACCAGGAGACCCAGCGGCTGATCGGCCTGGCCCATCGCTACCTGGTGTTCGCCGACATGCTGCGGCTGCGTGAGGAAGGGATCGCCACCTACGATTTCGGCGGCTACGCCCTCGCCACGAGCGATCCCAAGCTCGCCAACATCAACCGCTTCAAGGACAGTTTCGGCGGCAGTATCGTCAGCGAGCCCACCTACGTCTCCTGGCCGCTGCACGCCTCGCTCGCAGCGCGCGGCTGGCTCGCCCGGACGCTGCGCGGCAGCACCCCCGGCTCCCTGCGGCATGGCCTCGCCCCATGACCGCCCCCGCCTTCCTCGTCACGATCGACACCGAAGGCGACAACCAGTGGGCGCGGCCGCGCGAGATCACCACGCGCAACGTCGCCTTGTTGCCGCGCTTCCACGAGCTGTGCCGGCGCCACGGGGTGTTGCCGACCTACCTGACCAACTACGAGATGGCGACCGATCCCGCCTTCGTCGCGTTCGGCCGCGCCGTGCTGGCGGAAAGCAGCGGCGAGATCGGCATGCACCTCCATGCCTGGAACTCGCCGCCGCTGATGCCGCTGACCAGCGACGATCTCGCCGCCCATCCCCCGCTGGTCGCGTACCCGTCCGCAGTCCTGCGCGCCAAGGTGGCGTTCATGACGCGCCTGCTCGAAGACACGTTCGAGGTGGCCATGGAAAGCCACCGGGCCGGACGCTGGGCGTTTGACGGCACCTATGCCCGGGCCCTGGTCGAGCAGGGCTACCGCGCCGACTGCTCGGTGACGCCGCACATGGCCTGGCGCTACGAGGGGATGGGCCCGGGCCGCACCATGGTGGTGGACCATCGGCGCGCGCCGCACGAGCCCTACCGGGTCGATCTCGACGACGTCACGCGTCCCGGAGGCTCGCCGCTGCTCGAGGTGCCTCTCACCGTACGGCGCAGCGACCCCCAAACCCTGCGCGCCCTGCGCGACCTCCTGCCGGCAGGCTCGCTGGCCGCGCGCGGCATGGCCAAGATGGTGGCGCCGCATCGCTGGCTGCGGCCCCGCCGCGGCAACCTCGCGAGCCTGATGGCCCTGCTCGACGAGACCGCGCAAAGCGGGCTGCCTCATGCGCAGTTCATCATCCACTCCTCCGAGCTGATGCCCGGCGGGAGCCCCTATTTCCCCGGACCGGACGACGTCGAGCAGCTTTTCGACGATCTCGATGCGCTCTTCGCCCATGCGCGGAGCCGCTATCGCGGCATGACCGTGGGCGGTTTCGCCCGGGCGTGGCAGGCGGGCGAGGCGCGGCGTGCCGCACCCCTGGCGAGACTGGAGGCATGAGGCGGTGAAGCCGGCGCTCCTTGCGGCCTGTGCCGCCCTTCTTGCCAGTCCTGCAGCAGGAGCGGCGCTGCCGGCCTTCCCCGGCGCCGAGGGGTTCGGCGCCGTCGCCCTGGGCGGGCGTGGCGGCGTCGTTCATCACGTCACCACGCTGGCCGATGGCGGGCCGGGCAGCCTGCGCGCCTGCGTGGAGAGCAGCGGGCCGCGCGTCTGCGTCTTTCTCGTGGGCGGCACGATCACCCTGGAGGACGAGCTGGCGGTCGAGGAGCCCCGGCTGACCATCGCCGGGCAGACCGCGCCGGGCGGCGGCATCCAGCTCCGCCTGTCCGCGCAGAGCAAGCACAGCCTGCTGCGGATCAGCACCCACGACGTCGTCGTCCGCCACCTGCGGCTGCGCCGCGGCGCCTCCTCGCTCGAGACCTTTCCCAAAGGTGTGTGCTGCGGCGACACGCTGGCGCTGCGCGACGCGCGGGCAGTGATCCTCGATCACCTGAGCATCGCCTACGCGACCGACGAGAATGTCGAGATCAGCAACACCCGCGACGTCACCATCCAGAACAGCATCATCGCCTGGGGGCTGCGCTTCTCGAGCTCGGCCGACACGGTGCGCGACCCCAAGCAGCACCACAGCATGGGCATCCTCGTGAGGGACGGCTCCGACCGCGTCAGCCTGCTGGGCAATCTTTTGGCCTTCAACCTGAACCGCAACCCGCGGCTGGCAAGCGGTCTCACAGACTTCCGCGGCAACACCGTCTTCGGCGCCAGCGCCAACCCGGTAACCGCCGACGGCGACGCCACGGCCAACATTGTCGGCAACAGCTTCGACCCGCGCCCGCTCGGCAATTACCGCTTCATCGTCAAGACCGGCGACCGGGCCGCCGTCCATGCAGCTGACAACGAAACGCCGGTGGCGATCTTCGCCGAGGGAAGCCGGGCGGCCGAAAGGCCTTTCCTGCTCCCCTACGAGCTGCCCGTTGCCGCCGCGCAGGCGCGCTCGCGGGTCCTGGAGGGCGCCGGCGCCTTGCCGCGCGACAGTCTCGATGCGGCGATCGTGCAGCATGCCCGCAGCGGCAGCGGGGCCCTCGTCGACGATCCTGTCGAGGCCGGGGGCTGGCCGGTCCTCGACAGCGGCGAGCCGTGGCCGGACCACGACCGCGACGGCATGGACGATCGCTGGGAGCGAACCAACGGCCTCTCGCCGCGCCACCCCTCCGACGGCGCGAAAGCCGACGGGACGGATGGCTACACCAATCTCGAACGGTTCCTGAACGCCATGGCGCAGCCGCAATGAGGGCGCGTGGCAACAACGAGACAGCTCCCATGAAGGGCGCGGCGCACGACAGCGGAGATTACCGATGCGATATTTGAGCCGGCTTTCGAGGAACGTCCTGTCGATCCCGGTCATCCTCCGCTTCCTGCACTCCAGGGAGATAGGAGGAGCCTACGGCATCGGCGCGCGAAAGAAGCTCGGGCTGCTCGTCCGGTTCTGGCGCAACACCCGGCGTGTCGAGACCCTGAGCGACGTCCGCGAGCACATGGAGCTCGCCGCCGCCATCCTGCGCGTGCCGCCCTCGGTGAAGGGCGATGTGGTCGAGTGCGGCTGCTATGTGGGCGGCAGCTCAGTAAATCTCTCGCTGGCCTGCGCGATGGTCGGGCGGCGGCTGCTGATCTGCGACTCCTTCGAGGGCCTGCCGGAGCCGGAGGAGCACGATCGCGAGCATCTGGCGGTCCATGTCGGCCATGTCGACACCTACTACAAGGGCAGGTTCGCGGCTTCGCTCGGGCTGGTGAAATCGAACCTCGAGCGCTACGGCAATCTGGAGGTCTGCGACTTTCGTGTGGGCTTCTTCGACAAGACCATGGCCGGGCTCGACCGCGACGTGGTGATGGCCTTCCTCGACGTCGACCTGATCGACTCCCTCAAGCCGTGCCTCCGGGGGATCTGGCCGCGCCTGGCACAAGGATGCCGGGTCTATGTCCACGAGGCCCGCAACATCCCGCTCGTGGCGCTGTTCTTCGATGCCTCCTGGTGGCGCCAGACGCTCGGCCAGGACGCCCCGGGATTCGTGGGCTCCGGCGTCGGGCTCCCGCTCGCCGTGGCGACGCACTGGGGCTCGGAGCTCGGCTACGCCCAGAAAGCCGCCGCGCCCGAGATCGCCGCAGCGCCCAGCGCCCCCACCGCCGCAAGCGCGGCCCGTCCGGGGGTCGAGCCAGCCCCGCTCGAGCAGCCGCAGCCGGCCGGCGGGTAGCTCCGTCCCCGGCCGCGGCACCCGTCAGGTCGAGGCCGGCTCCGTCCCCCGGGCCGGCACCGCGCCGGCGAGGCGGCGGCGGCCGGCGCGCAGAACGAGACGGCCCTGGAGGGCGAGGGCCATTGCCCGCAAGGCCAGCCGGCCCCGGACGGCCGGCACCGCCATGGCCAGGGTCGCGATGGCGCGCCGGCCGCTCCACAGCCTGCCCATCAGCTCGTTGTCGGGGCTGGTGCAGCTGTCGATCCAGCGCACATCGGCAAAGCGCTCGCCCAGGAGCCGGATAAGCTCGGTCTCGAGCAGCACGCCGGGGCTCAGCTTCGCGTGCTCCTCGTCGAAGGCGGGCTTGAACCAGAAAGCGCCGCCGTCCGGGCAGGCCGCACGGAAGTGGCAGGACATGGCCAGCCACCGTCCCTCCTGCTCGACGCCCGACAGCAGGGCCTGGCCGCGGCCGTGCAGCTCGCCCACCATGGCGCGGAAGAACTGCGCATGGTCCTCGCTGCAGGCCAGCGCCGTGCCCTTGCGCCCCTTCCAGCCGCTGGCCTCCAGCGCCAGGAAAGCCTCGATCCAGGCCGCCGGGTCCTCGCCCGCCCCGAGCACACGGACCGCCAGCGCGCCATGCTCCTCCAAAAGCGCGCGGCGCCGCCTGAGCTGGCGCCGCCGCTCGCTGCTCAGCACGCGCCGCAGATAGGCCTCCGGGTCGTCCTGCGGCTCCAAAAGCGGCCTCTCGTAGCGGCGCAGCTCGATACTGTCGCCGCCGACGCTGCCCAGCCGCTCGCGCAGCAGCCGCGCCACCGGGCCATCCGCGGTGATGCGGGAGCACAGGACCAGGGCAGCACCGCTGCCGCGCCTGCACCAGCCGAGCCAGGCATCGAGCGCGCAGCGCGCGTGATCGCGGTGGACCAGCGGCGTGTGCAGGAAGCTGTGGGGATGCTGGAGAAGCTCCAGCACCAGGCGGGTGCCGCCGCCGAGCCTGGCCCGCTGCAGCGGGAAGAGGCCGATGAGCCGGCTTTCCCGGAAGACGAGCACGACCTGCCAGGCACGCAGCCCGCGCAGATGGCGCAGGGCCTCGAGCAGCATGCCCGGCTCGTAGAAGACGTTGCTCTCCAGCGCCTCGGCGGCGAGATCCCGCCACGGCCCCGCCAGCTCCGCCAGGCTCTCCACGTCCTGCACGACGGTGATCCGGGCCTCATGGTCCTGCGGGCGGGACGGCGACATTCGCACACTCCAGACATTCATGCGGGCAGGCGCGGTGATGCCGCGTCATGCCGGAGGCTCCACGGCTTCCTCGACCAGCTCGGTCCATCGCCCGACAACCCTGGGGAAAGCATAGCGGACCACGCTGCGACGGGCAGCCTGGCCGAACGCGCTGCAGCTTGCCGGATCGCCCATGAGCGAATCGAGGGCTGTGGCGAGAGCGCCGACATCCTCCTTCGGCACCAGCAGACCGTCGCGGCCGTCCGTGACGAGAGCCCGCGGTCCGCCCGCCGGGCAATCGGCGGCGATCACCGGCAGGCCTGCGGCCATCGCCTCCAGCAGCGCGTTGGGAAAGCCCTCGTGGCGCGAGCTCAGGACGAAGAGGCCGGCGCCCTCGACCCATGTACCCGGCTGCGTGGTCCGGCCGGGCATGGCCACGAGGCCGGCAAGGCCGAGGCTCGCCGCCAGCTCTTCCAGCTCGCGGCGCTGCGGACCCTCGCCCCAGATGACCAGCCGCCAGCCGGGATGGCCGGGCACGCAGCGGGCAAACGCCCGGATCAGAAGGTCGAAGCCCTTGACCGGCGCCAGGTGCCCCACCGCCACCACCACCCGCTCGTCGCCCGGCGCGGGCCGGGGCGGCATGACGACGGGGTTGGGAATGACCGTGCCACGGCGGCGCACGAGCCAGCCGAAATGGCCGAGCGCGGCGTCGGTCTGGGCCACGACGCGAAAGGCGCAAGGATAGGACAGGGCGCGGAGGACCCGCCACACGCGGGGCAACGAGCGGCGGTCCGGATCGCCCCGCTCCGAGACGATGACCGGCACCCCGAGCCCGGCTGCCGCGATGAGGGTGCGGACGTTGGTAGCCGAGAGAAAGGAGACGACGGCCTGGGCACGGCTCCGCCTGAGCGTCCGGCGCAGCGCCAGCAGCCGGCGCAGGTTCCGCCATACCGCCCGCAGCGGATCGGCCGACGGCGCCGAGACCCCGAGATAGACGACCTCGATGCGCGGGTCGGGGCGGAAATAGGAGAGGGCGAGAGCGGCGTCCATGGAGACGAGCGTGACCTGCCAGCCCCGCTCCGCCCACTCGTTGGCGATCGCCACCATGATCTTCTGGGCGCCGCCCCACCCCAGATTGGCAATCACCATGGCCACGCGCCGGTGCGTCCCCCTGCCGGTGCCGGCAAGCGCCGGCAGGGGTCTGGCGGCCCGCTTGGCGTGCTCCAGACAGGCGCCACCGGTCTTGCCGGTCATCCTATTTGCCCGCCGCCGCCGGCTCGGCGCGGCGAGCGGCACGGCGCATCATCAGGCGATAGGCCGCCAGCGCCAGATTCCCGCGCAGGCCCGGCATCGCCAGCACCAGGTGGGCTATCGCGCGCCGGCCGGCCCACAGCTTGCCGATCGCCGTGTTCTTGCCGGGGCTGGTGCAGCTGTCGATCCAGCCGACATCGCGAAACGTCCCGTGCAGCTCCCGCAGGAACGCGCTCTCCAGCATGATGGCCGGCGCGAAGCGCCGCAGATCCTCGTCATAGGCGGTCTTGAAGGCGAAGGCGCCGGTGCCCGGCGGTGCCACACGGAGGATGCACGACATCGCGATCCACCTGCCGTTCAGCCTGGCGCCGAACAGCAGCGCCTGGCGGCGCGCGTGCAGTGCGGCCAGCAGATCGCGGAAACCGCGTTCCTGGCCGGCGTCACAAGCCAGCGCGCCACCGTCCCTGCCCTTCCAGCCGCGCCGCTCGAGCTCGAGGAAGTCCGTGGCCCACGCCGCCGGATCGTCGATCGCGGACGGCCAGGTGAAGACGAGATCGCCCTGCGCCTCCAGCAGGCGGCGCTGACGCCTCAGCTCGCGACGCCGGTCGCCGCCGAGCGCCTCGCGCAGATAGCTCTCCGCGTCGGCCCCGGGGATCATCACCGGCCGCATGTAACGGTCATGCTCGAGGCATCTGCCGCCCAGGGCGGCAAGCTCGTCGCGAAACAGGGCGGCCACGGCGCCATCGCCCGTGACCTTCGGGCAGACGACCAGCGCGGCTCCGCTCCGGCTGCACCAGTCGAGCCAGGCACGCACCGCGATGGCGCCGGCCTCGCGGCGGAGCAGCGGGACATGGAAGAAGCTCTGGCCGTGCCGCAGCAGTTCGGCCACCAGATGAAGGCCGGTCCCTGCGATCTTGCGCCAGCGCATCGGGAAGAGCCCGATGAGCGTGTCCTGCCGATAGACGAGAACGATGCGCCATTCGTCGCCTGGGGGAAGCGTGCCCAGCGCGAGGAGGAGCGGATCGGGCTCGTAGAAGACGTTGCTCTCGACGGCATTGGCGGCGAGGTCATGCCACGCCTCGCGGTGCTCGTGCAGCGCGCCCGGGCTCGCCGCCACGATGATGTCCACGTCGCTCTCCGGCCTGCTCGTCGATCTCACATCCGCCGCTCCGCCCGCGATGACCGTCACTCTGCCGCACACGTCGCCTCGGCGAGCGGCGCCGGCCGGGATGTCGCCTGGCGCCCGTGCTGCAACCAGGCCTGGAACATCAGGACCGTCCAGAGATGGGCATGCCAGTCGCGCGTGCCCTCCAGATGCTGGCGCCAGCGCAGGCGCACCGGCGCGGCCTCGAAGAACCCTTCCTCGCGGAGCCGCGTCTCGCCCAGCAGGTCCTCGGCCCAGTCGCGCAGCGGCCCGCGCAGCCAACCGGCCAGCGGCACGCTGAAGCCCGCCTTGGGGCGGTCGACGAGCGCGCCCGGCACGTAGCGGTCGAGGACCCGGCGCAACAGCCACTTGCTGGTGCCGTCGCGCTGCTTGAGGCGCCGCGGAAGGCCCAGCGCGAACTCCACCACCCGGTGGTCGAGAATCGGCACCCGCGCCTCCAGCGCCACTGCCATGGTCGCCCGGTCGACCTTGGTGAGCACGTCGTTGGGCAGGTAGCTGACGAGGTCGATGCGCTGCATCCGGGCGAGGAAGTCGCCGCCCGGCGCGCCGGGGCGCCACGGGACCCGCCATTCCTCGGCGCCCCGCACGATGCGCCCGGGATCCCGCCACTGCGAGCCGCGGTGACGATAGAAGGCCACGTCATCCCCGGCCGCCAGGGTCGAGGCCCAGTGATCGATCCGCTCGGTCGGCGGGACGAGGCCCGAGCGGCAGAGCAGGCTGCCGCCGTCGAGGGCGGGCAGGCGGCGCAGCGCGTGGGCCGCCAGCCGGCGCACCCCGCGCGGCAGGCGGGAGAGCCGCTGCCATGCCTGCTCGGCCCGGGCGTAGCGCTCGTAGCCGGCGAACAGCTCGTCGCCGCCATCGCCGGAAAGCGCCACGGTGACGTGCTGGCGGGTCAGCACCGCCAGCAGGCAGGTCGGGATCTGCGAGGCGTCGGCAAAGGGCTCGTCGAACACCTCGGGAAGACTGGGCACCAGGTCCAGCGCCTGCCCCGGCGCCACGTAGAGCTCGGTATGGTCGGTGCCGAGATGGGCCGCCACCGCGCGGGCATGCGGCGCCTCGTCGAAGCCGGGCTCGTCGAAGCCGATCGAGAAGGTGCGGATCGGCCGGCTGCTCTGCGCCTGCATCAGCGCCGTGACGAGGGAGGAGTCGATGCCGCCGGAAAGAAACCCGCCGAGCGGCACGTCCGCCACCATCCGCCGGCCGACCGCATCGCGAAGCAGCGCGTCGAGCCGCTCCTCGGCCTCGGCGTCGGCGAGATCGGTGCTGTCGGGAACGATCGCCAGCGGATCCCAGAACTGCCGCAGCCGCGTCTGGCCGTGCCGGTCGATCTCGAGGACGTGGCCCGGCGGCAGCTTGGCGGCCTCGCGGTAGATCGTGCGGGGCGCCGGCACGCAGCGATAGCGCAGATATGTTGCCAGCACGTCGCGGTCGATCTCGGGCGTCCAGCCGGCAAAAGCGCGCAGCGTCTTGAGCTCCGAGCCCGCCAGGACCGTGCGGCCGACCTGCGCCCAGTAGAGCGGCTTGATGCCGAGCCGGTCGCGCACCAGGGTCATGGTCCGCGCCTCGCGGTCCCACAAGGCGAAGGCGAACATCCCGATCAGCCGCCGCAGGCAGGGCTCGATGCCCCACGCCGCAAGGCCCTCGACCAGCACCTCGGTGTCCGATCCGCCGCGAAAGCGCCGGCCGCGCCGCTCCAGATCGCGGCGCAGCTCGGCCGCGTTGTAGATCTCGCCGTTGTAGGACAGCACGAAGCGCCCGTCGCTCGACGCCATGGGCTGCGCGCCGGCCGGCGAGAGGTCGACGATGGCAAGCCGCGTGTGGCCCAGCGCCACGCCGGCCCGCTCGTCGATCCAGCAGCCGCTGCCGTCGGGACCGCGATGGCGGAGGCTTGCGGTCATGGCCCCGATATGGCGCAGCAGGACCTCGCGGCCCGCCCCCCCGTCGATCTCCCAGAGCGCCGCGACACCGCACATGGCTCAGACGCCAGGGGCGCGGAAGGCAGCGGCCGATGGGGCGCTCTGCCGCGTGCGGGCCTTTCGAGCAGCAGGCATCTCGGCAGCTCCCTTTGGTCACGAACGATCATTCACCGGCGACGACCTTTCAGTGCTGCGAAAGCACGTCGCTACCGGTCATCATGACCGCCTGCCCATCAACCGACAATATCCAACCCGGCGTAGCCGCACCGCGGCACACCGACAGAGCCTCGTTTCCGTCATCTACACGCCGAAAGACTGATATCGCTACCGCCAATGGCGTATAGCGTGTAATAACATAAACCTTTATATTTATATACTACTCCCTCGTGAGGCCGAGACGCGACTTAAACTCAACGCGACGATCCATCGGCCAGCTTGACGCCCCGCCGATACTTGGCGAAATTACCTATCCAATAATCAACGCAGAATGTGCATCGGCCGCGGGCCGGAAGCCGGCGGCTGCACGAGGGCGGGAGGAACCGGGTTTGCCTGAGGATCGGCGCCTTGCCCGGTGCGGTGGCGGATGGCTTTGCATCCTCCCGCAACGGCATCCGGGAGACCGCCCGGCACGGATGGCGGGGCGCGCGCATCGCTTGGCGCCGTGCACGTCCCGGACCCGGCTCCCGTGGGTCACCACTGCCGCAGTCTAGTCGATGCCCGGCCACCCCGGCGGAACAACGACCATGCAGAACCTCTTTCCCGGCGCCGACGACCGAACGGAAATGACACTTCCGCACGAGCACTCGCCGGCGACCACGGTGCGTGACGTCCTGCTGCTCGTTCGCCGCCGCAAGTGGCTGATCATGCTCGGCACGGCGATCGGCACCAGCCTGTCGGTGGCGCTGGCCATGTCCAGCCAGCCCCAGTACACGGCGACCGCGGCGATCGTCATCGAGCCCAGCCAGGCCCCCGTCGCCGGGATGAGCTGGGGGGCTCCCAGCATCACCAGCGACATCCACATGGTGAGCACCCAGCTCGACATCATCCGCTCGCGCCAGCAGATGGCGCGCGTCCTCGACGACCTCAAGCTGCTTGAGAGGCCCGCCTTCAGGACTGCCGTCGAGGAGCAGTTCACCGACAGCGCCACCAGGATCGTCCGCCTCGTCAGCGCCGCTGCCGCATGGTTTCCCGAGATGGTGACGCGGACCACCGCCGCCAGCGGCCTGCCGGCCATGCTGGTGAGCAGCCCCGCGGCCATGCCGGGCGAGACCGCCGCGGTCGACGATGCCGGCGCTGCGATGTGGGCACGCCAGGTGCACGAGGCGGCCATCGACGCCTTCAACAAGCGGTTCGGCGCCTCCCAGGAGGCCGATTCGCGGGTCATCAGCATCCGCTTCACCGCCACCGATCCCGCGCTCGCCGCGGACGTCGTCAACCGTGCCGCCGAGCTCTACGTCCAGGCGCAGCTAACAAACAAGCTCTCCGAGGTGGAGCGCATCTCGCTCTGGCTCAGCGAGCGCATCGCCGTGATGGGCGAGGAGGTCCGCGCCGCCGAGGCGGCGGTCCAGTCCTACCGTGCCGAGGCCGGGCTGACCGACGAGCAGCGGGCGCGCTCCGACCAGCTGGAGCTGATGGAGCTCAACCGCGCGCTCGGCATGGCGCGGGTCGACCTGCTCGATCTCCAGTCCAAGAAGGAGACGATCGACCGGGCGCGGGGGCGGGGCGACACGCAAGCGCTGCTCGGCCTCGTGTCCTCGCCGATCCTCATCAGCCTGCGTGAGCGCGAGCTCGAGCTCGGCCGCCAGGAGGCGGAGCTGTCGAGCAGCTTCGGCAGCCGGCATCCGCGCATGCAGCTGCTCGTCGAGGAGAAGAAGCAGCTGAGCGCCAAGATCAGCCAGGAGGCGGGCCGCCTTGCCCTCGATCTCGACCGCGAGAGAAGCCGCGCCGCCGAACAGGTGAGGCAGCTCGAGAGCCAGATCGCCGCCTACAAGGCGCAGGACTATCAGCGCGGCGGTGCGGAGGTGGGGCTCCGCCAGCTCGAGCGCCAGTCCGAGGCCAGCCGGCGGATCTACGAGCTCTTCTTGCAGCGGTTCAAGGAGATCGGCGAGCAGCAGGCGATCATCGAGCCGGACGCCCAGGTGATCTCCTACGCCAACCCGCCGGTCCGGCCGAGCTCGCTCAGCCCCAAGATCTTCTCGCTGCTCGGCTTCACCGCCTCGCTCGGCGCCAGCGCGCTCTTGGCCCTGGTGGCCGAAGGGCTCGACCGGCGGGCGCGCAGCGCCCGGCAGATGGAGCGGGTGACCGGCCTGCGCGTGCTCGGCGTCGTGCCGAGACTCCGCTCGTCGCGGGCAGCCCGCCCGGATCGCTACCTTCTGGAACGGCCGATCTCCGGCTACGCGGAGGCCATGCGCTCGACCTACACGGCGCTGCGCTTCAGCGACCCCGAGGAGGCGCCCAGAACGGTCCTCGTCACCTCGGCGCTGGGCAACGAAGGCAAGACCACCTTCGCCCTGAGCCTCGCCACGGCGGCGCGGCAGTGGGGGCACCGGGTCATGCTCGTGGACGCCGATCTGCGCCATCCCTCGGTGGCGCGGGCCGCCGGTGTCCGCGTCGAGGCGGGGCTGGTCGAGGTCGCCAATGGCGAGGTGGCGCTGGCGGACGCCATCGTGACGACGGAAAACGGCCTCGACATTCTCGGCATCGCCGAGGCCAGCAGGAACCTCACCGGCCTCATGGGCAACCGCAAGGTCCAGGAGCTGTTCGACAAGCTGCGCGACAGCTACGAGCTCGTCGTGATCGACTCGCCGCCGGTGCTGGCGGTGACCGACGCACGCATCACCGCGGCCCAGGTCGACCGGACGATCTTCGCGGTCGGCTGGCGGCAGACCCCGGTTTCGGCCGTGCGCCGGGCGCTGCAACTGCTCCGCGACTCCCGGGCCTCGATGGCCGGAGTCGTGCTGCTCCGGGTCGATGCCAGATCCTACATGTACTACGAGAACGAGGACGGCGCGAATTACTACAGGAAGATCAAGGGCTACTACGTCGACTGAGTGACGGGCCGCCGCAAGAGCCTACGATCCCGCGATGCCCCACCGCCGCCAACTGACAAGAAACGGGAAAGCGAAAGCCGCGCGCAGCGCCCCCGCAGGGTCGCGTCGGCTACGGCAAGCTCGCGACCCTGTTCCGGCTGGTCGGGAAGCGCGCTAGCGCACCGCGCCCAGGCCTGCGGGGCCCGGGAGGGCCGCGGCGGGGCCGGCGGGGGTGGCGGCGAGGGCGTCGTAGATCTCGAGCGTCGCCGCAACGACCTTGCCGAGCGAGAACTCCCGCTCCACCAGGAGCCGGCCGCGGCGCCCCATCGCCAGCCTGAGCTGGCGGTCGCCGAGCAGCCGCGCCAGGGCAGCGGTCAGCGCCGCCACGTCGCGCGGCGGAACCAGCAGGCCGTTCTCGCCGTCGCGGCAGATCTCGCGGCAGCCGGGCATCGTCGTGGTGACGATGGGCCGCCCGCACGCCGCCGCCTCGATCAGGCAGCGCGGCACGCCCTCACGATACCAGGAGGGCAGGCAGACGATCGTGCTGGCGGCATAGAGGGCGGGCATGTCGCCGCGGTGGCCGAGCCATTCGATGCTGCCTTCCTCGTGCCACGCCCGCAACGTGGCCTCCGGCACGCTAGCGCGGTTGTGCGCCGGCGCGGCGCCGGCGATCACGAACCGGGCGGGACAGCCGCCGGCCTTGAGCGCCCTGGCGGCAGCGACGAACTCGCCCACGCCCTTGGCCCACAGCAGGCGGGCCGGCAGCAGGATCATGGGCCGCCCGTCGTCGGGGGCGAGCCCGTTACCGAAGTCCTGCGGCTCGACGCCGGCGCCGCGGATCAGGACGGTCTGCTCCTTGCGCACCAGACCGGCGCTCACGAACTCGGCCTGGTCGTCGGGGTTCTGGAAGATCACCCTGCCGTTGCGGTGACCGAGCGCCACCTTGTAGAGGCGCCGCACGACGCCGCACAGCACACGCGTTGCCGGCCCGTCGGCAAGGAACACCTGGCCCAGGCCGCTGACCGCCGCGACATAGCCCTCGATCCGCAGGAGCCGGGCGAGCAGCCCGCCATAGAGGACGGGTTTGACCGTCACGCAGTGGACGATCCGCGGTCGCAGGGCGCGCAGCAGCGCCGCGAGGCGCAGGACCAGGCGCAGCTCGTGCCAGACATTCACCCCGGTGCGGTCGACCGGCAGCGGGTGGAACACGATCGCGTGACGGGCGAGGAGGTCGAGCTGCCCCTCGGGGTGGGCCGCCAGATGGACCTCGTAGCCCTGCCGGCGCGCCGCGATGGCGAGCGGCAGGCGGTGCGAGGCGAAGAACTCGGTGTCGTTGACGACGAAGAGCATCAGGGGCCGGCCGGTCCGCCGGGTTGTCCGGGGCATCGCAGCTGCCATCGCCCGCCTCCCCTTCCCGCCCGCGTCAGCGCTGGCTCGCCAGGACCGGGACCTTTTCCTCGGCGGGGCGCGGCACGCGCATGGCCCAGCGGAGGACCACGCCGTAGACGAACGGCACGACCACGAGGATCTCGCCGGCCAGGGCAGGGAAGGCGGTGCCCAGGAAGCCGGGCCCGGCGGCAAGCGCCAGATAGACGGGCAGCGCCCGCCGCCACGGCAGCCGGCGCCCGAGATGGTGGTGGAGATGATCGCTGTCGGCGCTGAACGGCGAGCGGCCGGCGCGGGCCCGCATCACGATGAGCCGCAGGCAGTCGAGGACCGGCACCAAAAACCAGAGGATCGCCAGCGCCAGCGGCAGGCCCGGCTCGAGATTGTAGAGGCGGATCGAGATCAGGCCGATGACCGCGGCCAGCAGGTAGCTGCCGGAATCGCCCAGGAACAGGCGGCCGGCCATGTTGTACATGAAGACCACGACCAGGCAGACGATGAAGAACAGGAAGAACGGCAGGAGTGCCGGGGGGGCGTAGCAGCCGAGGCCGTAGAGCCAGCAGATGCTCATGCCGAGCACCACGCCGTTCCTGCCGTCGGCCATGTTGACGGCATTGAGGAAGGTGACGGCGCACAGCACCGTCATCGGCATCGCCAGCATGCCCAGCTTCCAGAGACCCTGGCTTTCCATGTCGAGCTCGGTGAGCCGCAGCGCCGGCACGAAGAAGGCGACCCCGGCGAACAACATCCCCGCCACCGCCAGCCGTATTGCCGGCCGCAGGGTCCAGCGGTCGTCGACATAGCCCAGCACGAGGCAGCCCAGACCGGCCACGAGGAGTGCGGTCAGGAACGGGGCGCGCTCGGGCGTGATGGAAAACTGCAGGAGGACAAGCACGGCGAGCGGGCCGGCAAGCGCCACGCCGCCCGCCAGCGGGGTGGGCGCGCCGTGGACTTTCCGCGCGCCGTCGGGCCTGTCGATGACGTGAAGCCGTCGACCGATCGTCTCGGCGTACTCGCAGCACGCCACCGTGACGATGAATGTGACGATGCCGGCAAGGCCCAACATGCCTGCGTTCCTCCGAAATCCCTGTGCGGCCGGGCTTGCACGCCCGTGCCCTTGATCAGGGATTTAAACAGGTCCGCGGCCGGCGTTCTGCCGACAAGAAGAAGTACTTTCAAAAGACGTAAACACGGATCGGATGTACGTCTCGGGCAAGAATTCATCTTTGCGTTTTATACGCACGGACGAATATTCTCGGCGAGCTTCCTCCCGGCAGTGTCCACAAGCCTGTGTCCCGGCCCTTCTTTCCACGGGCGTCCCGTTCGACAGGGGTTGCGCGGGAGAGCACTCTTGCGTCCAATGGGTAGTAGACCATCAGCCGGAAGAGCCGCCTCCCGGGCGACGGGCGCGGCGCGGGGGGATCCTCCCCTCGCCTCGCTGGTTGATCGCGAGGAGTGCCGACCAGAGCAGCCGGAGAGCCCCAGATCGATGCCGACGAGCAGCCAGGCCCCGCATATCTACAACCTGCACCCGTTGCTGGCCGGTCCCATCGAGAGCTGGGGCCGCCACCTCGGGCGGGTGCGCGGCATGGGCTTCGACCGGGTCTACGTCAACGCGTTCTTCGCGCCGGGCGGCTCGGGCAGCATCTATGCGGTGAGCGACCCGTTCGAGCTGCATCCCTCGGTGCGCGGCGGCTCCGCCAGGCCGGCGGACGAGCTGATCGCCGGGTTCGTGGACGAGGCGCGGCAGCACGAGCTGGCGGTGATGACCGACCTCATCCTGCCGCACGCGGCGCAGGACGGGCGGCTGGTGGCCGAGCATCCCGACTGGTTCCGGCGCGGCCCCGAGGGCGAGCCCGCCCATCCGGTGCTCGCCAACGCGCAGGACCTGCACCATCCGCGCTACATGGCCGACCTGGCCGAGCTGGACCTGCACGAACCGTCGACGCGCGCGGCGCAGCTCGACCATTTCCTCGGCCTGGCCGGCCACTTCCTCGATCTCGGCATCAGCGGCTTTCGCTGCAGCGCCGCCTACAAGGTCCCGCCCGAGCTATGGCGGACGCTGATCGGCCGGCTGAAGGAGCGCCACCCCGAGGCGGTGTTCCTGGCCGCGGCCCTGGGCTGCCCGTTCGAGCAGACGCTGGCGCTGGGCGGCTGCGGCTTCGATCTGATCTTCGACAGCAGCCGCTGGTGGAACCTCCACGACCCGTGGTTCCTCGACCAGTACGAGGCGCTGCGCCGCGTCGCGCCCACGGTCTCGTTCCCCGAGGACCACAATACAGGCCGGCTCGCCGCCGAGCTTCCCGGCGCCGCCCCCGAGGCCCTGGCCCGGCTCTACCGTGCCCGCTACCTGACCGCGCTCGGCCTGGGCTCGGGCGTGCTCATGCCGATGGGCTTCGAGTATGGCTGCCGCCGCCCCCTCGATCCGGTGCGCAGCAGCCCGGCCGACTGGGAGGAGGAGACCCGGACGCCGCAGATCGACCTCACCGGGTTCATCGCCGCCGCCAACCGGACGAAGGCAGCGACGCCGGTGCTGCGCCAGCCCGGCCCGCAACGTCGGGTAACCGCCCCCAACGGCCGCATTGTGGGCGTGCTGCGCCTCGATGCCGGCTCGCCGATGGCCGCTGCCACCGCCTCGCTCCTGCTCGTCAACGGCGATGCCGCGCAAAGCGACGGTGTGGAGCCCGGCGGCCTGCTGACCGCCATGGGCGGACGCTTCGCCACCCTGGAAGACGTGACGCCGGCGGTCGAGCCCATCGCCTTCACCCCCGAGGAACCGCTGACCCTCGAGCCGCTTGGGGTCCGGATCTTCACCAGCCGCGCTCAGGTGCCCAAGGTGCGGGCCCGCAACGATACCGCCGCGCGCGCCGGCGAAAAGCGCCTCATGGAGCTTGCCGCCAACCGCGTCGCCATCGAGAAGGTGACGCCCGAGCTCGATGGCGGCCGCTTTCCGGTCAAGCGCATCGTGGGCGATATGCTGACGGTCGAGGCGGACATCTTCGCCGACGGCCACGACAAGCTGGCCGCCTGCGTGCGCTACCGGGCGCGCGACGAGCGGGAGTGGCGCGAGGCGCCGATGAGCTTCGTCGACAACGACCGCTGGGCCGGCCATTTCCCGCTCACCCGCAACACCCGCTACCTCTATACGGTGGAGGCGTGGCGCGACCTCTTCGCCTCGTGGCGGATCGAGCTCGCCAAGAAGCACGATGCCGGCGTGCCCATCACGCTGGAGCTGGGCGAGGGCCTGGCGCTGGTGAAGCGGACGGCGGAGCAGGCACAAGGGGAAGACAAGGCGGCGCTCGACGCGCTGGTGGCCGAGCTCGAGCCGCGCCGCGAGGACGAGGGCTTCCTCATCGCCCGCCTGCTGGGCGAGGAGGTGCGCCGGCTGATGGCACGCGCCGGGATGCGCACCGACCGCTCGCGCTACGGCCGGGAGCTGGAGGTGGTGGTCGACCGCACGGCGGCCGCGTTCGCCGCCTGGTACGAGCTTTTCCCGCGCTCGCAGAGCGACGATCCGGCCCGCCACGGCACGTTCGACGACGTGATACGCAAGCTGCCCTATGTCCGCGACATGGGCTTCGACGTGCTCTACTTCCCGCCGATCCACCCGATCGGCCGCAAGAACCGCAAGGGCCGCAACAACAGCCTGAAGGCGCAGCCGGGCGATCCCGGCTCGCCCTACGCCATCGGCGCCGAGGAAGGCGGCCACGACGCGCTCCACCCCGAGCTCGGCAGCTTCGAGGATTTCGCGCGTCTGGTGGCAGCGGCCCACGACCACGGGCTGGAGATCGCCATCGACTTTGCCATCCAGTGCTCGCCCGACCATCCGTGGATCAAGGAGCATCCCGACTGGTTCGACTGGCGGGCCGACGGCTCCATCCGCTACGCCGAGAACCCGCCCAAGAAGTACGAGGACATCGTCAACGTCTCGTTCTACCGCGAGGGTGCCCTGCCGGGCCTGTGGCTGGCGCTGCGCGACGTGGTGCTGTTTTGGATCGCCCACGGCGTGAAGATCTTCCGGGTCGACAACCCGCACACCAAGCCCCTGCCGTTTTGGGAGTGGATGATCCGCGAGGTGCAGGACCGCCATCCCGAGGCGGTGTTCCTCTCCGAGGCCTTCACCCGGCCCAAGATGATGAAGCGGCTGGCCAAGGTGGGCTTCACCCAGTCCTACAGCTACTTCACCTGGCGCAACGACAAGGCCGGGCTGGTCGAGTACATGACCGAGCTCACCCGGGACGAGCCGCGCGAGCACATGCGGCCCAATTTCTTCGTCAACACGCCGGACATCAACCCTGTCTTCCTGCAGACCAGCGGCCCTGCCGGCTTCCAGATCCGCGCCACCCTGGCGGCCACGCTCTCGACCTTGTGGGGCGTCTATTCGGGCTTCGAGCTGTGCGAGGCGACGCCGGTTCCGGGCAAGGAGGATTATCTCGATTCGGAGAAATACGAGATCAAGGCCTGGGACTGGGACCGGCCCGGCAACATCCGCGGGTTCATCACCGCGCTGAACCGCATCCGCCGCGAGAATCCGGCCTTGTGGCAGTTCGCCGATCTCGAGTTCCAGCAGGCGTGGGACGAGAACGTGCTGGTCTACACCAAGATGACCCGCTCGATGGACAATGCGGTGCTGGTGGCGGTGAACCTCGACCCGCACAGGGTCCACGGCTGCAATTTCGAGATCCCCTTGTGGCGCTTCGGCCTCGAGGACGACGCCACCATCGAGATGGAGGATCTCCTGCGCGGCAGCCGCTTCACCTGGACCGGCAAGATCCAGCATGTCTGGCTGGACCCGCGCCACCAGCCATGCGCCATATGGCGCTTCGTCCCGCCGGGCCTGCCGGGCTGAGCCCCGTCGCCCCGCGCAGCAAGTTCCGGACCCACCAACGGCAGGACCGTCAGCCCATGGCCATCGACAAGGACCCGCTCTGGTACAAGGACGCCATCATCTACCAGACGCACATCAAGGCGTTCTACGACTCCAACGACGACGGGGTGGGCGATTTCGAGGGGCTGATTCGCAAGCTCGACTACATCCAGGATCTGGGCGTCAACACCATCTGGCTCCTGCCTTTCTACCCCTCGCCGCTGCGCGACGACGGCTACGACATCCAGGACTATCGCAGCATCAACCCCGCCTACGGCACGATGCGCGACGTCAAGCGGCTGATCCGCGAGGCGCACCGGCGGGGCCTGCGGCTAATCACCGAGCTGGTCATCAACCACACCTCCGACCAGCACGCCTGGTTCCAGCGCGCCCGCCACGCCAAGCCCGGCTCGCGCTGGCGCGACTACTATGTGTGGTCCGACACCGCGCAGAAATACAAGGACACCCGCATCATCTTCCTCGACACCGAGGTGTCCAACTGGACCTGGGATCCGGTCGCCAAGGCCTATTACTGGCATCGCTTCTACAGCCACCAGCCCGACCTCAACTTCGACAACCCGGTGGTGGTCAAGGAGATCATCAACCTCCTGCACTACTGGATGAGCCTCGGCATCGACGGCCTGCGGCTCGACGCCATTCCCTACCTGATCGAGCGGGAGGGCACCAACTGCGAGAACCTCCCCGAGACCCACGATATTCTCAAGCGTATCCGCGCCGAGATCGACAGCCATTTCCCCGGCCGCATGCTGCTGGCCGAGGCCAACCAGTGGCCCGAGGACACGCGGCCCTATTTCGGCGACGGCGACGAATGCCACATGGCGTTCCACTTTCCCCTGATGCCGCGCATGTATCTCGCCGTGGCCCAGGAGGATCGCCACCCGATCACCGACATCATGCGCCAGACCCCGGAGATCCCCGAGAACTGCCAGTGGGCGATCTTCTTGCGCAACCATGACGAGCTGACGCTCGAGATGGTGACCGAGAACGAGCGGGAATACTTATGGAACCGCTACGCCACCGACCGGCGCATGCGCATCAATCTGGGGATCCGCCGGCGGCTCGCCCCGTTGATGGACAATGACCGCCGCAAGATCGAGCTGATGAACTCGCTGCTGCTCTCGATGCCCGGCACGCCGGTCATCTATTACGGCGACGAGATCGGCATGGGCGAGAACATCTATCTGGGCGACCGCGACGGCGTCAGGACGCCGATGCAGTGGTCGGTGGACCGCAATGGCGGCTTCAGCCGCGCCAATCCGCAGCAGCTCTATCTGCCGGCGGTGATGGACCCGGTCTACGGCTTCCAGTCGGTCAACGTGGAGGCCCAGGCCCGCAACCCCTCCTCGCTGCTGAACTGGATGAAGGCGCTCATCGTCACGCGCCGCCAGCACCAGGCGTTCTCGCGCGGCACCTTGAACTTCATCTATCCCGGCAACCGCAAGATCCTGGCCTACACCCGCGAGACCGGGGACGAGGCGATCCTGTGCGTCGTCAATCTTTCGCGCCATGCCCAGCCGGTCGAGATCGACCTGCACGCCTGGCGTGGCCGTGTGCCGGTCGAGCTGCTCGGCCGCACCGTCTTTCCGCCGGTGAGCGACGCGCCCTACATGCTCACCCTGCCGGGGCACGGCTTCTACTGGTTCCTGCTGGCAAAGGAGGCCGAGGTGCCGAGCTGGCACGCCCCCGTTCCGGAGACCCTGCCGGAGTTCGCCACACTGGTGATCCCCCAGGGCTGGCGCAGCCTGATGGAAGACCGTACCCGCCGCGAGCTGGAGCAGCGGGCCCTGCCCTCCTTCGCCCGTACCCAGCGCTGGTTCGCCGCCAAGGACGCCGTGGTGCAGGCCGTGCGCCTGGCCCGTCACGCGGTGATCGAGGGCAAGGGCGGCGACAGCTTCCTGCTGGCCGAGCTCGAGGTCGAGCTCGACGGCCGCGAGAAGCAGGCCTACCAGCTCCCGCTGGCGATCGGCTGGGGCGAGGAGCAGATGGCGCACGGGGCGCCGCTGCTGCCCTTCACCCTGGCCCGCGTGCGCCGCGCCCAGAAGATCGGCGCGCTCTACGACGCCACTGCCGGCGAGGGCCTCGCGCGGGCGCTTTTGGAAGGCATGCGCAAGGGCAGCGTCCTGCCCGCCAGCCACGGCGAGCTGCGCTTCAGCTCCGGCGAGCGGATCGGCGGGCTCTCGCTGCCCGAGGACGCCGAGACCCGCCGGCTCGGCGTCGAGCAGAGCAACACCTCGCTGATGGTCGGCCGCGAGGTGATCGTGAAGGTCTATCGCCGCCTGCAGCCGGGCATCCATCCCGAGATCGAGATCGCCCGCTTCCTCACCGACGTGGCGCATTTCGAGAACACGCCGCCGCTTTTGGGCTCGCTCGAGCGGATCGATGCCAGCGGCGAGCCCACGGCGCTGGCCGCCGCCTATGGCTTCGTCCTGAGCCAGGGCGACGGCTGGTCGTTCACGCTCGGCTATCTCGAGCGCGAGATCGAGACCATCGGTCTGGCCGCCACCGCCACCACCGCCGCCGAGGACGGCACGGGAACACCCGTGCCGCCGCTGGAGACGGAGTTCTCGGTCTACCGCAACTACGCGGCAAAACTGGGCCGGCGCACCGCCGACATGCACAACGCGCTGGCCATCGAGACCGACGATCCGGCCTTCGCCCACGAGCCGGTGGGCCAGGCCGATCTGGCGGTCTGGGCCGAGGGCGCCGAGCGCCAGGCCCAGGAGGCCTTCAAGGTGCTGGCGCGGGTCCTGCCGGATCTCGATGCCGAGAGCGCGTCGCTCGCGCACAAGGTCCAGGACGCGCAGGGCCAGATCCTCGAGCGGATCCGGGCCTTTGCCGGCACCGCCCTCAAGGCCTCGAAGATCCGCGTCCACGGTGACTATCATCTGGGCCAGGTGCTGGTCGCCCGCGACGATTTCTACATCCTCGACTTCGAGGGCGAGCCCGCCCGGCCGATCGCCGAGCGGCGCGCCAAGACCTCGCCCTTCAAGGACGTGGCGGGAATGCTGCGCTCCTTCGACTATGCCGCCTGGACGGTGGCCGAGCAGGTCGTCGACCGGCTGGCCGGGCGCGAGGCGCTGATCCGCCATGCCTGCCTGGTGTGGCGGCGCCTGGCCTGCCGCGCCTTTTTGGAAGCCTACGCGGCGGGCACTCCCGACAACCCTGCCGTGCCTGTAGACGGCGAGGCCGCGGAAGCGCTGCTCCGTCTCTTCCTCATGGAAAAGGCGCTCTACGAGGTATGCTACGAGGCGGCCAACCGGCCGCGCTGGCTCAAGATCCCGCTGGGCGGGCTCGTCGAGCTGCTCGACGAGGCAACGAACGCGCATTGGTTCCGTCATGACACCGCCACCGACTAGCCCCGCCACCGCAAGGCCGCATCTGCTCGACGCCGCCGAGATGCAGGCGCTCGTCCAGGGGCGGCACGGCAACCCCTTCGCCGTGCTCGGCATGCACGGCGAGGATCCGCCGGTGCTGCGCACCTTCCAGCCCGACGCCGCCCGCGTGGCAGTCCTCGACGCCAGGACGGGCGAGCGGGTGGCGCAGCTCGAGCGGATCGAGCCCGCCGGCCTCTTCGCCGGCACGCTCGAGGGCCGCTCCGGCCGCTTTGCCTACCGGCTCGAGGTGGAGCATGGCGGCGACACCCGGCTCATCGACGATCCCTACGGCTTCCCGCCGCTGCTGGGCGAGATGGACGTCCATCTTCTTGCCGAAGGCCGGCATCTGCGGATCTACGAGAAGCTCGGCGCCCACCCGCACGAGATGGAAGGCGTGGCCGGCACCTCCTTCGCCGTCTGGGCGCCCAGCGCCAGCCGGGTCAGCGTGGTGGGCCCGTTCAACGGCTGGGACGGCCGCCGCCACGTCATGCGCCGGCGCGTCGAGTGCGGCGTGTGGGAGATCTTTCTCCCCGGCATCGAGCGCGGCGAGCCCTACAAGTACGAGATCCTGGGCCCGCGCGGCGAGATGCTGCCGCTCAAGGCCGACCCGGTGGCGCTGCGCGCCGAGCATCCGCCGGCCACCGCCTCGGTGGTGCACGGCCTCGCCCGCCACGACTGGCAGGACGCGGCGTGGATGGCGCGCCGCGCCGAGGCGCAGTCGCTGCACGCGCCGATCTCCGTCTATGAGTGCCACCTGGGCTCGTGGGCGCGGATCGACGGCGAGGGCGGCCGCTATCTCTCCTATCTGGAGCTGGCCGACCGGCTGGTGCCCTATCTCGAGGATCTGGGCTTCACCCATGTCGAGCTGCTGCCGGTGAGCGAATATCCCTTCGACGGCTCGTGGGGCTACCAGCCCATCGGCCTTTTCGCGCCGACCATCCGCCACGGCACGCCCGAGGAGTTCGCGGCCTTTGTCGACCGCTGCCACGAGGCGGGGATCGGCGTGATCATCGACTGGGTGCCCGGCCATTTTCCCACCGACGCGCACGGGCTGGGCCGGTTCGACGGCACCGCGCTCTACGAGCACGAGGACCCGCGCCAGGGCTTCCACCAGGACTGGAACACCCTGATCTACAATTACGGCCGCACCGAGGTGGCGAATTTCCTCCACGCCAACGCCCTCTACTGGCTCGACCGCTTCCACATCGACGGGCTCCGGGTCGATGCCGTGGCCTCGATGCTCTATCTCGACTATTCCCGAAAAGCCGACGAGTGGGTCCCCAACCGCTTCGGCGGCAACGAGAACCTGGAAGCCGTGGACTTCCTGCGGCGTCTCAACGAGCTGGTCTTCGGCGAGCACGAGGGAGCCACCACGCTGGCCGAGGAATCGACCGCCTGGCCGTCGGTCTCGCGGCCGACCTGGCTGGGCGGCCTGGGCTTCGGCTACAAGTGGAACATGGGCTGGATGCACGACACGCTGGGCTACATCAGCAAGGACACCGTGCACCGCAAGTACCACCAGAACAACCTGACCTTCGGCCTGCTCTACGCCTTCACGGAAAACTTCGTCCTGCCGCTCAGCCACGACGAGGTGGTGCATGGCAAGGGCTCGCTGATCGGCAAGATGCCGGGCGACCGCTGGCAGCGCTTCGCCAACCTGCGCGCCTATTACGGCTTCATGTGGACCCATCCCGGCAAGAAGCTCATGTTCATGGGCTGCGAGATCGCCCAGGAGCGCGAATGGAGCCACGACCGCGGGCTCGACTGGCATCTCCTCGAGGATCCGATGCACCAGGGCGTGCAGCGGCTGATCCGCGATCTCAACGCCGTCTATCGCGGCTTTCCGGCCCTCCACGACCTCGACTGCGAGCCGCACGGCTTCGAGTGGATCGACGCCAGCGACAGCGAGCAGAGCGTCATCAGCTATCTGAGGAAGGACCGTGCGGGGAACTGGGTGGCGGTGGTCTGCAACTTCACGCCGGTGGTGCGTCCGGGCTACCGGGTGGGCCTGCCCGAAGGCGGTGCCTGGCGCGAGATCATCAACACCGACAGCGGGCATTACGGAGGGAGCGGCGTGCTCAATGCCGCGGCGTTGGAGAGCACCGGCACGAGCTGGCACGGCAGGCCGCACAGCATCGAGCTGACCCTGCCGCCGCTCGCCACGGTGGTGCTGGCCCCGGCCGCCCCGTGAGCCGCAACGCCAGGAGGGCGGACGACGATCCGCTGAGCGGGCTCGCTGCCGCCTGCGGCATCGAGACGAGCTGGCGCCATGTCGACGGCACCGTGCATCAGGTGCCCCGCGCGACCCTGACGGCACTGCTGGCCGCCATGGACATCGAGGCCGCCACAGACCGGCAGGCCCGCGCGTCCCTGAAGCGGCTGCACGAGCACGGCGCCGCCGCCGGCCATCCCTCGCTGCTGGTCGCAGCGCCGGGCGAGCTGCCGCGCCTTTCCGCTGCCGCGGGAACGACATTCGAGCTTGAGCTGGAGGACGGCACCCGGAAAACCGGCAGGCTGGCGCGCGGCGGCACGCTGCCCGGGCCTCTGCCACCCGGCCGCCATTCGCTCGTGATCGCCGGCAGCGAGGAGGAGCCCTGCACCCTCGTGGTCGGCCCGCCTGCCTGCCCCGCGCCGGCCGATCTGGGTGCCGGTCGCGCCTGGGGTGTGACCGCCCAGGCCTACGCGCTGCGCGGCACACCCGACCACGGCATCGGCGACTTCACCGCCATCGCCGAGGCAGCCACCCTTCTGGGCAGGGAGGGCGCGGACTTTCTCGGGCTCAACCCGCTGCACGCCCTCTTTCCGGCCGACCCCGGCTCTGCCAGCCCCTACGCGCCCTCGAGCCGCCGCTGGCTCAACGTGCTCTATGTCGATCCCCACGCGGCCGCTTGCTTGTGCGGCGGCGAGCCGGGAGGCATGCCGCCGGGCGATCCCGCCTTCATCGACTACCAGGCCGCAGGCCGCGCCCGCCTCGGGGCGCTGGAGCGGGTGTTCGATGCCTTCCAGCAGACCCATCTGGCGCAGGAGACCGCGTTGGCCCGGGAGTTTCGCCGCTGGCGCGACGCGCATGGGCAGGCGCTGGAGCGGCACGCGCTCTTCGACGCGCTGCACGAGGCAGCGCTGCGCCGCGCGCCGGAGCAATGGGCGCACTGGACCTGGCCGGAGGGGCTGCGCTCGCCCGATGCGCCGGAGGCACGGCGCTTTGCACGGGAGAACGAGCGCCGCATCACCTTCTTCGCGTTCCTCCAGTGGCTCGCCGATGGGCAACTCGGGCAGGCGCAGCAAGCGGCGCGCGCTGCCGGCATGCGGCTCGGGCTCTACTGCGACCTGGCCGTGGGCATGAACCCGGGGGGCTCCATGGTCTGGAGCGAGCCGCATTTGGCGCTCAAGGGCGTCTCGGTGGGCGCACCGCCCGACAGTTTCAGCCCCAGGGGGCAGAACTGGGGTCTGGCTCCCCTCTCGCCCACGGCGCTCGCGGCGCACGCCTACGAGCCGCTGATGGAAGACCTGCGCGCCAGCATGCGTCATGCCGGCGCCATCCGGATCGACCACATCATCGGCTTCGATCGCCAGTTCTGGATCCCCGACGGCGCTGCCGCTGCCGAGGGCGCCTATGTCCGCCTTCCCTTCAAGACCCTCGCCCGGCTCATCGCCTTCGAGGCGCAGCGCGCCGGCTGCCTGGTGATCGGCGAGGATCTGGGCACCGTGCCGCGCGGCCTGCCGGCCGCCATGCGCCGTGCCGGCATGCTCTCCTGCCGCGTCCTGTGGTTCGAGCGCAAGAACGGCGCCACCCGCCAACCCGAGGACTACCCGGAGCTGGCGCTGGCCAGCATCTCGACCCACGACCTGCCCACCGCCCGCGGCTACTGGTCCGGCAACGACATTGGCTGGCGCGAGCGGCTCGGCCTGTTCGTGGACGCGACCCAGCCTGCCCGCGAGCACCGCCGCCGCACCGGCGAGCGCCGCCGGCTCGTGACCGCCCTCCTTCGCGCCGGCGTCCTCGCCGAGAAAGATCGCCAAGGGGCTCTGAAGCCGGAAGCCAGCCTCGCCCTCGTCGAAGCCCTCCACCGCTTCCTCGCCCGCTCCCGCTCCGCCCTCGTGGCCGTCCAGGTCGAGGATCTCGCCGGCATGGAAGAGCAGGTCAACCTCCCGGGCACGGTGGAAGAGCACCCCAACTGGCGCCGCCGCCTGCCCCGGGAGACGGAGGCGCTGCTGGCGACCGACGAGGCCCGCCGCCTCCTCGCCCTCATGCGCGAGGAGCGGCCCAGGGAGGCGTAGAAGGCGCGCGAGCGCCTGAAGAAACGCGCGCCGCCGCCTCCTGCAGCCGGCCGGTCGACGCGAACGGAGCCGCCCAAGCCGCTGCGCGCGAGCTCGTCCTCCTGCCCCGTCGATGGGCGGTGCTCGCCGCTTGCCTCACCTCCCCCCTCCGCCCGATCCCGCCGGGATGGTGGAATGCCGCCGCCCCGTCCGGCGCCATCCCGCCATCCCCACCATCCGCGAGCATGACCCGGAAGTCGTTGAGGAACGATGAACGCCAACGTACCTCCGCCCGGCACCCCCTCCACGGCCTACGCCGGGACACCCCCGATAACGCCGCGTTCTCGAGGCTTTGGGCGAGGCCTTGGGCGGCGTTGCCGGGCCGGGTGTCGAGACGGCGCCATTGGG
>JARGEQ010000062.1 GCA_029211145.1 Marinimicrococcus flavescens
AGCAGCCCTCTGGCATACTCACGCTCACGGCTTCCGGCAGAATCCGCAGTGAAGGAGCTAAGCTTCTTGCGCACCAGCTGCGGATGATCCCCGTTCTGCAGGGCCAGAATGCCGACCAGCAGCATCTCCATGCCAGCCAGCTCGGTTTGGCTGCGGGATTTGATCTTAGAGGCAATGGGTAAAAATATTAGATTAGCGCTGGCTACACCATAAAGCGTCGCTGTAAAAGCGACGGCGATGGATGCTCCCAGATTGGAAGGGTCGGTCAGATTGCTGAGTACATGGATCAGTCCCATGACCGTACCGATGATTCCCATCGTTGGTGCGTAGCCTCCGGCCGCCTCGAAAATTTTGGCGTAGCCGTTGTACTTCAACTCTTTGGCATCCATGTCCAGCTCCAGAATCTGGCGAACCTCGTCAGCATCTGTGCCGTCGACGATCAGCAGCAAGCCTTCACGGGTAAAGGGATTGGGATGTTCTTCGGCTTTTTGCTCCAGCAGGAGCACACCGCCGCGCCGGGTAATAGCAGCCATGGAGATCAGCTCC
>JARGEQ010000064.1 GCA_029211145.1 Marinimicrococcus flavescens
GATCATCAACCAAAAGGGCAACGGCATGAAATGTATCTATGTTGCCATTGGCCAAAAACAATCCACAGTGGCGCAGGTTGTAGAAACACTCCGCCGCCATGGTGCTTTGGAATATACAATTATTGTAACCGCGTCGGCCTCCGAGCCGTCCCCGCTGCTGTATATCGCTCCATACGCAGGCTGCGCAATGGGCGAGTACTTCATGTACAAAGGCGAGCATGTCCTTGTCATTTATGATGACCTTTCGAAGCAAGCCTCCGCTTACCGCGAATTGTCCCTGCTGCTCCGTCGTCCACCAGGCCGCGAAGCATTCCCGGGTGACGTTTTCTATCTGCACTCCCGTCTTTTGGAACGTGCGGCTAAGCTCAGCGATGAGCTAGGTGGTGGTTCATTAACCGCACTGCCGTTCATCGAAACACAAGCCTCTGACGTTTCGGCTTACATTCCTACGAATGTAATTTCGATTACAGACGGCCAAATCTTCCTTGAATCCGACCTGTTCTACTCCGGTCAGCGTCCGGCGATCAATGTCGGTATCTCTGTATCCCGTGTAGGGGGATCAGCGCAGATCAAAGCGATGAAGAAGGTTGCCGGC
>JARGEQ010000065.1 GCA_029211145.1 Marinimicrococcus flavescens
GCGAGCGGCTCGATGCGCTGGAGCGTTGCGTGCTGGACGGCGGCGGTGCGGCTGCGGCGGTGCGCGAGGGCGCCCGGCCGTCGCCGGCCACGGCGCCGCGCTACCGCGCCCGCCTGCAGCGCGGGCACGAGCAGGCCATGAGGGAGCGCGCGGCAGCCCGCACGCTGCGCGGACGAAAGACCGGGGAAAACGCGAACCCGAGGCCGCCGCCGACGCGGAGCATGTCATGGCCCGGCTTCTCGCCATGCGCAGCTCTGCTAGCAAACTCGAACCCGACCCCGCCCGCGAGCAAGCAGCGAGGGAACTCGCGGCAGCCCGGGCGCCAACGGCCGAGCGCGACAAACCCGAACCCGAGGCCCGGCATGGCGGCCCGGTTGGCGGAGCTGGAGGCCGAAGCCGCCGCCGACCCAGCGCATCTCATGACCGGGCTTCTCGCCATGCGCGGCGGGGGCGGAAAAGACGAACCCGAGCCCGCCGCCCGCCGCGCGCCAGCAAGCAGCAAGCGAGCCGGACGCGGTCCA
>JARGEQ010000066.1 GCA_029211145.1 Marinimicrococcus flavescens
ATAATGAGACAGAAGGGGACAAGCTAAAACCCTTGATATTACTGGGAAAATCAATTGACAATGTTATCAAATATGATAACATAATTATCAAATATGATAACATTAGGGCGGTGAAAAAACTGGACAAGCATAGGTTAGTTGACACCGAAACTGGAGAGATTATTTATACCGTTGTTGAGTTAAAACGGAAGTATTACACAGGGGGGTTTTTCATGGCTATGCAGGAAGGGTTCACACATATTGCCAAGCTTGGCCTGACTGGTGAACAGACTAGTGTACTGTTCCTGATTTTCGGCAAATTGGACTTTGAAAATTGGTTGAGACTCAGTCAAAAGGAGATAGCAGACGAACTCAACATGAAGACGCCTAATGTTAGCCGAGCCATGAAAGTCTTGGTCGAAAAAGGCATTATACATAAGGGTCCTAAGGTGGGAACAATGCTTACGTACCGTCTCGATCCAAACTTTGGTGTGAAAGGTCGAGCCAAGAATGAGAAGACCATACGCAGGGATATAGAGGCCTTAGCCCGTGATAATGGCCTAAAGGTTATCCAAGGTGGAAAAGAAGACTAAATTTGATGTAGACAAAACATCAGTGTGATGTTAAAGTGATGTAGAAGTGATTGAGTTCGGCATTATCTTTGGCCCCTTATGATGGTTCTGGTCTACAGGCAGAACGGGTTGCTGGATTTGTCACTTACAAAGGACCACATGAGCGGACCAGAACACGGGCAGGGAGGATTTTCCGAGTCTATCGGAGAATACCTCCTTATTCGCGTTTAGGAGGTTAAATAGTGTCAGAAACGGTGAGAGTCAACATCAGTGTTTCATCAGAATTGCATACGTATTACAAAGAGCAGGCAGAGCGTGCTGGAGTGTCCATGTCTGCTTATATGGCGTTTGCTTTGCTGAAATACATGGACCATAGTGTCCAGATTGAAAAAGGTAACAAAAATCAAGGAATTGACTTGATATAGACATTCGGTTTTTAAGCAGCCGGCCTCCTTGACATGGAGCCTCTGGTCCATTTGGTTTGACAGCCTTGCCGCCATCCCCCTAGGGGCGTTCCCTGCGGTCACTGGGGGCTGTCAGCCAGCCAGCCTACCAAATAGACCCTACTCCATGTCAAGGACCGCTACGCTGGCCTGTGGTGGCGCTCAGAGGGACTCAGAGCCTTGTCTGTGGCAATCTGACCCCTGCCATTCCCTTTTACCCACTGTGGATCCCACAGGACGAGAGAGGACTGGCCAATAGGCTGCTGCAGGTAAAAGTTTCTGGTTCCCGTCTTTAGTTCCCGGTGATAGGTCGCATGTGTCAAAACCTGAAAACCCTTATGGTTACAGGCTTTCAAAGGTCGTTCAGTCCGGGAACCAGAAACGGGAACTAAAGACGGGAACTAGAAATACGGAGGTGTGTTGTCAATTGGATGCTGAACAGATTCATGCTTTGATCGCTTCCCTGGATGCGTTGATCGTGACGGCTACTGAAGCAAGAGAAGCTGCCGAAAAACAGGGTGCAGCCTGGTTGATTCAGGAGTCCGAAAAGACAATATCAATGGCACAGAGTGAGAAGAGCCGGTACATCTCAAAGCTTCATGACATGAATAGTTAATCCCCTAAGAAAGCAGGGACAGGGCAGCGGCGGGTGCGCCGAAGGGGCGGGTCCTGACGATGCACTGGACCGGCTTTTCTGGAGATCCAAATAGACTGGTCAGGGTGAGTGGAATCTGTTATGCTCATATGGGACAAGGCTTTTTCCTGTTCTGATCTACTCGTTCCGCCTGAGTTATATGGACTTTTGTCATTTTCGCGTGTAGGCGCGAATAGAACCCCCGTATACTAACAGGGGGGTTCCAAATACATGACTTCTTCAAAACCCTTGATGCTACAGTGTTTTGACTAATTTGGCCCTTTTCATGGGTATATGGACTTTTGTACATAATTCGATGCCGATTCCTTTCACAAGGGGTCGGCATTTTTGATTTGAGTAACCTAATTCATTATTCTCTGAATTACGCGAAATTATAGTATTTCGTGCAATTTGTATATTGATTAAGTTTACCCTTTTCAAAAATCGGACATTGTGATACAATTGATTTAGGTAAACTAATTCAATAAAGGAGTGCTGTTCATGGATTATAAGGCCGTTCGAAAACACATTGCTGAGATGAAAAAAGAGGTCGTTTTATTGAAAAAGGATACTTTTTTCAAGACTAATGATGTAGCCAAAGAGTATGTCCGCACCTTCGACATGACCTATAAGGCGGCTCAGACCGTCCTGAAGGCTCCAAAGGGTGACTTTGTGACCTTAAGTAAGGAAACCAAGTTAGAGACGCTCTATGAGGAACTGAAGGGCTGGTACACGGGGTTAGCTGTTCTAGCTTCCAGTCAAAAAGAGTCAGACAATTTGAAAAAGGATACCTTAGTCAATAGTTCTACTGTGAAAAAGGATACCGAAATCAAAAATAGTAATACATCCGGAAAAGGTCGAAAATCGAAAAAGGTCACCAAAATCAAACGTGGTGGTAAGCGTGAGGGTGCTGGTCGTAAATCTATCGGCGTAAAAAAACATATGGCTTTGACTATGCCGCAAGATATGTGGAATGAAATAGATAACCTAATTCAAAGAGACAAAATCGGTTCATATTCGGAGTTTTTTCGTATTCTTGTAGCTGACATGAAAAAGAATACCTAAATCAAAAATCAGCTCTTTTAAAAGACCATTTTCAGGAAGGATTTTGGCCCTAAAGATAATGAGACAGAAGGGGACA
>JARGEQ010000067.1 GCA_029211145.1 Marinimicrococcus flavescens
AGGAACAGCGCAATGGGGTAACGGTGACTTAGCTGTTTACCCAAGAGAGGGATACCGCAAGGGTGGGCCAGGAGCGGGAGAAATTAAGGTCACTACAGCACAACTCCAATCTGCGGAAAGTGATTTGAAACCGTCTAATATAAGAAGTGGCGTAAGCATATATGGAGTATGGGGTACGATGATAGAGGGCAGGCGCACAGCTACTGGAACCATTCAATCCGGAGACATCTATAGAGTCACTGTTAACGGACTGGGATTCACTCCAAGTGAAATTCAACTTGCGTGGACTGGCACGGCGGGAACGGGGGCTACAGTTTATTATCGCTTAGGTCGATCATTTGGACAGTGGTACTGTTCAGCGGTAAACTCTGCTAATGGTACGGAAGCTACGTATATGAGTTTCCCGAATAGTCAGGTGTTCGCTGGAGGATTTACAATTGACCACCTCGCTTCCTCTGGAAAGGAACTTACATGGCGGGCCACAGAATAAAAATAGGAGGGAATAAAAATGGAAATCGGAATGAAAATTTACTATGAGTTGAAAACGGGCAATGTAATTCTCAACACCGGCGAACGGATCGG
>JARGEQ010000068.1 GCA_029211145.1 Marinimicrococcus flavescens
GTTCCATTGCTTACATATATGAACTCTGAATTTGCATTTAATCCGGCTTCTGGTGTATTTGCTTGGGGTGCGGTAAGGATACGGACAGTGAAGAAAGTTGAGTTCCCAGTGACTTCGACCACGGCTCCCGCTAACGAGATATGACCAAACCCTGAATCGGTGATAGTGCGATTGTATGCATACGCCCATCCCCCTCTTACTACCCAGTGCCCACTAGCGGTAAACGCCCCCATAGCTGTTAAAAGAGCTATGAACTCATCAGTATTCATTGGTGCGTCTGTATCACCAAAGTTTACATAAGCGTTAGATAAAGCAAAGCCCTTAGCGTCAGTGCTAGTGAGTAAAGACTCCCATTCGCCCCAAGTATCGCTACCGTATAGTGCTTGACGGTATTTAATTGGAGCCGATACATTATACGGATAAAAATGCTGAGTAACTGCGGTACCACCTACATAACCCCTGACTGACTTAACGGTACCGTAAACTGCGGGCCATCCCGGGCTATTGTTGACAAAGAAAACTGTTTCTCCGCCGGGGTAGGTGCTCGGGGCGTCGGTCGCTAGTTTAAAATTCTCGGCGCTTCTCGCATCTACCCCGTCAAAAATTGCCGCTCTGCCTTGCACGGCGACATTAAGCCATGGGCCCCAATCCGTTTCCGTGCGTGTTCGGTACCACT
>JARGEQ010000069.1 GCA_029211145.1 Marinimicrococcus flavescens
TCCTCAATATCTTCATAGGTAAAACCCATTTTTGAGGCAATGCCATATAAATTCAGTCTGACGATATCGACATATTCTGCGCTCGCAGGTAACTGAAGAACTACTTTTTGCACGTCATCACTCATTCTTAGTTCGATCCTTTCCTAGTGGGAATTCTCTTGGGGGGCAAAAAACTTAGAAATACCAGTCATATCAAACAGCTTCTGTATTTGCGGCGGAACTTCTTCAACGGTAAACTTAACATCCATCCCGTGTCTCGCTTTGAGGATCGAGAGCAGGATCCCAATACCGGTGCTGTCAATATATCTTAAGTCCTTCAGATTAATAACGAGGTCAAGCCCCGTATCTCCCACAAGCGGCTCCATGACCAAACGGAAATCGGGAGCAACAGACAAATCAAGTTCTCCAATCAGGGAAACGGTACAAACACTGCCTTCAGTTTCGGTTTTTGCATGGAACTTTTCGCTTTTATGTGTATTCATAGACAACTCTCCTGATTAAATGTTTTCTTTACCAATAACCCTAAAGACCTAGGTTTGAAACAAAAAACTAATTCTATACCCCTGGTAATTACTGGTTCATGTTCTGAAAAGGGATTTATTTCGTCCATTGACATGACTCTCTTGTCTTGAATAACGGGCAATAATTTGTTTAATGCTGCTGAGCTTCAGCGGCTTGCTGATATAACCGTCCATGCCTGACGCCATGCAACGGGTTTGGATTCCCTCCATGACGTTGGCCGTCATCGCAATGATGACTGCCTTCTCGGCGGATGGCCCATCACTGACACGGATCTTGGAGGTTGCAGTCAGGCCGTCCATGACCGGCATCTGCAGATC
>JARGEQ010000007.1 GCA_029211145.1 Marinimicrococcus flavescens
GTTCTCTAATCCCGCCGGTCAAGGGTGATCTCGTTGTGTTCGTCATCGCCGGGTGAAGGGTTCTCTACGGGATCGGCGCAGTTGGCCGTCCCAGGTTGGCGTTCACGTGCGTGAGCGTCGCGAAGTGGTGTGCGAGGTCGGACCTCGGCCCGCCTTCATTCCAGGGATCGCGCTCGCTCGACGCCGTCGTCCCGGCGGGGACGATCCGCTGGAGACCGTGCTCGAGCCGCTCAGGCGGCAACGGGTGCGGTATTCCAGCGGAACTCTGTGCCGTCGCGCCAAAGTCGGTGCAGCAGCACGGCGAGTTTTCGGGCGACGGCCACCTTGGCTTTTTTGAAGCCGCTCCGTTGGGCGATAGCCAAGCCCCATTCGCGCAAGGACGAGGTCCGGCTGATCTTCAACAGCAACACGTTGGCCGCCTCGTAGAGCAGGGTCCGGACGGTTCCGTCGCCCCGTTTGGTGATGCGGCCGGAGCGGTCTACTTCGCCGGAGGCGTAGCGCCGCGGCGTGAGGCCGAAGTAGGCGCCGACATTTTGGGAGCGGGCGAATCGGCCCGCGTCGTCGATGCCGGCCCAGACGGCGAGCGCGGTGATCGGACCGACGCCAGGCACGGTCATGCACCGCCGGCACACGGGCGTCGTCTTCGCTCGCGCGCGGAGCTTGGTGTCGAGTTCCGCGATCCGCTCGACCACATCCGCCCGCATGGCGAGCAGGCTTTCGACGAGGCTGGCAAACTCGGGCTTGTTGGCCAGCTCGTCGACGATGATCTCGTGCGCCCGCTTGGCCAA
>JARGEQ010000070.1 GCA_029211145.1 Marinimicrococcus flavescens
TGAGCGCCGTCAACACCGACGGCACCCGAAGCCAGAGCTTCACCTGCCCAGGGTTCCCGGCGACGTCGCCGGCAACATGCTGAGCAGCCCGCTCGGCGCCTGCACCTGGCCGGCCTCCACGGCGCCCCGGCCGCACACCCCCACCCCATGCTCCTCCCGGCGACGTGGGCGGCCAGTCGCTGGACTACGACGCCAACGGCAGCATGACCGCCGGGCTCGGGCGGAGCATCGTCCACGACCACGAGAACCGGCCGGATCTCTCGAGGTGAGGCAGCGTCACCAAGGGCGGCGTCACCGTGGCCTGCGCCTGCGGCCCCGACGGCGCGCGCATCCTGAAGACGAAAGGCAGCGAGACCACCCTTTGGCTCGGCGCCGAGCTCGAGATCCTGCCCTCGGGCAGCACCATCAAGCACGTCCATGCCGACATGCGCGTGGTGGGCCGGCTCGCCCCGTGATCGGGCGCCGCCCGATCACGATTCCTGCCCCGGGGAATCGCGGTGCAAGGCACCGCGGGGCGGGGTCAAGGAGTGGCTGCACCGCGACCACCTGGCCTCGGTGAGGCTGATCACCGATGAGGCCGGCGTGCGCGTCCAGCGCTCGCATTATCTCCCCTATGGCGACCGCTCGGGGGCGCTCACCGTGAGCGAGGCCGGGGGGCCGGCGCAGCCCGAGAGCAAGGGCTATATCGGCGAGCGCGACGACCCCGACACCGGCCTGCTCTACCTCAACGCCCGCTACATGGACCCGCTGCTGGGCCGCTTCATCCAGCCGGACTGGTGGGATCCGACCGAGGAGGGTGTGGGGACCAATCGGTACGCCTATGCCTTCAACGATCCCGTCAACAAGAGCGATCCGAACGGGCATGAGGTGGGGACACCCGACTACACCCTTGGAGGGGCGGCTGTTGGAGTCAGCGTTGGTGCGGCCGTCGGTGCGGCCGTCGGTGCGGGTGCCACGGCGAGTACTGGGGCCGGTGCGATCGCAGCAGCCGCAGGTGCCGAGCTAGGCGCGCTTGGAGGCGGCGCGCTTGGCGGGCTCACAGGCGGTGCACTCGGCGCTGGTGTCGACGGGATCGAAGATCTCACTGGCGTTGCCGCTGGCGATTGGGGCTGGGCGATAGCTGACGCCGTAAAGGAAGGCTTCTACGCGACAGGAGAACTCCTTGGTATATTTAGTAAGTCGGAGGATTGGGAGCCAACGGCGAACCGTCCACCGGCAGGTTCCAGAGACATCGACAAAACGCCTTGGTCGGGACATCATGGTGCAATAAAAGGCGATATAGGGGCAAGCGGTGATGACGACGTCAAAATTGACCCTGATGGCAACTTTTGGGGGGAAAATCAGGATGGATCGTGGACAAATCACGGACCTGCAGAAAACTTTATCGAAAAATCCCAACCATCCGGTCAAAAGGGGAAGGATCGAAAAGGCCCGCGAAACAGAGGCAAGAAAGATGGTTGGTAGCAATCATGGTAAGTGCAATGAGCATTAAACGTAGTGATGATGTGAGCGATGTTTTTTATCTCGTAAGCATTAATGTGAAACACATGTCATTTACTGTATAACAGATTTCTTCTATGCTGAACTTGCGTCCAACAAGATCATGGAATGCAGGCGATCCGAACCCCTTCCTTACCGGCAAGAAAGCCGTCTGGCCATTTACTTTCTGGGAATTGAAAAAAAAAGTTGTTGGCAAAAAAAACTTCATGGATGAAATCGAAGCTCTTTGTGCAAAACTTCAAGGAAAAGAAAATGCTATAAAAAAATTAAATGAAAACTATGAATCAATTCGCTTGTCACTAGTATTGCCTGGAAATATATATATGGCCGATACCTTGGAGGCGCGCCATATTCGTCTCTTGTACGAACTTGGAATTGGTCTGGCAATTGATGTCGATCCGAATATTGCAAATAGACTGCGCACATCGAATTTCGGGGAGCTGACGTAATCGCGCTAAGGAGTCACTCTCCAACAGCCTGTTGAACCCAAGGAGAGTGTTGTCTAATCGCGTCTCCTCCAGCGGCGCTTTTTCCTCCGTCGTTGCTGTCGTCGCCCGGGATCATGGTTGTCTGCGAGGTCGGCGGCCTGGCGTGTGGGTGATGCCTGGATGGCCGGCGCCTCAGCCTGGTGGTCGAGGAAGGGTGCGCGCCAGGTCCCCGGCGTGGTCGGCGGGGCCGCCACGACACACTACACGCGCTGCGGAGTTGCGGGGACACATGACTTAATGCTGCGGAGTTGCGGGGACACATGACTTAATGCTGCGGAGTTGCGGGGACACATGACTTAATTGCGCTGCGGAGTTGCGGGGACACATGACTTAATTGCGCTGCACCCCCGTCCCGCGCTACCCTCGCCGCATGGCCCGTCTCGCCCGCGTCGTCGTCCCCGGCCTGCCGCACCACGTTACCCAGCGCGGCAACCGCCGCCAGAAGGTGTTCTTCGGCGCGGACGACTACGCCCTCTACAAGAGGCTGCTGCGCGAGCACGCGCGCGCCGCCGGGGTCGAGATCTGGGCGTGGTGCCTGATGCCCAACCACGTTCATCTCATCCTCGTCCCGCCGACCGCCGCCGCGCTCGCCATGGCGCTGCGCGAGGCGCACCGCCGCTACACCGCCCACGTCAACCGCCGCCACGGCTGGACCGGCTGGCTGTGGCAGGGCCGCTTCGCCTCCGCGGTCCTCGACCAGCCGCATCTGCTGGCAGCCGCCCGCTATATCGAGCGCAACCCGGTCCGCGCCGGCCTCGCCGCCCACCCCGGGGGCTGGCCCTTCTCCAGTGCTCGTGCCCATCTGCGCCGCCGCAGCGACGGCCTCGTGCGGACGAAGCCGCTGCTCGACCTGGTCCCCGACTGGCAGGCCTTCCTCGCCGCCGACCCGCCCGACGACACCGTCCAGGCCCTGCGCCGCGCCCAGCGCACCGGCCGCCCCCTCGGCGACGAGGCGTTCCTCCTGGCGCTGGAAGAAAAACTCGGCCGCCGCCTGCGCCGCCGCAAGCCCGGGCCGAAGGGGCAAGGCGAGGCTGCGTGAGCACGGCACAGGCCGGTGCGGCGGGGGCAACCCGCTTGTGCGGGTCTCGCTTCTGTCCGGCTGGGGCTGGCACAGGGCGGAAGGCGCGCTACGCTGCCGGGAGAGCGGGAGCAGGGTGAGGCGGGGGGAATTGAGTGATGTGTCCCCGTAATTCCATGAGAAAAGAATCAAAAAAGAGGAAAAGCTATTGGATCAAATAAATGATGCAATCCGACGGAGGGGTGGGTAACAGTCATGGACTACGCAAGAGCAGAGAAAATTATTGATCGCTTACTCAATCATAATGAAGTGGATATCGATTCTGTAGATGAACTCATTTCCTTTTTTGTCAAAGGTTATCCAATATACGCGGTTGAAAAACTTATAAATTCGTCTAATAAATATGCTTACAGCTCGGGGTTGTACATAATCGAGGAGAATCCTCAATTAGCGATCCCTATCAAAGATAAAATACTCAAGCTTGGTATTAGTGGCAATACTTATGATAAGTTTGTTTTCATAGAATTTTTTCTCAATACGAAATTACATGAAAAGCGTTTGGTGGGTATTTTTGCAAAACTTCTTAATGATTTTGATCTAAGAATCAGAGCGAAAGCCATAGTATGGCTTGCAACAACAAGTGAAGAATGTTTCTTTTTGACAAAACAAATTTCGGAAAGAAAAAAAACTCAGGAAAACGACGGTAAATTCGATGAGCATTGTTACATACGAACTAAACGAGCTATTCGAATTGCAGAAGAATTGCGCAAAATCTCTTCCAGAGGAAATATTAAATTCCACATCAACAAAATGCTTCATTCATACGCAAACGAGGACAATCTTACGTTTTATATTCTTATGAAAGAAGAACAAATGATCGCAGATTATATCGATGGGGCGTAAATACAACTTCCTGTTTGTACAGTGACGGTGTTTCCTTGACACGGGCCGCTTCTCGCTTTC
>JARGEQ010000071.1 GCA_029211145.1 Marinimicrococcus flavescens
AAAGAGCTCAGTATAGGAGCCATGAATTAAGGAGGGATTACATTGGCAATCGAACTGGTCCCGGATGTGACTAAAAGTGGATTTCTGGCAAATGAAATCAGAATTACCGCTGCGGACACAACAACCGGGGAAGTAATTGAGCGAAATCTTCAATTGACTTTTAAAGAGGACTTTCGTGGCATCTGGCTTGAAGGCACTGATGAATTTGGGGATCCGCAGGCAATCGTGATTTTGAATAAGTTCGGTAAATTCTTGCTGAATGAAGCAATTGCAGAACAACCGAAATCATGGGAGGGTGAGGAATCGTGGACAAAAGGCTCATTGAACGTGATTTAAGAGAGGAAATGGCATATTGGCTTCAGATGCAGCAGGACGCGCACTGGCGCGGCGGTGAGGTGGACTTGAAGATTGCGGAGTTTGCTTCAAAAGAGCAGCGCCGGCTGCAGGACAAGCTTCTTAATCTTTGGGACGGAGTAGACCGCAAACGATATGAACAGAAGGCAATGACCAGTGCAAATGAAAAACAGCCCACCGGGTTAGGAGCCGGTAGGCTGAACACGAACTTGAAAAATTCAATTAAGGACAGTTTAGCACGAAATGAGGGTGAACGCAATGCATTCGTATG
>JARGEQ010000072.1 GCA_029211145.1 Marinimicrococcus flavescens
GCCAGGCGCGCGAACGCGGTCGGCAAGGCGCTGCGCGCGGCTTTTTTTCTGATTTTTTTGTCAGCTCGGGCGGTGCCCCGTGGGGCGGATGGTGCCGGCGTCACAGGGCGGGAGACGCCTTTGGCCAGGGCAGCTCCGTCATGAAGGCCTCAGGCGCTGCCGCCAGAGCCGCGTCGGGGCCGGTGACGCGGTATTTCACCGCCCACGGGCAGTAGAGGCGAAGCGTCGAGCGCAGCGCCGGCCTTTGGCCAGCACCCGCCGCCTCGAACACCGCCATCCGCCCGAAGGCCCGATTCTCGCCGTGCGGCGCCGCAACCTCCTCCTCGGCCACCAGCCGGGCGTCCGGCAGGCTCCTTGCCACGTCGGCCCGGGCAGCGCCGCGCATGCCAACGTTGATGTTGCCAGGTATGATTACACGCCGATGGTCTGGGCCGGCGGCTGACGCCCGCCTCCGCGAGAAGGGTTGAATGGGGCGGGTGTCCCCGGATTCCCGGAGACTGGCACCGTCCGGATGCGCCGGAAGGCGAGCTCCAGATCATCGTCCTCACGTTTCCCGCGCCTCTCAACGACGATGTGGGTCTTGAGCATGTGCTGGCCGCGATCGCGCAGGAAGCGGCAGGCGCGCTCCATGCAGAAGGTCGGGGCCATCTCGTACGGATTCCGAGGATCGGCATAGCGGCGCCGCAGGTTCTCTTTGTGGATGGCGGCCGCGATGATGGTGAAGTCCGCGTTCTCGATCAGGCGGTTCAGCGCGGTCATGAAGCTGTCGCGCTTGTCCTGGCTTTGCAGGAACACGAAGGGCGGCTTGTGCTTGCGACTCTCGTGCTCGTGCAAAACGACGATGCCATGGCCGAAATGGGCAAACTTGAAGGCCTGCACCTGCGGGGCGACCACGTTCGCATCATGATGCTTCCGTAAGATGCAGAAGTCGAGAATGACTACGGGATAATCCCGGTCGATGAAGGTCCGGCTCTGATCGCCGCTCCCGTCGACGTAGATGATGTAGTCGCCGTAGCTGATGAAGGGGCGGGGATTAGTGCTGCGGCCCCCTCGGCCTTCCCGGCATGGATGGCAGCTCCGCCCGGGCGCACCGGGCAGCGAACTCCGCGTCGATCTCCTCGCTCGGCACACCGCTGCCGGCACGCACGCAAACGCGCGCGGCCTCTACCTTGCGGGCGACGGAGGCCTCGTGCCCGCGCTCCTCGCGCCGATGCACCACGTGCTCGCGCATCAACTCCCGGACCACTTGCGAGGCCGGAAGGTGGTCGGCCTCCGCCTCGGCCAGGAACGCG
>JARGEQ010000073.1 GCA_029211145.1 Marinimicrococcus flavescens
CTATCTGCAGCGCGACCGGCTGCAGCAGACGGCCGACGCGGTGGCCCTTGCCGGTGCCCGGCAGCTGCCGGACGAGACGGCGGCGCGCGCCGCCGCCGCCGCCTTCGCGGGCCGCCTTCCGGAGAAGGACAGGGTGCTGCTGGAGCCGGGCGATGTCACCACGGGCGTGTGGGACAGGCATGCCCGCCGCTTCACGCCGGGCGGGTCGGGCGTCAATGCGGTGCGGGTCGAGCTGCGGCGCGAGCGGGACCGGGACAATGGTGTGCCGACTTTCCTGGGAGCCCTGTTCGGGGTGCACGAGGTGGAGCTCGCGGCCTCCTCGATCGCCCGGCAGGCCAGGCCCTCCTGCATCTACGCGCTCGACCCCTCGAGCCCCAAGACGCTCGACATGAACGGCGGCTCGGGGCTGGCGATCCCGGCCTGCACCATCCAGGTGAGCTCGACCGCCGGCGATGCCCTGACCGCCACCGGCGGCTCGGCGATGAGCGCTCTCGAGACCTGTGTTGCCGGCGGCTACAATTTCACCGGAGGCAGCAGCGCGAGCCCGCCGCCGGAGGCCGGCTGCCGCAGCCGGCCCGATCCCTTCGCCGGCTTCGCGCCGCCCCCGGCGGGTGGCTGCGACTGGGTCGACCGGAAGCTCTCGGGCGGGGCGGTGACGCTCGCTCCCGGGGTCTATTGCGGCGGGCTGTCGCTTGCCGGCGGCACCGCCGCCACGTTCCTGCCCGGCATCTACGTTATGAAGGACGGAGCGCTGGAGAGCAGCGGCGGCAGCAGCCTCGGGGGGCACGGCGTCGGCTTCTACCTGACCGGGCCCAAGGCCAGCGTCCAGCTCACCGGCGGCGGACGGATCGATCTCTCGGCGCCGACCAGCGGGCCGATGGCCGGCTTCGTGTTCGCGACCGGCCCCGACGTGCCGGCCGGCACCAGCAACAAGCTCGCCGGCGGCGGGCAGATGCGCTTTGCCGGCGCGCTCTATTTCCCCCGCCAGGATCTTACCCTCTCGGGCGGCAGCGAGGGGCTCTCGCCCTCGCCCTTCACCGTGATCGTCGGCCGGCGGATCAACATCACCGGCGGCGGCACGCTGCGCTTCGGCGCCGATTCCGCCCATCCCACCGTGCCGCCCGGCTTCCGGCCGGGAATGGCGCCGGCGGTGGTGCAATGAGCCGGCGCATGGAGCCGCTCCGGGCCGGCCGGACCTGAGCCGGCAAGACGAGGAAAGGCCCGCCGGCAGGGCCGGCGGGCCGGTCGGTGAGGCAGGAAGGGGGACCCGCCGGAAAGCTCAGTGCCTGTCGGCGTCGCGCTGCCACTCGTCGAGCTGGCGCTCGGCCTCGTCCTTGGCGACGCCGTAGCGCTCCTGGATGCGGCCGGCGAGCTGATCGCGGCGGCCGGCGGCCTGGTCGAGATCGTCGTCGGTGAGCTTGCCCCACTTCTCGCGGGCCTTGCCGCGCATCTGCTTCCAGTTGCCCTCGATACGGTCCCAGTTCATGGCCTTGATCTCCTGTTCGCCGGAGAAGCCGGCACCCGCGAACAACCCGGGCCCGGGCTCCAGGTTCCGGGGCCCGGCTCTCGGGCCTTCGGGGGAAGCCTTGCGGGAACCGGAGGACCCGCCTTCCGGTTGCTGCGGCACCTCGGCAGAGGCCGGAGATCAACCGGGAGATGAGCGATGATCGAGCTCCGCATGAAGACCCTGGCCCTCCTGCTGCTGGGGCTGGTCGCCGCAGCACCGCTGGCCGGATGCGACCGGGGCTTCTTCGAGGAGGCCGGCGAGAGCGCCGACGAGGCGATCGACGATGTCGAGGATGCGGTCGACTGAGCCCCGATCCTCGGTGAGCGGGGTGTGAGATGAGCGGCGCGCCGCCGGTCGAAGAGCCCGGCCTGCCGCCCTCGCCGGCAGCCTTGGCCGAGGCGGGGCTGCATTATGTGCGCGACGACGATCCGGGGATCACCCGCCGCCGTGCGGGGCGCGGCTTTTCCTACCGCGGCCCCGACGGGAGGAAGATCGCCGACCCCGCCACCTTGCGCTGGATCCGCAGCCTCGCCGTGCCGCCGGCCTGGCGGGAGGTGTGGATCTCGCCCGACCCGAAGGGCCATCTCCTGGCCACCGGCCGCGATGCGCGCGGCCGCAAGCAGTACCGCTACCATCCGCGCTGGCGGGCGGTGCGCGAGGAGGCCAAGTTCGGCCGGATGCTCGCCTTCGGCCGCGCTTTGCCACGCATCCGTACGGGTGTGGAGGCCGACCTTGCGGCACGCGGGCTGGGGCGTCGCAAGGTGCTGGCGCTGGTGGTGCGTCTTCTCGAGACCACCTTGATCCGCGTCGGCAACCAGGAATATGCCCGCACCAACCGCACCTTCGGCCTCACCACCCTGCGCGACCGCCATCTCGTGGTGGAGGGTGGCCGGCTGCGCTTCCTCTTTCGCGGCAAGGGCGGCAAGCGCCACGAGGTGAGCCTGCGCGACCGCCGCCTGGCGCGTCTCGCGCGGACCTGCCAGGAGATCCCCGGCCAGGAGCTGTTCCAGTATCTGGACGAGGAGGGACGGCGCCAGCCGGTCGATTCCGGCGAGGTCAACGACTATCTCCGCGAGCTCGCCGGCGAGGCGTTCAGCGCCAAGGACTTCAGGACATGGTCGGCCACCGTGCTGGCCGCCTGGGCGCTCAGCGAGTTCGAGGCGGTCGACAGCGAGGCTGCCGCCAAGCGCAACATCACCCAGGCGATCGAGCGGGTGGCCGGGCGGCTCGGCAATACTCCGGCGATCTGCCGCAAGAGCTACGTCCACCCCGAGATTCTCGACGCCTACATGGACGGCAGCCTCCTCGAAGCCCTCAAGGAGCGCATCGAGCAGGAGCTGCGCGAGGATCTGGAGGGGCTCGCCCCCGAGGAGGCGGCGGTGCTGGTGTTCCTGCAGCGCCGCCTTGCCGCTGCAGACGGCGAGGCGGCCGCGTGAGGCGCGAACCTCGGGGCCCACAGGCCGTTGCAGGAGCGGTTACGTCCGTCCCAGCAGGAGCACGCCGATGAAGGGGATTCCCGCGCAGCACCAGGAGCGCCAGCCGGGCCGCGAGCGGCTCATGGAGCCCGCACCCGACTTCATGCCGCGCTATGCGGGCTCGGCGCGGCTGGAGGGCAAGGCGGCGCTGATCACCGGCGGCGACAGCGGCATCGGCCGGGCGGTGGCGGTGCTGTTCGCCCGCGAGGGCGCCGATGTCGCGGTGGTGTTCCGCGAGGAGAGCGAGGACGCTCGCGAGACCCGCCGCCTGGTGGAGGCCGAGGGCCGCCATTGCCTCTTGATCGAGGGCGACGTGGCGGAGGAGGAGTTCTGCCGGCGGGCGGTGGCCCTGACCGTGGAGCGCCTCGGCCGGCTCGACGTGCTGGTCAACAACGCCGCCGAGCAGCACCCCAGGGAGGCGCTCGAGGACATCTCCGCCGAGCAGCTCGCCCGCACCTTCGCCACCAATCTCTTCGGCTATGTCTTCATGGCCAAGGCGGCGCTGCCGCATCTGGGCAAGGGTGCCGCCATCGTCAACACCACCTCGGTGACCGCCTATCGCGGCAGCTTCCATCTCATCGACTACGCCTCCACCAAGGGAGCGATCGTGGCCTTCACCCGCTCGCTGGCCCAGGCGGTGGCGGACCGCGGCATCCGCGTCAACGCGGTGGCGCCGGGGCCCATCTGGACGCCGCTGATCCCGGCGAGCTTCGATGCCGAGCACGTGGCGACGTTCGGCAAGAACGTGCCCATGGGCCGGCCCGGCCAGCCCGCGGAGGTAGCACCCTGCCACCTGTTCCTCGCCTGCGAGGATTCCTCCTACATGACCGGGCAGGTGCTGCACCCCAACGGCGGCGAGATCGTCGGCGGCTGAGAGGAGGAAGGGGGCCCGCGGCGGCGGGCCCTTCGGGGGGGCGGCTGGCGCCTCAGCGGCGCGCCGTCACCTGGCCGTGCTCGCCGACATCCGGCTGGCGGCCCTCGATCCGGGCGGTGGTGACCTCCCAGAAATAGCGCATGGCGCCGGTCTCGGCGTCCCAGTACTCGGCCTCCTCGAGAGCGACCTTGATGAGCGCCAGGTCGGGATCGTCGAGCCCGTCGGGAAACCAGGCGGCGACCATGGGATTCCAGTAGCGCTCCATGACCTGCCGGTCGGTCACCAGCTCGCCGCGGCCCGAGACCGAGACATAGATCTTCTCGTGCTGGTCGGCATAGGCGAGGTTGACCCCGGGGTGAAGCAGCACCTCCTGGGCCTTGGCGGAATCCAGCCTGGTGAAGAACCACAGCTCGCCCTCCAGCGCCTCCTGGAAGCCGTGCATCGGCCGCGAGCGCAGCCGGTCCTCCTCGCGGGTGGTGAGCATCGCCACGCGGATGTCCTTGATGAGCTCCCAGAGCCTCGCATGCGCCTGGGCGCGGTCCTGCCGCTCGGTCATGACTGCTGTCCTCCATCGGGGATTGGCTTGGCATGGCGGCAACGGCCGGTCGCGCGGCGCGGTTCCTGCAGGCCCGCCCGCCTCAGCCGGGCGGCAGGCCCATGAGGCAGAGCCGGGTCAGGGCGCTGGTGTAGTCGCGGTTGGCGAAGGCCAGGAGCCGCAGGCGGCGCAGGGCGTTCCACAGAACGAGCGGATCCTCGTGCTCGGCGGCGGCCGAGTGCCACGAGGCGCCGTCCGGCAGGCGGACCGCCACCGTCTCGGCGCGGCAGGACCCCGCCTCGACAGGCAGCCGACGCTTCTCGACGGGCACCGCGCGCAATCCGGGACAAAGCGCCGGCAGCACCCGGACGAGCGCCTCCGGCGAGCCGCCGGCATCCTCCGGCAGGACCGGCAGGCCGGGGAGGGGACCGGCCAGGAGGGCGCGCAGCCGGGCGGCGGGAGCGGGCAGAGAAAGCCTGTCTGCAGGCCGCCAGCGCTGGAGTCCGCCCTGCTCCGCCTCCAGAGCCTTGAGCTCGAGCGCTCCCTCGCGCAGCTTGAGGTTCCAGCCCGGGAGGCCCGGGGCCAGCAGGTAGATCTCGCGGGAAGGGGCTGCACCGGCCGGATCGGGCAGCCAGGCGAACCGCCTGGCCCAGGCGCGATGCTCGAAGCGGGCGCCCACCGCTCCGGTCTCCGGGGCAGGCGCGCCGCCTAGTGCAGCCGCTCCGACAGCATGGATGGCTCGGGGAAGGCCATGGCCGGCCGTTCCTCCATCGAGGCGAGGTCGCGCAGCCGCAGCGGCATCTTGAGATAGTGCAGGCTCAAAAGCTCGAGCTCGGCGTCGCGCATGGCGCCGCCGGCCAGGAGGCAGCGCAGCGAATCCTCGAGATGCTGCTCGGCATGCTCGAGATCGCTCCGGAAAAAGCTGAAGTCCTTCCTTGCCGGGCGGGCGGGTGCCTCTCCCTCCGGCGGCACGGTGTCCATCACCAGCTGGCGCACCTCGCGGGCCGGGAGATCGCGCAGCATCAGGCAGCCCAGAAGATCGCGCAGCAGGCTGCCATGGTCGGCGCGCAGCCGGTCCAGCAACCCCGCCCAGTCCTCGTCGGGTGCCGCCTGGCGTGCCGCGGCGCACAAATCGGCATTCCGGCAGACGGTCTGCACAAGCCCCTTGAGAAGGCCGATCTCGGGCTTTTCTTCCATCAGCTGCCCCCTTCCGGCTCGCCTCCACCGGCGCGCCCCTGCAATCAAACGGCCGGGGCGCGGCTCCGGTTCCGGAAGGTGGATCCGGATCAGCCGGGTGAAGGCATGGGCAGGGCGCTTCCTTCGCTCGACGACGATCCCCCGGCTGCCGCCTCCCCGCGCCGGCCGGCCGGCCCGCCCAGCAGCTCGCGGGCGGCCACCGAGGCGGCGCGCAGGCTGTGGACGATGCGCGCGGCCTCGGTGAGCGGCTCCTCGCCGCCGTTCTCGCCGGTGCGCCACATGCCGACCAGAACCGGCACTTCCGGCCCGAAGCGGCGCCGCAGGCGGCGGATCAGCCGGCGCGCATGGGCGCTGCCGGCGGTGTCGAGGGCGCAGATGCACAAGAGCCGCACCCGGCCGGTCTCCAGGGTCTCGATGCGGCCGGCGGCGACGTCGGGACGTGGCAGGATGGCGGCGTCCTGGCCCTGCTCGCGCAGCAGCAGGGCGAGCAGCCGGGCGCTCGCCTCGTCGAAGCCCAGGCGGCTGCCGATGCACAGGATCTCGGGCTCGGCGGGCGGCTCGGCGGGCACCCCGGCGTCGCCCGCCAGCTCCTCGGCCACGCCCACCAGATCGGCGGCGAGGGTGCGCTGGCGCGGCCGGGCGAGCGCGCCGCGCAGCCGGTCGCGGTCGGCCAGGCCCAGGGCCGGCAGCATCATCTCGTCGAAGGTGCGCTGCAGGTCGTGCTCCTCGAAGAACTCGTCGGCTGCCTCCTCGGCCTCCTCGACATCCTCCTCGAGCAGGCGCTGGTAGAGCTTCACCGAGGGCGAGAGGACCTCGCGGTTGCCGAAGATGATCTCGAGGAACTGGAGGGCGGGCACGTGCCGGCCGACCACCACCAGGCAGGCGGTGAGCGGGGTGGCGAGCAGGAGGCCCACCGGTCCCCACAAGATCGTCCAAAAGGCGGTGGCGACCAGCAGTGCTGCCGGCGAGAGACCGGTGCTCGAGCCGTAGAGCAGCGGCTCCATGACGTAGGCGCAGACCAGCTCGATGGCGAGGAACAGGCCGGCGGTGGCGAGCGGCAGGGTCCAGCCGCTGTCGACAGCCAGCGAGAGCACCAGCGGGAAGAGGGCGGAGATGGGAGCGCCCACATAGGGCACGAAGCGCAGCACGCTGCCCAAAAGGCCCCACAGCAGCGCGTTGGGCACGCCCAAGAGCCACAAGCCCAGGCCGAACAGCCCGCCATAGGTGGTGTTGATGAGGAGCTGCATCAAAAGATAGCGGCCGATCCGCTCGGCCGCGTCGTTCATTGCCTCGGTGGTGCGATGGACGTCCTCCGAGCCGAACAGGCGGATGAAGCGGTCGCGCAGGTCCTCGCGCTGCAGCAGCACGAAGATCACGAAGAGCAGCATCAGGCCCAAGGTCGCCAAAGGCTGCGCCACCAGCTCGCCGACCTGGACCAGGGCGCTGACCGGCGAGACCGGCGGCTCGTGCACCTCGACCGGGATCGGTTGCGGCTCCCGGGTGATCTCGCGCAGGACGTCGGCGGCAGCCGCGGCGTCCTCCTTGTCGCGGGCGACCTCGTCGATCTCCTTTTGCACCCGATCGAGCAGCTCGGCGGTCTGCTCCAGCACATTGTCCCGGGCGCTGCCGGTCTCGAAGAAGTGGATCTTCTGGCGCAGATTGTACTCGTAGCGCGGCAGGTCGGCGGCCAGCCGCAGGGCCTGGTCGGCCAGCAGCCAGGAGAAGGCCGAGACCAGCCCGAGCGCCCCCAGCACCACCACCAGGACCGGCAGCGCCCGGCCGAGCCCGAGCCGCTTGAGGCGGTTGGCGAGCGGCGCCAGGGCGAAGCTCAAGAGCGCTGCCAGGGCCAGCGGGATGAAGACCTCGCGCCCCAGATAGAGGGCAGCCACCGCCACCGCGCCGACCAGCACGGTGGTGGCGGGCGAGCTCGCGGCCGGGGTCGGGGTCACCTGCATCGACGGCAAGGGGGCGGCTCCATGGTGAAACCGCCGCGGGCGGCGGGACGGCGGCGCTCCCTGGCGCCGCCGGCTATCAACCGGAAGCGGCTCCCGCCAGTTCCCCTTCCTGCCGGCCGTCCGCGCGGATCAGCAGGACCAGCGAGCGCGCCTCCAGCGGGTAGGCCGTGGAGGCCTCGTGGCGCCTTCCCTCGACCTCGGCGCGGGCGGTGTCGAACTGCACCGTCCAGGCCTCGCCCATGGCGGCCTCGGGCAGGGTGAACTCTAAAGGCTCGTGGAAGGCGTTCATCAGCACGATGAAGCCGTCGTCGAGCTCCTGGCGGCCGCCGGGGGAATAGAACAGCTCGCCGGCATCGCCGCCCAGAAGGAAGCCCAGGCAGCGGGCCTCGGGGAAATGCCAGTCCTCGTCGGTCTTCTCGCGGCCGTCGGGGGTCAGCCAGACGATGTCCTTGACGGCGGTGCCGCGGATGGTGCGGCCGTGAAAGAAATGCGGCCGGCGGAACACCGGATGCTCGCGGCGCAGGCGGATCAGGCGGGCGACGAAGGCCATCAGATCCTCGTCGGCATTCTCCCAGTTGACCCAGCCGATCTCGTTGTCCTGGCAGTAGGTGTTGTTGTTGCCGTTCTGGCTGTTGCCGAACTCGTCGCCGGCAAGGAGCATCGGCACGCCCTGGGAGAGCAGCAGGGTGGCCAGCAGGTTGCGCTGCTGGCGGGCGCGCAGGGCGTTGATCTCCGGATCCTCGGTGACCCCCTCGTGGCCGCAGTTCCAGCTGTCGTTCTCGTTGATGCCGTCGCGGTTGTCCTCGCCGTTGGCCTCGTTGTGCTTGTCGTTGAAGCTCACGAGATCCCTGAGCGTGAACCCGTCATGGGCGGTGAGGAAATTGACGCTGGCCGAGGGGCGGCGGCCCTGGTGGGCCAGCATGTCGGCCGAGCCGGTGATCCGCGCGGCGAGCTCGCGGCGCTGGTCGGGCTCGCCCTTCCAGAACCGCCGTGCGGTGTCGCGGTACTTGCCGTTCCACTCCGACCAGCCGGGCGGGAAGCCGCCCACCTGGTAGCCGCCGTCGCCCAGATCCCAGGGCTCGGCGATGAGCTTGACCTGGGAGAGCACCGGGTCCTGGCGGACCGCGTCCAGAAAGCCGCTGCCATAGTCGAACTCGAAGGGATCGCGGGCCAGCGCCGAGGTGAGGTCGAAGCGGAACCCGTCGACGCCCATCTCGATCACCCAGTAGCGCAGCGAATCCATGACCATCTGCAGGACCCGCGGATGGGTGAGGTTCAGCGTGTTGCCGCAGCCCGTGCTGTCCCAGTAGAAGCGCGGATCCTCGGGCGTCAGCTTGTAGTAGGAGGCGTTGTCGATGCCCTTGAAGGAGAGGGTCGGCCCCAGATGGTTGCCCTCGGCGGTGTGGTTGTAGACCACGTCGATCATCACCTCGATCCCCGCCTCGTGCAGGCAGCGGACCATGGTCTTGAACTCGGAGAGCGAGCCGGTCGAGAGATAGCGCGGCTCGGGCGCGAAGAAGCCGATCGAGTTGTAGCCCCAGTAGTTGGCGAGGCCGCGCTCGACCAGATGGCGGTCCTGGACGAAGGCGTGGACCGGGAGGAACTCGACCGCGGTGACGCCGAGGCTCGCCAGATGGTCGACCACCTCGGGCACGGCGAAGGCCGCACAGGTGCCGCGCAGCCATTCCGGCACCGCCGGATGCTGCATGGTGAAGCCGCGAAGATGGGTCTCGTAGAGCACGCTCTCGTGCCACGAGACGTCGGGCCGGGGCGCCTCGCCCCAGGTGAAGGAGGTGTCGACCACCCGGCATTTGGGCATGCCGCGGGCATTGTCGCGCTTGTCGAAGGAGAGATCCTCGCGCTGGTGGCCGACGCGGTAGGCGAAATGCGCGTCGCTCCAGCGCAGCTGACCCTCGAGCTGCTTGGCATAAGGGTCGAGCAGCAGCTTGTTGGCGTTGAAGCGGTGGCCCTGCTTCGGGTCGTAGGGACCGTGGACGCGGTAGCCGTAGAGCTGGCCCGGCCGGACGTCGGGCAGATAGCCGTGCCAGACCTGGTCGGTATATTCGGGCAGGACGAGGCGCTCGAGCTCGCGCTCGCCCTTGGCGTCGAACAGGCAGAGCTCGACTTTCTCGGCATTGGCGCTGAAGAGGGCGAAATTGACCCCGCGGCCGTCGAAGGTGGCGCCCAGCGGGTGGGGGCGGCCCGGCCAGACGCGGGCGCGGTGTGCCATGCGCAGCATGCGGCGACTATCCCCGTTTCAGCGCAACGGGCCGGGCGCGGCGCCCGCCCGGATGTGCATCTCGACCATGGCCTTGTCCTCTCCCCGCCCCGGCAGCCCATGCTGCCCGGCAACTGGCGTCGGAGGAACGGCTGGCAGCCGGGCGAGGTTGCTCCGCCTGTCCGGCAAAGGCACGATTCCCCGTCGCGGCGCCGCCGCTCCTTCAGCAGACCGAGGCGAAGCGCTCGGCGCAGACCGCCAGCACCTCCTCGGGCGGGCGGCGCCACCAGTTTCCGGCCGAGAAGATCTCCACCTCGATCATGCCGTCATAGCCCGCTGCCTCGGCCAGCCCGCGCAGGCGGCGGATGTCGGCCACACCGTCGCCCATCATGCCGCGGTCGAGCAGCATGTCCCGGGTCGGCACCAGCCAGTCGCAGACATGGAGGGCCAGCAGCCGGCCGGCCTCGCCGGCGCGGGCGATCTCGGCCTCGATCCTCGGGTCCCACCAGACATGGTAGACGTCCACCGCCACCCCGGTGCCGGCGCCGAGCTCCGCGCAGAGATCGTTGGCCTGGCCCAGCGTGTTCACGCAGGAGCGGTCGGCGGCGTACATCGGGTGCAGGGGCTCGATGGCGAGCGGGATGCCGGCGTCTTGGGCGTAGGGCAGCAGCTCGGCGATGCCGTCTTTGACCTGCGCGCGGGCGCCGGGCAGGTCGCGCGAGCCTTCCGGCAGCCCGCCCACCACCAGCACGAGGCACTGCGCCCCAAGGGCCGCCGCCTCGTCCACCGCCCGGCGGTTGTCCTCGGCGATGCGGCGGCGCTGGGCGGCGTCGCCTGCCGGGAACATGCCGCCGCGGCAGTGGCCGGTGACGGTGAGCCCGGCGTCGCGGATCATCCGCGCGGCGCGCTCGAGACCGATCGCCGCCACCTGGTCGCGCCAGGGGGCGATGCCCCTGATGCCCGCCCGGGCGATGCCGTCGATGGCCTCGTCGAGCCGCCAGCGCTCGCGCACCGTGGCGGTGTTGATGGAGAGCAGCTCGGGGTGCCGGGCAAGATCGCGCATCGGCTCAGCCCTCCAGCCCGTGCACCGCCAGCAGGCTCCTCATGCGGGCGGTGGCCAGTTCCGGATCCTGCAGCAGCCCGGCCCGGTCGGCCAGCCGGAAGAGCTCCGCCAGATGGAGGAGCGAGCGGGCGCTCTGCTGGCCGCCCACCATGGTGAAATGGTCCTGGTGGCCGTTGAGCCAGGCCATGAGCACCACCCCGGTCTTGTAGAAGCGGGTGGGGGCGCGGAAGACGTGGCGCGAGAGCGGCACGGTGGGGGCGAGGATCTCCCGGTAGCGCTCGTGCTCGTCCGCGGCCAGGGCGGCCAGCGCCGCCGAGGCGGCCGGGGCGATGGCGTCGAAGATGCCGAGCAGGGCGTCGGAATGATGCTCGCCGTCGCCCAGGATGAGCTCGGGATAGTCGAAGTCGTCGCCGGTATACATGCGTACGGACTCCGGCAGGCGGCTTCGCATGGCGATCTCGTGCCGCTTGTCGAGCAGCGAGACCTTGATCCCGTCCACCTTCGCGGCGTTGCGGGCGAGGATGTCGAGGCAGACCTCCATGGCCTCGCCGTGATCGCCCCGGCCCCAGTAGCCCTCCAGCGCCGGGTCGAACATCCCGCCCAGCCAGTGGATGATCACCGGCTCCCTCACCTGGCCCAGGATCCGGTCGTAGACCCGGCCGTAGTCGTCGGGCGAGCGGGCGCAGGCGGCAAGCGCCCTGGAGGCCATGAGGATGATCCGCCCGCCTGCCGCCTCGACCGCCGCGCACTGCTCCTCGTAGGCGGCGATCACCTGCTCGACGGAAAGGCCCGGGTCGGGGGCCAGATGGTCGGTGCCGGCACCGCAGGCGATGAGCCGCCCGGGCCTGCCGCCCGAGGCCGCCACGGCGCGGCGGATCAGCTCGAGGCTTTTGGCCCAGTCCAGCCCCATGCCGCGCTGGGCGGTATCCATGGCCTCGGCCACCCCCAGACCCAGCGACCAGAGATGCTCGCGGTAGGCCAGCGTGCGCTCCCAGTCGATGGCGGGCTCCAGCCAGGGATCCACCTCGGCCAGCGGGTCGGCCACCACGTGGGCCGCGGCATAGGCCACCCTTGTGAAGGGGCGGGAGGGGGGATCGAAGCGCAGGGGCTCGCCGGTGCGCCAAGTCTCGCTGCCGCCGCCCGCCAGGGGAAGCCGGATCTCTGCCATCTGCCCTCTCTCCCCTCAGGCCACCAGCGCCGGCACGTCGAGCCAGCGCCGCTCGGCCCAGCTTTTCAGCGCCAGCTCGGCCAGCTGCACGCCCTTGGCGCCCTCCATCAGATCCCAGCGGAAGGGGGCGTCCTCGCAGACGTGGCGGATGAACATCTCCCACTGCGCCTTGAAGCCGTTGTCCCACACCTGGTTGTCGGGGACCTCCTGCCAGTCGCCGAGGAAGTCGTGCCTCTGGCGCTGGTCGGGGTTCCAGACCGGGCGGGGCGTGGCGACGCGCGGCTGGACGTAGCAGCGGGTGAGCCCGGCGCTGGCCGAGCCCAAGGTGCCGTCCACCTGGAAGACCACGAGATCGTCGCGCCGCACCCGGGTGGCCCAGGAGCTGTTGATCTGGGCGATCACCCCGCCCTCGAGCTCGAAGGTAGCGTAGCAGGCGTCGTCGGTGTCCGCGGCATAGCGGCGGCCGGCCTCGTCGACGCGCTCGGGAATGTGGGTGGCGCCCAGGCAGCTCAGGGCCCTGACCGGCCCGAAGAGATTGTCGAGCACGTAGCGCCAGTGGCAGACCATGTCGAGGATGATGCCGCCGCCCTCGTCCTTGCGGTAGTTCCAGGAGGGCCGCTGGGCCGGCTGCCAGTCCCCCTCGAAGACCCAGTAGCCGAACTCGCCTCGGACCGAGAGGATGCGGCCGAAGAAGCCCGCCTCGCGCAGCATGGCGAGCTTGCGCAGCCCCGGCAGGAAGAGCTTGTCCTGCACCACGCCGCTCTTGACGCCCTGCTCGCGGGCGAGCCTGGCCACCGCCAGCGCGTCCTCGAGCCGCTCGGCCACCGGCTTCTCGCAGTAGACGTGCTTGCCGGCGCGGATCGCCCGCTCGAGCAGGCCGGCGCGAAGCTGCGTGGAGGCGGCGTCGAAGAAGACCGTGTCCTCGGGCGAGGCGAGGGCGGCCTCCATGTCGGTGGTCCAGCGGGCGATGCCGTGCGCCTCGGCCAGTGCCCGGATCTTTCCGGCGTTGCGGCCGACGAGGACCGGGTCGGGCACGACCCGCTCGCCGCTCGAGAGGACCACACCGCCCTGCTCGCGGATCGCCAGGATGGAGCGGAGGAGATGCTGGTTCATCCCCATTCGTCCGGTAACGCCGTGCATCAGGATGCCCAGGCGCCGTGCGCTCATTTTTCGTTCCCTCCCCCTGATCGATGCGGGCCGCTCAGCCGCGCCAGCGCTCCAGGTTCTCCGCCACGAAATCGTCGTCGACGAGCTCCGGCCAGGCTCTTCGCACCCGCTCGATCGCCTCCGCCTGGCCCGGGCTCATGACCTCGCCGGGATCGAGGCAGAGCGCGGTGCGCATCAGCCCCTGGCGGCGCAGCACCTCGTGGCAGCCGGGGATGCAGCCCCGAAAGCCGTTGGCGGCGTCGAAGAGGGCGGCGTTGCAGGCGGTGACGGCGGAATCGAGGGCCAGGAGCTCCCGGTCGACCGCTCCCGCCTCGGCCGTCTTCCGCAGCCGCTCGAAGAGCCGCACGGCACTCCGCGTCCACACGCTCCAGTGACCCAGCAGCCCGCCCCTGATGCGCATCTCGACGGGGCCCGTGGCGGTGGGCACGCGGAAGGGGATCAGCAGGTCGAGGACGATGTGGTCGTCGTTGCCTGTATAGAGGGTGATCCGGTCCCCGGCCCCGGCCTCGGCCACGCCGCTCAGCACGTCCAGCGTACGGTAGCGGTCGAAGGGGGCGATCTTGATGGCCACCACATTGTCGATGGCCGCAAAGCGCCGCCAGAAGCCGCGCGAGAGGCGCTGCCCGCCCACCGCCTCCTGCAGGTAGAAGCCCACGAGCGGGATCTCGGCGGCCACCGCCTCGCAGTGCGCCACCAGCGCGTCCTCGTCCGCCCCGCGCAGCGCCACGAGGCTCAAAAGGCCGGCGTGGTAGCCCAGATCCACCGCGATGCGGGCCTCCTGCACGGCCTGGGCGGTGGGGCCGGCGAGGCCCGCCACCAGCGCCAGGGGCCGCTCGGTCCACTCCCGCGCCGTCCGCGCTGCCAGCTCGAGCACCGGCCGGTAGAGCCCGGCCTCGCGGATCGCGAACTGGGTGGCGTGCACCCCCACCGCCAGCCCGCCCGCCCCGGCGTCGACATAGTAGCGGGTGAGCGCCCGCTGGGAGACCGTATCCAGCCGGCGCTCCTCGTCGAGGGCCAGCGGGTGGGCGGGGATCACCGTCCCCTCGCGGAGGAGCCGGGCTATCTCCGGAGGCAGCTCGGCGCGGTGCAGCGGCATGGCGCGACCCTCAAGTAACCGGATGGTTACAACTTCGCCGCCCGCCCGGCCCGCTGTCAAGCGGATAGCGGAGAGTGGCCGTGGACCGGCGGGAGCGGTCGGAGATCCGCCCGCCCGCGCCGTCTGCCGCCGGACCCTCAGGGCCGCAGATAGCCCAGGATCACTTCCAGCACGTGGCGCTTGCGGGCCTCCAGCATGGGCCGGGCGGCGAGGTCGCGCTCGAAGATGGTGGAGAGGGTGTGGATGTTGGAGAAGTAGAAGTAGCAGATGCCGGCGACGGAGACGTAGAGCTGGACCGGGTCGACGTCCCTGCGGAACACGCCGGCCCCGGCACCGCGCGCCAGCACCTTCTCCAGGGTCTGGACCACCGGGATGTTGATCCTGGCCCCTTCGCCGGAGCCGCGCAGATAGCGGGCGCGGTGCATGTTCTCGGTGTTGAGCATGCTGACGAAATGCGGGTGGTCGAGAAAATAGTCGAAGGTGAAGTCGATGAGCCGGGCGATCGCCTGGGCCGGCTCCATGGCTTCCAGATGAAGATCGCTCTCGCTGTGGCGGATGTCCTCGTAGGTGTGTAGCAAGGCGGCGGTGAAGAGCGCCTCCTTGTTGCCGAAATAATGGTAGAGCATGCGCTTGTTGACGCCGGCCCGGGCGGCGATGGCGTCGATGCGCGCCCCGCCCAGCCCGTGCGCCGAGAATTCCGCCACCGCCGCTTCCAGGATGGCTGCACGGGTGCGCTCCGGGTTGCGCTGGCGGGCGTCCTCGGCGGAAGCGGGCCGCCTGCTGCGGGACTTGAGAACGGCCTCGGTCATGGCCCTGGGACTGACACTGACAAAAGATCCTTTCAGCCGAGCTCGGGGCCGGCGATGGCGTGGAGGGCGGCTGCCTCGCCCGGGGCATGGGCGCTGCCCTGCAGCATGCGGGTGAAGCCGCGCAGCCTTGCGGCCCCGCGCTCCTCGAGCCAGCGGCGAAAGCTGCGGCTTTCCTCCGGGACGTCGAGGATCACCGCGCCCCCGAACGCCCGGGCGGCGGCGGCCGCGAGGGCCGGTGCCGCTTCCGGCGCCGTGGCGACGAGCGGGCCGATCTGCCCGGCCCGGCGCCCGGGGCGGCCCAGCACATAGCCCACGAGCCGCCCTTGCGCACGGGCGACATGCGCCGCCGCCGGCGCCCGCTCCTGCAGATGGGCGAGGATCCTTCCCCGCTCCATGCCCCCGAGCTCGCGGTCGAGCGCCAGGACCCCGGCCATGGCGGCCTCGTCCATGGGCGCGATCTCCATGCCTTCCGGCGCCGTTGCCGCGAGCGCGCCGGAAGGCGCCTGCCAGCGGGCGAGGGCGTGGCAGTCCATGAAGCCCAGCTTGGCGTAGAGCGGCCGGCCGAGCCCGGTGGCGTCGAGGCCGGGACGCCGGCCTTCCTCCTGTGCGATCTCGAGGCAGCGCGCGAAGAGCCGCGAGCCCAGCCCCCGGCGGCGGAACTCTTGCGTCACCAGCACCATGCTGATCCAGCACAAGGCCGGGCCCAGCCTCAGGACCAGCGCGGTGGCAACCGGCCGGCCGTCATGGAAGAGGCCGCGCCCGTGCCCGGCCTCCAGCATGAAGGCCCAGTCGGAAGGCGTCTGGTTCCAGCCCGCCTCGTCCGAGAGCGGGCAGGCGGCAGCGGCGTCGGCAGGGCCCAGCCGGCGCTCCTCGAGCGGCTCAGAACACCCCGTCGCGGACCTCATAATGGGTCGGCTTGTCGAGGGTGGGCTGGCCGCGGGCGAGCCAGTCGGCGGTCCAATGGATCATCCTTTCCAGCGGCACCGAGGGATAGCCCAAAAGGGCGGCGGCGGAAGCGGCGTTGACCAGCCAGCCGGAAGGGGCCTCGGCGCCGGTCAGGACCGGCTCGCGCCCCAGAAGCTGAGCGAACCTTCGAGCGAGCCAGCGAATGCTCACCGTCTCGGGCCCGCTCACGTTGAGCGGGCTGGTGGGCGAGGTGGCGTGGGCGAGGCAGCGCAGGGCCGCGGCATTGGCGTCGCCCTGCCAGATCACGTTGACATGGCCCATGGAGAGATCCACCGGCTCGCCCGTCATGACCTTGCGGGCCACGTCGTGGAGCACGCCGTAGCGCATGTCGATGGCGTAGTTGAGGCGGAAGAGCCGCCCCGCCGTGCCGTGCAGGTGCGAGAAGTGCAGGAAGACCCGCTCGCGGCCGATGCAGGACCAGGCGTAGTCGCCGGCGGGGGCGGCGGGCGGCACGTCCTCGGTGGCACCGCCCGAGGTCACCGGAACGAACGGATAGACGCAGCCCGTGGAGAACGCGACGATCCGCGACCGACAAAAATGCTCGGCCACGAGGGCGGGAGCCAGCACGTTCATCGCCCATGTCAGGTGCTCGGCGCCCTGCGAGCCGAACTTGCGGCCGGCCATGAAGATCACGTTGGGTGCCTGCGGCAGGGCGGCCACCGCCGCGCGGTCCATGAGATCGCAGGCGATGCAGGTAATCCCGTCCTGCTCCAGGGCCTCCTTCAGCCCGGGCTCGCTGAACCGGGCCACCGCCAGGATGCGGCGGTCGGGGGCGGCCCGGCGGGCGAGGCGGGCCAGCGACGGACCCATCTTGCCGCCGGCCCCGAGGATCGCGATGTCGCCCGGGACCTTGGCGAGGTCGGCCACCAGCGCCTCGCCGGGCCGGGCCAGGAAGTCGTCCAGCTCCTCGACGGAGGCGAAGCGGTCGGGCAGATTCTGGCTCACGGGCGGGCCTCCGCAGGAAGGATCGGCCCCTCGGGTGCCGGGGGCATCGGGCGCATCGAGGCGAAGTCGGGCAGGGCGGCGGTGGCGAAGCCCGGGCAGTCCAGCGAGCGCAGGTCGAGCCTGCCGGCATCGATCCGGAGCCGCACGGTGCCGTTCGAGCGCGCGTAGAGACCCTGATGGGCCTCGAGGAAGGCCTGCTGCTCGGCCTCGGGCGCGAAGCTCATGCCGTCGATGAAGTGGTGGCCGTTGCGCTCGACATGGCCGAGCCCGAGCGTCGCCACCAGCGCCAGATCCTGCTGCACCGAGACTCCGGCCAGGGTAGTGAGGTCCTCGGCCGACATGAAGAAGCGCTTTCGACCTGTCTCCTTGTTCCAGCGGGTGCAGCGGGCGGCGTTCATGAACGACTTGAAGAAACCCTTGCAGGTCTTGCTGGAGATGCCCTCGTAGCCCAGCGCCTTGCCCTGCACGAAGGCGTCGATGGTGCCGTCCGACTCGTCGAGGATCACCGGGCGGTGGCGGGCCAGGGGCTCGACGGAGCGCTCCAGCGCCACGGAGCGGGCGATGGGCTGCTCGATGAACAGGATGGCGGCCACCAGCCGCTCCAGCGCCGGCGTCTCCGTCATCCGCCGCCAGAGCTCGACCACCGCCTCGACGTCGCGGTACTGCTCGTTGCCGTCCAGCGTCGCCGCGTAGCCGGGCACCTCGCGGTCGAGCACCGCGGCGATGGCCGCGAGCCGCTCCAGATCCTCCTCGATCTGCCCCGAGACCTTGAGCTTGTAGTGCCGGCAGCCATAGGCCCGCGCCACCTCCTCGAGCGTCTCCGGCAGGCCGTCGTCGCAGCGCTCCGGGCGGTCGGCGGCGGTGAGCGGGTCGACGAGCCCCACCGTGTGGCGCACGGCGATGGAGGGCGCCATGGAAAGGCCCGCCAGGAACCCGTCCATGTCGAAGCCGGCGAGATCGGGGGTGAGGGGACCTGCCTCGATGCCCGGCAAATTGGCCCGGATCATTGCCGCGAACGATGTTCCGAGCGCCCGGCCCAGCCCGTCGAGCACGGCGCGGTCGAGGAGTGCGGGCCCGTAGCCCGCCACCAGCGGGTTGAGGCCCAGCGCCGCCGCCTCCTTCATCTGGGCCGCATAGGTATCGGCAAAGAGGCCGAAGGCGGTGGCGGGGCCGTGCTCCCGGCGGAGCCTGCCGGCGATTGCCAGCGACTGGCGGAGCTGGGCCAGATTGTCCTCGTCCGAGAGTGCCAGGTTCTTGTCGAACCACTTGGCGGCGAGGCTCTCGGCGGCCACCCCCCAGGCCTCGCTGCCGTCCTCCAGCCTGACGCGCACCCGGGCCACCGCCTGGGTGGCGTGGGTGACGGTGGTGACGCCGAAGCGGAAGGGCAGGCGCAGCGCCACGTCGCGCTCGAAAAGCCCGATCTCCTCGATGCTCAGGCGCGGGCGGCTCATGCGATGCTCTCCAGGATTCCGCGGACATAGCCGATGGCGCGGGCGGCCGAGGCCGGCCCGTCCGGCCGGTAGACGAAGGGCTCGACCCCCACCCAGCGGCTCCAGCCACGGGCGTGCAGGACCCGCAGCAGCGGCGCGAAGCGGTCCTCCCCCTGGCCCGGCCCCTGCCGGTTGCGGTCGTTGAGGTGGACATGGCCGATGAGCCCGGTGGGCAGCCAGCTCTCCAGCAGGGCGGCCGGTTCGGCCACCTCGGCCTGCGAGGCGGCGCTGGCGTCGAGCATGGTGAGGAGGGCGGGATTGCCCGTCTCGCGCACGATCTGCGCCGCCTCGGCGATCGTGGTGACGAAATCCGCCTCGGGCGGGGCGAGGGGCTCGATGCAGTAGGTCACCCCGGCCGCCGCCGCCGCCTCGCCGGCACTGACAAAAGCCTCGATGCCGCGGGCGCGGGCGGCCTCGCGGTCGCTCCCGCCGTCGAGCCGGCGCTGGCCGGGCGAGCCGTGCACCAGCACCTCGGCGCCGAGATCGGCGGCGAGCTCCACGAGCCGGCGGATCACCTCCAGCGTGCGCGCGCGCACCGCCGGATCGGCGCTGGTGATGGAGAGCCCCTCCGGCGCCAGCAGCAGCCAGTGCAGCCCCGATATTCTTATCCCGGCCCCGGCCGCCGCGCGGCGCAGCCTGGCGCGCTCGGCAACTGACAAAAAATGCGGGTTCTCGCCCAGGGTGAAGGGGGCGAGCTCGAGCCCATCATAGCCGAGTTCCGCCGCGAACGTGCATTGCCGCTCGAAGGACAGCTCCCGCACCACCTCGTTGCATAACGCGATCTTCATGGAGCGATCCTCACAACAGGCTCTCCCGTCTCGCCCGCTCGATCAGCCGGGCCGCGGCGAGCCCGGCGGCGAGCCCGGCCTCCGGCTGGCGCCGCTCGCGCACACAGGCAAGAAACTCCTCGAACTGGGCCGCCATCACCGTGGCGGGGGCGGCACCCGTGACGGGCGGCAGCAGGCCCGGCCCGGCCTCCACGCGCCAGCCGGCCGGCTCCTCCACATGGCGTCGGCGGTGCACCACCAGACGATCGGCGATGAAGTCGGCATCGAGCTGGCCCTTCGCGCCCGCCAGCCGAAAACGCTTGGTGGCGAGATTGCCCGGCACGATGGGGTCCAGGGCGTCGCCCGGCATGTGCCAGCTCGCCTCCAGCCGCGCCACCGCCCCGCCCGGAAAGGCGAGCAGCAGTACCGCCAGATCCTCGCTGCCGCGGCCGAGAAAGTCGCGGGTCAGCGAGCGGACCTCCTTCGGCTCGCCCAGAAGCCAGAGCGCGAGGTCGAGAAAGTGCACGAGGTCGTTGTCGAGCACGCCGCTGTCGCGGCGCGGCCGCTTGAACCCGGAGAACTCGCCGGCGGCGTGGCGCAGCGTGCCCAGCATGCCCGCCTCCACCTCCCTCTTCAGGGCCCGGGCGAGCGGCGTCGCGCGCAGGAAAAAGCCCACCTGGAGGATTCTGTCAGTTTTTGCCAGCAGGCCCGCCAGCGCCTCCGCCTCGGCCAGGGTGGCGGTCATCGGCTTCTCGATGAAGACATCGAGATTTCTGTCCAGTGCCTTGCCACATAACGAGAAATGATGATCGGCAGGGACCGCTATGTCGATCGCGTCGACAGCCTCCAGCAGATCGAGCGGGTCGGCCGCCAGCCTTTCTTCGGGTACGCCCAGACGCCGCGCGGCGGCGCGGGCGGCGGGGTCGGGGTCGGCGACCCACAGATCGACCTCATGGCCCAGCGCCCGCCAGCCGGCGAGGTGGACCGGGCCGAAGGCGCCGAAGCCCGCCTGGAGGACGCGCAGCGGACGGCTCACCGCGAGGCCTCCGAGGCGCCGCCTTGCTGGCGGCGCATGCCGAGCCAGCCGCCGATCCGGCGCAGCGTGCCGCCGCCCAGCACGAAGGTCAGGAGCACGGCCAGGAACAGGACGAGGCTGATGGGCCGGGTGAAGAAGGGGGTGGGATCGCCGTCGCTGAGCACGAGGCCGCGGCGCAGGCTCTTGTCGAACATGTCGCCCAGCACGATGCCCAGGATCAGCGGGGCGGTGGGGAAGTCGAGCCGGCGCATGAGATAGCCCAGCACGCCGAAGCCCAGCATCACCCAGACGTCGAAGAGCCGGCTGGCGATGGCGAACGAGCCGATGGTGCACAGCACGAAGACCACCGGCATCAGCCGCTCGCGCGGGACGCTCAGCACCGTGAGCAGCGGGCGGGTGAGGAGCAGGCCCAGGACCAGCACGGCGAGCGTGGCCATGAGTACCATCGCCACCACCTCGTACACGAACTGCGGCTGCTCGATCATGATGAGCGGGCCCGGGCGGATCCCGTGGATGATCATGGCGGCGAGCAGCACGGCGGCCGGGGCCGAGCCCGGCACCGCCAGGGTGAGAACCGGGATGATCGCCCCCGGCACGGCGGCGTTGTTGCCGGTCTCGGCGGCCATCAGCCCCTCCACCGAGCCCTTGCCGAAGCTCTCGCTCTCCTTGCTGGCGCGGCGCGCTGCGGCATAGGAGACCCAGGCCCCCATGTCCTCGCCCACGCCCGGCACGATCCCCATGAAGGTGCCGATGACGCCTGAGCGGATGATGGTGCGCCAGTAGCGGACGATCTCCTTGAGCCTGGGCAGGATCGAATCGAGCGTGCTCTTGACCGCTTCGTAGCGGCCGCTGGTCATGACGTGGAGCACCTCGGCGAAGCCGAAGGCGCCCACCATGGCGGGCAGCAGGCCGAAGCCGCCGGCAAGATCGGTGTTGCCGAAGGCAAAGCGCGGGTAGGAGTACATCCCCTCCTGGCCCACCATGGCCACGAGCAGCCCGAGGAAGCCGGCGATCCAGCCCTTCAGGGGATCGGCCAGGGCCGTGAGCCTGCCGGCGATGACGATGCCGAAGACGGTGAGCCAGAAGAACTCGTAGGCGCCGAACTTGAGCGCGAAGTCGGCCAGGACCGGTGCCACCGCCATCAAGAAGACCATGCCGATCAGGCTGCCCATGACCGAGCCGCTGGTGGCGATCGCCATGGCTTTGCCGGCCAGGCCGGCGCGGGCCAGCGGGAAGCCGTCGAGGGCCGTGGCGGCATTGGCCGGGGTGCCGGGAATGTTGAGGAGGATGGCGCTGCGGCTGCCGCCATAGATGGCGCCGATATAGACGCAGACCAGCACGAGGATGGCGCTGTCGCTCTCGAGCTGGAAGGTGAGCGTGGTCATGAGCGCCACGCCCAGCGTGGCGGTGAGCCCCGGCAGCATGCCCACGACGATGCCCAAAAGCGTCGACCAGAGCACGTAGAAGAGGGCCGAGGGCGTCAGGAAGTGGAGGATCGCCTCGCCGAAGAGCGCGAACTGGTCGAGCATGTCAGGGCAGCCGCACCAGGAAGACGTCCTCGAAGACATAAGCCACGCCCAGCGCCACGACGGCCGCCTGGACGAAGGCGAAGAGGGCGCGCCCGGCCCGCTGGCGGGGTGTCGCCGGAAGGTCGCGCTCGAAGAGGACGATGAAGAGGAAGACGAAGAGGAAGGTCGCCAGGCGGAACGGCAGGCGGCCCACCAGAAGGCCGCCATAGCCCAGGGTCAGGAGGCCGAGCAGGGCGGCATCGAGCCCGCCCGCCACGCCGAGCAGCCCGGGCCCGGCCCCGCGCCCGGCACCGCTTCTCAGCGCCGCCAGCGAGCGCAGCAGCAGCAGGCCCGCCAGCACCAGCAGCGCCAGCCCCAGCACGCCGGGCACCAGGCCCGGCACCGAGAAGGGGTTCACGGCCCGCTCCTCGTAGCGGGGCATGCCCAGCGATTCGAGGATCACCCCGGCGGAGAGCGCCAGCAGCACCAGGGCGGTGAAGAGATCGGCCCTGGCGGAGACGGAGGTGGGGGACGGCTCCTGCATGGCCGGCTCAGGGCCGCGGGATGCCGAACTTCTCCGGCGACTCCTTGGCCTTGCCGCCCTCGAAGAGGGTCCAGGCGTTGGAGCTCACCATGCCCATGGCGCGCTCTTTGGCCTCCTCGCCATAATAGGGCGTGAACAGCGCGCCGCGGTTGGCGGCGTATTTCTTCAAGGCCTCGGAACTGGCGATCTCGTTCTTCCAGACCGCCTCCATGGTCTGGACCACCTCCTCGGGCACGCCCTTGGGCGCCCAGATGCCGAAATAGTTGGTGGCAGCCTTGATCCCCTCGACCGTGTCGGTGATGGGCGGGATGGTGCCGTGGCCCTCGAGCTCGAGGCCGGTGTCGCCTACCACCGAGAGCGGGCGGATGCGGCCGGCGCGGATCATCTCGGCCTGCTCGACGGCGAGCTGGGTGGTGACCTCGGTCTCGCCCGAGACGGTGGCGATCACCGCCGGATTACCGCCGTCGTAGGTCACGTGCTTGTAGGTGACGCCGGTCGCCTGGGCGATCAGCTCCATGGCGTTGTGCCCGGCCGAGGAGAGACCGGCGGTGGCGACCGGGACCGAGCCCGGCTTCGCCTTCATGGCGTCGAGCAGATCCTGGGTGGTCTTCCAGGACGTGTCGGGATTGACCCCCACCACCGAGACGTTGGCGACGTCGAGGAAGAGGTGCCAGTCGTCGAGGGTGGTATCGAGCATGCCCAGCACCGGGTAGGTGCCGAGATCGCCGGCCGCACCCGCCGCCCAGGTATAGCCGTCCTTGGGGGCCTCCAGCGCGTTCTTCGTGCCGATCGAGCCCGAGGCGCCCGGCTGGTTGACGATCACCACCTTCTGCCCGAGCGCCTTCTCGATCTCGCCCGCCACCACCCGGGTGACCTGGTCGGTCGAGCCGCCGGCGGCCCACGGCACGATGATGGTGAGCGGCTTTTCCGGCTTCCACGGATAGTCTGCAGCCTCGGCCGCGGCCTGTCCGAAGACCGTCACGGCGATCGCCGCGGCGCCCAGCAGGAGCTTCTTCATGGCTTTTCTCGCCTCCCCTTGGCGTGCCCGCCGGCCTCGCGGCCAGGGGCCCGAGACGGGAGGATCGGATCGCCGGGGGTGGGCTGTCAAGATGGTAACTAACTGGTTAGTTACCTGAGCCGCAGGCGGTTGTTGCCTTGCCGGAGGCGCGTCCGGGCGTCCGTGAAACCTTCCCTCGCCGCGGGGGTTTGCCTCCCATGAAGAGGCACTTTGCCCTCCTCGCCGGCTCTGGGGCCCCTGCGGCCTGAGCGATGGAACCTCGCCCCGCGGCTTCTGGTTACGGCGTCAGAAGATGAACATGAAGAAGATCTTCATGATAAAGATTCTTCGCATAGTAAATGCCATGCCCATGGCGAGGACAAGTTGAACTGTTCATGAGCGCGAGGGGGAGAACTGCATGAAACGCGTCCTCGTCACCGGTGGCGCCGGCTTCATCGGCTCGCATCTCGCCGATCTCCTGCTGGAGCGGGGCATGGAGGTTCGGGCCTTCGATTCGCTCGCCGCTCAGGTCCATGGCGAGCAGGCGGCCCGGCCCGGCTATCTGACCCCGGAGGTGGAGCTGCAGACGGGCGACATGCGCGACCCCGAGGCGGTGCGCCGGGCGCTCGAGGACGTGGATGCGGTGGTCCATCTGGCGGCCTCGGTGGGGGTCGGCCAGAGCATGTACGCCATGGCCGACTATGTGGCGGTCAACGAGCTGGGCACCGCGGTGCTGCTGGAGGCGATCGCCGCCCGGCCGGTGCAGCGGCTGGTGGTGGCCTCCTCGATGAGCATTTACGGCGAGGGGCTCGCGCGCGCCGGCGACGGGCGGCTGGTGGAGCCCGGTGAGCGCCCGCTGGAAACACTCGCGCAGGGCCGCTTCGAGCTGGAAACGGAGGCCGGCGAGCCTCTGGAACCGGTGCCCACCCCCGAAAGCAAGCACCCCCAGCTGAGCTCGGTCTATGCGCTCGGCAAATACAACCAGGAGCGCATGGCGCTGATCTTCGGGCGCTTCTACAAGGTGCCCACCGTGGCGCTGCGGTTCTTCAATGTCTTCGGCACCCGCCAGGCGCTCTCCAACCCCTATACCGGCGTGCTCGCCATCTTCGCCGCGCGGCTGCTCAACGGCCGCGCCCCGATGATCTTCGAGGACGGCAGGCAACGCCGCGACTTCGTCCATGTCCGCGACGTGGCGCGGGCCATCCACGCGGCGCTCACCGTTCCCGCTGCCCAGGGCCTTTCCCTCAATGTCGGCAGCGGCCGGAGCCGGACCATCCAGGAGGTGGCCTGCGCGCTGGCCCGTGCGGTGGGCCGGTCGGAGCTGCAGCCCGAGATCACCGGCCGCTACCGCGCCGGCGACATCCGCCACTGCTTTGCCGATCTTGCAGAAGCCCGGACGGCGCTGGGCTTCGAGCCGCAAGAGGATTTCGACGAGGGACTGGTGGAGCTTGCCGGCTGGCTGGAGGGTCAGGTGGCCGATGACCGGGTCGAGCAGGCTACGCGGGAACTGGCCAGCCGGGGGCTGGTGGCATGAGCATGACGCCGCCCGCTTCGCCCGAAGCCGCGGGCTCCACCCCCGGGCCCGAGGCCGCCGGCCCCGCCATGGGCCTCGTGGCCTGGCTCCATCCCGGCGAGCACGAGCGCGCCCGGCTGCTGGCCCGCTTTCTCGGGCAGAGCGGCATCCGCCACCTGCGGCTGGGGATCTCCTGGGCCGAGTATTACGCGCCGGGCGGGGCCGAATGGTTCGGCTGGCTGCTGCCGTTCATGGCGGAGAAGGCCGAGCTGCTGCCCTGCGTGCTCTACACGCCGCCCTCGCTGGGCGTCGTTCCCTCGGTGGCGGCGCCGCCGCGCGATCCCAAGGCCTATGCCGACTTCCTCGACGTGTTCACGACCCGCCACGGGGCGTGCTTCGAGTGGATCGAGCTGTGGAACGAGCCCAACAATCTCAACAACTGGGACTGGCGGCTCGACCCGGAATGGACCGCCTTCTGCGCCATGGTGGGCGGGGCGGCCTACTGGATGCGCCAGCGCGGCAAGCGGCCGGTGCTGGGGGCGCCCTGTCCCACCGACCCGACGCTGCTCGAGCTGTTCCGCGCCAACGGCGTGCTCGACCACGTGGACGCGGTGAGCGTGCACGCCTTTCCCGAGACCTGGACGCCGCACTGGCAGGGCTGGGAGGCCGAGATCGCCCCGGTGCGCGAGGTGCTGGAGCGCTGCACGCGGCCGCCGGCGCTGTGGGTCACCGAGACCGGCCATTCCACCTGGCGGCACGACGAGGCCCGCCAGCTCGCCCTCTTCGCCGAGGCGGCGGCGGCTCCGGCTGACCGAGTCTACTGGTATTCCCTCCAGGACCTCGATCCGGAGCTTCCCAGCGAGGAAGGCTTCCATTTCGACGAGCGGCACTATCACTGCGGCGTGCTCAAGGCCGACGGCCGCCCCAAGCTCCTGGGCCGGATGCTGGAGGAGGGCGGCGTGGACGCCGCCACGGGGCTGGCCCGCCGGCTCGCCGCCCCCAGCCTGCGCCCGGCCGGCCTGCGCCCGGTGCTGGTCACCGGCGGGGCCGGTTTCCTGGGCTGCAACATTGTCGACCGGCTGGCCGGCGAGGGTCGCCAGGTGCTCCTCCTCGACAATCTCGGCAGGCCCGGTGTGGAGCGCAACCTGGACTGGCTCAAGGAGCGCCATGGCGGGCGGGTGAGCGCCCGGGTGGCCGACCTGCGCGACGTCCACACGGTGCGCGAGGCGGTGCGCGACGCCTCCGCCGTGCTCCACCTGGCGGCCCAGGTGGCGGTCACCACCAGCCTCGCCGACCCGGTGGAGGATTTCGAGATCAACGCGCGGGGCACCCTCAATCTCCTCGAGGCGGCGCGCGCCTGCCCCGAGCCCCCGCCGCTGCTCTTCGCCTCCACCAACAAGGTCTACGGCAAGCTCTTCGGCGGGGGGGGTCTGGAGGCCGGCGCCACCCGCTACCAGCCCCGCGAGGCGGCGCTGCGCCGCGGCTGCGGCGAGGCGACCCCGCTCGACCTCTACAGCCCCTATGGCTGCTCCAAGGGGGTGGCCGACCAGTACGTGCTGGACTACGCGCGGGTGTTCGGTCTCAGGACCCTGGTCTTCCGGATGAGCTGCCTCTACGGGCCCCGCCAATTCGGCACCGAGGACCAGGGCTGGCTGGCGCATTTCCTGATCGCCGCCCTTCGCGGCGAGCCCATCACCATCTACGGCGACGGCCGCCAGGTGCGCGACGCGCTCTTCGTCGAGGACGCGGTGGACGCCTGGCTCGCAGGGCTCGCCGGCATCGACCGGCTGTCCGGCCGCGCCTTCAATCTCGGCGGCGGCCCCGCCAACACCGTGAGCCTTCTGGAGATGCTGGCGCTGATCGAGCGCCTCGCGGGCCTGCGCCCCGAGGTCCGGTTCGACGCGTGGAGGCCCGGCGACCAGTTCTGGTACGTCTCCGACACCAGCGCCTTCAGCGAGGCCACCGGCTGGAAGGCCCGCACCGACATCGAGAGCGGCGTGCGCCGCCTGCTCGACTGGCTGGGCACCCACATGGTGCCGGGCGGGGCGGTGCCGCTGCGGGAGGAGGCATCCGCATGAGAGTGGCCCTGCTCAACCCCGACTGGACCTTCGAGGGCAGCATCTATTTCGGCTGCCGCGAGCCGCATCTGCCCCTCGAGCTGGGCTGGGCGCGCCAGCAGCTCGAGGCGGACGGGCACCGGGTCCTGATGCTGGACGGCCACCTGCTGGGCCTCGCGGATGCCGAGCTGGCCGCGGAGGTGGCGGCCTTCGGCCCCGATCTCACCGTCGTCACCACCGCCCCCACCTATCTCTTCTGGCGCTGCGCCCAGCCCGAGCTGCGCGTGCCCATGCGGCTGGTCCAGGCCCTCGACGGGATCGGCGGGCGCACCGTGGCGGTGGGCCCGCACGGCTCCACCACGCCGCGCGCCGCTTTGCGCAAGCTCGGCACCGACGCGGTCGCCATGGGCGAGTGCGAGGAGACGCTGCGCGCCATCGCCGCCGGCGGCTGGGAGGACGTGCCGGGCCTGGCGCTGTGGGAGAGGGGGGAGATCCGGGTCAATGGTGGGCCGCAGGCCGCCCGCTTCGCCGATGCGCCGGCGCTCTCCTGGCCCGAGGAATGGGTGCGTCGCCACCGCCACCACCATCACCGCTTCGACGACGCGCCGCGCGGCCCCGGCGCCGAGGTCGAGGCCTCGCGCGGCTGCCCCTACAGCTGCAGCTTCTGCGCCAAGGAGAACTTCCGCGACCGCTACCGGCGCCGCGAGCCGGGTGCGGTGGTGGCCGAGATCGCGGCCCTGCAGGAGCAGGGGGTCGGGTATGTCTACTTCATCGACGAGATCTTCCTGCCCAACCGGCCGCTTCTGGAAGCGCTGGTGGGGCGCGGCCTGAAATTCGGCGTGCAGACCCGCATCGATCTGTGGAAGCCCGGGATGCTCGAGCTTCTGGGGAAGGCCGGCTGCGTTTCCATCGAGGCCGGGGTGGAGAGCCTGACCCGCGAAGGGCGCGACCAGCTCCTCAAGAACTGCAGGCTCGACACCGAGGAGCTGGCGGAGCGCCTGATCGAGGCCAAGCGTCACGTTCCCTTCGTCCAGGCGAACCTTTTGGAAATGCCCCAGGACGACCCGGCGGTGATCGGGCAGTGGCGCGAGCGGTTGCGCGGCGAGGGGGTCTGGGCCAACGACCCGGTGCCGCTCTTTCCCTATCCGGGCTCGCCCGACTACCGCCGCCTGTGGGGGCTGCCCGACGAGGAGGCCTGGGAGCGGGCAGTGGACTACTATCTCGACACCTTCGTCGACTTCAGCGAGCTGCAGGAGGCGCGCCCGCGCCGCCTCCCCGAGCTCGAGCGGAGCCGGGCGGCATGAGGCCGAAGCGCATCCTCATGACCGCCGACGCGGTGGGCGGGGTCTGGACCTTCGCCCTCGAGCTCGCCTCGGGCCTCGCCGCGGAGGGGGTCGGGACGGTGCTGGCGGTCCTGGGCCCGCCGCCCGACGAGGCGCAGCGCCGGGCCGCCATGGCCGTGCCGGGCCTGCGGCTGGAGATCACCGGCCTCGACCTCGAATGGCGCGACCGGCGCGGCATCGACGTGCCGGAGGCGCGCGCGGCGCTTCCGGCACTCGCCCGCGAGAGCGGTGCGGAGCTGGTGCACGTCAACGGCTACCGCGAGGCCGCCTTCGGCTTCGGGCAGCCGGTGCTTCTGGCAGCCCATTCCTGCGTGGCCTCGTGGTGGCGCGCCTGCCGCGGCGGCACCCCGCCGGCCGATTGGGACGCCTATCTGGACGGCGTGCGTCGGGGCCTCGCCGCCGCCGGCGCGGTGGTGGTGCCCAGCCATGCCTTCCTGTCGGCGCTGGAGGCGCATTACGGCCCGCTGGAGCGGGCGGCGGTGATCCACAACGGCCGCGATTCTTCTGTCAGTTTCCGCGCGGGTCAGCGGCGGAAGGTGATTCTCACGGCCGGCCGGCTCTGGGACGAGGCCAAGAACGTGGCGGTGCTGGCGGCGGCGGCAAAGCGCCTTTCCTGGCCGGTGCTGGCGGCGGGCGAGGGGGAGGCGGTGCCGGGCCTGCGCCCGCTGGGCAGGCTCGCCCCGCACGAGCTTTTGGCCCTCATGGCAAAGAGCGAAATCTTCTGCGCGCCTTCCCGCTACGAGCCCTTCGGGCTGGCCGTGCTGGAGGCGGCCGCCAGCGGGGCGGCCCTGGTGCTCTCCGACATCCCCACCTTCCGCGAGCTCTGGGAAGGGGCGGCGCGCTTCGCACCCGCCGACGATCCCGCCGCTCTCGCCGGCGTGCTCGAGGAGGTGATCGCCGACGGGCCGCAGCGCCGCGCCCTGCAGCAGGCCGCCCGGGAGCGGGCAAAAGTCTTCACCCGGGCGCGCATGACGCGGGGCTATCTGGAGCTCTACCAGCGCCTGCTCGCAGGCACCCGGCCCGGGGAGCAGGCGGCATGAGGGTCGTGATCTTCTGCCACTCGCTGGCTTCCTGCTGGAACCACGGCAACGCCCATTTCCTGCGCGGCGTGGTGCGCGAGCTGGGCAGGCTGGGCCACGAGGTCCGGGTCCTCGAGCCGGCCCATGGCTGGAGCCGCCAGAACCTGGTTCGCGACCACGGGGAAGCGGCGCTGGAGGACTGGCGGGTCGTCTGCCCCGGCATGGCGCCGGTCCTCTACGAGGGCGAGCTGCCCGATCTCGACGCGGCGCTGGAGGGGGCGGATCTCGTGCTGGTGCACGAGTGGAACCCGCCGGCGCTGGTGGCGGCGGTGGGCCGGCACCGGGCCCAAGGCGGCCGCTACGTGCTGCTCTTCCACGACACCCACCACCGCGCGGTGAGCGAGCCAGAGGCCATCGATGCCCTCGAGCTCGAGTCCTATGACGGCGTGCTGGCCTTTGGCGCGGTGCTGCGCGAGCGCTATCTGGCTCGCGGCTGGGGGCGACGGGTCCGGGTCTGGCACGAGGCCGCCGACACCGCCCTCTTCCGGCCCCTGCCGGAGATAGCACCGGTGGGCGATCTGGTGTGGATCGGCAACTGGGGCGACGGCGAGCGCACCGCCGAGCTTGGCGAGTTCCTGCTGGAGCCGGTGCGCCGGCTGGGGCTCGATGCCACCGTGCACGGCGTGCGCTACCCGGCAGACGCGCTGGCGGCGCTGGAGGAGAGCGGCCTGGTCTACCGGGGCTGGCTCCCCAACCACGCGGCCCCGCGCGTCCTCGCCCGGCACCGGGTCACCGTGCACGTGCCGCGCCGGCCCTACGTGGCGATGCTGCCGGGCATTCCCACGATCCGCGTGTTCGAGGCCCTGGCCTGCGGCATCCCGCTGGTCTGCGCCCCCTGGCGCGACGAGGAGGGGCTCTTTCCCCAGGGTGCCTGGCTCACCGCCCGCAATGGCGAGGAGATGACCCGCCATCTGCGCGACGTGCTGATGGACGAGGCGCTGCGCCGGGAGCTGGTCGGCACCGGCCTCGCCGCAATCCGCGAGCGCCACAGCTGCGCCCACCGGGTGGCCGAGCTTTTGGGCATCTACGAGGAAATCGCCGGCCCTGCGGCCGGCAGGCATGCGAAAACCGCCGGCACTGCGGCCGCGGGAGAGGAGAAGCGCCGATGCGCCTAGCCTTCATCGGCTCGAGCCTCGTCTCGTCCTACTGGAACGGGGCCGCCACCTATTATCGCGGGCTTCTTGGGGCGCTGGCGCAGCGCGGCCACGCCATCACCTTCCTCGAGCCCGACGCCTTCGGCCGCCAGCAGCACCGCGACATCCCCGATCCCGACTGGGCCCGGGTGGTGGTCTGGCCGGCCGACCAGGCGGGCATGGCCCGGGCCCTGGAGGCCGCCGCCGGCCACGATGTGATCGTCAAGGCGAGCGGGGTGGGGGTGTTCGACGCCGAGCTCGAGGAGGCGGTGCTCTCGCTGCGCCGCCAGGGCAGCATCGTGGCCTTCTGGGACGTCGACGCGCCGGCCACCCTGGAGAGCGTGGAGAAGGACCCGGACAACCCGTTCCGCGGCCTCGTGCCCCGCTACGACCTCGTGCTCACCTATGGCGGCGGCGATCCGGTGGTGCGCGCCTACGAGCGGCTGGGGGCGCGGCGCTGCGTGCCGGTCTACAACGCCCTCGATCCCGCCACCCACCATCCGGTCCCGCCCGATCCGGCCCTCGATGCCGATCTGGGCTTCCTGGGCAACCGCCTGCCCGACCGCGAGGCCAGGGTGGAGGCGTTCTTCCTCGAGGCCGCCCGGCGCCTGCCCGAGCGCTCCTTCCTCCTGGGCGGGGCCGGCTGGGAGGACAAGGCGCTGCCCGCCAACGTCCGGGCCATCGGCCACGTGCCCACCGCCCGGCACAACGGCTTCAACTGCTCGGCCCTGGCGGTCCTCAACGTCAACCGCGCCAGCATGGCCCGCTACGGCTTCTCGCCGCCCACCCGGGTGTTCGAGGCGGCCGGTGCGGGCGCCTGCCTGATCAGCGACGCCTGGGAGGGGATCGAGACCTTCCTCGAGCCCGGCCGCGAGGTGCTGGTGGCCCGGGACGGGGCGGAGGTGGCGGCCCACCTGGCGGGCCTCGACCGCGGGCGTGCGCGGGCCATCGGCGAGGCGGCGCGGTGGCGGGTCCTGGCCCACCACACCTACGAGCAGCGCGCCGCCTTGTGCGAGGCGGTGCTCGAGGGGCGCGGGCGGGAGGCGGCGGCATGAGGCTCGTGGTCTTGGGCCTGAGCATCACCTCCTCCTGGGGCAACGGCCACGCCACCACCTTCCGTGCGCTCCTCAGGGGCATGGCGGCACGCGGCCACGAGGTGAGCTTCCTCGAGCGCGACGTGCCGTGGTACGCCGCCAACCGCGACCTGCCCGAGCCGCCCTTCTGCCGGACCTTCCTCTATGGCGAGCCGGGCGAGCTGAAGGAGCGTTTCGCCGGCCTCGTGGCGGACGCCGACACGGTGATGGTGGGCTCCTACGTCCCCGACGGGATCGAGGTCGCCGCCTGGGCCTGCGCCACCGCGCGCGGCGTCACCGCGTTCTACGACATCGACACGCCGGTCACCCTGGCGGCCCTGGAGCGGGGCGAGTGCGCCTATCTGGCGCCGGGCCTGATCCCGGGCTTCGATCTCTATCTCTCCTTCACCGGCGGGCCGGTGCTGGAGCGGCTGGAGAAGGTCTGGGGGGCGCGGGCGGCACGGCCGCTCTACTGCTCGGTCGACACCGACGCCTACCGGCCTACAGGGCAAAAGCCCCGCCTGGCGCTGGGCTATCTGGGCACCTACAGCCCCGACCGCCAGCCGGGCCTCGATTCCCTGCTCCTGGAGCCGGCGCGGCGCTGCCCGAAGCTGCGCTTCGCCGTGGCCGGGCCGCAATATCCGGCGGAGATCGCCTGGCCCGCCAATGTCGAGCGCACCGAGCACCTGCCGCCCGCCGCCCATCCGGGCTTCTACGGGGCCCAGCTTTTCACCCTCAACGTCACCCGCGCCGACATGCGCGCGGCCGGCCACGCCCCGAGTGTGCGCCTGTTCGAGGCGGCGGCCTGCGGCGTGCCGGTGATCAGCGACCGCTGGCCCGGCATCGAGGAGCTCTTCCGCCCGGGCGAGGAGATCCTGCTGGCCGAGAGGCCGGAGGAGGTAGTGGCCCTGCTGCAGGAGCTTCCCGAGGAGCGCCGCCGCGCCATCGGCGCCGCCGCCCGCGAGCGGGTGCTGCGCGCCCATGGTGCGGAGGCCCGCGCCGGCGAGCTCGAGACATGGCTCGAGGAGGCCCGCCGGGCGCGTCCCGGTGCCGGCCGCCCGGCCGCCTGATCCCCTGAGATCCGAGGAGCAGCAGCGATGCGCCAGCCAAGGTCCCGGACCATCCTCGTCACCGGCGGCGCCGGCTTCATCGGCTCGCATCTGTGCGAGGCGCTGCTGGCCCTGGGGCACCGGGTGATCTGCCTGGACGATTTCGAGACCGGCAGTCCCGCCAATCTCGCCGCCGTAGCCGGCCATCCGCGCTTTTCCCTGATCGAGCACGACGTGGCCCGGCCGCTGCCGTCCGGGCTGCGCCCCGAGATCATCTGCAACCTCGCCTGCCCGGCCTCGCCGGTGCACTACCAGCGCGACCCGGTCCACACCCTCAAGACCAGCGTCATGGGCGCCCTGCACCTGCTGGAGCTCGCCCGGGCCACCGGGGCCAGGATCCTCCAGGCCTCGACCAGCGAGGTCTACGGCGATCCCGAGCTGCACCCGCAGGCCGAGGGCTACTGGGGCAATGTCAACCCGATCGGCCCGCGGGCCTGCTACGACGAGGGCAAGCGGGCCGCCGAGACGCTGTTCTTCGATTTCCACCGCCAGCACGGCGTTGCCATCAAGGTAGCGCGGATCTTCAACACCTACGGCCCGCGCATGCACCCCGAGGACGGGCGGATCGTCTCCAATTTCGTGGTCCAGGCGCTCAGGGGCGAGCCGCTCACGGTGCATGGCGACGGTCGCCAGACCCGCTCCTTCTGCCATGTCGACGACATGGTGCGGGCGCTGATCGCCTTGATGGAGAGCGAGCCCGGCATCACCGGCCCGATCAATCTCGGCAATCCCGAGGAGCTGGAGGTGATCGAGGTGGCGCGCCGGGTCCTGGCGCTCACCGGCTCCGCCTCGCCCATCGTGTTCCGCCCGCTGCCGGTGGACGACCCGCGCCGCCGCCGCCCGTCCATCGAGCGGGCCCGGACGCTGCTCGGCTGGCAGCCGCGGGTCGGGCTCGAGGACGGGCTCGCCCGCACCGTGGCGCATTTCGCCGAGCGGCTGCGGCCGGCCGCCCCGGCTCCCGCCCGTCCGCGCGTGCCCGCTCCCCTCGACGGCGCTGCCTTCGGGAACGCGGCCCTCGGCCAGCCGTTCTAGGAAGCGCGCGCCGGGCAGGAGCCGGTGTCGGCGGCGCGCAGCCCGAAGCCGAGGGAAGGACCATGAGCGAGAGCCGGACCACCACCGACCACGCCGCCATCAAGCGCTGGGCCGAGGAGCGTGGCGGCCGCCCCGCCGTGGTAGCGGCCACGCACCGCGACGAAGGCGCCGCGCGTCCTGGCGAGGCCGGAGGCATCCTGCGAATCGATTTCGAGGGAACGGGAGACGCACCCGGTCTCGAGACGATCTCGTGGGACGAGTTCTTCGAGATCTTCGAGGCGAACAAGCTGGCTTTTCTCCACCAGGAGAAGACCAGTGACGGCTCCACCAGCCGTTTCTTCAAGCTCGTCTCCCGCTGATCCCGCCGAACGCATGAACGCAGGATGTCGAGGAGCAAGGGCAATGGTGCCCTCGCCGAAACCGCTTATACTCGCGGGCAGCCGGCGCGAGGTGCCGGCGGGGGATGGAGGACCGGGTGTGAGTGAGGCCGAGGGCAAGCGGCTGCTCGTTGTCGAGGACGAGTTTCTGATCGCCTTTGACCTGCAGGGACTTCTCGAGCGGGCGGGCCATACGGTGGTGGGACCGGCCGGAAGCGTCGCGGAGGGACTGGCGCTGGCGGGCGGCGAGATGCTGGACGGCGCCCTGCTCGACATCAACCTGCAGGGCGAGAAGGTGACCGAGCTGGCCAATGCGCTCGCCGCGCGGGGCGTGCCGTTCCTGTTCCTGTCGGGCTACGGCGCCTCGGAGCTGCCGCCCGGCCATGACGGGGCGCCGGTGCTGCCCAAGCCGTTCAACGAGAGCGAGCTTTTGACGGCGGTCGCAGGCTTCGCCCCGCGCGGCTGAGCCCTGCCGCCCGGCGCCGGCCATCGAGCAAGAACCGAGCGGAGACATGCCGCCTTGTCCAGCCTGACCGCTTCCGCTTCCTGGCAGGCCCTGGCCGCGCATGCCGGGCTGGCCCGCAGCTGGTCGCTGCGCGACCTGTTCGCCGCCGATAAGAGCCGCTTCGAGCGCTTCTCCTGCCGTTTCGAGGACCTGCTGCTCGACTATTCCAAGCATCTGGCGACCGGCGAGACCCTCCGTCTGCTCCTCGATCTCGCCCGCGAGCGCGATGTGGAAGGCTGGCGCCAGCGCATGGTCGCCGGCCGGAAGATCAATGCCAGCGAGGGGCGGGCGGTGCTGCACACCGCTCTGCGCCACCGCGCCGCGACGCCGGTCGTGGTGGACGGCCGGGACGTCATGCCGGAGGTCCGGGCGGTCCTCGCCCGGATGAAGGAGTTCTGCGAGGAGATCCGCAGCTTCCGCCGCAAGGGCTTTACCGGCCAGAATCTGACCGACGTGGTCAATATCGGCATCGGCGGCTCCGATCTCGGCCCGCGCATGGTCTGCGAGGCCCTGGCGCCTTTTGCCGAGCCCGGCCACCGCGTCCATTTCGTGAGCAATGTCGACCCGGGTGATCTCGTGCGCACCCTGGCCGGGCTCGATGCCGAGCGCACCCTCTTCGTCGTCGCCTCCAAGACCTTCACCACCCAGGAGACCATGACCAACGCCGCCAGCGCCAGGGCCTGGCTGGTGGAGCGCATGGGCGGGCAGGAGGCGGCCGTCGCCCGGCATTTCGTGGCGGTCTCCACCAACGAGGAGAAGGTCCGCGCCTTCGGCATCGACCCCAAGAACATGTTCGGTTTTTGGGACTGGGTCGGCGGGCGCTACTCGCTGTGGTCGGCGATCGGCCTGCCGATCGCGCTCCATCTGGGCTTTGCCCGGTTCGAGGAGCTGCTCGACGGTGCCCACGCCATGGACCGGCATTTCCAGGAGACACCGCTCGAGCGCAACATGCCGGTGCTCATGGGGCTTCTCGGGGTCTGGTACACCGACTTTCTGGGCGCAAGCAGCCATGCGGTGCTGCCCTACGACCAGAATCTCCACCGCTTCGCCGCCCATCTCCAGCAGCTCGACATGGAGAGCAACGGCAAGTCGGTCGACCGCGCCGGCCGCGCCGTCGACTATCCCACCGGCCCGGTGGTCTGGGGCGAGCCCGGCACCAACGGCCAGCACGCCTTCTTCCAGCTCCTCCACCAGGGCACGTCCCTGATCCCCTGCGACTTTCTGGCGGCCGCGAGCAGCCTGACGCCGCTGGGCGACCATCACGACAAGCTGCTCGCCAACTTCCTGGCGCAGACGGCGGCGCTGGCCTTCGGCAAGAGCCGGGAGGAGGCCCGGGCCGAGCTGGCGCGGCAGGGGCTCGCAGGCGAGGCGCTGGAGGCCCTGCTGCCCCACAAGGTCTTCCCCGGCAACCGGCCCTCCAGCTCGCTGCTCTACGAGAAGCTCTCGCCCTACCGGCTGGGCTCGCTGATCGCCCTCTACGAGCACAAGGTGTTCGTCCAGGGGGTGATCTGGAACATCAACAGCTTCGATCAGTGGGGCGTCGAACTCGGCAAGCAGCTCGCCGCCCGGATCCTCCCCGCCCTGGCCGGCGAGGCGCTGCCGGAGCCGCCCGACGGTTCGACCGCGGGGCTGCTCGCGCATGTGGCGGCGCTGCGCCGGGAGGAGGCATAGCGCCCGCTGGCCGGTCGCCCGTGGCAAGGCCCGGGTTTGCGGCCCTTGGGTGCGGGGCGGCGGTGGCCTGTCACTTCCGAGGCGACTTTCCGGGGCATCGGGGTATGTCGCGGCAGGACGAGCGGATGGGGCTTGCTTGCTGCCGGCATGGTCGCATGGCAAAGATCCTCGAATGGCGGCTGCCTGAAACCCGTGCCGGGACGGCGCTGTTCCATGTAGTATTATGCCTCTTCGCAGCTCGCGACATCTTGGCCAGGAAGCTGCAGGTCGGATCCTCATGAAAGCACTCGCTCGTACCTCCAAGGGCGGCTCTGTCGAGCTTGCGCCAGCTTACTACGACGACGCCGACACCATCGACGTGATGGGCGTGATGGGCGTGCTGTGGCGGCGCAAATGGCTGATCCTGCTGTGCGTCTGCCTCGGCACCATGGCCGGCTGGCTCTACGGCAAGACCCGCGTGCCGGCATACACCGCCCGCTCCTCGGTGGTGATCGAGCCGCGCGAGACCAACGTCCTCGACGTCAAGAAGGTGCTCTCCGGCCTGATCGTCGACCAGGCGACGGTGGCCACCGAGATGTCGATCCTCACCTCGCGCGCCAATTATGTGCGGGTGATGGAGGATCTGGGCCTCTTCGACGATCCCGAGTTCAACCCGGCGCTGGCCGAGGAGGAGGAGCGCGAGCTGCCGCCCTTCCTGCAGGAGCCGGTCGACAAGCTGCTCTCGTGGATGCCCGACCGCTGGCTGATCGCGACCGGGCTGGCCCGCGAGCCCCTGGAGATGCTCGAGAGCGACGCGCCCGAGCTCACCCGGGCGATCGCCGTCGACCGGTTCGCCAGCGGGGTCGAGATCGCCAATGACGGCGCCTCCTACGTCATCCACGTCAACTACACCGCCGAGGATCCCGAGAAGGCGGCGCTGATCGCCAACCGGCTGGCCGAGGTCTATCTGGACAGCCAGCTCAAGACCAAGCTCTACGCCACCGACCGCGCCTCGGGCTTTCTCGAGGGGCGGATCGAATCGATGCGCGAGGACGTCCAGAAGGCCGGCGAGGCGGTCGCCCGCTTCAAGGCCGAGAACGGGCTGCTCGACACCCAGGGGGTGCGGCTGTCCGAGCAGGAGATGGGCGATCTCAACAAGGAGCTGATCATGGCCCGCGGCGATCTCGCCGAGAAGCAGGCCAAGCTCCAGCTGGTGCGCGAGCTGCGCGGCGCCGGCCGCAGCATCGACGTGATGAGCGACGTGGTGGGCTCGCCGGTGATCATCGCCCTGCGCGCCGAGGAGACCACCCTGCTGCGCCAGGAGGCGGAGCTCGCCAGCCAGTTCGGCCCGCGCCACCCGCGCATGCAGCAGCTCCAGCGCGACAAGGCCAATCTCCAGGCCAAGGTGAACGCCGAGATCGCCCGTATCGCCGGCAGCCTCGAGAACGACGTGCGGGTGGTGCAGGCGCGCATCAACACGATCGAGGGCCAGCTCAACAGGATCAAGGGCCTGAACGTCAAGGACCAGCAGCAGGTCGTGAAGCTGCAGGAGCTCGAGCGGCGCGCCGAGACGAGCCGGCAGATCTACCAGAACTTCCTGCAGCGCTACCAGGAGACCAGCGAGCAGGAGAAGCTGGTCGAGCCGGACGCCCGGATCGTCGCGGTGGCGAGCCCGCCGACCGCGCCCTCGACCCCGAGCCCGCGGCTCTTCCTCCTCGGCGGCTTCACCGTGGCGCTGCTCGGCGGCTCGCTCCTGGCGCTGCTTCTCGAGCGGCTCGACAAGGGCATCCGCTCCAGCCGCGAGGTGGAGGCCCTTTTGGGCCTGTCGACCCTGGCGCTGGTGCCGAAGCTCGAGCGCCTGCGGCGCGGCCAGAAGCCCTACCAGTATCTCGTCGACAAGCCGCTCTCGGCCTACAGCGAGGCGATCCGCTCGGTCTACACGGCGATCCGCCTGGGCAGTGTCGACCGGCCCAGCAAGCTGGTGCTGGTGACCTCCTCGCTGCCCGAGGAAGGCAAGACCACGCTGGCGGTGAGCCTCGCCACCATGGCGGCCCGCTCGAACCGCAAGGTGTTGCTGATCGACCTCGACCTGCGCCATCCCTCGGTCCATCGCGAGCTGGGCTGGCAGGTGCCGGCCGGGCTGGTCGAGCACATGGCCGGCGACCGGCTGCTCGAGGAGGTGATCCAGCACGACGCCGAGACCGGCCTCGACTTCCTGCCGATCCGCGCCCAGACCACCAACCCCATGGATCTTTTGGAATCGCAGAAGCTGCGCGAGCTGCTCGAGACCTGCCGGCAGCGCTACGAGCTGGTGATCCTCGACTCCGCGCCGGTCGCCAGCGTCACCGACGCCCGCCTGCTCTCGATCATGGTCGACAAGGTGGTCTTCGTGCTGCAGTGGCACCAGACGGTGGCCAGCGCCGCCCAGGACAGCGTGCGCGCCCTGCGCGAGGCCGGCGCCGACATCGCCGGCACGGTGCTCACCCAGGTCGATCTCGCCAGGCATGCCCAGTACGGCTACGGCGACATCGGCCAGTACTATGCGCGCAGCCGCAAGTACTACGTGGACTGACGCCGGGCCTGACGCCCGGGTCTGACAAAAGAGCCGCGCGCAGGGAGCCCCGCCGCGGCTCCTTCGCTTTCCCGAGCCCCGGAGGCGGGGCCCGGGGCGGGCGGACCCTCAGGCGGTGCAGGCGCGGAGCAGCGCCGCCGCGGCAGGCGCGCGCGCGAGGCTCCGCGCAATCCGCTCGCGCCAGCGCGGGCCGCGCCGGGCAGCGTCCTCGTGGGCCAGGGCCAGATCGTCCGGCCTGTCCTCGGCCAGAACGGCGATCAGGAGCCCGGCCTGCAGGAGATCCTTGCGGGCCTTGAGACTGTCGGGACCCTCGCGCCGCCGGTCGGCCACGATCAGCTTGTGGATGGCGAAGCGCTCCGGCCGGGGAACCACGACGAGGACGCCGTTGCGCCAGACCGCGGCCGCCGGGATCGGATCGGCGATCAGGTAGTTGAGGTGATGCAGCGCCCGGGCGCTGACGCCCAGCGCCGCAAGATCACGCACACCTTCCTCTTCCTCGAAGGAAGGCGTCAGGAACTCGACGACGGCCTCGCCGCCGGCCTGGCGCCACCGCCACGTCCTCTCGCTGCCCAGGCCCGGCACGGGAGAGAAGGCGAATTCGGCCAGCAGCTCGCTGATCGTGGGGAGCACGGTCTCTCCCAGCGCCAGCGAGAGCCGCTCGAAGCTCGCGATGTCGATGTCGCTCGTCATGGCCGTCTGGTCGAGCCCCAGGCGGAGGCCGAGCTCGCCTTCGTAGATCCGGAAGGCATTGGTGCCCACCAGCACGCCCCCCAGACGGAAGACGCCGGCCCGGGCAAAGGCCGCAAGGAGGCTCCCGGTTGCGCCCTCCATGCCCACGAACCGCTCGCTGCGCAGGAGCCGCACCAGACGGGCCCGCTCGCGCCTGCGTCCCTCCCGTTCCCCCTTGAGGCGCTCCAGGCTCCCGAACCGGGCGCGCAGGACGTCGGAGTCCTCCCCGAGATAGCGCTCCTTCACCGACGAGCCTATCCGGTAGCGCTCGTACCAATAGCTCCGTCCGCCGCGTTCGCGACGCGTGGGCGTGCCGCGGATCTCCGAGACGGTCTCGTCGAGCAGGAGGGACAGCAGGTCGTGATAGGCGGCCTGCGCGGTGGCCGAGTGGCGGCGGAACCCATCGGGCATCGCGGTCTCCCTTGCCACACGAGCATGACGCCGTGTGGCAAGGTGATCAAGACAGGCCTTGCCACACGGGAATGTTCCCGTGTGGCAAGGCTCCGGCCTCCAGGCTCCGTCAGTCCACCACGCGGTCGATCTTGTAGTCCTTGATCTCGCGGGCAAAGGCGAAGGCGATGATCTCGCCGATGAGGCCCACGGCGATCACCTGGATGCCCAGCACCACCATCAGGCTCGAGAGGATCAGCGCCGGCCGGTCGGCCAGCGGCGTGCCGAAGACGAGCCGCACGAACACCAGCCAGGCGGTGGCAAGGCCGCCCACGCCGAGGATCCCGAAGCCCACCCCGCCGAAGAAGCGGAACGGCTTGCGCATGAACTTGAGGAGGAAGAACAGCGTCACCACGTCGAGGAACAGCGACGGGTCGGTGCGCAGCTGGTGCAGGCGGGCCACCGAGCCGGCCGGAACGTGAACGTCGAGCTCCTTGACGGCGAAGCCGTGGGCGCTGGCGATCAGCGGCAGGAAACGGTCCTGGTTGCCGTAGAAGGTGAGCTCCTGGGCCACCTGGGCGCGCATCGCCCGGACCTCCGAGCGCACGTCGTGGAACGGGCTCTGCACGAGCAGGCGCAGCGCCCATTCGAGCTTGGGGGCCAGCGGCTTGCCCTCGAGCATGCGGTGCGCCACCAGCATGTCGGCCTCGCCGGCCTGGACCCCGCGCACGAAGCGCGGCAGGTCGGCGGCGGCGATCTCGGGCACCGCCGGCAGGGTCAGCACGGTCTCGCCGCGGCACTGGCGCAGGCCCACGGTGAGGGCCGCCGCCTTGCCGAACGGCCGGGCGAAGGCGAGGATCTCGACCGGCTCGCCGGCCTGGCGAAGCGTGCGCAAGGCGGCCCGGCTGGCAGGCTGCGGCCCGTCCAGCACATAGACGAACTCGAGGCTGCCGAGCGGCGCCAGCACCGCCTTGTAGGCGGCGTAGGTGCCGGTGACGTCGGTATCGTCGCGGCCCAGCGAGACGACCACCGAGAGGGCGGGGGCGGCCGGCTCCGTGGCGGCGGCGGGCGCGGTGACGGTGGCAGCGTCGCTCATGCCGCACCGTCCGTGCCGGTCAGCACCGGGCGGGCCGCCAGGCGGCGGAAGGCGTGCAGGCGCGGCGCCCGCACGCCGTAGATGAGCTGGCACAGAAAGCCTAGAAAGAGCATGAAGAACATCAAGGCTCCAAACAGCATGCTGAGGCCCTGGAAGACGACGCCGCTGCTGGCCGGGTCGTCGATGAACGTCAGGGCGGCCACGAGTGCCGCGAGACCAGCGAGGCCGGCCAGCCCCGCCGCCCCGCCCAGCCAGACCATCGGCCGGCGGGCGAAGGACAGGATCGTGCGGATCGTGATGAGGTCGGCGAATACCTTGTAGATTCGCGAGAAGCCGTACTTGGACTGGCCGAAGCGGCGCGGATGGTGGCGCACCTTGATCTCGGCGATGCTCGCCCCGCCCAAAGACGCCATGGCCGGGATGAAGCGGTGCATCTCGGCATAAAGCGGGATCTCCTTGATGAGATCGGCGCGGTAGGCCTTGAGCGAGCAGCCATTGTCCTTGATCGGCACGCCGGTGATCTTCCCGATCAGCCAGTTGGCGACCTTCGACGGCAGCACCCTGGACCAGTGGTCCTTGCGCTGGTGGCGCCAGCCGACCACCAGATCGTAGCCCTCCTCGATCTTCTCGAGGAAGAGCGGGATGTCGCCCGGGTCGTTCTGCAAATCGCCGTCCATGGTGATCAGCACCCGGCCGCGCGCCTGCTCGATCCCGGCCGCCATGGCGGCGGTCTGGCCGTAATTGCGGCGCAGCTTGACCAGCCGCAGATGCGGCTCGCCGCCCTCCGCCGGCGGCAGGGCGCGCTGCATCTCCAGGCAGCGCGCGAAGGTGGCGTCGCGCGACCCGTCGTCGACGAACAGGATTTCGGTGCGCAGCCCAAGCGGTCGCACGGCGTCGACGATCGCCTGGTGCATCAGGTGCACGTTCTCTTCCTCATTGAAGAGCGGCACGATGATCGAGAGGTCCATAGTCATGACGGGCAAAAATCCACCATTCGCGCGAGCGCGGAAAGATGGGGTCGCCCGTTTCGGGCATACGACGATATGGCGGACCGGGAAGCGTTGCTGCCTGCGGCAGACGGGGCCCGGGAACGGGGACTAGCATGCCGGCGGGAACGACAGCAGGAGACGATAGATCGTGGCAGAGCCGGGCAAGGAGGCGCGGCGCACCCTGGGCATCGCCGTGCTGGGCCTCGGCCATGTCGGCGCCGCCATGGCCGCCTGCCTGCTCGAGGCCGGCCACCGGGTGCTGGCGGTCGATCCCGACGCGACGCGGGCCGCCCGGGTGGCCCGCGGCCAGGCCCCGGTGCACGAGCCGGGCGTGGCGGAGCGGCTGGCGCGCGGCCTTGCGGCCGGCCGCCTCGCCGTGGCCGGCCGGCTGGAGGAGCTGGCGGGGCTGGATCTGGTGCTGGTCTGCGTGGGCACGCCGCCGCACGCGGGCGGCGGCCTCGCGCTGGGCGAGGTCGAGACCGCGAGCCGGACCCTGGGGCGCCTGCTGCGCCGCCGCGCGCCGGATCTGCCGCCCTTGCTGCTGGCCTATCGCAGCACCTTGCCGCCGGGCACCATGGAAGAGACCGTCCTGCCGCTCCTCGAGACGGAGAGCGGCGCGCCGCCCGGCAGCTCGTGGGAGGCCGTCTACCATCCCGAGTTCCTGCGCGAGGGCAGCGCCGTGGCCGACCAGCTGGCTCCCTCGCGGATCGTCCTGGGCGAGCGCCGGCCGGGCGCCGGGCGGCGCCTAGAGGGGCTCCATGACGGACTCGACGCCCCGCTCTTCGAGACGAGCTTCGCCGAGGCCGAGACCCTCAAGCTGGTCGACAACGGCTTTCATGCCCTCAAGGTCGCCTTCGCCAACGAGATCGGCCGGCTGTGCGTAGCCGGCGGGGTCGACCCGCAGGCCGTGATGCGGCTGCTGCTGGCCGATCGCCGGCTCAACCTCTCGGCCGCCTATCTGCGGCCCGGGGCCCCGTTCGGCGGCGCCTGTCTGCCCAAGGACCTGGGCTCGCTGCTGGCGCTGGGCCAGACGCGCGGCCTCGAGCTGCCGCTCATGGCCGGGGTGCTCGCCAGCAACGACGCCCATCTGGCCTGGCTCGAGGGCCGTGTGCGCGCTCTGCTGCCGCCGCCGGGCCCGCTGCTCCTCCTGGGTCTCTCCTTCAAGCCCGGCACCGACGATTTGCGGGCGAGCCCGCTGGTGAGGCTGGCCGGGCGGCTGCTCGCCGCCGGCTACCGGCTCGACATTCTCGATCCCGACCTCGACCCCGAAGGCGCTCCCGAGCGGGCCGCCGGCCTCGCCGCCCCGCTTCGCGCCTGCCTGCGGGCCGACCTGGAGGCGGCCGCGGGCCCGTGGCGCCTCGCTTTGATCGGCAAGCCGCTGCCAGCGCTGGTCGACCGGCTGCCGGCCGACCTGCCGCGCCTCGACCTCCATCGCCTGGGCGGGACCGCGGGGGCGTGACGGCCCGGGTGCGCGGGCGGGCTCAGCCGGACTCGAACGCCGGCGCCTCCGCCCCGTCGCCGCGCTGCCAGGCCTCGGGCTGGAAGGGCACCTGCTCGACCTGGACGATGCCGGGGATCCCCTCGGGGCTCATGAACGGCATGCGGCAGGCCGGGCGCAGGCCGAGCAGGGCCACGCCCAGCGGCGTGAGGATCGAGAGATGCTCGCGGCTCGGCAGGTAGGGCAGGGGATAGGCCAGGACCGTGGCCCGCTCCTCCTCGGCCGTGCTGATCCGGAACACCACCTGCGAGCCCATGGTCACGGCGTCGCCGGGGATCGCCTCGGGCGCGCAGACATGCGCCCGGTCCAGCTCGGCGGCGAGAAAGCGCGTCACCGGCGTGCCGCGCCCGCCGCGCCGGTCGGCCAGCCCGCGCAACCGCTCGTAATCGGTCTCGGTGACGTAGATCGGCGGCAGGAGATCGTCCTGGGCGCGCTGGTGCGGCAGCACCGTCGCCAGGGCCGCCGGCCGCGCCGCGTCGAGCTCGGAGCTCTCGTGGAGGACGGACCTGATCAGGGACAACGCCACCATCGCTGACCTCCAGTCGGCAGAAAACGCGCGATGCCCGCCGGGCCGGCACCCGGGGGATCCGCAGGAAATGGACATGAGGCGCCGGGCTCGGCACGAGACGGCACCGGCCACCGGATAGCATCGCTGGCAAGAATAGTAAATGAATTATTGTATGGTGACGGGCGAAGATCTCAAGACTTTGCCAAGTCACACCGTCGATATGACAAAACCATGACTTAAATCATAATAACAATATAACTTTGGATATTAAGCCTCTTCCTCTTCCGCGTGCCCCGAAGCCGCGAGACCGCGCATCAGGCCCAGCGCCGCGTCGAGGGCCGCGTCGGCCGGCTCCTCGGGATGGACGAGATAGGCGGGAAGGCGGAACTCGGGCGCGTCCGGCACACGGTGCAGCCGGCCCCGGCGCAGCTCGTCCGCCACCAAGCGCAGCGGGAAATAGCCCGAGCCGCCGTGCCGGCGGATATGCTGCAGGCCCAGCCAGCCGATATTGACCATGAGCCCGGCGCCGCTGAAGGCCGGGAAGAAGACATTGTGCTGGGCCAGGAACTCCGGCCCCCAGTCGACCAGGACGTAGTCCCGGGCGGGCGCCGGCGGCGCCTCGGGCTCGCTCGCCACGAGGACCAGACGCTCCTCGAGCAGGCGCTCCACCGCGAGCCCCGGCCGGCTCTGCGGCGTGTACATGACGGCGATGTCGAGCCGCCCCTCGAGAAGCCCGCGCATGAGCTCCTCCTCGAAGCCGATCTCGGCGCGCAGCAGGATCCCCGGTGCCGCCCGGCGCATCAGCGGCAGCCAGGCGAGCAGCAGCTCCTCCCACAAGCCGAAGCGCCCGCCCACCGTCAGGACCCCGTCGAAGCCGGACGGCGTGCCGGCATCCTGGCGCGCCTGCTCGACCGTGCGCACCAGGACAGCGGCATGCTTGTGGAACTGCCGGCCGGCCGCGGTGAGCCGGGTTCCGGCCTTGTTGCGGACGAACAGGCTGCAGCCGAGCTGCTCCTCGAGGGCGCGGATCCGGGCACTGACGGTCGACTGGCTGACATGCAAAAGCTCGGCGGCGCCGATGAAGCTGCCCGCGGCAAGGACGGTGAGAAAAGTCCGCGCCAGCTCGGTATCCATGGCGGCTCCGATTTTAAAATCGGTCTGGCCGATATGAAGGCGCATTATATTTCGTTTGTCAAATATCATTCCTGTATCCATGTGAAGGGACAAGCGGCAGCAGACCGCCGCCCCGGGCGGCGGTGCGAGGGGAGGGCCGGTGATGGCGACGAGACCCGTGAAGGCTGTCTCGGGGGACACGTTCTATCTCGACGTCGAGGGAACGATCGACGACCCCGCCCTGCAGTGCTTTGCCGGCTGCGTGCGCGAGCTGGCGCCGGTCATCGCACAAAGCGCCGTCCGGCACGGCCACGGCGCCACGCTTGCCGCCCTGGTCGCCATTGCCGCCAACCGGGCGATCGATGTCGGCGCCGGCGTGCTGATCGCCGAGGCCTTCCGCCACAGTGCGGAGATGCTGGATGCGCATGCGCGGCGCGCCCCCGCCGCCCGCCGGGCATGAGCCCGGCTCCGGCTTTATCGACCCGTGGCACTGGTGCGACGCGCTGAGCAGCGCCCGCTGGAGCCCGCCCGGACGGCAGCACCCACGAACGGGGCGGCGGATCCTGGCCATTCTCCTGGGCGTCCTCCTGGCAGCGAGCCTCGCCACGGCTGGGTGACGGATCACCGGCAGATGAAAGGAGCAGTCATGAGCGGGAGCATCGATGCGGAGAGGACCCGCGAGCTGGCGCGCCGGCGGCGCGAGCTGGCGCCCGACGCCGAGGCGGCGTTTCGCGCCTTCGGCCAGGCGGTCTTCAAGGATGGCGCCCTGCCGGCCGGAACCAAGCAGCTGATCGCGGTGGCGGTGGCCCACGTCACCCAGTGCCCCTGGTGCATCAGGGGCCACACCAAGGCGGCGCTCCGCGAGGGGGCCACCCGAGCCCAGCTCATGGAGGCGATCTGGGTCGCTGCCGAGATGCGCGCGGGCGGTGCCTATGCCCACGCGCTGCTGGCGCTCGACGAGGCCGGCGAGCCGGGCGGCGGCGGGCACGAGGGAGAGCAGGGATGACGGTTGCGGTGAAGCGTGCCCAAGAGGAGCCGGCGAGGAACGACGGGCAGCGGGTGCTGGTCGACCGCATCTGGCCGCGCGGCATCGCCAGGAAGGATCTCCGGCTCGACGGCTGGCTCAAGGAGCTGGCGCCGAGCAGCGGGCTGCGCAAGTGGTTCGGCCACGATCCCGAGAAATGGGACGAGTTCAAGAAACGCTACGAGCGCGAGCTCGAGGAGCACGAGAAAGCGGTCGGGGAGCTGGCGGAGCGCGCTGTCCACGGCCGCCTCACCCTGGTCTTCGCGGCCAGGGACACCGAGCACAACAACGCCGTGGCGCTCAAGGAGCATCTCGAGCGGCGGCTGCGGCGATGAGCCGGACCAGCAAGCCAGCGGCCGGGGAGCCGGCTGAAGGCGTGGTCCAGTGGCGGCGGGAGCGTCGCCGCGAGCTGATCGCCAAGCGGCAGGGGCTCTCGGCCACCGAGCGGCAGCGCTGCCAAAGGCGGATCGAGGAGCTGATCGGCACCCAGTTTCCCGGACTGGCCGGGGCCCTGCTCGGCTTTTACTGGCCCTTTCGCGGCGAGATCGGCGTCCACGGCCTGGTCCGCGGCCTCATCGGGCAGGGGGCGCGGGCGGCCTTGCCGGTGGTGGTCGAGAAGAAGCGGCCGCTCGAGTTCTGGGCGTGGCATCCCGGGGCGGCCCTGGCCCGCGGAATCTGGGACATCCCGGTGCCGGCCGAGCGACGGCCCGTGCAGCCTTCCGTCCTGCTGGTGCCGCTGGTGGGCTTCGATGCGCGCGGCTACCGGCTGGGCCACGGCGGCGGCTATTACGACCGCACCCTGGCAGCGATGGCGCCGCGGCCCTTCACCATCGGCGTCGGTCACGAGCTGGCCCGCCTTCCCACCATCCATCCGCAGCCTCACGACATTCCCATGGACGCCATCGTCACCGAGGCCGGGGTGATGCGCCGCCCCGCCGGCCCGCCGGCGGCGGCGGCGGACGAGGAGGAGCCGCGGGGCTTCGCCTCGCCGCCCTGCTTCATGCACGAGCTGGATCCGGCGTGGCTGGGGCTCGGGGAGGAGGACGAGCCGGGCCCGTGAGGACAGAGCCGGGCCAAGGCGCTGCGCGCGGCTTTTTTCTGCTTTTTGGGGGTTTTGCGGCGGCGCCCGGGAGAGGCACCGCGGCGAGCTGACAAAAACCAAGATCCTGGCCGCGCGCAGCGCCTTGATCGGCATCGCCCCCGCACCCTTTTCGGGAACCTTTCCCCGCCCGGCGCATCGAGATTGCATGACCATGACACAGCCACTCCCCGAGCAGGACCTCCCCGACCGCGCCAGCGACGCGGCGGCGGCCGACCTCGAGCTGGCCGGGCGGATCCGTGCCGGCGACGCCGCCGCCTTCGAGCTGGTGATGCGCCGCCACAACCGGCGCCTGTTCCGCCTCGCGCGCAGCGTCCTGGGGAACGCCGCGGAGGCCGAGGACGTGGTGCAGGAGACCTGGCTGCGGGCCTATGCGCATCTGGGCGAGTTCACAGGTGCCGGCGGCCTTGCTCCCTGGCTCGGCCGCATCGCCCTGAACGAGGCGCTGGGCCGGCTGCGGCGGCGGGGCCGGGTGGTCTCGCTCGACGAGCATCGCGACGGCGGCGAGACCGCCTTGATGCGGCGCATCGAGACCATGAGCATGCAGCAGCCCGACCCCGAGCGCCTGGCCGGCAGCGCCGAGCTGCGCCGTGTGCTGGAAGCGGCGATCGACGCGCTTCCCGACGAGTTCCGCACCGTCTTCGTCCTGCGCGCGATCGAGGAGATGAGCGTGGCCGAGACGGCCGCGACGCTGTCGCTGCGCCCGGAGACGGTCAAGACCCGCTTCCATCGCGCCCGCCGCCGCCTCCAGGAGGCGCTGGGGGCGCGCCTCGACCTGCTGGCGCGGGGCAGCTTCGAGTTCGGCGGCGCGCATTGCGACCGCGTCGTCGCCACCGTTCTGGCCCGCCTCCGCCCCGCCCTCGACGCAGCGGCGGCCCGGCGGACGATCCGTCAACCAACCCGATGAGCCGCCGGAGCGTGCCGGCGGGCAAGCCCGAGAGGAAAGAGCGATGCGCAAACCCCTGCTGCCGGTGATCGCCGCTGGCGTCTTTGCCATGGTCGGCACCGCCTGTGCCGCCCAGGCCGACAAGGCGCCCCCCGGCGGCGACTACCAGAAGGTGAGCGAGCTGGTGGCCCTGCCCGAGTTCCTGCCGGGGATGGGCGCGCTCTACGTGCAGCCCGCGACCCTGCCGGCGGGCCCGTTCCTCGCCTACGACCGGAGCGAGCGGCTGGTCAGCACCATCTACATGATCCCGCTCGAGGACATCGAGGCGCACAAGGGCTTTTCCGACCTGGCGGTCGGCGGTGAGCGGGTCACCAGCACCGACCTCTACTACAATGCCGGCCATCCCGGCGTGGAGAAGCCGCACTACCACGTGGTTCTCTGGCATGTGACCAAGAGCGATGCCGAGCTCGAGTAGCCGGCGCGCGCTGCTGCAGGCCGGCGGGCTGACGCTCGCCGGCCTCGCCGCCCCCGCCATCCTCCGCCCGGCCCGGGCCGGCGGGATCGTCGAGATCCTTCTCAGGAGCGACACGCTGGGCACGAAGGTCTGGTTCGACCCGATCGGCCTGCTGATCGAGCCGGGGCAGACGGTACGCTGGGTGAACCAGGCCAATGTCCACACCACGACGGCCTACCACCCCGAGAATGACGGCCGCCCGCTGCGCATTCCCGAGCGGGCCCGGCCGTGGGACTCGGGCTATCTGGTCGAGCCCGGCGAGCAGTTCGAGATCACCCTCGAGGTGCCCGGCGTCTACGACTATTGCTGCGCGCCGCACGAGGCCGCCGGGATGGTCGGGCGGATCATCGTGGGCACGCCGGGCGGACCCGGGGCGCTGCCCTTCGCGGCCGGCGAGGGGGGCGTGCCGCCCGCGGCACAGGCCGCGTTCCCCCCCATTGCCGCCATCATGGGCCAACGGATCGTGCGCGTCCCGGCCTGAGCGGGCTGCGCTGCAGAAAAAAAAGCGTCCTCGGGAAAGGGCCCGGGCGGCAAGCAGGCAAGGGCTCGTGCGCGAGGAGGGAAAAAAAACGTCGCCCGACGCGTTGCGAATTCTGTCGGACCCGGCAGTGCCGGCGAGAAAGAAACAGTTATCGCGGTTCCGGCCGTCGGCAGAAAAAGAAAATTGACGGCTGCGTCGACAAGCGCTACTTGCTGCAGCATGGCTGGTCGTGCGTCGCATCGTCGACGTTCATGCCCGGCGAGCGCCGGGCCACGGCCCCGGGGGCCCCGAGCGGCCTCCGTTTTTTTTGGAGAGCGGATCTGTTCGCGAGGCTGGATGCTCGGGGATCCCGGGCGGCGGCCGAGCCGTTGCGTGGCCGGACAGATATCGTTCGAGAAACATTGGACAGAGCGCGAATGAGCGGGACGGAAATCTCGAGAAAGCCCGGCAAGGCCGGCAAGCGGGCGGACAAGCCGGCCCTGATCATCGACGAGGCCTATCACGACAGCCTTCAGGGCCTGGCCGCCGGTGCTGCCCGGCAGGCGCCGGATCTGGCCGACCGCCTGCTGGAGGAGATCGAGCGGGCCGATGTCCGGCCGTCCGCCCAGGTGCCGCCGAACGTCGTCAATATCGGCTCCTCGGTGAGCTTCCGCGACGAGCACACCGGCCAGACCCGCACCGTCACCCTGGTGTTTCCCGCCAGCGCCGACATCAGCCAGGGCCGCATCTCGCTGCTCACCCCGATCGGCGTGGCGCTCATCGGGCTCAGCGAGGGCCAGCAGTTCGACTGGACCACGCGCGACGGCGAGACCCGCCAGCTCACCGTGCTCAAGGTGGAGCAGCCCGCCCGCGGCGAGGCCGGACCGGCGGCGCAAGCCTGAGCGCAGGGCGCGCCGCCGTATCCGTCACGCGGCCGGGCCGCGGCCCAGCCGCAGCAGCCGCAGGGCGTTCATGGTCACCAGCACGGTGGCCCCGGTGTCGGCCATGATCGCCGGCCACAGCCCGGTGACGCCGGCGATGCTGGTGACCAGGAAGACCGCCTTGAGGCCCAGCGCCGCCGCCACGTTCTGACGGACATTGGCGAGAGTCGCACGGGCCAGCGCCACCAGCTCGGCCAGCCCGCGCAGGTCGTTGCGCAGCAGGGCAGCGTCGGCGGTCTCCAGCGCCACGTCGGTGCCGCTGCCCATGGCGATGCCGACGCTGGCGGCGGCCAGCGCCGGCGCGTCGTTGATCCCGTCGCCGACCTTGGCGACCGGGCCATGGGCGGCGAGCTCGCCCACGATCCGCGCCTTGTCCTCGGGCATCAGCCCGGCACGCGCCTCGATGCCCAGCCGGCCGGCGACGCTTTCGGCCACGGCCGGGCTGTCGCCGGTGAGCATGACCGGCCGCACGCCGAGCCGCTCCAGGGCCCGCAGGCCGTCATGCGCCTCCTCGCGCGGCTCGTCGCGCACCGCGAGCAGGGCCAGCACCCCCTCCGTCCCGGCCAGCACCGAGACGGTCTTGCCGTCCGCCTCCAGGGCCGCGGCCGCTCCGGCAAGGCCCGGATCGAGAACGAGGCTTGTGTCCCCCGGCCGGACGAGGCGCAGGACGCGCCCGCCCACCGTTCCCTCGATGCCCCGGCCGGGCAGCGCCCGGCTTTCCCTCAAGGGGGCGAAGGGGAGGCCGCGTGCTGCCGCCGCCTCCAGGATGGCGACGCCCACGGGATGGCCCGAGCCCTGCTCGAGGGCAGCGGCAAGCGCCAGCGCGCGCTCCTCCTCCACACCTCCGGCCGCCACGATGTCGGTGAGCTGTGGCCGGCCGCGGGTCAGCGTGCCGGTCTTGTCGAGGGCCATGGTGCGGATGCCGGCAAGGCTCTCCAGCACCACCCCGCCCTTCATCAAAAGACCGCGGCGCGCGCCGGCGGCGAGCCCCGCCGCGATCGCCGCCGGGGTCGAGATCACCAGCGCGCAGGGGCAGGCGATGAGCAGCAGCGCCAGCGCCCGGTAGAGCCACTCGCCCCAGGCGGCACCGGCGAGCAGCGGCGGGAGCACGGCGGTCATCAGCGCCACCGCCACCACCGCCGGCATGTACCAGCGCGAGAAGCGGTCGATGAACCGCTCGGTGGGGGCGCGGGCCTCCTGCGCCTCCTCCACCAGCCGGACGATCCGGGCGATGGTGTTGTCCCCGCCGCTGCGCTCCACCTCCACCTCGAGCACACCGTCGAGATTGACGGTGCCGGCGAACACCCTGGCGCCGGCCCCCTTGCCCCGCGGCACCGACTCGCCGGTCACCGGCGCCTCGTCGATGCTGGAGCTGCCCTCCCGGACGGTCCCGTCGGCGGGCACGCGGTCGCCCGGGCGCACCAGCACGCGCTGGCCCGGCAGCAGCGTTTCCGCCGGCACCTCGCGCACGCCGCCTTCCTCCACCAGCCGCGCGGTGCGCGGCGCCAGCTCGGCCAGTGCCTGGATGCCGCGCCGCGCACGATCGGCCGCAACACCTTCCAAAAGCTCCCCGGCGGCGAACAGGAAGACCACGATGGCGGCCTCGCTCACCGCCCCGATGGCCACCGCGCCCAAAGCGGCGATGGTCATGAGCATCTCGATGGTGAAGGGCACCCCGGCCCGGGCCGCGGCCAGCGCCCGGCGCGCCACCGGCACCAGCCCGACCATCGCGGCGGGCAGCCAGGCCCAGCCTCCCAGCGCCGGAAAAAGCAGGCTCGCGGCGAGGCCGGCGGCCAGCAGGAGGGCACCCGGGACCAGCGGGCGGGCGGCAGGCGTGCGCCACCAGGCGGCTTTCGCGGGCGCGGCGTGCTCCCGGCTGCGGCCGGAGGGGGAAGGGCTGCCGGCCGCAGGCTCGCGGACCGGGTAGCCCAGCTTCCCGAGGGTGCGGACGATCTCGTCCCGCCTTTCGGCGTCCAGCACGCCAGCGACGCTCACCGCGCCCGTGGGCACGCTGGCCCGGACCTCGCCGACCCCTTCCATGCGCCCCAGCGCCGCCTCGATCTTGCGCGCGCAGCCGGCGCAGTCCATGCCGTCCACCTCGAGGCGGAGCGGCGTCCCGGCGGCCTCGACCGCACGATCCATGCGAACTCTCCTTGAAGACCACCCCGAGCCTACGATCTCCAGTGGCTGTAGCTTCAAGAGGGAATTGCCATGGAAACCGGCATGGCCATCGGCGAGCTGGCCCGGCGCACCGGCACCAAGGTCCAGACCATCCGCTACTACGAGCAGATCGGCCTGCTGCCCGAGCCGCTGCGCACCGCGGGCGGCCAGCGCCGCTACGGCGAGGCCGAGCGCCGGCGGCTGGGCTTCGTGCGCCATGCCCGCGAGCTGGGCTTCGGGCTGGAGGCGATCCGCGAGCTTTTGGACCTTGCCGCCGATCCGGGCCGCGACTGCGCCCATGCCGACCGGATCGCAAAGGCCAATCTCGGCGACGTGCGCCGCAAGATCGCCCGGCTCCAGGCGCTCGAGCAGGAGCTGGCGCGGATGGTCGAGGAATGCCGCGGCGGCAGGGTCGAGGAATGCCGGGTGCTCGAGGTGCTGGCCGACCACGATCTCTGCTTGAGCCCCGAGCACGCCCCGCCGGCATCGCCCGAACCCTGAGCGCGGCGACCCGTCGCCGGGTCGCCTGGGAATGGAAACCCGGCCCGGCGCGCGGGCATGCGGCTTTCCGGCCGATGCTGCAACGGCCCGTCCCCTCGGCGCCGGCCCCGACGTGATGCGGCGAGTTGCCATCCTCGAGCATCGCCTCGATCAGGATGGCAGCTTTCCCGTGAGCCGTGCCGTCCCCCGCCGGCAAAGAGGCCTGAGACTATCCGGTGGAGAGTAGCATCGGACTGTTCTAGAGTGGCAGTGTCCGTGTTTCGGGTCCTGCCGCCGGGGCGGGGAGCGGCAGGAGCGCGGCCATGCGCACGGTCATGGCCGGGGACGGGAGTCCATGGCAGCCGGTGCGAGTGCCCTGGCGCAAAAGCTGAGCCGGTTCCTTCCGCTCAAGCCCGACGAGCTGGAGAGCCTTGCCGGGCTCGAGGCGCGGCGGCGGGCGATCCCTGCGCACACCGAGCTCGTCCACGAGCGCCAGACGGGTCACCAGGCGTTCATTCTGCTGGAGGGCTGGGCGTGCGCGTACAAGCTGCTGCCCGACGGCGGCCGCCAGGTGATCGATTTCTCGATTCCCGGCGACTTCATGGGGCTGCGCAGCGTGCTCCTGCGGACCTCGGATCACGCCTTCGCGGCCGTGAGCGACATTCTCGTCGCCGAGGTCTCGGCAGGGCAGATGATCGACACCTTCCAGCGACGGCCCCGCTTGGCGGCGGCGATCCTGTGGGCGGCCTCGCGGGACGAGGCGATGGTGGTCGAGCATCTGGTCAGCATCGGCCGGCGCAGCGCCCTGGTGCGCATGGCCCATCTCCTGCTCGAGCTCGGGCTGCGCCTGCAGCTCGTCGGGCTCGGCTCCCCGGGCGGCTATGCCTGCCCGCTGAACCAGTATCTTCTGGCCGATGCGCTGGGGCTGACGGCCATTCATGTGAACCGCGTCCTGCGGCAGCTGCGCGAGCGCGGCCTCGTGACCTTGCGGGAGGAGCAGGTCGAGTTTCACGACCCCGCCGGCCTGCACAGCCTCGCCGGCTATCACACCGGCTATCTCGACCAGGGCGAGGGGCCCGCAAGCTGAGCGGCCCGGCGATCGCCCCTCCAAAGAAAAACGACCTCGCGCGCGCAAGCAGAGCGATGAAATAACGCCCACATGGCACTGATCCATGTTAGCGTCACCCTCTATTATTTCGTCTATATTTACCTGGAGAATATCACCAGGTGCTGCCCTGGCGCATTTTACGCAGCAAGGAGCGCGCGATGCGCAAGCAATCGGCAGTCACCTATCGAGGTTTGGCGCTGGTCGCCCTGATCGGATCGGCAGCACTGCTCGGCGCCTGCAACACGACCGCAGGTGCCGGAGCGGACATGGCGGCCGCGGGCAAGGCCATCGAGAAGAGCGCCGACAGCAGCAAGGGGTACTAGCACATGGACAAGAACCGGATCGAGGGTTCCGCCAAAGCGGCCAAGGGCGCCGTCAAGGAAGCCGCGGGCAAGGTGGCGGGCAAGGCCGGGCTGCAGACCGAGGGCAAGGCCGAGCAGGCGGAAGGCAAGGCGCAAAAAGCGGTGGGCGGGATGAAGGACGCGGTCCGCAAGGCCTGAGGGAGGGTCTTTCGGCGCTTTTCTTTCCGGGACACCTCCCGGCCGCACAGGAGACGAACGATGAATGGCATGACCGTGGCAGCCACCATGGCGCTTCTCGTCCTGGGCGCCTGTGGCACGAGCACCCAGGATCGTGCGCTCTCCGGCGGCGCCATGGGCGCTGCGGCGGGTGGTGTCGCCGGCCTGCTGCTCGACCATCCGGTCGCCGGCGCGGTGCTGGGCGGCGCCGCCGGCGCCGCTGCAGGCGGCCTCACCGACAAGGACCAGATCGATCTCGGCAAGCCGGTCTGGAAGTAGAGCGGCGGCTCAAGGGCCGGGCAGGAGCATCGGTGGCGATGCTCCTGCACCGTGGCCGATGCAGATCGGCATGGCGGGTCGCCGGGCGCATTCGTCCCCAAAGAACGCCCATGGTCCCGACACCCGCAGTCGTGGTCCCAAGGCAGGGCTGCAACTCCCGCAAAGCCAAGAGAGCGCGCGGCGCGGCGCGCCGCCAAGGCGGATGTCCCGCTCCATCAGCACAAGTCTCTGCCTCCGTGCGAGGCGGACCAGCCCGGCGCGAAGCCGCCCTGAACGCGATCGGGCCGGCTCCCTCGGGGGCGGACCAGGTGGCGGGCCCTCCGGGAAGGGGGCCGGCCTGGCCTGCTCGCCTGCATGGCCGAGAGAGGGCGGCCGCTCAAAACGCATGGAGCCAGCCGGATGAAGATCACCCAGGTAGCCCCCCTCTATGAAGCCGTGCCGCCCCGCTTCTACGGCGGCACCGAGCGGATCGTGGCCCATCTCACCGATGCGCTGGTCGAGCTCGGCCATGACGTGACGCTGTTTGCCAGCGCGGAGGCGCGGACGGGTGCGACGCTCGTTCCGGTGCGCTCCCAGGCCATCCGGCTCGATCCGCACGCCCTCAAGTCGGACCTCGCCGCCCATCTGTGCATGCTGCAGGAGGTCCGTCTCAGGGAGAGCGAGTTCGACGTCATCCACTTCCATGTCGACCTGATCCACTTCCCCTTCTTCGAGGAGCTGGCGCACAAGACCGTCACCACCCTGCACGGCCGGCTCGATCTGAAGGACCTGCCGGAAGCCTATGCGCGCTGGCCGCAATACCCGCTGGTCTCGATCTCGGACGACCAGAGGCGCCCGCTGCCGGCGGCGAGCTGGGTCCGGACCATCCAGCACGGCCTGTCCGATCTGCTGCTCGGCAGCCCGGCCGGTCCCAAAGGCGACTATCTGGCGTTTCTCGGCCGCATCTCGCCGGAAAAGCGGCCCGACCGTGCCATCGCGATCGCCAGGCGCGCGGGCCTCACGCTCAGGATCGCCGCCAAGGTCGACGCCGTCGACCGGGCCTACTTCGCCGAGGTGATCGAGCCCCTGCTCGACGGCCCGGGGGTCGAGTTCGTCGGCGAGATCGGCGACAGCGAGAAGCCCGCCTTTCTCGGCAATGCCGCGGCCCTGCTTTTTCCGATCGACTGGCCGGAGCCGTTCGGCCTCGTCATGATCGAGGCCATGGCGTGCGGCACCCCGGTCATCGCGTGGCGTTGCGGCGCCGTGCCGGAGATCGTCGAGGATGGCGTGACTGGCTTCATCGTGAGCTCGGAAGACGAAGCCGTGAGGGCGGTCGAGGCTGCCTTCCGCCTGGACCGGCCGACGATCCGCCACGCCTTCGAGCAGCGCTTCTCGGCCAGGGTCATGGCGCGCAATTATCTGGGCCTCTACTGGAGCCTCGCCCACGGGTCCGATCCGGACCTGCCGGTCGCGGCGACCGGATAGGGAGCGATGCAGGTGGCCCAGGAGCCCCGCTCGACCCCGGCCAGCCCATCGGCGGCCGTTGATGCGGGCGAGCCCCGCCTGCCGCTGCGCCTGTTCGCGCTGAAGCACGGCGACACCTTCCTCGTCGCCGATGCTTTCGGTGACATAGGCGGCGAAGGCGACGGCCTCTTTCGCGACGACACGCGCGTCCTCTCCCGCTTCGCCCTCACCCTGGGCGGGCATCTGCCCTCGCTGCTGGGCGCGCGGATCAGCCAGGACAATGTCTTCTTCACCTGCAACCTCACCAACCGCCCCCTGCCGCCGCTCGGCGGGGCCCCGGTGCCGGAGGGCGTCCTCCACATCGAGCGCACGCGCTTTTTGTGGGAGACGCGCCTTTACGAGCGCCTGACCATCACCAACTACGCGGAACTGGAGGCCGTGGCGCCGCTGGGCCTGAGCTTCGCCGCCGACTTTCGCGACATGTTCGAGGTCCGCGGCAGGCATCGCGAGGCCCGCGGCCGCCCTCTGCCGACGGAGCTGACCGCCGCCTCGCTCACTTTGGGTTATGCCGGCCTCGACGGGATCGTCCGCACCTGCTCGCTGGCGTTCTCGCAGCCTCCCGACGCGCTGACCGCGACCCGCGCCGAGATCCTCGTCCGCCTCGGCCCCCGCGAGCGCCGGGAGATCTATCTCGAGGTCGGTCCGAACGCACCGGCGCTGCCGTCACGCGCCCGCTTCCGCGCCGCCGCGGCCCGGGCGCGCGTGGCGATCCGGGCACGCCGGCGCGGCGGTGCCGCGGTGCGCAGCTCCGGGCGGCTCTTCAACGAATGGCTCCACAAATCCCGCGCCGATCTGGCGCTTCTCACCACCGAGCTGCCGACCGGCCCCTACCCCTATGCCGGCATTCCCTGGTTCTCGACGCCGTTCGGCAGGGACGCCATCATCGCCGCGCTGCAGACCCTGTGGCTCGATCCCCCGCTCGCGCGCGGCGTGCTGGCCTTCCTCGCCGAGCACCAGGCCGAGGAAGTCTCCCCGTTCCAGGATGCAGCGCCGGGCAAGATCCTGCACGAGCGGCGCAAGGGCGAGATGGCGACACTGCGCGAGCTCCCGTTCGCCAGGTATTATGGCGGCGTCGACACCACCCCTTTGTTCGTCATGCTCGCCGGCGCCTATGCGGGGCGCACGGGCGACCTCGCCTTCATCGACACGCTCTGGCCCTCCCTGCTCGCAGCGATGGCCTGGATCGAGGGCGAGGGCGATTCCAACCGGGACGGCTTCCTCGACTATGCCCGGGCGGCGGATACCGGTCTCGCCAACCAGGGCTGGAAGGACAGCCATGATTCCGTCTTCCACGCCGACGGAAGCGAAGCGCGCGGCCCGATCGCCCTTGTCGAGGTGCAAGGCTACGTCTACGCGGCGCTGCACGCCATGGCCGATCTCGCCGGGCACCGCGGCGAGCCCGGCCGGGCAGCGACCTGGCGCGCCCGGGCGCGGGCGCTGCGCGACGCCGTCGAGAGCCGTTTCTGGCTCGAGGGCGACGGCTACTACGCGCTGGCCCTCGATGGCGAGGGCGAGCCGTGCCGCGTGCGCGGGTCGAACGCCGGGCATCTCCTGTTCACCGGGCTTCCGTCGGCGCGGCGGGCGGAGCGGGTGGCGGCCCATCTGCGGGGGCTGCCGTTCAGCTCCGGCTGGGGCATCCGCACCCTCGCCAGCGGGCAGGCCCGCTTCAACCCCATGTCCTACCACAACGGCTCCGTCTGGCCGCACGACACCGCTTTGTGCGCGGCCGGGCTCGCCCGCTACGGCGCGCGCGACGACGTGGTCCGCCTCATGAGCGGGATGTTCGAGACGGCGGTCCATTTCGACATGCGCCTGCCCGAACTCTTCTGCGGCTTCGACCGGAAGGCGGGCGAGGCGCCGACCGGCTATCCGGTGGCCTGCCTGCCGCAGGCCTGGGCGGCAGGCGCTGCCTTCATGATGCTCCAGGCCTGTCTCGGCGTCACCGTCGACGGCGTGCGCGGCGAGATCCACATCGACCGGCCGCGCTTGCCGATCGGGATCGACCGGCTGACCATCCTGCATCTGACCGTCGGCGCCGTGACGGTCGACCTGACCTTCCAGCGCCTCGGCAACCGCGTCACGGCCTTTCCCGAGGGCCTCGACCCGAGCCCGGTGCCGGTCATCCTGCACGCGTGAGGCGCTCCGTCCCGGCGGCCCTTCCGGGAATGCCGCCTCGCTCGCCCGCCTTGCCGCCTTTGCGGGCCGGGGAGCGCCCCCGCGAGCGGTCCCGTCCCGGGCATTCGCTGAGGGTGCCATCCGGTCAGCGGGCCGGCTTTGGTCATAATCTGTCTTCTCCATGCTTGTAACCGGCCTGCCGGAACCGCGGCCGGCTCGGGCGGATCAGGCCGCCGCCACTCGAAACGGTCTTCCACGGCCGGCTCGACCGGCTCAAGCTGGCCGCCATGCATCGCGCCTGAAGCCCGGGCGGGGCAGGCTGCCGGCATGCGAGGTCCGCGATGAGCCTTGAGACGTGGCTGGTCTATTGTGCGGCGGCGCTGGGCCTGTCGCTCACGCCGGGCCCCAACGGCCTGCTGGCGCTCACCCACGGCATGCGCTTCGGGCTGGGCCGCACGGTGTTCACCGTCCTGGGCGGGGTCTGCGGGTTCACCCTCCTGATCGCCGCCTCGCTGGCCGGCCTCGGCGCCCTGCTGGCGGCCTCCGAGCAGGCCTTCACCCTCGCCAAGTGGGCGGGTGCCGCCTATCTCGTCTATCTGGGCATCCGCACCTGGCAGGCACCGCCGCCGGCGGCGGGTCTCGCTGCGCAAGTCACGGACCCCGGCGAGCGGCGGGCCGGCCGGCTGTTCCGCCAAGGGCTGCTGGTCGCCCTCTCCAACCCCAAGGCGCTCCTCTTCTTCGCCGCCTTCCTGCCGCAGTTCATGACACCCGGCGCGTCCTTGCTTGCCCAGCTCGCGGTGCTCGGCGGCACCTTCGCCGCGGTCGAGCTGCTTTTCGAGCTGGTGCTGGCGGGCATGGCGCAGCGTGTGGCGCCATGGATCGTGCGCAAGGGGCGCCTGTTCAACCGGGCCGCCGGCGTCGCCTTCGTGGGCATCGGCGCCGCGCTTGCCACGACCAGCCGGAACTGAAGGCCCGGGCGGCGGCCAGACGGTCTCCCCGTCATAGCGCGATACTAAAGTATCGAACTGTATTGTTCGCGTGAACAGATAGTAGCGACGCGGCGGAACGGCCGTTCTGTTGTCCGGCCGCCGAAATTCCTCTACTGCTCGACCGGCATCACGTCGCCATCACGCGTTCCCGGCCCTCCCGGGCCGGACGCCCGCCTGCGGCAGCAAGAACGAGGAGACCGGCATGCCCGTCCAGCCCGCCAGCCCGCGCCGGCGTCTTCTCCTCGGCGTCGGCCTGTCGCTGGCCGGCGGTCTTCTGGGAGCGGGCCGGCGGGCCTGGGCCGCCCTGCCCGAGCGGCGGGTGGCGCTGCACCATGTGCAGACCGGCGAGACCGTCCGCACCGTCTATTTCGCCCAGGGCCGCTATCTCGAGGAGGGGCTGCGGGAGATCAGCCGGGTGCTGCGCGACTGGCGCACCGACGAGGTGATCGGCTACGACCCGCGGCTGCTCGACATGCTGAGCCTGCTGCAGCGCCGGCTGGCCCCGGCCGGGCCGGTCGAGGTGGTCTCGGGCTACCGCTCGCCGGCCACCAACGCGATGCTGCGCCGCCGCTACAAGGGCGTCGCGCGCAACAGCCTGCACATGGAGGGCAAGGCCATCGACCTGCGCTTCCCCGGCTGCCCGCTCGACAGGTTGCACGAAGCCGCTTTGGCGCTCGAGGCCGGCGGGGTCGGCTACTATCCGGCAGCGGACTTCCTCCATCTCGACAGCGGCCCGGTCCGCAGCTGGAGCCAGGCGAGCTGGCTGCGCAGCCAGGCGCGGCGCTCCAGGGCGGCCGGGAAGGGCTGAACGGGCCTGCAGGGGCGGCTGCACGGCCACGCCATCGCGCCGCGATGGAGTTCCGCCACGCGGTCGCGTTGACAAGGCTCGGCCGCGTCCGCGATAAGCCCCCGGATCGAGGGGGCGGGACAGGTGCTCGCGCCCCTTCCGGTCGCGCGGCGCCCCGGCCTTTCAAGGGCGCCATTCTCGCGGAACGGACGGGCGATGGATCATCTGGACGAACTCGAGGCGGAAAGCATCTTCATCCTGCGCGAGGCGTTCGCCAAGCTCGACAAGCTCGCGATCCTCTGGTCGCTCGGCAAGGACAGCAACGTCGTGCTGTGGCTGTGCCGCAAGGCGTTCTTCGGGCACGTGCCGTTCCCGGTGATGCATGTCGACACCGAGCGCAAGTTCCCGGAGATGTACGCGTTCCGCGACCGCTACGCCAAGGAGTGGAACCTCAACTTCATCCGCGAGCTGTGCCCGCCGATCGAGGCCACCGACCCCACCCTGCCGCCCGCCGGCCGCTCGGCCGCGAGGAAGACGCTGGGCCTTCGGGCGGCCATCGAGAAACACGGGTTCGAGGGCCTGATCCTGGGCATCCGCCGCGACGAGGAGGCGATCCGCGCCAAGGAGCGCTATTTCAGCCCGCGCGACGAGACCGGCCAGTGGAACCTCAAGGACCAGCCGCCGGAGTTCTGGAACCAGTACATGACGAGCTTTCCCGAGGGCACGCATGTCCGCGTGCACCCGATCCTCCACTGGACCGAGCTCGACATCTGGAAATACACCAAGCGCGAGAACATCCCGCTCATCGACCTCTATTTCTCGAAGAACGGCAAGCGCTACCGCTCGCTGGGCGACAAGGACATCACCTCGCCGATCGAGAGCGAGGCCGCCGACATCGATGCGGTGATCGCCGAGCTCGAGACCACGCGCACCCCGGAGCGGGCCGGGCGGGCGATGGACCACGAGGCCGAGGACAGCTTCGAGCGGCTGCGCGCCGCCGGCTACATGTGAGGGCCGGGGCGATGAGGCAGGACAAGCAGGACGCACGCCAGCTCAAGATCGTGATCGTGGGCCATGTCGACCACGGCAAGTCGACCCTGGTGGGCCGTCTGATCCACGAGACCGGAGCCCTCCCGGAAGGCCGCTTCGAGGCCATCAAGGCGCAGTCCGAGCGGCGCGGCATGCCGTTCGAGTGGGCCTTCCTCATGGATGCGATCCAGGCGGAGCGCGACCAGGGGATCACCATCGACACCACCCAGATCCGCTTCAGGACCGAGCGGCGGCCCTACGTCATCATCGACGCGCCGGGCCACAAGGAGTTCCTGAAGAACATGGTGACCGGAGCCGCCTCGGCCGAGGCGGCGCTGCTGCTCATCGACGCCCACGAGGGGGTCCAAGAGCAGTCGCGGCGCCACGGCTACCTGCTCTCGCTCCTGGGCGTGCGGCAGGTGGCGGTGCTGGTCAACAAGATGGACCTGGTGGGCTACTCGGCCGACCGCTTCGGCCAGGTGGCCGAGGAGTACCGCGCCTATCTCAAGGGGCTGGGCGTCGAGCCTTCCTGCATCATCCCGATCTCGGCCCGCGAGGGCGACAACATGACGGCCCACAGCGGCCGCATGCCCTGGTACCAGGGCCCCACCGCGCTGCAGGCGCTGGACGGCTTCGAGACGCTGCCGCGGCCCTTCGAGCGGCCGCTGCGGATGCCGGTCCAGGACGTCTACAAGTTCGACCAGCGGCGGATCATCGCCGGGCGGATCGAATCGGGCAGCCTTGAGGTCGGCCAGGAGGTGATCTTCTCGCCCTCCAACAAGACCGCGCGGATCCGCTCCATCGAGGCCTGGCAGGCCGGCACCCCGGAGACCGTCCGGGCCGGCCAGAGCGTCGGCGTCACCCTCGACGAGCAGATCTTCGTCGAGCGCGGCGAGGTGATGAGCCACGTCGCGGACGCCCCCCAGGAGACCAACGTCTTCAAGGCGCGGCTGTTCTGGCTGGGGCGCAACGCGCTCGAGCAGGGCGCGCGCTACACCTTGAAGCTCGGCACGCTGGAGACCGAGGTCACGGTCGAGGCGATCGAGCGGGTGATCGACACCGACGATCTCTCGGCCAAGGCCGCCACCCGCATCGAGCGCAACGGGGCCGGCGAGGTGGTGCTGCGCACCCGCCGCCTGCTGGCGCTCGACGAGCACGAGGAGAACCCCGCCACCGGCCGCTTCGTGCTGGTCGAGAACCACATGCCGGTGGGCGGCGGCATCGTCTCGATGGAGGGCTATCCCGACCAGCGCCATCTGGTGACGGTGCGCTCGACCAACATCACCGCGGTCGGCCACGCCGTGACCCGCGAGGCGAGGACCGCCCGCAACGGCCACAAGGGCGGGGTGCTGTGGTTCACCGGCCTGTCGGGGGCCGGCAAGTCGACCCTGGCGCTGGCGCTCGAGCGCGAGCTGTTCGCCAAGGGCTACCTGGTCTACGTGCTCGACGGCGACAATGTCCGCGGCGGGCTCAACAAGGACCTGGGCTTCGGCCCGGAGGCCCGGGCCGAGAACATCCGCCGCATCGGCGAGGTGGCCGCCCTCTTCGCCGACGCCGGCTTCCTCGTGATCTCGAGCTTCATCTCGCCCTACCGCGCCGACCGCGAGCGCGCCAAGGAGGCGGCCGGCGCGGCCTTCCACGAGATCTACGTCAAGGCCTCGCTGGAGGCCTGCGAGGACCGCGACCCCAAAGGGCTCTACCGGCGCGCCCGGCAGGGCGAGATCGCCGAGTTCACCGGCATCTCCAGCCCCTACGAGCCGCCCGAGGCGGCCGAGCTCGTGGTGCCCACCGACGAGCTGCCGGTCGAGGAATGCCTGGGCATGCTGATGCGCTATGTCGGGGAGCGCTTCCAAAACACCCGCTAGAAGCGGGCATGACGGGGCGGGTCCTGGCCCGCCCCGCGGGGCTCACTCCTCGTCGAGCGAGGCGCGCAGCATCCACGCCGCCTTCTCGTGGAAGGCGATGCGGCCGTTCATCAGGTCCTCGGTGACCGTGTCGTCGGTTTTGTCGCAGGTCTCGACCACCTTGCGGCACTGCCGGGCCAAAAGCTCGTTGTCCCTGGCGAGCTGCTTGAGCATGTCCTGCGCGGCCGGCACGCCCTTCTCGTCGTCCACCGCGGTGCGGGCGAGAAACTGGCCGAGGCTGCCGGGCGCGAAATGGCCCAGGGCGCGGATCCGCTCGGCGATCTCGTCGACCGCGTCCTGCAGGTCGCGATACTGCTCCTCGAACAGCGGGTGCAGGCCGGGGAACTGCGGGCCGGTGACGTTCCAGTGAAAGCCGTGGGTCTTGCCCAAGAGGGTGTAGCTGTCGGCCAGCACCTGGGCCAGGCCCTCCGCCAGCGCCTTCCTGGCGTCGCGGTCGAGGCCGATCTCGGGGCGCAGCGGCTCGTGGGAAGCTTCGGGCTTGGACTGGCTGACCATGATCTCTCCATGGGAGCGTGGACAAAACGGAGCGCCGCCGTGCGGCACGACGGGCTTTGATGCCGCTTCAACGCGCCGCCTCGCGCCGCGGTTCCGCCTCTGCACCCGGGAGCACCCGGCAGGAAGAAAAGCTGGTCTGCGGGAACCCCCCGCCCTGCCCCGCCGTTCCCCGTGCATCCCTCACCGCGCAAGGAGATTGCGATGCGTGCGCGAAAGATCCGTCCGGCCTTCCTCGCCTTGATGACCGCCCTGCTGCTCGGCGGCTCCCTGACCGCCTGCAACACCATGGAGGGGGCGGGCGAGGACATCTCGGCCGCGGGGCGCGGCATCGAGAACACCGCCGAGAAGACCAAGCAGAAGATGTAGGCGGCCATGCCGGCGGCCCCTGCGGCGGGGGTCGCCGGCATGTCCCGTCTTCCGACGAGAAGGCCAGGCCATGGGTATCGAGATCGGCGGACTGCTCGGTCTGCTCGTCCTGATCGCCGACGTTTGGGCGATCGTCAACGTCGTCAACAGCAACGCCTCGACCGGGGGCAAGGTGATCTGGGTGGTGCTGATCCTGATCCTGCCGCTGCTCGGCCTGATCATCTGGCTGATCGCCGGACCGCGCGCCCGCAGCAGCGTTTCCTGAACCGCGCGTCAGCGGCGGCTGCGCACCGTCTCGATCACCGCGCCCGCCACCAGGGCCGCCACCAAGAGCCCCCCCAGGTGCCGGCCGAGCCCGCCGGCCAGCGGTGCCGCCAGGCCTGGCAGCAACGCCATGGCGGCCGCCGGCGAGGCCATCATGGCGAGCCGGGCGCGCCGCCGCGCCCGGCGGGCGGCCAGGGTGGCAAGGCCGGCCACCACGCCCGCCACGGCAAGGAGGCCGACCGCCACGAGGAGAGCGGCCAGCGCCGGATCCAGGGTGTCCAGCAGTGCCAGGTAGAAGGCGTAGGCGAGCCACAGCAGGGCGAGGAAGGCGAAGAGCGCGGCCGCCCCCAGGCCCACGGCCTGCACCGTCCCCGCCCTGAAGCGCTCGCGCAGGCCGCCGGCAGCGGCCAGGGCGAAGAGGCTCGAGCCGGCCATCCCGCTTCAGCGCCGCTCGAGCAGATGGGCGATCAGCATGCCGATGCCGAAGGCGGCGAGCAGCGAGGTCACCGGACGCTCGCGGACCACCGCCTCGACACGGGCGGCGGTCGCCTGGCCCTTCTCGCGAAGCTCGGCCGGAAGGCCCTCGAGCTCGTGGCGCATGGCCTCCAGCCGTCGCTCCACGGCGGTCCGTGCGGCAGCGCCGCGCTCGCCCCCGGCCGCCAGCAGCTCCTGGCGCAACTGGTCGACGTCGCGGCGCAGCTGCTCGTAGCTGGCCTTGAGGCGGTCGGCGGTCTCCGCGACCCCTTCCTCGATCCTGCCAGCAGCCTTGCCGGCCCGTTCCTCGTGGCTCGCCATGTCCCTCTCCACCCCGGGGCGCTGCGGGCACCGCAGCGCCGCGTCCATGAAACCCGCGACAGCGCCGCCGGGTTCCCCTGCCCGCTGCGTGGCAGCACCGGCGCCGGCGGGAACCGGCGCCTCGCCGTGAACGTTTGACCGGCATCCCGCCCCGGCGGGGCACTGCGTGGGAAAGGAAAGCCCGATGCTCTACTGGGCCCTGGTATTTCTGGTCGTGGCCCTGATCGCGGGGCTGTTCGGCTTCGGCGGCATCGCCTCGGCCTCCGCCGGCATCGCCCAGATCCTCTTCTTCGTCTTTCTGGTGCTGCTGGTGGCGAGCCTTCTCATGCATTTCCTGCGGAGAAGGACCTGAGCCTGCCCGCGGACGACCGACGCTCCCGACCGCTCTGCCCGCCCCTTGCGGGGCTTTTTTCGCAATTCCCGGAACTTGCCCCCCTCTCGCCCGTTCGGTTGCGAGAAGATGGCGCAAAGGGAACAGGAGACGCGTCATGCACGGCATGCACAAGCTGGCTCTCGTGGCGATGCTGCCCGTCGGCCTGGCGCTCGCCGGGTGCGGCGAGAGCAAGCTCGACCGCGGCCTGAGCGGCGGCGCCATCGGGGCCGGCGTGGGTGCCGCCGGCGGCGCCCTCACCGGCAACACGCTGGGCGGCGCCGTTCTGGGCGGTGCGGCTGGCGCTGCGACCGGCGTGCTCACCGACGAGGACGATGTCGATCTGGGCCGCCCGGTCTGGAAGCGCTAGGCGGATGCGCCTTCTCCAGTCCCCCATCCAGCGCCCGCCCCTGGCCGGCCCCCGGCCGACCGCCGGGGCCGTGGCCGGACCGATCATGCTTGCGGAGCGACCCTCGCGATGCGAGCATCGGGCCGATGTTTCCTCGGCCGGCCCTTGCGATGCGAAACCATGGGCCGTTGCGGAAGGGTGGATCGGCGGTTGGCTGCGGGACGGCCTGGCCGGTCAGCCCGCGCCTGCCGCCCCGCCTTGTCCCGCGAGCGGGCGAGACGGCCGGAGGGAGGAGATTTCCGCCGAGCCCGCCCGTGACGCCATGATCGATGCAATGAGCCCCAGCAACCGCCGCCCCCCCTCCCCCAAGCCCGCTTCCGCAGGCCGCCAGAAGCGGCCCTCCGCGCTCGAGGCAGGCTTCGAGCGGTGGCTGAACTCGCAGCTCCACAAGATGTACGACCCGGTGCTGGACGAGCGGATCCCCGACGAGCTCAGCCGCCTGATCGAGGCCTTCGACGAGCGGCCGCCGAAGAAGGAGCCCTCGGGGGAGTGAGCGGGCTCTTGCGGCCTGCCGCGGATCATGGCTTCGTTGGAGAACGGGGCGGGGAAAGAAGCAGCTTCAGCCCGCCGGGCTGACACCCCGGGCCCCGAGGATTGCACCTGAAGGTTGCCTCGTCATGTCGGATCTGGCCCAGGAGGTCGCCCGCCACCTGCCCTACATGCGCCGCTACGCGCGCGCCGTCACCGGCAGTCAGGAAAGCGGCGACAATGTCGTGCGCGCCGGCCTGCAGCGCCTGCTCGAGCAGCGTGACGGGCTGACCGGCGAGACCGTGCGGCGCGAGCTCTATCGCGCCCTCCACGACTGCCTGGCGCCCGTCCACGTCGCCGCTGCAGGCGACGGGCCGGCAATGCTGGCGAACGATTCGATCCTCGCCTCCAGGGTCGTCCATCTCTCGCTGCAGCACCGCCAGATCCTGCTGCTCACCACGCTGGAAGGCATGACCCTGGGCGAGGCCGCCGAGGCCATGCGGCTGGGCGAGAGGGAGGCCGGCGCGCTGCTGGCCCAGGCCAAGGCCGACCTGCGCACCCAGCGCGCCACCCGCATCCTGGTCATCGAGGACGAGCCGGTGATCGCGCTCGACATCGCCACCACGGTGCAGCGCAACGGCCACGAGGTGGTCGGCATCGCCGCCACCCATCGTGAGGCGGTCGAGCTGGCGAGAAGCGAGCAGCCGGGCCTGATCCTGGCCGACATCCAGCTGGCCGACGACAGCTCGGGCATCGACGCGGTGCAGGAGATCCTCCAGCACTACCAGGTGCCGGTCATCTTCATCACCGCCTTCCCCGAGCGGCTGCTGACCGGCGAGCGGCCGGAGCCCGCCTTCCTGATCACCAAGCCCTTCGACCCCGACACCCTCAACGTCTCGATCTCCCAGGCCCTCTCGACCAGCGCCCTCGCGAGCGGCGCGGTTTCCGCGGGCGAGCGCCTGACCCGAGCGTGAGGGGCGGCGGCGGCGCCGCACAGCCGCGCCGGACGGGGCGCGGCGGCGCCGGTCTCAAGGCGCGCATGGCGCTGGTGCTGGGCCTGGTGCTGCTCGTTCCGGCCGCCTACGCCACCTTGCAGACGGTGCTCGCCTACCGTGCCCAGACGGCCCGCCAGCTCGACACGCTGGAACGCACGGCGCAGCTCATCTCGGCCTATCAGGGCGAGTTCCTGCAGCAGACCTGGACCCTGCTTGAGGGCATCGCTGCCAGCCGCGACGCGCTCGCCCCGCCGGACAGCGCCTGCCGCGGCCTGCCGGCCACCGAGCTGCAGAACGATTCCATCCATGGCGGCTTCGCCCTGCTCGACCGCGATGGCCGGGTGCGCTGCCGGGTCGGCGATCCGCTGCCCGGGAAGATCGCCGGCCAGCCCTGGTTCGAGGAGCTGCGCCGCACCCGCCGGCAGGTGATCGGCCGGGGCGAGCCGGCGGCAGGCGGCGGCACGCTGGTGCTGGCGGTGCCGCTGCTCGAGGGCGGCACGTTCAGCGGTGCGGTCGCTGCCAGCGTGCTGCTCGCCCGCTTCACCGCGGTGCCCAGCAGCCTGCCCCTGCCGGAGAAGGCGGTGGCGCTGGTGGTCGACCGGGCCGGCATGCCGCTCCGGCCCGAGGCCGCGGAGCGCACCTCGCCGCCCGGCAGCGAGGTGATCCGCGGGCTGCTCGAAGGCAGCGCGCCGATCCGCCATGTCGAAGGCGGCGACGGCAGGCGCTGGGCCTATGCGGCGGCGCCAATCGGCACCGGCCTGCTCAGCGTGGTGGTCGGCCTGCCGGTCGAGCGCTGGTCCTGGCTGCAGCCGGACCTGGTGCTGGGCGTGCTGGTGCCGACCTTGATGCTGGCGCTGGCGGTGATCGCCATCTGGATCGCCACCGATTATCTGGTGAACCGGCACATCGTGAGCCTCGCCCAGGCGGCCCGCGCCCTCAGCCGCGGCGAGCTCGGCATGGTGGCCGTGCCGCGCGGCGCCCCCCGCGAGATCGAGGAGCTCGCCTGGACCCTGGCCTTCATGACCCGCCGGGTGCACGAGCGCGAGGCGGCGCTGGAGGCCTCGCTGGCGCAAAAGGATCTGCTGCTCAAGGAGATCCACCACCGGATCAAGAACAACCTGCAGATCGTCACCAGCCTCTTGAACCTGCGCGCCCAAAAGCTGCCCTCGCCGGCCGCCCGCGAGGCGCTGCACGAGGCGCAGGCGCGCATCAAGGCGCTGGCCCTGGTGCACCGCCACCTCTACGAGCAGCCCGAGCTGGGCCGGGTCGCGGCCGAGCCGTTCGTGGGCGAGATCTGCGCGCTGCTCGAGGATCTCGCAGGCCCCTCCGGCGAGGAGATCACGGTCGTCGTCCAAAGCGCGCCGGTGATGGTCACCACCGACCAGGCAGTGCCTTTGGCGCTGCTCCTCACCGAGACGCTGAGCAACGCCCTGCGGCATGCCTACCCCGAGGGCCGCGGCGGGCGGGTCGAGGTCAGCCTCAAGCTGGACGGCACCCGGGCCCGGCTGCGCGTCGCCGATCAGGGGATCGGCCTGCCGGCCGGCGAGACCGCCGGCGGGCTCGGCCTGACCCTGATCCACATGCTCGCCCGGCAGATCGGCGGCCGGGTGACGCTCGACAGCGACGCCGGCGGCACGAGGCTCACCCTCGACTTCCCGGCGGCACCGCCCGCCTGAGCCGCATGGCCCGTGCGTGGGGCCAGGCCATGGGTGCCGGCTACTCGCGCCGGCCGTTCTCCGCAGGCACCACCACCTTCACCGGCGCGGTGCCGTCCTCGACCATGTCCAGCTTCTCGGCAGCGGCGCGCGACAAATCGATCACCCGCCCGTCGACCGCCGGCCCGCGATCGTTGATCTCGACCTCCACCGAGCGCCCGTTCTCGAGATTGGTGACATGCGCCTCGGAGCCCAGCGGCAGGGTGGGATGGGCGGCGGTCAGCTCGCCGGAGTCGAACCGCTCGCCGCTGGCGGTGGGCTGCCCCTCGAAGCCGGGCCCGTACCACGACGCCTCGCCCCGCTCGACATGCGCCTCTTGCCCGCCCACAGCCCCGGGCAGCGCCCAGGCGAGCGCGAGCAGGCACAGCCCCGGCCAGCGGTTCCGCAATCGGCTCATGCGTTTTGTCCAAAAACAAGCGGCGCTCCGCGACCCGGAGCACATCGCGCGATGAACCGGCGAGAGCCAGCCCAGTTCCCAGCCGCGACTTTTTTTGCGAGAGCCTTGGGGAACCTTGCCATGCAGCCGCCGTTGACCCACTGTCGAGACAATGACGACGAACGAGGAAGGCAGGACCCTCATGAGCATCTTCCGGGAGGACGTCGTCGCGCTGATGCCCCATCTGCGGGCCTTTGCGCGCAGCCTGACCGGCGGCAATCCGGATCTGGCCGACGACCTCGTCCAGGACACGATCGTCAACGCCCTTCAGGCCCAGGCGCAATTCCAGCCCGGCACCAATCTCAAGGCGTGGCTCTTCACGATCCTCCGCAACCGCTTCCACAGCGTCATGACCCGCAAGCACGTCACGGCCGAGGTCGAGGACGACGACATCGAGAACAAGTGGTGGACCCCGCCCTATCAGGAGACCGCCATCGAGATCGACGCCTTCAAGCGTGCCTTCCGGCGACTGAGCCCGGCCCATCGTGAGGTGCTGGTGCTGGCTGGCGTGCAGGCCCTGCCCTACGAAGAGATCGCCCGGATTTGCGGCTGCGAGATCGGCACGGTGAAGAGCCGTGTGAACCGCGCCCGCGCCCTACTCAGAAAGATGCTGCTCGAGGGCGAGCTGCCGGTCGAGCCGGAGCGCATGAAGCTGCGCCGGCGCCCCGCCGAGGAGGGTGCGCTCGAGGCCACCGCGGAGGAGCGGCGCCTGCTCGAGCAGGTGGGCGGCCCGGCCCTTGCGGCCGGCGGACCCGGAGCGCGCCGCCTGAACTAGTCTTTCTTCTCCCCTCCCCCTCTCCTCTGCTGCGATGGCGCCTTCATGGCGCCATCGTTGGTTTCAGGGGTGGCCCGGAACCGCCCCGGCGTCCCGCGCGTTGCTCTTGCGGACTTCCCGCGAGGAGACACGCCATGCGTGTGCTGGTGATCCTTCCGGCCTTGGCCCTTTTGCTCGCCGCTTGCGGCGAGAGCACCGAGGAGCGGGCCGCATCGGGCGGGCTCGGCGGTGCCGCCACCGGCGCAGTGCTGGGCGGCCCGGTGGGTGCGGTCATCGGCGGCGCTGCCGGAGCGGGCGCCGGCACGGTGATGGACGAGGGTGTGGGCGAGAAGATCGAGAAGACGCCCTAAAAACGGTACCCGACCTGCTCCGCAAGCTGCCCTGCGGCCGTGGCGGCGCCACCGTGCAAGGCGCTGCGCGCGGCTCGGGATCCGGTGAACGCTCACCGCCGCCGACGGACAGAAAGGAAAACGGAAGCCGCGCGCAGCGCCCCTGCAGGTGATGCTGTGGGCGGCATTCTGCCTGCCCGGCTGCCCTTTTCGTGAGCCCTGCCGGTTGCCATCCCCGAAAACGGCGCGTTAACTGGACCGGAGGCTAACGTTCCGCCGCCATGGCACGCTTCGTGCTTCGAGAGCGGCATGCAAGAAGAACAAAGAGGAAGGATCCTCATGCCCGCCAGCCAGCGCACGCACCGCACGCGCAGCGTTATACGTTTCATCTCGGCTTTGGCCCTCGCCACCGGGCTCGTGGGCGGCAAGCCCGCCCTGGCTCTCGACGAGGTCCATCTCCAGACCGACTGGATCCCCTCGGGGGAGCACGCGATGTTCTACGGCGGCTGGAGCAAGGGGATCTTCGCCGAGCAGGGCATCGACATCACCGTGACCCGCGGCTACGGCTCCGGCGACACGGTGACCAAGCTCGCCGGCGGCGCCTTCGAGTTCGGGGTGGCCGATATCGGCGCGGTGATGGCGGCGCGCGCCAAGACCGGCCTGCCGGTCAAGACCATCCACACGCTCTACACCCACTCGCCGCATTCGCTGTTCGTGCTGGAGAGCAGCGGCATCACCGACTTCAAGGGGCTCGAGGGCAAGCGCATCGGGATCACCCCGGGCAACAGCCACAAGCTCTACTTCCCCAAGGTCGCCGAGAAGGCCGGCACCGATCCCTCCAAGATCGTCTGGGTCAACACCGACGGCGCGTCGATGGCGCCGCTGTTGATCCAGAAGAAGCTGGATGCCGCGCCGTTCTACTCGATCCACCAGTTCTACCAGAACAAGGCGGCCCAGTCGGCCGGCGAGAAGATCGTCGTGCTGCCGTTCGAGAAGGTGGGCTTTGCCATCTACGCCGCCTCGATCGTCGCCAGCGACGCCATGATCGCCGAGAATCCCGACCTCGTGCGCCGCTTCCTCGAGGGCGTGCAGAACAGCTATCGCTGGGCCCGCGACAATCCCGAGGAGGCCTGCAGGCTGCATGTCGAGCGGATCCCCGAGGTAGCCTTCGACGACTGCATGGGCAGCCTCGCGGCGACCCTGACCTTCGTCTTCAACGAGCATGAGCAGGCGACCGGCTTCGGCAGGTACGACGACGAGCGGCTGGCCTTCACCTGGGAGGCGGTGGCCGAGGCGCAGGGCATCGATCCCGCCTGGGATCCCGGGCAGGCGATCGACACGAGCCTCGTGCCGACCCCTTGAGCGGGAGCCCGTCTTGATCCGCATCGACCCTGAGCGGAGCTCGTCTTGATTCGCATCGACAATGTTTCCCGCCTGTTCCACAGCAGGGACGGCGGGATCGTCCACGCCCTGGCCGAGGTCGACCTCGAGATCCGCGACCACGAGTTCGTCTCGATCGTCGGCCCCTCGGGCTGCGGCAAGTCCACGCTTCTACGGCTGGTCTCGGGGCTCCTGCCGCCGAGCTCGGGCAGCATCGCCATCGACGGCCGCACGGTCGACGGGCCGCGCGAGGAGACCGGCTTCGTCTTCCAGAGCCCGACCCTGCTGCCCTGGGCCACCATCGAGGAGAACCTGCTCTTTCCGCTGCGCATGCTGCGCCGGCCGGTCACGCCCGCGGCGCAGCGCACCGCCCGCGAGCTTTTGGCGCTGGTCGGCCTCACCGGGTTCGAGCGCCGCATGCCCAGCGAGCTTTCCGGCGGCATGCAGCAGCGCGCGGCGATCTGCCGGGCGCTGATGCACGACCCGGGCATCCTTTTGATGGACGAGCCCTTCGGGGCGCTCGACGCGCTCACCCGCGAGGAGATGAGCCTCGAGCTTTTGCGGCTGTGCGCCGAGCGCCCCAAGACCATCCTCTTCGTCACCCACTCGATCGCCGAGGCGGTGCTGCTCTCGGACCGGGTCGTGGTGATGTCGCCCCGGCCGGGGCGTATCCAGGAAATCATCGACGTGCCGCTGGAGCGGCCGCGCAGCTTCGCCATGGAAGGACACCATGAGTTCCAGGACTGCGCCCAGCGCATCCGCGCCCTCATCTTCGGCAGCCGCGACCGGGACGAGCTCGCCCGTGCCGGCTGAGCGGCGCGGCAGCGGCGTGCTGGCGCAAAGCGTCGGCCTGCCGCTGGCGGTTCTCCTGGGCCTCCTGGTCTTGTGGGAGATCTGCGTCCACCTGTTCTCGATCCCGGTCTACCTGCTGCCGGCCCCCTCGCTGATCTTGATGGACAGCATCGGCAATCTGGGCACGCTCGGGCTCCACACCCTGGCGACCCTCAAGACCGTGCTGCTGGGCTTCTTCTTCTCGGTGGCGGTCAGCCTGCCGCTGGCCGTGGTGCTCACCTCCTCGCAGTCCGCCGCCAACGCCATCTACCCGATCCTCGTGCTCACCCAGTCGATCCCCAAGATCGCCCTGGCGCCGATCCTGGTGATCCTCCTTGGCACCAACGAGCTGCCGCGCATCGTCGTCACCTTCCTCGTGGCGTTCTTCCCGCTGGTGATCGCCATCGCCACCGGGCTCATGGCGGTGCCGGGCGACCTGCTCGAGCTCGGCCGTTCCTATCGCGGCTCGTGGCTGCAGATGATGTGGCGCATCCGCCTGCCCTACGCCGTGCCGATGATCTTCAGCGGCCTCAAGGTGGCGGTGACGCTGGCGGTGGTCGGCGCGGTGGTGGCCGAGTTCGTCAACGCCGATGCCGGGCTCGGCTATTTCATCATCACCTCCACCGCCTTCTTCGAGACGCCGCTGGCCTTCAGCGCGCTGATCCTCCTCTCGCTCATGGGGATCTTGCTGTTCCAGCTGGTGGTGCTGATCGAGCGGCTGCTGTTCCCCTGGTCGGCCGCCAACGCCGACAAGACCTTCGGCTAGAAGCCGGGAGACCATTCATGCCTGATATAGTCGTCATCCGCGGCGGCCGGCTCGCCGACGCTGCGGACAGCACCGCGCCCCTCACCGACATCCTGGTCGAGGGCGACACGATCCGCGAGATCGGCGCCCCGGGCCTGGAAGCACCGGAGCATGCGCGGACCATCGACGCCGCCGGCATGCTGCTCCATGCCGGGCTGGTCAACGGCCATACCCACGGCCACGGCAATCTCGCCAAGGGCATGGGCGACCGCTGGTCGCTCGAGCTGCTGCTTACCGCCGCTCCCTGGATAGGCGGCAACCGGCAGCTCGAGGACAAATATCTGACGACGCTGATCGGTGCGGCCGAGATGCTCTTGAAAGGCTGCACCGCCTGCTACGATCTGACCTTCGAGTTCCCTGCCCCCACCGTCGAGGGCATCGACGCGGTGGCGCGCGCCTACAGCGACGCCGGGATGCGTGCCGTGGTGGCGCCGATGGTGGCCGACACCACCTTCTATGACGCCATCCCGGGCCTCCTCGAGGCGCTGCCCGAGAAGCTGCGCCAGGAGGTCGCCAAGGCGCGTCTCGCCCCGGCCGAGACCACCCTCGAGCGCATCCGCGCCATTCTCGAGGGCTGGAGCCACGATACCGCCTCCATTCGCGCGGCCGTGGCGCCCACGATCCCGCACCATTGCAGCGACGCCTTCCTCGCCGGCTGCCGCGACCTCGCCCGCGCGCACAAGGTCGGCCTGCACAGCCACGTCGCCGAATCGAAGCTCCAGGCGATCGTCGGCCGCGAGCGCTACGGCAGGACCCAGCTCGCCCACATGGACGCGATGGGGCTGGTCGGCCCCGATTTCGTGGTGGCGCACGGCGTCTGGCTGGACGATGACGACATGCGCCGGCTGGCCGCCCACGGCGCCTCGGTCTCGCACAATCCCGGCAGCAACGCGCTTTTGGGCAGCGGCATCGCCGATGCCCGGCGGATGCTGGAGCTGGGCGTCAATCTCGCGATCGGCACCGACGGGGCCAACTGCAGCGACAACCAGAACATGTACGAGGCCATGCGCATGGCCGCCTATGCGAGCCACGCGCGCGGCCCCGACACGGGCCTGTGGCTCTCCACCGCCGAGATCTTCAAGGCCGCCACCGAAGGCAGCGCCAGGGCGCTGGGCTTCGAGAGGCTGGGGCGGATCGCGCCGGGCTACAAGGCCGATATCGTCTTTCTCGACCTGGCTTCCATCAACCTCATCCCGCTCAACGACGCGGTGAACCAGCTGGTCCAGACCGAGGACGGCAGCTCGGTCCATTCGGTGATGGTGGGCGGCCGCATGGTGGTCGAGAATCGGCGCCTTGTGGGCTGCGACATGGCGCGGCTCGCGGCCGATGCCGAGCGCGCCCGCGAGCGCCTGGCGGCGGCCAACGCCGGCGCGCGCGAGCTCTTCGGCAAGCTGGCGCCGGTGGTGGGCTCGTTCTGCCCGGGCCTCATGCAGCGTCCCTACCACGTCCACCGCTTCGCCAGCTGCGCCGGTCACTGAGGCGGTAGCGAGGGCGCCGGCCCGGCCGCGCCCTCATACCCTTGCAAGCCTGTCCGCGTGCCGGCTCGTGCCCTTACGAGCCGGCGCCGGCCTTGCCGATCTCGATCTTCTTGACCTTGCCGGCGGCTTCCGGGGATTTCGGCAGGACCACCGAGAGCACGCCCTTCTCGAACCGCGCGCTGATCCTGGCCTCGTCGATGTCCACCGGCATCGGGATCTGCCGCATGAAGCTGCCATAGGCACGCTCCATGAGGTAGTAGCCCTTCTCCTTCTCCTCGCGCTCCTGCTTCTTCTCGCCGCGCAGGGTGAGCATGCCGCCGGCATACTGGACCTCGACGTCCTTCTCCTCCACGCCCGGCAGCTCGGCATGGACCTCGATGGCCTCGCCGGTGTCCTTGACGTCGAGCCTCGGCGCCATCGCCCCCAAACCCACGGCCGGGCGGGCGAGGCTCATGCTCCTGGTCATGTTGTCGAACACGCGGTCGAGCTCGCGCCGCATCGAGCTGAACGGATCCTCGCCCTGCTCGCCACGGCCGAACGGCATCAGCGCCTTGAAATCCATGGCCCCCTCCCTCCTTGGGCGAGCGCTCCCCGGACCGGGGCGCACTCCTGGCCATGATACTCCATCGCCGGCCATGGCGGGACATTGATCCGCATCAAGACCACCCTGGCAGCCGCTCGACAGCCGGGGCCGGACCGGCTTACACAGGGACCTGGCCTATAGCTGTATCTATGGCTGATGGACCGGGAGATGGCGCGCCGGATGGGTGCTGGGCTGGACGGGCGGCAGAAGACGGAGGAGGCGCGGGACGCCGACCGCAAGCTCACCTTGAGCCTGCCGGCGGCGGTGGTGCGCGAGCTGCGCCGGCGCATGGCGGCCGAGGAGACCACCATGCGGGCGCTGGTGCTCGAGGCGCTGCAGGCGGCCGGCTACGCCGTGCCGGCGGCCGAGATCCGCGACCGCCGCAGGCGCGGGCCCGCCCGATGAGCCGGCCGCCGATTCGGTACATCGTTCACAAGCGGGCAGAAGCCCGCAGGGTCCACAAGCGGGCAGAAGCCCGCAGGGTCCACAAGCAGGCGGACACCCGCGGGGTCCCCGAGCGCGCAGGCGCCGTCGAGGAGAGCGGCGGGTGAGCGGCGCCGGCAAGCAGGTCGACCTGTTCCTCGACAGCCTGATCAACGCGCCCATGAAGGACGACCGGGCGCTCATGGAGTTCCCGTTCTTCTCGCTGCAGAAGACGCCGCGGCTCAAGCCGCTGGTCTATGACGACGGCAAGGTCAGGATCGAGGTGCGGCCGGGCGATCGCGGCATCGCCACCATCTGGGACAAGGACGTCCTGATCTATGTGGCCTCGATCATCAACGACCGGCTCGAGCGCGGCCTGCCGGTCGACAAGACGATCCGCTTCAACGCCCACAATCTCCTGCAGGTCACCGGCCGCGGCTCGGGCAAGCGCGCCTACGAGCTCCTGCTGGACGCCATGTTCCGGCTGCGCTCGACCACCATCTTGACCACCATCGAGGCGGGCGAGAGCAAGGAGCGGCGCGGCTTCGGCTGGATCGAGACGTTCCGCATCATCGAGCGCAAGAACAAGGCCGGCAAGAAGACCATGGCGGCCTGCGAGATCACCCTCAACGAGTGGATGTTCCGGGCGATCGTCCAGGACCGCCGGGTGCTGACCATCAATCCCAGCTATTTCGAGCTGAGCATGGGGCTCGAGCGCCGGCTCTACGAGCTCGCCCGCAAACATTGCGGCTACCAGCAGCGCTGGGTGATCACCCTGCCCCGGCTGATCGAGAAATGCGGCTCGGTGCTCGAGCCGCGCTTCTTCAAGCCGCAGCTCAAGCGGGTGGTCGAGCAGGACGGCCTGCCCGACTACCACATCGCCATGAGCTTCGATCCCAAGGAGCGCGCGGCGGCCGAGAAGAGCGGCCTCGACGGCAGGCGCTGGGCCAGCAACGAGCGCATCCTGGTCTCGTTCTGGCCGCGCGGCCAGAAGGCCCCCGAGCTGCTGCTGACCCCGGACGAGTGAGCGCGGTGCGGCCTGTTCGGTACATCGTTCACACCCCTCGCCCGCCCCGCGCCGCCGGCCTGTTCGGTACATCATTCACATTGGCCGTTATGGGGCCGCAGGACCCGCTGCAACCGGCCGCCGATTCGGTACATCATTCACATTGAGCGCGCCGGCCCCCGCCCGCGGCACCGCGCGGCGGGCGGTGCCGGCCGATTCGGTACATCGTTCACAAAGTCTGAAGACTTATCCACAAGGGGCCGGGCGGAGGCCGCCGGACGGGCCGGCGAGTTCGGTACATCGTTCACATCGATTCGGTACATCGTTCACAAATCGACTCGGTACATCATTCACGCATGTTCGGTACATCGTTCACATTTTTCCTGCTCAACCCCTTGCAGGAAAAGACGAATCCAGACGGGTAACCTTCTAACTACAAATATATTTAACTCTCTAACGGCGGCCGCCCCCGCCCGGCCGCCGCCGCCAACCGGCCAAAAAGAGGAAAAGGAAGCCGCGCGCAGCGCTCTCGCACGGCCCCATCCTCGCCATCGGCCTCCTAGCGAGCCGCCAGGGTCTCGAGAAGGCAGGCGCGCAGGCCTCTATCGACCACCGGCACGGTGCCGCCCCAGTGGGTGAAGCCGGGCACCGCCTGGTGCAGCAGCATGCCGAGCCCGTCCACGGTGCGGTTGCCGCGCTCGCGGGCCCGGCGCAGCAGGTCGGTCTCCAGCGGCACATAAACCAGGTCGCTCACCACCGCCTGGCGCGGCAGGGCCTCCAAAGGCAGGTCCAGTGCCGGCTGGCCGCTCATCCCGAGGCTGGTGCCGTTGACCAGCAGGCAGGCTCCCTCGAGGGCGGCGGCGCGCTCCTCCCAGGCCATGACCTCGACCTCCGCACCGGCCGCGGCGAGCTCGCGGGCCAGCGTCTCGGCCCTGGCCGGCGTGCGGTTGACCAGCCGCAGCTGCCGGCGGCCCGCCCCGTGCAGCGCCCAGGCGACCGCCCGGGTGGCCCCGCCGGTGCCGACCAGCACCGCGGCACCGGCCTGCTCCCGCCAGCCCGGCGCGCCCTCCTCGAGATTGGCGAGAAACCCGTAGCCGTCGGTGTTGAGCCCGCGGGTGCGGCCGTCCTCGAGCACCAGGACGGTATTGACCGCCCCCATCCGCAGGGCCGCAGCGTCACGCTCGTCGACCAGCCGCAGGGCCGCCTCCTTGTGCGGCAGGGTGACGTTCCAGCCGGAAAGGCCCAGGCGCGGCAGCACGCGAAAGGCGTCCGCCAGATCCTCGGGGCGGACCGGCAGCGGCACGTAGAGCCCGTCGATACCGTGCCGCTCGAACCAGAAGCCGTGCAGGCGCGGCGAGAGGGAATGCCTGACGGGCCAGCCCATGACCCCCGCCACCCGTGCGCCACCCGATGCCAGCATGCTCGCTCCCCTGCCCCGCGCCACGATCCCGGCCGTCCTCCGGCCGCCGCGAGCTTCGGCGATTTGCCCGCGCCGTCAAGGAGCGAGACGGACCCGGCCCGTCACCGGCTTGCGCCGCGGCGGGGCTTGGTGTGTTGTCCGCGCCACCCGATCCCCGAGGAAAGACGCCCGAGCATGACCACCGATCCCGCCGCCGCTGACCGTCTTTCCACGCAAGACACCCGCCCGGCCCTGCTCGAGGAGCTGACGCGGCTGCTGGCGGACGCCCGGGCGACGGCCGAGCAGGACCCCTTCGCCAACCCCATCCAACTTCTCGCGACCGCCCTCGGCGGCCGGCTGGCGGCCGGCCAGGTCGACGAGGAGGCGCTCGAAGGTCTGGTCCGGCGTCTCACCCTCGATGCCTTCACCGGCCGGGCGGCCCGGTTGCGCGCCTATCTGGGCGAGGCCGACCCGGAGCGCAACGCCGCGATCGTCGAAGGGCTGATCCGCAAGGCGGCCACCGGCCCCCAAGGCGAGCTCGTGGCGTTCGAGACCTTCGCGGCGCGGATGGAGCGGGTCCATTACGGCTTCGTGGTGACCGCCCACCCGACCTTCAGCCTCTCCTCCGCCCTGCAGCGCGACCTGGTGAGCCTGGCGTTCGGCCGCGATCCCTCCGGCGCGGTCCTCGACGAGGAGGCCCGTGCGCGCCTCCTGGAGCGGGTGGAGGCGGCACAGCACCGGCCGGAGGAACGGCTCGACCTCGACGAGGAGCACCGCCAGGCGATGATCGTGGTCCGCCATCTGCGGGCCGCCCTGCGCCGGGCCCACAAGATCGTGCTGCAGGTTGCAGCCGGGCTCTGGCCCGAGCGCTGGCGGGCCCTGGTGCCGCGGCTGGTCTCGGTGGCCAGCTGGGTCGGCTACGACACGGACGGCCGCTCCGACATCCCCTGGCAGGCGAGCTTCGGCAAGCGCCTCGCCATGCAGGCCGAGCAGCTGGCCCATTATGCCGAGAGCGTGCGGGGGCTGCGCTGCGGGCTGGCGCAGGGCGACCCGCTGGGCCCCCTCCTCGAGCTGATCGAGGCGCGCCTCGCGCTGGCCCTCAAGTCCTGCGAGGACGAGTGCCGGGCCTTCGCCTCCCCGGATGCCGAGAGCATCGCCCGGGGGGCCCGCAGCATGGCGGCGCATCGCGCCTTTCGCATGGCCGACGCGGGCGAGCTCGCGGGCCTGCTGGAGCGCGCTTTGGCTGCCGCCACGACGCCGGAGGCCGCGTGCGCCCTGGCGGTGCTGCGCGCCGAGGTGGCCTCGCTCGGGCTCACCGCCGCTGCCACCCATGTGCGCATCAACGCCCTGCAGCTCCACAACGCCCTGCGCCGCCAGACCGGCATGGAGCACGCGCCGGACGACCCGGCCCACCGCCTCACCTATCTGGCGGCGATGACCCGGCTGATCGAGGAGGCCCGGCCGGTGCGCATCAATTTCGGCTCGATCGCCCAGGAGAAGGCCACGGCCCGGCGGGCGATGATGCTGGTGGCGCAGATGCTGGGCCATCTCGACGCCGCCGAGCCGGTGCGCTTCCTCATCGCCGAGTGCGAGACGCCGGTGACCCTCCTGGCAGCGCTCTATTTCGCGAAGCTCTTCGGGGTCGAGGAGCGGATCGACATCTCGCCGCTGTTCGAGACCCGCAAGGCGCTCGAGCGCGGCGTGGCGATCCTCGAAGGCGCGCTGGCGGTGCCCGCCTGGCGCGACTATGTGCGGGCGCGCGGCCGGCTGTGCCTGCAGACCGGCTATTCCGACGCCGGCCGCTATCTGGGCCAGACCGCGGCCGCCGTGGCGATCGAGCGGATCCGCCTGGGCCTCGCCGGCCTCCTCGCCCGGCACGGGCTGGAGGGGATCGAGGTGGTGATCTTCGACACCCACGGCGAGAGCATCGGCCGTGGCGCCCATCCCGAGAGCCTGGCCGAGCGGCTGCGCTACGTCGACACGCCGGAGAGCCGCCGGCGCTTCGAGGCGGCCGGCCTCGAGGTGGTCCAGGAGACCAGCTGGCAGGGTGGCGACGGCTATTTGTGGTTCATCACCGAGGACTCGGCCTTCGCGGTGCTGACCCGGGTGCTCGAGCACGTCCTCGAGCCCCTCGACGAGCAGCCCGACGCCTTCTACGCCGAGCGCGCCTATGGCGACGAGTTCTTCGCCGCGGTGCGCCTCTTCAACGAGCGGGTGATCGAGGAGCCGGCCTATGCGGCGCTGCTGGGCGTCTATGGCAGCAACCTGCTCTACCCCTCGGGCTCGCGGCCGGTGCGCCGCCAGTTCGATGCCGGCGGCAGGCCGGCCGCCCTCGACCACCCCTCGCAGATCCGTGCCATCCCGCACAATGCGGTGCTGCAGCAGCTGGGCATCCTCGCCAACAGCATCGGCGGGGTCGGCCAGGCGGTGGCCAAGGACCCCGACCGGTTCCTGGCCCTCTACCGCGAGAGCCCGCGCTTCAGGCGGCTGATGCGCATGGTCGAGCACGCCTTCATGTTCACCGACCTCGCCGTGGTGAAGGCCTGCCTCGACCGGTTCGATCCGGGCTTCTGGCTGACCCGCGCCGAGGCCGCCCGCGATCCGGCCGAGCACGAGGAGTTGCGCACCGTGGCCGAGCATGTCGAGCGCATGGGGCTGCACGAGAAGCTGGGCAGGATCTTCCGCATCCTGCAGCGCGACCACATGGACCTCGCCCGCGCCCTGCGCACCCATCGCCGCCTGACCCGGCGCGCCGGCGAGCGGCCGATCGTCGTCGACGCCGCCACCCGCGACAATCTCCACATGCTGCACGCCCTGCGCCTGGCGCTGATCGAGCGGCTGATCCGCCGCGCGGTGCGCATTCCCGACTTCTCCGACCGTCATGCCGCCACCCATGACGGGCTGATCGAGGCGGTGATCCGGCTCGAGGTCGAGCCGGCGCTCCGGCTCCTGGCCGAGATCTTCCCGCGGCTCGAGGCCGCCGGGCCGCCCCTCGACTGGGGCGAGCCCAGCACCTATCCGGGCGATGACGGCCAGTCCTATGCCGAGGAGCATGCCCGGCTGTTCCGCCCCATGGCCCGCGACCACGAGCTGGTGCGGCGCATCGGCGGGGCGGTGGTGCACCATCTGGGCGCCATCGGCTGAGCGGTGCGCCGATCCACCTGTCAGGGGATGCCATCGTGATCGCAAGCACGCATCATGGCATAAGAGGATGAGTGTATCGGGGTGGAAAGAGTCGCCATGACGGCCTTGCCGGAGGGTGATCCTGGCGAGACGCCACCGGGCCCTGCCCGGGCAGTGGCCGATCTCTCCTGGCGCCTCGCCTATCGGGTGGCGCACCGGCTGCTGCGGCTCTGGTGGCGGCTGCGCCGGCCGCCGGCCGAGGGCGCCTCGGTGGCGGTCTGGCGGGAGGGTCGGCTCCTGGTGGTGCGCACCTCCTACCGGCGGCTTCTCGAGCTGCCGGCGGGCGGGCGGCGGCCCCATGAGACCGCCCGCGAGGCGGCTTTGCGGGAGCTGCGCGAGGAGACCGGGCTCGTGGCGCCGGCCGAGGCGCTGGAGGGGCCGCTGCGGCTGGAGTTCACCAGCGAGCACCGGCGCATCGTCGAGAACGTGTTCACCTGGCGGCCGTCGGTGGCGCCCGTCCCGCGGGTCGACCGCCGCGAGATCGTCGCGGCCCTGTTCGTGGCGCCGGGCGAGCTCGCCGGCCGGACCCTGGCGCCCAACCTCGCCCTCTATCTCGAGGCGGCCTGCCGTCCCGATGGCATGGCCGCATCAGCCGATCATGGCACAAGCGCGCAAGCCGACACTGTGGCGCAACGGTAACAGCACCGCCGTCTCATGGCGTGCGCCTGGTCCGGCGGCGTGGCCGCGGCCGCCCGAGCGGGTTATGGCATTGCCCATGCGCGTGATCGTTCTCGTGACCCAAAAGGGTGGCAGCGGCAAGACCACCTTGTGCCTCAACCTCGCCGTCGCCGGCGAGGCGGCGGGTGCCCGCTGCCTGATCCTCGACCTCGACCCGCAGGCTACCGCCGAGGCCTGGTACCACGACCGCGAGGCCGCCACGCCGCGCCTCGTGCGGGCCACCGCCGGCGACCTGCCGCGCGCCCTCGAGGCGGCCCGGGCACAGGGTTTCAGCCATGTGCTCGTCGACACGCCGGGCCGCGACGAGCCCAGCGTGGCAGCGGCGATCCGTGCTGCCGATTTCTGCGTGGTGCCGTGCCGCCCCACGCCTGCCGACATGAAGGCCACGCCGGCCACCATGGCCACCATCCGGCGGCTCGCCAAGCCCGCTGCCTTCGTCCTGACCCAGACCCCGCCGCGCGGCTTTCGCATACGCGAGGCCGAGATCGGCTTGCAGGTGCTGGGTCCGGTGGCGCCGGTCGGCGTGGTCGCCCGCAACGCCTTCCAGGACGCGCAGGGTGCGGGGCTGGGAATCGTCGAGTTCGAGCCGGACGGCAAGGGCGCGGAGGAGATCCGCGCCTTGTGGGCCTGGCTCGAAAGCCGTCTGGAGAAGATCGGACATGAGCCGCAAGCGCACCTCGCTTGACGCCATCCTGCAGGGCCCTCCGGCCGGGCCTGCCGCCACCCCTGCCCCGCCGCCGGCCGCTGCGGCACCGCCGCGCCGCGCCGTCCGCCAGCAGACCGTCTATCTCCCCGAGCCTGTCCACGACCAGCTGCGCAAGCTCGCCTTCGACGAGCGGGTCAAGATGCACGGCCTCTTGATGGAGGGCCTCGACCGGGTCTTCCGCGACCGCGGCCTGCCGGGCCTGGCCGAGCTCACCGCCACGCCCGAGGACTGACACCCGGGAGCTCCCGCGTGCAGCGGCAGGCTGTTGTGCGGGCCTAATGGCATAAGGCTATGATGGTAGACGGCAGTTAGGGCGTCGGCTGACGCCCTCATGCCCTTATGATGGCGCCGTCTCGCGGAGACGGTGCCGCGCAAGGCGCTGCGCGCGGCTTTCTTCCTTCTTCTTTTTGGGGGTTCGCCGGTGGGGGAGACCGCCGCGCACCTGCCGTCCGAGGCACCCCTGCCAACTGACAAAAGAAAAAAGAGACAGCCGCGCGCAGCGCCTTGTGCGGCTCTACCCTTCTCGGCGTGCACCTCTATCCGGGCGCAATGGCACCTTGCCTGGCCGGTGGCAATACGCGGACCGGCTGACACCGCGATCCGGTGATTCCCCTACAAGGGCGTCTGCGTATAACAACGCCAGCAAATGCCATGAAGATGGCATCATGGCATGATGGTGTAGCGGCGTACGGTGATCAGCGTCGGCGCTGCCACCGTCATGCCCTTATGATGGTGCCGGATCGCGGAGACGGTGCCGCGCAAGGCGCTGCGCGCGGCTTTTTTTCCTTCTTCTTTTTGGGGGTTCGCCGGTGGGGGAGACCGCCGCGCACCTGCCGTCCGAGGCACCCCTGCCAACTGACAAAAGAAAAAAGAGACAGCCGCGCGCAGCGCCTTGTGCGGCTCTACCCTTCTCGGCGTGCACCTCTATCCGGGCGCAATGGCACCTTGGCATGGCCGGTGGCAATGCGCGAACCGGCTGACACCGCGATACGTGGCGCAAGTCCATGCCATGGAGATTGTATCATGGCGTCATGGCATGGTGGCGAGCAGTCGTGCGGCCCGGAGGAGGAGGGGGCTGACAGAAAATCCCCTCATGCCCGCTTCGTGGCATGAGGGGATCCGCGGGCCGTGGTCTCAGGCGGCGAAGGCCGAGGCGGCCGGGGCGGCTTCCAGGGGCACCTGCCAGATCTCCTGGGCGTAGGTGCGGATCGCCCGGTCGGAGGAGAACGGGCCCATGCCGGCGACGTTGAGGATCGCCTGGCGGCGCCATGCCTCGGGATCGGCGAAGAGCGCGTCGGCCCGGCGCTGGGCGTTCCAGTAGGCGTCGAAGTCGGCGGTCACGAGGAAATGGTCGAGGCCGCGCAGATCGTCGGTGATCGGGCGGAAGCGGCCGGGATCGTCGGGCGAGAACAGGCCGCTCTCGACCAGCTCGAGGGCGCGGGCGAGGCGAGGGCTCCGCGCGATCGCCTCCTCCGGCGCGAAGCCGATGCGCCGGCAGCGCAGGACCTCCTCGGCACTCAGCCCGAAGATGAAGATGTTCTCCGGCCCCACCGCGTCGCGCATCTCCACGTTGGCGCCGTCCAGCGTGCCGATGGTGAGCGCACCGTTCATGGCGAACTTCATGTTGCCGGTGCCCGAGGCCTCCATGCCGGCGGTGCTGATCTGCTCGGAGAGATCGGCCGCCGGGATGATCTTCTCGGCGAGGCTCACATTGTAGTTGGGCATGAAGAGGATGGTGAGCCGGTCGCGGGTGGCGGGATCGGCGTTGACCACCCTGGCCACGTCGTTGATCAGCTTGATGATCAGCTTGGCGCGCCAGTAGGAGGAGGCGGCCTTGCCGGCGAAGAGCCGCACCCGGGGTACCGCGCCCGCGGCGCCGCCCTGGCGCATCTCGTCCCACAGCGCCACCGCTTCCAGGATGTTCAGGAGCTGGCGCTTGTACTCGTGGATCCGCTTGATCTGGACGTCGAAGAGGGCGTCGGGGTCGAGGCGGACGTCGACATGCTTGCCGACCAGGGCTGCCAGCACCTCCTTGTTGTGCCGCTTGGCCGCGGCGAAGGCGGCGCGGAAGGCGGCGTCCCCGGCATGCGGGGCCAGTGCTTCCAGCTGCCCCAGATCCCTGGTCCAGCCGTCGCCGATGGTCCGGCCGATCAGCGAGGAGAGGGCGGGGTTGGCGGTCATGAGCCAGCGGCGCGGGGTGACGCCGTTGGTGATCGCGGTGATCTTCTCGGGAAAATAGTGGTGCAGGCGGGCGAAGACGGTGTGCTTCATGAGCTCGCCGTGCAGGGCCGAGACGCCGTTGACCCGGCGCGAGCCGAGAAAGGCCAGATGGCCCATCCGCACCCAGCGGCCATAGGCCTCGTCGATCAGCGAGACCTCGGTCAAGAACGGGTCGTGATTGTCGGGGCGCGAGCGCAGCTCGGCCAGGTGGTGGGCGTTGATCTCGTAGATCAGCTGCATGTGGCGCGGCAGGAGCTGCTCGATCAGGCCCACCGGCCAGCGCTCCAGCGCCTCGGGCATCAATGTGTGGTTGGTGTAGTTGAAGACGCCGCGCACGATGGTCCAGGCACGCTGCCAGTCATGGCCGTGCTCGTCGATCAGCAGGCGCATGAGCTCCGGCACGGCGATCGCCGGATGGGTGTCGTTGAGCTGGATCGCCACCTTCTCGGGCAGGTTGTCGAGGCTCGCATGGTAGCCCAGGTGGCGGCGGATGATGTCCTGCAGCGAGGCCGAGGTGAAGAAATATTCCTGCTTGAGGCGCAGCATCTGGCCGGCCTCGGTGGCATCGGCCGGGTAGAGGACGCGGCTGATGCTCTCGGCCAGAACCTGGTCTTCGACCGCGTGCATGTACTCGCCACGGTTGAAGGCCTCGAGATTGACCAGATTGCCGCTCTGCGCCGCCCACAGCCTGAGCGTGTTGACGTGGCGGCCCTGCCAGCCGACCACCGGCGTGTCGTAGGCCACCGCCAGCACCCGCTGGCCGCCCTCCCAGATGTGGATGCGCCGCCCGGACGGGTCGCGCTCCTCGCGCAGCCGGCCGAAGAAGCGCACCGGGTAGACCGCGTCGGGCCGCTCGAACTCCCAAGGATTGCCGAAGGCCAGCCAGTCCTCGGGCCGCTCGACCTGCCAGCCCTCGTCGAAGCCCTGCTTGAAGAGCCCGTGCTGGTAGCGGATCCCGTAGCCCATGCCGGCGATCTCGAGGGTCGCCATGCTGTCCATGAAGCAGGCGGCGAGCCGCCCCAGCCCGCCATTGCCGAGCGCCGCGTCGGGCTCGACCTTGAGCACCCGGTCGAGATCGACGCCGAGCTCGGCCAGGGCCTCCCTGGCGGTCTCGTGCAGGCCGAGATTGGTCAGCGCGTCGCCCAGCAGCCGGCCGATCAGGAACTCGAGCGAGAGATAGTAGACCCGCTTGCCGTCCTCCTCGTAGACCCGCCGCGTGCTGGGCATCCAGCCGTCCACCAGCCGCTCGCGCACCGCCAGGGCCAGGGCCAGGAACCAGTCGTGGCGGGTGGCGTGCCGCAGGTCCTTGCCGACCTGGTAGACCAGCTTGTCGCGGACCGAATCGCGCAGGCCGTCGCGGTCCAGGGGCCTGGGGGCGGGCGAGAGATGGGCGGTGTCGATCATGACGCTGGGTGCTCGGCTGCAGCAGGGCAATGGGCGAGGGTACGCCTCGAGGCCGCCGAAGCAAGCACAAGCCCCAGACGACGTCAACTTTTTGGCGTAAAGCGACAATTTTATCTATCGTTTTACTAGAATTCTTCTTGCCGCCTCCTCGCGGCCGGCAGCCTCTCAGGCAAGCCTCGCCTTGACCAGGGCGCTGGCGCGCCGCGGATCGAGGGCGGCACCATGCCTGGCCTTGAGGGCCGCCATGACCGCGCCCATGGCCCTGGGCGAGCGCTCCGGCAGGCCCGCCACGATCTCCGCGATGCTGGCCTCGAGCGCCGCCTCGTCGAGCGGGCGGGGCAGATACTCCTCGAGGATCGCCAGCTCCTCCCGCTCGCCCGCGGCCTCGCGGCCGCGCGCCTCGAGCAGGCCCACCGTCTCCTCCAAGGACTTCTTGAAGGCGCGCAGGGTGCGCACCACCGTCTCGTCGTCGGGCTCCTTGGTCTCCTTGGCGGCGGCCGCCATGAGGGTGCCCAGGAGATTCTTGCGGCGCTCGTCGCGGGCCTTCATGGCGGCGAGGCGCTCGGCGCGCAGGCGGTCGATGAGCATGGGCCGGCTTTCGTGGCGAAGGGGGGCTGCCTGTCTTCTAGAGCGGTTCGCGGGTTGGTGGAACCACGCGGCGCTGCGCGCAGGCAGGTTCGCCGGTCCGGGATGCCGTCCGGCCACGCCAGCGCCGCTCGAAACTGACGGAAAAAAGGAGAAAAGCCGCGCGCAGCGCCTTGCGCGGCACTGCCGTCCCGATCCCGCACAAACATCATGACATCATGGCAAAAGCCTGTAGCCATATCCGCCGGCGCGGCTTTTCCGGGGACACGGCGGCGCGCTGGAGGAAAGGTCTTGCTGCATTCCGGAGTCTGCCCATGAGCATTGTCCTCTACGATCTCGCCGGCCGCGAGGACCGCCGCTTCGGCCCGACCTGCTGGCGGGTGCGCATGGCGCTGGCCCACAAGCAGCTAGCCTTCGAGACCGTGCCGGTGCGCTTTCTCGACATCAGGGGGATCGGCGGGGAGGAGGGCAGCCCGGGCTTTCGGACCGTCCCGACGATCCGTGCGGAGGGGCGCTGGATCACCGACAGCGATGCCATCGCCGCCTGGCTGGAGGAGGCGTTTCCCGACCGGCCGACGCTGTTCGGCGGGGAAGGGGGCAGGAAGCTGACGGATTTCTTCCGGCAGTGGGTGCAGCAGATCCTGCACGCCCAGATCGTGCGGATGGTGCTGGTCGACGTGCATGACCATCTCGCCGACGCGCAGGACCAGGCCTATTTCCGCGAGACCCGCGAGGCCCTCTTCAAGGCTCCGCTCGAGACGGTGGCGGCCGGTCGCGAGGCGCGCATCGAGCCCTTCCGGGCGAGCCTCGAGCCGTTGCGGCAGACCTTGAAGGACCGGCCGTTCCTCGGCGGCGAGGCGCCGCTCCATGCCGACTACATGGTGCTGGGCGCCTTCCAGTGGGCCCGTACGGTGAGCCCCTTCGCCGCCCGGCTGCTGGCCGCCGACGACCCGCTCCGGGCCTGGCTGGGCCGGCTCATGGAGCTTCATGGCGGGCTGGCGGGACGGGCGGTCGCCTATCCGCTCTAGCGGAAAAGGCGCAAGGCGCTGCGCGCAGCTGATTTTTTCCATCTTCGGCGGTTGGTGCGGTGCCAGGACCGGAAGGGCGCCGCCCTTCGTGCCGGCCACCGGACAAACTGACAAAAAAACGAAAAAAGGCCGCGCGCAGCGCCTTGCTCCGGCCCGGCCTCACCGGGCGGCAAGGCCCGGATAGACGCCGCCGCAGACCAGCCCGGCATAATGCCGCTCGATCTCGGAAAGCTCGCGGAAATAGGCGCCCAGGGCGATGTCGCAGGTGGCTGCCATGGTGGCGCGGGCCTGCATGTCGTTCATGCTGCGCCGGCTCTCGACCGCGACGGCACCCAAGGTGCGCGCCTCGGTGCAGGCCGTCAGGAACAGGGCGCCGAGGAGAAGGGGAGGCAGAAGACGCATCGTTCTCTCCGCTCGCAAGGGTAGGGCGGAGAGATAATATACCTATTTACCCATAATAGGCAAACAAACCTATATTGCCTGCGCAAAGTCCGGTTGCAGGAGCCGGCGGCACCGGCCCCTGCAACGGACGAAAGCCTCAGGCGGCGCGGGGCGGACGGCTCGGCCGGTCCTGCCGATCGTGCCTGTCCTGACGGTCCTGGTACTCGGGGCGGCCCGGGCGCTTGCCGCGATGCTGCGGGCGGCCCTTGCCGGCCCCCTGGCGCCGGCCGGCCTCGCCGCGATGGGCGCCGGCGATGTGCGGGGCGTGGAAGGGGTGCTCGGCGTCGATCGGCACCCGCTGACGGATCAGCTTCTCGATCTCGCGCAAGAAGCCGATCTCCTCATTGTCGCAGAAGGAGAGCGCCACACCCTCGGCTCCGGCGCGCGCGGTGCGGCCGATCCGGTGGACATACGTCTCCGGCTCGTTGGGCAGGTCGTAGTTGATGACGTGGGTGACGCCGGCCACGTCGACGCCGCGAGCGGCGATGTCCGTCGCCACCAGGATGCGCAGGCGGCCGTGGCGGAAGCCGTTGAGGGCGCGCTGGCGCTGGCCCTGCGAGCGGTTGCCGTGGATCGCGTCGGACGGCACGCCGTGCCGGTCGAGCTGCTCGGCCAGCCGGTCGGCGCCGTGCTTGGTGCGGGTGAAGACGATCGCCTTCTCGATCTCCGGCGTTTCCAGGAGGGCTGCCAGCAGCGGCCGCTTGTCGGCCTTCTGGACGAACATCACCTTCTGGTCGACGCGCTCGGCGGTGGCCGAGACCGGGGCGACGCTGACCTGCACGGGATCGCGCAGCAGGCCCTGGGCCAGGCCCTTGATGGCCTCGGGCATGGTCGCCGAGAACAGCAGGGTCTGGCGCTCGGCCGGCAGGGCCGCGACGATGCGCTTCAAGGCCGGCAGGAAGCCCATGTCGAACATGCGGTCGGCCTCGTCGAGGACGAAGGCCTCGAGCGCGTCGAAGCGCACATGGCCCGAGGCCATCAGGTCGAGCAGCCGGCCGGGGGTGGCCACCAGCACGTCGACGCCGCGCGCGATGGCGCGGATCTGCGGGGCGTGCCCGACCCCGCCCATGACGGTGGCGCGGCTCATCCGCAGGTGGCGGCCGTAGCGGCCGAAACTGTCGTGGATCTGCACGGCGAGCTCGCGGGTCGGCGCCAGCACCAGGAGCCGCACGGTGCGCGGCGCCGGCCGGCGCCGCGACTCGGCCAGACGGTGGAGGAGCGGCAGGGCGAAGGCGGCGGTCTTGCCGGTGCCGGTCTGGGCGATGCCCAGAAGATCGCGACCCTCGAGCAGCGAGGGGATGGCCTGGGCCTGGATCGGCGTGGGCTGGCTGTAGTCGTCCTGGGCCAGGGCGCGCTGCAGGGGCTCGATCAGGCCGAGATCGGAAAAGGAGGTCATGTAGCTCTTTCGAAGACCGACCGCACGCGCCGCCGCGGCTTTCTTGCCGGGCGGGGCGTTCTTGAAATCCTGCCTCGAGTCTCTCGGGAAGATTCCGGCCGGGAAATGCCCGGCGTGCGCGCTGGGCGACGGGCGGAACAGGGCGAGGAAATCTCGAGACCGGGCCTGCGATGCCTTGGATGCATCGGGCCTGCGCGCAGTCGCGAGAAGTCGGGCGATAACGCCGCGACCCGCTGCAAGTGGCCTGCCGGGACGCGAATGTCAAGATATGGTTCTACCGCCGGCTTTGCCCGGCAGCCCCCTTGGCGCTAAGTGCTGGCCCCCGCCGGAACCCTTCACCGCCCCCACCGGAAACGAGAACCGCATGCTGAGCTACCGCCACGCCTTCCACGCCGGCAATCCGGCCGACCTGCTCAAGCACGCCCTCTGGCTCTTCGTGCTGCGCGATGCCGCAGCCACGGAGAAGCCGCTCTACGTGCTGGACACCCACGCCGGCGCCGGCGGCTACGATCTGGGGTCGGCGGCGGCGCAGAAGACAGGCGAGTTCCATTCGGGGATCGAGCGGCTTCTGGCCGCGCCGGACCCGCTGCCGGATCTTCTGGCCCCTTATGTCGAGGAGGTCAGGAAGGCCAATCCCGAGGGCGGCCTAGCCCGCTATCCGGGCTCGCCGCTGCTGGCCCTCTCGGCCCTGCGGGCAGAAGACCGGCTCGACCTCGTCGAGCTGCACCCCACCGACCACCGGCTCCTCGCCGAACGCCTCGCGCGCCGGCCGGCGGGCGGCCCGCAGGTCCGGGTCGAGCGCGAGGACGGGCTTTCCTGGCTGGTCGCCCGCATGCCGCCGCCGGAGCGCCGGGCGGCGGTGCTGATCGATCCCAGCTACGAGGTGAAGAGCGACTACGAGCAGGTCGCCCGCGCGCTGGCCCGCGCCTGGCGGCGGATGGGCACCGGCTGCTTTCTTCTGTGGTACCCGGTGATCGAGCGGGCCCGCAGCGAGGCCTTCCTCGCCGGCCTGCGGCAAGCGGGGCTGCGCCGGCTCTGGCGGATCGAGCTGTGCACCGCCCCCGACGCACCCGGCCGCGGCATGACCGGCTCGGGCGTGGTGGTGGTCAACCCGCCGCCCGCCCTCCCGGCGGCGGCCGCAGCGGCCCTGCCGTGGCTGGCCCGGGCGCTGGGGGCCACCGGCCCGTGCAGCGCCGGCCCGATGGTCTAGGGCGGCGCGGGCCTCGTGGCGGCGGTGCCGCGCAAGGCGCTGCGCGCGGCTTCCTTTTCCTGTTTGTGTCAGTTGGCGGCGGTGAGCATTCGCCCGAGCTTCAGTTCGTCCGGCGCTCCTGCCGGAGCGGGAGTCCAGCGCCGCCGACCGGGCCACCCTCCGCCACCCTCTGCGCCGTCGCCCGGGCAGGCTTTCTCAGGCTAGGATCGTCCTTCGGCCGGTCGCGCGGACCGGCAGGGGAGGGTCGCGATGAACGCCAGGGCGACGCGCCGCCGCACGAGCGCCACGACCGGCAGGAAAGGGCGCAGGCGGACCCCGACGCGGGCCGCGGCAGGCCCGCAGTTCGAGCTCCTGGCGCTCGAGCCCGGCCCCGACGCGCCGCTGCCGATCGGCGGGGCCGGGGCGGGGACCGTGGTCTATGTCCACGGGATCGGCAACAAGCCGCTGGAATCGGTGCTCAAGTGCCAGTGGGACACCGCGCTGTTCGGCCATCCGATGGGCGACCGCACGCGGCTCGCCTACTGGGTCAACCGCCAGTACTACCCGACCCCGGAGAAGGCGAGCTGCGCCACCCCCGACAGGGTGGGGATCGACGATGACGAGATCTCGACCCATGCGGTGATGGCGCTGGCCCGCGGCGAGCCCGGCGACGAGGGCGAGGCGATCGCCCTGGAGATCGAGGCCCTGGCCGGCGACGGCCGGGAGAAGGCGGCGCTGACGCGGATGGCCGCGCGCCTGATGAGGGAGGCCGAGGCCCGGGCGGCCGAGGCGCCGGGTGCCGTCGGTGCCAAGGTCCTGCCCGGCGCCTGGCTGCGCCGCTTCCTGGCGCCGCGGCTGACCCGCGCCTTCCTGCGCGACGTTCACGACTTTCTCTACGTGCCGGCGCGCCGGCGGGCGATGGAGCAGAGCCTGGCCGACCGGCTGGCAGCCGGCGGCGGACCGTTCCTCGTGGTGGGCCACAGCCTGGGCTCGGCCATCGCCTGGGACGTGCTGCGCCAGCTCGACCCCCGGCAGGTCGAGGTGGCGCTCTTTCTCACCATCGGCTCGCCGCTGGGCCTGGCCGAGGTGCAGGACGAGCTCAAGGCGTGGGCCGGCGGCCGGCTGGTCTTTCCGCCCTGCGTGCGCCGCTGGGTCAATCTTGCGGCCTTGGGCGACATCGTGGCGGCCGACCCGACGCTCGCCGGCGAGTTTACCGGCGGCCGCATCGAGGACGTCCTGCTGCTCAACCCCGAAGGGCCGGAACATCCCCACTCCGCCACCGGCTACCTGCGCACCGTGGAAGCGCGGAGCGCGGTACGTGACGCCACGGGCTCGGCCTTCGGCCAGGCGATCGCCCCCTTCGTGCTGGCCGGCGACCTGGTCGAGGATCTCGAGAACGCCCCGCGCGAGGAGCGCCACCCGGTCCTGATCCAGCTCGCCGCCGACCGCCCCGACCCGGGCGGGCCGGGGCCCGGGCTCGAGGAGGTGGCAGCGGCGGTCGAGGCGGAGATCGCCGCCCTGCTGCGCCGCCAGGAGATTCCTCTGGGGCAGGCGCAGCTCGACCGCACCCGCCGCTTTCTTGCCGCCCGGCTGACCCGGGCCGAGCTCGAGACGCTGCGCTCGCGCTTCCAGGGGCTGGGGTTCGAGGGCATCTGGCGCAACGCCGTCAAGCGGGCGCTCATCAGCCGCTCGACCCACACGGTCCAGGCGCATCCCGCCAATCTCGCCTACGGCGCTCTTGGAACGCGCATCGGCTGGGCGGTGCTCGACACCGGCATCGCCGCCGGCCATCCGCATTTCATGGCGCACCAGACGGTGGTGGCCCAGTGGGACTGCACCGGCCACGGCCCGCCGCTGCGCCTCGAGCCCGGCCAGGAGGGGTTCGAGAGCCTCGATCGCAGCGGCCACGGCACCCATGTGGCGGGGATCATCGCCGGCGAGGGCGAGGTGCTCGATCCGCGCGACGGCAAGGTGACGATGGCCGGCATGGCGCCGCGCTGCCGGCTCTTCGGCTTCAAGGTGCTGGACGATGCCGGGCGCGGCCAGGACAGCTTCATCATCAAGGCGCTGGACGAGGTGGCGGCGATCAACGAGCGGGCCGGCGAGCTGGTGGTGCACGGGGTCAATCTGAGCCTGGGCGGTGCCTTCGACCCGTCGGTCTTCGGCTGCGGCCACACGCCCTTGTGCCAGGAGCTGCGGCGGCTGTGGCGCCAGGGGGTGCTGGTCTGCCTCGCCGCCGGCAACGAGGGCTTCGTCCTGCTGCGCTCGGAGGCCGGGATCGTGCCGGCCAACATGGATCTTTCCATCGGCGATCCGGCCAATCTCGAGGAGGCCATCGCGGTGGGCTCGGTCCACAAGGCCAACCCGCACAGTTTCGGCATCTCCTACTTCTCCTCGCGCGGGCCCACCGCCGACGGGCGGCGCAAGCCCGACCTGGTGGCGCCGGGCGAGCGCATCGTCTCGGCCCGCCACGACTGGCGGCCGCCGGGCGATGGCGGGCTGCCGGAGCGCGACTCGCTCTATGTCGAGATGAGCGGCACCAGCATGGCGGCACCCCACGTCTCGGGCATCCTCGCCGCCTTCTTGAGCATGCGCCGCGAGTTCGTGGGCTATCCCGAGCAGGTCAAGAAGATCCTTCTCGAAAGCTGCCTCGATCTCGGCCGCGACCCCTACATGCAGGGCGCCGGGCTGCCGAGCCTGGTCAGGATGCTGGCGCTGCACTGAGCGGCGGCCGGGCGCTCCCTTGCCGCGCCGCCGCAGCCGGGCATGATGCGCGGCATGACAAACCAGCGGACGGGCTCGACGGGATGGCGATGAGCGGGACGGGTGCGCCGCGTCCGGGGCGGCCCTGGCCGCTGGGCGTCACGGCCGAGGAGGACGGGCTCAACGTCGCCGTCTTCTCGGCGCATGCGAGCGGGATCGATCTCTGCCTGTTCGACCCGGCCGGCCTGCGGGAGACGGCGCGGCTGCCCTTGCCCGAGCACACCGAGGGGGTCTTTCACGGCTTCTTCCCGGGCCTCGCGGCGGGCCAGGTCTACGGGCTGCGGGCGCACGGGCCCTGGGATCCCGCCAGGGGCCACCGCTTCAATCCCGCCCGCCTGCTGCTCGACCCCCATGCCCGCGCCCTTTGCGGCAGGGTCCGCTGGGAGGGGCCCAACCTGGTCGATCCGGCCCATCCCTTCGCCTGCGATCCGCGCGACAGCGCCGCCTTCGTGGCGAAGGCGGTGGCGCTGCCGCCGGTGCCGCCCGCTCCCGAGGGCGGGCGGCCTGGAACACCCTGGGACAAGAGCCTGCTCTACGAGGCTCATGTCCGCGGCATGACGATGCTGCATCCTGCCGTGCCCGAGGCGCAGCGCGGCCGCTTCGCCGGGCTTTCCCATCCGCGGGTCCTCGAGCATCTGCAGCGCCTGGGGGTGACGGCGGTCGAGCTCATGCCGGTGACGGCCCTGCTCGACGAGCACCGGCTGACGCAACTGGGGCTGAGGAACTACTGGGGCTACAACCCGCTGGCCTTCATGGTACCCGAGCCGCGCTATGCCGGGGAAGGAGGCGATCCCCTGGCGGAGTTCCGCGCCATGGTGCGGGCCCTGCACGAGGCGGGGATCGAGGTGATCCTCGACATGGTCTTCAACCACACCGCCGAGAGCGACCATCTGGGCCCGATCCTCTCCATGAAGGGCCTCGACAATGCCAGCTACTACCGGCTGCGCCCCGACGACCGGCGCCGCTATGTCGACGATACCGGCTGCGGCAACACGCTGAACCTCGCCCATCCCAGGGTCCTGCAGCTGGTCATGGACGCGCTGCGCTACTGGGCGGCGCTGGGTGTCGACGGCTTCCGCTTCGATCTCGCCACCACGCTGGCGCGCGGCCGCAGCGGCGCCTTCGACGCTCATGCCCCCTTCCTCCAGGCGATCGCCCAGGACCCGGTGCTGGGCCGGCTCAAGCTCGTCGCCGAGCCCTGGGACGTGGGCGGCCACGGCTACCGGGCCGGGCAGTTCCCGGCACCGTTCGCCGAGTGGAACGACCGTTTCCGCGACACCGTCCGCCGCTTCTGGCGCGGCGACGAGGGGGTCCTGCCGGATCTGGGGGCGCGGCTTTTGGGCTCGGCCGACCGGTTCGAGCATGACGGCCGCAGGCCCTGGGCGAGCGTCAACTACGTCACCGCCCATGACGGCTTCACCCTGGCCGACACGGTCTCCTACGCGCGCCGCCACAACGAGGCCAATGGCGAGGGCAACCGCGACGGCCACCACGGCGAGATCAGCGCCGGCAACGGGGCCGAGGGGCCGAGCGACGATCCTGCCGTGCGCGAGACCCGCGACCGGCTGCGCCGGGCGATGCTGGCGAGCCTGCTGCTGGCCCAGGGCACGCCCATGCTGCTGATGGGCGACGAGCTCGGCCGCAGCCAGCAGGGCAACAACAATGCCTACTGCCAGGACAACCCGATAAGCTGGTGCCATTGGGATGGCATCATGGGACAGGGAGGCGGGGCGGGCGAGGAGGCGATGATCGCTTTCATCGGCCGGCTCGCCGCCCTCCGGCGGGAGCATCCCGTGCTGCGCCGCCGGCGCTTCCTGCACGGAAGGGTGCGGAGCCCTTCGGGCGTGCCGGACGTTCAGTGGCTGACCCGCGACGGTGTCCTGAAACGGGCCGACGACTGGCGGGCGCCGCACAATCGCTGCCTCGGCCTGCTGCTCGAAGGGGCGGCCGGGTCCGGGAAGCGGCGGCAGCCGGAGGGCAACGAAGGTGGCCGGGAGGCGATGCTGCTCCTTCTCGTGAACGCCGATCCGCTGCCGCTGCCCTTCAGCCTGCCGCGGCCCGGGGGTATTGCTGGATGGACGTGCCTGCTGGACACGGCCGAGCCTGAAGGCGTACCGGCGGCAGTCCGGGAGGAGGGCGGGACGGCGCTGGTCGGGGCACGCTCCCTGCGCCTCTACCGGGCCTTGCGCGAAGGGGACGAGGAGATGCCCGCATGACCATCCGCACCGTGCCGACCCGGCCGATCCTGGGCCAAAAGCCCGGCACCTCGGGGCTAAGAAAGAGGGTCTCGACCTTCCAGGAGAGCCCCTATCTGGAGAATTTCGTCCAGGCGATCCTCGACTGTCTGGACGGCGTCGAGGGCCAGACCCTGGTGGTCGGCGGCGACGGCAGGTTCTTCAACAGGCGCGCCATCCAGACCATTCTCAAGATGGCCGCCGCCAACGGGGTGGGCCGGGTGCTGGTGGGCCAGGACGGCCTGCTCTCGACCCCCGCGGCCTCCTGCGTGATCCGCAAGTACCGGGCCTATGGCGGCATCATCCTCTCGGCCTCGCACAATCCGGGCGGGCCCGAGGGCGATTTCGGGGTGAAGTACAATATCGGCAATGGCGGGCCGGCCCCCGAGAAGGTCACCGAGGCGATCTTCGCCCGCACCCAGACCCTGGGCGCCTATGCGATCCTCGAGGCCGCCGATCTCGACCTCTCGCGCCTGGGCGAGCAGCGCCTCTCCGGCATGGTGGTGGAGGTGATCGATCCGGTCGCCGACTACGTCGCGCTGATGGAAGAGCTGCTCGACTTCGAGGCGATCCGCCGGCTCTTTGCCGGCGGGTTCAAGATGCGCTTCGACGCCATGCACGCGATCACCGGCCCCTACGCCAGCGCCATCCTCGAGGGCAGGCTGGGCGCTCCTGCCGGCACGGTGGTCAACGGCACGCCGCTGCCCGACTTCGGCGGCGGCCATCCCGACCCCAACCTTCACCACTGCGCTGCCCTCGCCACCCTCATGAACGGCCCCGGCGCGCCGGATCTGGGCGCCGCCTCGGACGGCGACGGCGACCGCAACCTGATCCACGGGAAGGGCCTCTACGTCACCCCCTCCGACAGCCTGGCGGTGCTCGCCGCCAACGCCCACCTGGCGCCGGGCTATGCGAAGGGTCTCGCCGGCGTGGCCCGCTCCATGCCCACCAGCCGGGCGGTCGATCGGGTGGCGGAGAAGCTCGGCATCGCCTGCCACGAGACCCCCACCGGCTGGAAGTTCTTCGGCAATCTCATGGACGCCGGCAAGGTCACGCTCTGCGGCGAGGAGAGCTTCGGCACCGGCTCCGCCCATGTCCGCGAGAAGGACGGGCTCTGGGCGGTGCTGCTGTGGCTGAACATCCTGGCAGTGCGCGGCGGCGATGTGGCCGGGCTGGTGCGCGCCCACTGGCAGGAGTTCGGGCGCAACTACTACACGCGGCACGATTACGAGGGGCTGGATGCCGGTGCTGCGGCGGCGCTGATGGACGAGCTGCGCGCCCGCCTGCCGGAACTTCAGGGGCAGAAGCTGGGCGAGGAGACCGTCGCCACCGCCGACGATTTTTCCTACACCGACCCGGTCGACGGCTCGGTGAGCCGCGGCCAGGGCATCCGCCTGCTGTTCGCGAGCGGTGCGCGGATCGTCTTCCGGCTGTCCGGCACCGGCACCGAGGGGGCGACGCTCAGGGTCTATGTCGAGCGCTACGAGAAGGGCCGGCTCGAGGAGGACACCCAGGCCTTCCTGGCCCCGCTGGTCCGGCTCGCCGGCGAGGTGGCGGGCATCGAGGCGCGCACCGGCAGGCGGGGCCCCGACGTGATCACCTGAGCCCGGCTGCTGCGGGCAGAAGCCTCAGGGCCGGACGGTCTCGAACCCGCCCGGCCCCAGCCGGGTGAGCTCGCCGCGCATCACGTTGAACCAGCAGCCCTCGAGCCTGAGCCGGCCGGAATCCACTGCCTCGCGGATCCAGGGAAAGCTCCTGAGATTGGTGAGCGAGAGCTTGACCACCTCGTGCTCGCAGGCGCGCAGCAGCTCCTCGCCCTCGAGGCCGGTGGCCAGCGCCCGCTCGCGAGCACCGGCCGCCATGCTCACCCAGGGCAGCACGAAATCGTCGACCGGGGCCGGCGGCGGCTCGAGCAGCGCCCGGCAGCCGCCGCACAGCCCGTGCCCCATCACCACGATCCGCTCCACGCCCAGCGCCCGCACGCCGAACTCCAGCGCCGCGCTGGTGCCGTGATAGGCGGCGTCGGGAGCGTAGGGCGGCACCAGGTTGGCGACATTGCGGATCACGAACAGCTCGCCCGGCGCGGCGTTGAAGATCATCTGCGGGTCGACCCGCGAATCCGAGCAGGCCACCACCAGCGCGTGCGGCCGCTGGCCCTGCGCCGCCAGGGCCTCGAACCGGTCGCGATGCTCCGGCCAGGCGGTGGCCCGGAAACCGCGATACCCCTCGATCAGCCTGTCCATGATCCGATGTCCGCTGCAGCCTCTCCCGCGCCGGCGCCCGGCCCGGGAGGGCGTTATGGAATCCTCGTCCCCGCCATGGCAACAGGAAGTGGACGGCAATCGCGAAGGACAGGGAAATGACGGGCCAGAGGGTGGAAGCGCTCTTCTTCGACGTGTTCGGCACGGTGGTGGACTGGCGCTGCGGCGTGGCCCGGGGGCTGGAGGAAGCGCTGGCGCCCAAGGGCCATGCGCTGGACTGGCAGGCCATGGCGCTTGCCTGGCGCGAGCGCTACCAGCCCGCCATGGCGGCGGTGCGCGAGGGCAGGCGGCCGTTCGTGAAGCTGGACGTGCTGCACCGCGAGAATCTTTTGTCCGTTCTCGACGCGTTCGGCGTGGAGGGGCTGGGCGCGGCGGAAATCGACGAGATCAACCTCGCCTGGCACCGGCTCGACCCCTGGCCGGACGTCCCGGCGGGGCTCGCCCGGCTGAAGAAGCGCTACATCCTGGCCAGCCTGAGCAACGGCAATGTCCGGCTGATGGTCGACATGGCGCGCCGCGCCGGCCTGCCCTGGGACGCCATCCTGGGGGCCGAGCCGGCCCGGGCCTACAAGCCGTCGCCCGAGGCCTATCGGCGCTCGATCGCCTTTCTCGACCTTGAGCCTTCCGCCTGCATGATGGTGGCAGCCCACAATGGCGATCTCGCCGCTGCCAGGGCCGTCGGCATGCGCACCGCCTTCGTGGCGCGCCCCCATGAATACGGCCCCGGCCAGGCCACCGACCTGGCGCCCGCCGCCGAGTGGGACATGGTGGCGGAGGATTTCGGGGAGCTGGCCCACAGGCTCGGCTGCTGAGCCCGCCTTGCAATCTCGTGCCATGACATCCATATGCCATCCACATGGATGGTGTATGGATGGCAAAGATGGCTGGCAAGGTGCCGCAGGTCCGCCCGAAGGCGGCCGACAGCGAGAAAATCACGATCAATCTCGGCCATGTCGATCTCGGCCATGTCGACCTTCTGGTGCAGGAGGGCTTCTACTCCAACCGCACCGACTTCATCAGGACGGCGATCCGCAACCAGCTGGCCCGCCATGCCGATGCCGTCGACCAGTCGCTCGCCCGGCACCGGCTCGAGCTCGGCCTGCGCCGCTACGGCCGGCACGACCTCGAGGCGGTGCGGGCGGCGGGCGAGACGCTCCACATCCAGGTCCTGGGGCTCGCCGTCATCGCCGCCGATGTCCCGCCCGAGCTGGCACGCGCGACCATCGCCTCGCTTCACGTGCTGGGCACCCTCCAGGCCAGCCCCGCGGTGAAGGCGGCGCTGGCCGACCGCATCCGCTGACCGCCGCTCTTCCGCCGGCCCGGACCCGGGCCGCAATCTCCCGCACAGAGGATCCGCCTGCATGAACCCGTTGCCGAGGATCGACATGGCCGAGGTGAGCAGGCTCACCCGCGAGGGGCGGCTCGAGGAGGCGATGGCCGTCCTGCGCCGGGCACTTCCCGGCGGCCCGGCGGCCGCCCCGCCGCGTCCTGCCGGAAACGCGCGGCCGGGGCCGGCCGGGGACACGCCGCCCACGCTCGACATGGTGCCGCCGTCAGCGGCAACTGGCGGCGCCTGGACCTCGCCGCCCGCCGGCGGGGAGCGCGCCGCGGGCCGGTCGGGGAGCCCGGGCCAGCCGGGCATTCCCGAAGCGCTCCGCGGCTTTCTCGGCCGCATGGGACAACCCGCTGCCGCAGGGGGGCCGTTTCCGTCCCCGTTGCCGGCCGGCGCGCGGTTCGAGGAGCACAGCTTTGCCAACGAGGCGGGAAGCCGGACCTACAAGCTCTATGTGCCGGCCAGCCACGGGGGGCGGACGCTGCCCCTCGTGGTGATGCTGCACGGCTGCACCCAGACGCCCGACGATTTCGCCGCCGGCACACGGATGAACGAGCTGGCGGAGCGGCAGGGTCTCCTCGTCGCCTATCCGGCCCAGGCCCCGTCGGCCAATGCTTCCCGGTGCTGGAATTGGTTCAGCGCGGACGACCAGCAGCGCGACCGGGGCGAGCCCTCGATCCTCGCCGGGATCACCCGCCGGATCATGCGCGAGCACGCGGTGGCGCCGGGCCGCGTCTACGTTGCCGGCCTGTCCGCCGGCGGAGCGGCGGCGGCGGTCATGGGCTCTGCCTACCCCGATCTCTATGCCGCCATCGGCGTCCATTCCGGCCTCGCCTGCGGCGCCGCCGGCGACCTGCCCTCGGCGCTGGCGGCGATGCGGCAGGGCGGGCCCCCGCCCGCCCGCGGACCACGTCGCCGAGGCGTGCCCGCCATCGTGTTCCACGGCGACCGCGACACGACCGTCCACCCGGTCAATGGCGACCGGGTGATCGCCCAGGCGAAAGCCGGATCGGCGCTGCGGACTGCCCTGGAAAGCGGCGAGGCTCGTGGCGGGCTGCGCTACACCCGCACCGTCCATGCCGAGGAGAGCGGCCGGGCGATGCTGGAGCAGTGGGTCCTGCACGGGGCCGGCCACGCATGGTCCGGCGGGAGCGCTGCCGGATCCTTCACCGAGCCGCGCGGCCCCGACGCCAGCCGCGAGATGATGCGCTTCTTCCTCCAGCACGCCACGACGGCCGCCTTCTGAGGCCCCGCCCGCTCACGGGCGGCCGGAGGGCTTGCTCGCCAGATCGCCCACCGGCGGGTGGGCGCGGGCCTCCTCGAGCGCGCGGCGGTGCCGCTCGACCGCCTCGCGCAGGGAAGGCCCCGCCAAAGCCTCGCTGCCATCGGGCGCGGTCACCCTGCCGTCGTGCAGGAGGCCCGAGGCGAGGCCGTCGGCGGCGAAGGCCACCGCCGCCTCCAGGGTCTCGAAGCGCTCCTGGGCGGGCTCGCCGCCACGGCTGAAGAAAAGCGTGTAGCCCATCTTGTCCTCCTCTTCTTCGCCCACGGGCCGTCCCGGCCGCCGGCCCCTCGCCAGAGAACGCCGCGGGCCCCCGAAGGGCTCCCGGGCGCGCCGGCGCGTGTCGCTCCTGCTTGCCGGTGCCGGCGATTTGGGTAGGCTGCCGCCACATGGGCCAACCCTGCCGGCGCGCGGGACAGAGAGCGGAAAGGCATCTTGCAGGGCATGGCGGAGGGCGCCGCGGACTTTCTCGCCGGCGGGGGAGAGATGGGGGCGCTGATGCGCGCCCGCGACTGGCAGGGCTCGCCGCTCGGGCCGCCTTCCGGCTGGCCGCAGAGCCTGCGGACCGCGGTGAGCATCCTGCTCAACTCGCGCTATCCCATGTTCGTCTTTTGGGGGCCCTCCCTCCTCAAGATCTACAATGACGGCTACCGGCCGATCCTCGGCGCCAAGCATCCCTGGGCGCTGGGCCGGCCGGGGCCGGAGGTGTGGCCGGAGATCTGGGACACGATCGGGCCGATGGTCGGGCGGGTGGTGGAGCATGGCGAGGCCACCTTCTCCGATGACCTGATGCTGGTGATGCATCGCAACGGCTATCCCGAAGAGGTCTATTTCACCTTCTCCTACAGCCCGATCCGCGACGAGAGCGGCGGGGTGGGGGGCATGTTCTGCGCCTGCACCGAGACTACCGGCAAGGTGATCGGCGAGCGCCGCCTCAACTGCCTGCGCCATCTCGCCGCCGCCGGCACCGAGGCGCGCAGCCTTGAGGAGGCGGGGCAGCGCTCGATGGCGGTGCTGGCGGGGAGCGGGGCGGACATTCCCTTCGCCCTTCTCTACCGGCTGGACGACGAGGGCAGGGCGCAGCTCGCCGCCGCTGCCGGCATCGAGGCGGGAACGCCGGCGGCACCCCTGGTCGTCGAGGCGGCCAGGCAGGTCTGGCCGCTTCTCGAGGCGGCAGAAGGGGGCCGCGGCCTGCCGGTCGGGGATCTGGCCTCGCGCTTCGAGAAGCTTTCGGCCGGGCCGTGGCCGGAGCCGCCGCCTTCGGCCGTGGTGCTGCCGCTGACCGATCCCGCCCAGGGCCGGGCCTGCGGCCTGCTGGTCCTCGGGGTGAGCGCGAGGCGCGCGTTCGATGCGGACTATCAGGGCTTCTTCGGCCTGGTGGCGGGGCAGATCGCGACCTCGCTGGGCAATGCCCGGGCCTCGGAGGAGGAGCGCCGCCGGGCCGAGGCCCTGGCCGAGCTGGACCGTGCCAAGACCCTGTTCTTCAGCAATGTCAGCCACGAGTTCCGCACGCCCTTGACCCTCATGCTGGGGCCGCTCGAGGAGGCGCTGGAAGGGCCGGCCGAGGCCCTGCCGGCCCGGCGCGGCGAGCTTTTGGTGGCGCACCGCAACGGTCTCAGGCTGCTGCGGATGGTCAACACCCTGCTCGACTTCTCGCGGGTCGAGGCGGGCCGGGTGCGGGCCTCCTTCGAGCCGGTCGACCTGGCAGCGCTCACCGCCGAGCTGGCGAGCAACTTCCGCTCGGCCTGCGAGCGCGCCGGGCTTTTTCTCGAGGTCGACTGCCCGGCCCTGGGCGAGCCGGTCTGGGTCGACCGCGAGATGTGGGAGAAGATCGTCCTCAACCTGCTCTCCAACGCCTTCAAGTTCACGCTCGAGGGCGGCATCGCGGTGCGGCTGCGGACGGCCGGGCGGCAGGTCGAGCTTCTCGTCGCCGACACGGGTGTGGGCATTCCCGAGGCCGAGCTGCCGCGGCTCTTCGAGCGCTTCCACCGGATCGAGGGCCAGCGCGGGCGGAGCTTCGAGGGAACGGGCATCGGGCTTGCCCTGGTGCGCGAGCTGGTGCGCCTGCACGGCGGGGAGATCGGGGTCCGCAGCCGCCAGGGCCAGGGCAGCAGCTTCACCCTCCATCTGCCGCTGGGCAGCGCCCATCTGCCGGCCGGGCAGCTGCAGGCGCAGCCGGCTGACGGCCGGACCGGGACGCGGGCCAGGGCGTTCGTCGAGGAGGCGCTCCGCTGGCTGCCGGGCGAGGGCGAGGCCCTGGGCCACCCCGCCGGGGAAGCGGCCGGCGAGGAGCCGCCGACCGGTGCCGGCGTGCTGCCGCGCCTGCTGCTGGCCGACGACAATGCCGACATGCGCGACTATGTCCGCCGCCTGCTGGCCGGGTCCCACGAGGTGCTGACCGCGGCGGACGGACGGGAAGCGCTGGAGCTGGCCCGTCGCCATCCGCCCGACCTCGTGCTCAGCGACGTGATGATGCCGGGGCTCGACGGGCTGGGCCTGCTGGCGGCCCTGCGCGCCGATCCCGCTACCCGCGAGCTGCCGGTGATCCTGCTGTCCGCCCGGGCCGGCGAGGAGCCGCGCATCGAGGGGCTCGAGGCGGGCGCCGACGACTATCTGACCAAGCCCTTCACCGCCCGCGACCTCCTGGGCCGGGTCCAGGCGCATCTGCGCCTGGCGGGACTGCGGCGCGAGGCCCTGGCGGAGGTGCGGGCACGCGAGGAGCGGCTGCGGCTGATCTTCGACAGCGCCACCGAATACGCCATCATCGCGCTCGACCGGGAGGGCCGCGTCACCGACTGGAACAGCGGGGCGGAGCGTCTGCTGGGCTGGCAGGAGGAGGAGATCCTGGGTCGTCCCGGGGCCCTGCTGTTCACGCCCGAGGACCGCGCGGCGGGCTTTCCCGAGCGCGAGATGCGCCGCGCCCTGGCCGAGGGGGCGGCCGCCGACGAGCGCTGGCACCTGCGCCGGGACGGCAGCCTGTTCTGGGCCAGTGGCCGGCTGATGAGGCTGGGCGACGGGGGAACGCCGGCGGGCTTCCTCAAGATCCTCCGCGACCGGACGCCCGAGCGCCTGGCCGAGCAGGCGCTGCGCGAGAGCGAGGAGCGCTTCCGCAACATCGCCGACCATACCCCGGCGATGATCTGGGTGACCGATCCGGACGGCACCTGCACCTACATCAACCGCCGCTGGGGCGAGTTCACCGGCCAGCCCTTCGCCGAGAGCATGGGGCTGGGCTGGCTGGACTGCGTCCATCCCGACGACCGGGCCGCCGCCAAGGAGACCTTCCTGGCGGCCAACGCCGAGAGCCGGAACTTCGAGATCACCTACCGGCTGCGCCGCCGCGACGGCGTGTGGCGCTGGGTCAGCGACACCGCGGCACCGCGCTTCGACGCCGACGGCAGCTTCCTCGGCTATATCGGCTCGGTGCTCGACATCGACGAGCGGCGCCGCTGGGAGGAGAAGCAGGCGCTGCTGCTGGGCGAGCTCAGCCACCGGGTCAAGAACAGCCTGGCCGTGGTCCAGGCGCTGGCCCGGCAGAGTGCCGCCGGGGCGGTCGGCATCGAGGCCTATCTGGGGGCCTTCGACGGAAGGCTGCAGGCGCTGGCCGCGGCGCACGATCTCTTGAGCGCCACCGCCTGGCACGGGGCCGGGCTGCGCGACCTTCTCGGGCGCGTGCTGGGTCCGCACCAGGGCAAGGCGGAACGGCTGGTGCTGGAGGGTGCCGACCGGATCCTGCCGCCGGCGCTGGCCCAGGACCTGGCGCTGGCCTTCCACGAGCTCGCCACCAACGCCGCCAAATATGGCGCGCTCTCCCGCCAGGACGGGCGGATCGGCGTGCGGGTGAGCGAGGAGGAGGGCGATCTGCTCCTCCTCTGGCAGGAGAGCGGCGGCCCGCCGGTGGCCCCGCCGGAGCGAAGCGGCTTCGGGACCCGGCTCCTGACCCGCGCGCTGGCCCACCAGCATGGCGGCCGGGTCGAGCTGGACTGGCGGCCGGGCGGGCTGGTCTGCCGCATCCGCGTGCCGCTGCGGACCCTCGTGCTGCCCGAGGGCTGCCCGCCGCCCCCGCCCCCCCGGCCCTTCGCGATCGAGACCGGCTCCCGGGGCCAGGCGCCGCCGCCGACCGACCGGAAAACAGGAAGAAGGCCGCGCGCAGCGCCCCCCGCCGGCACTGCCGCCGCGAGCCCCGGCGACCCTCTTCCAGCCGATCCTAGGGCGCCACCCCCTCGACGATGAACAGCCGGCCTCTCGACGCTGCCTGGCGCAGCGGCAGGATCGCCTGGTAGTCGGGCGAGCCGTAGAAGCGCCGGGCGGCCTCCATGTCGGCGAACTCGATCACCACCACGCGGCCTGCGGGCGGCGCGCCTTCCACGGGCAGGACCGTCCCCCCGCGCACCAGGAAGCGGCCGCCGTGCCGGGCGATCGCCTCGGGCGTGCGGGCCCGGTAGCCGGCATAGGTCCCGGGATCGGTCACCTCGATCTCGGCGATGATGTAGGCGGGCATGAAAGTGCGTCCTTCCCCGTGGGCGGGCCGCTCCCGGGCGACTCCCGCTCAGCCTGCCGGCGGTTCCTGCGGCACCGCCTCCGGCGGCAGCTCGAAGGCGATCGTGCAGCGCAGCCCTTCCGGCGGCAAGGCCAGGTCGACCTCGCCGTTGAGGTCGCGCGGCACCCCGCGCTCCAGCAGCAGCAGGCCGAAGCCCCGCCTGGAGGGGGCCGCGACCGGCGGCCCGTCGGTCTCCTGCCAGGCGAGCTCCACCCGGCGCCGGCCGTCGCAAGCGGGCTCGATCCGCCAGGCGAGGCTCAGCCGGCCCGCCTCGCCGGACAGCACGCCGTGCTTGGCGGCGTTGGTGGCGAGCTCGTGCAGCGCCATGCTCAAGGTCAGCGCCTGGCGCGGCGGCAGGAGGATCTCCGGCCCCTCGATCGCCAGCCGCGGCGCTGCCACCCCGCCGCTATAGGGGGCCAGCTCCTGCTCGACGATGCGGCGCAGCCCGACATGCCGCCAGTTGGCCTCGGTGAGCAGGCTGTGGGTGCGGGCCAGGGCCTCGATGCGGCCGGAAAGCGAGCTTTCCAGCGCCTCCACGGAAGGGCTGTCCTTGGCGGTCTGGCGGACCAGGGCGCGCACCGTGGCCAGCGTGTTCTTCACCCGGTGCTGCAGCTCGTGCATGAGCTGGGCCTGCATCTCCTCGAGCCGGTGCCGCGCGGTGACGTCGGCCACCAGGCCGATCACCCGCACCGTGCGGCCGTCCTGCCGCTCGAGGACGTGCCCGAGATCCTCGCAGTGACGGATCTGGCCGTCTTTGGTGCGCAGCCGGTAGCGGCGCAGCGAGGGTCCGGTGCCGCGGTCGGAGGCATCGAGGGCCACCGTCAGCGCCGGCCGGTCGCCTTCCTCGAGCAGCGCCAGCCAGCGCTCGACCGGCCCCGCGAGCTCCTCCGGCCGGTAGCCGGTGACCGCCTCGACCGCGCCCGAGAAGGCGATCCGCCGCTCGCGCAGATCGTAGACATAGAGCAGCTGGCCGGCGGCGTCGGCGGCGCGCTCGTAGCGGTCCTGCCACACGGCGGCCTGGGCCTCGGCGTCGCGCAGCCGGGTGACGTCGGTGAAGGTCAGCACCGCCCCCTCGATGGACTCCTCGGTGGAGCGGTAGGGCAGGATCCTGAGCACGAAGCGGCGGCCGGTGCCGTCGCTCGCCACGACCTCCTCCTCGACCTGCTGCAGCGTCTGAACGACCTCGTGCACCCGCGGGGCGAGATTCTCGACCGCCACCTTGGAGGCGATCTCGCCCAGCGGCCGGCCCCGGTCCTGCTCGCGCAGATGGAAGATTTCCTGCGCGTCGGGGGTAAAGGCGCGGACCTTGAGCCCACGGTCGACGAAGACCACCGCCAGGCGCGTGCTCTCGAGGAAGTTCTGCAGGTCCGAGTTGGCCCGCGCCAGCTCGTCGAGCTTGTTCTTGAGCTCCTCGTTGACGGTCGAGAGCTCCTCGTTGGTCGACTGCAGCTCCTCGTTCATCGACATCATCTCCTCGTTCGAGGAGCGCAGCTCCTCGTTCGAGGTCTCGAGCTCCTCGAGCGTCGTGCGCAGCCGCTCGCCGGTATCCTCGAGCTCCTGCTCGAGCTCGAAGGCCCGGTTCTCGAGATGCCGCTCGCGGCTGTCGGACCCGTCCGCCGGCAGGCTTCCGGGCCCGTCGGGGGGAAGCGGTGCCGCCCCGCCGGCCCCCTCCTGCCGGCCAGCAATCTCCTGGAAGACCAGCAGCACCGTGTCGTCGGGCATCGGCTCGGCGAGCAGGTCGATGCTGCGCAGGCCCGCCGGCGTCTCGATCCCGACTGCCGGCCTGCCTGCCGGCCGGCCGCTGCTCTCGACCTGCGCCAAAAGGGCCGCCAGCGGCCGCTTGAGCTCGCTGCGGGCGAGGTCGAGCAGCGCGTTGGTGGGCGCGCCGGGGGCCAGCTCCAGATAGGGGCCGGTGCGGCCCGAGGCGTGCAGCACGGTGCCCCTTCCGTCGACCAGCACGTGGGGCGGGGTGTAGCGCTCGAGCATCCGCCGGGCGACCCCGCGGCTGCGCCGCTCGGCGGCGCTGGGCTGCTCGGGCGGCCGCGGGCGGGTCCAGCGCAGCTCGGCCTCGAGCGGCAGCTCCAAAGGCACGGAGCGGCCGTCCCGGCGCCGGTAGAGCCTGGCGCTGCCCTCGATCGTCCTGAAGAGGTCGGCGCGGCCGGCGATGTTCTCCGAGGGGCCGAGAAAGAGGAAGCCGCCCGGCCGCAGCGCATAGTGGAACAGCGGCAGGAGCCGGGCCTGGAGCTCGGCCGAGAAGTAGATCAGCAGGTTGCGGCAGGAGACCAGGTCGATCCGCGAGAAGGGCGGGTCCTTGATCAGGCTGTGCGAGGAGAAGCGCACGCTGTCGCGCAGGGTCTGGCTCACCATCCAGCCGTTCTCGCCGGCCACCAGCCAGCCGTCCCGCAACGCGTCGGGAATGTCGCGCACCGCGCTCTCGGAATAGACGCCGCGCCGGGCGATCGCCAGCATCCGCTCGTCGATGTCGCTGGCGAGCACGCAGACCGAAGGCTTGCCGCGCCGGCCGCGCAGCGCCTCGTGCAGCAGCATGGCGATCGAGTAGGCCTCCTCGCCCGAGGAGCAGCCGGGCACCCACACCCGCACCTGCTCGGCGGCCGTCCTGCTCTCGAGCAGGCTCGGGATGATCTTCTCGCGCAGCAGGGCGAAGGCCTGCGGGTCGCGAAAGAAGCTGGTGACGTTGATCAGCAGGTCGTGGAACAGCCTGCCGGCCTCGGCTGCATCGTCCTTCAGCCGGTCGATATAGGCTTGCGCGTCGGGCGCGCCCACCACCTGCATGCGCCGGGCGATCCGCCGGGTCAGGGTCGAGCGCTTGTAGCGGCCGAAATCGTGCCCGACATGGCCGCGCAGCAGACCGGTGATCTCCTCCACCGGGTCGTGCCCGGCGCTCTGCGTCCCCGCCAGCGGGTCGCCCGCGGCGCGGCCGAAATACGCGCCCAGGCAGGCCGCCATCTCGCCCGCCGCCAGGACATGATCGACCAGGCCGGTGGAGGCGGCCGAGGAGGGCATGCCGTCATAGCGGGCGGTCTCGGGGTCCTGCACCAGGGTGAGCCCGCCCGCCTCCTTGACCGCGCGCAGGCCCTGCATGCCGTCCGAGCCGGTGCCGGAGAGAACGATGCAGGCGGCATTGCTCCCCTGGTCCTCGGCCAGCGAGCGGAAGAACACGTCGATCGGCCGGCGGAAGCCGCGCGGCTCGCTGAACGGCGCCAGCCGCAGCCGGCCCGCCTCGATGGTCAGGCTGGCATTGGGCGGGATCAGGTAGACGCGACCCGGCGCCACCTCGCTCCCGTCCTCGATCTGCCGCACCGGCAGCTCGGTGGCCTTGGTGAGGAGCTGGGCCAGCATGCTCTCGTGGTTGGGGTCCAGGTGCTGGACCAGGACGAAGGCCAGGCCGCAATCGGCCGGCACCGCCGACAGGAATTCCCTGAAGGCCTCGAAGCCGCCGGCCGAGGCGCCGATTCCGACCACCGGGCAGATAGCGGCAGTCTCGCGGCTCGCGCCGCAGATCCCGGGGTCCTCGTCGTGGCGCCCGGCGCTGTCATCGTGCATCTGTCGTTCGCGACCCGTTGTTGTGGCGGCCCGGGGAACCTCGGCCCGTCCCTTTCGTTAGCGAGGCGGGATGGTCCTCGAAACTCTCCGGACAGCGCCACGCATCGTGAAAGCCGCCGCAGACGTCACCAATGAAGAGGTCGGCACGGCGCTGCTTGCCGGCTTATCAATTCTTCTGGTCGAGGACGAGTTCCTTATAGCGCTCGATCTTTGCGAGATGCTGGAGGCTGCAGGCGCCCAGGTGGTGGGCCCGGCCTACCGGGCGGAGGAGGCGCTGGCGCTGCTCGAGGCGCAGAGGATCGACATGGCGGTGCTCGACGTCGATCTGGGCGATCACGGCGCCGAGCCGGTCGCCCTGCGCATGGAAGAGCGGCAGGTCCCCTTCCTGTTCCACACCGGGCGCGGCCTGCCGCCGCATCTGCGCGAGCGCTTCGAGGGCGTGCCCCTGCTGGTCAAGCCGGCTCCCCGCCAGCTGCTCATCGGCGCCGTGCGGGCTCTCGTTCCCTGAGCGCGCCGCGCAGCGCCCGGCACGGCGCCCCTGCCACGAGCCGGCGCCGGCTCTAGCTCACCATCGCCTCCAAAACCTCCAGCCGCTCGGCCTCGGCGGCCGGCTTGTCCCAGCGGATCCGGTGGACGCGGGGAAAGCGCATGGCGAGACCGGACTTGTGGCGCGGCGAGCGGTGCAGGCTGTCGAACGCGATCTCCAGGACCAGCGCCGGCTCGACCTCGCGCACCGGCCCGAAGCGGCGCACCGTGTGGCTGCGGATCCAGCGGTCGAGGGCCATCAGCTCGGCGTCGGTATAGCCCGAATAGGCCTTGCCGACCGGCACCAGGCCGGGCCCGCGCGGCCCCTCCTGCCACGCTCCGAAGGTGAAGTCCGAGTAGAAGCTCGAGCGCCGCCCGTGGCCGCGCTGGGCGTACATCAAGACCAGATCGAGGGTGTGCGGGTCGCGCTTCCACTTCCACCACGGGCCTTTGGGGCGGCCGGCCAGGTAGGCGCTGTCGCGGCGCTTGAGCATCAGGCCTTCCATGGCCATGCCGCGCGCCTCGCGGCGCAACCGGTCGAGCGCCTCCAGCGAGGTTGCCGTCACCAGCGGCGAGAGGTCCATGCGCGCCGGCCGCTCCCGCTCGAGGAACGCCTCGAGCCTTGCGCGGCGCTCGGCCAGCGGCAGCGGCCGCAGGTCCTCCGGCCCGTCGAAGAGGATGTCGTAGAGCCGCACCAGGCCCGGATAGTCGGCCAGCATGCGCGGCGTCACGCTCTTGCGGTTGAGGCGCTGCTGGAGGTCGTTGAAGGAGGCCGGGGCATCCTCGCGCTGGACCAGCAGCTCGCCGTCCAGCACGCCCTCGAAGCGCACCGCCCCCAGGATCTCGGGGAAGGCCCCGGAGATGTCGTCGCCGCCGCGCGAATAGAGCCTGACGCCGCCCGGCGCCGCCACGATCTGGATGCGGATCCCGTCCCACTTCCACTCGACCTGCCAGGCATCGAGCCCCTCGGGGTCCTCCGCCAGCCGGGCCAGATCGGCCTCCTCCAGCGGGTTGGCCAGCATGAGCGGGCGGAAGACCGGCAGATCGCCGGTGGAAGGCGGCGGGGCCTTGCCCTCGAGCCACGCAAAGAGCGGCCGGTAGGGCGGCTCGAGCCCGTGCCACAGCTCCTCGATCTCGGCCGCCTCGCGCCCGCCATGCGCCGCCAAAGCGAGCCGCGCCAGGCGCGCCGAGACGCCGACCCGCAGCCCGCCGGTCACCAGCTTCAAAAGCGCCCAGCGGCCGCTGGCGTCGAGCCGGTCGAGCCAGCCCGCCAGAAGATCGGGCAGGTCGGCCCGGCTGCCCTCCGCCAGCCCGCCCACCACCTCCTCGAGCCGCGGCCAGGCCCCGTGGCGTTGCGGCTCCGGCCAGAGCAGGGCCGCGGTCTCCGCCAGATCGCCCACGAAATCGTAGGACCAGGCGAACAGCACCGGATCGGCGCGGCGCAGGGCGAGCTCGCGCACCAGCCCGGGCCTGGCATGGCGGAAGGCCAGCGAGCCGGTCAGCGCCGCCAGCCCCCAGCCGCGGTCGGGATCGGGGACATGGGCGAAATAGTCGGCGAGCAGCGCCAGCTTGGCGTTGCGCTGGGGGGTGTAGAGCAGCCGCTCGAGAAGCAGGGCGAAGGGCTTCATGGCGCCTCGTCGACAAGGGCGCGGAACCGCTCCCGGCAGCCTCGAACACTATACCATACCGGCCGGTGCGGCCGCCTTGAAGGGCGGTATGGACATGAGCGATATGCCGGGTAGCATGAGCCGGCAACAAGCCAGGGCGGCCCGCGAGGCTGCCGGGCGCGGAGAATGCAGGGGAGGCAAACGATGGGTTCCTGGATCAGGGGCGCGACGGGCTGTGTCGCGGCGGTGGCCGGGATGGTGCTGGCGGCGCAGGGGGCGGTCGCCGGGCCGACGCTCGATGCCATCAAGGCACACGGCAAGCTGCGCTGCGGCGTCTCGCCCTCCTCGGCGGGCTTCGCCTATCCCGACGACAAGGGCCGCATGCTGGGTCTCGATGCCGAGGTCTGCCGGGCGGTCGCGGCCGCCGCGCTGGGCGACGGCGACAAGGTCGAGTTCGTGCCGCTCACCACCAACGTGCGCTTCCAGGCGCTGCAGTCGGGCGAGGTCGACCTGCTCTCGCGGCAGACCACCGAGACCTTCTCGCGCGATGTGACCCTGGGGATGAACTTCGCGCCGGTGGTGTTCTATGACGGCCAGGGCGTGATGGTGCCCAAAAGCCTCGGCGTGAAGAGCGCCATGGATCTCGACGGGGCGGCCATCTGCATCCTGCCCGGCACCACCACCGAGCAGAACATCGCCGACTGGTTCCGCACCCGCGGCATGACGTTCGAATCGGTCGTCTTCGAGCAGCCCGACGAATGGCGCAACGCCTTCTTCCAGGGCCGCTGCGACGTGCTCACCACCGACCGCTCGGACCTCGCCTCGAGCCGTGCGGTGGCCAACAACCCGGCCGACTACGTGATCCTGCCCGAGACCATCTCCAAAGAGCCGCTGGCCCCGGTCGTCCGGCACGGCGACGACCAGTGGCTCGACATCGTGACATGGACGGTCAACGGGCTGATCGCCGCCGAGGAGAAGGGCATCACCCGGGAGAACGCCGCAAAGCTCGCGGCCGAGAGCCAGGATCCCGAGATCCAGCGCATGCTGGGCACCAGCGAGGATCTGGGCGCCCAGCTCGGCCTCGACAAGGACTGGCTGCTGCGGGTCATCACGACGGTCGGCAATTACGGCGAGATGTTCGACCGCAATCTCGGCCCCGGCACGCCGCTGGATCTCGAGCGCGGCCAGAACACGCTGTGGACCGACGGCGGGCTGCTCTACGCCCCGCCGTTCCGCTGAGCCCCACGGCCGCGGTCTTTCCGGCCGCGGCCGCCTTTCTTCCAGGGTTCCCCGCATGCCAAGCGACGCTTCGGCCCGGCCGCAGGGCGGCTCCGCCGGCGGCCGGCTCGCCGCCCTCGTCTATGGCGACCGCAGCCGCGGCCTCCTCTGGCAGGCCGTGGCGATCGGGCTGGTGCTGCTGCTGGGCTGGCAGCTGTTCGGCAACGCCTCGGACAATCTCGCCCGGCAGAACATCGCCACCGGCTTCGACTACCTCTCGCGCCCCGCCTCCTTCGTGATCAGCGACAAGCTGGTCCCCTACGAGCCCTCCGACAGCTACGGCCGGGCCCTGCTGGTGGGGGTGCTCAACACCGTCTGGGTCTCGTTTCTGGCCTGCCTGTTCGGGACGGTGGCGGGGGTCGTGGTGGGCATCTTGCGGCTCTCGCCCAACCCGCTCCTCTCCCGGCTCATGCTGGCTTATGTCGAAGCGCTCAGGAACACGCCGCTCTTGCTCCAGCTCCTGTTCTGGTACGCGCTTTTGCTGCTCATGCCGCCGGTGCGCGAGGCGCTCCGGCCCCTGCCCGGCGTGTTCGTGAGCAATGGCGGCCTCTTCGTGCCGGTCCTGCACTGGTCGGCCGCGCATCTTTGGGTCGGACTGGCACTTCTGGCCGGCATTCTCGCCGCCTTCCCGCTGGCCGGCCGGATCGAGGAGCGCGCCCTTGCCGCCGGCCGCCCGCCGCGCTCGTGGCCCGCGGTGCTGCCCGCGGTGCTGGGCCCGCCGCTCGTGGCGGCCCTGCTGCTGCAGCCCGATCTGAGCCTCGACCGGCCCGAGCTCGGCACCTTCCGGGTCTCCGGCGGTGGCAGGCTCACGCCCGAGTTCACCGCCCTGCTCATGGGCCTGGCGCTCAGCAGCTCGGCGGGTATCGCCGAGGCGGTCAGGAGCGGCATCCAGGCGGTCTCGAAGGGGCAGTGGGAGGCGGCCGAGGCGCTGGGCCTCAAGCGCAGCCTCACCATGCGCCTGGTGGTGCTGCCCCAGGCCCTGCGGATCATCGTCCCGCCGCTCACCAGCATCTATCTGAGCACCACCAAGAACAGCTCGCTTGCCATCGCCATCGGCTACCCGGACCTGGTGAGCGTCTCCAACACCACCATGAACCAGACCGGCCAGGCCATGGAGGCGATCGCCATCTTCATGGCGATCTACCTGCTCTTGAGCCTGCTCACCTCGGCCTTCATGAACTGGTACAATGCCCGTGTCGCGCTTCGGACCCGCTGAGGCCCTGGCGGCCCCGCTCGCCCCGCCCGCCGCACGCGGCCGGCTGGCGCAGATCCGTGCTACCTATTTCGGCACGCCCCGCAACGCCGTGGTCTCGCTCTTCTGTCTCGCCTTGATCGTGCTGGCGGGGCAGGCGACCGCCGAATGGCTGCTGCTCGACGCCGTGTGGGCCGGCGGGCCGGAAGCCTGCAAGGCGGGCGAGGGGGCCTGCTGGCCGTTTCTCGCCGAGAAGCTGCGCTTCGCCGTCTTCGGCTTCTTTCCCTACGAGCAGCAGTGGCGGCCGGGGGTGGCGATGCTCCTGCTGCTCGCCATGTGCGCCGCCACCATGCTGCCGGCCTTGTGGCGCAGGGAGCTGCTGCTGGGCTGGGTGCTGGCGCTGCTTGCCATGTATCTCCTGATGGCCGGCGGCATCCTGGGCCTCGTGCCGGTGCCGACCAGCCAGTGGGGCGGCCTGCCGCTCACCCTCATGCTGGCGGTGGTGGGCTTCGGCGCGGGCTTTCCCCTGGGCGTGGCCCTGGCGCTGGGCAGGCGCTCGCGGCTGCCGGCGATCCGCACCCTGTGCACCGCCTATATCGAGCTGATCCGCGGCGTGCCGCTGATCAGCCTGCTCTTCATGGCCTCGGTGATGCTGCCGCTGTTCCTTCCCGAGGGCTGGACCATCGACAAGGTGCTGCGCGCCCAGGTGGCGATCATCCTCTTTGCCGCCGCCTATATCGCCGAGGTGGTGCGCGGCGGCCTGCAGGGCATCGACAAGGGCCAGTACGAGGCGGCCACCGCCGTGGGGCTGGGCTACTGGCAGAACATGATCCTGGTGATCCTGCCGCAGGCCCTTCGGATCGTCATCCCGCCCATGGTGACCCTCTTCATCGGGTTCTTCCAGGACACCACGCTGGTGACCATCGTCGGCCTCTTCGACTTCCTCTCGAGCATCCGCGCCGCCCAGCGCGATCCCTCCTGGCAGGGCATCGCCGTGCTCGAGGGCTACGCCTTCGCCGCGGTGGTGTTCTTCGTCTTCTGCTGGACCATGGCGCGCTACAGCCGCTGGCTCGAGGCGAGGTTCGATGTCGGCCACAAGTAGCGCAGGAGCCGCCGGCGGCGCGCCGATCACCCTCGTCCGGGGCGCCTCCTGGATCGTCGCCTGGGACGAGGAGCAGAACCGCCACGTCTACCGGCGCAACGGCGACGTGGCCTTCGCCGGCGGCCGCCTGCTCCAGGCCGGCGGCCGCTTCGCGGGCGAGGCCGCGGACGTGATCGACGGGCGCGGCCGCATGGTCATGCCCGGGCTCGTGAACGTCCACGCCCACTCCGCCGACGAGGCCATGACCAAGGGGCTCTTCGAGGATGTCGGCACGCCGGCCCTGCACGGCAACCAGCTCTACACCTACAGCCAGCTCCTCGAGGACGATCCGGAGGCGCTGGCGCCCTGCACCCGGGTGACCCTGGGCGGGCTGCTGCTCTCCGGCGTCACCACCGTCGTGGATCTCTCGGTCCCCTACGAGGGCTGGATCGGCGAGCTGGCGGCAAGCGGCATGCGGGTGGTGGCGGGGCCGCTCTTCCGCGAGGCGCGCTGGCGCGCGCACGGCTGGCACCGGCTCGACTATGAGTGGGACGAGGCGGCCGGACAGCGGGCCTTCGAGCGGGCCCTGGCCGTGCTGGACGAGGCGGCGGCCGATCCCTCCGGGCGCCTCTCCGGCATCCTCGCCCCCTCCCAGGCCGACACCTGCTCGCCGGGGCTGCTGCGCGAGGTCCAGGGCGAGGCCCGGCGGCGCGGCCTCAAGGTGACGCTGCACGCCGCCCAGACCATGAGCGAGCTCGACGAGATGCTGCGCCGGCACGGGCTCGGCACCGTGGCCTGGCTCGAGCGGGAGGGCCTCTTGACGCCCGACCTGATCCTCGGGCACGGAATCTATCTCGATCACCACCCGCGCCTGCGCCTGCGCACCGCCGAGGATCTGGGCAGGCTCGCCGCGCACGGCACCGGCGTGGCGCACTGCCCGGTGACCTTCGCGCGCACCGGCATGACCCTCGACAGCCTCGGCCGCTATCTCCGGGCCGGCGTGAAGGTCGGGATCGGCACCGACACCTGGCCCTACGACATGCTGGAGGAGCTGCGCCAGGCGATCCTGTGCGCGCGGATCACCAGCGGCGACGTCTTCGACGTCTCCACCGGCGAGGCCTTCCATGCGGCCACGGCCGGCGGCGCCGACCTGCTGGGCCGCCTTGATCTCGGCCGGCTGGCGCCGGGGGCGTGCGCCGATCTCGTGCTGGTCGATCTCGAGGATCCGGCGATGCGGCCGCTGCACGACCCGCTGCGCAGCCTCGTCCATGCCGCCGCCGGCCGGGCGGTGCGCGACGTGTTCGTGGCCGGCCGGCGGGTGGTGCGGGAGGGCAGGCTCACCAGCATCGACCTTCCCGCCGCCGCCGCCGCTCTCGAGGCCGCCCAGCGCCGCGCCATCGCCCGCATCCCCGGCCGCGACCCCTGGGGCCGTGGTCTCGAGGAGATCGCCCCGCGCGCCCTGCCGATGGACTGAGGGCGGGCCAATGGGCTGAGGCTTGCTGCGCAAGGCGCTGCGCGCGGCTGTTTTTCTTTTTCGGTCGGTTTGCAGGGTGCCGGGCTTTCCCGGATCGCGCCACGGTCAACCGGAGAGAAAGAGGAAGAAAAGCCGTGCGCAGCACCTTGCGCGGCTCCGCCGGAACGATTCGCTCCCTTCATGGTTGCCCGACCGGGACCGGCAGCCGCGGGAAAGGAGCGATGGAGCAGGTCGCGGAGGCATTCCTCACCGGGGCGGGGATGCTCTGGAAGGCGCTATGGGCGCTGATCTTCGGCTATGCCGTCTCGTCCGCGATCCAGGTCCTGGTGACCCGCGAGCAGATGGCGGGCCTTTTGGGCGAGCGCGGCCTGAGGCCGGCTGCCCTAGCCGGGTTTTTCGGCTTCATCTCCTCCTCCTGCTCGTTCGCGGCCCTCGCCACCTCGCGCACCGTCTGGGTCAAGGGAGCCCATCCCGCCAACGCCACCGCCTTCCTGGTCTCCTCCACCAACCTCGTGATCGAGCTCGGCATCGTGCTCTGGGTGCTGCTGGGCCCGGGCTTCATGATCGCCAACCTGCTGCTCGGCCTCTTGATGATGGTCTATGCCTACGGGCTGATGGCGCTGTGGCTGCCAGGGGGGCTCGCCCGAACGGCGCGCGAGCATGCGGCCCGGCAGCAGGAGGAGGAGGAGGGCGGCCACGAGGAGGCCGGGGAGAAGAGCTGGCGGCGGGTCTTCACCATGGAGGGGCTGCACGAGATCGCCATGGCGTTCGTGATGGAATGGCGGATGGTCTGGAAGGAGATCCTCTTCGGCTTCACCGTGGCGGGCTTCATCTCGGTCTTCGTGCCGCAGGCCTTTTGGAGCTGGCTCTTCATCGGCCAGTCCGACGATCCCGCGTTCCTCGCGGTGGTGCAGAACGCGATGGTGGCACCGGTGGTCGCCTTCTTCACCTTCATCGGCTCGATGGGCAATGTGCCGCTGGCCGCCATGCTGTGGTCGCGCGACGTCTCGTTCGGCGGCGTGGTGGCCTTTTTGGGCGCCGACCTGGTGGCCGCCACGGTGGTCTGGGTGCATGCCAAGTATTACGGCTGGCGCTACACCCTCTATCTCTCCTTCCTGCTCTACCTCGCCATGGTCGCAGCCGGGGTGACGGTCCACTATCTCTATGCCCTCTCGGCCATGCTGCCGGCCGAGCGGCCGGCGCTGGGCGAGATGGTGCGCTTCGCTTTCGACTACACCTTCTTCCTCAACCTCCTGTTCCTGGGTCTCGCCGCCTTCCTGGTGGCGCTGCACCAAAGCCGCGCCGGCGCCCGGCAGGAGGAGGCGCCGGAAGGCGGCCGCGCCTGAGCCCCGGGCAGCGGCCTTGCCCTCAGGCGGCGCGCCGGGCCGCCTCGGGCCGGGCGAACCATTCGCGGCTGAGCCGCAGCACCACCGGGCTCAAGAGCAGCAGCGAGAGCAGGTTGGGCAGCGCCATCAGGGCGTTGAGCGTGTCGGCCAGGAGCCAGACCGTGTCGAGCCTGAGGACCGCCCCCACCGGCACGGCGGCGACCCACAAGAGCCGGAAGGGCAGCTCGAAGCGGGTGCTGCCGGCGAGATATTCCCAGCATTTCTCGCCGTAGAACGACCAGCCCAGGATGGTGGTGAAGGCGAAGATGGCAAGGGCGGCGGCCAGGAGATGGCTGCCGAGGCCGGGCAGGGCGGTCTCGAAGGCCAGCGAGGTGAGGGCGGCACCGCTCTCGCCGGTCCGCCAGGCGCCGGTCACGAGGATGGCGAGCCCGGTCATGCTGCAGACGACGAGCGTGTCGATGAAGGTGCCCAGCATGCCGATCAGGCCGGCGCGCACCGGGCTGGTGCTGGTGCCGGCCGCCTGGGCGATGCCGGCGGTCCCGAGCCCGGCCTCGTTGGAGAAGATGCCGCGCGCCACCCCGAAGCGCACCGCCGCCCAGACCGCCGCGCCGGCAAAGCCGCCGGTGGCGGCGGTCGGGGTGAAGGCGTTGGTGAACACCAGGGTGATCGCCTCCGGCACCGCCTCGGCATGGAGCGCCAGGATCAGCAGCGTCACGAGCAGATAGAGGGCCACCATGCCGGGCACCAGCGCCTGGGCGACCCTGCCGATCCGCCGGATCCCGCCCAGGATCACGAGGGCGACGCCGCCTGCCAGCAGCAGGGCGGTGAGCCAGGCGGGCATGCCGAAGGAGGCGTCGAGCGCGTCGGCGATGCTGTTGGCCTGGACCATGTTGCCGATGCCGAAGCCGGCGAGCCCGCCGAAGAGCGCGAAGGCGCCGCCCAGCCAGGCCCAGCGCCGCCCGAGCCCGTTGCGGATGGCGTACATCGGCCCGCCGACATGCTCGCCCTTCTCGTCCACCTCGCGGTAGTTCACCGCGAGGACCACCTCGGCATATTTCGTCGCCATGCCCACCAGGGCGGTGCACCACATCCAGAAGAGGGCGCCGGGCCCGCCAAGGGCGATGGCGGTGGCCACCCCGGCGATATTGCCGGTGCCCACCGTGGCGGCGAGGCAGGTCATGAGGGCGGCAAAGGGGCTGATCTCGCCTTCCTCGGCCGGTCCCGCGCGGCGCCCCTGCCAGAGCATCCGGAAGCCGGTGGCGAGCCGGCGCAGCGGCAGCAGCTGCAGGCGGATCTGGAGATAGAGGCCGGTGCCGAGGATCGCCACGATCATCGGCGGCCCCCACACCAGGCTGTTGAGCGCGCTCAGCCACTCCCCGACCATCTCGCCTTCCCCTCGCCTCGAAGGAACCGCAGGCCTTCCCGCAGCATAAACGCCGGGGCGGGGTGCTGTTCTCGACGCAAAAGAAGGGGCCGCCAAAGCGGCCCCGAGGGAGAGGAGGCGCAGGGAAGGGGGCGAAGGCGGCTCAGTGCGGCCAGGCGGCGACCAGACCCTCCTCGCCGGCGCGCGGGGTCCAAAAGCGGCCGCTGGCGATCATGCAGCTCAGCCCCTCGGGCGTGGTGGCGAGCAGCGTCCAGGTGAGGCCGTCGGGGGCGGTGAAGAGTTCGACCACCCGGCCGTCGTCGGTCAGCGCCATGGCCGCCTGCTGCTCGGTGAAGCGCTGCTCGAGGCCGGCGGTCAGCCGCTCGCGGGGCGCGCACAGCGCCTGGGCCGCGGCCGGGCCGGTGGCGAGGAGGCCCAGCGCCAGGGCGACCGGCGCCGTCGCCCCGAACAAGCGGCGGAAAGGTCGTGTGCGCTGCATGGGCCGATCCTCCTGCGAGCCGGAAAGACACCGTGGCGGAAATGCCGCCATTGTCTTTCCACATGCAATATATGGGTCCGGACGACAGAAAAGACTGTAGCGCTCGTCACACGAGGCAACTTTTGTTCCTGCTCAATGCTCGATGGGCCCGGAGCTATTCTCGACGGGCGGGCTCCGCGGATCCATGGCGACTACCCTGACAAAAATTCGCCGCCGAGGCCGGCCAGCCGCGCCAGCCGCGGCGCGTCGAGCAGCAGGAGGGTACGACCCTCGCGCCGCACCAGCCCGTCATGGGCGAGCTGGGCGAGGATCCGCCCGACCGTCTCGCGGGTCGTGCCGGTGGTGCGGGCGAGCGCTTCCTGGGTGGGCAGCGGCTGGATCGCCGGCGGCCCGCCGCCCGCGCCGGGGGCGGCCTGGCGCAGCAGCTCGCGGCACAGCCGCGCCATGGCGCTCATGGTGCTGAGCTCGCTGATCCGCCGGTCGGCGTCGCGGACCATGCCCGCCACATGCTCGAGCAGCGCCATGGCGAGCCGCGGCTCGTCCAGCAAAAGCGCGCGGAACGCCGCCGCCGGCAGGGCCGCCACCCTGCAGTCGGTGGCCGTCACCACGTCGGCCGAGCGCGGCCCGCCGTCGATGGCGGCGAGCTCGCCGGCATGGCCGCCCGGGCCGATCTCGCCATAGGCGACCTCGCGGCCGGTCATGCCCGGGTCGATCACCTGCAGCCGCCCCTCCACCAAAAACAGCACCTCGCCGCCCGGCTCGCCGCGGGCGATCACCAGGGCGCCGCGCGAATGACGGCGCCAGCTGCAGCGCCGGGCCAGGGCGCGGCGCGCCTTGGCGCCAAGGCCCGCGAGCAGGGCGATGCCGGCAAGCGGGTCGTCGTCGTGCATCGCTGGTCTCCGGCCCGGCTCAGCCGCCGGCCGCGGCGAGATCGCGGGCGAGATCGATGCGCTCGTGCGAGACCACCTCGAGGCGGCGGTCCTCGAAGGCATCCTCGTGCGGGTACCGGCGCCGCCAGGCCTCCAGCGTGGCGTCGCGCTGCGCCAGCAGCTCGAGGGCCAGCGGCCGGTAGAAGCGCAGCAGGGCGCCAAGCCAGCGGTTCACCGGCCAGGAGGGCCGCGCCAGGGCCACGTCGAAGGCCTCGAGATGGGCCGCCACCTCGCCGGAAGGCGCCCAGCTCTCGCCGGTGACCCAGCGGTTGGTGGTGAAGAGCTGGGTGGCCTTGCCGTAGCGGTCCATGGAGACCGCCACGAGATGCACGCTGCGCTCGCCCTCGCGGCGGAAGGTGTGGAAATGGCCGTGCTCGCCGGGCCGCTCCTCCTTGGGATGAGCGTGGTAGTACCACTGGCTGCGGCTTTCCGGGTCGAACACGTCGCCTTGCGGGTAGTGGTCCCACTCGTAGAAGGTGCCGCCGGCAGTGGCCAGCACCTCGCCCACCATGTTGGCCGCGCTTTTGGCCAGGATCCGCTCCCAGTAGAGCGCCTCGCGGCCGGCGGCGAGCCGGTCGGTGCCGCCTTCGGCCAGCGGGCCGGCAAGGGCGGCCATGCCCGTTCCTGCGCTCTTCCCTGCGGCCGTCCCCGGATTCTCTCTCTCGGCGGTCGATGCCGGCATGGCCCGTCCTCCTGTGCGCTGCACATCCCCCCCGACTATAGGGCGGCGCGGGGCGGTGCATCGCGGGAGATAACCGGCTCGTGATGAGCGGCGAGGAGAAGCCACATCCGCGTGATCCGCCGTGATCCGCGTTCTCTTTAGGATTCCTCGATGTCGCAAGCGGATCGGGGAGAGAGATGATGCTGCTGCACAATCGAGGCCGGGATGCCCGGCGAGTTTGGAATGCCCGCCACGACCGGCTGCAGGGCACTACCGCCCTGCGCGGTGTCCTGGCCGCGAGCCTGCTGCTGGGCGGGGCGCTGTCGGGGGTGGCCCTGCTGGGTGCCGGGGCGGCCGCCCCCGCCGCAGCGGCGGCCTGCGCCCCCTGCGCACCGAAGACGAGCCCCTGTGCTGCCGCGAACCCCTGTGCTGCCGTCAAAAGCCCGTGCGGGGCGGCGGCGAGCAAGGCGGCGTGCGGCCCGTGCGCGCCGAAGAAGCCGGTGGCCAATCCCTGCGCTGCCAAGAGCCCGTGCGGTGCCGCCAATCCCTGCGCCGCGAAAAATCCGTGCGCGGCCAATCCCTGCGCGCCGAAGAAGAACCCGTGCGGTGCCGCGGCGAGCCCCTGCGGTCCCGCGCCCGCCATGGCGAGCGCGAGCTGCTTCGTGCCGGAGCTGCGCATGGCGGCGGCGCAGAACCCGTGCGCCGCCAAGAGCCCGTGCGGGGCGGCGGCCACCAAGGCCGCCTGTGGCCCGTGCGCGCCAAAGAAGCCGATGGGCAACCCTTGCGCGGCGGCCAATCCGTGTGCCGCCGCCAAAAGCCCGTGCGGGGCGGCGGCGACCAAGCCTGCCTGCAGCCCGTGCGCCCCGAAGAAGCCGGCAGCGAGCCCCTGTGGGGCCGCCAATCCCTGCGCCGCCAATCCCTGTGCGGCCCAAAACCCGTGCGCCGCCCAAAATCCGTGCGCTCCGAAGAACCCCTGCGCGCCGTGCGGGCCGCAGGGAGCGGCCGAGCCGGTCGAGCTGACGCCCGAGCAGGCCCGCGCCGCCTATGACTGCCTGCGCCCGGAGATGGAGGCGGCCTATGCGAGGTCCGGCCTTGCGGCGGCCGGGGCTTATCCGGACTGGCCCCGCTTCAGCGAGCGCGCCTACCAGTCGGCGACGCACGGCCAGCGTTACGTGCAGAACTTCGCCTCGCCCGACGGCGCCGAGGCCTATGGCCGCTTCGAGGAGGTGGGGCGGATGCCCGAGGGCAGCATCCTCGCCAAGAGCAGCTTCATGGCGCATCCCGACGGAGCCCTCGAGGTGGGTCCGCTCTTCCTCATGGAGCGCCTCGCCGAAGGGGCCAGCCCCGACACCTACGGCTGGTCCTACCGCATGGCCATGCCCGACGGCGCGGTGATGGACAGCGCCGACATCCAGGCGTTCTGCGCCGGCTGCCACGGCCTCATGGCCGAGGCCCAGGACAGCCTCTTCTTCATGCCCGAGGAGGTCCGCAAGACCGGCTCGTGAGGGCATGGGAGAGGCGGGCGGCGCCCCTCCCATGCGGGGCGCCGCCTCTTCTTGACCAGCGGCGCCGCGCAAGGCGCTGCGCGCGGCTGTTTTTTGTTTTTGTCAGTTGGCGGCGGCGCCTCAGGGAAGGGGGCGTGTCCTACGCTCACGCAAACGTCAGGCCGCGGCCGGCACCGTTCTCCCTTAGCCTCGGCGCAGGCCTCGAGGGAGCAGGAAGATGCGCAGAAAGGCGATGGCGGGCGTCGTGGCCCTGGGAGCGGTCCTGGCGGCAGGGGCGGCGGGTGCCGCCGGGATGCCGGAGGAGCGCGAGGGGTGGGTGATCATGCCCACCGGCCACGGATTCGAGGATCTCGTGGGGCGCGTCGAGAGCGCGGTCGAGAAAAGCCCGCTCGCCGTGGTGACCCGCGCCAGCGCCACCAGGGGAGCCGCTAGCATCGGCCAGACCATCCCGGGCAACATGGTGGTGGGCGTGTTCGCGCCGCCCTTTGCCCTGCGCCTCCTCCAGGCCAGCCTGCCGGCGGGAATCGAGGCGCCGCTGCGGCTCTACCTCACCGAGAACGCGGACGGCACCGCCACCTTGAGCTGGGAGCGCCCCACCGCGATCTTCGCCGCCTATCCCGAGGGCGGGGAGAAGCTCGAGGAGCTGGCGGGGGAGCTCGAGGACATCCTGAAGCAGATCGGCGAGCAGGCCGCCGGGTCGTGACGGCGGTGCCGCGCAAGGCGCTGCGCGCGGCTGTTTTCCTTTGATTCTGTCAGTCGGCGGCGGTGCTTGGGGGGAAGGGCGGGGCTGCTGCCGCGGGCATCGTTGAACCCGGAGAAAGAAGAAGAAAAGCCGCGCAGCGCGCCCGGAGGGCCCTACCGCTCCTCCTCCTCGTATCCCACCAGCGCCAGCGCTCGCGCCCTGACCCCCATGCCGGCGGCGGCGTGGACCAGCGCCTCCTCGCGGCCGTGGGTGACCCAGACCTCCGGGGCCTGCACCTCGCGGATGGTGGACAAAAGCTCGTCCCAGTCGGCGTGGTCGGAGATCACCAGCGGCAGCTCGACGCCGCGCTGCTTCGCCCGCTGGCGCACCCGCATCCAGCCCGAGGCCATGGCCACCACCGGCTCGGGCAGGCGGCGCGCCCAGCGGTCGGCGATGGCGCCGGGCGGGGCCAGCACGATCTCGCCGGCGAGGTCCCGGCGGGGCTTGCCCTTCTCGCCGGCGGTGGCGGGGCGCAGATCACCCAGGGCCACGCCGTGCGCCTCGTAGAGCTCGCACAAGGGCAGAAGGGCGCCGTGCAGGAAGAGAGGCCGCTCCCAGCCGGCCTCGCGCAGGAGGGCGATGAGCCGCTGCGCCTTGCCGAGCGCGTAGGTGCCCACGACATGACAGCGCGCCGGGAAAAGCTCCACCGAGTGAAGCAGCCGGGCGATCTCGTCGGCCGGGTCGGGGTGGCGGAACACCGGCAGGGCGAAGGTGGCCTCGGTGATGAAGAGATCGCACGTCACCGGCTCGAAGGGGGCGCAGGTGGGGTCGGGCCGGCGCTTGTAGTCGCCCGAGCACACCACCCGGCAGCCGCCGTGCTCCAGCACCACCTGGGCCGAGCCCAGCACATGGCCGGCCGGCACGAGGCGCAGCCGCACCAGGCCGAGATCCACCTCCTCGCCATAGGGCAGCGGGCGCTGGCGCGCGCCTGCCCCCTCGCCCAGCCGCTGGCGCATGATCGCCAGGGTCTCCGGCGTGGCTATCACCTCGCCGTGGCCGGGCCGCGCATGGTCGGCATGGCCGTGCGTGATCACCGCGCGGGCGACCGGCCGTAGCGGATCGACGAAAAACCCGCCGGGCTTCACGAACAGGCCTTCCGGCCGCAGCTCCAGCCAGTCGGCCGGCTTTTCCATCCTCACGCCCCCTCCTGCTCCCGCCGACCTCCCGCAGGCAGGCTTAACCTTAACCGTTCGTCAACCGCGCCGCGCCATGCTGCCTCGAGGCACGATCCCCGTGCCCCTGTCTGGAGGAAGCATGAACCAGCTCGTTCCCGGCATGCGGGCCCTGACGGTGGTTCTGGTGGCGCTCGCGGCGGCGGTCTACGGCGCGCTCACGGTGGGGCTGGGCAGCAATGCGGCCGGCCATCAGGTTCTCGACCGCCTCGCTGCCCAGGAGGCCTGCCTGGTGGCGCTGGTCACCCTCGACGCGGTTTCCCCGGTGCGCGACTGCTGAGAGCTCAAGGGCAAAGGGACATCATGGCACGGGCCTGCAAGCTTGTACCCGCATCACCCTTCGCCAGCGCCCTCAAAAGCCGATCACGCCGGTGACCCACAGCAGGATGATGATGATCCCGGGCACGCCGAGAAGCCAGAGAAGGAGGGGCATCGGTCTCTCCTCGTGATGCCGTGCCGGCCCGCGAAAGGCGCGAGCCCGGAAGCCACGGGGAAACGTCGGCGAGCGGCGCTTTGTTCCCGCAGGCACGGGCGGGGAAGCCGGGGAAGAAAGTCGGCCAAAGGTTTGGACTGGGTGGTTCACAGATCCTGGAAGGTCGTCGCCGGGGCCTTTCTTACCCGCTGCAGGCGTGCTGCAGCGGGGCTGTGCCCGCTGGCATCCACCCCATGTGGGTGAGGACAACGCCGAGGCCGCCATCGCCGAGCTGCGCTGGCAGATCCGCAGGATCGAGCAGGTGAAGGGCGTCTTCATTCCCTGCGCGGACGGGCATGCAATCACCGCCTACCGACCCTCGCGCCGCCGCGAGAAGCGTGTCTTGCGCGACATGAGGCATGCGGACAGGTTCTGAGCAGACCTGAAGATCATTCATTTCCAGAAAAAAAATTGTCGGGAGGAGACCATCATGAGCTGTGTGATCTATGTTTTCGCCGATCCCGGCGTGCCCGGTGCCTGCAAGATCGGCAAGGACACCAGGTGGCCGTACCGCTACAAGCAGGCGCGCTGCCACACGCCCCGGCCCATCGCCATCGAGGGCGTGTTCACGTTCGACGACAAGGACGCCCTCGGCGCGGCGGAGAAGAGGATCAGGCAGGTGCTGGGTGGTTGCCGGCGCCCGGGCGACGTCAACGAGTGGTTCGACCTGCCCGCCGCCGAGGCCATCGCGCGCTTGCAGAAGGCCGGCATCCTGGGCTCGCGCAACCTGCGCGAGGCGATGGCGCCGCGGCTCTCGAGGTCGGGGCTGCTCTACGACGACTGGCGCGAGCAGGGGAAGGCCTCCCAGAACTACCGCTGGCTCATTGCGATGTTCGAGGAGCAGAGCCCGGAGCGGCGCCTGAAGCTGTCCTACGGCGCCCTCCACGACACCGCCTTCCTCTACGCCTTCACCTACAACCCCTGGCCGGTGCGGCTCGTGGCCGGCTTCGAGCACGGGCGCGCGGTCGCCGCGGAAGATCCGGGCAACGTGGAGCCGAACCGCCTGCTCAAACAGGCTTGGGAGGAGGTGCAGCGCCAGTTCGGCAGCCTGCAGAGCGAGCAGGTGGGCTGGCTGAACCAAGGCGTCACGAGCGGCGAGGTGGCGAGGCGGCTGGCCGCCCTCGACGTTCATCCCTTCCCTCTCGACCGGCCCAAGCCGCCGGGCGCTCGGCTTCGCGACGCCAGCATCAAAAAGTCCACCGCCATCGGCGAGCCTCAGCCTCTCGGCCGGGTCAGCCCGTGCCCGGTGATCTACGGGGCAGCCGGCGGACGCGCGGCATGACGGCCGCGGGCGCCCTGCGCCTGCCCGGCGAGGCTGGGCCCGCCGGGCTCGCCGACCCGTGCTTCCGCCCGCCGGAGGAGGAGCGGCGGCTGCTGGAGGGCTGCGTCCACGCCTCCGTCCTCCGCACGCCGGCACCGCTTTCCCCCGCAGAACGCGTCGCTCTCTCCGACTGTCTCGCCACCGAGGCGGCCTGGGCGCTGCTGGGGCAGCTCCGGCCGCGCTGGCGGGTCGAGGATGCCAATGCCCGGCGCCGCAACCAGCCGGGCTACGACTTCCTTCTCGACGGCCGGGTGCGCGTCCAGCTCAAGGGCGGCACCTTCGTCGAGAGCATCGGCTGGGCCCACAAGGGGAGCGGGCGCGCCGACCTCGACTTCGACGTGCTGCTCGCCGTCGATCTCGGCGTCACCCTCGACGGCGGGGTGGGCCGGCTCGCCAGCAAGGGCATTCCGGTGAAGCCGCATGCCGACTTCTACGTGGTGCCGGGCGAGGTTGTCCGGGCCTGGGTGGCGGAGGGCCGGCGCGTCAATGCGCGGGGCACGCACATCTACATGTACAAGTACCCGCTGCGCCCCGGCACGAGGGAGGATCTCTGCCAGACGCCGGAGCTGGCCGGCTGGCGCGGCCGCTTCGACGTGCTCACGGCAGCGCTGGCGTAGCCTCGGGACAGCCGCGCCGGGGGGCTGTCTCCCGGACGTGGCGCCGGCAAGCTTGCGGGGAAACCTCTCGTGCCGCGTGCCTCAGTCGCGGGAGATGATCCGCCCCTGGAGGGCGCGCTGGCGGGCGAGGATGCCCTGGCGCAGCTTCTCGAACAGGGCGCGGGGCAGCATGCCGTAGTCGTATCGCCCGTCGCTTCCCGGAATGGGGCGCAGGTCGTAGCCCGGCCACAGGAAGCGGTTCAGCTCGTCGAGACGGATCCAGTGCCGTCCGTGGTCTAGGCCAAGAGCGCGGCAGATCTCCGGCGGGATCTCGAGCGAGGCTGCCGGGTCCTTCGGCGGAAGATGGGTGACCGGCGCCACGATGGTGCGGATGCCGCCGTCCTCCCCGCTTGCGGCTACCACGATGGCGCAGGGGCGGTCCTTCGAGCCTTCCTCCGCTCCCCGGGCATGCTCGTGGCTCCAGAGAAAGCCGTAGCGGATCACCAGGCCCGGCCGCGGGGCCGGCAGGCTCATCGCGGTAGGGCGCCGTACTCGGCCGCCTCGATCTCCGCCACCACCTCGTCCGGCAGCTCGCCCGTCACCAGAACCTCGCGCTCGCGCCGCTTCAGCCGCTCGTAATGTTCCAGCTCGCGGGCGGACAGAAAGGCGCCGACCACCCGTCCGTGGCTGGTCACCGCGATGATGCTGCCGGCAAGGGCCTCGTCCCGGTAGCGGCCGAAGTTCCGGGCGAACTCGCTGGCCGGCACGGTGGTCCGCTCGCTCATGGCGTCGTCTCCCGAAGACATACGCATGAAATACGCAACTTGCGTATTGTCCGCAATAACCCCTCCCGCCTTCCCCGCGCCCCGCCGCCCGTGCCATGGTCCGCGCCATCCACGGGCAACAGGGAGCGCAACCGGCATGACCGGACAAAAGATCGCCATCGTCACGGCCGGCGGCAGCGGCATGGGGGCGGGGGCGGCGCGGCGTCTGGCCGCCGAGGGCTATGGCGTGGCCATTCTCTCCTCCTCGGGCAAGGGAGAGGCGCTGGCGCGGGAGCTGGGCGGGGTGGGCGTCACCGGCTCGAACCTCGAGCCCGCCGATCTGGCGCGGGTGGTGGAGGCCGCCATGGCGCGCTGGGGGCGGATCGACGCGGTGGTCAACAGTGCGGGACACGGGCCCAAGGGGCCGGTCCTCGAGATCAGCGACGAGGACTGGCACCGCGGCATGGATTTTTATCTGCTCAACGTCGTGCGCATGGCCCGGCTGGTAACACCGGTGATGCAGGCCCAGGGCGGCGGCGCCATCGTCAACATCTCGACCTACGCCGCCTTCGAGCCGGAGGAGGCTTTTCCCACCTCGGGCGTGTTCCGCGCCGGCCTCGCCGCCTTCACCAAGCTCTTCGCCGACCGATACGCGGCCGAGAATATCCGCATGAACAACGTGCTGCCGGGCTTCATCGAGAGCCTGCCGGAGAAGGAGGACCGCCGCACGCGCATCCCCATGCAGCGCTATGGGCGCATCGAGGAGGTGGCCGAGCTGGTGGCGTTCCTCGCCGGCGAGCGCTCCAGCTACATCACCGGCCAGAACCTGCGCATCGACGGCGGCATCACCCGCTCCGTCTGATTTTTGTCAAAGCGCACCGTTCGCGAAACGCGAACGGCGAGGGCGTTTATCGGCGTCTGTCCGCCGGCTCCTCTCAGGGGCATCTTCCGCTCGAGGCAAGCGGCCCTCGTGTGGGCCCAAGCCAGGAGGAAAGCCGGTGAAGAAGGTCCTTGGCGTCCACGACGCCCCGCCGCCGCACTGGGTGGGCGACGGGTTTCCGGTGCGCTCGCTGTTCTCCCACGCGCGCCACGGCGCGGCGGTCAGCCCGTTTTTGCTGGCCGATCATGCCGGACCCGCGCGGTTCGCTCCCGCCCTGCGGCCCCGCGGCGTGGGCCAGCACCCGCATCGCGGCTTCGAGACCGTGACCATCGTCTACGAGGGGGCGCTCGAGCACCGCGATTCGGCCGGCAACAGCGGGAGGATCGAGAAAGGCGACGTGCAGTGGATGACCGCGGGCTCCGGCATCCTGCACGAGGAGTTCCACGAGGCGGCGTTCACCCGCACGGGCGGCACGCTCGAGATGGTGCAGCTCTGGGTCAACCTGCCGGCCCGCCACAAGATGACCGCCCCCGCCTACCAGACCCTGGAGGCCCGGGACATTCCTGTGGTGGCGCTGCCGGGGGAGGCGGGCGCGCTCAGGATCATCGCCGGCGAGCACGAGGGCAGCAAGGGGCCGGCGCGGACCTTCACGCCGGTGGAGGTCTGGGACGTGCGCCTGCGCGCCGGCGGGAGCGCATCCCTGGAGCTGCCCGAGGGCCACGGCGCGGTGCTGCTGGTGCTGCGCGGCCGGGTGCGGATCAACGGCGCGGAGGCGCCGGCGGTGCAGACGGTGCTGCTCGACCGCCAGGGCCGGGAGGTGGCGCTGGAGGCAGAGGAGGACGCCGTGGTGCTGCTGCTGGGCGGCCTGCCCATCGACGAGCCGGTGGCCGCCCACGGCCCCTTCGTCATGAACACGGCCGAGGAAATCCGCCAGGCCTTCGACGACTTCCGCAGCGGCCGGTTCGGCCGGATGGAGGCGTGAGGGGAAGGCTCCGGCCGGCTCATGGCGTGATGGCGGGTCGGCGGGCAGGAGGTAAGAGGCGACTTCGGCGGCGCTGCGCGCGGCTTTTTCTTTTTTGTTTTCTGTCAGTTGGCGGCAGTACCTGATCGGACGGGCGCGCCTGTCGTCTCAAACACCAGACCAACCGACAAAAATCAAAAAACAGCCGCGCGCAGCGCCTTGCGCAGCTCAGCTCTCGCGTGCCACGCGCACCAGCAGCTTGCCGAAGTTCCGCCCCTCGAGCAGGCCGATGAAGGCCTCGGGCGCGTTCTCCAGCCCGTCCACCACGTCCTCGCGATACTTGAAGCGGCCCTCCCTGATCCATCCCGCCACGTCGCGGCGGAAGTCGCCGGCCATGTGGGCATAGTCTGTGACGATCATGCCCTTGATGGTCAGACGCTTGACCAGGGTCTGGCGCAGGAGCCAGGGGAGGCGGTCGGTGCCTTCGGCGGCGGCGGTGGCGTTGTAGCTGGCGATGGTGCCGATCACGGGGATGCGGGCGAAGAAGTTCAGGAGCGGCAGGACGGCGTCGGTGACCGGGCCGCCGGTGAGCTCCACATAGATGTCGACGCCGTCGGGGCAGGCTTCCTTGAGGCGGCCGGCGAGGTCCGGCTCCTTGCGGTCGAGGCAGGCGTCGAAGCCCAGCTCGTCGGTGACGTAGCGGCATTTCTCGGCCCCGCCGGCGATGCCCACCACCCGGCAGCCCTTGATCTTGGCGATCTGCCCGGCGACCGCACCGACCGCCCCGCTGGCGGCCCCGATCACCACGGTCTCGCCGGCCTTGGGCTGGCCAATGGCCAAAAGCCCGGCATAGGCGGTGTGGCCGGGCATCCCCAGCACGCCCAGGGCGGTGGAGAGCGGCGCGGCTTCGGGGTCGAGCTTCCTGAGATCCTTGCCCGGCAGCACGAAATGGCTCTGCCAGCCGCCGCGGCCCACCACGAAGTCGCCCTTGGCGAGCCCCTCCGCGCGGCTTTCCACCACCTCGCCCACGCATTCCGCGGTCATCGGCTCGCCGATTCTGGTGGCCTTGGCGTAGGAGGCGGCATCGCTCATCCGCCCGCGCATATAGGGATCGAGCGAGAGCCAGAGCGTGCGCACCAGCACCTCGCCCTCGGCGGGTGCGGGCACGGGCTGCTCGTCCATGCGGAAATCCTCGGGCACGGGCGCGCCCTCGGGGCGGCGGGCGAGCAGGATGCGGCGCTGGGTCTGGGTCATCGTTTCTTCCTTGCTGGCTTTGGGGTGGCTGCGGGAGCCGCCGGCGGCTGCTCCTCTCTGGCGGTGCCGCTCGTGATCGTCCGCACGGCGGCGGCGATGTCGGGATCGGCCCGCTGCAGGACGGCCTCGTCGCGGCCGCTCTCCAGGTAGTCCAGGGTGAGGCTCATGGCCTGCCGGTCGGGGGCGGGAAGCGTGGCGAAGTCCGCCTGCATCTCCTCCGTCAGATCGCGGAGGAGGCCCGGGGAGACTTCCTCGTGAACGAGGCCTGCGAAAAGGCCGCGGAGCATGGGGTGAGCATCGAACGACAGGCTGGGCTCGCTCCACCAGCGCAGAATCTGCTGGCCGCGCGCGAAAGCCTCGGCCCTTCCTTCATGCTGCTCGACATAGGCAAGAGCCGCCGCCAGCTCCTCCGGCAGCTGTCGTTCGATCAGGGAAAAGTCTCGGACCTCTCTCACAGCCTCCTTGCAGATGTTGGCACGATCTAGAATGACAGCGTAGTGGCATGCCCCGGCCAAGCTGGACGCCTGCCATTTGTAATACTTTAGATCTGCAAAAATACAGCTTGCGGAAAGATAGTAGGAAAGTGTTTCTTCAAGACGTTCGAGCTGACCGAGGCTCAGGGCCAAGAGATGCAAGCACACCGCCTTTGTGCGTTTGTCGCCAACCTCCTCGACGAGGGCTTCGGCGCGATAGAGGATATCGATAGCTTCTTCATGGCGACCGAGCTGCCCGAGTCCTATCCCCATATTGAGGAAGCAACGTGCCTGCTCGGCTCCATCGCCCGCTTCCTTCGCAAGGGTTACGGCGCGACTAAGAACTTCAATAGCTGTCTCGGCGCAGTTGAGTTGGATGAGATTCGTGCCTATGAGACGGAGGCATGTCGCCTTCGAGATCTTGTTGCCTTCTTCATCGGCCAGTATTGTGGCTTGGTCGAGGGTGTCGACGGCTGTTTCGTAGCGGCCAAGGTGGCCGAGGCTCCACCCCTTAAGCAAAAGACACGACCTCTGTATGCTTTTCAGATTTGTCTTCTTTGCGAGGAAGGCGCTGCGGCTTAGAGCATCGACGGCTTCCTCATGGCGGCCAAGCTGCCTGAAGCTCTCGCCCATGATGTACAAGCATAGTGCCTGCCGTCCCTTGTCCCCCTCTTCTTCAGCACGAGCCGCAGCACGCTCAAAGGCGTCGAAAGCCTCCTCATGACGATTTGCGTCCTGTAGAATAAATCCTTGAAGCAACCCACTGCTCGTAAAGAAGTCGGCACTTCCTGCAAGTTCAGGTCGTTCTTGCTCTAACGCCACACGCATGAAGACCTGCGCCTCACGTTCCGCACCCTGCTTCAGCAAATCTAAGGCGCGTGTGCGATTTTCGTCGGCGCTGAAGAAGGTTGCCAGAAAATCGGTCATCGCCGCGAGCGGCGTATAGTTCCCGCCGTGCAGGATGAAGCGCTTCCTGTAGTACTGGACGAACACACGGTCGGCGATGCGGTAGAGAAAGTCCCGGCCGCCCTGGCGGCGTTCGCCGAACACCACCTCGTTCTCGCGCAGCCAGGCGAAATGCTGGGCGATGCGGTTCTGGGTGGTGCCGACGCGGGCGGCCAGGTCGCTCTGCGAGCAGGGCTCGCCGCCGCGCACCAGGGCGTCGAACAGCGCCCGGCTGCGCGGCGGCATGCGCTCCAGGAGGTCCTGGTAGTAGGGAGTGAGCTCGTCGACCAGCCGGTCGAGCGTGCCGGCGGCGGAGAGCGGATCGCCCTCCTCGACGAGGTCGGCCAGCACCACCGCCATGCGGGGGCTGCCGCCGGTGAAGGTGGCGATGGCCTTCAGCCTGCTCTCGCCCGGGTGGGCCGCATCCTTTGTCCCTGCCCGGCGACGGCGGAAATAGGCCATGTAGTCGGCCTGCTCCCACGGGCGCAATCGCTTGTGGGCGAAGGCGTGGAACAGGCGCGCATCGTAGCCTTGGTCGAGATCGCCCTTGAGGGTGGTGGCGAGAAGCATGAGGTGCGGCTGGCCCGCCAGAAGCTTGCGTAGCCGCGACTGGTTGGCCTTTCCCCGGAACACCGAGTCGAGGAGGACGTCGAGGTTCTCGACGGCGGCGACCAGCAGAGGATGCGGGTCGTCCGGCATCGCCGCACGGATGGCCGCCTCCAGCCGGGCTGCGGCCTCGTCCCAGGCGCCCGGGCCTTCCTCGGCGAAACGGGGCATGGCGCCTCCCGGATCGCCGCCCTCCAGCGTGCGGCGGATCTCGTCCAGGAAGGAGGCCGGCGTGGTGATGTTGGGCTGCTCCTCGGGCAGCAGCACGAAGCGGGGCGAGCCGGTCCGCTCCTGCAGCGCCACCTGGACGAGGCGCAGCAGGAAGGACTTGCCCATGCCCCGCGGCGCGGCGATCAGGACATGCTGCAAAGACCCACCGCCACTGCGGTTCGCCTCGATCACCCCGAGGATCTGCGCGAGAACGTCCTCCCGGCCGGTGGCAAGCGCCTTGACGGCCTCGTCGCTCATGGCGTGCGGGTTGAAGCGCGAGGCGCGCATCCTCAAGCGCCACCCCGCGCCTGCCGCCACCGGCGGACCAGCCGGAAGGGAAACTCGTAATGCCCGGGCTTTCCTGCCACCGGCCGGATGAATTGCTGGACCTCCAGGCGCCGCACGAGCCCGGTAAGGTCGACGACGTGAGGCGAGGCGATCTTCTTGATCTGCCCGATGGCAAGCGAGGGAGGCTCCCCCCTCGCCATGAGATTCAGCACCTGCTCGGCCGCCTTGCGCTCCTTTTCCGGAAAGCGGCGTGTCAGCCGATCGTCGAACTGGGCGAAGAAGGAGCGCTGCAGATCGGGCTCGATGTGGCGGGCGAAGATTTCCTCGAGCCGGAACCCGTCGCCCGGCTCCTCGTGCTGCAGATGGTGGAAGGCGCATTGCAGGAAGAAGGGAAACCAGTCGTCGAGACGGTCGAGCACGGCGTCGATGGTGGTATCGTCCCAGCCCGCAAGGTCCTTTGCCGTGGCGAGCCGGCGCAGCATCTCCCGGGCTTCCTCGCGGGGGAGAGGATGCAGCTCCAGCCGGGAGACGTCGTTGAGCACGAGATTGGAGACGCCGAGATCTTCCAGCAACTGGTCGATGCTGATCGAGCCCGCGAGCGCCATCGGGACGCCGGCATGACGCCAGGAGCGCAGGGTCGCCAGGACCTGCTTGACCAGGGCGGTGTCTTCGCCCCTGGCATGAAGATTCTCGATGAAGAAGGGCAGCTCGTCGATCAGGAGCACCACCGGCCTGTCCAGCCCGGGCACTGTCTTCTCGACCGCGTCTGCGAGCGGCTTCCAGTAGTCGAGGATATCCTTGTCGAGCTCGATCCCGGCTCCACCGAAGCTGCCCTTGCGCACGCGCTTTTGAAGGGTGCTCCAGAGGCTGTTCGGCAGGGTCCTGGCCTTGCCTATCCATTTGCCGAGCGCTTGGCCGGCGGTTGCCGGCAGCGCATCCAGAAGCTCCAGAAAAAACTCCGAGGCGCTTTCCTTGTCCTGCACGTCGACGAGACAGCACCAGGCCCGACCGTCCGCCTCCAGCCGCCGCTTGAGCTCCTGAAGGAGGGAGGTCTTGCCGATGCGGCGCAGACCGAAGAGGAGGATGCTGTTGCCATCCAGGAGCGCCTGCTCGGCGAAGCGCAGCTCGCGCTCCCGAAAAGCGAAATCGTCACCGGAAACAGGCGGTCCAGAGCGATTGCGCATGCCATCCTCCGTTTTGATATCAAAACTTCATGATATCAAAAGAGAATGGTGTCAATTGCGGTGCCGGAGAAGCCCCTCGTAAAGCTCGCGGTACTGGCGGGCGGGGCGGGACCAGCCGACGTCGCGGGTCATGGCGCGGGCCTGGACGGTGCGCCAGGTCTCGGGGCGGGACCACAGGCGCAGGAGGCGGTCGAGGCCCTCGGCCAGGGCCTCCGCGGTGACGGGGTGGAAGTGCAGGCCGGTGGCCACACCGTCGTCGAGGGCGGCGTCGTTGGCGTCGATCACCGTGTCGGCGAGGCCGCCCACCCGGGCCACCAGCGGCAGGCTGCCATAGCGCAGGGCGCAGAGCTGGGTGAGGCCGCAAGGCTCGAAGCGGGAGGGGACGAGGATGGCATCGGAGCCGGCCTGGATCAGATGGGCCAGCGGCTCGTCATAGCCCTGGACGAAGCCGATCCGTCCCGGATGGGCCAGGGCAGCAGCAGCGAACGTGGCCTCCAGCGCCGGCTCGCCGGCACCCAGCAAGGCGAGCTGGCAGTTTTCGCCGACGAGCCACGGCAAGAGGCCCGGCAGCAGGTCGAGGCCTTTTTGGTAGCTGAGCCTGCTCACCACGCCCAAAAGCAGCGCATCCGGCCTTTCCTCGAGCCGCAGGCGGTGCTGCAGGGCGGTCTTGCAGACGGCCTTGCCCTGCAGGGAACCGGGTCCGTAGGCGGAAGGCAGGTGCGGATCGCGGGCGGGGTCCCAGACGCGCTCGTCGATTCCGTTGCGGATTCCTTCCAGATCGCCGCCGCGCAGCCGCAAAAGCCCGCCCATCCCCATGCCGCCCTCGTCGGTGGTGATCTCGCGGGCGTAGGTGGGGCTCACCGTGGTGAGCCGGTCGGCATAAAAGAGGCCGGCCTTCAAAAAGCCGATCCCGCCATAATATTCGACGCCGTCGATGGCGAAGGTCTCGGGCGGCAGGCGCAGGGCGGTCATCAGGCCCGGGTCGACCTGGCCCTGGAAGGCCAGGTTGTGGACGGTCATGACGGTGGCCGGGCGCGGGCCGCCCCCATTGCCGGCAGCCAGCGCCAGATAGGCAGGCGCGAGACCGGCCTGCCAGTCATGGGCGTGGACGATGTCGGGCCGCCAGTCCGGCAGCAGCCCGAGGCCGATCTCGCGGGCGGCCCAGGCAAGACCGGCAAAGCGCCGCCAGTTGTCGGGCCAGTCGGTGCCCGAGGGGTCGTGGTAGGGGCCGCCGGGCCGCGCATAGAGATGCGGTGCGTCGAGCAGCAGGAGGTCGAGCCCGTCCGGACCTTGCGCTTCGAGGATGTGGGCATCGCCGCCGAAGAGATCGGGGAGGGCGGCCACCGGTGCGGCTGCGGGCAGGGCGCCGAGCACCCGGGGATAGGCTGGCAGCAGGGTGCGCAGGCGGCAGCCCAGCGGCGCCAGGGCCGGCGGCAGGGCGCCCATGACGTCGGCCAGACCGCCGGTCTTGACCAGCGGGAAACATTCCGAGGCGAGGGAGAGAACCTGCACCGCGCTCTTATCCTTCCACCCGCCAGCACGTCACCTCGCCCGCACCGCACCAGGCGCGCAGGCCCTCGGCGGCGAGCGCTGCGGCCTCCTCGAGGAGCGCGCCGCCGCCCGGCTCGCCGCCGCCCGGCTCGCCGCCGAAGTCGAACAGCACCATCAGCGCCTCTTTCGTCGTCTCGGTCACCCTGGTCCGCTCGCTGTCGCTCACCGGGCTGCCGAACGGGCCGTTCCCGTGGGCCAGCACCGGCAGGCCCTCGAGATTGAGCGGGCCGCGGCCGATCCCGGCATAGCTCTCGCCGGCCAGGCCCTGCCGCAGGCAGAGCGGCGGGGAAAGCCGCGCCATGTCGTAGGTGCCGATGGAAAGGCCGCTGCGCAGCGAGAGAAGATTGTTGAGGTCGACCAGGTTGCTCACCCGCCACAGATCCTTGCCCTGGGCGAGGCGGCGGCGCAGCGCCTCGGCTGCCGGCCGGTAGCGGCTCGGGTCCTTGCCCAGCGCCTTCAGGGCCCGGCGGGTCGCCGTCACCGCCGGGGGCAAGGCGGGGTCGGCGCGCACGCGGGCGATCTCCTCGTCGATGGCCGTCGCCAGCTCGGGTCCGGCCGGGCCGATCGCGACGCGGGCGGCGAGGCAGGCGAGGCGGACCCGTACGCCGCGCCCGGCCAGGGCCGGATCGGGAACGATCTCCAGCAAGGCTTTGGTCCCTTTGTCCCGGAAGAGGCAGGGGTAGCGGGGGTGACGGGCGGCAGGCAAGCCGTCAGCCGGCTTCCAGCTGGTCGAGCATCGCCTGGGTGATCAGCACGACGCCGCTTTCGGTGCGGCGGAAGCGGCGTGCGTCGGCCTCGGGATCCTCGCCCACCACCAGCCCGTCGGGGATGCGCACGCCCCGGTCGATGACCACCTTCTTGAGCCGGGCGTGGCGGCCGATGTCGACGTCGGGCAGCACCACCGCCTCCTCGAGCCGCACCCAGGAATGGGCGTGGACATTGGTGAACAGCAGCGAGCGCTCGACCGCAGCACCGGAGATGATGCAGCCGCCGGCCACCACCGAGCTGGTGGCAAAGCCGCGCCGGTCGCCCACGTCGTGCACGAACTTGGCCGGCGGGACGATCTCGGCATAGGTCCAGATCGGCCAGTCGCGGTCGTAGATGTCGAGCGCCGGCGTCACGCTGGTGAGGTCGATATTGGCCTCCCAGTAGGCATCCACCGTGCCGACGTCGCGCCAGTAGGCCTCCTGCTCGCCTTCGTTCCTGACGCAGGAGCGCTGGTAGCGGTGCGCCATGGCCTTGCCGTGGCGGACGATGAAGGGAATCACGTCGCGGCCGAAATCGTGCGCCGAGTCCGGATCCTCGGCGTCGCGGCGGAGCTGGTCGAAGAGGAAGCGGGCGTCGAAGACGTAGATGCCCATGCTGGCCAGCGCCAGGTCGGGCTTGCCGGGGATCGGCGGCGGGTCGGCGGGCTTTTCCAAAAACTCGACGATCCGGTCGTTCTCGTCGACATGCATGACGCCGAAGGCGGTGGCGGTAGGTCGCGGGACCTCGATGCAGCCCACCGTGACCTCGGCGCCGGTCGCCACGTGCTCGGCCAGCATCAGCTCGTAGTCCATCTTGTAGACATGGTCGCCGGCCAGCACGACCACATGGTCGATGCCGTAGGATTCGAGAATGTCGATGTTCTGGTAGATGGCATCCGCCGTGCCCTCGTACCACTGGGTCTCGGAGACCCGCTGGCTCGCCGGCAGGATGTCGAAGCTCTCGTTGCGCTCGACCCTGAGAAAATTCCAGCCGCGCTGCAAATGACGGATCAGGCTGTGCGCCTTGTACTGGGTCGCCACGCCGATCCGGCGGATGCCGGAATTGAGCGCGTTGGAAAGCGCAAAGTCGATGATCCGCGTCTTGCCGCCGAAGAACACCGCGGGCTTGGCGCGGCGGTCGGTAAGCTCCTTGAGCCGCGAGCCGCGGCCCCCGGCGAGCACGAAGGCGAAGGCATTGCGCGCGAGGCTCGTCGAGGTCGCCCGGCTCGGCATGGTTCCTCCTGCTTCTTCTGACGCTTCCACTCTGGGTGGCGGCGCACGCCGGCGCAAGCACCGGCATGCCGCGTTCTCCAGCGGTTCCGGTTGCCGGCGACCGCAAAAGCGTGCTCTAGCGCCCCATGCCTTTAACCGCCGATACCCCCACCTGGTACCATCTCGCCTGTCGTGAGCCGGCACCCGCCCTGCCGGCCCTGACCGCAGATCTCGAAACCCGCGTCGCCGTCGTCGGCGGCGGGTTGGCCGGGCTTGCCACCGCCCTTTCCCTGGCCGAGCGCGGCATCGCCTGCACGCTGCTCGAGGCGGGCGAGCCCGGCGGCGGTGCCTCGGGCCGCAATGGCGGCATGGTCTCGGCCGGCTTCACCCGCGGCAGCCTCGATCTCGCCCGCAAGCTCGGCCTCGAGCGGGCGCGCGCCTTGCACGATGCCAGCCGGCTGGGCATGGCGCTGATCCGCGCGCGGGTCGAGCGGCACGCCATCGCCTGCGATCTGGTGGAGGGGGTCGCGGTCGCTTCCTGGTTCGACGAGCCTGCGGCCCTGCGCGAGGAGGTCGGGCGCTTGAACCGGGACTTCGCGATGCGGCTCTCCTTCCTGCCGCGCGAGGCGTTCCGCGAGCTCTACCGCAGCCCCCGCTATTTCGACGGGATCCTCGATCCCGAGGGTTTCCACCTCGACCCGCTTGCCCTCTCCCGCGGCTATGCCCGCGCCGCCGCCGGCCTGGGGACGAGGATCTTCGCGAACAGCCCGGTCCACGGCCTCGAGCGCAGCGCCGACGGCAAATGGCGGCTCGTCACCCCCGAGGGCAGCGTGGTGGCCGAAGAGGTCGTCTTGTGCACCAGCGCCTATGGCGATGCGCTGCTGCCGGCGCTGCGCCGGGCGATCCTGCCTGTGGCGACCTTCGTGATGGTGACCGAGCCCCTGGGCGAGCGTCTGGCCGGGGCGATCCGGGCACCCTTCGCCGTCTACGACGACCGCTTTGCCACCGGCTACTACCGGCCGCTGCCGGGCGGAAGGCTGCTGTGGGGCGGGCGGATCAGCCTGCGCGAGCGGCAGCCCGACCTCGCGGGCCTGCTCAAGCGCGACCTGGCCCGGGTCTACCCGCAGCTCGGGGGGGTGGAGGTGGCGGCCGCCTGGCCCGGGCGGATGGGCTTTGCCCGCCACAAGATGCCGCTGGTGCGCCGCCTCCAGCCGGGCCTTTGGGTCAACAGCTGCCATGGCGGGCACGGACTCAATGGCACCAGCACGGGCGGCGAGCTGATCGCCCGGGCGATCCAGGGCGAGGCAGCATCCCTGCAGCCCTTCGCCCCCTTCGCGCCGCAACCGGTCTTCGGCCCCCTCGGCCGCATCGCCGCGCAGGCCGTCTACTGGGGCCACGCCGCCCGCGACGCCTGGCGCAGCCGAAGCCAGGTCGCCCCATGATGCGCCTGCGGCTGCATGGCGAGGACGGCTTTACCTCCCGTTAAGCGCGCCGGCCCGAGATGGACGGCATGCCAATCGGGAATCGGTGCATGCTTCCGTTCCTCCGCTCCGGCCGGGCCTCGTCCCCCTGGGGGCTGCAGCGCGACAGGCGCGGGGCGGCGGCGCTGGAGTTCGCGCTGACCGCACCCGTGCTGATCCTGGTGCTGGGCCAGATCCTGCAGTTCGGCCTGATCCTCTTCGCCTACAACGACATGAGCCACGTCGCCTGGAACGTCGCGCGCCAGGTGGCGACCGGCAGCATGCCGGCCGCCACGGCGGCCAGCGAGGTGCGCGAGCGGCTGATCAGCTGGGGCGCGCCGCCGACCGTCGAGATCAGCGATGCGCCCCTGGGCCTGCCCGAGATCACCGTCGAGATCAGCTTGCCGTTCGCGGCCCTGCGGCTGTTCGACCCGATGAACCTGTTGGGGACCGGGGCGATCACCGTCCGGGCGGCGGCCCCGCGATGAAAGGGAGAACTGCCATGGGCACGGCGCCTCGCAGATCGGCCGCTTCCCGGCTCGCCCGGGCCCGGCGGGGCTCGATGCTGCCGCTGGTCGCCATGGGGATCAGCGCGCTGGCGGCGACAGGCGCGCTCACCGTGGATGCCGGCTGGCTCTATCTGCAGCGCGACCGGCTGCAGCAGACGGCCGACGCGGTGGCGCTGGCCGGCGCCCGGCAGCTCCCCGACGAGCTGGCGGCGCGCGCCGCCGCCCTCGACTTCGCGGTCCGGGTGCTGGGCGAGGACGGGGCGCTGTTCCATCCAGGCGATCTGACGACCGGGACCTGGGACAGGCAACAGCGCCGCTTCGTCAAGGGCGGCGGGGCGGCGGCCAACGCCATGCGGGTCGAGGTGCAGCGCACGCGGGCGCGCGAGAATGCGGTGCAGACCTTCCTCGCCCGGCTGTTCGGGATCGGCGAGATGGAGTTCGTGGCCTCGGCGGTGGCCCGGCGGGCGACGCCGGGCTGCGTCTACGTGCTCGATCCGGCCGGCGGCAAGGCGCTCGATCTTTCCGGCAATGCCAGCCTCGCCGTGCCCGGGTGCGAGGTGCAGGTGAACTCGGACGCCGCCGACGCGCTGGTCGTGAGCGGCGATGCCAGCGTGACGGCGCTCGAGACCTGCGTGGTCGGCGACTACAATCTCAACGGCGGCGGCAGCGCGAGGCCGCCGCCGTTGACCGGCTGCCGTGCCGTCTCCGATCCGCTGGCCGGCTTCGTGCCCCCCCAGGTCGGCTCCTGCGACTGGACCAACAGGAAGATCACGGGAGCGGCGGTCCTGACCCCCGGCGTCTATTGCGGCGGGATAAGCGTCACCGGCGGTGCCGCCGCGGTCTTCCTGCCGGGCGTCTACGTGATCAAGGACGGCCCCTTGAAGGTCGCCGGCAACAGCACGCTGAGCGGAGCCGGCGTCGGCTTCTACCTGACCGGCGGCGGGGCCGAGCTCGCGCTCACCGGCGGCGGGCGGATCGATCTCTCGGCGCCGACCAGCGGGCCCATGGCGGGCTTCGTGTTCGCCGCCGGGCCGGACGTGCCGGCCGGCACGAGCAACAAGATCGCCGGCGGCGGCCAGATGCGCTTTGAAGGCGCGCTCTACTTCCCCCGCCAGGAGCTCACCCTCTCGGGCGGCAGCGACAGCCTTTCCCCCTCGCCCTTCACCCTGATCGTCGCGTGGGGGGTCAAGATCACCGGCGGTGGCACGCTGCGCTTTGCCGCCGATCCCGACCATCCCGCGGTGCCGCCGCCGTTCCGCCCGCAGACGGCGCCGGTGGTGGTGCAGTGAGGGGAGCAGGGGGATGGATCGGAAAAGCCTTGCAGGAGCGCTCGCCCGGGCCCGGCGGGGATCGATGCTGCCGCTGGTCGCCATGGGGGTAGGCGCGATCGCCGGTGCCGGGGCGCTCACCGTGGATGCCGGCTGGCTCTATCTGCAGCGCGACCGGCTGCAGCAGACGGCCGACGCGGTGGC
>JARGEQ010000074.1 GCA_029211145.1 Marinimicrococcus flavescens
AACGAAGGCTGGGAGCCGGTAACAAGTATCCATTCCGACGACCATTTGTGGACTGCACTTGCCGCATGGGATCTGCTTGCGGAAACCGGAGATGCCGCTTTTCTGGAGGCCAAGCTGCCATACTATGACGGCGGCGAAGGCACGGTATATGAGCATTTGAAGGCAGCGATTGATTTTACGGCGTCAAAGCTGGGGCCTAACGGCTTCCCGCTGATGCTGCGCTCGGACTGGAACGACCAGTTGTTCCGCGTATGCCGGGAGGGGCGGGGCGAGAGTATCTGGACGGCGATGCAGCTTGGAACAGTGCTGCTGCGCATGGTTGATCTTGCCGCCGCCGCCGGCCATCCGGAGCATGCCGCACAATATGAAGCCATGTATGAGGCGCAGCGTAAGCTCATCAACAGCATCGGCTGGGACGGGCAATGGTTCCGGCGGGCTATTATGGACGACGGGCGGTTCCTCGGCAGCGATGAACACGACGAGGCCAAAATCTGGCTCAATGCCCAGACCTGGGCCACGATGTCCGGTATGGCAGACGAGGATAAGGGACTGCGGGCGATGGACAGCATCCGCGACATGCTGGACACGGAACTTGGCATCAAAAAAATCC
>JARGEQ010000075.1 GCA_029211145.1 Marinimicrococcus flavescens
CATTGTGCCTCACCTCTTATTCCCTTAGATGGCAGAATGCCGCAAAATGTTGCAGAGTAGCTCAAATTAAATGTAATTTAAGTTTTTATCCGCGGAGCAGCGACTCGGCGCCATCCACAAATATTTCCGCACCTGTAACATGAAAGGACTCGTCCGAGGCAAGAAACAGCACCAGGTTGGCTACCTGCTCCGGCTTGCCGGGCGCATTCTCCAGCGGATGACTGCCGTCAGGAAACTCCACGGGGATTTTCACTTCCTCAATGGCATCGCTTTTGTACGTATTATCTCCAATATTGGTATCAATTGATCCGGGGCAGACGGCATTTACGCGGATGGCGTATTGCGCCAGCTCCAGCGCAGCCATTTTCATAAAAGAGACCTGGCCTGCCTTAGATGAGGAGTAAGCTGCCGCGCCAAAGTTGGAGAACACCCGGTTCCCGTTAATCGAGCTGGTAATGATAATACTGCCCCCTTGTTCCTTCATGAAAGGGATTGCGTATTTTACGGTGGCGAAGGTACTGCGCAGGTTGGTGTTCAGCGTCAGATCCCAATCCTCAATGTCAAGCATTTCAATCGGTGCCATGGTTCCGTTTATTCCGGCGTTGAC
>JARGEQ010000076.1 GCA_029211145.1 Marinimicrococcus flavescens
CGCGCCCAGCGCCGCCGCCTCGCCGCGGCCAGCCGCGCCGCCTGAACCAGGCTCCGCCGCAAACCGACAAAAAAGCAGAGAAAAAGGCCGCGCGCAGCGCCTTGCGCGGCTCCGGCCCCGCCCGCGAGGCGCAGGTCATCCCGCCGGAGCCCGCCGGAAGGGCAGGTTGCGCCAGAGCGCCTGGAGGAGCGGCCGCGGGTCGTCGAGGCGGGGGAGGGAGCTTGTGCAGGTGGGATCGAGCGCCCGGAGCATGAGCCTGGGGTCGCGGGTCCTGAGGAGCGTGAAAGGGTCGCGCTTGGCGCGCACGCCGGTGGCGAAGCGCAGGCGCTCGGGCGGGATGCGGCTCTGGGCCACGAGGCAGGCGTCGTGGGCGAAGTTGATGCCCTGCTTCAAGGAGAGGGCCTGGGTGCCGCCGATGCGGGGGTTGATCTCGAACATGTAGGGGCGGCCGTCGCGGCGGTCGAAGGCGCCCTCGATGAAGCCCAGGCCGCGCCAGCCGGCGGCCTCCATGACGCGGCGACCGCGCTCGAGGAGCGGCTCGTCGAACCAGCTCTGCCAGTAGAGCGCCACCCCGCCGGGGATCTTGCGGCCGCTGGCGCCCAGCCGCATGGAGCGCTGCTCGGCGAGGTTGCGCTGGCCGTACCAGCCGCGCAGGCGGCCGGTATGGTCGAAGAGGTAGAAGAGGTGGAACTTGCGCTCGATGTCGAACTGGACGGCCATCTGGACCAGCGGCCGCTCGTAGCTGGCGGCGACCAGGGCGTAGGCGGCGCGCAGCTCGGCGGCGTCGCGGGCGAGGCGGATGCCCTCGGTGCCGGTGCCGGTGCGCGGCTTGACCACCACCGGCCAGGGGCCGTTCCAGCGGGCGGCGGCATCCTCGGCGTTCTCGGGTGTGATGGTGGGCGGCGGGTGGAGGCCGTCCGTCACGGCGGCGGCGAGGTCCATGGTGCGGGTCTTGTCGAGGGCCACGGCCGTGACCCCGGGCGGCGGAGCGGCCACCGGCATGAGCCGGTCGAGCTCGTGGCGGACGGGCTGGAGGGCGAGGAGCGCCGCGTCGTTGCCCGGCAGCAGGACCGTCTCCGGGTTCTCGCGCGCGAAGGCCAGCATGAAGGCCTGCAGCGCTGCGGGATCGCCCAGCGGCGGGTGGGCCAGATAGCCGGCATGGTGGCGCGAGTGGAGCGGCGGGTCGCCGGTGCCGTGGCCGCGCACGACCTGCGCGCCGGCACGGGCGAGGGCGGCGGCCACGACGGGGCCCAGAAGGCTGCCCGCCGCACCCAGGAGCAGGACGCGCATCGCGGTCTCCTTCGGACGGCGGGGCATCATGGGCGGAGGTGCCGGGCCACGCGACCGCAGGGAAGGGCAGGTCGCACCCGCGTGCTTCTCCTGCGGCCCGGCAGGGGCGGTTTGCCTCCGCCCGGGCCTTTACCGTTCCTTTACCCGGGTCCGGCAGGATGGGGGCGGGGACGGGAGGAGGGTGCGCTGGGGCCTCGCGGGTCGTCGCGGTGGAGGGGCGGGGCGGGGCTCAGGCGCCGCTGCCCGTGTCCCGTCTGGCGGGAGCCGTGAAGACGTGCTCGGGGCCGGGGAAGGTGCGGGCGCGGACCTCGGCGGCGTAGCTGGCGGCGGCTTCGCTCACCGCCTCGTCCAGCCGGGCGTAGCGCTTGACGAAGCGCGGGCGGAAGTCGCCGAAGAGGCCCAGCATGTCGTCGGAGACGAGAATCTGGCCGTCGCAGGCGGGCGAGGCGCCGATGCCGATGGTGGGAACCGGCAGGGCCCCGCTGATCTCGCGGGCGAGCGGCTCCATGGTGCCCTCGATCACCAGGGCGCAGGCGCCGGCCCCGGCGATGGCGGCGGCATCGGCGGCGATCTTCTGCGCCTCGGCCTCGCTGCGGCCGCGCGCGCGGTAGCCGCCCAGCGTGTTCACCGCTTGCGGCGTGAGCCCGATATGGCCCATCACCGGGATGCCGCGGGAAACGAGGAAGCGGACCGTCTCGGCCATCTCGGCCCCGCCCTCGAGCTTGACGCCGGAGCAGCCGGTCTCGGCCATGAGGCGGGCAGCGTTGGCGAAAGCCCGGGCGGGGCTCTCCTCGTAGCTGCCGAACGGCATGTCGACGATCACGCAGGCCTGCGCCGCGCCGCGCATCACCGCCCTTCCGTGGGCGATCATCATCTCGAGCGTGACGCCCAGGGTGGAGTCCATGCCGTAGAGCACCATGCCCAGCGAATCGCCCACCAGCAGGAAGTCCACATGGGGGTCGAGGAGCCGGGCGATGGGGGTGGTGTAGGCGGTGAGGCCGACGACCGGCCGCTCGCCCTTCAGCGCCTGAAGTCGCCCCGTGGTGATCCGCTGTCCGCCTGCCGTGGCACTCATGACATGCTCTCTCCTCGCTGCCAGCGGGGGGATAGCGGCGCGGCGGCGGCGCGACCAGCCCGGCCCGGGCAGGGGAGATACCCGCCGGGCGCGCTACAGCCGGGCGGTGCGCAGGCGCAGGGCGTTGGCGATCACCGAAAGCGAGCTCAGGCTCATGGCGGCGGCGGCGATCATCGGGTTCAGCAGCAGGCCGGTCCAGGGATAGAGCAGGCCGGCGGCGACCGGCACGCCCAGGGCGTTGTAGACGAAGGCGAAGAACAGGTTCTGGCGGATGTTGCGCATGGTGGCCCGGCTGAGCCGCCGGGCCCGGGCGATGCCGCGCAGGTCGCCCTTGACCAGCGTGACGCCGGCGCTCTCCATGGCGACGTCGGTGCCCGTGCCCATCGCCACGCCGACATCGGCCTGGGCCAGGGCGGGCGCGTCGTTGATCCCGTCGCCGGCCATGGCGACGATGCGGCCTTGTGCCTGCAGCTCGCGGACGATGCGGATCTTGTCCTCGGGCAGGACCTCGGCGTGGATCTCGTCGATCCCCAGAAGCCGGCCGATGGCCTCGGCGGTGGCACGGCTGTCGCCGGTGAGCATCACCACCCGCGTGCCGGCCTCGTGCAGGGCCGCGAGCGCTTCGGCGGTGGACGGCTTGACGGGGTCGGCGACGCCCAGGAGCCCTGCCGCGCGGCCGTCGATGGCCACATGCATCACCGTCTCGCCCTCCGCACGGAACGTCTCGGCCTTCCTTAGCCAGGCGGGGTCGGGCGGGAGGATCTCCTCCATCATGCGGCGGCTGCCGACCACGACGCGGCGGCCGAGGACGCTGCCCGAGACGCCCTTGCCGGTGAGCGAGGCGAAGTCGTTGACGTTGGCCAACGCCACCTTGCGCGCCTCGGCCCCGGCCACGATGGCAGCGGCCAGCGGGTGCTCGCTGCCGCGCTCCAGCGAGGCCGCGAGGCGCAGCAGATCGGTCGCCTCGATGCCGGGCTCCGGCTCGACCCGCACCAGCCTGGGGCGGCCTTCGGTGAGCGTGCCGGTCTTGTCGACGAGGATCGTGTCGATCTTCTCGAAGGTCTCCAGCGCCTCGGCGTTCTTCAGGAGGATCCCATGCTGCGCGCCCATGCCGGTGCCCACCATGATCGACATGGGCGTGGCCAGGCCCAGCGCGCAGGGACAGGCGATGATCAGGACCGCCACCGCGTTGATCAGGCCGTGGGCCATGGCCGGGGGCGGCCCGAGGAACGTCCATGCAAGGAAGCTCAGGGCGGCGATCGCCACTACCGCCGGCACGAACCAGCCGGCCACCCGGTCGGCCAGCCGCTGGATCGGCGCGCGGCTGCGCTGCGCCTCGGCCACCATGCGGACGATCTGCGCCAAGAGCGTGGCCTCGCCCACCCGCAGGGCCTTCATGACGAAGCCGCCGGTCTGGTTGACGGTGCCGCCGGTGACCGTGTCGCCGGGGCCCTTGGCGACCGGCAGCGGCTCGCCGGTGATCATCGCCTCGTCGATGGTGCTGCGGCCTTCCAGCACCGCGCCGTCGACCGGCACCTTCTCGCCCGGGCGCACCCGCAGCCGGTCGCCCTCGCGGAGATCGGCCACCGCCACGTCCTGCTCGCTGCCGTCGCCGGCAAGGCGCCGCGCGGTCGGCGGGGTCAGCTCGAGCAGGGCGCGGATGGCGCCCGAGGTCCGCTGGCGCGCCCGCAGCTCGAGCACCTGGCCCAGCAGCACCAGCGCGGTGATGACCGCCGCCGCCTCGAAATAGACCGCAACCCGACCCTCCTTGTCGCGGAACGAGGGCGGGAAGATGTCGGGGGCGAGGGTCGCGACGAGGCTGAAAAGCCAGGCCACCCCCACGCCCAGGCCGATCAGGGTGAACATGTTGAGGTTCATGCTGCGCAGGGAGCGCGCGGCCCGCACGAAGAACGGCCAGCCGCCCCACAGCACCACCGGGCTCGCCAGCGCCAGCTGGAGCCACTGCGCCGGGGCGGGTGCCACCAGCCGGTGGAAGGGCTGGCTAGGCAGCATGTCGGCCATGGTCCAGAGGAGGAGCGGCAGGCTCAGGGCGGCGCTGATCCGAAAGCGCCGGGTCATGTCGTCGAGCTCGGCCGTGTCCTCGGCGAGCGCCACGCCCTCGGGCTCCAGCGCCATGCCGCAGATCGGGCAGGGGCCGGGCGCGGGCTGCCGGACCTCGGGGTGCATGGGGCAGGTATAGACGGTGCCGGAGAAGCCCGGCGCCAGCCGGTCGCGACCAAGGCGGAGCGCGGCAGGCGGGGCATGGCCGTCCGGCCTGCTGTGCAAGGCGTGCGGATCGTGGCCGGGCTCGCTCATCGCTCCGGGTCCTCTCGAGGCGGGAAAGCGCCAGCCGGCGCGGCGAGCCCGCACCGGCCCTCCTGACAGAAGATCAGCGCTTCTCGTGGGCGGCGAGCCACGCGCGCAAGGTGGCGATCTCCTTCTCCTGCGCGGTGACCACCTCCTGGGCGAGCTTGCGGATCTCCGGATCCTGGCCCTCCTCGAGCACCAGCCTGGCCATGGCGATGGCCCCCTGGTGATGCGGGATCATGGCGCGGGCGAAGTCGGCGTCGGCATCGCCGGTGAGCTCGACGCCCATCTGCTCGTGCATCCTCTGCATCATGAGCTGCCGCATGGCCCGGGCCGAGGGTGCCGCGTCATCCTCGCCGCCCGTCATTCCCTCACCCCGCATCCCGAGGCCATGGTGGCCTCCCGTCATCCGGTGGCCGCCGGAAGACCCGTCGCCGGTGTTGATGATGATGGTGATGCCGGGCGCGGGCTGCATCGCCATGCCCCCGCGCATCATCTGCTGCATCATCCCGGGGCTCATCATGCTCATGCCCGGAGCCGGGGCGGCCTCGCCGGAACCGGCCGGGGCGTGCTCCTGGGCATCGATGGCGGGTGACGCAGCGAGGGCGAGCCCTGCGAGGAGGGCGCTCGAAGCGAGCAGGCCGATCGGTTGCATGACCGTCTCCTTGTTGCTCACGATTGTCGAAGCGGGGCGGTGTCGGCGGGAGCTTGCTCAACAGGGGATCGGCGGCGGCGTGGGAGGTGCGGGGACGCGGCTGCGGAAGAGCGGGCCGGGCTCCGGCAGGGGCCTGAAGCCAGCCGGGGCCGGCAGCTCGACGCCGGCTGCCGGCAGGAAGGCGATGCCGCAGCCGGCATGGGCAGTAGCGCAGCAGGGGCCGGCGCCCGGACGGCAGGAGGCTGCATCCGCCGGCGCCGCGACCGTCGTCACGAAGGCCGGCAGGGTCGGGGCCGGAAGGGAGGCAGGATGGCCGGAGACCGCGCCGGCGGCGCCGAGGAACGACAGAAGCGCCAGAAGGGCCATGGCAGACTCGAAAAGCCGCCGAGGCCCCTGCTGCCCGCTCTCCCGCTCCCGCCGCCGTGCCCTCATCGCGCTCGCCTGCTGGCTCAGTCTGTCATGAGAGCAGGCCCCGCGGGTGAAGGCAAGGCCGCCGCGCCGGCGTTCCCGGCTGGCAGGCCGGACGAAGGTCGGAATGGCGGCCCCGCGACCATGGACGAAACCGTCCGGGACCAGTACCTCATGCCCCGGAGATGAATGCGCGGGAGAGGGTATGACGCCCGATCGCCCGCGAGGCTGACGAAAGGGAGCATGGAGCATGGACGTCAAAGCCGCGGTGGCCTGGGAGGCGGGCAAGCCGCTCTCGATCGAGACGGTGCAGCTCGAGGGGCCGCGCGAGGGCGAGGTGCTGGTCGAGATGAAGGCGACCGGGCTTTGCCACACCGACCTGTTCACCCTCTCGGGGGACGATCCGGAGGGCCTGTTTCCGGCGATCCTCGGCCATGAGGGTGCCGGCGTGGTGGTCGATGTCGGCCCCGGCGTGACGAGCCTCCAGAAGGGCGACCACGTCATCCCGCTCTATACACCCGAGTGCCGCGAGTGCGACTACTGCACCTCGCACAAGACCAATCTCTGCCAGAAGATCCGTGTCACCCAGGGCCGGGGCCTGATGCCCGACGGCACCAGCCGCTTCTCGATGAACGGCAAGAAGATCCATCACTACATGGGCTGCTCGACCTTCGCGAGCCACTCGGTGGTGCCGGAGATCGCCCTTGCGAAGATCCGCAAGGACGCGCCCTTCGACAAGGTCTGCTACATCGGCTGTGGTGTGACCACCGGCGTGGGCGCGGTGATCTTCACCGCCGGCGTCAAGCCCGGCGACAATGTCGTGGTGTTCGGCCTGGGCGGTATCGGCCTCAACGTGATCCAGGGGGCCCGCATTGCCGGCGCCGACAAGATCGTCGGCGTCGACATCAACCCGGCCAGGAAGGAGCTCGCCGAGAAGTTCGGGATGACTCACTTCGTCAACCCGAAGGAGGTCGAGGGCGATCTCGTTCCCTATCTGGTCGACCTGACCGACGGCGGCGCCGACTACAGCTTCGAGTGCATCGGCAACGTGAACGTGATGCGCCAGGCCCTCGAGTGCTGCCACAAGGGCTGGGGCACCTCGGTGATCATCGGCGTGGCGGGCGCCGGCCAGGAGATCTCGACCCGGCCGTTCCAGCTGGTGACCGGCAGGGTGTGGAAGGGTTCCGCCTTCGGCGGCGCGCGCGGTCGCACCGACGTGCCCAAGATCGTCGACTGGTACATGGAGGGCAAGATCAACATCGACGACCTGATCACCCACACCATGCCGCTCGAGGATATCAACAAGGGCTTTGATCTCATGAAGAAGGGCGAGTCGATCCGTTCCGTGGTGATCTACTGATGACTGCCACGGCGCTGACGGCCGTCTCGGAGCAGAAATGCTTCGGCGGCACGATGGGCGTCTACAGCCATGCCTCGACGTCCACCGGCGGCACCATGCGCTTCTCGGTCTTCCGCCCGCAGGGCGAGGGGCCGTTCCCGGTGCTGACATGGCTGGCCGGGCTCACCTGCACGGAAGAGACCTTCATGATCAAGGCGGGCGCCCAGCGCTTCGCCGCGCGTGAAGGCCTCATGCTGGTGGCCCCCGACACCAGCCCGCGCGGCCACGACGTGCCGGGCGAGGCGGAGAGCTGGGACTTCGGCGTTGGCGCCGGCTTCTATCTCGACGCCACCGAGGAGCCCTGGGCCAGGCACTGGCGGATGGAGAGCTACGTCACCCAGGAGCTGCCTGCGCTCGTCGAGGCGAGCTTCCCCGCCGACATGAGCCGGCAGGGCATCTCCGGCCACTCGATGGGCGGCCACGGGGCGCTCACTTTGGCCCTGCGCCACAAGGAGCGCTGGCGCTCGGTCTCGGCCTTCGCGCCGATCTCGGCGCCGACGCAGTGCCCGTGGGGCGAGAAGGCATTTTCCGGGTACCTGGGCCAGGACCGCTCGCGCTGGGCGGAGCACGACGCCTGCGAGCTCCTGAGGAGCCGTGGCCCGCTGCCTTGCGAGATCCTGGTGGACCAGGGCACGGCTGACCAGTTCCTCGAGCGCGAGCTCAAGCCCGGGCTGCTCGAGGAAGCGGCAAGGGAGGTGGGCCAGCGCCTGACCCTGCGCCGCCAGGAAGGCTACGACCACTCCTACTGGTTCATCCAGACCTTCATCGAGCACCACATCGCCCACCACGCCCAGGCGATGCGCGGCTAGACCGCGGGAGGGCGCGCGCAGCCGGCTGGAGCCGCGCGCGCCCTCCCGGCTGGTGGTCGTGAGGGGAGCCCCTCGCGGCATCGGAGCCGTGCAAGGCGCTGCGCGCGGCTTTCTTCCGTTTTTCTGGTCGGGTGGGGTGGAGCCAGGCCGGCGCGGCCGGCACTTGCCGGGTGCGACGGGCCGGTGTGGGCGCGGCGTCGGACCCCACCCCGCCAGGATGCCGGCGAACGAGCACCACACCAAACCGACAGAAGAGCTAAAAGAAACAGCCGCGCGCAGCGCCTTGCACGGCACCGCCCTCCCGCCGCGCGC
>JARGEQ010000077.1 GCA_029211145.1 Marinimicrococcus flavescens
CATGAATGATGTAGGAGTGAAGCTATGGAATATTTGAAGATATTTTTTATAAATACAGCCCTTCTCATAACATTGGCTTATCTGGCGAATTTAATATATAAACACACAATTACATATGCTCCGGAACGGGTTAAAAAGGTTAGCTGGGTGCTGCTCGCTATCTTTGCCGGATGGATCAGCTCCTTCTTCGGGTACAGGCTTGAAGAGCATGTTATCTTTGATTTGCGGTTTGTGCCGCTTATTATTTCTACTTTGGCTTACCCGCATCCCTTCATCTTAATTATTATAGGTGTAGGAACCGGACTCACGAGGTTAACCTTCGGCATTAATGAAGCGGCAGTGGTAGGAGTGCTGAATTTATCTATTCTGGGTTTTGTCTGCGCCGGCTTGAGCTTCTGGATACGGCGTACCGCTAATTCCGTAATGAACAAAGGGTTAGTCACTATAATCGTGGTTAACTTAATGAACGTAATCAATATCGCGGTTTTTGGAGTTATACCTGCACGGGAATACATAACGGATATTATGCCGGTCACTCTGCCTGCCGGGCTGGGTCTCAGTATGC
>JARGEQ010000078.1 GCA_029211145.1 Marinimicrococcus flavescens
CCAAGTGTCACCTTGTACCGTCCTGTAGATCATTAGAAACTCACCCGCCTTTGCTGCTGGATCATTTGCTGAAACCGTTGCTCAAATGCCGGTTGTTGATCCTGGATGGCCTTGGCTACTTCAGCCGCAATAGACAGCATCCCTCCTTGAATCGTAACTTGCGGCGCCCAGTTAACCTGTATATTCCCCTCCGTTAAGCTGGTTGAACTGGTGTAACCCATTAAGTCATTTGCTTTATCCAGAAGGGAGCGGGAACGCGGTTTATTATTGAGCGGAATTGCAATTTCAGGGCCTGCTTCTCCAAATATAGAAGGACGTAAAGCAATGCCTCCATCCGCAAAACCCTCATAAACCGGAGAACCAGGATCACGTAGCTGCAAACGGTATTGCTCTCGACCGGATACCGTTCTTAGATCGGGTGAACCGTTTTTCTTTGAAAACTTGTCAACTTTCTGTGGGAATTGCCCTGTTTGCCCCCATATCAGCATAACATTTATCTTTTTATCACTGGGCATCATGGACAATGCCGCGTTCAGTTCCGAAACATCCTCCATCGCTTGCTGAAATTGCAGCTTTTGAGCATCAGATAAGGTCTTATACTTGGC
>JARGEQ010000079.1 GCA_029211145.1 Marinimicrococcus flavescens
GCAGGCTTCCCAGCCGCCGCCTGCACATCCCCTCTACATCAACAACAACGATGTCAAAGAGCACCGGCCGTCCGCAGCAGCTACCCAGCCGCAAGGGACAACCTCCCTCGTGCGCGGCAGCACCACCGCCGCGCCACGGCCGGAGATATACCCACCACCCCCGAGCCACGCAAGAGGCTTTCGTGACGATTCGGCGATATTCGCTGTGGCAGGATGGCCGGGCCTGAAAACCGGCATTCGCCGGCGAGCCCGCCCTTGCGCCTCAAGACCTCCCAAGACGCCCTCGCACCTCCCGGCAGGCCGGCATGGGCCCGGGCTCGGCGGTGGTCCAGCGCCAGGCGCGAAACCGCAGGCCGGCCGGCAGCGGCAGCGCCTCGGCGCGCCGCACCAGGAGATTGGCGACCTCCTCGTCGAGGGTCGCGGGATCGCGCCAGAACGCCTCCTCGCTCACCACGAGGCCGCTGGCAAAACAGCCCATGAGCCGGTCCAGCGTCGCCGCCTCGGCGATCACCGGCCGCCCGGTGCGGTAGTCGCGGGCGAAGGGCTCGCCCTCGTCGCTGACCTCCATGAGCCGCGAATGGCTGATCAGGAGATCGTAGCGGCCGAGATGGCGCAGGGCGGCCAGCTCGTTGGTGACGAGGACGAGCTCCGCCGTCTCGAGCTCTGGCCCGAGCGCCGCGCCCAGCCGCTCCCAGCCGGGCCAGGGCGGCTGCGGCGGCACCCGGAGGTCGGCCAGCATCGCCACGCTGCGCACGACCGCGGCATTGGCGAGGAAGGCAAAGAGCAAAAAGACGACAAGCCCGCCTTGCACCACCCGCCGGCGCGGGCCGGGTAGCGGCAGGCGCGCCAGGCGGCGCACCACAAAGGCGCGCAGCGCCGGCCAGCAGCCCGCCAGTGCCAGGCCGAACAGGGCGAAGAGGAAGGGCCAGGCATAGGCCAGGTAGCGGGTGTCCTTGAGGCCGCCGAAGGACTGCAGGAGCACGCTTGTGCCAAAGACGCAGATCGCGAGCAGGGCCGGGCGCGGCGCCGCGCGCCAGGCGAGCAGCGCCAGCACCGGCACCACGGGCCACAAGGAAGGGTAATAGAGAGCCAGCCAGAGATGGTAGAACCAGACCTGGTTGCGCATCGCCTCGGCCCATGGCGGGGTCCAGCGATAAAGCCCCAGCAGCTGCCCGCCCAAAGGGGTGGCGAAGAGCAAAGCGAGGCCGACCAGACCCGCCACCAGGCCCAGCAGGAGCAGGCTGCGGCGGCGCGCCGGCGGCAGGCCCGCGAGCCACGGCAGGAGCCAGGCCAGCGCGAACCACAAGGCGAGCCCCACGAGGCCGATCAGCGAGGCCGGCTGGACCAGCACCGCGAGGGCCAGGCAGAGCAGGCCGGCTCCGCCGGCGAGCAGCCGCCAGGCCGGCCGCAGCCGGCCCATCACCGCGCCTTCCACCGCCACCGCGCCGGCCAGGAACAGCAACTCCTGGATGGCGTAGAAACGGGCGAAGCGGGCGAGCTCGAGGGTAAAGGGAGCGGTCGCGAACAGCAGGGCCGCGATCCAGGCGGCGGTGCGTCCGGCGGTGGCGTGGAGCCAGCGGAAGAGCAGCAGGGTGGAAAGGGCGGCGGCCAGCACCGAGGGCAACCGGGCGATCCACAGCTCGCTCTGCCCGAAAAGGTCGAACAGCCCGGCCACCAGCACCGTGAACCACAGGCCGCGGCGATACTCGCCCTCGGCGATCACCGGCTCGCCGGTGGCGAGCCATCCTTGGGCCGCCAGGAGGTGGTAGAGCTCGTCGAAATGGGCCGGCAGATCGAGATTGATCGCGAAGAGGGCGAGCGCCCCCACGAACAGGAGCGGCATCGCCCAGCCGGGCGGCGCCTCCCTCGCGAGCGGGGCGGCGGCGGGGCGCAAGGCCGGAATCGATGCGGTATCTCTAGCTCGGGCCATGGACATTCCGCAGTGCCTGTCGGTGGGCCAGCAGCCGCTCGTAGAGTGAGAGGAGGTTGGCGGCCTGGCTTTCCCAGTTGTAGCGCTCGCGCACGAGGCGGCGGCCGCGCTCGCCCATGGCGCCGGCCAGGGCGGGATCGGCGGCGAGCCGGGCGACGGCGGCGAGGGCTGCCTGCGTGTCGCCGGGAGGCACGCACAGGCCCACCTCGTTGCCTTCGACCAGCTCGCGCCACACCGGGAAGCCGGAGGCCACGACCGGCAGGCCTGCGGCCATGTACTCGAAGATCTTGGTGACCTCCTTCTCGCGCGAGTGGGGGGTGTCCTCGAAGAGGGCGAGCCCGGCGGTCCAGGGCTGGCCGTAGGCCTCGAGGATGTGCTCGAAGGGCAGCGGCGCGCCGACCCCCTCCATGACCAGCCGGTGCGGGTCGGGACAGTGCCGGCGCATCGCCGCGGCGAGCCCGGGCGGGCAGCGCCCCAGGCAGTGCAGCGCCCCGCCCTCGGGCAGGGCGGCGGCCAGTGCCGCCAGGCCCAGCGCCCCGCGGTCGGCCGAGAGATTGCCGGTATAGAGCAAACGCGGGTGCCGCGGCGGCTGCCGCCCGCCTTGCGGGATGGAAGCCTCGATACCGGCGAAGGCGTCGCGTCGCGGATAGTTGAGCACCGGCACCGCCCCGGGCAGCCAGCGGGCATAGTAGCGCTCGGCGATCACCACCGCCGAGAGGCCGCGCACCGCCAGCCGCTCGGCCAGCCGGTAGAGCGGCCCGGCGACGCGGCCGACGCCGGGCGGCAGATAGGGGACCAGCGCCAGCGAGGTCACATAGTCCTCATGAACGTCGAAGACCACCGGCCGGCGGGTCACGAGCCGCAGCAGCAGACCCCAGGGCAACAGCTCGGGGTCGTGGAGATGATAGAGATCGGCGCGCTCGGCGAGGGCCGCGCGGAACACCCGCCAGGCGGTGCCGGTGACCCGGCCGAGTCGCCCCCCGGCAGGCTTCACGGCGCGCAGCCGCACGCCGTGATACTGCTCGTCCCGCTCGTGGGCGACGATCAGCACGGTCTCGTGACCGGCGGCGGCGAGGCTCGCGCACTCCTTGAAAAGAATGCGGTTGTCGTGGGCCGGGTGGACCGAGCTCAGATGCGCGATCCTGGCCGGCCGCTGGGGGGCTGCTGGCTGCACGGCCGCGGACGATAGCGATGCCGGGCGGCGGCGGCCAGCGGCGGCGGCGGCAAGGCACACCCGGATGGCTCGCGCTACCCGGGCCGGGGCCTAGAAATCGCGGACGAACCCCGCATAGCCCGCCGGCGGCTGCGGCCGGGCGAAGAAGAAGCCCTGGCCGACATCGCATCCCAGCCCGCTCAGCGCCTCCAGGTCCTCGACATTCTCGATCCCCTCGCCAACCGCGCGGGCCGAGAGATTGTGGGCGAGATCGACGATCGCCTTGACGATGGTCCGCTCCTTGGGGACCACCGCGCAGCCTTTGACGAAGCAGCGGTCGATCTTGAGCTCGGCGAAGGGGATCTCGCGCAGCAGCGCCAGCGAGGTGAAGCCGGTGCCGAAATCGTCGATGGAAAGCTCGACGCCGTAGATCCGGGCCTTGGTGGCGGCCAGGAAGATGCTCTCGACGTCGCTCATCAGCTCGTCCTCGGTCATCTCGACCACCAGCCTTCCGGCCCCCTGGCGGCGCGCCACCTCGCACAGCCGCTCGCACACCGCCCCGTCGACGAAGCTCGAGGCCGGCATGTTGATGGCGATGCTCGAGAACAGGTCCGGCCAGGCCTCGAGGTCGGCCTCGACGCGGTCGAGCACGGCCAGGGTCACCCGCCGCATGCGCTCGCCGCCGACCCCGCGCAGGAAACTGTCGGGGCCGAGCACGCCGAAGAAGGGATGGCGCAGCCGCAAGAGCGCCTCGCAGCCCAGCACGCGCCGCTCGCGCAGGCCGATCTTGGGCTGGTACCACATCTCGAGGCGGCCCTCCTCGAGGGCCTGGTCGAGATCCGGCGGCCCCAGCGTGCTGCCCAGCCCGACATGCTCGACCAGCCGCTCGCGCAGCTCGCCGCCGCGAAACGGCTTGCGCAGATGCGGCAGCATGGCGAGGCCGAGGCGCCGGCCGACGCTGCCCACCTGCTCGATGGTCGCCTCGTCGAGGCCGCTGATCAGCAGCACCGCCCCGTCATAGCGCAAGGCGGCGAGGCGGCGCAGCAGGTCGACGGCATCGGCCCCGGCCAGCGAGATGTCCATGATGACGAGCCGCGGCAGCTCCTGCCCGAGGCCCGCCTCGATCGCCGGCAGGTCGTCGAAGCAGCGCACCTCGAAGCCCATGCCCGAGAGCGCCAGCTCGACGAAGCTCAAGATGCCCTTCTCGTCGTCGACCACGTAGCAGAGCGGCCGCGGCTCCTGCGCCGGCCGCTCGCGCTCGATCGTCTTCATTATGCTCACCAGCAGCAGCCTTGCGACCAAGTGTCGGCGATCCTAGGCAGGCCCCTGCCCTGCGTCACCCCGTCTGCGCGGCCGGGTCGCAAGTGGCTTGCTGCTCAGGCCGCCTGGGCCGGCAGCGCAAGACGGCCGGTACGCAGCAGTGGCGCGATGCCGGCAGCCGGCTGCGGCGAGGCGAACAGCCGGCCCTGGGCCATGGTGCAGCCCTCGCGGCGCAGCCAGGCGAGCTGCTCGGCGCTTTCCACCCCGACCGCCACCAGCTCGCGCCCCAGCGCCCCGGCCAGCGCCAGGGCGGCGCGCACCAGGGCGGCGGCGACCGGATCGGCCGGGGCGGCGCGCACCAGCGCCCCCTCGAGCTTGACCCGGCGCACCGGCAGGCGGCGCATCGCCAGCAGGCCGCCGCTCTCGGCGCCGAAACGGTCGAGGGCGGTCGTGATGCCGGCCGCCTGCAGACGCTCGAGGATCTGCGGCAGGCGCTGGAGGCGGGCCTCGCCGAGGCCTAGCTCGGCGATCTCGAGGCACAGACGGCCCGGCGCGAGGCCGACTTCTTCAAGAAGCGCCGCGAGGCGCTTGTGGAAATCGTGGCGGCACAGCTCGGCGGTCTCCATGTTGACCGCGAGGATGCCGGGCTCGAGGCCGGCGGCGCGCCATGCCCCGGCGTCGGCGGCCGCCAGACGCAGCACCCGCTCGCCCAGCGCCTCGGCCATGCCGCTCTGCCCGGCGGCCGCCAGGAAGGCGTCGGGGGACAGCAGGCCGAGGCGCGGGTGGCGCCAGCGCAGCAGCGCCTCGAGACCGAGAATGCGGCCGTCGGCCAAGGCGACCTCGGGCTGGTAGCAGAGGAACAGCTGGTCCTCCTCCAGCGCCCGGGCGAGCTCCTCTTCCAGCGTGCGGCGCTCCTCGACCCGCCGGCGCAGCGCCTGGCCGAAGAAGCGCCAGTCGCCGCGGCCCGCCGCCTTGGCCTCGTAGAGAGCGAGATCGGCGTTCTTCAAGAGCTCCTCGGCGCTGTCGCCGTCGGCCGGGAAGAGGGTGATGCCGATGCTGGTGCCGGTGTGGATCAGCCTTCCCTCGTGGGCGACCGGCTCGGCCAGCGCCGTCACCAGCGAGCGCGCCACCTGGGCGGCATCCTCGGGCCCGCCGGGCTCGCCCAGGATCACCGCGAACTCGTCGCCGCCGAGCCGGGCCAGGGTGTCCTCCGGGCGCAGCCGGGCGCGCAGCCGGCTGGCTACCACGTAGAGCAGCGCGTCGCCGGCATCGTGGCCCAGCGTGTCGTTGACGTTCTTGAAATTGTCGAGGTCGAGCAGCAGCAGGGCGCCCCCCGCCTTGTCCCGGCCCCCGGCGGCGAGGCGGCGCTCGAGCCGGTCGTTGAACAGCAGCCGGTTGGGCAGGCCGGTGAGCTGGTCGTGATGGGCGAGGTGGCGGATCCGCTCCTCGCCCTTCTTGCGCTCGGTGATGTCCTGGGTGATGCCGAACAGGAAGGCGCCGCCGCCGGGACGCCGGCGCAGCTCGCCATGCGTCCAGATGTGGCGGATCCGCCCGCCCGGCCGGCCGAGGCGCAGCTCGACCCGGCAGGTGCCGGTGCGCGACAGCCGCTCGATGGCGGCGCGCAGCCGGCGGCGGTCGGCCGGGTGGACCGCCTCCAGGAGGAAGCGGCAGTCCAGCGCCTCCTCGACATCGAGGCCGAGGATGCGGCGCAGCTCGAGGGAGCACACCAGGGTCCCGCCGGCCGCCTCCCACTTCCAGTGGCCGAGCCGGCCGCAGCGCTGCGCCTCGAGCAGCAGCCGCTCGCTCTCGCGCAGCTCCTCCTCGACCCGCCGGCGCTCCTCCAGCTCGCCCATCGCCCGCTGGCCGGCGCGGCGCAGCTCGAGCTGGTCCATCACCAGGCCGGCGAGATCGCCCAAAAGCGCCAGCTCGGCGGGCTCGAGACGGCGCGGCCGGCGATCGAGAACGCACAGCGTGCCGAGCGGCAGCCCCTCGGGGCTCACCAGCGGCACGCCGGCATAAAAGCGGATGTGCGGCTCGCCGGTGACCATGGTGTGGTTGGCAAAGCGGGGGTCGAGCTGCGCGTCGGTGACCTGCATGGCCCGGTCCTCGAGAATGGTCCAGGCGCAAAAGGCCAGACAGCGCGGGGTCTCCTCGAGCGCCACGCCGTGCCGCGCCTTGAACCACTGGCGCTGCCCGTCGAGCAGCGAGACCAGCACCATCGGCATGTCGAGCAGACGGGCGGCAAGCCGGACGATGCGGTCGAAACCCTCCTCGGGCGGCGTGTCGAGCACCGCATAGCGTCGAAGGGCGGCAAGCCGCTCGCTTTCATTGTCCGGGAAGGGCGCGCTCATCTTCTCTTGTACTGCAATGCGCGCCACGGTTATCGGAACGGCGCTACAAGGCGCTCAATGCCGCATTGGCTAAATCCTTGCAACACAAGAGTTTCTCGACAGAACTATATTAAAATTACGGAAAGTTTTATTTGTCGCGACGTGGTACTGCAGGCGCCTTCGGCAACAGCAAGCTCACCTTGGTGCCGTGCCCGGGGTGGCTGGCGATGCGCACCAGGCCGCGCGACTGGCGGGCGAAGCCGTAGACCATGGGGAGTCCGAGGCCGCTGCCCTTGCCCGGCGGCTTGGTGGTGAAGAAGGGCTCGAAGACGCGCGCCAGCACCTCGCGGTCCATGCCGCTGCCGGTATCGGCGACGGCAAGCTCGACATAGCAGCCGGGCTCGATCTCCTCGCCGGCCTCGCCTTCCTCGAGCCGTTTGTTGGCAGCGCAGAGGGTGAGGGTGCCGGTGGCAGGCCCACCCGCCTTGGGGGTCATGGCGTCGCGGCCGTTGACCGCGAGATTGACCAGCGCGTTCTCGAGCTGGCCACGGTCGGCCAGCACCGGCCACAGCCCCGGCTCCTCGACGCGCTCGAGACGGATGCCGGCCCCCAGCGTGTGCTCGAGCAGCGGCGCCAGCCCGTCGAGCAGGGCGGCGACATCGAGCGGGCGCGGCGCCAGGGGCTTGCGGCGGGCAAAGGCGAGCAGCCGGTCGACCAGGTCGGCGGCGCGCTGGGCAGCCTCCAGGCCGAGACTGGCGCAGCGCTGCAGGGCCGGCTCGTGGCCGAGCCGCTCCGCCAGGAGCTCGGCATTGCCGAGGATCACGGTCAGGAGATTGTTGAGATCGTGCGCCACGCCGCCGGTGAGCTGGCCCATCGCCTCCATCTTCTGCGCCTGACGCAGCTGCGCCTCGGTCTCGAGGCGCTCGGTGATGTCGCGGAAATAGACGGCAAGACCGCCCTTGTGGGGGAAAGCGCGGATCTCCAGCCAGCGCTCGAGGGAGGGGTGAAGGAACTCGAGCTCGACCGGTCTTCCCTCCTCGAGGGCACGGTGAAAGGCGGCGTGGACCGGCAGCCCGACGGTCTCGGGGAAGGCTTCCCAGAGCGGATGGCCGATGAGCCGGTCGACCGGGCGGCCGAGCAGCTGCTCGGCGCGCCGGTTGCAGTGGGTGAAGCGCCAGCCATGGTCGAGGCTGCAGAAAGCGTCTGACATCGCCTCGAAGATCCCGGCTATCTCGGCGCGCGCCGCCTCGGCCTCGGCAGCCGCCCGGGCGCGGGCCTCGAGCAGGCGGATGTTCTCGAGCTGCACCGCGGCGATCCGCGCGAGCTGGGTGAGGACCGCCTGCTCGTCGGCGCTGCGCGGGGCACCCTCCAGCGCAATCAGCCCGAGCTGGCTGCCGTCGGCGGCGCGCAGCATCAGCCTGGCAGCACCGTCGGCCTCGGCCGCCGCCCCGGCCTGCACCCCGCCGGCGAGCCGCACCCTGGCAGCACGCCCGGGAAAGAGCTCCTCGATTACGGCAGCGAGGCGCGCTGCCAGCGGCTCGGCGGCGCGCGCCGCCGGCAGCTCGCCCGAGGCGGCCGCCAGCCGGGCCAGCCGGGCCGAGTGGGCCTGGGCGGCCCGCTGCCGGGCGTCGATCGCGCGTTTGATCAGGGCGGCCCCGCCGAGCAGCACGATCAGCAGGACCGCCGCCATCGTCCCCTCGCTGCGCAGCTGGCGGCGCCATCCGGCCAGGAGATCGTCGAGGCCGAGCCCGACATGGACCAGCAGCGGCTGGCCGGGCAGACGCCGGTAGGCGACCAGTCGGATCCCGCCGTCCTCGCTCCCCCCGGCGCCCAGGAAGGTGCCCCGGGCGGCCGGCGGCAGGAGAATCGGCGCGCCGCCGACCGGCTGCCGGACGAGCGGCATCCCGTCGGCCCGGGCCAGCCCCACCACACCCTGCGGGCCGACCTCGAGGGCGTCGTAGAAGTTCTGCAGCCGGGTCAGGTCGAGCAGCGCCACGAGGGTCCCGGCGCGCCCGCCGTCGCGGTCGAGCAGCCGCTCCCCGGCGGCCAGCACCGGCCGGCCGGCATGGATGCCGAAACGGGCGATCGAGGGGGATCCCAGCAGCAGCTGGCCGCTGCTGCCGGGCGGCGGCGCGGCGAGGGCGGCGGCCGAGGCCGGCCGCAGATCCTCCGGCCGGGAGGTGTGCGAACTGTGCAGCAGGCGGCCTTCGGCATCGAGCACGAGCAGGGCAACGACGTCCTCGAGGCCCTGCTCGCGCTCCTCGAGCAGGCCGTGCAGGGCCGGCGCCAGCGCCGGGTCGTCGAGCCGCTCCACCGGCAGGAGCGGAACCAGCTCGTCCAGGGCCGTGGCAAGGCCGGCAAAGGTCTGGGCGGCATGCTGTTCGAGGCTCGCGGCGAGGTTGCCGGCCTCGCGCCGGCCGGACTCCATGGCGGTCTCGTGGCCCTGCCAGGCCTGGACGACGAAGACCGCGAGGATCATCGCGGCAAGCAGGCCGTTGACGGCCACAAACAGCCGTCCGGGGCCGCGCGGAGCATCGGCGGGCAAGGATGGGTCCTGTGCGGGTTGCGGCTGGCCGGAACGCCACCGGCCCGGTGCGGGCCGGACAGGCGAGGCTCGCAGCTCGCCGCCATACCGGCAAGAAGACAAGCGGCCGCGCCCGCCTCAGGCGGCCAGCAGCTCCGCCGGCAGCAGCGGCTCGGGCAGGAGGGGGCCGAAGGGAGCGGCGGCGGCCGTCGTGATCGCCGGACGGGCGACGGCGCGCGGCAGGCCCGGGCAAAGCTCGCCGCACGACAGCAGCTCCTCCATGACCAGCGCCGGCCCCTCCGGCACCACCCCGCCGGGGAGGGGCGAGAGCGCCTCGGGCGGACGCTCGACGAGCAGCAGGCCGGCGCTCGCCAGGCCTTCCGGCCAGGCAAGGGCGGTCGGGCTCATGACCGGTCACCGGGCAGGTAGAAGAAGCCGCCGGTCTCGCCGATGGCGTAGAGCGGCTGGTAGGCGGCGGTCGCGGCGGCCGCCACCGGGCCACGACGCAGATTGTCGAGCATCTGCCAGTCCCCCTGTCCCTGCCCCGGGCGGGCCAACAGCACCGCATGCTCGAGCCCCCGGGCGCGGTCGCGGACCACCACCAGGCGCAGCGCCTCGGCCGGCACGCCGAGCTCGCGCAGCAGGAAATACTTGGTGATGGCGTAGTCCTCGCAGTCGCCGCCGGCCTCGAGAAACTCGAGCGGTGTCAGCCAGAGATCACCCTGGCCATGCCCCTCGCGATCGCTGCGGTAGGGCAGCCGGTCGACGGCCGCGTCGATGCCGGCGAGGAGAGCGGCGTCTGTGGTGCGGATCCGCTCATGCGCCGCCAGGGTACGCCGCCAGCGCCCGGCGGCGGCGGCGCTCACGCCACGGGGCAGGCGACCGGTGGCAAGCTCGGCGCGCTGCGCGGCGTGGCGCTCGGCCATGGCCCGCCATTTGACGTCGGTCCTGCCCCAGCGGTCGGCGAGCTCGACCCGTCCCCAAAGGCGCGCTTGCGGGGGAGGCTGCACGGGTGGCAGCGCCGCGACGGGGCGCGACATCGCAACAGCCAGCAGCAGCCCTGCCAGGAAGGCGGCGTGGCGCCGCGTCTCGGATAGCCTCTTGCCCATGGATCGCCCGCCGCGCCGCCGCTTCCAGCCGAAGAGCAAGGCCGGCGGCGCTTCCGGGGCGTCTACGATGAACGTAGATGGCGTTCAAGAATAAACTAATGAACTTAAAAAGAGAGGTTTACGTCGGGAATTGACGTTTAATTCGCCCGAAATTCCGCTCTTTCGAGTTTGCGGCAGCGCGACCAATTCCCGGGGAATTTTTTCCTTGAATCGCACCGCCGGCGCGGGAGCTCAGCGCAGCAGGGCGCGGCGCGGCTGAAGATAGCTGACGCTGCGCGGCGGTGCCGGCGGCGCCGAGGGCTCGAGGCGGATCCCCTCCTCGGTAAGCTCGAGGCGGGCCTGCGGGTAGACCAGCTGGGCCTCCTTGACCGCCTCCTTGAACTTGCCGCGAAAGTCGCGCTCGCGGGCATAGTTCGGGCCGAACGCCTGGTAGAGGGCGCGCCAGGTGATCGTCGCCGGCTGCTCCAGGGCGTGCAGCCGGTAGGCCAGCCACAGATAGACGTCGAGGGCCAGGCTCTTGCCAGCCAGGGCCCGGATCGCCGGCTCGAAGAGAACCGCCGGGTGGCGGATGAGGGCCTCGTAGAAGCTCTCGGAGAGCTGGATCAGCTCGGGAAACAGCTCCTGCTGGCGTGACATCGGCGCGTCGAAGGGGGCGAGGTTGAAGGAGCCGCGGATGATCGTGTCCTGCCAGCGCTCCTTGCCGTTGGGCCCCTCGTAGGCGACCGTCACCAGCGAGCGCTCGATCCTGAGCGCCTGCTCGCGCGCCGTCCGGTAGCCCTTGCCCGACGAGTCCATGCCCATGGCGCGCAGCCAGGCGTGCATCGAGCGGCCCAGCTCGACCTTGCGCGAGCGGTTCCGGTAGGCCTCGTTCTGCAGGTAGATCATCATCAGCCGGCCGGTGGCGCCGTAGGGCACGCCGAAATAGCGGCCCTGCTCGTCCTTGGTCGGCTGGATCATGAGGGTCGCACCCTCGCCGTTGGAGCGCTGCCAGACAGCGTCCGGAGCGATGCGCCGGTGCGGCAGGTAGATCGTGCAGAGGATCGAGTGCAGGTGGGTGGTGGCCGTCGGGTTCTCGGCGCCCTGCTCGAGAATGTCGGCTGCCAGCCGCAGCCGGGCGCGCTCCTTGGCACTGCCCGCCTTGCGCAGCGCGGCTGCCAGTCCTTCGCGCATGATGAGCTCGTGCTCGGCAGCCATGCAGCCTGTTCTCCGTCGATCGGCCAGCCGCCGACCGGGTCGGAAGGGTCCGCCGCATCGACGCCAACTCGGCATTCGTTCCTGCAAGCCGGTTTCATAACCCGGCTGCGGGGTGTCTGTCGATTCGGGATTTGGTCGCGCACGCACGCGCGTTTCATATTTTGATTCTTCTATTTTGCAGCTTCTTATAGGGCGCGACCAATTCCCGAATCTTGCGCGACCAATTCCCGAACGCTCAGGTTGAG
>JARGEQ010000008.1 GCA_029211145.1 Marinimicrococcus flavescens
CGCGCCCAGCGCCGCCGCCTCGCCGCGGCCAGCCGCGCCGCCTGATCCAGTCTCCGCCGCAAGCTGACAAAAAATGAGCAAAAAAGCCGCGCGCAGCGCCTTGCACGGCGTCGTTTCCGCCATCCGCCGCGCCCTGCCGGCAGACCTCTCGCCAGCGCCGGATCCGCCGCCGCCCCGTTTGCTGCTTTCCGGCCGGATCGAGCCCGACCCGTCGCGGCGCGAGGCGGGTGCGGGAGATGTGGGGGGCGGCCCGCATTCCGGGAGCGAGAGAGTGTCAGGTGTCCTTCCCGGGCCCTCAGCCCGGCAGGAGCATCGCGTCTTCCAGCGCGAAGTGAAGCCGGCAGAGCTGGTGCGGCTCGAAGCCGGAATCGGCGCGGCGCGTCACGTTGCCTACCAGCACAGTGAGGCGCTGGCCGGCCGGGCTGCGCACGAAGAGGTGGCTGTAGTCCCCGAAATAGGCGATCTGCTCGATACGGCCTTCCAGCGTGGCGGTGCCGGGGCCGCCGTCGCCGAGCTGCAGCTTTTCCGGGCGCACCCCGAGGCTGAGCTCGCCCTGCGGTGCCGCTCCCTGCCATGGCAGGGCGATCGCGCCGATCTCCTCCACCTCGACCTGCGCGCGCCCGTCCGCCACGCCGCGCAGCCGCGCCGGCAGGAGGTTCATCGAGCCGATGAAGTCGGCCACCCGGCGGCAGGCGGGGTGCTCGTAGAGCTCGCGCGGCGAGGCCACCTGGAGGACGCGGCCCTCGTGCATCACGGCGATGTCGGTGGCCATGGAGAGGGCCTCCTCCTGGTCGTGGGTCACCATGAGGAAGGTGATGCCGACCTCGTGCTGGAGCCGCACCAGCTCGAGCTGCATGTCCTCGCGCAGCTTGCGGTCGAGTGCCGAGAGCGGCTCGTCGAGGAGCAGCAGCTTGGGGCGCTTGACGAGCGCGCGGGCGAGCGCCACGCGCTGGCGCTGGCCGCCGGAGAGCTGGTCGGGACGGCGCCGGCCGAGGCCGCCGAGGCGCACCATGGCAAGCGCCTCCTCGACCCGCCCTGCGATCTCGGGCTTCGGCGTGCCGGTCACCATGAGCCCGTAGCCGACATTCTGCGCCACGCTCATGTGCGGAAACACGGCGTAGGACTGGAAGACCATGTTGACCGGGCGCCTGTTGGGCGGCACCCGCGCCATGTCCTCGCCGTCGATGAGGATGCGCCCGGCGCTGGGGGTCTCGAAGCCTGCCAGCATGCGCAGGAGCGTGGTCTTGCCGCAGCCCGAGGGGCCCAGGAGGGCGAAGAAGGCGTTGCGCGGGATGTCGAGGTCGAGCGGCTCCACCGCCACCGTGTCGCCGAAGCTCTTGGCGATGCTCTCGAAGCGGATGATCGGGGGCCGGGTCACGAGGGCCTCCGTGCCGGGTTCTGCAGCCGCATGGCGAGCACCGTGAGAAGGATCGTGACGAGAATCAGCGCGGTCGAGGCGGCGTTGACCTCGGGCGTCGCCCCGAACCGCACCATCGAGTAGATCTTGACCGGGAAGGTCACCGTGTCGGGCCCGCTGGTGAAGAAGGTGATGACGAAATCGTCCAGCGAGAGCGTCATGGCGAGCAGCGCGCCGGCGACGATGCCGGGCTTGAGCCAGGGCAGCAGGACGTGGCGCAGGGTCTGCCACTCGCTGGCGCCCAGATCCCGCGAGGCCTCCTCGAAGGACCGGTCGAAGCCGGCCAGCCGGGCGCGCACCACCACCGTGACGAAGGGGAAGCAGAAGGCCACATGGCTCGCCACGATGGGGGCGAGGTTGAGCGGCCAGGGCAGGCCCGTGGGCATGCCGATCCGGTTGAAGAACACCAGCAGCGCCACACCGAAGCTGATCTCGGGGATGACGATGGGCAGCGCCACGGCGGCGTCGAAGGCGGCCTTGCCGGGAAAGCGGAAGCGCCACAGGCCGATTGCCAGCAGCGTGCCGATCACGGTGCTGAGCACGGTGGCGAGGACGGCGATCACCAGCGTGTTGCCGAAGGCCTCGATCAGGGCGGCGTTGTGCCAGGCCTTGACGTAGTAGTCGGTGGTGAAGCCGCGCCAGACGATGTTGCGCTTGCTGTCGTTGAAGCTGAAGGCCATCAGGATGACGATCGGCGCATAGAGGAAGACCAGCGTGGCGGCCAGCCACAGCCGCAGCGACCAGCGCTTCCCGTAGTCGAGGGGGGCGCGCTCAGCCAAGGCGGGCCGCCCGGGCGCCGTGCCAGGCGCGCGCCGCGAGGACGGCGAAGGTGGCGTAGAGCAGAAGGAACGACAGGGCCGCCCCCAGCGGCAGGTTGTTGGCGGCCTTGAACTGGCGCTCGATGACGTTGCCCACCAGCAGCGCGTCGGGCCCGCCCAGAAGATCGGAGATCAGGAAGGTCCCCAAGGCCGGGATGAAGACGAGGATGACGCCCGAGACGATGCCGGGCCAGGCGAGCGGCACCGTGACGCTCCAGAAGGTGCGCCACTGCGAGGCGCCCAGATCGAGGCTCGCCTCGAGCAGGCTGCGGTCGAGCCGCTCGAGGGTGGCGTAGAGCGGCAGGACCATGAAGGGCAGGTAGACATAGGTCACGCCCAGCACCACGGCGGCGTCGTTGTAGAGCAGCTCGAGCGGCTGGAAGCGGTCGCCCGCGAGCCCGGCGAGGCCTACCGGGGTCAGCAGGAACCGGAGCACCTGCCAGAGCAGGCCCAGCCCGTCATTGAGATAGCCGTTGCCGCGCAGCACCGCGATCAGCGAGTAGGTGCGGATCAGCAGGTTGGTCCAGAACGGCAGGACCAGCAGCAGCAGGAGCAGCGGCTTGCTGCGCGGCGAGGCGAAGCTCACCAGCAGCGCCGCCGGGAAGGCCACGACCAGACAGGCGGCGGTGGCCAGTGCCGCGATCCAGAAGGACTTCCAGAACAGCTTGAGATAGAGCGGGTCGAGTGCTGCCTGGTAGTTGGCCAGCGTCCAGGTGATGTCGATCGCCACCGGCCCGGCCTTCTCGCCGAACGCCAGCAGCCACACCATGGCAAGGGGTGCCAGGAAGAACAGGGCCAGCCACAGCGCGCCGGGCGCCAGGAAAGCCAGGAACAGGACGGGCCGCGATCGCCAGTCATCCATCGCCGGTCGCCTCGCCGTCGCTGGGGTGGGATCGCCGGGCCGCCCGATCGGCGGAGGCCGGCTCGCGCGACTTAGGGGCGGGGTCCCTGCCTGTCAACGGCGCAGCGCCCCGCCCGGCAGGTTGACCAGCGCCACCCCCACCACGACCAGCGCCATGCCGGCGAGCTCGACCGGCCCCAGCGTCTCGCCGAAGAGCGGCCAGGCGATCAGCGCGGTGCAGGGCGGCACGAGGAAGAAGAGGCTGGCGACCCGGTTCGCCGCACCGCGGCGGATCAGCAGGTAGAGAAGGCTGAAGGCGCCCAGCGAGAGGACCAGGACGAGCCAGCCCAGCGCGAACACGAACTCGCCGGTCCACTGCACCTCGAGATCCTCGAAGAGGAGTGCGGCAAGGCCGGCCACGACGGCCGCCGCCAGGAACTGGAAGAGGTTGCCGGTGCGCAGGTCCATGCCGGCGCAAAAGCGCTTTTGGTAGATGGTGCCGCCGGTGATCGCCGCCAACGCCACCAGGCAAGCGGCGATGCCGGCGACGTCACCGATGCCGGCGCCGAGCTTGCCCTGGACCACGAGGCCCACGCCGGCAAGGCCCAGCGCCAGGCCGATCCAGGCCCTCCTGCTCACCCGCTCGCCGAGCAGCAGGCCGGCCAGGGCCGCCACCAGGAGCGGCTGGATCGAGACGATCAGCGCCGAGAGGCCGGCCTCGACGCCGAGGCCGATGGCTATATAGACGCCGCCCAGATAGCCCACATGGAGCAGCAGCCCGGCCACGGCGTAATGGCCGATCTCGGCGGCCGAGCGCGGCCACGGCGCCCGCGTGAGCAGCGCCACCGGCAGGAGTAGTGCCAGCACCAGGAAAAAGCGCAGCGTCAGGAAGGTGAGCGGCGGGGCGTAGGGCAGGCCCAGCTTGGCGCCGATGAAGCCGGTGCTCCAAAGAAACACGAAAAGGCCCGGCATCACGGCCAAAGCGACGCTGCGGATCGCCGGCGGGCGGGAGGGCATGCTCATCTTCATCGGCCCGCTTCGAGGGGGGCCTGCTCGCTAGCACGGACCCGCCGCATCGGCCAGCGGCGCAACCTTCGGCCCGCAGCGCCCGTTCCTTGACGGTCGGGCGAAGACGCCCTCCACCAACCGCGGAGCAAGGGCATGCTGAAATTTCTCGGAGGCACCGCTCTCACCATCTTCATCATCGGCCTACTGGTCGTGATCGGGCTCTTCGCTCTCATCTTCTGAGGAGAGCGCCCATGAGCCGGCGGCAAGTGTCGCTGCTCGTCGTGGCGGCCGTGCTGGCGTTGCTTTTGGTGCTGGCGCCGCGCGTCCTGCTGGTGGTGTTTGCCGGGGTGCTGCTGGCCGTCTTCCTGCGCGGCGGCGGCGATGCCATCGCCCGCTGGACGGGATCTGGCAAAGACTGGGGCCTCGGGCTCTTCACCGTCCTGCTCGCAGGCCTGGCGGTCGGCATCGGCATGGTGGCGGCACCGCTGCTCGCGTCCCAGCTCGATGAGCTTTGGCAGGAGGTGCCGCAGGCGGTGCGCACCATCCGCAAGTGGGTCGAGAGCTGGGCGTGGGGCCGCTGGATCCTCGACCAGGTCGACCCGGCCCAGCTCATGTCGAAGGCCGGCGGCGGGGCCGCGAAGACCGCCTCGACGGCGATCACCACGACCTTCGGCGCGCTCGGCAACATGGTCCTGATCCTGTTTTTGGGGATCTACATGGCGGCCGAGCCGCGCCTCTACACGCGCGGCATCGAGGCTCTCGTGGCGCCTTCCCTGCGGCCGCGCGCCGCCGCCTTCCTGGGCGAGCTGCGCGAGACCCTGCAGCAATGGCTGGTAGCCCAGCTCTTCTCCATGACTATCGTCGGCACGCTGACCGGGCTGGGCCTCTGGCTCCTGGGCGTGCCGCTGGCCCTGGTGCTGGGGATCATCGCCGCCCTCTTCACCTTCATCCCCAACATCGGCCCGGTGCTCTCGGCGGTGCCGGCCTTGCTGCTGGCGCTGGCGGAGGAGCCCGTTCTGGCGGTCTGGGTCGTGGCTCTCTATCTGGGCGTGCAGACCCTCGAGAGCTACTTCATCACGCCGCTGATCCAGGAGCGCCGGGTCGAGCTGCCGCCGGCGCTGGTCATCTCGGTGCAACTGCTGCTGGGCGTCCTCTTCGGGGTGCTGGGCCTGGCGCTGGCGACCCCGCTGGCGGCTGCCGGCCTCACGACCGTGCGCCGGCTCTACGTCGACACCTACCTGGAATCAGCGGAGGAGTGCCAGGCGGCGCGGCAGCAGGCCGCCGGCTAGGTAGCGTCCCGGATAGCTCGAAGAGGGGCGAGACCTCAGGCGGCTGGCGGAACCGTGGAAGGGCGCTACGCGGCATTCGTTGTCTGTTTTTTGTCAATTGGCGGCGGCGACCGTTGAGCCGATCTTCAGCTCTTGCAGGGATACTGCCGGGGTGGGAGGTCGCCGCCGCATCATCGTCGGGGCGCGCCTTCTCCACCATCCGCAAAAGTAACACCGGAGGGGCTAAACGACAGGTGGGGCGGTGCAGGAGCCGTGGCGTGAGCTTCATGGTCTGGTCACCAGACGCGGTCGCCAACCCCGAGAGAACTAAAGAAGATCGGCCGCGCGCAGCGCCTTCAGCCGCCCCCTGACGGTCGTCAGCCAGGGCGCTCGAGTTGCCGCCAGCCTGGGTCGCGTATCCCTCCACGCCCATTCTACAAAATGGGCGCCGCGCCAGCTCAGGCCGCCCGGGATTCCGGCCGCGCCACGCCCAGCCGGTGCAAGCGATGGGTCATGAAGGCGGCGCCGAGCACGGGCGCTGCGAGATTGAGCAGCGGGACAGTGAGCAGGAAAGCCACCAGCGCTCCCGCGGCCCACAGCCGGATCCGCCGCTCTCGGCGCAACTCCGCCACCGCCGCCGGACGCATCCGGCGCAGCGCCACCAGCTCGACATATTCGCGGCCTACCAGCCAGCCATTGATCAACAGCCAGATGGGCAGGTTCAAGACGGGGACGAGATAGAGCGGCAGGGCGGCGAGATTGAGCAGCAGCGAAAGACCCAGAAGGCGAAGCGCGGCCCAGGCCTGCTCGGCCAGCGGCACAAGGCGGGCCGGCGGGAGGCCCGGGTAGAAGCGGGCCTCGGTGACGTCGACGACACGCTCGAGGAAGAAGCTCGAGAGGGCCACGACGATGCTTGGGAAGAGCAGCCAGGCGACGACGGCGGTGCCGAGAACGCCCAGAACGTCGATACCGCGGTCGATCCACGAATAGCCCGTGGTGCCGAGCAGGTCGACCGACGCCTCGACGCCGAAGCCGAGCGCGATCAGGGTGGCCAGTGCCAGGGTGATGCCGCGCCACAGCACGCCGCGGACGCGGCGGTCGCCGAGGGCGCCAAAGGAGCGGGCGATGTCGGTAAGCATGCCCGGCCTATAGCCGAAGGCCGGCCCTGCGGGAAAGGCGGTGCGGGGCTCCGCCCGTCAGGTTCGCCCGCGCAGCGCCTCCACTCTGGCTAGATGCTCCCGCAGGTGCGGAAGATAGTCCCCGATGATGTCCCGCGTCTTCGGGCTGGCACCGGCCTCACCGGCATGGCGCTCGAAGGCCTCGATGATCTCGCGATGGACCTCCACCTGGACATCGAGCCAGGCGCGCGTGAAATCGTCCTCGCGTTCCAGGCTCTCGAGACCCGTCATCGTCTCGGCAAAGCGCTGGTCCAGCTCCTTGGAGACCGGAACGTCGACCTCCTCACCCAGCTCGGCCAGGGTGACGTAGATCTCCCGGTGCTCCTCCATCATGTGTTGCGCGAGCTGCCCGAGCCGGCTGTCGTGCTCCAGCCGGTCGAGCACCGCACGTCCCGACTCCACCACGAACCAGTTCGGGTCCGCCACCTCGTCGAGGAAGCGCCACTCGGCATCATCGTAGGGGCCGGCGGCGAGTGTTGAAGCGGCGATACCCGCGGTCAGTGCCACGGCAGCGGCTCCTCTGGGAAACATGGCAATACTCCTGGCAGCTGGGCGGGCCGAAGGACCAGCGCGGCCCGCCGCGTTCGCCGCCGTCAGTTGGACGACTTCTTCGACGTGCCGGCGTCGCTGCCCGAGGCGCTGCTGCCGGTGCCGTCCGCCATGTTGTTCGGCGGATCGATATACATCAGCACCTTGTCGCCATCGGGCCCCTCGGCGCGCACCAGAAAGGCCGCATCGATGATCTCGATCTTGCTGAAGCCCGCCTTCTCGAGCTGGCTGCGCAGCTTCTCCTGCGACATCGTCTGCTGCTGCGTCGACTGTGCGGTCGCCTTCTGCCCGGCCTGCTGGCTCGACTGGTCGCTCGACTTGCCCGACTGCGCGAAAGCGGGGGTGGCCAGGGCGGCGGCCAGCGCCAGGGCGGAAAGATAACGTGCTCGCATGGCCATTCTCCTCGATCACGGGCGCTGCAGGGACGCCCTGAGATGGTAGAAACGCAGGCTCTTTTGGCATGCGTTTCGTCCGAACCACTCGCGCCTGGCCGGGTTCCGATGCCATCGTCTGTTTTCGACATCTTGCACCCGGAGATGATGATCCTACCAATGGCGACGATATCACTCGCGGCGCAGACGATGTTCTTTCGCTGTTCTGTCGGCTCGCCAGGCCTCCTGCACTGGGAGAGGAGCGCCCTGCGCCGCCGGCGCTTGTCCTGCGGCGGCCGAAGCGGGACAAGAGGGGCGGCGATGGCCAGGGAGGCATGATGGCTGAGCGGTACGAGGCGACAGGGCTGACGGCGTTCGCGACGCGCCTGTTCGAGAAGGCGGGGCTGGACAGCGAGAAGGCGGCTCTCACCGCCGAGTTGCTGGTGGAGGCCGACCTGATGGGCCACACGACCCACGGACTGCAGCTGGCCCCCGGCTACCTGAAGAAGCTCGCGGCCGGCGAGATGACCGCCGAGGGCGAGCCGGAAATCGTCGCCGACATGGCCGCCGTGGCCACCTGGGACGGCCGCTACCTGCCCGGCCTGTGGCTCACCTCCCGGGCGGTCGACGAGGCGGTACGCCGCGCCAAAAGCTTCGGCGTCGGCGCCGTCACGATCCGCCGCAGTCACCATATCGGCTGCCTTGCGGCCTTCTTGACGCGGGCGACCGACCAGGGCTGCATGCTGATGCTGGCTTCCTCCGATCCCTCGGTCGCCTCGGTGGCACCGTTCGGCGGACGCCAGCCGCTCTTCACCCCCAACCCGGTGGCCTGCGGCATTCCCACCGGCGGCGACCCCATCCTGATCGACATCAGTGCCTCGGTGACCACCAACGGGCTCTCCGGCCGCCTCGCCGGCGAGGGGCGCCGCCTGCCCTTCCAGTGGTGGCTCGACGCCGACGGCAACCCGACCGACGACAGCGCCGTCATCGAGCGCGACCCGCCGGGCTCGATCCTGCCGATGGGCGGCCTCGACCACGGCCACAAGGGCTATGGCCTGGCCTTGATGATCGAGACGCTGACCCAGGCGCTCTCCGGCTTCGGCCGCGCCGACGCGCCCACCACCTGGGGTGCCTCGGTGTTCGTGCAGGCCTTCGACCCGGCGGCCTTCGGCGGCCTCGAGGCGTTCGAGCGCCAGGCCGGCTGGCTGGCCGATGCCTGCCGCTCGAACCCGCCGCGGCCGGGCATGGAGAAGGTGCGCGTGCCGGGCGATGCCGCGCTGGCCCGCAAGCGCCGGGCGCTGGCGGAGGGCGTCGAGCTCTATCCGGGCATCATCGGGGCGCTGGCGGCCGAGGCCGGGCGGCTGGGGGTGACCCCGCCGCAGGCGATAGGAGGCTGAGATGGCGACGCGGGTGGAGGGCGCTTCTCCGGCGGCCGGCGGCGACGTCAAGGTCACCGCGCTGATCACTTCCGCCCACTTTTTCTCGCACTTCTACATCCTGGCGCTGCCGCCGCTCTTCGGTCTGCTCTCCACCGAGCTCGGCGTCAGCGTCGCCGCGCTGGGCCTGGGACTGGCGGTCCTCAACGTCACCACCGCGCTCAGCCAGCCGCCGATCGGCTTTCTGGTGGATCGCATCGGGCCGGCGGCCATCCTTATCGTCGGCCACACCGCCTTTGCAGTGGCGATCGGGCTTTTGGGCCTGTTCCCGACCTATCCCGCGCTGCTCGCCTTGATGGTGCTGGCGGGGCTCGGCAACGCCGTCTACCACCCGGCCGACTATGCGGTGCTCGCCGCCCGGGTCAGCCCGGGCCGGATCGGCCGTGCCTTCTCGATCCACACCTTCGGCGGCTATCTGGGCTTTGCCATGGCGCCGCCGGTGATGGTGGCGCTGACCGCCTGGCTCGGCTGGCAGACGGCCCTCCTCGTGACCGGCATCGCCGGCCTCGCCGTCAGCCTGGCGCTACTCGCCAGCCGCTCCGACCTCTCCGCCCGCGAGAGAGCGCCGGCCCGCAAGCCGCAGGAATCGACCCGGACCGACATGCGGCTCCTAATGAGCCGGCCGGTGCTGCTCTCGCTGCTGTTCTTCCTGATGCTGGCGATCTCGCACAGCGGATTCACCGCCTTCGGCGTGGTGGTGCTGCAGCGGCTCTACGGCTTCGACCTCGCGACCGCCAGCCTGCCGCTGACGGTCTACCTGGTGGTCAGCGCCCTGGGCGTGCTGGCAGGCGGCTGGGTCGCCGACAGGTTCGGCCGGCACGGGCTGGTGGTGGGCCTGAGCTCGCTGGTGATCGGCGTCGCGGCGGGCCTGTTCGCGCTCTTCGATATGGGCCTCTGGCCGATCGTGGCGCTGTTCTTGGTGGCCGGCTTCTTCAGCGGGCTCATCGCCCCCTCGCGCGACATGCTGGTGCGCCAGGTCACACCCCCCGGTGCGAGCGGCAAGGTTTTCGGCTTCGTGATGGTCGGCTTCAACATCGGCGGGCTCATCGCCCCGCCGCTCTACGGCCTGCTGGTCGACCTGGAGATGCTGCGCCTGGTGTTCTGGCTGGTGGCGATCTTCAGCCTGCTCACCATCGCGACCATCGCCGGCACCGGCCCCGCCGCACGCCGCGGCGAGGCTTGAGCGGGTCACCCGGAAGCCGGATGGGTTGCGCAGAAATGGCGCAGCACCAGCCGCAGCCTTGCGGCCTCGGCGCAGTTGCCGGCCCGGCGGGCGGCCTCGATGTCGTCACGGATCATGCGGGTGAGCCGGGCGGTCCCGCCGGGCTCGGAGCACAGGTGACCGCCCAGCTCGGCCGCGAGCATCTCCGGCAGCCTCTCGTGACGCGCCACCGCGGCGACCTCCTCCTCGGTGAGCCCGGCGAGCGCAAGGCAGTCCTCGTAGGTGATCATCGGCGCCCTCCCGATTTTTTCTTGGATGAACAGTTTATCAAACAATCGCCCGTTAGGGTGCCTTGATCTGGCGCAAGAGAGTGCGCCGCCGCCACGCGGAAAGACCAGGCGGCGACGCGCAGGGGATGGCGTCGGATCGAAAAGGCGACTAGGACCAGAAACATTCCACCTCAGATGGATTAACCGGGGTTCCCAATGTTGATCAGCCGACGGTTTGTGCTGCGCTGCGGCGCTGCGACGCTGATGCTCCCCGCCGCGGCCGCGGCGGGCGTCGCCGACGAGGAGGCGGCCGCCCGCATGCTCGTCGAGCGGCTGGGCCAGCAGGTCATCGAGATTCTTGCCGACGACGAGGCGGCGCTGGAGGCCCGGCTCGGCGCGCTGCTGCAGAGCGAGTTCGACCTGCCCCTTCTGGCGCGCCTGGCACTCGGCCTCGAGTACCGGCGGATGAACGCCTCCCAAAAAGCCGAGTACGAGCGACTGTTCACCGACCTCGTGCTCAAGACCTACAGCCAGCGGCTGCGCGCCTACTCGGGCGAGCGTTTCGCAGTGCTGGGCAGCAGCGCCGCGGGCCGGGGGGCGGGCGGCGACGTGCTGGTGCGCACCGAGATCCGCCGCCCCGCCGACACGCCGATCCGGGTCGACTGGCGGGTGCGCCAGCTGGAGAGCGGCCCGCGCGTGATCGACATGGTGGTGGAGGGCGCGAGCTTCGTCGTCACCCAGCGCAGCGAGTTCCTGGCGATAGCCCAGCAGCACGGCATCGACGGCCTGCTCGACATGCTGCGCGGACGGGTGGAGGCGGCAAGCGCCACCTGAGCGCAGCGCCGCCCCGCCCATCCTCGAGGCCAGGCAGGGCGGCGGCAGTGTGCCGGCAGCTCAGCCGGCGGTGCTGCCGTGGTTCTCGGCGATGGCCTGCGCCAGCCGTTCCGGGACCTCCTGCAAACGGTCGTAGCTCCACTCGAAAAAGCCGGTGCCCTGGGTCATCGAGCGCAGCGTGACGATCAGGTCGTGCATCTCGGCCTGCGGGATGCTGGCGCGGATCTCGTCCCACTCGCTCCAGCCGTCCTTGCCCTCGTAGCCGAGGATCTGGCCGCGCCTCGTGGAGATCAGCTGCAGCGCTTTGGAGGTGTAGTCGGCGGGCACCGAGATCGTGACCGACAGCACCGGCTCGAGCAGCACGGGGGCGCATTTCGGCAGGCCCTCCTTGAGCGCCAGCGCGGTCGCCATCTTGAAGGACAGCTCGTTGCTGTCGACGCTGTGGAACTGGCCGTCGGTAAGCGTCACCGCGACGTCGACCACGGGAAAGCCCAGCGGCCCCTTCTGCAGGAAGTCGCGGGCGCCGCCCTCGACCGCGGGGATGAACTGGCGCGGCACGGCGCCGCCGACGATGCGGTTCTCGAACTGGAAGCCCTGGCCGCGGTCGAGGGGCCGGATCTCGATCTTGACGTCGCCGAACTGGCCGTGGCCGCCGCTCTGCTTCTTGTGCCGGCCATGCGCCTGGCTCGCCTTGCGGATGGTCTCGCGGTAGGGCGTTTTGGGCGAGCTCGCCTCGACCGCCGCGTTGTACTTGTTGCGCAGCCGGTCGAGCGCCACCCGCAGATGCATCTCGCCCTGCCCCCACAGCAGCGTCTGGCGCATCTCGGGGTCCGACTCGACACGCAGCCCGGGATCCTCGTCGACCAGCTTGGCAAAGGCGCTCGAGAGCTTGACCTCGTCGCTGCGGTTGGCCGGGGTGACGGCGAAGGCGTACATCGGCGGCGCCGGCGCCGCGCAGCGGATCTGCGCGGCCTCGCCGGACGAGCCCAGCACCGCCCCGGTGCGGGCCTCCTCGAGTCGCGCCAGGCCGACGATGCTGCCAGCCCCCGTCTCGCCCGCCGGCTCGTGCTGTGCGCCCATCAGGCGTACCACCCCGCCGATCCGCATATCATCGAGCGTCATCCCGTCCTTGACGCTGCCGCGCCACACCCGCACTAGCGACAACTTGCCGGCATGCGGCACGAAATAGGTCTTGAGGACCTGGACCAGCGGCGGACCGTCGCCAGCGATACCCAGCGCTGCCGCCCGCGCGGCAGGCTCGGGCGTCTCCTGGACGAGCGCCTCGAGGAAGCGCCGCACGCCCATGTCCTGCTCGGCCGCGCCCATGAAGACCGGCACCACCTGGTCGGCGCCCAGGGTCTTTTGGAGATCGCGCAGGATCTGCTCGGTTGGCGGCTCCTGGTCCTCGAGAAGCTTTTCCAGCAGGTCGTCGTCGAAATCGGCCAGGGTCTCGAGCATCATCCGCCGCGCTTCCTGCTCCCGCTCGCGATACTCCTCTGGCAGCGGGATGCGGTCGGAGGGACCGTCTTTCCGGTAGGCGTAAGCCTGCTCGGTCACCAGATCGACATAGCCCAGCAGCTCCTCGCCGCGGCCGATCGCATACTGGTGCGGCACCACCGGCCTGGCGCTCACCCTGCGAATCCCGTCGAGCAGGTCGCGGTAGCGCACCTCCGAGCGGTCCATCTTGTTGATGAAGACCATGTGAGGGATGTCGTGCTCGTCGAGGAAATGGAGCAACGGCGCCACCGCGATCATCCGCTCGAGCACAGGCTCCACCACCACCACGGCGAGATCGACGCCCATGAGGGCGGCGCGCGCTTCCTGGACGAACTCCACCGAGCCCGGACAGTCGAGCAGGGTGAAGCGGATGTTCCCGTGGCTGGTGCCGGCGACGTTCACCTCGGTGCTCATCTGCCGCTCCCGGGCCTCGGGGCTGGCGTCGCCGACAGTGTTCTTGTCCATCACCCGGCCCTTGCGGCCGATGGCGCCGGTGACGAACAGCAGGCTTTCGAGAAGCGTGGTTTTGCCGGCCCCGCCGGGGCCGACCAAGGCTACGTTCCGGTTGGATGCGTCCGCGCTCATTGCTGCCTCCCGTGTTGGGAGCCGCCGCAGACGGACGGGCGAGGTACCTGACCCCTCGGGCCGTCCGCGTGCCCGCCGGCTCGGCCCCGTCCTTCTATGTCGATGGATCGCCGCCGCTTGGCAATGAGGAATGCAGCCCATGATGCGGCGATGCCACGGCGCATGGCGGCGCAGCACCTCGGCCATTGCGTCGCGCCTTTCTTTGGAGGAAAGTCGACCGGTCTAAGCAGCCGTCGTGTCGGATGGGATGGCAGGAGCCGCGCCGGTCGGCGTGCGCGAGTGCCGATGACGCGCCGGCGGGGTGGGTCCCATGCAGTGCTCGGATCTGGACCGCTATCTCGAGGCCTTCCTGGACGGCCGGCTCGGCCGCAGCCGGGGAGCGCTGATGCGCCGGCACGTGGCCACCTGCCTCGCCTGCCGCACCCGCATCGAGAAGCTCAAGCAGTTCGAGCGCGAGCTCGCCCGGCGGTTCCGCTCGCTCGAGCGCTGCGAGGCGATCTGGTCGACCCTCGAGGTCGATCTGGTGCGCAGCACCACCCATCCGGCTCCCTTGCCCGAGATGCCGATGATGCGCGCCCTGCCGCCACCGCGCGAGCCCGGCCGGCTGCCCCCGCCACCGCCGGTGGTGGCCGACCGGCCGCGTCGCCGCCAGCAGGGCCGCCGCCGCTTTCTCGGGCCGCTGGCCGGGGTGCTGCTGATCACCGCGGCTCTGGGCACGGTCTACCAGCTCGGCATGACGCTGCTCGGCCCGCGTGCCGGCGGCCCGATGGCGCTCGCCCCCGCGGGCCTTCTCACCGATGGCCGCGCGCCCGATTTCGCGAGCGGTGATTCCGAGCGCCTGCGCCGCTGGCTCGTCGAGACCACCGGCACCGACTACCCGCTGCCGCCGCAGCCGGAGGGCTTCTCGCTGCTCGGCGGCAGCCTCGACCGGCAGGCCGGCGGCGAGGGCGCCGTCCTCCTCTATGGCCATGGCGACGCCACTACCATGCTCCACATCCGCCCGCGCGGCTCGGCGATGCCGACCGGGGCAGACCTGCCCGGGCTCAGCCAGATGCGCTGGGAAGGTCCCCATTTCCGCTACGAGGTCACGAGCCCGCTGCCGCCCGAGGAGCTCGAGGCTTTCGAGCGGCTCTTGCCGGCGGGCTCCTGAGGTCCCTGCATCCTGGTGCGCCCCCGGACGCCCGGGCGGTTTCTCACGGTTAACGGAACGAGAAGGCTCGGTTAAGGCTGACGACGGATCGGGTCGCCTCGCGGGAGCTTGCCGTGCCTTCCCATCGCCTTGCCGCCCTCGCCCTGGGCGGCGCCCTCCTGGCGCTTCCGGCCGCGGCCGAGATGCGGATCGAGCTCAAGGACGGGCGCGTCTTCGTGCTGCCCTTCGAGCAGGACGACATCGCCAGCCTCGCCTTCGACGGCGTGCCGACCGACCCGCGCGCGGCGATCCGCCTCGAGCGCTCCAGCGGCACGGCGACAGCAGCAGCAGCGCCGCCGGCAGGCCCGGCGCCGGTGGCGGTCGCGCAGGGTGGCCGGCTCCTCCGGGTCGGACCGGGCCTCCCGCTGCCGGTGCCGAGCGCCGCGGCGGCAGTCGCCCGGGACGGCGACACGGTCGAGATCGTGGCCGCCACCTATCGGGGCGACGTGGCGCGCTGGCCGCAGTCGAACCTGACCATCCGCGGCGTCGGCGGGCGGCCGCACATCGACGCCGACGGCGGCGGCTACGGCGGCAAGGCCGCCTGGGTTGTCAGCGGCCGCGACGTGCTGATCGAGAATATCGAGCTCTCCAACAGCAGCGTTGCCGACCACAACGGCGCCGCGATCCGCGCCGAGGGGGCGAACCTCACACTGCGCGGGCTCTACGTGCACGATAACGAGATGGGCATTCTCACCGCCGGCGATTTTGCCGGCGAGATCCTGATCGAAGGCTCGGAATTCACCCGCAACAGCGTCGACCACGAACGCTACGGAATCCAGCCGGGCCACAATATCTACGTCTCCGGCGCCGACCGCTTCACCCTGCGCGGCAGCTGGGTGCACGACGCCACGGGCGGCCACAACGTCAAGAGCCGGGCGCGCGAGAACCTCATCGCCTACAACCGCATCGAGGACGGCGCGCAGGGCTCCGCGTCCTACCAGATCGACATCGCCGACGCCGCCCCGACGATCATCCTGGGCAACCTCGTGCAGCAGGGACCGCAGGCCGACAACTGGGTGGTGGTCAGCCTCGCCAGCGAGGGGCGGGCAGCGCCCCGCGCCAGCACCTGGCTGGTCAACAACACCATCGTCAACGACCGCGGAAACGGCGTGTTCGTCGCCAACCGCAGCGACGATCCGGTTATCCTCGTCAACAACATCATGGCCGGCCGCGGCGAGCCCCATGCCGGGCCGGTGCAGGTCAAGTCGGGGCTGGCCGGCAGCGATCCGCGATTCGCCGACGCGGCCGCCAGCGACTACCGGCTGCTGCCTGGCTCGCCGGCGATCGACGCCGGCATCCAGCCCGGCACTGTCCGCGGCATGGGCCTGACGCCCGAGCTGGAATATGTCCACCCCGCCGGCACGCGGCCGCGGGCGATCCGCGGCGGGGCGATCGACCTGGGGGCCATCGAGGCGGAGGACTGAGACCGGCCGCCGGCCGGAGAGCCGGGCGGGCGGCATTGACTTTTGCACAAGGCTGCCGCAGGTCGCTCGCAAAGCGAGCCCCACCTCGAACGCAAGGATCGTGGACGATGTCGCGACGCCGCACGCTTCTGCCGCTTGCCGCCCTCGATCGCCGCCGCTTTTTGGGGGGCACGCTCAGCGTGGCCGCCGCGGCCGGCCTTCCCTTCCGGAGCGCCGAGGCCCAGGACAAGGTGGTCAACGTCTACAACTGGGACACCTATATCGGCGAGAACACGCTGGAGGACTTCACCGAGGCCACCGGCATCAACGTCCGCTACGACCTCTACGGCAGCAACGAGGAGCTGTTCGGCAAGCTGCGCGAGGGCAATCCCGGCTACGACGTGATCGTCCCCACCGACAACTACGTGCAGCGCATGCGGGCGGCCGGCATGCTGGCATCCCTCGACCACGCCCTGCTCCCCAACCTCGCCAACCTGGCGCCGCGCTTCCGCACGCCCAGCTACGACCCCGAGCTGGAGCACAGCGTCCCCTATTTCTGGGGCACGCTGGGGCTGGGCTACCGCAGCTCGGTCGGCACCGCCGAAAGCCTCGCCGAGATCTTCGAGACCGGGAAGTGGGACGGCCGGATCGCCCTGCTGGCCGACGTCGACACGCTCAGGATGACGCTCAAGTATCTGGGCTACTCGATGAACAGCAGCGATCCCGCGCAGATCGCCGAGGCTGCCGACGCGCTCATCCGCATCAAGTCCAAGATCAAGACCTTCGCGCCGGACACCGGCCAGGACCTGCTGCTCTCGGGCGAGGTCGATGTGGCGCTCGAGTTCTCGGGCGACGTGCTGCAGGTGATGGAGGAGGACCCCGACATCGGCTACCGGGTGCCCAAGGAGGGCGGCCAGATCTGGACCGACAATCTGTGCATCGCCAAGGGCGCGCCCAACCCCGCGAACGCCCACGCCTTCATCAACTTCATCCTGGAGGCTGAGGTCCACGCGGCGATCGCCGAGGAGATCCAGTACGCGCTGCCCAACGAGAAGGCGCGCGCGCTGCTGCCCGAGGAGATGCGCGACGACGAGACCATCTACCCGCCCGAGGAGGTGCTCGAGCGCTGCGAGCTGCTGGTCTACCAGGGCGAGGAGGTCTCGGCCCTCTACGAGAAGGCCTGGACCCGGGTGCTGGCCTCCTGAGCCGGACCTGCGTCACCGCCCGGCATTGACGCGGCGGGGCCGCGGCGCTCTCTCGCGAGCCAGCTCCCAGGGAGACGCCGATGCCCCGCCTCGACCGCCGCCGCCTCCTGACCTCCGGCCTCGCCGCCGCGGCCCTGCCCATCCTGCGCTCCCCGGCCGCGGCGGCCGGCCGCACCCTCAACGTCTATGGCTGGGACACCTATCTGGGTCCCACCACCCTGGCCGACTTCACCGCGGCCACCGGCATCGCCGTGCGCTACGACGTCTATGCCAGCAACGCCGAGCTGTTCGCCCGGCTGCGCGAGGGCAATCCCGGCTATGACGTGATCTTCCCCTCGAGCGACAATGTCGAGCGGATGATCGCTGCCGGCATGCTCATGAGGCTCGACCAAGCCTCGATCCCCGGCATGGCGAACATCGCAAGCGACTTCGCCGACCCAGCCTACGACCCCGGCCGGGCCCACAGCGCCCCCTATTTCTGGGGGGCCATGGGGATCGGCTATCGCCGCCCGGTGGCCCCGCCCGAGAGCTGGAGCGTGCTTTTCGAGCCGCGCCGCCACCGGGGGCGCATCGCCCTTCTCGACAACAGCGACATCGTGCGGGTGGCGATGAAATATCTGGGCCACTCGATCAACGACACCGAACCGGCGAAGATCGCGCAGGCAGTGGAGCTGCTGATCGCCGCCAAGCCGCATGTGAAGAGCTTCGCCCCCGACACCGGCCAGGACCTGCTGGCGGCCGGCGAGGTGGATCTCTGCGCGGAGTGGTCGGGCGATCTTCTCCAGGTGATGGAGGAGGACGCCGATCTGGGCTTTGCGATCCCGGCCGAGGGCACCTTGCTGTGGGAGGACGCGCTGTGCATCCCCGCGGGCGCTCCCAACCCGGCGGCGGCCCACGCCTTCATCGAGTTCATCCTGCAGCCGGAGGTCCACGCCGCCATCGCCCGGGCGATCCGCTATCCTTGCCCAAACGCGGCGGCACTGCCGCTGATTCCCGAGGCCGACCGGCTCAACCCGACCATCTACCCGCCGACCGCCCTGCTCGCCCGGAGCGAGCGGCGCGGCTATGGCGGCGAGGCGGCGGCGGCGCGCTACGAGGCGGCCCTGACCCGCGTGCTCGCGGCCTGAGCCGGCGCCGCACGGCGGACGCCGCAGCCCTCCAGCAGCACCTTGAGCACCGTCTCGGTCGCCGTCTCGAAGTCGCGCTGCGTCTGCCGCGGCTTGTCGAGAACGGCGCAGATCTGCGCGTCGAAATCGGCGTAGGTCTGGGTCACGGCCCAGATCATGAAGAAGAGCTGGGGCGGATCGACCGGGTCCATCAGGCCGCGCTCGGCCCAGCCGCGCAGCACGGCGCTCTTGGTCCTGACCCAGGAGCGCAGCTCGGTCTCGAGAAAATCCCGGACCACCGGGGCGCCGGCCAGCATCTCGCGGGCGAAGATGCGCGAGGCCAGAGGGTGCTCGCGGCTGTGCCGCATCTTCGCGCGGACATATGCGGAGAGGGCCTCGGCCGGGTCGTCCTCGGCGCCGAGCGGCTCGAAGGCCGAAAGCCAGAGCTTGAGCGTGCGGTCGATGACCGCCCGGTATATGGCCTCCTTGGTGGCGAAATAGTAGTGCACATTGGCCTTGGGCAGCCCCGCCCGGCGGGCGATCTCGGCGGTGGTGGCGCCGTCGTAGCCACTCGCGGCGAACACCGCCTCGGCCGCCTCGAGGATGCGCGCCTGGCTCTGCCGCCGCGCACGGCCACGGGCTTCCGCGCCGCCACTGCGGGCCGTCGGCCGTCCTTTCCCGTCGTCTCTCGGGTCGCTCATCGCACGCCCGTGGCTGCCATCCCCGCATCGACGGTAGCGGCCGCCCCCGGGCGGCACAAGCCGGCCGCTCACCCCCGGGCCGGCAGCTTCCGCCCCACCGCCTGCAGCTCGACCAGCCTGCCGTCGTCGCCGAAGAACGCCTGGAGCGTCCAGAGCCGCTGCAGCCGCTCGCCTTCCGGCTCTCGCGCGTCCTCGGCCAGAAAGCTGCCCTCGGCCTTGGCCGGGTCCAGGCCGGCCGCGGTGGCTGCGATGCCGGCCAGGGTCCGGGCCGGCACCAGCTCGGCCAACAGCCGGCCGCCGAGCCCTGCCGGCTCGGCCTGCACCGCACGGGCAAAGGCGGCGCTGGCAGCGAGCACCCGGAGCTGCGGGTCGAGGCGGCAGACCTCGAGGCCGGCCGTCTCGGCGAGGCCCGCCGCAAAGCAGGCCTCGCGCTGGGCCTGCTGCTGGACCTTGCGCAGCGCCCCCACATCCTCGAACACCAGCACCACCCCCGCGACCTCGCCGGAGCGCAGCCGGTAGGGCATCATCTCGATGCGGAACATGCCATCACCCGGGGTACGCACGTCGCGGCCGAGCGCCACCTCGTGCTCGAGGCAGCGCAGCAGGTCTCTCTCCAGGTCGGGATAGTCGAAGCGCCAGCGGATCTCGTGGATCGGCCGCCCGACATCGTCGGACACCACCGCGAACAGCTCCACCGCCCGCGCGGTGAAGCGGCGCAGCGCCAGCTCCTCGTCGAGGAACACCAGGCCCATGGCGGTGCCGCGCAGGAAGTTTTCCATGTCCGTCGCGAGCTGCGCCAGCTCGCCCAGCCGGGCCTCGTGCTCGGCGCTGACCAGATGCAGCTCCTCGTTCACCGAACTCAGCTCGTCGTTGGCCGCCTGAAGCTCGTCATTGGCGGCGCGCAGCTCCTCGTTGGCGGCCTGCAGGTCGCCCAGGCTCGCCTGCAGCGCCGCGGCTGCACCGGCCAGCTCCCGCTCGAGCCGCGCCACCGCCACGCTGTCCGGCGCAGCCGTCTCCGCCTTTGCCGGTCGATCCGTGGTCACGAGAAAAAGTGGCTGCTCGCCCGCCGGCAGGCAGGTGACGGCAAGGCTTGCCGCAGTGCCCGCCTCGACCGTCGCGCGGCCCGTCAGCCGCGCCGAGCCGAGACCGGCCAGGAGTGCATGACGCAGCGCCGTATCGGCGATCTCGCTCACCCGGGCGGGCATCACGGGCAGCGCCAGGGCTGCCCGCACCGCCTCCTCGTGCAGCACCCGCAGGATCGTCCCGCTGTCGTCCACCAGCAGCCCGGGCGGCGCCAGGTGGGCCAGCAGCGCCTCGATCGCCTGCGGCAGGCTGCGCCCGGCCGGTGGCTCGCGCAGCCGCGAGCGCAGCTGCCCCAGAGGCGGCCCTTCGGGGCATTTACCTCCCTCGCCCTCGCGCCGCCGGAAGATGCGCCAGCGCGGCTCTACCGGCTCGAAGCCGGAAGCCGGTCCGCCGACGCTCTCGCTGCTCCCGAGAAAGAGATAGCCACCGGGCACGAGGGACGCATGCAGTCGGCCAAGGGCCTCGCGCTGGGCCTCGGCAGTCAGGTAGATGAGCAGGTTGCGGCAGCTCACCAGGTCCATCCGGGAGAGCGGTGGGTCGGCCAGCAGGTCGTGGGCGCTGAACACGACGCAGCGGCGCAGCTCCGGACGCGGCCGCCAGCCGCCGGCCAGCCGCATGAAGTGCCGGTCGACCAGCTCCGGGTCGAGGCCGGCGAGCCGGTCGTCCGGATAGAACGCCTGGGCAGCAAGGTCGAGCGAGCGGCGATGAACGTCGGTTGCGAAGATGGCGAAGTCGAGCGGCCGCTCGCGCTGCAGCGCATGCTCGCGCAGCACCATGGCGATCGAGAAGGCTTCCTCGCCGCTCGCGCAGCCGGGGACCCAGATCCGAAGGGCCCGGCGCCGCGCGGCCAGCGCGGGGAGCACGTGGCTGGCCAGCGCGCCGAAAGCCTCGCGGTCGCGCATGAAAGCGGTGACGCCGATCAGGAAGTCGTCATGCAGCCGCTCCAGCTCCTCCGGGTCGTGTCGCAGCAGCTGCTCGAAGGCGCCGAGGTCGGGCATCCGGCGAAACGCCGCCCGGCGCTGCAGCCGGCGCATCAGGAGCGGCAGGCGGTAGGTGCTGAAATCGATCCCGTAGCGCCGCAGCAGCAGAGCCAGAACGTCCTTGAGCGGCGCCTCGGCCTCGAGCTCGCCGGTGGCCAGCCGAAGCTGGGCGAGGAGCGGCAGCACCATGCTTTCCGGCGGCAGCACGACGGCCTCCGGCACCGCCGCGATGGCGGCACAGGGCATCACCTCGAAGCTTGCCGTCGCCGGCTCCTGCACCAATACCAAGCCTCCCGCACCGGCGAACTGCTGCAGGCCCGCGGCGGTCGTCAGCCGGTCGCCGGAGAGCACTACGGCAGCGGCGCGGCCACCCGCCTCGGCGGCGAGCGATCCGAGGAAACCGTCGAAGGAGCCGTCGCCGCAAGCGAGCAGGTGGATCGTGTTGGGAACCAGCTCCTCGCCGGCCGCGGTGGCCCGGGCGGGAAGACCGGTGCATCGCGCCAGCAGCCGCTGGACGAAGAGGTCGAGCTCGCCCGAGAGATCCCGCAGCACGACGAAGGCACAACCCGGATTCTTCGGCAGGCCGCTGAAAAAGCGCTCGAGCGCCTCCAGAGCGCCCGCCCCCACGAGGATTGCCACGACTGCCACGGGACCCTCGGGATCGGCCTGCCGCGGTGCGTTCGCGATCAGACCCATGTGCCCGCACGATGGCAGGCCAGAAGCTGACATGTTCCGGACCATGCACCCCCCACCGCCAGGCACTGCCGCCAGGCTGGTCGCACAGCATAACTTGTGGTCTTGATAGCATAACATTAAGATGAACTTGAGCGCGAGGCAAATTTTCACCGCCGCTCACTTGGCAGGGCGACAATCCTGCCCTCGATCAACTTACAGGCTTACAGCGACACTCGTCTCGCGTGTCAGTTGCAATAAAACGTTGAACTGTCGACCAAAACATGTATCTAAAGTTGTAGGCCAGACCCCATAGCGCGAGTGTGAAGAGCCCCGCCATGGCAGTCCCCATCTCTGTCGAACGCTGGCTGCCCATCGACGTGGTCGGGATTCCGCTGGGCGTCATCGACCTCGCGAGCCGCGAGCGGCTCGCCTTGGTGGCCGTCAACCAGGCATGGCAGGCCGACCCGGCGCTCGACTGGTTCGACGAGGAAGGCCGGCCGCGCGACAGCACCCTCGCCTCCCTGCTGTTCGACCAGTGCCGCGACGCCCTGCAGGGGCGGCCGCGCCGTTCCTTCACCCTGGGCGACGGACCCTTTCGCCGGAAGGTCACGATGCAGCCGCTGCTCGACCAGGGGGCCAGCAGGTTCGCCCTGACGATCGAGCGGCTGGCGTCCCGCACAGGTGCCGATCCGCAACGCAGCGGGCCGGCGCCGGTGGCAGCGCAGGATCCGCCCGCTGCCGCCGATCCCGGCCGGAGCCTCGCCCGCTGCCTGCTGGACGACGCCGGCCGGGTGACCGAGGCGGAGGGCAGCTGGGAGGAGGTTCTGCCGCCCGACCTGCTGCCCGCCCCGGGACATTCGTTCCTGGACCTGGTCGCCCCCGCCTCGGCGAAGCTGCTGGCCCGCATCCTGCCACAGCCGGGCGAGGCGCCGGCGCGCCTCTGGGTGGGCTTTCGCCATCCCGGCCACGAGGCGCCGGCGCTGGTCGCCGTCGGCCCAGGCGCGCACGGCGGCACCGTGGAGCTCCGGGTCATCGAGACGCTCGGCCGGGCGATCCACGTGCAGGAGCTCGATCGCACGCGACGCCAGCTCGACTTCGCCCTCGACGTCGCCAATGACGGCTACTGGGACTGGGACGTCGCCGCCGGCCGGGTGTTCTTCAGCGACCGCTGGCACGCACGACTTGGCTACGCGCCGGGCGAGCTCAATGGCGGGGTCGAGGGCTGGCTCGACCTGCTGCACGCCAACGACCGCGACCAGGCCCTGTACCGCCTGCACGAGCATCTCTCGGGGCGCAGCGAGTTCTTCGAGATCGAGCACCGGGTCCAGGCGCGCGGCGGCGAGTGGCGGTGGTTCTTGAGCCGCGGCAAGGTTGTGGAGCGCGACCCCAGTGACCGCCCGCTGCGGATGATCGGCGCCTTCATCGACATCCACCGCTCCAAGCAGGCCACCGAGGTGATCCGCCACCTCGCCACCCACGACGCGCTGACCTCGCTGGCCAATCGCCATCTGCTCAACGAGGAGCTCCTGCAGGCCTGCCTGCGCACCCGGCGCACCGGCCGCGGCTTCGGGCTGGTGCTGCTCGACCTCGACCGCTTCAAGCAGGTCAACGATGCGCTCGGCCACGTCACCGGCGACGCGCTGCTGCGCGAGGTCGCGCGGCGGCTGCGAAGCTGCGTGCGGCGCAGCGACGTGGTGGCCCGCCTGGGCGGCGACGAGTTCGCCATCGTCTCCGCCCTCGATCACCGCCAGCAGGACCTGGCGCCGCTCGCCGAGCGCATCGTGCGCGCCCTGGCCGAGCCCATCCCCCTGGGCTCGGCGGTGGTGCGGACCGGCGCCAGCATCGGCATCACCTTGTGCCCCGAGCATGGCAGCGAGCCGCAGACGCTGCTCAACAACGCCGACGCCGCCCTCTACGCCGCCAAGAACGCCGGCCGCGGCTGTTGGCGGATGTTCGAGCGCTCGATGCAGGAGGAGGCGCGCCACAAGGCCACGCTCGACGCCGATCTGCGCAAGGCGGTCGAGCGGCGCGAGCTGGCGCTGCACTACCAGCCGATCCTCGCGCTCGACACCCTGGAGCTGGTCGGCGTCGAGGCGCTGCTGCGCTGGTACCACCCGCAGCAGGGCCTGCTCCAGCCAGCCCGCTTCCTCGACATCGCCGAGCGCAACGGCACGATGATGCCGATCAGCCTGTGGACCCTCGCGACCGCCGTCGATCAGCTTCAGGAATGGACCGCGGCCGGAATTGAGCTGCCGGCCCTGCACGTCAATCTGGCGGCCTCGATGCTGCGTAGCGACAGCTGGCTCGACGGCTTTCTGGGCAAGCTGCGGCACAGCCGCGCAGCGCCCGGCGACATCGTGCTCGAGGTGGTCGAGAACGAGCTTACCGACTGTGCGACGGCGGCCTCGACGCTGCGCGAGCTGGGCCGCAGCGGCGTACGTCTGGCGATCGACGATTTCGGCACCGGCCACTCCAGCATGGCCCGCCTCGCCGACCTGCCCTTCGACACCATCAAGCTCGACCGCGCCTTCCTGCCGCCCAGCGACGAGCACGGCAAGGAGCGCGCCATCGTCGAGTGCCTGCTCGATCTGGGCCGGCGCCTCCAGCTGGGCCTCATCGCCGAAGGCATCGAGACCGCCGAGCAGCTCCAGCTCCTCAAACAGCTCGGCTGCCGCACCGGCCAGGGCTTCCTCTTCGCTCGCCCGCTGCCCGGCGCCGAGCTGGCAGGCTGGCTGCGCGCCTGGGAGGACCGGAGGCGCTGCGGTGCCGACCGCGATCTCCTGCGTGCGCACCGCTGAGCCCATCGCTTCTGCCTTCTTCTTGACCGCGCGGTCAGATTTTCTCTACCGTTCATGATAATCAAAAAAGCCGGCGGCATCCGTCAGGGGGCCGCCGCACAGGGAAGGTGTGCGTCATGGGCGATGCGGTCGATATCCGCGCGGGCCGGCTGACGCCGGCGGAGTACGACGCCAATTTCGACGAGCTCTACCCCCCGCTCGACCGCAAGCGGGCGCTGGTCGAGGCGAGCCGCTGCTATTTCTGCCACGATGCGCCTTGCGTCGAGGCGTGCCCGACCTCGATCGACATCCCCCGCTTCATCCGCGGCATCCACACCGACAACGTGGCCGGCGCCGCGACCACGATCCTCGAGGCCAACATCATGGGCGGCGCCTGCGCCCGGGTGTGCCCGACCGAAATCCTGTGCGAGGGAGCCTGCGTGCGCACCGCGCAGGAGAACAAGCCCGTGAAGATCGGGCTGCTGCAGCGCTACGCCACTGATCATCTGCTCGAGAGCGGAACCCAGCCCTTCACCCGCGCCGCTCCTACCGGCCAGCGCATCGCCGTGGTCGGCGCCGGGCCCGCCGGCCTCGCCTGCGCCCACGCCCTGGCGCGCGACGGGCACGACGTCGTCGTATTCGAGAAGCGCCCCAAGGGGGGAGGTCTCAACGAGTACGGCATTGCCGCCTACAAGGTGCCGCACGGCTTTGCCCAGAAGGAGGTGGAGTTCATCCTCGGTGTCGGCGGCATAGAGCTGCGCTGCGGGGTGGCGCTCGGCCGCGACATCCACCTGCGCGACCTGCGCCGCGAGTTCAGCGCCGTCTTCATCGGCGTGGGCCTGGGCGGCGTGAATGTGCTGGGGCTGCCCGGCGAGGAGCTCGCCGGCGTGCACAACGCCGTCGACTATATCGCCCGGCTTCGCCAGGCCGATCCGGCGAGCCTGCCGGTGGGCCACGACGTGGTGGTGATCGGCGGCGGCAACACCGCCATCGACATCGCGGTGCAGAGCCGGCGGCTGGGGGCCACCAACGTCACCATCGCCTACCGGCGCGGCGCCAGCCAGATGGGCGCCACCCGCCACGAGCAGGAAGTGGCGCAGACCAACGGCGTCACCATCCGGCACTGGACCCGGCCGGTGCGGCTGATCGGCGAGGACGACCATGTCCGCGCCGTCGAGCTGGAATATACGCAGCTCGGCCAGACCGGCCGGCTGATGGGCACCGATGACCGCTTCACGCTCCGGGCCGACATGGTCTTCAAGGCGATCGGCCAGCATCTGGTGCCCTCGGCGCTCGACGGCTCGGTCGACCTGCTCGAGATCGAGCGCGGCAAGATCAAGGTGAACGAGGACCGCATGAGCTCGCTCGACCGGGTTTGGGCCGGCGGCGACGCCATCGGTCAGGGCCAGGACCTGACCGTCCAGGCGGTCGAGGACGGCAAGATCGCTGCCCGCGCCATCCACCGCTATCTCATGGACTGACCGTCCGCATCCCGGCACCCGCCTTTCGGAGGACCGATCCATGGCCGACCTTCGCTGCGAGATCGCGGGCGTGAAGGCACCCAACCCGTTCTGGCTCGCCAGCGCTCCACCGACCGACAAGGAATACAACGTCGTGCGCGCCTTCAAGGCGGGCTGGGGCGGCGTTGTGTGGAAGACGCTGGGCGAGGACCCGCCGGTGGTCAACACCACCTCCCGCTACGGCGCCCTGCACTATCGCGGCCACCGCATGATGGGCTTCAACAATATCGAGCTGATCTCCGACCGGCCGCTGCAGTTGAACCTGCAGGAGATCAAGCGGGTCAAGAAGGACTGGCCCGACCGCGCCATCCTGGTCTCGCTCATGGTGCCTTGCGAGGAGGAGAGCTGGAAGGCGATCCTCGAGGTGGTCGAGGAGACCGGCGCCGACGGCGTGGAACTCAATTTCGGCTGCCCGCACGGCATGAGCGAGCGCGGCATGGGCTCGGCCGTGGGCCAGGTGCCGGACTACATCGAGATGGTGGTGCGCTGGTGCAAGGCGCACACGCGGATGCCGGTCTTCGTGAAGCTCACCCCCAACGTCACCAGCATCCTGGCGCCGGCCCGTGCGGCAAGGCGCGGCGGCGCCGACGCGGTCTCGCTCATCAACACCATCAACTCGATCACCGGCGTCGACCTCGACCTGATGACGCCGATGCCCACGGTCCATGGCAAGGGTGCCCATGGCGGCTATTGCGGCCCGGCGGTCAAGCCCATCGCCCTGTGCATGGTGGGCGAGATCGCCCGCGACACCGAATGCCGCGGCCTCCCCATCTCCGCCATCGGCGGCATCGAGACCTGGCGCGATGCCGCCGAGTTCATCGCCATGGGCGCCGGCAGCGCCCAGGTCTGCACCGCGGCGATGCATTACGGGTTTAGGATCGTCGAGGACATGGTCACCGGCCTCTCCAACTGGATGGACCAGAAGGGCTACCGGAGCATCGAGGACTTCCGCGGGGCCGCCGTGCCCAACTACGTGGACTGGAAGGACCTCGACATGAACTGGGACATCAAGGCGCGGATCGACCAGGACCTCTGCATCAAGTGCGGCCTGTGCCACATCGCCTGCGAGGACACCGCCCACCAGGCGATCGCAGCGCTGCGCACGGACGGTGCCAGGCGCTACGAGGTGATCGACGCCGAATGCGTCGGCTGCAACCTGTGCTCGCATGCCTGCCCGGTCGAAGGCTGCATCACCATGGTCCCGGTGGAAAGCGGCCGGCCCTACATGACCTGGGAGCAGGACCCCAGAAACCCCCGGCGCGTCCCCCAGGCGGCGGAGTAGGCGGCAGGCCGACGGCAAGAAACCGCTAAGGGCACCTGGTACCGTTGACGGCGGCGGTATCGTCGGCCGGTGGCGTCGACAGGGCGGGGCGGCGCACCTATCGTGCGGGCAAAACGAGCGGGGGTGCTGCGCCCCCGTCAGCGGGGATGCCGGATGATGAGCGAGAAGCCCACCAACCTGAAGATCAACGGCCAGCGGCTGTGGGACAGCCTGATGGAGATGGCCGAGATCGGCGGCACGCCCAAGGGTGGCTGCAACCGCCAGACCCTGACGGATCTCGACCGGGAGGGTCGTGACCTCTTCACCCGGTGGGCCGAGGCGGCGGGCTGCACCGTCACGGTCGACGAGATGGGCAACATGATGGCGCGCCGGCCGGGGCGGCGGGACGACCTGCCGCCAGTGGTGATGGGCAGCCATCTCGACACCCAGCCCACCGGCGGCAAGTTCGACGGGGTGGCCGGCGTGCTGTGCGGGCTGGAGGTGGTCCGCACCCTCAACGATCTCGGCTACGAGACCGACCATCCGCTGATGGTGGTCAACTGGACCAACGAGGAAGGCACCCGCTTCGCCCCCGCCATGATGAGCTCGGGCGTGTTCGGCGGCGCCTTCACGAAGGAGTGGGCCTACGCGCGCACCGACCGCGAGGGGAAGACCTTCGGCGAGGAGCTCGAGCGGATCGGCTACAAGGGCGAGCTGCCCTGCGCGCCGCAGGACTGGAAGTGCCATCTCGAGCTGCATATCGAGCAGGGCCCGGTGCTCGAGGCCGAGGACAAGCCGATCGGCGTGGTGGTCGGCGGCCAGGGCATCCGCTGGTACGATGTGCGCATCACCGGCAAGGAGAGCCATGCAGGCTCCACGCCGATGCCGCGCCGCAAGGACGCGCTGGTGGCGGCCTCCAAGATCATCGCCCGGCTCGATGCGATCGCCCGCGAGCACGGGCCGAGCGCCGTCATCACCGTGGGCGTGATCGACGCCCAGCCGGCCTCGCGCAACATCATCCCGGGCCAGGTCAGCTTTTCCGTCGACATGCGCCACCCCGAGGAGGCGGTGATCGAGGAGATGGACAGCAAGCTGCGGGCGGCGGCCGAGGAGGCATGCGGCCCGCACGACATGCCCTTCGAGGTCGAGCAGATCTGGTATTTCCCGCCGGTGCAGTTCGACCGCAAGTGCATCGAGGCGGTGCGCGGTGCGGCCGAATCCTGCGGCTACGCCCATCGCGACATGATCTCCGGCCCCGGCCACGACTCCTGCTATACCGCCAGGGTCGTGCCGACCTCGATGATCTTCATCCCCTGCAAGGACGGACTCAGCCACAACGAGGAGGAGTGGACCGAGCCCGAGCATGTGGAGGCGGGCTGCAACGTCCTGCTGCGCGCCGCGCTGACCATGGCCCAGGCCGCCTGAGGCGCGGGGCCGGCAGGTCCCCATGCGCCCTGCCGCCGGTGCCCGGCGATCCATGCGTTTCGCGTTCGCGGGCATCGTGCTTCTGCTCCTGGCGATTGCCCTGGAGCTCATTGGCCTGGCGTCCGGCTTCCTGCTCGACGATGTCCGGGACGAGCGTGAGGCCATTCTCGCGCAGCTCGATGCCGACGAGCTGCGTGACTTCGCGCGAAAGCAGGGCGATCCGGTGCTGGGCTGGGACCATCACGGGCCCAGGACGCTGGATGGCAAGTCCTGCGAGGGCACGCCCACGGTCACCACCTACGACGCGAGCGGCGCGCGGGTCTATGAGGGCTACGAGCCGCAGAGCGTCCGGGTGGTGGTGGTCGGCGACTCCTACGCGGCAGGCTCGGAAGGCTCCGACGATGAAGCCTTCCCCGCCCGCCTCGCCGCCATCACCGGCCTCTCCGTCGCCAATCACGGCGTTGGCGGCTACGGCCCCCTCCAGGGCTTCTTGAAGCTTCAGCGCGTCCTCGGGACCTATCCCGCGACCGAGGTCGCGATCCTCACGATCATGTACGAGAACATCTACCGGATGGCCAACTCCTACCGGCCGGTTCTCTACGACTCGTCGGGGCTTCTCTACGGCCTCAAGCCGTACATGGAAGACAAGCGGATCGTGCCCCATCCGGGCGCCGCCGCGCTCGAGGACATCGGCCGCTTCAGGGCAGAGGCCGAACGCGCCTTCGACGAGGACTTCTGGGCGCGGCCGCGCTTCGGCTTTCCCTTCTCCCTGGCGCTGTTCCGCGCCTTGTCCGCCGAGGGCTTCCAGCTGCTCGAGGCGCAAAAGCTGCTGCGCAAGCTGGGCCGCCCCGAATATGCCCGGGCCTACCGGTCCGAGGCGCTCGCCGGCAATCTGCTGGCCCTGCTGGAACGCTACGCCGCCTTCGCCGAGGCGCAGGGGGTGACCCCGGTGGTCCTCTTCATCCCGCGCAACGATCTCGACACGCAAAGCGCCTCCGATTTTCTCCAGGCCCATGCCGGGCGGCTGCCCGAGGGCCTCATCGCCGGCGATGTCGGCACCGCCGCGATCGACTGGCAGCGCTTCAACCTGCGCGAGGATGACGGCGACACCTGCCATCCCTCCCCCTACGGCTACGACACCATCGCCCGCCACGCCGCCGAGCTCCTGGCGAGCCGGCGGCTCGCCGGCCTGGCGCCCTGAGGCGAACGGGCGGGGCACGGCGCGGGCGACTTGCACTCCACCTTGTGGCAGGTTGGCCGCACCCCCGTGAGCGGGACATTCGAGCGGACGGCCGGGAACATCGATGCGACATTCTTCACGGCGGGCAGCCTGCTGCCTGACCAGCGAGCCCGAGGAAGGCTACCGTCCCTGCGTGGGAATCCTGCTGCTCGACGCTGCCAACCGGGTCTTCGTCGGCCAGCGTCACGACACCGGGCGCGAGGCGTGGCAGATGCCCCAGGGCGGCATCGACCCCGGCGAGACGGTGCTGGCCGCGGGGCTGCGCGAGATGGCCGAGGAGATCGGCACCGACCGGGCGAGCCTGCTGGCCGAGAGCTCCTGGTGGCGCTCCTACGACCTGCCTCCCGACCTGGCGCGGCGCATGTGGGGCGGCCGCTATCGCGGCCAGACCCAGAAATGGCTGGCGTTCCGCTTCGAGGGGACCGACGAGGACATCTGCATCGACGTGCCCCATCCCGAGTTCAAGGAATGGCGCTGGGCGAGCCCGCAGCAGCTGCCCTCGCTGATCGTGCCCTTCAAGCGCGACGTCTATCTCAGCGTCGTCGACGAGTTCCGTCACCTATGGGCTTGATGGCCGGATTGCGCACCACGCGCCGGCCCTGATCCTCGGGCGGCTCGCTCACCCCGCGCGGCGTCCTGTCGGGGCCGGGATCCGCGCGTTCGGCCACGCCGCCGAGTCTTGCCTCGGCCGCCCGGGCACTGCCGCCGCGCAGCCAGTTGCGGCGCACCGGCACCACGGCGGCTGCCGCCTGGTGCTCCATGCCGCGCGTGGGCGATGCCTGAGGCGGCTCCCCGGCAGCCGGCGCGGGCGACGGCGCAGCTGCCGTCGGCTGATGCGCAGATTCCGGCGCAGGCTGCGGCAACTCGGGCTGCGCCCTGCGGGGATGGTGGGACGGCGGGGGCTCTCCTTGCGGCGAAGGCATCATGGCCACCGGCTGCGGCGGGGCCACGGCTGGTGTCTCGGTCCGGGCCGGCTCGGGGCGCAGCGGTTCGGGATGGGGAGCCTCTCGACGCGGCGGCTCGGGCCGCGATGGCTCGGGGCGTGACGGCCGCGCCTCGGCAGGCACGACCCGCGGCGGCGCGGGACGGCGTGGAGGCGCCGGCGCGCCGGCGCGCTGCGACGTGGCAACCAGCTCCTCGCCACCCTCCTCGGCGGCGGCGGCCTCGCCCCAGGCGACCATCGCAGGCATCGCCATCAGCGCCTCGACATAGGCCTGGGCCGCGGAGCCGAGGCGCACGCCGTGAGTGAGGAAGCGCGAGGCGACCGGGGCGAACATCGCGTCGGCAATCGAGAAGCGGCCGAACAGGAAGGGCCCCTCCCGGCCCCACTGCTCGCGACATTTCCCCCAAAGATCGACGATCCGCCGCACATCGGCCTCGACCCGCGGCAGCAGCACCGGCGGCCCGGCGAAGCGGGCGGTGAAATCCATCGGAAGGAAGGCGCGAAGGTCGCGAAAGCCGCTGTGCATTTCGCAGCTCACCGAGCGGGCGCAGGCGCGCGCCAGTGGCTCGGCGGGCCAAAGGTCGGGCGCCTGCTCGGCCAGATACTCACAGATGGCCAGCGAATCCCACACTGGCGTGCCATCCACCAGCAGCACCGGCACGCGGCGCGAGGGCGAGAACTCGCCGATCCGCGCCGCGCCACCGGGCCGATCGTAGCGCACCACGATCTCCTCGAACGCCAGCCCGGTGCGTTCCAGGACCAGCCATGCCCGGAGCGACCAGGACGACAGCCTGCGCGGGCCGATCACCAGTTGCAGTCGTGTCATTCAATCGTTCCCCGCGCTGCCGGATAGCGGCTCGCTGTCGTTCAAAACCGGACGTCTTCCCAGAAGGTGCCAGGCGCAAGACGGCGCGCCTCGCCCACCAGCTGCCTGCCACCGAGGCCCGCCAGAATCTCGTAGAGCCGGGCCGCCTGCGCCCGCTCGGCATCGCCCCAGCGCTCGACGATGCCCTCGGCGAAGCGCCGCCGGAAGGCCTCGCGCGTGGCCGCGTCGCCCGCCCGGGTCAGCGGCTCGAGCCGCTCCCACTCGGCCTCGCTGGTCCTCATGATGGCCTTGGCTTCCCGCGAGGCCGCGGCGAAGGCGGCGATCAGCGCGGCGTTCTCCCGGCCCCAGCCCTCCGCGAAGACATAGCCCAGCTGGGGGACCGTGGCCGGCACGCCCAAAGCCTCCTGCGCCTCACCCACGCCGAGCAGCCGACGATAACCCTCTGCCTCGAGTCGGGCACAGAAATGCCAGTAGTTGAGAGCCGCGTCGAGTTCCCCGCTCCTGAGCTTTTCGCTCAGCAGGGGCGGGGCGGCGAAGACCGGCTCGGCATCGGCGGCGAGATCGAGGCCGTACCGCTCGCGGGCCAGCGCGCGTACCATGAGCCAGCTTTTGTCGATCGCCCCGCCGGCCACGCCGATCCTGCGGCCCGCGAGATCGGCGAGGCTCTCGAGCGGCGAGGCGGGTGCGACCATCAGCGCTCCCACGCTGCTCGAATAGGGGATGAAGCTCATCGGGGCGCCGAGGCTGCGCTGCCGGGAGACCCACAGCCAGTCCTCGACGATCGCATCGACCGCCCCGCCCATGAGCGCGACGTCAGCCGCCTCGTTGCCGGCGAAGGGCCGCACCAGCAGCTCGAATCCGGCCTTCCGGTCGAGCTCGTGGTGCTTGATGACGTCGAGCTCCCAGCTCACCGTGCCGAACTTCAGCACGCCGACACGGATGGCGCCCGCCCCCGCGCGGCCTTGGTGCCCCGGCCAGGCCAGCGCCGCGAGCCCGGCGGCAAGGCAGACGCGACGGGTGAGCTGCATGTCTCCCTCCTCCCCATCGACGGAGCGCCGCAGCAGCAGAGCCCCTTTCGCCGAAGCCTAGCCCAACCCGCGCGCCGCTGCGACCGGCGTACGGCACGAATGCCGTTGCGGAATGGCCACGGGTGCGGTTGCAGCCCCCACGGGCGGTTCTTATATGCCACTCACGTCAAGCGCTTCGCTGCCGCCGGCCGGCTCTGGATGGTTCGCCGGGCGCGCTCTTCTGCGGGTGCAAGCAGTTTTCGCGTTCTGCGCGAGGGGACAGAATGAGCAAGATCATCGGTATCGACCTCGGGACCACCAACAGCTGCCTGGCTGTGATGGAGGGCAAGAACGCCCGGGTCATCGAGAACGAGGAGGGCATGCGCACGACGCCCTCCATGGTGGCCTACACCGACGACAGCGAGATCCTGGTGGGCATGCCCGCCAAGCGCCAAGCGGTCACCAATCCCGAGAACACGGTCTTTGCGGTCAAGCGCCTGATCGGCCGCCGCTTCGACGACCCTGTCGTCCGCAAGGACATGGACATGGTCTCCTACAAGATCGTGAAGGCCGACAATGGCGACGCCTGGGTGGGTGCCCATGGCGAGAAGATGGCGCCGGCCCAGGTCAGCGCCGAGATCCTCAAGAAGATGAAGTCGACCGCCGAGCGCCATCTGGGCGGCACCGTCGACAAGGCCGTCATCACCGTGCCGGCCTACTTCAACGACGCCCAGCGGCAGGCCACCAAGGACGCCGGCCGGATCGCCGGTCTCGAGGTGCTGCGCATCATCAACGAGCCCACCGCGGCGGCCCTGGCCTACGGCTTCGACAAGAAGCAGAGCGGCACCATCGCGGTCTACGACCTTGGCGGCGGCACCTTCGACGTCTCGATCCTCGAGATCGGCGACGGCGTGTTCGAGGTGAAGTCCACCAACGGCGACACGTTCCTCGGCGGCGAGGACTTCGACAAGCGGCTCATCGACTACATGGCCGATGAGTTCAAGAAGGAGAACGGCATCGACCTGCGCGGCGACCGGCTCGCCCTGCAGCGCCTCAAGGAGGCGGCCGAGAAGGCCAAGATCGAGCTGTCCTCGACGATGCAGACCGAGATCAACCTGCCGTTCATCACGGCCGACCAGTCCGGTCCCAAGCACCTCACCATGAAGCTCTCGCGCGCCAAGCTCGAGATGCTGGTCGACGATCTGGTCCAGCGCACCGTCGAGCCCTGCAGGAAGGCCCTGAAGGATGCCGGCATCTCGGCCGGCGAGATCGACGAGGTGATCCTGGTCGGCGGCATGACCCGCATGCCCAAGGTCATCGAGACCGTAAAGCAGTTCTTCGGCAAGGACCCGCACCGGGGCGTGAACCCGGACGAGGTCGTGGCCGTCGGCGCTGCCATCCAGGGCGCCGTCCTCTCGGGCGACGTCAAGGACGTCCTGCTGCTCGACGTCTCGCCGCTCTCGCTCGGCATCGAGACCCTGGGCGGGGTGTTCACGCGGATCATCGACCGCAACACCACGATCCCCACCAAGAAGAGCCAGGTCTTCTCGACCGCCGAGGACAACCAGAACGCGGTGACCATCCGGGTGTTCCAGGGCGAGCGCGAGATGGCGCGCGACAACAAGATGCTGGGCCAGTTCGACCTGGTCGGCATCCCGCCCGCGCCGCGCGGCGTGCCGCAGATCGAGGTTACCTTCGACATCGACGCCAACGGCATCGTCAACGTGCAGGCCAAGGACAAGGCCACCGGCAAGGAGCAGGCGATCCGCATCCAGGCCTCTGGCGGTCTCAGCGACGCCGAGATCGAGCGGATGGTGAAGGAGGCGCAGGAGCACGCCACCGAGGACAAGAAGCGCAAGGAGGTGATCGAGGCGAAGAACCACGCCGACAGTCTCCTCTACTCGACCGAGAAGAGCCTCAAGGAGCATGGCGAGAAGATCCCGGCGGAAGACCGCACGGCGATCGAGAGCGCCATGGCCGACCTCAAGGGCGTGATCGACAGCGAGGATCCGCAGCAGATCCAGGAGAAGACCAGCGCGCTGGCGCAGGTCTCGATGAAGCTGGGCGAGGCGATGTACCGCGCCCAGCAGGAGGGCGGCGGCCCGACCCCGGGCGGCGACGGCCCCGACGGCGGCGGTGCCTCGAAGCCGGAGGAAGGCGTGGTCGACGCCGAGTTCGAGGAAGTCGACGACGACAAGAAGCGCTCGGCCTGACGCGCCAGGCGCGAGGCTGAGAGAGAGGACGGGACCGGATGCACGCGCATCCGGTCCCGCTCCTTGCGGGACAGCGGAAAACGGTCGGACGATCTGAACGATGGCGAAGCGCGACTATTACGAGACCCTGGGCGTGGCGCGCACCGCCACCGAAGCCGACCTCAAGCGCGCCTATCGCCAGATGGCGCTCAAATACCATCCCGACCGCAACCCGGGTGACGCCGCCGCCGAAGCGAAGTTCAAGGAGGCCAACGAGGCCTACGAGGTCCTCAAGGATCCGCAAAAGCGCGCGGCTTACGACCAGTTCGGCCACCAGGCCTTCGAGGCCGGCATGGGGGGCGGTCGCGGCGGCCAGGCAGGGTTCGACTTCTCCTCCTTCGCCGACGTGTTCGACGATCTCTTCGGCGATTTCATGGGGGGTGGTGGCGGCGGTGGCCGCCGGCGCGGCGGCTCGCCGCGCGGTGCCGACCTTCGCTACAATCTGGCGATCACCCTCGAAGAGGCCTTCGCCGGCAAGAAGGCACAGATCCGGGTGCCGACCTCGGTCACCTGCGAGGGCTGCCACGGCAGCGGCAGCGAGAGCGGCAGCGAGCCCGTCACCTGCCCCACCTGCCGCGGCGCCGGCCGGGTGCGCGCGCAGCAGGGCTTCTTCACCGTCGAGCGGACCTGCCCGACCTGCCAGGGCACCGGCCGCACCATCACCAATCCGTGCAAGGGCTGCTCGGGCAGCGGCCGGGTCGAGCGCGAGAAGACCCTGGCGGTGACGATCCCGGCCGGTGTCGAGGACGGTACCCGCATCCGCCTCTCTGGCGAGGGCGAGGCCGGCATCCGCGGCGGCCAGCCGGGCGACCTCTACATCTTCGTCTCGGTGGCCCCGCACCGTCTCTTCAAGCGCGACGGCATGCATCTCTTCTGCCGCGTGCCCATCCCCATGACCAAGGCGGCGCTGGGCGGGCAGATCGAGGTGCCGACCATCGAGGGCAAGCGGCTGCGGGTGGCGGTGCCCGAGGGCACCCAGACCGGCAGGCAGATCCGGCTCAAGGGCAAGGGGATGACCGAGCTGCAGGGACAGGCCCGCGGCGACATGTTCGTCGAGCTGGTCGTCGAGACGCCGGTCAAGCTCACCAAGCGCCAGCAGGAGCTGCTGCGCGAGTTCGAGAAGGCCGGCGACGGCTCGAACAGCCACCAGCCGGAATCCGAGGGCTTTTTCGCGCGGGTCAAGGAGCTCTGGGACGAGCTGCGCGACTGAGGCGCCGCTCGAGCCCGGCGGGCCGGAACCCGGCCCGCCTCGCGACCGTTCTTCGCCATGAGTTGGGCGAGAACGGGAGGCAGCGATGCTGCACAGCCTCGAGATCCTGCGGGAATCGACGGTCGAGGCCAGCGACGGCGAGATAGGCTCGATCGACGACATCTATTTCGATGATCGCAGCTCCACCGTCCGCTATCTCGTGGTCGATACCGGCAGTTGGCTCTCCGGCCGCAAGGTGTTGGTGAGCCCGTCTGCCTTCGAGCGCTTCGACGCCGACCGACGGCGCGCCGTGACCCGCCTGACCAGCGACCAGGTGCAGAAAAGCCCGGAGATCGACACCCACCGGCCGCTGTCGCGGCAGATGGAGGAGTCCCTCCACGAGCACTACGGATGGATGCCCTACTGGGCAGGCGGTGCGGCGCCGGCGCTGGCCATTCCCTGGGGGCCCGTGGTGCCGATCGCCGAGCCGCTGCCGGGCCGTGACGTGGTCGAGCAGGAGCTCGAGGAGCGCCGGCGCAGCCAGGACGATCCTCATCTGCGCAGCGGCCGTACCGTCACCGGCTACTACATCCATGCCTCCGACGGCGACATCGGCCATGTAGCCGACCTCCTCCTCGACGAGACCGCGTCGCGCATCCGCTATGTGGTGGTGGACACCGCCAACTGGCTGCCCGGGCGCAAGGTGCTCGTGGCGGTGAAGTGGTTCCACGACGTCAACTGGTCGAAGGAGACCATCACCGCCGATCTCACCAAGGAGCAGATCCGCTCCAGCCCCGAATACGACCCCACCCAAATCGCCGGCAACGACTACGAGACGCGGCTGTGGACCCACTATGGCCGCACCCCCTACTGGTAAGCGGAGTCCAGCCATGGCCAGCAGGCACGGCCCGAGCGTGAAGGACGACGAGACATACGAGGCGCTGCGGCGCGAGGGCGAGAGCAAGGAGAAGGCCGCGCGCATCGCCAACAGCGGCAAGAGCGCCTCGAGGAAAGGCGGCAAGAGCCCCGCCTACGAGGACTGGAGCAAGGACGAGCTCTACGGCAAGGCCAGGGAGATCGGCCTCGAGGGCCGCAGCGCGATGAGCAAGAGCGAGCTGATCGACGCGCTCAGGCATCACTGAGGCAACGGGCCGGCGCTCGCGGAGCCGGCCGTGCTTGACTGGCGCGCCCAGTGCGCGAGCGCCGCTCAGGCTCCCGTGCGGCGGCGGCTGCCGGCCTTCTGGCGGGCCTGCGCCATGCGCCGCTTCTCCTCGCGCACGCCTCGTTTCTGGGGTCCCAGGCTGCTGCTCCTTGCCGGTGCCACCGCCCCCGGCGGCACGCCCAACTCGCCCTCCTCGAGCTTCCTGATCTCGTCGCGCAGGCGGGCCGCCTCTTCGAACTCGAGGTCGGCAGCGGCGTCGCGCATACGCTTCTCCAGATCGGCGATATGGGCCTGGAGGTCGCGGCCGGTGAGATGCAGCGGCTCGCCCTCGCCCAGATCGACCGTCACATAGTCGCGCTCGGCGACCGACTGCAGGATGTCGCTGATCTGCTTCTTGACGCTCTGCGGGGTGATGCCGTGCTGCTCGTTCCAGGCGACCTGCTTGGCACGGCGCCGCGCCGTCTCGTCGAGAGCCGCCTTGAGGGAGCGGGTGATCCTGTCGGCATAGAGGATGGCGCGGCCGTCGACATTGCGGGCGGCCCGGCCGATGGTCTGGATCAGCGAGGTCTCGGAGCGCAGATAGCCCTCCTTGTCGGCATCGAGGATCGCCACCAGCCCGCACTCGGGAATGTCCAGGCCCTCGCGCAGCAGATTGATCCCGACCAGCACGTCGAACTTGCCGAGCCTGAGGTCGCGGACGATCTCGATGCGCTCGAGGGTGTCGATGTCGGAGTGCAGGTAGCGCACCTTCACCCCCTGCTCGTGCAGATATTCCGAGAGATCCTCGGCCATGCGCTTGGTGAGCGTGGTGACCAGCACACGCTGGTTGGCGGCGGCACACGCTTTCACCTCGGCCAGGAGATCGTCCACCTGGTGCTCGACCGGCCGGATGATGACCTCCGGATCGATAAGGCCGGTGGGGCGGATCACCTGCTCGACGAAGACGCCGCCGGTGCGCTCCAGCTCCCATGGGGCAGGCGTGGCCGAGACGAACACGGTCTGCGGCCGCATCGCGTCCCACTCCTCGAACTTCAGGGGCCGGTTGTCGATGCAGGACGGCAGCCGGAAGCCGAACTCGGCCAGGGTCGACTTGCGCGCATAGTCGCCCTTGTACATGCCGCCCACCTGCGGCACCGAGACATGGCTCTCGTCGGCGAACAGCAGCGCGTTCTCCGGGATGTACTCGAAGAGGGTCGGCGGCGGCTCGCCCGGCTTGCGGCCGGTCAGGAAGCGCGAATAGTTCTCGATGCCCGGGCAGGCGCCGGTGGTGAGAATCATCTCGATATCGGCGGTCGTGCGCTGCTCGATGCGCTCGGCCTCGAGGAGCTTGCCCTGGGCGCGGAACTCCTCGAGCCGCACCGTGAGCTCCTCCTTGATGCGCTCCACCGCCTGCCGCAGCGTCGGCTTGGGCGTGACATAGTGGCTGTTGGGATAGAGGCGGATCTGCTCGAGCCGGCCCAGCTTCTCGCCGGTGAGCGGGTCGAACTCGACGATCTCCTCGATCTCGTCGCCGAACATGGAAAGCCGCCACGCCCGGTCCTCGAGATGGGCCGGGAAGATCTCGATGACGTCGCCCTTGGCGCGAAACGCGCCGCGCGAGAAGTCGATCTCGTTGCGCCGGTACTGAAGCTCGACCAGGGCCCTGAGCACCTGCTGGCGATCGGCTTTCTGCCCCTTCTTGAGGGCAAAGGTCATGCTGGCATAGAGCTCGGGCGAGCCGATGCCGTAGATGCACGAGACCGAGGCCACGATGATGACGTCGTCGCGCTCGAACAGCGCCCGGGTGGCCGAGTGGCGCATCCGGTCGATCTGCTCGTTGATGGCCGAGGTCTTCTCGATATAGGTGTCGGTCCGCGGCACATAGGCCTCGGGCTGGTAGTAGTCGTAGTATGAGACGAAATACTCGACCGCGTTGTTCGGGAAGAACGACTTCATCTCGCCATAGAGCTGGGCGGCGAGGATCTTGTTGGGGGCGAGGATCAGCGCCGGGCGCTGCAGGCGCTGGATCACATGCGCCATGGTGAAGGTCTTGCCGGAGCCGGTGACGCCCAGCAGCACCTGGTCGCGCTCGCCGGCCGCAAGGCCGGCGGCGAGATCCTCGATGGCCTGCGGCTGGTCGCCCGCCGGGGCGAAGTCGGAGACCAGCTCGAACGGCCGGCCGCCCTCGGGGCGCGCCGCCTGCCCGGGCTGCTCGGCGAGCGCCTTCAGGAGGTCGAGGGCGTGAAGGGCTTCGGGCTGCTGCATCGGCTCCTCGCGTCTGGCACGCCCTAGAGGATGGTGCGGCGGGCGGCGCGGCGCAACGGGCGCGGCGACGCGTCGGCGCCTCCCTCCTGCCCGCCCCCGCAGCCCGGCCTGCCTAGAACCGGACCATCGAGGGGATCCACAGGCTCAGTGCCGGCACGTAGGTCACCAGCATCAGGACGACGAACATGGTGAGCCAGAACGGCCACAGCGCCCTCGTCACCTCCTCGATCCGCACCTTGCCGATGGCACAGCCGACAAAGAGCGTCGTGCCCACCGGCGGGGTGACGAGGCCGATCCCGAGATTGAGCAGCATGACGATGCCGAAATGCACCGGGTCGACCCCCAGCGATTTCACTACCGGCAGCAGGATCGGCGTGCAGATCAGGATCAGCGGCGCCATGTCCATGAACATGCCCAGCACCAGCAGCATCACGTTGATCAGCAGCAGGATGACCACCTTGTTGTCGGAGATCCCGAGAAAGAAGTCGGTGACCCGGGCGGGGATCTGCATGAGCGCCATCATGTAGGCGAAGGCGCTGGCGAAGCCGATCAGGATCATCACCATGGCGACCGTCCGCACGACGCCGGCGAGCATCGCCGGCAGGCGCCGCCACGGCAGCTCGCGATAGGCGAACATCGCCACGAGGAAGGCCCAGACAACCGCCACGGCCGCCGATTCGGTGGCGGTGAAGATGCCGAAGATGACGCCGCCCACGATGATCAGCACGGTGAGCAGGCCCAAAAAGGCGCCGCCGGTGATGCGGACCGCCTCGCGCAGCGGCACCATCTCGCCCTTGGGATAGCCGCGCATCGAGGCCAGCACGAAGGTGAGCACCATGAGCCCCACCCCCACCATGACGCCGGGCAGGATCCCCGCCAGGAACAGCTGGGCGATGGAGACCGTGCCGCCCGCCGCATAGGCGTAGATGATGGCGTTGTGCGAGGGTGGGATGATGATGCCCTGGGTGGAGCTGGTGATGGTGACGTTGACCGAGAAAGCGTCGTCGTAGCCCTGGCGCTTCATCATCGGGATCATGATCGTGCCGATGGACGAGGTGTCGGCCACCGAGCTTCCCGAGATTCCCCCGAAAAACATCGAGGCCAGGATGTTCACCATGGCGAGCCCGCCGCGGATGAAGCCCACGAAGACGTTGGCGAGGTTGACCAGCCGTACGGCGATGCCGCCCTCGGCCATGATGGCGCCGGCCAGCACGAAGAACGGGATCGCCAGCAGGGCGAAACTGTGGACGCCGCCCGAGACCTTGAGGAGCACCGCCTCCAGCGGAATGCCCACCCACCAGGCGGCGGCCAGCGCCGAAAGGCCCAGGGCGAAGGCGATGGGCACGTTGAGGAGAATGAGAAGAAAGAGCCCGCCGATCAGGATGACCGGCCCGACGGTGCCGCCCATCAGGCACCCTCCCCGGCGATCTGGGGCGGTCCGCACAGGACGCGCTCGATGACGAAAAGCAGGATCAGCAGGCCGGAGACCGGGATCGAGCCGTAGACCAGGCCCACCCGCAGGAGCTCGAACTCGGGATAGACCTGCGACCAGGTGGTGGCGACCAGCCGCGCCCCGTAGACGACCATGAAGAGGCTGATAGCCGCCATGAGCAGGTCGACCAGCAGCTCCAGGGGCCGGTGCGCAGAGTCCGGCAGGGCGCGGACGATGGTGTCGATGCTGATATGGGCATTGGCCCGGTAGCAGGCGGCAGCGCCGAAGAAGGTGAGCTGCACGGCCAGGAAGATGGCCACGGGCTCGGCCCAGAAGGCCCCCGTCTCGAACCCGTAGCGCACCAGCACGCTCCAGGCGATGATCAGGGTCATGAGCACGATCGCGACGCCGGCGATGGCCATGCAGCCCCAGTAGAGCGCACCCATGAGGCGCACATAGCTTGCACGCATGTCGTGGCGAACTTTCAGGCGGCGTTCAAAAGGCAGGCCGGCCGCGCGAGGCGGCCGTCCCTCAAGCGACGAGCGGCGCTTTTGGCGCTCAGCCCTCGACCTTCTCGATCCTGGCGATCAGATCCTTGTACTTGGCGCCGAACTTCTCGCGCACCGGGGCGGTGGCCTCGATGAACGCCTGCTTGTCGACGTCCTTGTTGATCTTGATACCAAGCCCCGCCAGCTCCTCCATGGACTTGTCCTCCATGGCCCGCCACAGCTCGCGCTCCTTGATGACGGCCAGTGCCGCCGCCTTGCGGATGAGCTGCTGGTCGAGCGGCTCGAGCGTGTCCCAAACGCGCTTGCTGAAGACGAAGATCTCCGGGACGATCAGGTGCTCGGTGAGCGAGTAGTAGCCCGCTACCTCGTAGTGCTTCTGGGTCGAGTAGGAGGGTGGGTTGTTCTCCGCACCGTCGACCACTCCGGTCTGCATCGCGGTGTAGAGCTCGTTGAAGGCGATCGGCAGCCCCGCACCGCCCATGGCCCCCATCATCTCGACGAAGATCGGGTTCTGCATGACCCGGATCTTCAGCCCCTCGAGATCCTTGGGCGAGGTGATGGCGCGGTTCTTGTTGTAGAACGAGCGGGCGCCGGCATCCATGTAGCCCAGCCCGATGAGCTCACCCTTCTCCAGCCGGTTCAGGAGCTCGGTGCCGATCTCGCCGTCGACCACGTTGTGCATGTGCTCGATCGAGCGGAACACGTAGGGCAGGTTGAAGGCGTTGAAGTCGTCGACGATCGGGCCCACCACGCCGACCGAGACGCGGGTCATCTCGAGCGCGCCCAGCTGGACCTGCTCGAGCGCCTCCTTCTCGCCGCCGAGCTGCATCGAGTGAAAGATCTTCACCGTGTGCCGCCCGTTGGTCCAGGTCTCGATCAGATCGCCCATGTAGGCGATCGCCTCGGTGGTCGGATAGCCCATCGCATGGACGTCGCTGGACTTGATCTCGAGCGCCCGGGCCGTTCCGCCCCAGCTCAGCGCGCAGACGGCCGCCAGGCCCGCCACGGCACCGCTCAGTGTCCTCAGCTTCATGGTTCGCCTCCCTGTCCGGGCGGCTGCTCGACACCGCCCTGGCAATTCTTTTGGGTATCCAGATTAGGAGGTGCGGGCGGGGCGATCAATCGCCGCCGTAGCGCCCTTGTATCGCCGGCCGCCGGCCCTCATCTTACACAGCGTCGGCGGCATTGCCGCCGGGCGGTCCACGGAGAACGAGGCCAAGCGTCATGCAGCTTTTCGGTACGGCGGCCCCCAAGCAGGGCGGCGGCTCGGCTAACATCAAGGACGGCTCGATCGAGACGTTCGCGCAGGACGTCATCCAGGCCTCGATGACGGTGCCGGTGCTGGTGGACTTCTGGGCGCCGTGGTGCGGCCCGTGCAAGCAGCTGGGCCCGATCCTCGAGAAGGCGGTCGATGCCGCCGGCGGCCGGGTGAAGCTCGTCAAGATCAACATCGACGAGAACCCCGAGATCGCGCAGCAGCTCCGCATCCAGTCGGTGCCCACGGTCTACGCCTTTGTCGGCGGGCAGCCGGTGACGGGCTTTGCCGGAGCCCAGCCGGAAAGCCAGATCAAGGCGCTGATCGAGAAGCTCCTGGGCGAGCCGGTCGATGCCGAGGCGGCGGCCGATCTGGACCAGGCGCGCGAGGCGATGGAACGCGGCGACATGCACGAAGCGGTCGCGATGTATGACGCGGTCCTTCGTGCGGAGCCCGAGAATGCCGAGGCGCTGGGCGGCCTCGCCCGCTGCCTGGTGACCGCCGGGCAGCTCGAGGAGGCCCGTTCCCTGCTGGACCAGGCGCCCGCCGAGCATGCCAACCACCAGGCGATCAGCGGCGCCAGGGCGGCGCTGTCGCTGGCCGAGGAATCCGGTGAGCTGGGCGATCCGGCGAGCCTGCTGGCCCGGCTCGACGGCAACGAGGACGATCACGAGGCGCGCTACCAGCTCGCTACCCAGATGTTCCTCCGCGGCCAGGTCGACGCCGCGATGGACAATCTCTGCAGGATCGTCAAGCGCGACCGGAGCTGGGGCGAGGACAAGGCCCGCACGCAGCTCGTGCGCTTCTTCGAGGCGCTCGGCCCGAAGCATCCAGCCACGGTCAAGGGCCGGCGCATGCTCTCGACCGTGCTGTTCTCCTGATGACCGGCGCGGCCGAGGCCTTGCCCAGCCGTTTCCCGATCTTCCCGCTGCGCGGGGCTCTCCTGCTGCCGGGCGGCAACCTGCCGCTCAACATCTTCGAGCCCCGTTATCTCGCGATGATACGCGACGCGATGCAGACGGACCGGGTAATCGGCATGGTCCAGCCGCGCCACGACCAGGAGAGTGCGGCCGCGCCGCCGGAGATCTATACGATCGGCTGCGTCGGCCGCATCAGCAGCTTCAGCGAGACCCCGGACGGCCGCTATCTCGTCACGCTGAGCGGCGCCTGCCGGTTCGACGTGGTCGAGGAGCTGGAGAGTGACACCGCCTACCGGCAGGTGCTTGCCAGCTTCGACCGCTGGCGCCACGACATGCAGCCCGTTCCGCCGCCCGATTCCCTCAAGGACGGGCTTCTGGGCGCGCTGGAAGGCTATTTCCACCATCACGGGATCGAGGCGGAGTGGGCCACGCTGAAGACTGCCCCGCTCGCCGCCCTGGTGACCTCGCTCTCGATGATCTGCCCGTTCGATCCCACCGAGAAGCAGGCGCTGCTCGAGGCACGCGACCTGACACGGCAGGCCGAGCTGCTCACCGCACTCATGCAGATGGACGCTCGCTCGGACACCGGCGATGCGTCTCCCGTGCGCCACTGATCGACCGGAGCGTTCGATGACCGAAGAGAGGCGGCCGGCCGCCATCGACCCCAAGCTTCTGGAGCTTCTGGTCTGCCCGCTGACCAAAGGTCCGCTGCGCTACGACCGCGAGGCGGGCGAGCTGGTCAGTGAGCAGGCGGGCCTCGCCTACCCGATCCGCGACGGTATCCCGATCATGCTGGTGGAGGAGGCGCGGCCGCTGGACGAGTCCGGGAAGATCCCCGCGGAGCTGCGCCGTGACTGAGCCGGAGAGCGGTCACTGGCCGGTGGAGATCCGCGCGAAGCGCGCCGAGCGGCTGCTCGAGATCGACTTCGAGGACGGCACCAGCGTCAGCCTGCCGGCCGAGCTCCTGCGGGTCGAGAGCCCCTCGGCCGAGGTGCAGGGCCACACCCCCTCGCAGAAGGTGACGGTGGGCGGCAAGCGCAACGTGGCGATCACCGCCGTTCAGGCGGTGGGCAACTACGCGGTGCGAATCGTCTTCGACGATGGCCACGACACCGGCATCTACTCATGGAGCTACCTCCACAAGCTGGGCCGCGAGAAGGAGAGCATCTGGCAGGCCTATCTCGACGCCGTCGAGCGGCAGGGCCTCTCGCGCGACCGCTAGGCGGCGCCTGCCGGCCTCTCAGGGCAGCACGAAGGCGGCGACACTGCCCTTCTCGGTGGGCCTGACCTCGAGCCGCACGTCGATCCGCTCCTTGAGCTCCTGGACGTGGGAGACCACGCCCACCAGCCTGCCGTCGCGGCGCAGCTCGGTGAGCACCGAGAGCGCCTGGTCGAGCGCCTCGCTGTCGAGCGTGCCGAACCCCTCGTCGATGAAGATCGCATCGAGCCTCGTGCCGCCCGAACGCGCCTGCACCACGTCGGCCAGCCCCAGCGCCAGGGCCAGCGAGGCCAGGAAGCCTTCACCGCCCGAGAGGGTTGCTACGGCCCGTGTCTGGCCGGTGAAGGCGTCGTCGACCTCGAGATCGAGGCCCGCGGAGAGGCGGCGGTCACCATTGCCGGCCACGGCGTGGCGCAGCAGATAGCGGCCCTTGGTCATGCGCCGCAGCCGTCCGCTCGCAGCATCCAGCACCTCGTCGAGCAGGGCCGACAGGACGAAGCGCTGGAAGGTGATGCGGAACTGGCCGGTGGTGCCGTTGGCGACCTCGGCCAGGCGGCCGAGGGTGCCGTAGCGCTGCTCCGCCGTCTGCCGTTCCGTCGCGAGCTTCCCCAGCCTGCCCGCGAGATCCGCAAGATGGCGCACCCGGGCCGCCCGCTCGCTGGCCATCCGCACCGCCTCGTCGAGCGCGGCGTGGGCTCCCGCCTCGGCCGCCGCCAGCGCGTCGAGATCGGGAGCGCCCAGCCCGTCGGCTGCGGCCTCGGCACGAGCCAGCCGGTCGGCGGCACTGCGGCGCGCCTCGCGGGCAGCGCCGATGCGCCTTTCCAGCGCCGCCGTCGCCTCCTCGCCCAGCCGCGCGGCCTCCAGCGCCCCGGGATCGGCGAAGCCGGCCTGCGCCGCCGCTGCGCCCAGCGCCTCGTCCGCCGCCTGCAGGGCCGTGGCGGCGCGGAGCTCCTGCTGATCTGCGCTGGCCACCGCCTCGGCGGTGGCGGCGCGGGCGAGACGCGCCTGCCCTGCCAGCTCGCGCGCCCGCACCAGCGCCGCCTCGAGCGTGCTGCGGTGCTTCTCGGCGGCAGCCCCGTCGGCGGCCGCCAGGGCCAGCGCCTGCTCCGGCCCCGCCTGCCCGAGCCATGCCGCCGGCAGGTCGCCCCGCGCCGCCTCGGCCGCAGCCCTGGCCTGCACCGCCGCTGTCTCCGCGAGGCGACAGCGCTCCTGCACCTCCTCGCGGCGCCTCGCCAGCGCCTCCAGCGCCTGCTCCTGCCGCCCCGCCTCGGTCGCCAGCCGCTCGACAGCGGCGGCCGCGCGCTCGGCCGCCGCCAGCCGCCCGCGCGCCTCGGCGAGACGCTGCTCCAGCGCCTCGGGCGCTTCCGCGGCGACCTCGCCAAGTGCCGCGCGCCGCGCCTCGACCTCGCCGCGCAGCTTTTCGCAGGTCACCTGCGCCTGGCGGCATTCCAGCGCCGCCGCGTCGCGCGCCTGCTCGGCCTGGGCAGCCGCACTGCCGGCCGCCTCCAGCGCCGCATCCTCGACAAGCTCCCCCTCGGCCTGCGCCGGCGCCGGATGCTCGGTGCTGCCGCAGACCGGGCAGGCCTCGCCTGCCACCAGCGCCGCTGCCAGCCGCGTCGCCTGGCCCTTGCGCCACGCCGCCTCGACCGCCGCCTGGGCCGCGCGGGAAGCCGCCAGCACCTCGGTCTGGCGCTGCAGTGCCTGCTCGCCCCTGCGGGCCTGCTTCTCGGCCCTGGCGAGGTCAGCAGCGCGCCGCGCCAGATCGCGGCAATCCGCCGCCTGACGATCGAGCTCGGCCGCGTGGCGGCGCGCCAGCTCCAACCCCGAGGCAGCACCGCGGGCCGCCTCGTGGCCGCTGCGCGCCTCGCCCAGCGCCACCGTCGCCGCGGTGATCCGCTGGCCCAGCCCCTCGAGCTCGGCCGCGGCTTCCGTCCGTCGACTCTCCGCCTCGCCGGCGGCCGACACGAGCTCCAGCACACGCGGCAGCCGCGCCGCGAGCCCGGCCAGACGCTCGGCCTCCCGGCGCGCGGCATCGCGCTCCGGGCCGCGCGCCTCCTCGGCCAGGAAGGCCTCGTCAAGCCGCTTCAGCTCGGCCTCGGCCCGGGCGTGCTTCTCGACGGCAGCGTGGCGGTCCTGCCCGGCGCGGCGCGCCTCGGCCCGGCAGCTCTCGACGCGGGCGCGCTGCGGCTCCAGCGCGGCGGCGCGGCGGGCGGCATCGAGCCGCCGCTGGTCGGCCGCCAGCGCCGCGTCCCCCGCGGCGAGCTTTTTCGTCTCTTCGCGCGCCGAGGCCAGCTCGGCCAGCCGGCCGGCATCGGCCCGGCCCTTCTCCAGCGCCAGCCGCGCCGTCTCGCAGCCCTTGCGCAGCATCGCGGTCTCGGCCGCCGCTTTCCCGCTCTCGGCGGCGAGGGCGGCGCGCACCGTCGCGAGCGCCGCCTCGTCCTCGCATTCCGCCTGCTCGAGCAGCAGCCGGCGCTGCTCGCCCAGCGTCTCGACATGGCGTCGGCAGACCGCCGCCTGCTCCTTGAGGAACTGCTGCAGCGAGGCGAACCGGTCGGTGGCGAACAGCACCGAGAGGATCTGCTCGCGCTCCTTCGAGCTCGCCGCGAGGAACTCGCGGAAGCGTCCCTGCGGCAGCACCACCACCTGGCGGAACTGGTCGACGCTGAAGCCCAGCAGCCGGCGCACCACCTCGGCCGCCTCGCCCTGCCGGCTCGCCAGCACGGCTTCCTCGCCACCCTCCGCCCCCAGCCGCCACAGCGTGACCTCGTGCTTCTGGGTCGTCGTCTTGCCGCCCCGGACGCTCGGCCGCTCATATTCGGGGTTGCGCCTGATCCGGTAGCTCGCCCCGCCCAGCCCGAACTCGAAGACGACCTCGGTCGGCCCGCCGGCCGCGTGCTGGCTGCGCATCTGCTTGCCGCTGCGCTCGTCACCGGAGGTCTCGCCGAAGAGGGCAAAGCACATGGCGTCGATCAGGCTGGTCTTGCCCGCGCCCGTCGGCCCGTGGATCAGGAACAGTGCGTCGCTGCCGAGCTTGCGGAAATCGAGCTCGGTACGGGCGGCGAACGGGCCGAAGCCCTCGACGGTCAGGCGCAGCGGGCGCATCAGCCGCTCTCCCGCTGGGCTTTTTGCCAGGCGTCGTGGATCTCGGCGAACATCGCCGCCTCCTCCGCCGACAGGGCCTGGCCCACGCTCTGCTCGAAAAAGTCGGCGAAGAGGTCGGGCACCTCGCGGCGCAGCGCTTCGGCCCCCGCGCCCTGCACGGCCGTGCCGGCCGCGTAGAAGGGACGCTCGATCATGAGCAGGTTGGGAAAGACCTGACGCAGCTGCGCGAAGGGCTCAGCCAGCGCCTCCGTGTTCTCGATGACACAGGCCACATAGTCCTCGGAGCGCGGCGCCTGCAGGAGGCTCGCCATCAAGCCGGTGAGGATGCGCACGTCGCGGCGCGGGCTCAGCACGATGTCCTCGGTGCGGCAGGCGCCGGCGGCGTCGATCTCGACCAGCGTCGCCGACTTGGCGTGGGCCGCCTCGGAGAGGCTGTACTTGAGCAGCGAGCCCGAATAGCGGATACGCCCGTCGGCGAAGCTCTGGGGCGCGTGGAGATGGCCCAGCGCCGTGTAGGCGAAGCCGGCGAAGGCATCGGTGCCGACCATGCCGCTGCCGCCGACGCTCAAGGGCCGCTCGCTCTCGCTCTCGCCGCCGCCGGCAACGAAGGCATGCGCCACGAGCACCGCGCGCCGCCCCGGATCACGCCCGAGGGCGGCGATCTGTGCCCGCAGGGCGGCATCGTGGTCGTGCACCGCCTGGCCCAGCACGGCGCGCACCAGGGCCGGCTCGGCATAGGCGAGGCCGAAAATGTCGAGAGGCCCGTGCGCGTCCTCCAGCACCAGCGGCGGGCTGGCGCCGGCCTGGCCGACCACCACCAGTCCCGCGCCGCGCATCAGCCGGGCGCCGAAAGCGAGCCTCGCCGGGCTGTCGTGGTTGCCGGCGATCAGCAGCGTCGGCAGCCGCAGGTCCTGCACCAGCCGCGCCAGCACCTCGTCGAGCAGCTCGACCGCCTCGTGCGGCGGCACCGCGCGGTCGTAGATGTCGCCGGCGACGATCACCGCATCGGGCCGCAGCTCGGCCGCGGCCGCCACGATCTGGTCCAGCGCGTGGGCCTGGTCGTCGAGCAGGCTGTGGCCGTGGAGCTGCCGGCCCAGATGCCAGTCGGCGGTGTGAAGGAGGCGCATGATGCAGAAGGGACTCTCGGCTCGAGTATGGCCCGGAGCCTAGCAGGCCCGCGGCGGCTCTGCCAAACAGAGGAACCTGCAGCCAGCGAAGAGGCAGATGCGCCCAGCCGACCTGCGTCCGGTTTTCCGCCCGCTTCTGGTGACACTGCTGATCCAGGCGCTGGTCTCCGGCGCCGCGTTCAGCGTGCCGGTGCTGGCCCCGGCCCTGGCGGTCGCCTTCGAGGTACCGGCAAGCTGGAGCGGCTACTACGTGGCGGTAGTCTATCTGGGGGCCACCCTTGCCAGCGCTGCGGCCTTTCCGCTGCTGCGCCGCGCCGGCGCGCTGGGCGTGACGGCGATGGCGGCGCTGCTGACCGGCCTCGGCCTGGCAGCGGTGGCGCCGGGCCTTCTCGTGCCGGCGATGGCGGGCGCGCTGGTGGCCGGGCTCGGCTACGGCCTCACCAACCCCGCCGCCTCCGAGATCCTCGCCCGCGGCACCGAGCCCCGCATCCGGGCCGTCGTCTTCTCCCTCAAGCAGACCGGCGTGCCGCTCGGCGGCATGCTGGCCGGCGCCACCGTGCCCCGGCTGCTGGAGGCTGCCGGCTGGCAGGCGACCCTGCTCATGGTGGCCGGCATCTGCCTGCTGGCCGCAGCCCTGCTCTTCGTGCCGGGCGTGCGGATTGCCAACGTCCGGCCGGAGCGAGGGGACGGCGCCGGTGCGGCCGGCGCCCTTCGCCTCGTGCTGGGCAACCCCGGCCTGCGCCTGCTGGCCTTCGCGAGCTTCGGCCTCGCTGCCATGCAGCTTTGCGTCACCGCCGCCCTCGTGGCCCACCTGGTGGAGACGGCGGGCTTTTCTCTGCTCGACGCCGGCCTGCTCTTCGCGCTGGCGCAGGGAGCGGGCGTGCTGGGCCGCATTCTCTGGGGGGTGGTCGCCGACCTCATCGGCTCGGCGCGACGCACCTTCACCCTGCTCTGCGTCGCCATCACCCTGTGCGCCTGGGCGCTGGCGCTGCTCGACCCCGCCTGGCCCGGCTGGCTGGTGGCGGTGGTGTGCATCGCGACGGGCGGCACCGCGCTCGCCTGGAACGGCGTCTACATCGCCGAGATCGTGCGCCTGGCGCCGCCGCACGGGGCCGGAGCGGCGACCGGCGGCGCCCTCATCTTCACCTATGCGGGCGTGGTCGTCGGCCCGCCGCTCTTCAGCGTCGCGGCCGATCTTGCTGGCACCTATGCCGCCGCCTATGGTCTCGTATCGCTGCTCACCCTGGGCAGCGTCGCCCTCACGCTGCGTGTAAACGAGAATGGACCTGCCCGTCACCGACGCACCTAGCCCGCCCCGCGGCGCGCCCCTGGAAGGACCCGTCATCCGGCTCGTCCAGTTCCCCCCGGTGTGGGGCCGCAATGTCAGCCCCTTCACGCTCAAGCTCGAGACCTGGCTGCGGCTGGCCGGCATCCCCTTCGAGGCGGCGCACTCGATGAAGCTGCACAAGGCGCCCAAGGGCAAGCTGCCGTACATCGTCGACAATGGCGTCAAGGTGGCCGATTCGAGCCTCGTCATCGAGCATCTCAAGCGCACCCGCGGGATCGATCCCGACGCGGCGCTGGGGCCGCACGAGCGGGCCGCGGCACTGGCCCTGCAGCGGCTGTTCGAGGACCATCTCTATTTCATCCTGGCCTGGAGCCGGTGGATCGATCCGGCGGGCTGGGAGGCCGTGTCCGAAGGCTTCTTCGACGGCGTGCCGGCCATGCTGCGCGGACCGCTGCGCCCGCTGATGCGCCGCCAGGTGCGGCGCATGCTGTGGCTGCAGGGCATCGCACGCTACAGCCCCGAGGAGATCCTCGAGCTTGCCCGCGAGGATCTGGAAGCGGCCGCCTGCCATCTCGGCGACAAGCCGTTCTTCATGGGCGAGCAGCTCACCACCATCGACGCGGTGGTCTACGGCTTTCTCGCCAACATCATCTTCGTGCCGGTCGAGACGGACCTCAAGCGGCTGGCCCTGGGCTATCCCAACCTCGTGGCGTTCTGCGAGACCATGGAGCAGGGGCTCTACGGCGACTCCTGCTGATCGGGGCGCCCTTGCGGCCCGTCGACCGGCTCGCCGGCCTCGCCCAGCAGCATGTAGGAGTGCGAGCGGAACTCACGCCGCCAGTTGACCACCAGCACCCACAAGGTGGCCGCCACCAGCAGCCATGGGTGGACGAACCAGCTCAGCGCCGCGAGGCCGAAATAGTAGGCGCGCATCGCCTTGTTGAAATGGTCGGCGGCGCGGCTGGCGACCGAGGCGGTGCGCTCGATGTGCCAGGTCATGGACTGCGAGCCGGCCTCCTCGGGCGGTGGCGTGGCGCCGATCAGGATGGCCACATAGTTGAACTGGCGCAGCGACCAGGTGAACTTGAAGAAGGCGTAGACGAAGATCAGCGCCAGCAGCAGCACCTTGATCTCCCACAAGCCGGCCGGCGTGGCCGCGGCCAGCGGGATGTCGGCGATGATCGCCATGGCCTGCTCGCGCGCCCCCAGGATGGCCACGAGGCCGCCGATGAGCAGGATCGCCGAGGAGGCGAAGAACGAGATGTTCTGGACCAGGAGGCTGGTGATCTGGGTGTCGACGATGCGGTTGTCGCGGACCATCATCTGCCGCATCCAGGCCAGCCGGTAGTCGCGCATGCGGGCCATCAGGGTCTGGCGGCGGCCGCCGTCGGCATAGAGCGCGTAGCCCGTCCAGGCACCCACGAGGAACAGCGGGGCCAGGAAGTCCACCTGCAACAGATCGAGCCGCATCCAGTCCACCAGTCACCTCCTGCGCACACCGGCGCGCTTGCGTCATGCGGCCTCCTTGCCGAGGCTCCGTCCTGAGGCTACGTCTCGCCAGCCATGAACCATATCCCGCGGCGACGCCCCGTCATCGGCGTCACCCTCGACAGTGAGCCCGCCGGCGGCTACGCCAAGCTGCCCTGGTACGCGCTGCGCGAGAACTATTGCGACGTCGTCGCTGCGTGCGGCGGCCTGCCCGTTGCCCTGCCCCACGAGCCGGAGCTGGTCGAGCATTATCTGGCCCTGATCGACGGGCTGGTGGTGACCGGCGGCGCCTTCGACGTCGACCCCGTCCTCTACGGCGCCGCCGAGCGCCACGACACGGTGCGCCTCAAGGAGCGCCGCACGCGCTTCGAGTGGGCGATCACCGAAGGGGCGCTGGCCCGCGACCTGCCGGTGCTGGGCATCTGCGGCGGCCAGCAGCTCCTCAACGTGGTGCTGGGCGGCACGCTGATCCAGCACATCCCCGACGCCGTCGCCGACGCGCTGGCCCACGAGCAGCCCAACCCGCGCACCGAGCCCGGCCACGAGGTGCTGGTCGAGGAGGGCACGCTGCTGCACCGGATCACCGGTGCCGCACGGCTGCCGGTCAACAGCGCCCACCACCAGGCGGCCGAGAAGGCCGGGCCGGGCATCGTCGTGAGCGGCCATGCGCCCGACGGCGTGGTCGAGGCCATCGAGGATCCGCGCCGGCGCTTTTGCCTGGGCGTGCAGTGGCACCCCGAATATCTCATCAGCCCGGGCGACCGGGCGATCCTCGAGGCTTTCGTCGCGGCGAGTGCCGGCCGATGAGCGAGCCCCGCGAGAGCAATGCGGCCGGCGAGAAGATCGCCAAGGTGATCGCCCGCGCCGGGGTCTGCTCGCGCCGCGACGCCGAGCGGCTGGTGGCCGAGGGCCGGGTGAAGCTCGACGGCAAGGTGCTGGAATCGCCCGCCGAGCGGGTGCGGCCGGGGCAGATCGTGCTGGTCGACGGCAAGCCCATCGCCGAGCCCGAGCCGTCCCGCCTCTTTCGCTACCACAAGCCCCGCGGCGTGCTGACCGCGGCGCGCGACACCGACGGCCGGCCCACCATCTACGACACGCTGCCGCCAAGCCTGCCACGACTGATGCCGGTGGGCCGCCTCGACATCAACTCCGAGGGCCTGCTGCTGCTCACCAATGACGGCGAGCTCAAGCGGCGGCTCGAGCTGCCGGCCACCGGCTGGATCCGCCGCTACAAGGTGCGCGCCTTCGGCGAGGTCACCGACGAGCAGCTGGCGAGGCTCGGCAAGGGGATCACCGTCGAGGGGGTCACCTACGGGCCCATCGAGGCGCGCCTCGAGCGGGTCCAGGGCGACAATTGCTGGATCAGCATGGCCCTGCGCGAGGGCAAGAACCGCGAGGTCCGGCGCGTGCTCGGCCATCTGGGGCTCGATGTCAGCCGGCTGATCCGCCTGACCTACGGCCCCTTCCAGCTGGGCAGCCTCGGCAAGCGGCTGGTCGAGGAGGTGCCGCCCAAGGTGCTGCGCGAGCAGCTGGGCGGCGCGATCAAGAAGCCCGTCCGCGAGCGTACCCGGCACTGACGGGATGCGGATCGTCGCCGGCCGGCATCGCGGCCGCGTCCTCCAGACACCGCCCGGCCTCGACACCCGGCCGACCAGCGACCGCGCCCGCGAGGCGCTCTTCAGCATCCTCGAGAGCGGCCGCCCGGCCGTCCGCGGCGCGCGCTTCCTCGACCTCTTCGCCGGCACCGGCGCGGTCGGCCTCGAGGCCGTCTCGCGCGGCGCCGCCGAGGCGCTGCTGGTCGACCGGGGCAAGCCCGCGCTCGCGGCGCTGCGCGCCAACGTGGCGCGGCTGCGCGAGGAGCAGCGCGTGCGGGTGCTGGCGGCCGACGCCACCCGGCTGGGCCGGGCGCCGCATCCCTTCGATCTCGTCTTCCTCGACCCGCCCTATCGCTCGGGCCTCGCTCTGCCTGCCCTCGCCTCGGCCCTCGCGGGCGGCTGGATCGCGCCCGAGGCGCGGGTGATCCTCGAGGTCGCGGCCGGCGAGACGTTCGCTCCGCCCGCGGGGCTGCAGGTCGAGAGCGAGCGGCGCTACGGCGCTGCCCGCCTGGTGTTCCTGGGATGCGGCGACGGGCAGGGTTGAGCCGGCCGCGCTTGTCAGCGGGCCCGGCCCGCGCGAGGTTGAGCCTGTGGCGAGAGGAGCGGCGGAACGCGGATGGTCCTGACGCGCGAGAAGATCAAGCAAGGCTGGATCCAGGAGCTCGTGGCGCAGGTCGACGGGCCGGTCAAGCCGCTCACCCTCGACGAGCTGCGCGCCTCGCGCGAGGCGATCCTGGCGGAGCTGCCGCCCGGCGAGGACGTCTGGGTGTTCGGCTACGGCTCGCTGATCTGGAACCCCTGCATCGAGTTCGCCGAGAAGCGCATCGCCCGGGTGGTGGGCTACCACCGCCGCTTCTGCCTGTGGACCCACAGCGGCCGCGGCACCCGCGACAATCCCGGCCTGATGCTGGGCCTCGAGGCCGGCGGGTCGTGCCGCGGCGTCGCCTTCCGGGTGCCGCACGAGGCCATCGAGAGCGAGCTCGACATCGTCTGGCGGCGCGAGATGGTGATGGCCTCCTACCGGCCGGTCTGGGTCCGGCTCGCCACCACCGGGGGCCGCCTTCGGGCCATCGCCTTCGTCATCAACCGCAGCCACGAGCGCTATGCCGGCAAGCTCGGCGACGAGCGGATCGTCGAGGCGCTCGCCAGCGCCTGCGGCCCGCTTGGCAGCTGCGCCGACTATCTCTTCAACACGGTGGCCCATCTCGACGAGCTGGGCATCCACGATCCGGGCATGCACCGGCTGTGCGCGGCGGTCCGCCGCCAGCAGGCGGCCCTGCAAGCCTGAGCACGGGCGGGAGAGCAAGGCATGGCCAGCTACCAAAGAGCGCTCATCGTCGGGGCCGGCTCGGGGCTGAGCGCGGCGATCGCCCGCCAGCTCTCGCTCGAGGGGCTGGAGGTGGCGCTGGCGGCGCGCGACGCCGACAAGCTCGCCGACCTGTGCGACGCCACCGGCGCCACCGCCTTCTCCTGCGACGCCGCCGAGCCCGACCAGGTCGACGCCCTCTTCGCCGCGGTCGAGAAGAAGGTCGGTGCGCCGGACGTGGTGGTCTACAACCCCAGCCGGCGGATCGCCGGCGGCATCGCCGATCTCGACCCGGCCGAGGTCGCCCAGGCGCTGGCCGTTACCGCCTATGGCGGCTTCCTGGTGGCCCGCCAGGCGGCGCGGCGGATGGCGAAGCTGGGACGCGGCGCCATCCTCTTCACCGGCGCCTCGGCCAGCGTGAAGGGCTATCCCCGCTCGGCCGCCTTCGCCATGGGCAAGTTCGCCCTGCGCGGCCTCGCCCAGAGCCTCGCCCGCGAGCTGCAGCCGCAAAACATCCACGTGGCGCACATCGTCATCGACGGAGCGATCCGCTCGGGCACGCGCAGTGCGCCGCCGGACCGTCCCGACAGCCTGCTGGACCCCGACGCCATCGCCCAGGCCTACCTGAACCTCCTGCGCCAGGACCGCAGCGCCTGGACCTTCGAGCTCGAGCTCAGGCCCTGGCTGGAGACGTTCTGACGAAACCTTCCCGCCATGTGCCCCGGACATGGGACCACGCGGCGGTTGTGGTTGGTCAAACGGTGCGCGGCGCAGCAGGATGCCGCGCATGCAGGACTTGTGGATCCCCGTCACCATCGCTGCGGCGCTGTTCCAGACGCTGCGCACCGCCGTCCAGAAATATCTGGCCGGCCGGCTGAGCACGACCGCCTCGGCCTTCACCCGCTTCGCCTACGGAGCGCCCTTCGCGCTCGCCTATCTGGCGGGGCTCGCAGCCTGGCAGGACGCCGCCGTGCCGGCGCCCGACCTCGCGTTCGTCGGCTGGGTGCTGCTGGGCGCGGTAGCGCAAATCATCGCCACGGGCCTGCTCATCGCCGCCGTGACCTTGCGCAACTTCACGGTCGGCGTGGCCTGGTCGAAGACCGAGATCCTCCAGGCGGCGCTGGTGGGCATCGTGCTGCTGGGCGAGCCGGTGGGGCCTGTCGGTACCGCCGGCATCATGCTGGCCACCGCCGGCGTCATGCTCATGTCGCTGGCCAAGAGCGGCCAGGGCTGGAGGGCGCTCCTGGCCGGGCTCACCGAGCGGGCGGCCCTGGTCGGGATCGGCGCCGGCGCCGGCTTTGCCATCTCGGCAGTGGGCTTTCGCGGCGCGGCCCTGTCGCTGGGCCTCGAGAACCCGATCTTCGCCGCCTCGGTGACTCTGGCCTGGGCCACCACCCTCCAGACCCTCCTGCTCGGCGCGTGGCTGGCCTGGCGCGAGCCCGGCCAGCTCATGCTGGTGCTGCGCTCCTGGCGGATCTCCGGCCTTGCCGGCCTGGCGAGCGTGCTGGGCTCGGGCTGCTGGTTCACCGCCATGACCATCCAGGTGGTGCCCTATGTCCGCACGCTGGGGCTGGTCGAGCTGGTGTTCACCTACCTGCTCACCGTCTTCTGGTTCCGCGAGCGGCCCAAGCTGCGCGAGCTTCTGGGCGTGCTCGCCATGGCCGGCGGCATCGCCATGGTCCTGCTGGCGGGCTGAGCCGGAGGCGCTCGGGTTCGTGCGTGCCGCATCGCCACCGCAGCGCGGCCGAGCGGTTCGCGCGGCTTTCTCCTGTCCTTTTTCTCTCGGCCTTCGGGCGCGCCCGTCTGCAGGAGCGGCGCCGGGGCCTGGCTCCTCGGGTTCGAGTTTTCCGCTCTCTCCTGCAGGGGCCATGGCGCCCTCCATCGATGCACCTCTCGGGTTCGTCTTTTCCACCTTCGCTCGCGGCCTCCTGGCCCGCCGCGAGAGCTGGAAGACGCTGCGGGGAAAGATACCACAGGAATCGGAATAAATTCCATATCGCGTGGTCTCGCGAGGGTGAGGACGTGCAAGAGCGCTGCGCGCGGCTGTAATTTTTTCTTCTGTCAGTTTCCGGCGGTTGGGGTTTCACCGGATCTTCATCCCTTCCGGCAATCCTGCCGGGGTGGGAATCCGCCGCCGCATCACGTCGGGACGCGCCTGTTCCACCATCCGCGAGGATCGCACGGCAGAGGCCGACGAAGCGTGGGAAGGTACCGGGGCTGTGGCGTGAGCTTCATGGCCCGCCTGCCCGACGCCGCCGGCAATCCCGAAGGACAAGGGCTCGTTTCGCGAAGCTCATGCGCCGCCTGTCTCACCGCCAGGCCATGGCGTATCGGGCCAGGCCCGGGGCGGTCGCAGGTCCGGCCGCAGCCCCTGCAGCAGAGCCGCCGCTGCAAGCCGGCCCGGCCCCGGCACACCGGCCCCACCGCGTCGCGCCGTGGGCAGAGCCGCTCCGCCACCAGCCGCCCCTCCAGGGCCGCGACGGGCTTCGGCCGCCGACGAGCGCCATCGAGGACCGCCCGTACCTCGGCGCGCTGCGCCGCTGCCCGGCCGCCGGCGACCTCGTGGATCAGGACAGCGCCGCCGGCACGGCGCAACGGCCGCGGACCGGGAACCGCACTAGGCGCGACCCGGCGGCTGGGCTATTTCCGCCGAGGTTCGGCCACTGCCCGGAAGACTGCGCCATGACGGCTCCCGATCTGCGGACCTTCGCCACCAGCTGGGCCTTCCCGACGACCGTGCTGTTCGGCGTGGGCGGGATCGCCAAGGCGCCGCGGGCCTGCCAGGGCGCCGGCATGAGCCGGCCCCTGGTGGTGACGGACCGCGGCCTCGCCGACCTGCCGTTCGTAGGGACGCTCATGGAGGCGCTGGCCGGCGCCGGTCTGGAGCCGCTGCTCTTCGCCGAGGTGCGCTCCAACCCCGTCGGCGCCAATGTCGAGGCTGGCGTGGCGGCCTTCGGGGAGGGCAGGTGCGACGGGGTGCTGGCGATCGGCGGCGGCAGCGCGCTCGACGCCGGCAAGGCCATCGCCTTCCAGGCAGGCCAGACCAGACCCTTCTTCAGCTTCGCCGGATCGGGCGGGCGCTGGCGGCAGGCGGATGCGGACGCGATCCGTCCGGTGGTGGCGATCCCCACCACGGCCGGCACCGGCAGCGAGGTGAGCCAGGGCGTGGTGATCACCGAGGAGGCGGGGCGCAGCAAGCAGATCGTGTTCCACCCAAGCATGATGCCCAAGGCCGCCATTCTCGATGCGGACCTCACCATCGGGCTGCCGCCGCTGCTCACCGCCGGCACCGGCATGGATGCGCTTGCCCACTGCCTCGAGGCCTACTGCGCGCCGGGCTTTCATCCGATGTGCGAGGGCATCGCCGTGGAGGGCGTGCGGCTGGTGCGCGAGGCGCTGCCGCGCGCCCACGCGGATGGCGCCGATCGCGAGGCACGCAGCATGATGCTGGCGGCCTCCGCCATGGGGGCGGTAGCCTTCCAGAAGGGGCTGGGCGCCGTGCACAGCCTGAGCCACCCGATCGGCGCCGTCCACGACACCCATCACGGGCTCACCAACGGCGTGCTGCTGCCCTATGTGCTGGCCCACAACCGGCCTGCCATCGAGGAGCGGATCGTCCGCCTCGCCGGCTGGCTGGGCCTGCCCAAAGCGAGCTTCAGCGGCTTTCTCGACTGGCTTCTCGAGCTGCGCGCCACGCTGGCAGTGCCGCACAGCCTGGCAGCACTCGGGGTCCCGGGGCAGGATTTCGCCGGGCTCGCGCGGATGGCGGCCGCCGATCCGACCGCCGCCGGCAATCCCCTGCCGGTCGACGAGCAGAGCCTGCGGATTTTGCTCGAGCAGGCGCATGACGGTACGGCATTCTAAGCGCCAGCTTGCCGCCACGCTTACGAGCGCTTAACCCGTTTTTCGCAGAATAGGCGCTGGCCGGGCGCGCAAACCCCATCGTCGCGCCCGGCCGCCCCGCCTCCGGGTGCCCTCCCGGAGCAGGAAGTGAAGCTCACCGTCCTCGTCGAATCGCTCTGGGTGCTGGGAACGCGGCTGATCCTGCGCGCCGCCAATCTCGTGGTCTTCATGATCCTGGCGCGCGCCCTGAGCGTCGCCGAGTTCGGGTTCTACGGCTACGTCATGGCGACCGCGGTGGTGCTGTCGGTGGCCTTCGATCTGGGGCAGCGCCAGTCGACCGCCTTCTTCATCGGCCGCGAGCCGGAAAACCGCGCCGACTACACCACCCACATGCTCTTTATGTGGCTGGTGCTGGGCAGCGCCGGCACGCTCGCCTGCTGGCTCATGCTGCGCGTCGGCAACTACGAGGAGAGCTACGGCCTGCTGATCCTGGTGGGGGCGCTGAACACCGCGCCGATGCTGCTGCTGCGCACCGGCCAGGGGGCCTTCTTGGGCGCCGGCCGGCTCGATGCCTACAACCGCTCCGAGCTGGTCTCGCGCATCGTCATGGTGACGGGCACGGCGGGCCTGTGGCTGGCCGACGGCCTCACCATCGCCGCGGCCTTGTGGCTCCTGCTGGCCTCGCACGCCACGGCGGCCCTCTACCTCCTCTGGCGGCTGGCCGGCGACCTGCGGCCGGCAGCGCTGGTCGACTGGCCGCTGATCCGCCGGATGCTGCGGCACGGCGCCGTTTTCGCCGGCAGCGTGCTGATGATGATCCTTTTGGGCCGGATCGGCATCTGGCTGGTCTCGGCGATGATGGGCGAGGAGGCGCTGGGGGTCTATTTCGGCGTGCTGCGGCTGGGCGAGATGCTGGCCGACGTCGCCGGCGCGGTGGGCCTGGTCATCTTCAGCCACGGGGTGCGTGCCGCCGACCCCCGAGAATCGGCGCAGGACGCGATCCGCACCGCCCGCCTCGTGACCGCGGTGATGGCGCTGGTCGCGGTGGCGGCGATGCTCGTGGCGCCGCTCTTTTTGTGGCTGCTGCTGGGCAGCGCCTATGCCGACGAGACCCTGCCCTTCCGCATCATCATGCTGGGCACGCTCTTCGGCTGCTTCAACGTGATGCTCTTTCCCTGCCTCTCGGCGCAGGGCCTGGCCCGGGTCGGGATCTGGGCCTACGGGCTGGGCTGCGCCGTGGCCTCGCTGGGATGCTGGCTGCTGATCCCGCCTCTGGGCCTCGAAGGCGCGGCGATCGCCTACCTGCTGGCCCAGATCGTGGTGGCGAGCTCGATCACCCTGGTCTACCGGCACCGCTTCGGCTTTCGGGCCGGCGAGATCCTCCTGCTGCAGCGCGAGGATCTCGCCGTCATCCGCCAGCTCGCGGGGCGGGTGCGCGCCCGTCTCGGCCGCCGTTTCACCGGAGGCTGAGCCTCACGCCGTCGCCTGGCGCCGCGACGCGCGGTTCCACGGCATCACTGCCAGGAGCCGCGCCATGCCGCAAAAGCCGGTGATGCCCGCCACCAGCAGGCCGGCGCCGACAAAGCCGCTCAGGGCGTGCCACCAGGGCGAGACCAGCACCCCCAGGAGAAAGCCGGACAGCGCCAGGGAGCCGGCAGCGATCTGCACCTGGCGCATCAGCGGCAAAGGGGCGCCGGCGTCGCCCTCCACCGGCAGGCCGGCGCGCTTCCAGGCCTGCAGCCCGCCCGCCAGATGACAGAGCTCGCCCGCACCCGCGGCGAGCAGCCGCTCTCCCGCCTGCCGCGAGCGGGCGCCGCTGCTGCACATGAGGACGAGGCGCTGGTCGGCCGGTGCCGTCTGCGGCCGCGCCTCGAGCTCGCCCGGCGGCACGCTGACGGCACCCGCAATCCGCTCGCGGCGGTACTCGTCCCGTGCCCGCACGTCGACCAGCCGGACCTCGCCAGCCTCGAGCCATGCGCGCAAGGTGGCCGGATCGACCTCGCGCAGAGTCCCCTCGCCGCGTTCCGCCATCTTCGTTCTCCCTCGTCCTAGATACTTTATATCCGATGTTGCTAATATATAGGATCCTTACGTAAACTCAAGACAGCGGCGAAAAGGAGCTCGTCATGCAACTGAGTGTCGAATCGTTCTTCGACGGGGCGACCGGCACCGTCTCGCACCTGGTCGTCGAGCCGAACGGGCGGCGGTGCGCCATCATCGACTCGGTGCTGGACTACGAGGCGGCGTCGGGGCGGACCCGCACCGACTCGGCCGACCGGATCATCGAGACGGTCGAGGCGCGCGGCCTCGAGGTGGCCTGGATCCTCGAGACGCACGCCCATGCCGACCATCTGAGCGCCGCCAAGTACCTGAAGAAGCGGCTGGGCGGACGGATCGGCATCGGGGCGCGGATCACCGAGGTGCAGAAGATCTTCAAGGACGTCTTCAACCTCGAGGGCACCTTCAACACCGACGGCAGCCAGTTCGATCACCTGTTCGCCGACGGCGAGACCTTCGCCATCGGCCGCCTCGAGGTGCGGGTGATGTACACGCCGGGCCACACCCCGGCCTGCTGCACCTATGTCATGGAGGACGCCGCCTTCGTCGGCGACACGCTCTTCATGCCGGACGGCGGGACAGCGCGGGCCGACTTCCCCGGCGGCGACGCCGGCCAGCTCTATCGCTCGATCCAGCGCATCCTGGCGCTGCCGCCCGAGACCCGTCTCTTCATCTGCCACGACTACCAGCCGGGCGGCCGCGAGCCGCGCTGGGAGACCACCGTGGCCGAGGAGCGCGAGCGCAACATCCATGTGGGCGGCGGCAGGGACGAGAGCGCGTTCGTCGCCATGCGGACCGCCCGCGACAGCACGCTCTCGACGCCGACGCTGCTGATCCCCTCGATCCAGATCAACGTGCGGGCCGGCGACATGCCGCCGCCCGAGGACAATGGCGTGGCCTACATCAAGGTGCCGCTCAACCGGATCTGACGCCGCCGGGCTTGGCGCGCGCAGCAGCGGTGGCTAGCTTCGGCTCTCCCGTCGGCCAGGGCGAGTCCCCACCCCCGTGACGTCGCGCCTCCAACCCGTGCTGGCAGCCTCGTGGCTCGTCATCGTCGTGCTGCTCGGCGGCATCCTCGTGGCCGGCCGCGAGGTGCTGATCCCACTGGCCCTGGCGATCGTGATCTGGCAGCTCGTCAACGCCATCGCCCGGCTCTACCGCCGGGTGCGGATCCGCGGCCAGACAGCGCCCCGCTGGGCGCGCTTCGTGCTGGCGCTCGTGACCATCGCGCTGGGGCTCTATCTCGCGATCGACGTGATCGCCAGCAACGTCGCCCAGGTCTCGCAGGCGGCCGGCGCGTACGAGGAGAGTCTGCAGCGGATGCTGGCGGCCTTGCGCGCGCGCTTCGACATCACCGCGGCACCGCCGGCCAGCCGGCTGCTCGAGGGGATCGACATCGGCGGGCTGGTCGCCCGGCTCTCCTCGGCACTGGGCACCCTCGCCGGCAATATCGGCCTCGTGCTGCTCTACGTGGTTTTCCTGCTGTTCGAGCAGGAGAGCTTCGACCGCAAGATCGACGCGCTCTTTCCCGAGCCCGGGCGGGCCGCCGAGGTGCGCCGGGTGCTGTCCGACATCGAGGACCGCATCGCCCGCTATCTGTGGATCAAGACGCTCTTGAGCGTGGCCACCGCAGCCCTCTCCTGGGCGGTCCTCAAGCCGGTCGGCGTGACCTTCGCCGAGTTCTGGGCGCTCATCGTCTTCCTGCTCAACTTCATCCCCACGATCGGCTCGATCTTCGCGGTCCTCCTGCCCACCCTCCTCACCCTGCTGCAGTTCGCCGACGCCGGGCCGGTACTGATCGTTCTGGCGGGACTGGGCTCGGTGCAGTTCGTCCTGGGCAATCTTCTCGAGCCTCGGCTCATGGGCAGCTCGCTCAACCTCAGTCCCATGGTGATGATCGTCTCGCTGGCGCTGTGGGGCAGCCTGTGGGGCGTGGCCGGCATGTTCCTGTGCGTGCCGATCACCGTGATGGTGATGATCGTCTGCGCCGAGTTCCCCGCCACGCGGCCGCTCGCGGTGCTGCTCTCGAGCACCGGCCGGGTCGATTGAAGGTATCACCTGTGCACAGAAGATGACTGGCTAGCCATCTACCGCCAGTAGTATATCCAGCTTCGCTGCTCGCCCACTTGCTCCTCGTCGAAGCGAACTGATGAACGCCGTCATCGCCTGTCTCACGAACGATCACGACGACTGGCTGGTCGTGGTCGCCGCCCTCGTATGCCTTGCCGCCAGCTGGCAGACGATGGGGCTCCAGGCCCGGGCGGCTGCCGTGCGCGTGCATCAGCGGGTGGTCTGGCTCGCCGCCGCCGCCACCACCGCCGGCCTCGGCTTCTGGGCCACCCATTTCGTCGCGATGCTCGGCTACCAGGTCCTGCCGACGAGCTACCGCCCGGGTCTCACCGCGTTCTCGCTGCTGATCGCGATCAACGGCGCAGGGCTCGGGATCGGCCTGACCATCTCGCCGCGCGCCCCCGTCCGGGCGGTCGGCGGCGCCCTGCTCCTGCTCGCCATCGTCGTCATGCACTTCACCGGCATGGCCGCCATGGAAGTGTCGGCCATCCAGCACTGGGACGGGAACTTCGTGGCGTGGTCCGCCCTCCTGGGCGCCGGGTTCGGTGCCGCCGCCTTCGGCCTGCCGGCGATGCCCGGGCGGCGCGCGATCTCGAGCGTCCTGCTGACCCTCGCGGTCCTTTCCCTGCACTTCACCGGCATGGCGGCGCTGCGCCTCGAGTACACGCCGCTTTTGAGCCCGCCGGAGTCGGCGATCCTGCCTTCGCATCTGGCCCTGGCGGTGACCGCGGTGGCCGTGGTGGCCCTGCTGGCAGGCCAGGCCGCCATGCGGATCGACCGTCATCTGGCGCAACGCGACCGGCACGAGGCGCAGCGGCTGCGCCACCTTGCCGAGGCGGCCCTCGAAGGCCTCGCCATCCACGAGAACGGTGTGATCCGCGATGCCAACACCTCCTTCGCACGGCTCGTCGGCCTGACACGGCCGGAGATTTTGGGGCGGCGGATCGACACGTTCCTTCCCCCCGCCCTTCTCGCCCAGATCGGCGGCGTGGCAGTGGAAGGGGAGGTCGTGCGGCCCACCGGCGAGACAATCCCGGTGGAGATCCTCGGACGCCCCCTCGAGCTCCCCGACGGGCCGGCCGAGGTCGTGGCATTGCGCGACCTGCGCGTGCAGCGTGCCGCCGAGGCGCGAATCCGCCACATGGCACGGCACGACCAGCTCACCGGCCTGCCTAACCGGGCGGCGCTCAAGACCATGCTCGCGCAGGAGGTCGAGAAGGCGGCACGGGAGGGGACCAGCCTCGCCGTGCTGCTGATCGACATTGCCGGCCTGCGGGACATCAACAGCGTCCACGGCGAATCCGCGGGCGACAAGATGTTGCGGGAGACGGCGGCCCGCCTCGCGAGCTGTGTCGGCGAGGAGACGCCGCTGGGCCGCCTCGCAGGCGACGAGTTCGTGGTCATCCTCCCGAAAATCGCCGGGCCCGAATCAGCCGAGCAGCGCGCCGAGGCGCTGCGCAGCGCGATCGAGGACCGGCCGATGGCCACGAACACCGGCGTGCAGCTGACCGCGCTGGTCCGCATCGGCATCGCGCTGTTCCCGAGCGATACCCGCCAGCCGGCCGACCTCCTCGCCCGGGCCGCCGAGGCGCTGCTCGCACCGGAAGGCGTCGACGATCCCATCCGCTTCTTCGACCCGCGGGCCGAGGCGCGCCGGCGGCGCCGGCACGACATGCTGGACGCGCTGCGCGAGGCCCTCGCCGGGGATGGGCTGGAGGCCCACTTCCAGCCGCAGATCGACAGCGCCAACGGCCGGCTGGTGGGCTGCGAGACGCTGTTGCGCTGGAAGCACGAGAAGCTGGGGCCGGTGCCGCCCGATGTGTTCGTGCCGCTCGCCGAGGAAGCCGGTCTCGCCGGGGCGCTGGGCGCCTGGGTGCTGCGCGCCGGATGCCGCGCCGCCGCCGCCTGGCCGCAACCGCTGCGGGTCTCCGTCAACCTCTCGGCCGATCATGTGGCCTCGGGCAACGTTCCGGCACTGGTGGCGGCGGTGCTCGAGGAGACCGGCCTGCCGGCAGGGCGGCTGGAGCTCGAGATTACCGAGAGCGTCCTGATGCGCGACACGGCAGCGGTGCTGGCCACGCTCGAGAGTCTCCGGGCCATGGGCGTCACCATCGCCATGGACGATTTCGGCACCGGCTATTCCTCCCTCGCCTATCTCCACGCCTTCCCCTTCGACCGCATGAAGATCGACCGCTCCTTCGTCCAGCCGATCGGCAAGGGCGGCAGCGGCGAGACCATCGTCGAGGCGGTGCTGGCCCTCGGCAGGGCGCTCGGCATCGCCACCATCGCCGAGGGGGTCGAGACCGAGGCGCAGCTGCGCTTCCTGCAGGAACGCGGCTGCAACGAGATCCAGGGCTTCCTGATCGCCCGGCCGATGCCGGCTGCTGCCCTCGCCCCGTTCCTCCGCGACTGGCCGGACCGCCCGGGCGCCATCGCCGCGGCGGCTCTTCCGGCGGACGCCCCCGCTCGGCTATAGGAGCCCTTGCCGAGAGGAGATCGCCATGTCGCCGGTACGTCCCCGCCGCAGTGCCCTTTACATGCCGGGCTCCAACCCGCGCGCCCTCGAGAAGGGCCGCACCCTGCCCGCCGACGCGCTGATCCTCGACCTCGAGGATGCCGTGGCGGCCGACGCCAAGGCCACCGGCCGCGACACGATCCGCGCGGCCCTGGCCGGGCGCGAAGCCTATGGCAGGCGCGAGCTGGTGGTGCGGGTCAACGGTCTCGACACGCCCTGGGGCCATGCCGACCTCCAGGCCATGGCCGGTGCCGGGGCCGACGCGGTGCTGCTGCCCAAGGTGGAAAGCGCCGACATGGTGCGCCGGGCCGCCTCGGTGCTGGACGGTGCCGGCGCGCCCCCTGAGCTCGCCCTTTGGTGCATGATGGAGACGCCGCGCGGCATCCTCCGTGCCGAGGAGATCGCCGACCATCCGCGGGTCGCCTGCCTGGTGATGGGCACCTCCGATCTCACCAAGGACCTGACTGCCCTGCACACCGCGCAGCGCCTGCCGATGATGGTCTCGCTGGGCACCTGCCTGCTGGCGGCGCGCGCCGCCGGCATCTCGATCCTCGACGGCGTCCATCTCGACCTGGGCGACACGGAGGGTCTGGAAGCGAGCTGCCGGCAGGGCCGCGAGCTGGGCTTCGACGGCAAGACGCTGATCCACCCCAAGCAGCTCGACGCGGCCAATGCCGTCTTCGGCCCGAGCGAGGAGGAGATCGCCCAGGCGCGGCAGATCATCCTTGCCTTCGAGGCGGCGCAGGCCGAGGGCAAGGGGGTCGTGCTGCTCGACGGCAGGCTCGTGGAGAATCTCCATGTGGCCGAGGCGCAGCGGCTGGTGGCGCTGTCCGAGACGATTGCAGCGATGCAGGCCTGAAGGGCGGAGACGGGACGATGGGCAAGGCCGGCGCCGGACGCTTTTTCGAGGACTATGCGGTCGGCGAGACGCTGCGCCACGCCACGCCGCGCACCGTGAGCGAGGGGGATACCGCCCTCTATCTGGCGCTCACCGGCTCGCGCTTCCTGCAGCATTGCAGCGCCCCCTTCGCGCGGGCCAACGGCCTGCCGGCCCTGCCGCTCGACGACCTGCTGGCCTTCCACATCGTCTTCGGCAAGAGCGTGCCCGACGTGTCGCTCAATGCGGTGGCCAATCTCGGCTATGCCGACGGCCGCTTCCTGGCGCCGGTCTATCCCGGCGACACGCTCGAGGCCTCCTCGCGGGTGATCGGCCTCAAGGAGACCTCCTCCGCAAAGACCGGCATCGTCTGGGTCCGCACCGAGGGTCGCAAGATCGACGGCACGCCGGTGGTCGACTTCGTCCGCTGGGTGCTGGTGAACAAGCGCGACCCCGCGAGCCCGGCGCCGGATCCGGTGGTGCCGGAGCTTCCCGCCGCCGTGCCGGCCGACCGGCTGGTGGTCCCGGCCGAGCTGCGGCCGCGCAACATCCGCCCCGCCGACACCGGCTCGCCGCATTTCTTCGAGGACTACGCGGTGGGCGAGCGGATCGACCATGTGGACGGCATGGGGGTGATGGAGAGCGAGCACCGGCTCGCCACCCGGCTCTACCAGAACACCGCCCGGGTCCATTTCAACGACCATGTCGAGCGGGCCGGCCCGCGCGGCGCCTGCATCGTCTATGGCGGCGTGGTGCTGTCCATCGCCCGCGCCCTCTCCTTCAACGGCCTCGGCAACGTGCTGCGCATCCTGGCGATCAACGGCGGCAGCCACGTCAATCCCTGCCTCGCCGGCGACACGATCCACGCCTGGTCGGAAGTGCTGGAGCGCGCCGAGTTCTCCGGCCGCCGTGACGTCGGCGCGCTGCGCCTGCGCCTGGTGGCGACCCGCAACCGGCCGTGCGCCGACTTCCCGCTTCACCGGCCCGAGGGCGGCCATCTGCCCGAGGTGCTGCTCGACTTCGACTATTGGGCCCTGCTTCCGGCGCGCAGCTGCATCGCCTGAAGCAACCCTCCCCGCCGCCTGCCCACTAGGCTTTCGCGGGGTTTTGCTCTATCTCGCATGTGCAACATCGACGGGCCGGTGCTGACGGCCAGGCTAGAGGGACGTGACGCATGGCGGGTTCGGGCCGACCCCTCTCACCGCATCTCCAGATCTATCGCTGGTATTTCACGATGGCCTTGTCCATCGCGCACCGGGTCACCGGCGCCGCCCTTGCGGTCGGCCTGCTGCTGCTGACCTGGTGGCTGGTGGCGCTGGCCAGCGGGCCGGAGAGCTTCCAGAACGTCCAGGCGGTGATGGACAATTTCCTGGGCGGCCTGATCCTGTTCGGCTTCACCTTCCTGCTGTTCTTCCACCTGTGCAACGGCATCCGGCACCTCGCCTGGGACATGGGCTACGGCTACGACAAGCATGTCGCCCACCAGACCGGCATCGTGACCGTGGCCGCGGCGGCGGTGCTGACGGTGCTCGTCTGGCTCGCCATCCTGATCGCCGGCTGAGGAGACAACCATGGCAACGCGCTCCGCTATCGGCCGCGTCAAGGCGCGGGGGTCGGCCCGCGAGGGTGTCGGCCACTGGAAGATGCAGCGGCTGACCTCGATCGGCCTCGTCCTGCTGGTCATCTGGTTCGTGCTGTCGGCCGTATCCCTCTCGGGCGCCTCCTACCTGGACGTGCGCGCGTGGCTCGCCGGCCCGTTCAACGCGACGATGATGGTTCTTCTCGTGGTGGCGGCATTCTGGCACGCCAAGCTGGGGATCCAGGTCATCATCGAGGACTATGTGCACCACGAGGGTGTGCGGATCGGCTCGCTGGTGGCGCTCAAGCTCGCTGTGGTCGCGCTCGCCGCCGCCTGCCTGGTGGCGATCGTCAAGGTTTCGCTGGGGAGCTGAGTTAGATGACGCAGGCTTATCCGATTACCGATCACTATTACGACTGCGTCGTCGTCGGGGCCGGCGGGTCGGGCCTGCGGGCCGCGGTCGGCATGGTCGAGGCCGGGCTCAAGGTGGCCTGCATCAGCAAGGTCTACCCCACCCGCTCGCACACCGTGGCGGCCCAGGGCGGCATCAATGCCGCGCTCGGCAACATGAACGAGGACGACTGGCGCTTCCACATGTACGACACCGTCAAGGGGTCGGACTGGCTGGGCGACCAGGATGCCATCGAGTACATGACCCGGAACGCTCCGGCGGCGGTCTACGAGCTCGAGCATTACGGCATGCCGTTCTCGCGCACGCCCCAGGGCAAGATCTACCAGCGCGCCTTCGGCGGCCAGTCGGTCAATTTCGGCAAGAGCCAAGCCTACCGGACCTGCGCTGCCGCCGACCGCACCGGCCACGTCATGCTGCACACCCTGTTCCAGCAGGCGCTCAAGAACAAGGTCGTGTTCTTCAACGAGTATTTCGCCCTCGACCTGATCATGGACGAGGAGGGTGCGTGCGTCGGCGTGATGGCGATGTGCATCGAGGACGGCTCGATCCACCGCTTCCGCGCCCACCAGACCTGCCTGGCCACCGGCGGCTACGGCCGCGTCTATTTCTCGGCCACCTCGGCGCACACCTGCACCGGCGACGGCAACGCGATGGTCCTCAGGGCCGGCCTGCCGCTCCAGGACATGGAGTTCGTGCAGTTCCACCCCACGGGCATCTACGGGGCCGGCTGCCTGATCACCGAGGGCTCGCGCGGCGAGGGCGGTTATCTCACCAACGCCGAGGGCGAGCGCTTCATGGAGCGCTATGCCCCCACGGCCAAGGACCTCGCCTCGCGCGACGTGGTCTCGCGGGCGATGACAATCGAGATCAACGAGGGCCGCGGCTGCGGCGCCGAGAAGAACTATATCGAGCTGCATCTCGAGCATCTCGACCCCAAGCTGCTGCACGAGCGGCTGCCCGGGATCTCCGAGACTGCCAAGATCTTCGCCGGCGTCGACGTCACCAAGCAGCCGATCCCGGTGGTCCCGACCTGCCACTACAACATGGGCGGCATCCCCACCAACCACCACACCGAGGTGGTGGTCCCCCGCGACGGCAACCCCGACGCGGTGGTGCCGGGCCTCATGGCGGTCGGCGAGGCGGCCTCGCCGTCGGTTCACGGCGCCAACCGGCTGGGCGGCAACTCCCTCATCGACCTCGTGGTGTTCGGCCGCGCCGCAGCGCACCGCGCCGCCGAGACGGTTACCTCCGGCGCCCCCCACAAGACGCTGCCCGCCTCTGCCGGCGAGCAGGCGATCGCCCGGGTCGACCGGCTCCTCAACGCCGGCGGCGGCAGCCGCTCGACCGGCGAGATCCGCCTCGACATGCAGCGCACCATGCAGCGCTACGCCGCGGTGTTCCGCGACGGCCCGCATCTCGAGGAAGGCTTCGAGAAGCTGGGCGAGGTGGCCAAGACCCTCTCCGACATCAAGGTCGCGGACAGCTCGCGGGTGTGGAACAGCGACCTGGTCGAGGCGCTGGAGCTGCAGAACCTGATGCTGCAGGCGGTCGCCACCATGTTCTCCGCCGGCTACCGCACCGAGAGCCGCGGCGCCCACGCGCGCGAGGATTTCCCGGAGCGTGACGACGAGAACTGGATGAAGCACACGCTCTGCACGGTCGATTCGCAGCACCAGCCGCACATCGAGAACCGGCCCGTGCACACCTGGACGCTGTCCAACGATATCGAGCCGGTGCCGCCCAGCAAGCGGGTCTACTAAGACCCCGCCGGCGGTCGACGGACGCAACGGAACGGTTCGCAAGAGGACGCAGGATGGCCGAGTTCGCTTTGCCCAAGAACTCCAGGGTGCAGCCGGGCAGGAAGCACCCTGCCAAGGCGGGTGCCAAGAACGTCAAGGAGTTCCGCATCTACCGGTACGAGCCGGAAGACGGCGGCAACCCGAGGGTCGACACGTTCGAGATCGATCTCGCCGATTGCGGCCCGATGGTCCTGGACGCGCTGATCAAGATCAAGTCGGAGGTGGATTCCACCCTGACCTTCCGCCGCTCCTGCCGCGAAGGCATCTGCGGCAGCTGCGCCATGAACATCGACGGCCACAACACGCTGGCCTGCACCCGGGCCATCGAGGACGTCGACGGGGCGGTTTCGATCTATCCCCTGCCGCACATGGCGGTGGTCAAGGACCTGGTGACCGACTTCACGCAGTTCTGGGCGCAGTACGAGAGCATCGAGCCCTGGCTGCAGACCTATACCACGGTGCCCGAGAAGGAGTTCGACCAGTCGGTCGAGGAGCGCGGCAAGCTCGACGGGCTCTATGAGTGCATCTTGTGCGCCTGCTGCTCGACCGCCTGTCCGTCCTACTGGTGGAACAGCGACAAGTATCTGGGCCCGGCGGCCCTGCTCCAGGCCTACCGGTGGATCGCCGACAGCCGCGACGAGGCCACCGGCGAGCGGCTCGACGAGCTGGAGGATCCCTTCAAGCTCTATCGCTGCCACACCATCATGAACTGCACCAACACCTGCCCCAAGGGCCTCAACCCTGCCAAGGCGATCGGCGAGATCAAGAAACTGATAGTGGAGAGGAAGGCCTGACTTTCGCGGTTTTCGGGGGTAGGCGAACCGCGATCCGCTGGCTACACAAGTCTGCATAACGAGGCACAAGCCCACACACGCAGGTCCGATCTGAGGGAGGCTCTCGAGCCTCCTGATTTTTTTCCTTGGGCCTGCTAGCTGCCGAACGCCATGGCGCGCCGCCGCGCCGGCGCTTCTTCCCCCGCCGTCAGAAGATTGTGGCGCACCTCGTCCTCGAGGCGCGCGGCGAGCTGCTTGCGGTCACGCACGTCCCATGAGAGCACCGGCTCGCCCAGCCGCAGCTCCACCCGCATGCCCGGCAGGCACAGGATGCGCCACAGATGCGGCAGCAAAGTCGCGTCGCCCCACCAGGCGTAGCGCTCCTCGTGGGCATCGCCCGACGCCGCCGCGCCGCGCTGCCGATAGGCGATCGCCGCCGACTGGACCGCCACCGGGCGGTCGAGCACCCAGGGCTCGAGCACCGAGAGCAGCGAGCTCTTGAAGCGCTGCACGGTGCGCCCCGAGCTGCTGGTGCCCTCGGCGAACAGCACGAAGCTCTCGCCGCGACGCATGCGCGCCGCCAGCTCGTTGCGCTGGAGAAGCGCATGGCGGCGGTCGCGACGGATGAAGAGCGTGCCGCACTGCCGGGCGAGCAGGCCAAGGACGGGCCAGCGGGCGACCTCGGCCTTGGCGATGAAGGTCCCGTCGAGCACCGCGCCCAGCGCCAGGATGTCGACATAGCCTGCATGGTTGGCGACGAGCAGCGTGGGTGCAGCGTCGAACGAGCGGCCGGTTACCGCCAGCTCGATGCCCAGCAGCCGGCAGCAGCCCCGGCACCACAGGCGCCGCAGGAGAATGCTCGCCGACCTGCCGAAGGGCAGCAGGACCAGGCGGAGCGCGACCAGGAGCGCCGTCATCGCGAGAATGCCGACGGCGCGCACCACCCCGCGCAGGGTAACAGAGCCCGAGGCGCTCACGCGAAAGCCGGCTCCCGGGCCGGCTGGACGGCGTAGTGCCGCCTGTAGCGTGCCTCGATGCGGTCGGTGGGCAGCACGATGCACAGATCGATGGTGTTGAACTGCTCGTCGAGGACCGCGCCCTCGCCGATCATGGCGCCCAGCCGCAAATAGCCCTTCATGAGCGGCGGTAGCCGGCGGAAGGCGACGCTCGGATCGTAGGCCGCGGCGGCGAACGGCTCGTGCGCGACCCGCCGGCTGCTGCGCGCACAGGGCCGCAGGCCCAGCGGCGCCAGGTGCCGCTCGTGCAGGTAGCGGACCTGCCGGGCGACCCGCGCCACGTCGCGGCCGGGCAGGCTGGCGCAGCCGATCATCAGCCCGAAGCGGTGGCGCGCCTGGTACTCGGCGATGCCGCGCCACAAAAGCTGCATGACCGCCCCGCCGCGATAATCGGCATGCACACAGGAGCGGCCGAGCTCCAGGACCTCGCCCGCCTCGCTGGAAAGGCCGCCGAGGTCGAACTCGGTTGCCGTGTAGAACCCGCCATGGCGGCGCGCCACGCTCTCGCGCAGCAGCCGGTAGCAGCCCACGACGGCAGGCGTGCCGCCGGTCGAGCGGCTGCGGTCGACCACGATCAGGTGGCGGGCGATCGCATCGAACGCGTCGCGGTCGCGCCGCTCGAGCCGGGCGCCGGCATCGGGAACGGCCCCCATCTCCTCGTAGAAGACCTGGTACCGGAGCGCCTGGGCCGCAGCCAGCTCACGGGCCTCCTGGGCCCAGCGAAGCTCGAGCTCGTTGACCTGCGCGATCAGGGTCATCGGGTTCTCCGCAAGACGGCCCGCGCCGCATCCGGGCCCGGTCCGCTTGCTAGAGGGCGTTCTCGGCAGGCTCTCGACAGGATGATGACGTTTCGGCGACGATACCTGCCGGCGGCACGCGATCGTCGGGAGGCGGGGCATGAACATCGCACTGGAGAAGCTGGGGCGCAGGCTGCGCCTCGGGCTGGTGGGCGGCGGCAGCGGCTTCATCGGCCCGGTGCACCGCACCGCCGCCCGCCTGGACGACCTTTTCGAGATCAGCGCCGGCGTGCTGTCCTCCGATCCCGCCCGCAGCGTCGCTGCCGGCCGCAGCATCGGCCTCGCCGCCGACCGCGCCTATGGCAGTATCGAGGCGATGATCCGGGCCGAGCGGGCGCGCGGCGACGGTATCGACGCAGTGGCGGTGATGACGCCCAACGCCCGGCATTTCCCCGAGGCCATGATGGCGCTGGAAGCCGGCCTCGACGTGATCTGCGACAAGCCGCTGGCAACCTCTCTCGACGACGCTTTGAGGCTGGTCCGCAAGGTCGAGGAGAGCGGCCTGGTCTTCTGCCTGACCTACAATTACAGCGCCTACCCGATGGTCCGGCAGGCCCGCGCCATGGTGGCCTCGGGCGAGATCGGCGAGGTGCGCCAGATCCAGCTCGTCTATGTGCAGGGCCACAACGCCACGCTCGTGGAAGCCGGTGCCAAGGCAAACGACTGGCGCTTCGATCCGGCGCGCTGCGGCCCCTCGCTGGTGCTGGGCGACATCGGCACCCACGCGCACCATCTGGGCGCCTTCGTCAGCGGCCGGGAGGTCGAGGCGGTCATGGCGGAGCTGTGGGCCAGCGTGCCGGGCCGGCAGGCGGACGACAGCGCCTGCCTGCTGATGCGCTGGTCGGGCGGGGCGCGCGGCGCGATGTGGGTGACCAACGCCGCGGCGGGCGGCGAGCATGGCCTGGCCTTCCGCCTGTTCGGCGAGAAGGGCGGCCTCGAATGGCACCAGGAACGGCCCAACGAGCTGCGCCACCGCCGCCTGGGCGGTTTCGAGCAGATCCTCACGCGCCGCCTGCACGGCGCCCTGGCTCCCGCCGCCGAGCGCGCCGCCAGGGTCGAGATCGGCCATCCCGAGGGCTATCAGGAGGCCTTCGCCACCCTCTACCGCGATGCCGCCGAGGCGATGATCGCACGGCGCACCGGCGAGCCCGGCGACCCGGTGGCACTGGACTTCCCGACCGCCGCCGACGGCGCGCGCGGGCTGGCGCTGGTCGAGGCCGCGCTGGAAAGCAGCCGCACCGGCGGCTGGGCCGATGCCCGCCTCCAACCCTGACGGAACCCCCCGCCTGCGGCGCCCGTTGTCCTCGGTGCGGGAGGGCCGAGCGGGCGCCGTCCCGAACGCGAGCGGGGGCCCTTACATGCCATGGACGGCGCCAGATCGTCCCTTCCATTCCCGGGTGCCGGGGGTGATATCCTCATGAGGCGGCGCGCCGACGCGACATCCTTCGGCGCGCTGCCCGGCGAGGGCGGCGTGCATTTCGGGCTGTGGGCGCCCGATGTCGAGACGGTGGCGCTCGAGCTTGTCGATCCGCGCTCGGGCGAGCCTCTCTCGGCAACGCCCATGACCCCCGCAGGCGATGGTTGGCACGAACATTCGAGCGCCGAGGCCGCCGCCGGCAGCCTCTACCGCTTCCGCCTCCCCGACGGCACCGCGGTGCCCGATCCCGCCTCCCGCTTCCAGCCCCGCGGCGTGCACGGGCCCAGCGAGGTGATCGACCCGCAGGCCTGGCAGTGGCGCCATCCCGGATGGCGCGGCCGCCCCTGGCACGAGGCGGTGATCTACGAGCTCCATGTGGGCACCTTCACGCCGGAAGGCACCTTCGCCGCCGCCCGCGCGCGGCTGCCCTTCCTGGCCGAGCTCGGGGTGACGGCGATCGAGCTGATGCCGGTGGGCGCCTTCCCGGGCGAGCGCGGCTGGGGCTATGACGGGGTGCTGCCCTACGCGCCGCACCACGCCTATGGCCGTCCCGAGGATCTCAAGGCACTGGTCGATGCGGCCCACGAGGCGGGCCTGATGGTCCTGCTCGACGTGATCTACAATCACTTCGGACCGGACGGGAACTATCTCTCCCTCTATGCCGGCCGCTTCTTCCGCGACGACCGCCCGACGCCCTGGGGCCCGGCCATCGACTACCGCCAGCGCCCCGTCCGCGACTTCGCCATCGACAACGCGCTCTACTGGCTGGAGGAATACCGTTTCGACGGGCTGCGCCTCGACGCCGTGCACGCCATCACCGACGAGGACGAGCCGCACCTCCTGGAGGAGCTCGCGAGCACGGTGCGCGAGCGGCTGGGGGAAGACCGGCACGTCCACCTGGTGCTGGAGAACGAGCACAACGAGGCGCGCCGCCTGGTGCGCGACCGCGCCGGTCGTGCGCCGCACTACGATGCGCAGTGGAACGACGACTGGCACCACTGCGTGCACGTCTTGCTGACGGGCGAGCAGGAAGGCTATTACGGGGCGTTCGGCCAGCCGGCCAAGCGGCTGGCGCGGGCGCTCGCCGAGGGCTTCGTCTATCAGGGCGAGCCGTTCGCCCCGCGGGATGGCGAGCCGCGCGGCGAGCCCAGCGCCGAGCTGCCGCCGCTGGCCTTCGTGCCGTTCCTCCAAAATCACGACCAGATCGGCAACCGCGCCCTGGGCGAGCGGCTGGCCTCGCTGGCGCCCGCCCACAATGTCCGGGTCGCGCTGGCGATGCTGCTGCTGGTGCCCTCGGTGCCGATGCTCTTCATGGGCGAGGAATGGGGCAGCCGGCGGCCGTTCCTGTTCTTCACCGGCTTTGAGGGCGAGCTCGCCGACATGGTGCGCGAGGGACGGCGCCGGGAGTTCTCCCAGTTCTCCGCCTTCAGCGACCCCGGGCAGCGCGAGCGGATCCCCGACCCCAACGCCCTCGGGACCTTCCGCGCCTCCACCCTCGACTGGAGCGAGCACGAGGGCGACGAGGAGGCGGAGACCCTGGCGATGGTGCGCCGGCTGCTGGAGCTGCGCCGCGAGGAGCTGATGCCCCGCCTCGAGGGCATCACCGGCGACTGCGGCTGGGCGCGGGCGCTGCAGCGGCAGGCGGTGGCGGCGACGTGGCGGCTGGGCGACGGCAGCCGCCTCTCGCTGCTCGTCAATCTCGGCCCCGAGCCGCTCGAGAAAGTGGTCTGTCCCATGGGCGACTGCCTCTTCGAGCTGCCCTCAGGAACCCACGAGGTCATCCAGGGCGGGCGCATGGAAGGCTGGTCGATCGCCTGGTTCCTCGACGACGGGAGCGGTCGCACGTGAGCCCGACCCCGCGCGCCACCTACCGCCTGCAGTTCAGGGAGGGCATGGACTTCCGCAAGGCGGCCGGGCTGGTGCCCTACCTGGCCGAGCTGGGCATCAGCCACCTCTACGCCTCGCCCATCACCACCGCCCGCAACGGCTCGACCCACGGCTACGACGCCGCCGATCTCACCGAGCTCGACCCCGCGCTGGGCGGCGAGGAGGAGTTCCTCGTCCTCTCCGACCGGCTGCGCGAGCACGGGATCGGGCTGCTGCTCGACTTCGTCCCCAACCACATGGGCATAGCGCCCGAGAACCGCTGGTGGTGGAGCGTGCTCGCACAAGGGCCGCAAAGTCCCTTTGCCGGCCATTTCGACATCGACTGGCAGCGCTATCCGGGACCGCGCGGCGGCCGGGTCCTTCTGCCGGTGCTGGGCGAGCCCTATGGCTCGATCCTCGAGAAGGGCGAGCTGCGGCTGCACCTCGCGGAACACAGCGGCACGGTCGAGCTTCGCTACCACGAGCAGCGTTTTCCCATCGCCACGGCCACGCTCGAGAAAATCGACCCAGCCCTGCCCGCGCTCCTCGAGCGGGGGGCGGCCGAGGAGGTGCAGCGTGCCCTGGACGACGCCTCGGCGCCGGGCCGGCTGCACCCGATCCTCGAGCTCCAGCACTACCGCCTCGCCCACTGGCGCATGGCGGGCTACGCGCTGAACTACCGCCGCTTCTTCGACATCAACGAGCTGATCGGACTGCGGATCGAGGACCCCGCCGTCTTCGAGGCCTGCCATCCGCTGGTCCTGCGGCTGATCCGCGAGGGCCGCCTGGACGGGCTCAGGCTCGACCATGTCGACGGGCTGGGCGATCCCGGCGAGTATCTTGAGCGCCTGCAGGCGGCGTGCCGCGAGGCTGCAGGCACGGACCAGCCCTTCTGGCTCCTGGTCGAGAAGATCCTCGAGCCGGGCGAGGAGCTGCCCGCCTCGTGGCCGGTCGCCGGGACGACCGGCTACGACTATCTCAACGAGGCGCTGGGCGTCTTTCTCGATTCGGGCGGCCTCGCCCGGCTGGCGGCTGCCTGCCGTGTCTTCACCGGCGTCGAGGCGGGCTTCGAGGAGATCGTGGCCAATGCCAAGCGGCTGGTGCTGGAGCGGCTGTTCGCGGGCGAGCTGGAAGCGCTGACGCGTCGCGCCGCCGAGCTTCTGGCCGATGACAAGGTCGGCCGGGACCTGCCGTCTCCCTTGCTCCGCCACGCGCTGACGGATCTGCTCGTGGCCTTCCCCGTCTACCGTACCTACGTGGATGCGCGGGGCGCCTCGGACGCCGACAAGGCGTTGCTCGCCTCTGTCGCCGAGACCGCCCGCGCGGCGACGAGCCTCGAGGATGCCACTGCCATCGACGTGCTCGCGCGCCTGCTCGAGGGGCACCAGCCGGAGCATCGGCGCCTCGCCATCCGCTTCCAGCAGCTCAGCGGCCCCTTGATGGCCAAGGCGCTGGAGGACACCGCGTTCTATCGCTGGCACCGGCTCGCGGCCGCCAGCGAGGTCGGCGGCGCACCGGCCCACCCGTCGATCGACACGGCCGCCTTCCACGCGGCCAATGCGCGGCGCCAGGCCCATGCGCCGCTGGGTCTGCTGGCGAGCGCCACCCACGATACCAAGCGCGGCGAGGACGTGCGCGCCCGGCTGGCGGTGTTGAGCGAGGCAGTGGATCTGTGGACCGGCACGGCGATGCGCTGGGCCGAGCGCAACGCGCCGCTGCGCGCCAGCCTGCCGGACGGCGCCGCACCCGAGCGCAACGCCGAATATCTCTTCTATCAGTCGCTGGTCGGCATCTGGCCGCTGGATTCTGCAGATCCCGCCGATCTTGCCGGCCGGCTGGCCGCCTATATGCGCAAGGCGCTTCGCGAAGCCAAGCAGCGCACCTCGTGGACCGCCCCCTGCGAGGCCTACGAGACGGCCGTCGAGGGCTTCGTGCGAGCGGCACTCGATCCCGCACGCAGCGGCCCGTTTCTGGACGAGGTCGACACCTTCGTCCGGCGCATCGCGCCCGCCGCCGCCGTCAACAGCCTTGCCCAGACCCTTCTCAAGCTCACCGTGCCCGGCGTGCCCGACATCTACCAGGGTACCGAGTGTTGGGACCTCAGCCTCGTCGATCCGGACAATCGCCGGCCCGTCGACTTCGCGGCGCGTGCCGCGGTGCTCCGGGCGAAGGAGCCTCTCACGGACAGCCTCCCGCGGTGGCACGACGGGAGGCTCAAGCTGGGACTGATTGCAAAGGTCCTGGCGTGGCGGCGGCAGTGGCCGGCGGTGCTGAGTGGAGGTTCCTACCTGCCGCTGGCTGTCGAGGGTCCGCACGCGGCGCATCTGCTGGCGTTCGCCCGCAGCGACACGGAAGGCCCCGCGGCGATCGTGGTCGTGCCGCGGCTGGCGTTCGGGCTGCTGGGCGACGAGCAGCGGCCGCAGCCTCCCGCCTCGGTCTGGCAGGGTACCCGGCTGGTGCTGCCGGCCGAGCTCGCCGGGCATGAAGGCTGGCACGACATCCTCACCGGCCGCCGGCACGGGGCCGGCGATCTGGCGGCGGACCAGCTATTGGGCTCGTTCCCAGTGGCCTTTTTGGCCAGCACGTCATGACCGCCGGTCCGGCGGGAGGTCCTTAACCGGCAACGACAGGGAGAGGCGGGACGATGACCCGACGCCATGCGCTAACGGCCCTGGAGCGGGGTCTCGGACTCCGCACGGAGCTGACGATCCGCCGGGCCCGCCCGGTCGACGCTCCGGCGCTCGCCCAGGTGCAGGTCGACAGCTGGCGCGAGACCTACGCCAAACTGATTCCCGCACCCTATCTCGAGGGCCTCTCCTACACCGCCCACGAGCGCCAGTGGCGACGCACGCTCGAGCGTGGCGGCTCGGCTTTCCTGGCGGTGTGGGGCAAGCAGATCGTGGGGCTCGCCAGCGGCGGCGCCTGCCGGTCGTTCAGCGGCTTTTCCGGCGAGCTGCACGTGCTCTACGTGCTGCGCCAGTTCCAGCGCTGCGGAATCGGCCGGGCGCTGCTCGACGCGATCCACTACGAGCTGGCCCGCAGCGGCCACGGCGACATGCTGATCTGGGTGCTGGCCGAGAATCCGGCCCGCGGCTTCTACGAGAAGCTCGGCGGCCGGCTGGTCGGCGAGGCGACCTGCGTGGTGGGCGGTGCCCATCTGCACGAGGTCGCCTACGCCTGGAACGGCTAGAGGGCGGCGGCCGGCGCCGCCCGCAAGGTCAGTCCTGGACCATCTTCTGGGTCTGCTCGCCGAGGCCGGCGATGCCCAGGCGCACCGTCTGGCCGGCCTTGAGGAACACGGGGTTCGGCTTGATGCCGGAGCCCACGCCCGGGGGTGTGCCCGTCGAGATCACGTCGCCCGGATGGAGCGTGAAGAACTGCGAGAGATAGCTCACGAGGAACGGCACGTTATAGACCATGGTCTTGGTGGTGCCGTCCTGGTAGCGCTTGCCGTCGACCTCGAGCCACATGTGGAGATCCTGCGGGTCGGCGACCTCGTCCTTCGTCACCAGCCACGGACCCACCGGGCCGAACGTGTCGCAGCTCTTGCCCTTGGTCCAGGTGCCGCTGCGCTGGAGCTGGTACTCGCGCTCCGAGACGTCGTTGATCACGCAGTAGCCGGCGACGTGGTCGAGCGCGTCCTTGTCGTCGACATATTTGGCGGTCTTGCCGATGACCACGCCGAGCTCGACCTCCCAGTCGGTCTTCTCGGAGCCGCGCGGGATGCGGACGTCGTCGTTGGGGCCGCAGATGGCGCTGGTGGCCTTGAGGAACACCACCGGCTCGGGCGGCACGTCCATGCCGCTCTCGGCGGCGTGGTCGGAGTAGTTGAGCCCGATGCAGATGAACTTGCCGATCCGGCCGACGCAGGGCCCGAGACGCGGCGAGCCGTCCACCACCGGCAGCGACGCCGGGTCGACCTTCGCGAGGCTGGCCAGCCCCTCGGGCGTGATGGTGCTGCCGTCGATGTCGCCGACGACCCCCGACAGGTCCCTGAGCTTGCCGTCGGCGTCGAGCATGCCGGGCTTCTCGTTCCCGACGTCACCAAAGCGCAGTAGCTTCATGCCCTTGATCCTCCCCTTGAAGCGAGCGGCGGGCAGGTGAGCACATGGACACCCCAGCGACAAGTGCGGGACGCGCGGGGCTAGCCTCCGCCGGGGATGGCCCGCGGCAAGAGCGCGGCCAGCCGAGAAGCCCGTCGATGCGGGCACGACTGCTGCTTTCGGGCCTGCTGGTGGCGGCATGGCCCGGGCCCGCCGGGGCCGCCGATCCGCTGCTCCTCGAGCAGGCGCTCGAGGCCGGCACACCGGGCACCTCCCACCTGCTGCTCGACCGCGAGCGCATCTCCTCCGTCCGGGTGGAGAAGGAGAGCGGCTTCGAGCATCGCCTGGCCATCACCTTCGCGGACGAGGGCAAGCCGCGCTTCACGATCCGCTGCATCGACCCCGCGACCACCCGGGCCCTGCTCGACGCGCTGCGGCCCGGCGGTCCCGGGGTCTTCCAGGCCACCGGCCGCTGCAGGTTCTGAAGGCATCCGGCACACCCGGGAGCGGCCTGCCTAAGCCTTGCGGAGGGGCCGGGGAAGGAACCCCGACGTGCGCGCGTCGGTTAATAAAGGGGCGAGAACCGGGGAGAGCCGGGGGTGAGCAGCATTCGCCGGGCCAAGTCGTGCGCCCGCCGCACGGGCGCGCCAGTCATGCGCGCGAACCCAGGCGTCTTGCGCCGGATCCCGCTCCATCTCCTGTCGTCTGCGTCGTGGAAACATGTATATCATGCCCGCGGCGGAGGAGCCCTCGAGGCACCCTGCCCTTCCCCTCCAGCAACAGGATCGTCGCGGCAGCACAAGGAGCAGCAGCGATGACATGCGGTATCGGTCGTCAACCGTGACGGAATCGAAGCTTCGTCTTTCTCGGCGCGGCCTGGCGCGTGGTGGCGCCCTGCTCGCGTTCAGCGCCTCCCTGCCGGGCCTGCTCGCCACGCCGTTCCGCGCCGCCCTCGCGCAGACGCCGCCCCCGGCCCCGGCCCAGGGACAGCCGCAGAACGGCCAGGCGCAGCCGCAGGACGGGCAGCCCTTCTCCTTCGAGCGGCTCGTCGAGCGGGCCCGGCAGAAGGCCGCTGCCGCCTACGAGGAGCAGCCGCGCGCCGCCGACTGGTTCGCCGGCCTGAGTGCCGAGCAGTGGCGCAGCATCCGCTTCAGCCCCGAGCAGGCGCTGTGGGGCGACTGGGATTCCTACCGGCTCCAGTTCATCCCTCCCGGCGGGGCCTACCGCAGCCTGGTGCGCATCAACATCGTCGAGGAGGGCTTGGCGCGGGAGGTGAAGCCCACGCCCGCGATGTTCGAGTTCGGCGAACTCGAGCCGCCGGCGAGCCTTGCCGAGATCCTGGGCTTCGCCGGCTTTCGGGTGCACTACCCGCTCAACGCCCCGGGGGTGCTCGACCAGCTCCTGGTGTTCCTCGGCGCCAGCTATTTCCGCGCCATCGGCCGCGGCACCACCTACGGGCCCTCGGCCCGCGGCCTGGCGCTGAACACCGGCAACCCGCGCCCGGAGGAGATCCCGGCGTTCCGCGAGTTCTGGATCCAGCGGCCGCGCCAGGCCCACGATCCGCTCACCGTCTTCGCGCTGCTCGACAGTCCCAGTGTGTGCGGCGCCTACCGTTTCGACGTGGCGACCCGCGAGCACACGCGCATCGACGTCGACGCCAACCTGTTCTTTCGCAGCGCCGTCGAGCAGGTCGGCATCGCCCCGCTCACCAGCATGTACGCGTTCGGCGAGAACGACCGGCTGGGAGTCGACGACCACCGGCCGCAGGTCCACAATTCAGGCGGGCTGTCCATGTGGCGCAGCAATGGCGACGTGCTGTGGCGCCCCCTGGTCAACCCCAGCGAGCTGCGCCTGGCGGTGCTCGCCGACGAGAACCCGCGCGGCTTCGGCCTGCTCCAGCGGGACCGCCGCTACGAGAAGTACGAGGATATCGACAACCGCTACGAGATGCGCCCGAACCTCTGGGTCGAGCCCAAGGGCACCTGGGGCAAGGGCTCGGTACGCCTCATCGAGATCCCCACCCAGGACGAGAAGAACGACAATATCGTGGCGTTCTGGACGCCGGAGGAGCCGGTGACCGAGGGCCAGGAGCTGCGCCTCGCCTACGGGCTGCTGTGGTCTTTCGCGCCGCCCATCGACACCGGCCTCGCCCGCGTCCGCGGCACCCGGGTCGGCGCTGCGGCTCCCGGCCCCGACGGCGAGGCGTCGCCGATCCGCCGGGTCGTGGTCGATTTCGACATGCCCTCGGCCGAGCTGCCCGAGGGGGAGGTGCGGGCCGACGTCACCGCCGGCAACGCCCAGCTTTCGCCCACCGTGCCGCGCCACAACCCGGTGACCGGCGGCTGGCGGGTGATGTTCGACGTCGAGCCGACCGGCCGGGGCCCCGTGGAATTGCGGTGCTTTCTCGCCATCGGCGATCGTAAGATATCGGAGGTCTGGCTCTACCGTCTGGACAAGAGTTGAACGGAGCCCCGTCACGCGGGGAGGAAGGTGAATCCATGGCGGTCTCGACCCGTGAGGGCGGAGAGCCCGTTCTGGGACGCGTGGCGCGTTGCTGGGCGGCTGCGCAGGGGCGCGCGCGGGCCTATCTCGTGGCCGCCGGCCTCGAGCCTTCGGCCGCCGCGGACAATGCCGCCGCCCTGACCGGGCGTGCCGCCGAGCGCGGCGAGCCGGAGACCCGCGAGGAGGCGGCGCGGCGGGTGCTGCAGGACGCCCGGCGGATGCTGACCCTCGATCCCGCCGCCCTCGAGGCGCGCGACGGCCGCCTGACCCCGCACCAGATACCCAGCTCGATCCGCCGCCAGTCGCTGCTCCCCGCCCTGCGCTGGCGGCGCGGCCGCTGGCTGCCGCGCCCGGTGCTGATCCCGCGCCAGCACGAGGAAAAGCGCATCGGCGCCTCGGCGCGGCCAACCGACGTGCGGCCGGGGCCCACCGCCCGGCGCCGCCGCAGCGCCTTTTTGGTCCTCATCCTGCTCACCACCGTGTGGACCGTCCTGACCTTCGCGCAGATCCTCGCCTCCAACGGTCTTTCGGTGCTGGATCTGGCGCATATCGCCATCTTCTCCCTGCTGGCGCTGTGGCTGGCGCAGTCCTTCTGGACGCTCTCCGCGGGCTTCGTGGTGATGCTCCAGCGCTGGTGGAAGGGCACCGCGCCCACTGCCCTGCCCGATCCCGGCGAGGCGGCCGGCCGGGTCGCCATCGTCATGCCGATCTACAACGAGGGCACCGAGCGGGTCTTCGCCGGCCTCAAGGCGATGTGGCAGGACCTGCGGCGCACCGCGCCCGAGGACCGGCGCTGCGACCTGGTGATCCTGAGCGACACCACCGATCCCGACGTGTGGCTGGCCGAGGTCGAGGCGTGGCGGCAGCTCCGCCAGGAGGTCGGCGACGTCGACCGCGTCTTCTACCGCCGCCGCGACCGCAACATCGCCCGCAAGACCGGCAATATCGAGGACTTCCTGACCCGCTTCGGCGCCAACTACGCCTACATGCTGGTCCTCGACGCCGACAGCCTGATGACCGCCCGCGCCATGCTGGAGCTGGTCCGGCGCATGGACGAGAACCCGCGGGTGGGCCTGATCCAGGCGCCGCCCAAGCTGGTGCGCGGCCGGACCCTGTTCGCCCGGGTGCTGCAGGCGGCCGGCGAGCTCTACGGCCCGCTGGCCGCCGCCGGCATCGGCTTTTGGGCGCGCGGCGAGGGCAATTACTGGGGTCACAACGCGATCATCCGGGTGCGGCCGTTCATCGAGCTGTGCGGCCTGCCCAATCTCCCCGGCCGCGCCCCCTTCGGCGGCCCGATCCTCAGCCACGACTTCGTCGAGGCCGCCTTGATGCGGCGCGGCGGCTGGCAGGTGTGGATCGCCGACGATCTCGACGGCTCCTATGAGGAGCCGCCGCCGACCATCGAGGATTTCGGCACCCGCGACCGCCGCTGGTGCCAGGGCAACCTGCAGCACGGCCGCGTCCTGTTCGCCCGGCACCTGCACTGGGTCAGCCGCCTGCACCTGGCCATCGGCATCATGGCCTACGTGACCTCGCCGCTATGGCTGATCTTCCTCGTCCTCTCGGCCCTCCAGGCGTGGGAGCTCACCCATACCCAGCCGCTCTATTTCGCGGAAGGCTGGCCGTTCCCGGTGTTTCCGGTGTCGGTCTCGTTCGAGGCGACGCTGCTCCTCCTGGCGACGCTGGGCATGCTGTTCGTGCCCAAGTTCCTGGGCCTCGCCGTGGCCCTGCTCGACGCGCCGCGCCGGCGCCGGCTCGGCGGCGCCGCCCGGGTCGTCGGCAGCATGCTGATCGAGACCCTCTATTCGGCCCTGGTAGCACCGGTGATGATGCTGATGCACACCTGGTTCGTGCTGACGATCCTGATGGGCGGGGCGATCGAGTGGAAGCCGCAGCGCCGCGACGCCGGCAGCGGCAACGTCGCGGCGGCCGTGGCGAGTTTCTTCTGGCCGACGGTGATCGGCATCGCCGCCGCCTTCGGCGTCTGGCACGCCACCCCGCTGCTGTTCCTCTGGCTGGTGCCGGTCCTGGCGGGCCTGATCCTGGCCGTGCCGCTGGCCCTCCTGGGCGCCAGCGAGAAGGCCGGGCAGCGCCTGGCGGCGGCCGGGCTGCTGCGGATCAGCGAGGAGGCGATGCCGCCGGCAGTGATGTGGGAGCTCGCGGGGATGCGGCCCGCGGGGACCGGGCCCAGCACCCTCGAGCGGCTGGTCCGCGCGGTGATGGAGCCGCAGGCCAACGCGCTGCACCTGCAGCTCCTGCGCGCCTTTCGTACCTCGCCGCCGCTGCCGCCGGCCGAGCGCCGCCTGCTCGAGCGCAAGGCGATCTATCTGGGGCCGGCTTTGCTCGAGAAGGCGGAGCGGCGCGCGTTGCTCGAGGACACCGAGATGCTCGAGCGGCTGCATCTGGAGGCCTGGCTGCACTGGCCCGACAGCGAGCCGCAGCTCGTGGCGGCACTGGGCCCGCGGGTCGAGGCGGCGCTGGCTGACCCGCAGAGCGGCCCGGTGACGGCGGTGGCCTGAGGAGCAGGCGGCAGGCGGAATACAAAACGGCCGGCCCCTGGGGGAGAGGGGCCGGCCGCTCTTCAACGCTCGAGGACGGTGGATCCGGAGGCACGGGGGGGACGTTCCTCGGTCTTCCGTCTTCGCTGGCAGCCGGGCATCTCGGGAGACGCCACGGCCCGCCCCGGGTGCACAGCCGGCGCGGCGGCGGGTCGCCATCTCAAGGGGAACGACCTGCCACGAGGCGGCGGGGGACCGCCTTCACGCCCTGCTGCGCTGCACAATCAGACCGCGCACATTTGCGTACTCGTCGTCTCGCGCACCTTGCTGCGTTGCACAAAAATTGCCGCCAAGCCGCAGCGGAGGCAAGCGCGAGCCTCGCATGACCGCCATGCGCGAGCGGCGGCGACAAGAAGTCGCTCAGCTAGCGTTCCGGGTAGCCAGCGTGCGGATCGTCTGGGCAGCCGGCTGCAGGTCGTAGCCGGCCGCAGCCGCAGCGGCGACGATCTCCTCGACGGGCCGGCTGCCGGCCTTGACGAAGGCCCACAGATGGCAGGAACGGGTGCCCGAGCGGCAATAGGCGAGGAACGGTCCCTGGGCCTCCTCGATGGCGACGCGCTCCGCCTCGACATGCTCGAGGCTCATCCCGCCGCTGGGCACCGGCAGGTAGTGGTACGCCAGCCCGGCCTCGGCCGCCGCCCGGGCCGCCGCGTCGCTCTGGAGCTGGGAGGGATCCTCGCCGTCCGGGCGGTTGTTGAGGACCGTCTTGATGCCCAGCGCCGCGGCCGCCGCGAAATCCTCCGCCGCGAGCTGCGGCGCCACGTAGAAATCGTCGCTCAGACGACGGAACCGCTGCTGGTCCATCCTGCATGTCCTCGTGATGTGGGGCTCGACGCCACGCATAGCGCCCCTGCCCGATGAGGTCGATGGCGCGGCTCAGATGGAAGCCATGAAGCCGCCGTCGACATAGAGGAGCTGGCCGGTGACGTAGCGCGCCGCATCAGAGCACAAGAACACCGCCGGCCCCACGAGATCCTCCAGCTCGCCGAACCGGCCGGCGGGGATCTTGCCCAGCATCGTCTCGCACCACGCCCGGTCCTGATAGAAGACCTCGGTGAGATCGGTGCGGAAGTAGCCGGGCCCGAGGGCGTTGACGCGGATGCCCAGCGACGCCCACTCGGCGGCAAGCGTGCGGGTCAGGCCGAGAAGGCCGGACTTCGACGCGCCGTAGGAAGCGGCGGTGGGCACGCCCACGCCCGAGGTTAGCGAGCACATGTTGAGAATGGCCCCGCCACCCTGCCCGCGCATCGCCGAGGCAGCCGCCCGGGCGCAAAAGAAGGCGCCCTTGAGGTTCGTGTCCTGGATGCGGTCCCAAAGGGCCTCGTCGACCTCCAGCGAGGGGCGCACCTCCTCGATCCCGGCATTGTTGATCAGGATGTCGAGGCCGCCCAGCCCGCGCGCCGCCGTCTCGATGCCGGCCGCGATCGACTCCACCGACGCCACGTCCATGGCGAGGCGCACCGCCTTGCGGCCGACAGCCTCGATGGCGGCGGCGCAGCGCGCGAGGCGCGCCTCCTCGCGGGCGGCGATCGCCACGTCGGCGCCGTGCGCTGCCATGCCTGCCGCCAGCGCCTCGCCGATGCCGCGCGAGGCGCCGGTCACGAGCACCTTCCTTCCTTCGAGCGAGAAGCTCGTCTTGACGGGAGCGTTCAACGGGCTGCACCTCCGGTGATGACAAGGCCCTGAAAGCACCACGCGGCCCGCCTTGCCAAGCCCGGCGGGCTTGCCGAAGCCCCGGCGCTTGGGCAGTGTGCGCGCCGCGCTCCATGGCAAGGAGAGGAGAGGTTGGCGCAGGCCACGACGGCTGCGGCAGAGCCGATGGTCCGGCTCGAGCGGGTGAGCAAGCGGTTCGGCGCGACGCTGGCCGTGGAGACGGCCTCCTTCGACCTGGAGCCAGGCTCGTTCCTGACCATCCTGGGCCCCTCGGGCTGCGGCAAGACGACGCTTTTGCGCATGATCGCCGGATTCATCCGGCCGGATGGCGGCTCCATCGTGCTCAACGGCAGGCCGGTGGCGGCCGATCCGCCCTGGCGGCGCTCGATCGGCATGGTCTTCCAAAAGCTCGCCCTCTTCCCCCACATGACCGCCGCCCAGAACGTGGCCTATCCGCTGAAGATGCGGGGCTTTCCGCGCCAGGGCATGGCCGAGCGGGTCGAGCGCTATCTCTCCATCGTGCGCCTGGGCGGGCTGGGCGGCCGGCGTCCGCACGAGCTCTCGGGCGGGCAGCAGCAGCGCGTGGCCATTGCCCGCGCCCTGGTCTTCGAGCCGGACCTCCTGCTTCTCGACGAGCCGCTGGCGGCCCTCGACCGCAAGCTGCGCGAGGACATGCAGCTCGAGTTCCGCCGCATCCAGCGCGAGCTCGGCGTCACCACCATCAATGTCACCCACGACCAGCGCGAGGCGCTGGTAATGTCCGACCGGATCCTGGTGATGGAGGGCGGCCGCATCCAGCAGGCCGCCAACCCGGTCGACACCTATGCCCGCCCCGCCAACCGCTTCGTCGCGGGCTTTCTCGGGGTCACCAACTTCCTGCCGGGCCGCCTTGCGAGCCTCGCCGAGGGCCGCGCCGTCGTCGAGGTGGAGGGAACGCGGCTCGAGGGGCTGTGCGCCGATCCCTCCCTGGCGCCGGGTGCCGCGGTGGCGGCGGCGGTGCGCGCCGAGCGGGTGCGGATCGCCGGCACGGGCGAGACGGCCCCCGACGAGAGCGACGTCGAGGGCGAGGTGGTCGAGGTGGTGTTCGAGGGCGACCGGTTCGTCTACGAGCTGAGGATGCCGTCTTTGGGCGGGATCCCGCTGCGCCTCTTCGATCTGGACCCGCTGGCCCATCCGCGGCATGCGCCGGGCGAGCGGGTGACGGTCGCCTGGCGGCACCGCGATCTGATGGTCTTCCCCGCCTGAGCTTCGAGCGGCGGGTCAACGGGAGAAGAGCGATGAGCGAGAAGACGTTCTCCGTCTCGCGGCGGCGGCTGCTGACCGCCACTGCGGCCGGCGGCGCCATGCTGGCGGCGCCCTGGGCCTGGCGTCGCGCGGCGGCGCAGGAAAAGCCCCGCGAACTCATCGTGCGCGCCTGGGGCGGTGTGTGGGTAGACTCGCTGAACGAGGGCGTCTCCAAGCCCTTCACCGAGATGACCGGCATCGCGGTGCGCCACGACCTCACCGAGGACAACGAGATCCGCCCGAAGATCTGGGCGGCGGTGGACCAGGGCCGGGTGCCGCCCATCCACGTGAACTGGGACACCTCCACCAACGCCACCAAGTCGGCGCTGCGCGGCGTCACCGAGGATCTGGCCGGCCTGCCGAACCTGAAGGAGATGCTGCCGGCCGCCACGCCGGAGGGCTTCGACGGCGTGCCGCTGGTCAACATGTACTCCTATGTCTACGTCCTGGCCTACCGCGAGGCGGCCTTCCCCGACGGCCCGCCCGAGAGCTGGGACGTCCTGCTCGACCCCCGCTTCAAGGGCCGCATCGCCCTCTATGACGACGGGATCGGCTTCCACCCGGTGGCGCAGATCGCCGGCGGCGGCACCATGGCCGGTGTTCCCGGCGACATGCAGCCCGCCTGGGACTTCATCCGCAAGGTCAAGGAGCAGCAGCCGCTCCTGGGCGAGGACCCGGACTTCACCACCTGGTTCCAGAACGGCGAGATCGACGTCGCCTGCACCATCCTGAGCAACGCCCGCGCCGCCCGCCAGAACGGGATCGACGTCGCCTGGACGGTGCCGAAGGAGGGCTGCAAGGTCGATACCGACGGCATGTGGATCCCCAAGGGCCTGCCCGGGAACGAGCTGCACTGGGCGAAGGAGTATGTGAACTTCGCCATGTCGCAGCAGGCCCAGCAAAAGTGGACCAGCGGTCTGGGCCTGCCGGGCCTGCGGCCGGGCCTGACGCCGCCCGAGGACCTCGAGGGCGATCCGGCCTTCCCGACCAGTCCCGAGGACTTCGAGCGGCTGCTCTCGGTGCCGACCCGCGTGCTCGTCGAGCACGAGAGCGACTGGTTCCAGAAGTTCAACGAGATCATGCAGGGCTGAGCGGCGGGCGCGGGGGCCAGAGCCTCCGCGCCGCCCGGCGAGAGCGATGGCATCCACGATCCACGACAAGGGTGCGGGCCGACCGGTCGGCCTGCGGCTGCTCGACCTGCTCGAGGCGGCCCGCGAGCTTTTGTGGCCGGCGCGGATGGCGCCGCTCACGCCCTGGCTCTTCCTGCTGCCGGCGGTCCTGCTCACCGGGCTTCTGGCGGCCGGGCTGATCCCGCTGCTCGACGCCAGCCTGCGCCCCCTCGACCGGGCCACCTTCCGCCTCGCCGAGGACTATGCGCTCGGCAATTACGCCACGCTGGCGACGCGCCCGGTCTACGGCGTCATCGCCCTGCGCACCCTCATGGCAGGGCTCATCGTCACCGCCGCGACCCTGGCGCTGGCCTTCCCCTATGCCTGGATGATGGTGCGCACGCAGCACGCCTGGCTCAGGAAGCTGCTGCTGGTCTCGCTGTTCCTGCCCTTCTTCATCGGCCAGGTGGTGCGCGCCTATGGCTGGCTCATCATCCTGGGCAAGCAGGGCCTCTTGAACGCGCTCCTCGACGGGCTGGGCCTGCCGCCCTCAAGCCTTGCCTTCACCTATACCGCGGTGCTGATCGGCCTGGTCCAGTACATGCTGCCGTTCGCCGTCCTGATGCTGGCGCCGGCGCTCACCGCCGTGCCGGTCGAGGTGGAACTCGCGTCGGCGAGCCTCGGGGCCCGGCCATTCGCCACCTTCCGCCACATCCTGCTGCCCATGGCGCGGCCCGGCATCGTGGCCGCCGGTATCGTCGTCTTCACCCTCACCCTCACCGACTTCGCCATGCCCGAGATCATGGGCGGGGGCGGCAACGACTTCATCGCCAGCGCGGTCTACGACGCCTTCTTCCAGCTCGGCGACGCCGGGCTCGGGGCGGCGCTGGGAATCGGCCTCACTTTGGTGGGCTCGGCCGTGGTGGGCGTCATCCTGGCCTTCTTCGGCCTGGGCACGCTCGGCTATGTCGAGGGCCGGGAGGAGCGCTCATGACCGGCTCGCGCAAGGCCGCCTGGATCATCGGCGCCATCGTCGCCTTCGATCTCCTGTTCCTCGCCTTGCCCACCCTGGTGGTGCTGGTGGCGTCCTTCACGCCCGGTACCATCATCACCTTCCCGCCGCCCGGCTTCAGCCTGCGCTGGTACGGCAATCTCCTCCAGGCCCGCGACTTCGCCGACGCGCTTTGGCGCAGCCTCCAGGTGGGGCTGGTGTGCACGGCGCTGAGCCTGCCCGCCGGCACGCTGGCGGCCCTGGCGCTCGCCCGCTTCCGCCTGCGCTTCGCCACCGGCCTGCAGATCTACCTGCTGCTGCCCTTCACCATCCCGCTGGTGGTCTCCGGCGTCGGCCTCATGCTGGTCTTCGGCCGCCTCGGCTGGCTGGGTGCGGTGTGGCCGGTGGGCGTCGCCGCCTGCGTCATCAACCTGCCCTTCATGATCTGGGCGGTGGCAGCCTCGGTGAACCATCTCGATCCCGATCTCGAGAACGCCGCCGCCAATTGCGGCGCCCCGCCGGTCCACAGCTTCTTCACCGTGACCCTGCCGGCGGTGGCCCCGGGCATCCTCACCGGGGCGCTCATCATGTTCATCCTGGCGATCAACGAGTTCCTGGTGAGCCTGATGCTCACCGACGCCCGCACCGTGACGCTGCCGGTGCTGGTCTACAACGCCATCCGCTCGATCATCACACCCGATCTGGCCGCCGTGTCGGTGGTCTACGTGATCCTCGCGGTGGCGGCGATCTGGCTGCTCGACCGGCTGGTCGGGCTCGACATCTTCCTGAAGTCCAAGCAGGGCTGAGCCATGACGACGATCAATCTCCACGAGCTGGCGGCGCTTGACGAGGCGCAGCGCCAAGCCCTGCTGGCCCGCACCGAGGCCGATCTCTCGACGTTCCTCGAGCCCGCCCGGCGGATCGTCGAGGCGGTGCGCGAGGAGGGCGACGCCGCCATCGTCCGGCTCGCCCGCGAGATCGACAAGGTCGAGCTTCGGCCTGACGGCCTGCTCGCCACCGAGGAGGAGTTCGCGGCCGCCGAGAAGGCGCTCGAGCCCGAGGTCAAGGAGGCGATCCTCTACGCCGTCGACAATATCCGCCGCTTCCACGAGAAGCAGGTGCCCGAGCCCATGTGGCTCGAGGAGATCCGCCCCGGCGCCTTCGCCGGCGAGCGCTGGACGCCGATCTCCTCGGTGGCCTGCTACGTGCCGCGCGGCAAGGGCGCCTTTCCCTCGGTGATGATGATGACCGCCGTGCCGGCTGTGGTCGCCGGCGTGAAGGAGGTGATCGTCCTGACGCCCGCCACGCCCGAGGGCGGCATCGACGCGGCGAGCCTCTTTGCCGCGAAGGCCTCGGGCGTCGGCAAGGTCTACCGAGTGGGCGGCGCGGTGGCCGTGGCGGCGGCCGCCTTCGGGACCGCCAGCATCCCCAAAGTCGCCAAGATCGTCGGCCCCGGCAGCCCGTGGGTGGTGGCCGCCAAGCGGCTGCTGGCAGACCATATCGACACGGGCCTGCCGGCGGGCCCCAGCGAGGCCATCATCCTGGCCGACGCCACCGCCAACCCCGACCTCGCCGCGCTGGACCTCCTGATCGAGGCCGAGCACGGGCCGGACAGCTCGGCCTACCTGGTGACCGACTGCCGCGAGGTGGCGGAGCGGGCGCTGGCGCGGCTGCCCGAGCTGATCGCCAATCTGGGCCCGCAGCGCCGCGAGTTCGTCTCGAAGGTGCTGGGCGGGCCGCGCGGCGGCATCGTGCTTGCCCCCTCCTGGGACGAGGCGCTGCGCTTCGTCAACGACTACGCGCCGGAACATCTGGAGGTGCTCTCCGACGAGCCGTTCGCCCATCTGGGCGGCATCACCGAGGCCGGCGAGATCCTCCTGGGCGAGAACAGCGTCATCACCATCGCCAATTTCTGCCTCGGTCCCGACTGTGTGCTGCCGACCGGCGGCTGGGCCCGGAGCTTCTCGGCCTTGGGCGTCTACGACTTCATGAAGCGGGCCAGCATCGGCTACGTTACCAAGGCAGGCTACGGCGAGCTCGCCCGGCAGGCCCGGGTGCTGGCCACCTACGAGGGCTTCGAGGCCCACGCCCAGGCGGTCTCGCCGCTGCGCGACCGTCTGGCGGGCAGAACGGAGAGCTGATGGCGGATCCCGCCCTCGTCCGGCGCATCGAGCGGGCGGCCTTGTGGGCGTGGCCTCCAAGGGAGGTCCGGCATCTGGGCGGCTGGCTGCTGCGGGCGAGCGGCGGGCTGATCCGCCGGACCAACTCGGTGCAGCCGCTCGCCTTCGAGGGAGCGCTGGAGCCGGCCGTGGCCGAGGCGGTGCGGTGGTACGAGAGCCGCGGCATCCAGCCCTGCTTCCAGATCGCCGACACGGCGCAGCCGCCGGGACTGGATGCGGCGCTGGAGAAAGCGGGCTGGGTGGTCCTGACCCCCTCGCTGGTCATGACCGCCCCCGTTCCCGCGGAGGCCGCGGACCGGCACGCGACAGAGCTGCTCCACCGGCCCGCCCAGTCGGTGATGAACGCGCTTTGCGAGCCGCACTGGCAGGACAGCCAGCGCCGCGAGCGCATGGACATCCTTTCGCGGATCCGCCGCCCGCACCGCTTTGCCCTGGCGAGCGTGGACGGCGAGCCCGCCGCCGCGGGGCTGGTGGTGGTCGAGGAGGATCTGGCCGGCATCCTCGCCATGCGCACCCAGAGCCGCTTTCAGGGAACCGGGCTGGGCCGCGCCGCCCTGGCACGCCTGCTCGGCTGGGCCGCGGAGGAGGGTGCCAAGAGCGCCTGGCTGCAGGTCGAGGAGGACAATCTTCCCGCCCTCGCGCTCTATCGCCGTTTCGGTTTCGAGACCGCCTACCGCTATCACTATCGCGTCCGGCCCGCCGGCTGACCCGCGCGGGGGGGATGGCACCACGGCGCCGCGGGTCTAAGATCGCCGCGTCGTCGGGAGGTGGACTTGCTGCGCTACGTCATCCATCGACTACTGGTGATGATCCCCACGCTGCTCGCCATCAGCGTCATCACCTTCATCATCATCCAGCTCCCGCCGGGCGATTTCCTGAGCGCCCAGCTCGCCGAGATGCGCGCCCAGGGCGAGCAGATCCAGGGCGGCAAGATCGACTATCTGCGCCAGCTCTACGGCCTCGACCGGCCCGTGTGGGAGCAGTATCTCTACTGGCTGTGGGGCCTGCTGCACGGCGATCTCGGCTGGTCGTTCGAGTATGACCGGCCGGTGACGGAGGTCATCGGCGACCGCTTCTTCCTGACCTTCGTGCTGGCCTTCACCACCGTCCTGGTGACCTGGGCGATCGCCTTCCCCATCGGCATCTACAGCGCCACCCACAAATACACCTGGTCGGACCACGGCCTGACCTTCCTGGGCTTTCTGGGTCTCGCGACGCCCAACTTCCTGCTGGCGCTGGTGCTGCAATATTACGCCAACGTCTATCTGGGCCTCTCGATCGGCGGGCTCGTCGACGCCGAGTTCATCGACCAGCCGATGAGCTGGGCCAAGTTTCTCTCGGTCCTCCAGCATCTGTGGATCCCGGTGCTCATCATCGGCACCGCCGGCACCGCCGGGATGATCCGCCGGCTGCGCGCCAACCTCCTGGACGAGCTCAGGAAGCCTTACGTGGTGACCGCCAAGGCCAAGGGCCTGCCGCCCGGCCGCGCGCTGGTGAAGTACCCGCTGCGCATGGCCCTGAACCCGTTCATCGCCGACATCGGCAATCTCCTGCCCGAGCTGATCTCGGGAGCGGCCCTGGTCTCGGTGGTGCTGTCGCTGCCGACCAACGGCCCGGTGCTGGTGCGCGCGCTCCAGACCCAGGACATGTATCTCGCGGGCTCGATGCTGATGCTCGAGGCCATTTTGGTGGTGGTCGGCGTGCTGGTCTCGGACCTGCTGCTGGCCTGGCTCGACCCGCGCATCCGCTTCGGCGGCGGACAGGCCCGATGAGCACGCAGGAGCGGCCCGAGCACTGGGTCGACACCGAGCCCTTCGACCCGCACGAGGGCGAGAAGGCGCTCACCCCCGAGCAGGAGGCCTACTACACCGCCTCGCAGTGGAAGCTGATGTGGTGGCGGTTCAAGCGCCACCGCCTGGCCCTGGTCTCGATGTGGCTCCTGGCGATCCTCTACGGCTCGCTGCTCGTCACCGAGGTCATCGCGCCCTACAACGCCCATACCCGCAATGCCAGCGTCATCCACGCGCCGCCGCAGGCCCCGCACCTCTTCCACGAGGGCCGCCTTGTGGGGCCGTTCGTCTACGGCTTCAGCTACCGGCTCAACATGGAGAACCTGAAGCGGGAATACGTGCCCGACCCGGGCAAGGTGCAAAAGCTGCGCTTCCTGTGCCGCGGCGATCCCTACAGCTTCTGGGGCGCCTTCGAGGCGGACTTCCACCTCGTCTGCCCGGCCGAGGGCGGCACCTTCCATCTGCTCGGCACCGACCGGCTCGGCCGGGACATGCTCTCGCGCATCCTCTATGGCGCGCGGGTGTCGCTGACCGTGGGGCTCGTGGGGATCGCCGTGAGCTTCACGCTCGGCATCGTGCTGGGCGGCATCTCGGGCTATTACGGCGGCTGGATCGACAATCTCATCCAGCGCGTGATCGAGGTGATCCGCAGCTTCCCGACGATCCCGCTGTGGCTCTCGCTGTCAGCCGCCATGCCGGTGACCTGGGACCCGTTGTGGGTCTATTTCGGGATCACCATGATCCTGGGCCTGATCGACTGGACCGGGCTCGCCCGGGCGGTGCGCTCCAAGATCCTCTCGCTGCGCGAGGAGGAGTTCGCCCAGGCGGCAAGGCTCATGGGGGCGCGGCCATCGCGGATCATCGGCCGCCACCTGGTGCCCTCGTTCATGAGCCACCTGATCGCCTCGGCGACCCTCTCGATCCCCGGCATGATCCTGGGCGAGACTGCCCTTTCCTTCCTCGGCCTGGGCGTGCGCCCGCCGATGACGAGCTGGGGCGTGCTCCTCAACGAGGCCCAGAACGTCAACGTGGTGGCACTCTACCCCTGGCTGATGCTGCCGGTGGTGCCGGTGATCGTGGTGGTGCTGGCCTTCAACTTCCTGGGCGACGGGCTGCGCGACGCGGCCGACCCCTACTCGGACTGAGCGCCGGCGAGGAAGCCGGCGAGCGCCGGGGCGAGCCGGGCCGCGTAGAGCTGGCCCAGGAAGAGATCGTGATGCTCCGCCCCCTCGATGGTGAGGGTCCGGGCGTTGCGGCCCGCATGGCCGAAGAGGCGCTGGGCGCCGTGGGTCTGGCCCTGGCCCACCAGCGAGTCGCGCGTCGCCTCGACGGTGAGGAGCGGCAGGCGGCGCGGCCACTTCCCGGCCGGCACCGCGGCATCGGCCAGCTTCTCGCCGCGCAGCCTTGCGGCCAGATCGAGATAGAGCTCGCCGGGCACGTCGATCAGCGCGTGCATATGGCGGTGCTGGCTCGCGTAGCCGCCGTCGACGAGGCCCATCAGCTCGAGCAGCAGGCCCGACTGGATCTCGGCATAGGCGAGCGGGTCGGCGCCGGCCACCGCCGCCAACTGCAGAACCGACGGAAACACCAGCCGCCCCGCTCCCGGCAGCGAATCGGGCACCACCCGCAGCACCTGCTCGGCGATCAGCTCGGCCGGCATGCCCGCCACCAGCTCCTGGAGCGCCACCGGGCTCGACCGGGTGGCGATCGGGCAGCCGAGCAGGGCCACCGCGCCTGGCCGCCGGCCGGCCGGCGCCGCGGCGAGGGCGGCCAGCGCCGCCCAGCCCGCCTGCGAAAGCGCCACCAGCCCCGCGTCCTTGCCGGCAAGCTCCATGGCCACACCCATATCGCGGGTCTGGCAGGCGAGATCGTAGGGACCGGCGGCGACCGGCACGAGGCGCGCATCCTGCCAGTCGGTGACCACCACCTCGCCCAGCTCGAGCAGCGTGCCGACGAGCTGGCCGAGCACGCTGGCGGCATAGCCGGAGAAGGGCGCGGCGAGCAGCGTCGTGCTCTTGCCGTGCCCGCCCGGGCGCGCCAGCCGCACGATCCGCACGAACGCGTCCTCATGCTCGAGGGTGGCCCGGGCCTCGCAGCCCCAGTGGCGGGCGAGCGCTTCCTCGATGGGCTCGCCAGCCGGCTCGCCGGCGTCGAGCGCACGGGTCAGCCAGTCACCGAAGGCGCCGGCCGGGCTCCACGGCACGAGCCCGCCCAGCTCCCGCGCGAACCGGGCCATCGGCCGCAGGCTCGCGCGCTGGAGATCGAGGAGATGGTGAAACACGAAGGGCTCAGGCAGCCGCCAGCGCCTCCTCGATAGCCGCAAGCGCTTCCTGGGCTTTTGTGCCCTCGGGACCGCCGCCCTGGGCGAAGTCGGGTCGGCCGCCGCCGCCCTTGCCGCCGACCGCGGCCACGCCCTGGCGCAGCAACGAGACGGCGTCGATGCGGCCGGCCAGATCGTCGGTGACGCTCACCACCACCGCCGCCTTGCCGTCGCTCACGCTCACCAGCGCCACCACGCCGGAGCCCAGCTCCTTCTTCAGGGCGTCGACAGTGCCACGCAGCTCCCTGGCGGGAACCCCTTCGAGGGTCCGCCCTGCGAACCTGATCTCGCCGACCAGCTTGAAGGCGTCGGCCGCACCGCGCTCGCCGGTGACCAGCTTGCGCCGCGTGTCGGCGAGCTCGCGCTCGAGCCGGCGGCGCTCCTCGAGAAGCTGCGCCACCCGGGCGTTCAGCTCGGCCGGACTCGCCTTCAGCGCCTGGGCCAGCTCCTGGAGCTGCTGGTGCTCGCCCGTCACCTGATCGAAGGCGGCCTCGCCAGTGATCGCCTCGATGCGCCGCACCCCGGCCGCGACCGCGCCTTCGCTGACGATGCGGAAGAGCGCGATGTCACCAGTGCGCGCCACATGGGTGCCGCCGCAAAGCTCGGTCGAGTAGCTGGCGCCGTCCTCGAGGCGGCCCATCGAGACCACCCGCACCTCCTCGCCGTATTTCTCGCCGAACAGCGCCATGGCGCCGGCCTCGATGGCCTCGTCGCGGCCCATGAGCCGCACCGCCACCTCCTGGTTGCGCCAGAGATGATGGTTGACCTCGCGCTCGACGACGGCGAGCTCCTCGGGGCTCATCGGCCTGGTGTGGCTGAAGTCGAAGCGCAGGCGGTCGGGGGCCACCAGCGAGCCCTTCTGGGCCACATGCCCGCCCAGATGGCGGCGCAGGGCGGCGTGCAGCAGGTGGGTCGCCGAATGGGCGCGGCGGATCCGGGCACGGCGCGCGTCGTCGACCCGCATGTCGAGGTCGGCGCCGGTCTCGAGGGGCGCGCCGCTCAGCGTGCCCACATGGACGAAGAGATCGCCCAGGAACTTGCGGGTGTCGGTGACGGTGAGGAGCGCGTCGCCGGCCTGGATGATGCCGGTATCGCCGATCTGGCCGCCGGACTCGCCATAAAACGGCGTCTGGTTGGCGACCAGCAGCACCTCGCTGCCGGGTGCCGCCTCCTCGACGCGCTTGCCGTCCACCACCAGCGCCAGCGCGCGGGCCTCGGCGCGCACCGTCTCGTAGCCGAGGAACTCGGTGGCCCCCAGCTCCTCGCGCAGCTCGAACCACACCGGATCGACGGCCTGGGCGCCGGAGCCGCGCCAGCTCTTGCGAGCCTCCTCGCGCTGCCGCTCCATGGCCGCGCCGAAGCCCGCCATGTCGACCGTCCGGCCCTGGGCGCGCAGCGCGTCCTGGGTGAGATCGACGGGAAAGCCGTAGGTGTCGTAGAGCTTGAAGGCGACCTCGCCCGGCAGCGCGGCACCGGCGCCGAGGCTGGCGGTCTCCTCCTCGAGCAGCCGCAGGCCGCGCTCGAGTGTCCGCCGGAAGCTGGTCTCCTCGAGCTTGAGGACCTCGGTGACCAGCGCCTCGGCGCGCACCAGCTCGGGATAGGCCTTGCCCATCTGCTCGACCAGGGCCGGCACCATCCGCCACAAGACCGGCTCCTGCGCGCCCAGGAGATGGGCGTGGCGCATGCCGCGCCGCATGATCCGCCGCAGCACGTAGCCGCGCCCCTCGTTGGAGGGCATGACGCCGTCGGCGATCAGGAAGGCGCTGGCGCGCAGATGGTCGGCGATGACCTTGTGGGAAGGCTGCTGCTTGCCGGCGAAGGCAGCACCGGTGAGCTCGACGCTGCGCTCGATCAGCCGGCGGAACAGGTCGATCTCGTAATTGTCGTGCTTGCCCTGGAGCACCGCGGCGATGCGCTCGAGGCCCATGCCGGTGTCGATCGAGGGCCGCGGCAGGTCGAGGCGGGTCGCCTTGTCGACCTGCTCGTACTGCATGAAGACGAGGTTCCAGATCTCGATGAACCGGTCACCGTCCTCGTCGGGCGAGCCCGGCGGGCCGCCGGGCACGTCGGGGCCGTGGTCGAAGAAGATCTCCGAGCAGGGGCCGCACGGGCCGGTATCGCCCATCGACCAGAAATTGTCGGAGGTCGGGATCCGGATGATCCGGCTCTCGGGCAGGCCGGCGATCTTCTTCCACAGATCGAACGCCTCGTCGTCCTCGGCATAGACCGTGGCGAGCAGACGGTCCTTGGGCAGCCCGTACTCGCGGGTGATCAGGTTCCACGCGAGCTCGATGGCGACGTCCTTGAAATAGTCGCCGAAGCTGAAATTGCCCAGCATCTCGAAGAAGGTGTGATGCCGGGCGGTGTAGCCCACATTGTCGAGGTCGTTGTGCTTGCCGCCGGCCCGCACGCATTTCTGCGAGGTCACCGCCCGCGAGTAGGGCCGCTGCTCGGCACCCGTGAAGACGTTCTTGAACTGGACCATGCCGGCGTTGGTGAACAGCAGCGTCGGGTCGTTGTGCGGCACCAATGGGCTCGACGCCACCGGCTCGTGGCCGTGCCGGCGGAAATAGTCGAGGAAGGTCGAGCGGATGTCGTTGACGGTCGGCATGGTCACTTGTCTTTACCTGAAGGGCCTGAGGAGACGCCGCGGCGTGGCGGCGTCAGTCCTCGATGGTGCGGTCCTCGTCGAGCAGGTCGATGCCCTCACCGCCGCCGGAGACACCGGCATGGGTGCGGATCGCCCGCTCGATCTCGGCGGCGGCCTCGGGGTTGTTGCGCAGGAAGGTCTTGGCGTTCTCGCGCCCCTGGCCGATCCGCTGGCTGTTCCAGGAGAACCACGAGCCCGACTTCTCGACGATCCCGGCACGCACGCCCAGATCGATGAGCTCGCCCATCTTGGAGATGCCCTCGCCATAGACGATGTCGAACTCGACCACCCGGAAAGGCGGGGCGACCTTGTTCTTGACCACCTTCACCCGGGTCTGGTTGCCCACCACCTCGTCCTTGTCCTTGACCTGGCCGATCCGCCTGATGTCGAGGCGTACGGAGGCGTAGAACTTGAGCGCGTTGCCGCCCGTGGTGGTCTCGGGGCTGCCGAACATCACGCCGATCTTGCTGCGGATCTGGTTGGTGAAGATCAGCATGCACTTGGAGCGGCTGATGCTCGAGGTGAGCTTCCTGAGCGCCTGGCTCATCAGCCGCGCCTGCAGGCCGGGGAGCTGGTCACCCATCTCGCCCTCGAGCTCGGCCTTGGGCACGAGTGCTGCCACGCTGTCGACGATGATCAGGTCGACCGCACCCGAGCGCACCAGCGTATCGGCGATCTCCAGCGCCTGCTCGCCGGTGTCCGGCTGGGAGATCAGCAGGTCGTCGAGATTGACGCCGAGCTTCCTGGCATAGGAGGGGTCGAGGGCGTGCTCGGCGTCGACGAACGCGCAGGTGCCGCCGGCCTTCTGGGCCTCGGCGATGACGTGCAGCGTCAAGGTCGTCTTGCCCGAGCTCTCGGGCCCGTAGATCTCGACGATCCGGCCGCGCGGGAGGCCGCCGACGCCGAGGCCTATGTCGAGGCCCAGCGAGCCCGTGGAGATCGTCTCGATCTCGACGTTCTGCTCGGCCTTGCCGAGCCGCATCACCGAGCCCTTGCCGAACGAGCGCTCGATCTGCGCGATCGCCGCGTCGAGCGCGCGCTGGCGCTCGTCACCTGCCCGGCGACTCACCACCGTCTCTGCCATCGCTTTCTCTCTTGTCCCGCCATGGGCAACTGCGCAGCCTTATAAAGATTGCCGTGGCCTGCGGGAAGCGACCAGGCATGTCAGCGCGTGCCGGCCCGGGCGTTCCCGGGCATCAGCACCAGCGCCAACGCCGCCAGAATGAACAGAAGCGCGCCGCCCTCGCGAAGCCCCACCGGCTCGCCCAGCAGCAGTGCCGAGCTGCTCAGGCCGACGACCGGGATCGCCAGCGTGCTCAGCGCCGCCACGCTCGCCGGCAGGAGCCGCACGAGCCGCAGATAGGAGGTGAAGCAGAAGACCAGCGCGACAAACACCACATAGAGCAGGGCCAGGGTCGCGGAAAGGTCGACGCCGGAAAGATCGACGGGCGCCTCGACCAGCGCCCACACCGCGAGGATCGGCAGGCCGCCCACCACGAGCTGCCAGCCGGCCAGCGCCATGGTGCCGATCCGCCAGTCCCAGGCCTTGGTGGCGACCGTGCCGGCACCCCAGCTCAGGGCCGCCAGCAGCATCAATGCCGCACCCAGCGGCGAGGCGCCCACCCTGGCCAGCTCGGCGCCGAGCAGCAGCGCCATGCCGGCCATGCCCAACGCCAGCGCCATCAGCACCCTCGTGGTGATCCGCTCGCGCAGGAACAGCGCGCTCAGCAGCGCCGCCCAGATGGGCATGGTGAAGGCGATGATCGCCGCCCGCCCGCTGCCCATGTGCATGAGACCGTAGGCAACCAGCATCTGCCAGGCGGTGACGCCGGTGAGGGCGGCCAGGCACAGCGGCGCCACGAGCCGCCGCTCCAGCCGCACCGGCTCGCCGGAGAGGCGGGCCAGCAGGAGCAGCGTGAGGCCGGCGCCGAGCACGCAGGCGGCGCGGAATGTCCAGGGCGGAAAGCCGGTAACGGCGATCTTCATCGCCGGCCAGTTGAGCCCCCACAGCACGGTCACGACGGCGATCAGCGCCACGAGACGCAGATCGGCACCACGGGGGCGCGGCACGGCGGCCGCCCTGTCCCTGCTCAAGGACGCATCGCCGCCGGCACCGGCCGGATCCTCAGAAATCGGAGCAACGCCCGTCCTTCTCCCAATCGCCGAAGCGGGTGGGCTCGGGACCCTTGGGCCCGTTCACCTCGCCCGCCGGCTGCTGCGGGCCCTGTGCCCCGCCCGGCGCCGGCCCCGGCGCCGGCGGCCGCTGGTGCCGCGGATCCTTCGGCTGCTGCTCGCTCATGCCGCTTCCTACTCGCCCATCACCTGGTCGCGGGCGCTACCCTCGCACTCCTTGAGATGCTTCTCCAGAAGATGCCGGCTGACGTTCTTGCCCGCTTTCTCGAGGTCGGCGTTCACCTTGGTGAAGAGGTCCTCGTCGCCCGGCAGCTCGAAGTCCGCCATGACCACGTCCTTGGCGTAGGCGGTCGCCGCGTCGCCGGAGAGTCCCAGATGCGTCTCCGCCACCCACAGGCCGAAGAGCTTGTTGCGGCGGTTGCGGACTTTGAACTCGACCTCGCGGTCGTGGCTGAACTTGGCTTCCTCGCTACGCTGACGGTCGTCGAAGGTGGTCATACGCCTGGCTCTCTTCTGGTGATCTGAACGCCCCCTTCATATAAGGGCTCCGCGTCGAGATCGCCAATGCCGGGCTTCTTGGGGAGGATCCGCCGTGTGCACCCTGGTTCTGCTCAAAAGGCCCGGTCACGAGTGGCCGCTGCTGCTCGCCGCCAACCGCGACGAGCTGGCCTCGCGGGCGTCCCGGCCGCCGGGACGCCACTGGCACGACCGCGCCGACGTGGTGGCCGGCCTCGATCTCGCCGGCGGCGGCTCGTGGCTCGGCCTCAACGATCACGGCGTCACCGCCGCCGTCCTCAACCGCCCGGGCTCGCTGGGACCCGCCCCCGGCAAGCGCTCGCGCGGCGAGCTGGTTCTCGAGGCGCTCGACCATGCCGAGGCTGCTGCCGCCGCGGAGGCGCTGGAAGCGCTCGACCCGTCGGCCTACCGGCCCTTCAATCTCGTGGTGTGCGACGCGGAGCAGGCCTTCTGGCTGCGCCACGACGGCAACGGCCGGGTCCGCCGGCACCCGATCGGCGAGGGCCTGTCGGTTCTCACCGCGCACGACCTGAACGACCCGTCCAGCGCGCGCATCCGCCGCTACCGCCCGCTCTTCCTGGCGTCCGCCCCGCCCGACCCGGCTGCCGGCGACTGGTCGAGCTGGCAGCTCCTGCTCGGCTCGCAGGCGAGCGAGACCGGCGAGCCGCGCGACGCCATGTGCATCGTCACCGGCGGCGACTACGGCACCCTCAGCTCCAGCCTGATCGCCCTGCCGGCCGAGCCCGGGGCCCGGCCGGCATGGCTGTTCGCCGACGGCCGCCCCGGCGAGGCGGCCTGGGAGCCGGTGGCGCTCTAGGCCTGCGCCGCCTCGTCGCCGGTGGTGAGCAGGATCTTGCCGATATGGCTGCTCGATTCCATCAGCGCATGCGCGGCGGCCGCCTCCTCGAGCGGGAAGGTCTTGTGGATGAGCACCCGCGCCTTGCGCGCCTCGAGCAGCGGCCAGACCTTCTCCTCGAGCGAGCGCGCGATCGCCCCCTTCTCCTCGACGCTACGCGGCCGCAAGGTCGAGCCGGTCCAGGTGAGCCGGCGGACCATCAGCTTGGTGAGATCGGCCGAGACCTTGGCGCCGGTCATCCAGGCGATCTGCAGGAGCCGCCCCTCGACCGCGAGACAGTCGAGGTTGCGCGCCACATAGTCGGCGCCGACCATGTCGAGCACCACGTCGACACCCTTGCCGCCGGTGAGCTCCTTGACCACCGCGACGAAATCCTCCTCGCGGTAGTTGATGACCCGCTCCGCGCCCAGCTCCAGGCAGGCGCGCTGCTTGTCCGCATTGCCCACGGTGGCGAAGACGCGGGCGCCGAACAGCGAGGCCAGCTGGATGGCCGTCGTGCCGATGCCCGAGGAGCCGCCATGGACCAGCACGCTCTCGCCGGCCTGGAGACGGCCGCGATCGAAGAGGTTGGTCCACACGGTGAAATAGGTCTCGGGCAGGCCGCCCGCCTCGAGCAGGCTCCAGCCCTCGGGCACCGGCAGGACCTGCGGCTCGGGGGCCACGCAATATTCGGCATAGCCGCCGCTGGCCACCAGGGCGCAGACCCGGTCGCCGGGACGGTAGCGCGTCGCCCCCTCGCCCACCGCCACCACGGTTCCGGCGATCTCGAGGCCGGGCACGGCGCTCGCCCCCGGAGGCGGCGGGTAGGCGCCCTTGCGCTGCTGGATGTCGGGACGGTTGACGCCGGCTGCGGCAACCTTGACCAGCACCTCGCCGGCGCCCGGCTGCGGCACCGCCATCCTGTCGGCCTTGAGCACCTCGGGCGCCCCGAACCCGTCGGTCTTGATGAAGGTCATGCTCTCCGGCAGCGACGCTGTCATCGGCGATCTCCTTGGCTGGAACTCGATCTGCGGCTCTGATAGCGGCTGCGGCACCGCCGTCAAAGGCAACACGGCACGTGGGAGACACGCATCATGAACGCAACGGCCCCGATCGAGGGCTTCTTGACCCGCGGCCCGGTCCTTCCGGTACTGGTGGTGCCCGACGCCGAGGCGGCGGTGCCGCTGGCGCGGGCGCTGGCGACGGGCGGCCTCGAGGTGCTCGAGATCACCCTGCGCACCGAGGCCGCCCTCGAGGCGATCCGGCGGATCCAGGGGGAGCTGCCCGGCGTGGCGGTGGGTGCCGGGACGGTGCTGAACCGCCGGCAGATGAAGCAGGCCATGAAGGCCGGCGCGGCCTTCGCGGTGAGCCCCGGCACCAGCGAGGAGCTTTTGGACGCCTCGGGCGAGCTGGGCCTGCCGCTCCTGCCGGGTGTGGCCACCGCATCGGAGGCGATGGCTCTGCTCGAGCGCGGCCTGCGCTTTGCGAAGTTCTTCCCAGCCGGTCCGGCCGGCGGGCCCGCCTATCTCAAGAGCCTGGCAGACCCCCTGCCCGAGCTGCGCTTTTGTCCCACCGGCGGCATCGACGCGGTCACCGCGGTGGACTATCTGCGCCTGCCCAACGTGGTCTGCGTGGGTGGCTCGTGGGTCGCCCCGAAGAGCCTCGTGGCAGAGGGCTCCTGGGACGCCATCACCCGGCTCGCCAGAGACGCAGCCGGCCTGCGCCGGAGCTGAGGGGGCTGAACGCGAAAAGGGCCGCACGAGGCGGCCCTTTCCCTGACGACGGATCCGATCGGCTGATCAGAAGTCCATGTCGCCCATGCCACCGCCGGGCATCGCCGGGGCAGCGGACTTCTTCTCGGGCTTCTCGGCAATCATCGCCTCGGTGGTGATGAGCAGGCCGGAGACCGAGGCGGCGTCCTGCAGCGCGGTGCGCACGACCTTGACCGGGTCGATGATGCCGCGGCCGACGAGGTCGCAGAACTCGTTGCTCTGCGCGTCGTAGCCCCAGTTGCTGTCGGAGCTCTCGAGCAGCTTGCCGACGATCACGGCGCCGTCGGAACCGGCGTTCTCGACGATCTGCCGCGCCGGCGCCTGGATCGCCTTGCGGACGATCTCGATGCCGAGCCGCTGGTCGTCATTGACCGGCTTCACGCCGTCGAGGGCCTTGATCGCGTAGAGCAGCGCAGTGCCGCCACCCGGGACGATGCCCTCCTCGACCGCGGCGCGGGTCGCGTTCATCGCGTCGTCGACGCGATCCTTGCGCTCCTTCACCTCGACCTCGGTGGCGCCACCGACGCGGATCACCGCAACGCCGCCGGCCAGCTTCGCCAGCCGCTCCTGCAGCTTCTCGCGATCGTAGTCGGAGCTGGTCTCCTCGATCTGCGCGCGGATCTGACCGCAACGAGCCTGGATCTCCTCCTTGGAGCCGGCGCCGTCGACGATCGTGGTGTCCTCCTTGTTGAGGACGACCCGCTTGGCAGTGCCCAGCATGTCGAGCGAGACGTTCTCGAGCTTGATGCCCAGGTCCTCGCTGATCACCTGGCCGTTGGTCAGGATCGCGATGTCCTCGAGCATCGCCTTGCGGCGATCGCCGAAGCCCGGAGCCTTCACGGCCGCGACCTTGAGGCCGCCGCGCAGCTTGTTGACGACCAGCGTCGCCAGCGCCTCACCCTCGACGTCCTCGGCGAGGATCAGCAGCGGGCGGCCGCTCTGGACCACCTGCTCGAGCACCGGAAGAAGGGCCTGCAGCGAGCCCAGCTTCTTCTCGTGGATCAGGATGTAGGGATCCTCGAGGGTGCAGCGCATCTTCTCGCTGTCGGTCACGAAGTACGGCGACAGGTAGCCGCGGTCGAACTGCATGCCCTCGACGACGTCGAGCTCGGTCTCGAGGCTCTTGGCCTCCTCGACCGTGATGACGCCCTCGTTGCCGACCTTCTGCATGGCCTCGGCCAGCATGCGGCCAATCTCGCGGTCGCCGTTCGCCGAGATGGTGCCGACCTGGGCGATCTCGTCGGAGGTGGTGACCTTCTTGGCGCGGCTCTTGAGGTCCTGCACCACGGCCTCGACGGCGGCGTCGACGCCACGCTTGAGGTCCATCGGGTTCATGCCGGCGGCGACCGCACGGGCACCCTCGCGGACGATGGCAGCGGCCAGGACGGTCGCGGTGGTGGTGCCGTCACCGGCGGTGTCGTTGGTCTTCGAGGCCACCTCGCGCACCATCTGCGCGCCCATGTTCTCGAACTTGTCGGAGAGCTCGACCTCCTTTGCGACCGTCACACCGTCCTTGGTGATGCGCGGCGCGCCGAAGCTCTTCTCGATGACGACGTTGCGACCCTTGGGGCCCAGGGTCACCTTGACCGCATCGGCCAGGGTCTGGACGCCCTTGAGCATCTTGTTGCGGGCGTCGGTAGAGAACTTGACGTCCTTGGCAGCCATATTCTTGCTTCCCGGAATCAGTGGGCAGGAGGGCTCAGGCGGCGGCCTTGGCGGCGCCGGACGCGTCGAGAACGCCCATGATGTCGGACTCCTTCATGATCAGGAGCTCCTCGCCATCGAGCTTCACCTCGGTGCCGGACCACTTGCCGAACAGGATGCGGTCGCCCACCTTGACGTCGAGAGCGACGATCTCGCCCTTCTCGTTCCGGGCGCCCGAGCCGACGGCGATGACCTCGCCCTGCTGCGGCTTTTCCTTGGCGGTGTCGGGGATGATGATGCCGCCCTTGGTCTTGGTCTCTTCCTCGACCCGGCGAACGAGCACACGGTCGTGCAACGGCCTGAACTTCATGGGTCCTCCACGGATCGCAGCTTGAATGTCGCCGTTGGCACTCTCGGTAGGGGAGTGCCAAGCACGATGCGGTACGTAGGGTCTGCGCTCCGGCGGTTCAAGGGGAATTTCCGAGGGAATGTCAGCAGTCGCCCACGCCTGCTGCCAACCCTTTGATTCGGCACACTAAAATACGCCGCCATCTTGACGCTTCCCGACTGCCCGTTCCTAATCGTGGAATCGGAAGTGTTCTGGGAGCGCCCGATGCAGCCGAACAGTCGTCACCCGCTCGATCTGCAGCTCAACGGCTACCGCCTGGCGACCGCCGAGATCCTCTACCATCTGCCGGACCATCCAGGGATCCTGCAGAGCCTGCTCTGGCAGCACTACGACATCGCGCCGCACTATCCCGAGCTCAAGCGCTTTCTCGCCTACTGGCGCCGCAACATCGAGGGCCGCCTGCACAGCGTCAGGGTCGGCCGCACCCCGCTCCTCGGCCCCTCGCGCTACCGCAACTGCGCCGGCGTCTTCCGCCTCCACTGAGGCGCCCGCCGCACCAGGGCCCGAAACGCAGACGGGCGGCCCGAAGGCCGCCCGTCGCCGTTCACATCGGAGCGATGCCGCCCGCTCAGTGGATGCGGGACCAGATCCGGCGCTTGTAGGCGTAGAGCAGCCCGGCAGCGACGATCAGGAACAGCATCACCTTGAGGCCGGTCTGCTTGCGCGCCTCGAGCTTCGGCTCGGCCGCCCAGGCGAGGAACTGGGTGACATCGGCCGCCATCTGCTCCACCGAGGCGGTCGTGCCGTCGTCGTAGGTCACGCCCTCGGGGTAGAGCGGCGGCGGCATGGCGATGACGTGGCCGGGGAAGTACTTGTTGTAGTAGCCGCCCTCGGACACCTCGAAGCCGGCCGGCGCCTCCTCGTAGCCGACGAGCAGGCTGTAGACATAGTCCTCGCCGCTCACCCGCGCCTTGGTGATGAGCGAGAGGTCCGGCGGCGCCTTGCCGCCGTTGGCGGCGGCGGCAGCGGCATCGTTGGGATAGGGCGCGGGCTTGCGGTCGGACGGCCGGCCCGGCCGCTCGAACATCTCGCCCTGGTCGTCCGGCCCGTCGACCACCGTGTACTGCGCGGCGATCGCCTTGACCTCCTCGGCGTCGTAGCCGAGGGCCTCGAGGTTGCGGAACGCGATATAGTCGAGGCCGTGACAGCCCTGGCAGACGCTCTGGTAGACCTGGAAGCCCCGCTGCAGCGCGGCGCGATCATAGGTCCCGAACATGCCCTCGTGGGGCCAGGACTTGTCGATCGGCGCCGGCGCGTCGCCGGCGGCCATGGCAGGACCGGCGGCGGCGCCCAGCAGGAGGGCGAGCGCAGCCAGGCGGTGGGTGATCTTTCGCATACCGGTCACTCCGCCGCCTGCGCCGTCATGCCACCGCGCAGAACCGGCGAGCCGATGCTCTCGGGCAGGGGCAGCGGCCGCTCGAGCTTGCCCAGAAGCGGTAGGATCACGAGGAAGTGGGCGAAATAGTAGATGGTGGCGATCAGGCCGATGGTGGGCAGCAGGCCCTCGGGCGGCTGCGAGCCGACATAGCCCAGGATGAAGGAGTCGATCACCAAGAGCCAGAAGAGCCACTTGTAGACCGGCCGGAAGCGGGCGCTGCGCACCTTGGAGGTATCGAGCCAAGGCAGCACGAAGAGCACCGCGATGGCGCCGAACATGGCGAGCACGCCGCCGAGCTTGGCAGGGATGATCCAGAAGATGTCGAAGGTGATCGAGCGCAGGATCGCGTAGAACGGCAGGAAGTACCATTCGGGCACGATGTGCGGCGGGGTCACCAGCGGGTCGGCCGGGATATAGTTGTCCGGATGGCCCAGCATGTTCGGCGCGTAGAAGACGAAGCCGCCGAAGACCAGCAGGAACACCATGAGGCCGAACAGATCCTTCACCGTGTAGTACGGGTGGAAGGGGATCTTGTCCTTCTTGGAGACCTCGATGCCCACCGGGTTGTTCGAGCCGAACTGGTGCAGCGCCAGGATGTGCAGGAACACCACGGCGACGATCACGAACGGCATCAGGTAGTGCAGCGAGAAGAAGCGGTTGAGGGTCGGGTTGTCGACCGCGAAGCCGCCCCACAGCCAGGTCACGATGCTCTCGCCGACGAGCGGGATCGCCGAGAACAGGTTGGTGATCACCGTCGCACCCCAAAAGCTCATCTGGCCCCAGGGAAGCACGTAGCCCATGAAGGCGGTGGCCATCATGAGCAGCAGGATCACCACGCCCAGCATCCACAGCAGCTCGCGCGGCGCCTTGTAGGAGCCGTAATAGAGCCCGCGGAAGATGTGGATGTAGACGACGATGAAGAACATCGACGCACCGTTGGCGTGGGCATAGCGCAGCAGCCAGCCGAAGTTCACGTCGCGCATGATGTGCTCGACGCTCTCGAACGCCATCGAGGTATGCGGCGTGTAATGCATCGCCAGGACGATGCCGGTCATGATCTGCAACAGGAGGCAGATGCCGGCGAGGGAGCCGAAGTTCCAGAAATAGTTGAGGTTCTTCGGCGCCGGGTAGGCGACGAATTCCTTGTAACCCCAACTGACGATCGGCAGGCGATCGTCGATCCAGCGCAGGACCCCACTCTTCAAGACGGGTGCCGGAGCGTCGCTAGCCATCAGACCCTTCCGCTAATTCGCCTGCCCGCACAGAGGGGCCGCTCGGACGAACAGATTGACAGGTGGGCGCCTCGCGGCGCCTCAACCGATCCGCACCACGGTATCGGAGGTGAACTCGTACTCGGGCACCGCCAGGTTGGTGGGCGCGGGGCCCCGCCGGATGCGGCCCGAGGTGTCGTAGTGCGAGCCGTGACACGGACAGAAATAGCCGCCGAACTCGCCCCGCTGCTCGGAGGGCTTGTTGCCCAGCGGGACGCAGCCGAGATGCGTGCAGATGCCGACGATCACGAGCCACTCGGGCTTCACGACGCGCGCGTCATCGGTCTGCGGGTCGCGCAGGTCGCTCACGTCGACCGCCCGCGCCTCCTCGATCTCCGCCTCGGTGCGATGCCGCAGGAACACCGGCTTGCCGCGCCACTTCACGGTGACGCCGGAGCCGACCGGGACCTGCGAGATATCGACCTCGGCGGTCGACATCGCCAGCACGTCCGCGGCGGGATTCATGCTGTCGACGAGCGGCCAGGCAAGGGCACCTGCCCCGACGGCCACCGTCGACCAGGCGACTAGGTCGAGAAAGTCCCGCCGCGTCGCGCCATCGGAATGGCCCTTTTCGGCCGAGATTTGTGCCATTAAATCAAGCCTTTAGCTGGAGTCGCACGCGGCGCCGGCAATCGCCTCCGGAGACCGTCGCGCAATCTATGAGCCGTCCCGGTGGCAGACAAGCGACCTTTGGTCGCACGATCATCCCTTGCCGCCCGCCGGTTACCGGCAGATCGAGGGCGCGACCCGCCCTGCTTCTATCCGATCGATGCGCAAGGATCACCCCCTTAAAGACTCGCCCGGCCCGGCCCTGGCCCTGTTCGAGCCCGAGCGCCCCCACAATCTGGGGGCGGCGATGCGGCTCGCCGCCTGTTTCGGCGCCGGCCTGCACCTGATCGAGCCCGCCGGCTTTCCGCTGGACGACCGGCGAATCCGGGCCGGCGCACTGGATTATGGCGCCAGGGTGATGTGGCGACGCCACATCACCTTCGAGGAATTCGATTCGTGGCGTCTGGCGCAGGGCCGGCGCCTCGTGCTGCTCACCACCGGCGCGCCGCTGGCGCATCACCGGGCCTCGTTTTGCAGCAGCGACGTGCTGCTGGTCGGCAGCGAGAGCAACGGCGTGCCGGAGCCGGTTCATGAGCGCGCCGACCTGCGCGTGGCCGTGCCGCTCGCCCCCGGCGCGCGCTCGCTCAACCTCGTCGTGGCCGCTGCCGTGGTGCTGGCGGAGGCGATGCGGCAGTGTGGGCGATTCGACACGATCGCGGCGGACGGCTAGGTGGCCCCGGGCAACTGGGAGAACGAGGTGCAGACGGAGCAGTCGGAGCAGGCGGAAGGGCAGAAGGAAGCGGCACGGGCATGGTTCGAGAGCCTGCGCGACCGCATCTGCGCGACGTTCGAGGAGATCGAGGACGCCTGGCGCGGGCAGGACCACGAGACCGCCGCGGCCGGCCGCTTCGAGCGCCTGCCCTGGACCCGCGAGGGCGGCGGCGGCGGCACCATGGCGCTGATGCGCGGTCGGGTGTTCGAGAAGGTCGGCGTCAACGTCTCGACGGTGTGGGGCGAGTTCTCGCCGGAGTTCCGCGCGAGGATCCCCGGCGCCGAGGCCGACGGCAGGTTCTGGGCGAGCGGCATCTCGCTGGTGGCGCATCCGCGCAACCCGCACGTCCCGCCCGTGCACATGAATACCCGCCACATCCGGACCAGCAAGACGTGGTTCGGCGGCGGCGCCGATCTCAACCCGATCTACCCGAACGAGGAGGACACCCGCCTCTTCCACGAGCGCCTCGCCACGGCCTGCGCCGGCCTCGCCCCGGACGCCTACGAGCGCTTCAAGAAGTGGGCGGACGAGTATTTCTTCATCCCCCACCGCGGCGAGCCGCGCGGCGTGGGCGGCATCTTCTACGACTATCTGGATGGCGAGTTCGACCGCCACATGGCCTTCACCCGCGAGGTCGGCCTGGCCTTCCTCGACGTCTACCCGCGCCTCGTGCGCGCCCACATGGACCGGCCGTGGACCGACGTCGAGCGCGCCTGGCAGCTCGAACGGCGCGGGCGCTATGTGGAATTCAACCTGCTATACGACCGCGGCACGCAGTTCGGCCTGAAGACGGGCGGGCATCCCGAGGCGATCTTGATGTCGCTGCCGCCCCTCGTCGCCTGGCCCTGAGCGCCGCCCGGTCCTGATCGCGTCCCACAGGAGAACACCATGGATCTCACCAAGCTGCCGGCCGGCAAGAACCCGCCGGACGAGGTCAACGTCCTGATCGAGGTGCCGCTGCGCTCGGACCCGATCAAGTACGAGTACGACAAAGACAGCGGCTTCATCTTCGTCGACCGCTTCCTCTACACGACGATGTTCTATCCCTGCAATTACGGGTTCGTTCCGCAGACCCTGGCGGAGGATGGCGACCCGGTCGACGTCATGGTGATCGGCCGGATGCCGCTGCTCCCGGGCTCGGTGGTCCGCGCGCGCCCGATCGGCGTCCTCAAGATGGAGGACGAGGCGGGGATGGACGAGAAGATCCTGGCGGTGCCGATCGACAAGGTGACCCAGGTCCACCGGAAGGTCGCCAGCTACCGCGACGTCCCCGAGATCGACCTCGCGCGGATCGCCCACTTCTTCGAGCACTACAAGGATCTCGAGCCCAACAAGTGGGTCAAGGTGCTGGGCTGGGCCGACATCGACGAGGCCAAGCGCCTGATCGTCGAGGGGATCGAGCGGGCCCGCAAGTAGCCCGCCCGCCCGGCGCTTCCCGCGCGGCCCTCAGCCGCCGCCCCCGCGCGCGGCGGCCTCGGCGGGGGTCAGCGCGGTGATGGAAAGCGCATGGATGTCGGTGCGCAGCAGGTCGCCCGCTGCCTCGAACACCATGCGCTGCCGCGCCACCCGGTTCCGCCCGTCGAACCGGCTCGCCACCACGACGACGCGAAAATGGCTCTCCCCCTCGGGACGCGCCCCCGCATGGCCGGCGTGCAGCGCCGACTGGTCCTCGATCTCGAGCGCCTCGGGAGCGAGCGCCTCCCGCAGGCGCTGCTCCAGCGCCGTTCGCACGCGCATGATCGTCTCTCCTTGCGACATGGATTTCAGGGAACTTCAGGTGCTCTTAAGCGTTCTTTGCCTTCCACGGCGCAATCTCCCGACAATCGGGACGCTTACACGCAGGTAAATTCCGCAACCCGACGTGGCACCGCTGCACCGGGATACTCGTATGCACCCTAAGGCGCAGCGGCAAATACGGGCGGGACAAGATGGCCATCTTAACGCATTATTGGCAATCGCATCGTAACTACGAGTAGAAGGCGCCACATTCGGCGGACGCAGGCGGGGTGCGCCGTTCCCGTGGCCGCAAGCCCGTGAGGTGGTACGGAGAGACGCGCATGGCAACTGCATTGGTCAAGTCGCAGACCACGCCCGGGCGATCCCGAGCGCAGGACGTCGATCGTTATGTCGGAGCGCGGATGCGCGAGCGGCGCATCATGCTGGGCCTTACCCAGCAGCAGATGGCCGAGCTCATCGGCGTGACCTACCAGCAGGCCCACAAGTACGAGAAGGGGATCAACCGGATCGCCGCAGGCAGGCTCTACACCATCGCGCATGCGCTGGGGGTGGATGTCGGCTATTTCTTCGAGGGTATGGAAGGCGAGCGCAACTTCAAGCCGACGCCCCAGCAGCGCATGCTGCTCGAGCTCGCCCGCAACTTCATCTCGGTCACCAACCGCCGCCACCAGGAAGCGCTCTGCAATCTCGCCCGCGCCCTGGCCGCGACGGAGGAGGAGAGCAGCTAGACGGGGCCCCTCGCCCCGCCTCGCCACGCGAGAGCACCCGGACACCCCAGCGGGGGGACGGGCGTTTGTCCTGTGCCGTACCGGGGCACGCCGTGTTGTCGCGACGCCTCCCCGGGCGCATCTTTGAACCGCCGCTCGCGCGGCCGCGGTCAACCGGCCGCGCCCGGCGCCCGCCCGCCATACTCTCCACGGGCAGGTCCGGGCGGTGCGGATCGCCCGCCACAGCCGCACCGGCGGCGCGGCAGGGCATTCCGGCACCTCTTGCCGCGATCCTGGCCGATCCCCATAGTTCGGCCCATGAGCAACCCCTCGCGGCGACCTGCCATCGACTCCCACCTGCACCGGCCATGGCTCGAGCGCCATGCCGAGGCGGCGCGGCGCACCTGTGCGTGGCCGGGTTGCTGTGCCGAAGGGGAGCACCGCGCGCCGCGCTCGCGCCAGGAGCTCCGCGACTTCATCTGGCTCTGCCTCGAGCATGTCCGCGAGTACAATCGCGGCTGGGACTATTTCGCCGGCATGAGCGAGGCGGAGATCGAGAGCCATCGGCGTGACGACACCACCTGGCACCGCCCGAGCTGGCGCTTCGGCACCAGCTTCGCGAGCGGCGCCGGCGGCTGGTCCGACCCGTTCGGCTTTTTCGAGGAGGAGCGGACGGAGGACGCCCGCATGCACCGCACGCGGACGCCGGCCGGCGAGGCCGAGGCGATGATGGCGGTGCTGGAGCTGCAGGCCGGATTTTCCCTCGAGGAGCTCAAGAAGCGCTACAAGCTCCTGGTCAAGCGCCACCATCCCGATCTTCACGGCGGCGACCGTGATGCCGAGGAACGGTTGAAGCGCATCAACGAAGCCTACAAATATCTCAAGGACAAGCTCGTCGGCCGCTGAGGCCGGCGATGCGGTAGAGCCGCGGGCGGATGGCCGCCATCGCGGGCACGGGGTTGCCGTATGGCGGCCCGGCGCGCATAACCGGCGTCGCCGCCTTATCCCACGCTTGTGCGGAGTGTCGACCTTTGCGCCACGAGGCATTCCTGGAAGAGCCGGAGGACCTGCTGGACCTCCCCGAGCTGCCCGACGTCAGGCTTTCCGTCGCCGAGACCTTCGGCATCGACAGCCCCCTCGAGGTCGCAGCCTTCAGCCGCCGCACCGCCTACGTGCCGGAGGTCGACCCCACGTACCAGTTCGACCGGGCCACCACGCTGGCGATCCTGGCCGGCTTCACCCACAACCGGCGGGTGATGATCCAGGGCTATCACGGCACCGGCAAGTCGACCCATATCGAGCAGGTCGCGGCGCGCCTCAACTGGCCCTGCGTCCGGGTCAATCTCGACAGCCACATCAGCCGTATCGACCTGATCGGCAAGGACGCCATCGTCCTGCGCGAGGGTAAGCAGGTCACCGAGTATCGCGAGGGCATCCTGCCCTGGTCGCTGCAGCGGCCGGTGGCGCTGGTGTTCGACGAGTACGATGCCGGCCGGCCGGACGTCATGTTCGTGATCCAGCGGGTCCTCGAGGCACAGGGCCGCATGACCCTGCTCGACCAGAACCGGGTCTTGAAGCCGCACCGCTCGTTTCGCCTGTTCGCCACCGCCAACACGGTGGGCCTGGGCGACACGTCCGGCCTCTATCACGGCACGCAGCAGATCAACCAGGGCCAGATGGACCGCTGGAGCATCGTCACCCAGCTCAACTATCTGCCCCATGAGGAAGAGTGCCGGATCGTGCTGGCCAAGGCGCCGGGTTACGATTCGCCCGAGGGACGGCGCAAGCTCAACGCGATGGTGAGCCTCGCCGGCCTGACCCGCAACGGCTTCGTCGCCGGGGACATCTCGACCGTCATGTCGCCGCGCACCGTCATCACCTGGGCCGAGAACGCCGAGATCTTCGGCGACATGGGGATGGCCTTCCGCCTCACCTTCCTCAACAAGTGCGACGAGGCCGAGCGCTCGGTGATCGCCGAGTACTACCAGCGCTGCTTCGGCCAGGAGCTGCCCGAATCCGCCGCCAACCTCGTCTTCGCCTGAAGCGCGCGGGTCTGAGGTGACGAAGGACTCGACTCGAACCAGCGAGAATCTCCAGCGGGCTCTCGCCGCCACGGTCCGCGCCGTGGCGGCGCGGCCGGCTCTCGATGTGGCCTTCCGCGGCAGCGAGCGTCCCAAGTCGGCGGCGGCTTCAAGCGCGCCGGCCGGGCCGTCGGTGCGCCTGTCGCCGCCGCGGCGTGAGCTGGGAGCGGGCGAGCTCGCCCGCGTGCGCGGCGAGGCCGATGGCGCCGCCCTGCGCGCCCGCTACCACGATGCCGGCCTGCACCGCCGCTTCGCGCCTGCCGGCGAGATGGCGATGCTGCTTTTCGACCGGCTCGAGCAGGTGCGGGTCGAGGGGCTGGGCTCGCGCCACATGCAGGGCGTGCACGCCAATCTCGAGGCGGCCCACCGTGCCCGCGCCGGGGCGCCGCAGGGCTCGAACGACGCCACCGTGGCCGACATCGTCGAGACCTATGTGCGCGAGCGCCTCCTGGGCACGCAGCCCAGCGACGACCAGCGCCGCCTGCTGGCGAGCTGGAGCGACTGGCTCGACCGGCATCTCGAGGGCGCCCTGCCCCGGCTCGAGGGCCGCTTCGACGACCAGGCCGGCTTTGCCCGCCAGGTGCGCGAGATCCTGACCGACCTGGGGCTGAGCGAGGAGCTCGACGAGCAGCCCGAGGAGGGCGAGCCCGACAGCCAGGACGAGGAGCAGCAGCAGCAGGCCGGCGAAGGCTCTGGCGAGGACGGCGAGAGCGAGGGCGAGGCCGAGAGTGCCGAGGAGCGGGCCAGCAGCGAGGCCGCCGAGGGCTCCGCCGAGGACCAGAGCGACGACGCGCAGACCGCCGAGGCCAGCGAGGAGACGCAGAGCGAGCCGGGCGGCGAGGAGGAGGGCGAGGACAGCGAGGCGACCCGCCCGCAGTTCCTGCCGCCGGGCGGCGAGTCTTTGGCCTATCGCGTCTTCAGCACCGCCTTCGACGAGGTGGTCGGGGTCGAGGAGCTGTGCGGCCAGAGCGAGCTGGTGCGCCTGCGCGCCCAGCTCGACCAGTCCCTGCGACGCTTCGAGAGCATGATCGGCCGCATGGCCAACCGCCTGCAGCGCAAGCTCATGGCGCAGCAACAGCGCTCCTGGGAGTTCGATCTCGAGGAGGGCATCCTCGACGCGGCGCGTCTTTCCCGCGTGGTGATCAGCCCCGACCTGCCGCTCTCCTACAAGGCCGAGACGGAGATCGAGTTCCGCGACACGGTGGTGAGCCTGCTGATCGACAATTCCGGCTCGATGCGCGGCCGGCCGATCGCCGTGGCGGCGATGAGCGCCGACATCCTCGCGCGGACTCTCGAGCGCTGCGGCGTGAAGGTCGAGGTACTGGGCTTCACCACCCGTGCCTGGAAGGGCGGGCAGGCCCGCGAATCCTGGCTGCGCGCCGGCAAGCCCGCCAATCCCGGCCGCCTCAACGATCTCCGGCACATCGTCTACAAGCCCGCCGAGACGCCCTGGCGGCGGGCGCGCGCCAACCTCGGCCTGATGCTGCGCGAGGGTCTCCTCAAGGAGAACATCGACGGCGAGGCCATCTTGTGGGCGCACAGCCGCCTGCTCGCCCGCCCCGAGCAGCGCCGGGTGCTCATGGTGATCTCCGACGGCGCCCCGGTCGACGACAGCACGCTCTCGGCCAATCCCGGCAACTATCTCGAGCGCCACCTGCGCGAGGTGATCGACTGGGTCGAGACCCGCTCGGACGTCGAGCTGGCGGCCATCGGCATCGGCCACGACGTCACCCGCTACTACCGCCGCGCGGTGACCATCTCCGATCCCGAGCAGCTCGGCGGCGCCATGCTCGGCCAGCTCTCCAGCCTCTTCCAGGAAGACCGCCGCCGCGGTGGCCGGCGCAACTGAGCGGGCGACGCTGCCCGAGGCGCTGCGCGCGGGTTCTTTTTCCCTGTTTCCCGCCGGGCGCCCTCCCCGCGATCACGAAGCCCCGGCACCGTTCGGAACCGACACAAAGAGGAAGGAACCTGCCGCGCGCAGCGTGCCCGCCCCTCCGCCTGGCGCCTAGCTTCCAGGATGCATGGCCGCTCCCATGCAGGGACCCTATGGCGGCAGGAGCCCGGGCGCTATGATGGGCGAAAGCACATCTAGGGCAGGCCTCCGCATGACCGCTTCCGCTTCTCCATTCATCCGCCTCAATCCCAACGACAACACCATCGTCGCCCGGCTCGGCATCGAGGAGGGGACGCTGCTCGCCGGCGAGGACCTTCTCACCCGGCAGAAGGTGCCGGCCGGCCACAAGATCGCCACCCGGCCGATCGCCAAGGGGGAGCCGGTCAGGAAGTTCAACCAGATCATCGGCTTCGCCAGCGCCGACATCGAGGCCGGCGAGCACATCCATGTCCATAACTGCGCCATGGGCGAGTTCGACCGCGACTACGCCTTCGGCGCCGACGTGCAGCCGACGGTCTTCGTGCCCGAGGCGGAGCGTCCGAGCTTCCAGGGCTTCGTGCGCCCGAGCGGGCGCATCGGCACCCGCAACTTCATCGGCGTCATCTCGACGGTCAACTGCTCGGCCACGGTCTGCAAGTTCATCGCCGAGCAGTTCCCCAAAGAGGTGCTGGCGCAGTACCCCAATGTCGACGGGGTGGTGGCCATCACCCACGCCACCGGCTGCGGCATGGCCGACCGCGGCGACGGCTTCGCCGCCCTCCAGCGCACCCTCTGGGGCTTCGCCCGCCATCCCAACTTCGCCGGCATCTTGATGATCGGCCTGGGCTGCGAGGTGAACCAGATCGACTTCCTGCTGGAGGCCTACCAGATCCAGCGCGGGCCGCTGTTCCGCACCATGACGATGCAGGAGACCGGCGGCACCCGCAAGACCGTCGACCGCGCCGTGGCGATGATCAAGGAGATGCTGCCGCACGCCGCCGAGGCGAGCCGGCAGCCGGTGTCGGTCGGCGAGATCAGCCTGGCGCTCCAGTGCGGCGGCTCCGACGGCTATTCCGGCATCACCGCCAATCCCGCGCTGGGCTACTGCGCCGACCTGCTGGTGCGCCACGGCGGCACCGCGATCCTGGCCGAGACGCCCGAGATCTACGGCGCCGAGCACCTGCTCACGCGCCGCGCGGTGAGCCCCGAGGTCGGCCAGAAGCTGGTCGAGCGGATCAGGTGGTGGGAGGAGTATTGCCGCATCAACGGCGGCGAGATGAACAACAACCCCTCCCCCGGCAACAAGGCCGGCGGCCTCACCACCATCCTCGAGAAGTCGCTGGGTGCTGCCGCCAAGGGCGGCACCACCAACCTCACCGGCGTCTACAAATATGCCGAGCCGGTGACGGCGCGCGGCTTCGTCTTCATGGACAGTCCCGGCTACGATCCCTGCTCGGTGACCGGCCAGGTGGCTTCGGGCGCCAACATGGTGACCTTCACCACCGGCCGCGGCTCGTGCTTCGGCTACAAGCCGGTGCCGTCCATCAAGATCGCCACCAACAGCGCCATGTACCGCCGCATCGAGGAGGACATGGACGTCAATTGCGGCACCATCGCCGACGGCGAGGAGAGCATCGAGCAGGCCGGGCGCCGGATCTTCGACCTGGTGGTCCGCGTGGCCTCCGGCGAGCAGTCCAAGTCCGAGGCGCTGGGCGTCGGCGACCACGAGTTCGTGCCATGGCAGATCGGCGCCACGATGTGAGAGCCCGGGCCGCCCGCGTGGCGGCCCTCCTTTCTCTGGCGGCCGCCGGCTGCGCAGCGCGGCCGGGCGCCGACATCGCCACCGGCAGCTGGCCGCACCATGCTCCCGGCACCGACGTCATGGCCGCCGACGCCATCCCCCGGTGCAAGGCGCGCGCCAGCGGCCCGGACCGCGCCGCCCGCCAGACCGCCTTCGAACGCTGCATGCGCGATTTGGGCTTCTAGGACAAGGGGACGGGAGGACGGGCCCGGTGAAAGGGCGGACGTCGGTGCACGGCCGTGGCGATGGCGCCGTGCAAGGCGCTGCGCGCGGCTTTCCTCGCGTGTTTTCTGGCAGATGACAGCGGTGAGCGTTCACCGGATCTTCGTCTCTCCGGGCGATCCTGCTGGCGTGGGACTCCGCCGCCGCATCATCTGCGAGGATGACACGGGATGGGTCAACGAAGGGCGGGCAGATCCAAAAAGCCGCGGTGTAGGCGCCATGACCTGCCTGCCAGGCGCCGCCGGTAACCCCCAAAAACAAAAAACCCTGCCGCGCGCAGCGCCTTGCGCGGCACCGCCGCCACGAGCTTGCGCCGCTCCAGGCCATCGTCGGCCACGACCGAAGGGCAGCGGGTGCATGCCGCTGGCGATGGGGTGTGCAAGGCTGCGGTGATCGTTCTCCTGCTGGTCGGTTGCAGGCGGCGAACGATGCATCCACCGCCGCCAACTGACGCAAAGGCCAGGACGAAGGAGCCGCGCGCGGCGCCCTTGCCCGCTTCGGTCGGTCGTGCTCAGGCCCGCGCAGGCTGGGCTGCTGCCGCGCGGTCGCGTCGGCGGCGCTGGCCCAGTCCGATCAGCGCCACGAGCCCGAGCACCGGCAGATAGAGCCAGTGGGGCGAGGGCCGTTCGGCCGGAACGATGACGCCGGTGATCACGAAGCCCGGCTCGAGCTTCAGGCGGCTCGCCTGGGTTCCGAACCGGGCGTCCATCACCTGCACCTCGTCGCCGAGCTGGGTCAGCATCAGGCCGGTGCCCTGGATGCGCTCGCGGGCAGCCCCCGCATCGCCGATGCGCAGACTCACTGTCTTGCTGACCTCGTCGCCCTCGAGCGACAGACCCTCCACCCGGATCACCAGGCGGCCATTGGCCGGCAGCTCCTCCGCTACCTGGAAAATGGCCGAGGCGGGCAGCTCGGCGGTGGGGGCATAGAGCCGGTTCCAGAGGACCTCCGGCGAGAGCAGCAGGAGCGTGGCCACCAGGAGGAGCGCGGTCTCCCAGATCCGGCTCCTGACCAGCCAGAAGTTCATGGTGGCGGCGCTGAAGAGCAGCATCGCTGTTATGTTGCTGGCGATGACGAGGATGGCTTCGAGCCAGTTGCCGACGTCGACCAGCAGGATCTGCGGATTGAAGATGAAGAGGAACGGCAGCACCGCGGTGCGCAGGCTGTAGAAGCTCGCCTGCAGGCCGGTGCGGATCGGATCGGCGCCGGAGATCGCCGAGGCAGCGAAGCTCGCCAGCCCTACCGGCGGCGTCACGTCCGCCATGATGCCGAAATAGAAGACGAACATGTGCACGGCGATCAGCGGGATGGCGAGCCCCGCCTGGGCCCCCAGCTCGACGATCACCGGCGCCATCAGCGTGGCCACGAGGATGTAGTTGGCAGTGGTCGGGATGCCCATGCCGAGGACCAGGCAGACCAGGGCGGTGAGCAGCAGCATGATGATGACGTTGCCGGCCGAGATGAACTCGACGAAGTCGGTCATCATCAGGCCGAGGCCGGTGAGCGTCACCGTGCCCACGACGATGCCCGCGGTGCCGACCGCCACGGCGATGCCGATCATGTTGCGGGCACCCGCCTCGAGGCCGCCTACCAGGTCATGGGCGGAGGCCCGGAACGCCTCGGGCAGGCCGCCGCCGCCCCGCATCACCGCCAGGAGCGGCCGCTGCGTCACGAGGATGCCCATGATGGTGACGGTGGCCCAGAAGGCCGAGAGGCCGGGCGAGAGCTGCTCGACCATCAGGCACCACAGCAGCACCACCAGCGGGATGACGTAGTAGAGGCCGGTGCGCGCCACCGGCCAGGCGTCCGGCAGCTTCGCGCCGAAACCCTCGCCCTCGTCACGCTCGAGCTCGGCATGGCCGGCGGCGAGCCACAGGCAGCCAAGATAGAGGCCCCCGCCGAGGACCGCCAGTACCGGCCCCGCCGCCTCGCCGAAGACCGCCTTCACCGCCTGGATGCCGTAATAGAGGATCACCACCACCAGGATCGTGCCGCTCCACCCCAGGCCCAGGCGCAGCAGGCGGTCTCCCGGCCCGCGCACCGTCAGGCGCTGCAGCGGCTCGGCGCCGACCTTCAGGGCCTCGATATGGACGATGTAGAAGAGCGCCAGATAGGAGATGATCGCCGGCAGGGCGGCGTGCTTGATGATCTGGGCATAGGGGATGCCCACATACTCGACCATCAGGAAGGCGGCCGCCCCCATCACCGGCGGCATGATCTGGCCGTTGATCGAGGAGGCTGCCTCCACCGCCCCGGCCTTGACCGGCGGCAGGCCGGTCTTGCGCATGAGCGGGATGGTGAAGATACCGCTCGAGACGACGTTGGAGACCGAGCTTCCCGAGATGATGCCGTTCAAGGCCGAGCCCACCACCGCGACCTTGGCCGGCCCGCCGCGCAGGTGGCCCAGCAGGGCCAGCGAGAGCTGCATCATCCAGTTGCCGGCGCCCGCCCGGTCGAGCATCGAGCCGAACAGCACGAAGAGAAAGACGAAGCTGGTGGAGACCCCCAGCGCCACGCCGAACACGCCCTCGGTGGTGAGCCACTGGTGGCTCACGAAGCGCTGGAGCGAGGCACCCTTGTGCTGGATCACCTCGGGCACGTAGGGCCCGAGGAAGGTATAGGCGATGAAGGTGCCCGCCACGATCACCATGGGCAGGCCGAGCGAGCGGCGGGTCGCCTCCAGGAGCAGCAGCAGGCCCACGAGGCCGGTCGCGATATCGAAGCTGGTGGGCTGCCCGGGCCGCGTCGCCAGCTGGGCGTAGGCGAGGAAGAGATAGGCGCCGCAGAACGCGCCCGCCAGGGCCATCACCCAGTCGGTCGCCGGCACCCGGTCGCGCGGCGAGCGCCTGAATGCCGGGTAGGCCATGAACGCCAGGAACAGCCCGAAGGCCAGGTGGATGGAGCGCGCTTGGGTGTCGTTCAGGATGAAGACGTTGAAGACGAAGGGCAGCGGCGAGGCGTACCAGAGCTGGAACAGCGACCAGGCGACGGCGATGCACAAGAGCAGTCGGCCGACAGCGCCGGCGGGCGCGCGCGCGCCGGTATCCGCTTCGGCGACGAGCTCCTGAAGATCGATCTGCCCGGCCGGGCGCTGCTCCGTGCTCATGCGGTCCCCGCGCCCGCCGGTCCTACATCCAGCCCTTCTCCTTGTAGTACTTCACGGCCCCGTCATGGAGCGGCGCGGTGAGACCGTCCTTGATCATCTGCTCGGGCTCGAGATTGGCGAAGGCGGGATGCAGCTTCTTGAAGTCGTCGAAATTCTCGACCACCGCTTTGACCACCTGATAGACGAGCTCGGCATCGACATCCGCGGAGCTCACCAGCGTCGCCAGCACGCCGTAGGTGGGCGTGTCGTCCGGATTGTTGTTGTAGAGGCCGCCCGGGATGGTCACGTTGGCGTAATAGGGGTTCTCGGCCACCAGCTTGTCGATCGCCTCGCCCTCGAGCGGAACCAGCCTGGCGCCACAGGTGGTGGTCGGGTCCTGGATGTTGGCCGAGGGATGGCCGACCCCGTAGAAGAAGCCGTCGATCTTGTTGTCGCACAGGGCGGGACCGTGCTCGTCGGCCTTGAGCTCGGCGGCGAGCGAGAAGTCGGCCAGCGTCCAGCCCAGCGTGTCGAGCAGGCGCTCGAGCGACACGCGCGTGCCGGAGCCCGGATTGCCCACGTTGAAACGCTTGCCCTTGAAGTCCTCGAAGCCGGTCACACCGGCGTCCGGCCGGGCCACCACGGTGAAGGGCTCGGGGTGCACCGAGAAGACCGCGCGCAGCTTGTCCCAGGCGCCCGCATCCGCGAACGGCCCCTCGCCCTTGAGGGCCTGGTACTGGACGTCCGACTGGGCCATGCCGAGATCGAGCTCGCCGGCCTTGATGGTGTTGATGTTGAACGACGACCCGCCGGTGGATTCCACCGAGCAGCGGATCCCGTGCTCCTTGCGGTCCTTGTTCACCAGCCGGCAGATGGCGCCGCCGGCGGCGTAGTAGACGCCGGTGACGCCGCCCGTGCCGATCGTCACGAAGCGCTGCTGCGCGTTGACGCCGGCGGCCGAGACGCCCATGGCCAGAACGGCCGCTGCGCTCATGCGAACGAGAGACTTGATCTTCATGACGACGGGCTCTCCTGTCGAAATGGACTAGCCGACGAGCGACGCGCGAACCGAAGCGGCGAGAAATGAGCGGCACGCGGTCAAATACGGTGGCAAAGGTTGGGATTCCCGTCAACATGATCCGGGTGCTCCATCCGGTATCGGCAGCGAGCTCCTTCGACGTCACTTGCCGATCGCGCGCAGCGGAGCAATGTTGCCCCGGCAGCCGTCGGCAAATGGCTGCCTCGGGCAGGAGGGGATGTCGCAAAGCGGCTGGCGCCCTTGGCGCGGCTGCGGCCTTTCCTGCCGCCGCTCTCCCTCGGCGCCCCTGTCGGCGCCCCGTCAGCGAAAGTCCGAGAGCCACGTCATGAGCCACGTCCTGCACCGAGCCGCCCGCGCCAAGCCGCCCACCGCCGTCCGCGCGCAAGGCCTCGTCATCGAGGACAAGGAAGGCCGCCGCTATCTCGACGCCTCGGGCGGTGCGGCCGTCTCCTGCCTCGGCCACGGCCATCCCCGCGTGGTCGAGGCGGTCAGACACCAGGCCGGGACGCTGGCCTTCGCCCATACCGGCTTCTTCACCAGCGAGCCCGCCGAACAGCTCGCCGATCTCCTGATCGGGCAGGCGCCGGCGGGCATCGACCAGGTCTATTTCACCTGCGGCGGCTCGGAATCGGTCGAGGCGGCGCTCAAGCTCGCCAGGCAGTATTTCGTCGAGACCGGCCAGCCGCAGCGCCGTCACTTCATCGCCCGCCGCCAGAGCTATCACGGCAACACCCTGGGAGCGCTCGCCGTGGGCGGCAACATGTGGCGACGCGAGCCCTACGCGCCGCTGCTCATGGAAGCGCACCATGTCGCGCCCTGCTTCGCCTACCGCTTCAAGGAGGAGGCGGAAAGCGAGGAGGCCTACGGCGCCCGCCTCGCCGACGAGCTCGAGGCGAAGATCCGGGAGCTCGGGCCCGAGACCGTGGCGGCCTTCGTGGCCGAGACGGTGGTGGGCGCCACCGCCGGGGCGGTACCGCCGGTAGCGGGCTATTTCCGCCGCGTCCGCGAGGTCTGCGACCGCCACGGCGTGCTGCTGATCCTCGACGAGGTGATGAGCGGCATGGGCCGCACCGGCACGCTGCACGCCTGCGAGCAGGAAGGCATCGCCCCCGACATCATGACCATCGCCAAGGGCCTGGGCGCCGGTTACCAGCCCATCGGCGCGGTGCTGTTCTCGCGGCGCATCATGGAGGCGCTGCTGGCGGGCTCCGGCGCCTTCATGCACGGCCACACCTATAACGGCCATCCGGTGGCCTGCGCCGCCGGCGTCGCCGTGCTCGAGACGCTGCGCGAGGAGAACCTGCTCGAGAATGTCCGCGCCATGGGCGAGCTGATGCAGAGCCGGCTCGATGCCCGGCTGGGCCAGAACCCGCATGTGGGCGACATCCGCGGCCGCGGGCTCTTCCGGGCGGTCGAGCTGGTGGCCGACCGCGAGAGCAAGGCCTGCTTCGATCCGGCGCTGAAGCTCAACGCCCGGATCAAGGCCGAGGCCATGCAGCGCGGCCTGATGGTCTATCCCATGGGCGGCACGGTGGACGGGCGGCAGGGCGACCACGTCCTGCTGGCCCCGCCCTTCATCGTCGGTCCCTCGGACGTCGAGACGATCGTCGAGCGGCTGGGCGAGGCGGTGGAGGCGGCACTGGCATCCGTGCAGCGCTAGGAGACCCTGGTCACCGGGAGCGGGAGCCATCGGCGAGCGGGCGGGCCGGACAGCCGCCCGCCCGTGACGGCAAGGCCTCGCAAGGCGCTGCGCGCGGCTTCTTTTCCCGGTTTTTGTCAGTTGGCAGCGGTGGGTGCACGCCGCCGCATCATCCTCGGGGCGCACCTGTCCCGCGATCCGCAAGAATGCCCGAGCGAAGGTTGAGGACGCGTAAAGGGCGGAGATGGCTCCCCTCCGGGCAAGGTGGCGCCAGATGCTCCGGCCGCGGCCACTCGGCCAGGAGAGAGGAGCCGGCTGCGCGCAGCGCCTTGCGCGGTTCCATCGGCGGGGGCCGGTCCCGGCGTCGCCCCGTTCACGGGATCTTCATCTCCTCCGGCCATCCTGCTGGGATGGGACTCCGCCGCCGCAGCACCTTCGGGGCGCGCCTTCTCCACCATCCGCGAGAATGCCTGAGCGAAGGTTGAGGACGGATGGACGGCGAAGATGGCTGCCGCGCCGGAGCGAAGCAGGGCCAGATGCTCCGGCCGCGGCCACACGACCAAGGGAGAGGAGCCGGCTGCGCGCAGCGCCTTGCGCGGTTCCATCGGCGGGGGCCGGTCCCGGCGTCGCCCCGTTCACGGGATCTTCATCTCTTCCGATGATCCTGCTGGGGTGGGACTCCGCCGCCGCAGCACCTTCGGGGCGCGCCTTCTCCACCATCCGAGAGAATGCCTGAGGAAAGGTTGAGGACGGGTGAAGGGCGGAGATGGCTGCCGCGCCGGGGCGAAGCAGGGCCAGATGCTCCGGCCGCGGCCGCACCACTAGAAGAGAGAAACCAGCCGCGCGCAGCGCCTTGCGCGGCTCAGTCGGCGGGGGCCGGCGTCGGCGTCGCCCCGTTCACGGGATCTTCATCTCCTCCGGCCATCCTGCTGGGATGGGACTCCGCCGCCGCAGCACCTTCGGGGCGCGCCTTCTCCACCATCCGCGAGAATGCCTGAGCGAAGGTTGAGGACGCGTTAAGGGCGGAGATGGCTCCCCTCCGGGCAAGGCGGCGCCAAATGCTCCGGCCGCGGCCGCACGACCAGAAGAGAGCAGCCAGCCGCGCGCCGCGCCTTGCGCGGCTCCGTCGGCGGGGGCCGGCGTCGGCGTTGATCCGTTCACGAGATCTTCATCTCTCCCAGCGATCCTGCTGGGGTGGGACTCCGCCGCCGCAGCACTTTCGGGACGCGCCCTCTCCACCATCCGCGAGGATGCCTGAGGGAAGGTTGAGGACGGATGGACGGCGAAGATGGCTGCCGCGCCGGAGCGAAGCAGGGCCAGATGCTCCGGCCGCGGCCACACGACCAAGGGAGAGGAGCCGGCTGCGCGCAGCGCCTTGCGCGGTTCCATCGGCGGGGGCCGGTCCCGGCGTCGCCCCGTTCACGGGATCTTCATCTCTTCCGATGATCCTGCTGGGGTGGGACTCTGCCGCCGCAGCACCTTCGGGGCGCGCCTTCTCCACCATCCGAGAGAATGCCTGAGGAAAGGTTGAGGACGGGTGAAGGGCGGAGATGGCTGCCGCGCCGGGGCGAAGCAGGGCCAGATGCTCCGGCCGCGGCCGCACCACTAGAAGAGAGAAACCAGCCGCGCGCAGCGCCTTGCGCGGCTCCGTCGGCGGGGGCCGGCGTCGGCGTTGATCCGTTCACGAGATCTTCATCTCTCCCAGCGATCCTGCTGGGGTGGGAATCCGCCGCCGCAGCACTTTCGGGACGCGCCCTCTCCACCATCGGCGAGGATGTCTGAGGGAAGGTTGAGAACCGGTAAAGGGCGGAGATGGCTGCCGCGCCGGGGCGAAGCAGGGCCAGATGCTCCGGCCGCGGCCACTCGGCCAGGAGAGAGGAGCCGCCTGCGCGCAGCGCCTTGCGCGGCGCGGTTCCGCGGACATGGGCCGCGGCCGCAGGCCGGCTTTCGTCATGCGTCCGCCGCAGCTGGTTCCACGACGCCGGGATCCACCCGGTCCTCAGACGGAGGCGGGGCTGGCGCGATACGGTGGCGCCAGGCCCAGCCGCCGCTGCATCTCCACGCCGGCGAGCAGGCTCTGGGCGATGCGGCCCGCACGGTCGAGGAAAAGCTCGGCCTGCGCCGGGGCGCAGAGCCTGCCCACGGTGCGCGCGAACAGCGCCAGCCAGCGTTCGAACAGCGGGCGGTCGATCTCCTCGATCCGGGCGTGCACGAGCATCGGCTTGCCCTGGTAGCGGCCGGTAGTGAGCAGGACCGAGGACCAGAAATCGACCATCCGCGCCAGGTGGGGATCCCAGCCCTCGCCGATGATCCGCTCGAATAGCGGGCCCAGCACGGCATCGCGCCGTACCTCGGCGTAGAAACCGTGGACCACCCGGGCGATCAGCTTCTCGTCGATCCCCAGGGCAGTACCGGGGCTGCAGCGCTCCGTCCGTTCCACGGCCATGCCCTCGCATCAGCATCGGTGGACAATGGTACGGTCTGCGGTGGGGCAGGCAAAGCCCGGCGGCTGCGGCCGCTTGTCCCGGCTCAGCGCAGGCGGCGCAGCAGGACGTAGAGAGCGCCGTCGCCGCCATGCGCGACCCGCGCCGGCGCGTGGGCCAGCACACGTGCGGCGTTGGGCGGCGAGGCCAGCCAACGCGGCGTCATGCTGCGCAGGACCCCGCCGGAGCGGGCGCCGCGGCCGGTGATCACCAGAACGCAGCGGCTGCCGCGCTGCTGCTGGGTCGCGAGGAAGCTCGTGAGGGCCGAGTAGGCAGCATCCTGGGTCATGCCGTGCAGGTCGAGACGGGCAGAGAGCGGGTACTGCCCGCGCTGCAGCCGTTGCCAGTTGCGGCGGTCGAGGTTGCTCGGATCGGGGCGTGGCGCGGGCTTCGGCCGCACCGTGGCCGGCACGGGCTGGAGCGGCGCTGCGGGTGGCGGCGGCGGGGCTGCGGGCGGCGGCGCCGGCGCAGCCGGCTCCGGCGGCAGCGTCTCCTCCTCGCCGGCAAGGCGGTGGACATCGCGGACGACGTGGCGCCACAGCGCCAGCTCCAGCGCCGTAGGCTCTCGCTTGCCGCGGCGCATCAGCGTGGGGCGTCGCCAGCCTCGCCGAACGCCTCCTCGACCACCAGCACGAGAAGGCGGCGCGGGCCGTGCGCGCCGAGCTCGATCTTCTGGCCGACATCGCCGGTGCGCGACGGACCGGTGACGAGATTCACCGAGCGCGGCGGCCGGCCCAGCCCCTCGCGCAGGCGCTGCCAGCTGTCCTCGTAGGCGCCGTCGATATCCTCGGCCTGAAGAAGGGCGATGACCGTCTCCGGCAGGAAGGCCAGCAGGGTCGGCTGCTCGCGGCTCGAGGCCAGCATCAGCGTGCCGGTCTCGGCGATGCCGGCCACCGCCACGGTGAGACCCACCGCATCGTCCGGGGCGGCGGTGCCGCGCCGCACCCGCAGGAGCGGCTGCTGCTCCCACTCCGCGAGGTCGAGCATCGGCTCGGGCGCCATCACCATCTTTTGCGGCAGGTCGTGGCGGCGCAGGAAGGCGCTGACCGCGGCCGGCGCGTCGGTGAGCCGGGCGAGGCGCTCGACCTCCGCCGAGACCGCCAGCGCCTTCTCGCAGAACAGCGCCACGCGGCCCTCGCGGTCGAGCCTCGTGTGGGCCGGCACGAGGTTGGGGCGCGGATTGTCGAGCCGGGCGCGCACCGTCTCGACGGCCTTCGCCTGCTCCTCCCCGGTGCGGCCGATCGCCTGGCGCAGGCGGGCCAGGATGGCGTCGCGGGCGGCACTCACGAGCCTGCTCCGCGGCGCTTCTTCCAGGCCTGCATGAAGGTCGGGCCCTGGGGTGCGGGCATATCGCGGGTGCCGGTCCAGCCGCCGGCGAGCGGCAACCGGCGCATTCGCCCCTGCCGCCCGCCCAGAAGCCGCATGGCGCCGACCGCCATGCCCGTGGCGAGCCGGTAGAGCCGCGGCCGGCGCGCCACGAAGCCCCACAGCGCCAGGCCGTAGCGGGCCGCGGGCGGGTTGAGCTGGCGGTTGAACTGCTCCTCGCGCCAGTGCCGCATGAGCTTGGGCAAGGGGATGCGCACCGGGCACACCTCCTCGCAGCGGCCGCAGAAGGTCGAGGCGTTGGGCAGCGGGTGGGCTTCCTCGATGCCGACGAACTGCGGCGTCAGCACCGAGCCCATGGGCCCCACATAGACCCAACCATAGGCGTGCCCGCCGGCCGCCAGATAGACCGGGCAGTGGTTCATGCAGGCGCCGCAGCGGATGCAGCGCAGCATCTCCTGGAAGGCCGAGCCCACCATCTTGCTGCGACCATTGTCGAGCAGCACGAGGTGGAACTCGCGCGGCCCGTCGAGATCCTCCTCGCGCTTGGGGCCGGTCATTACCGTGGTGTAAGCCGAGAACTCCTGGCCGGTCGCCGAGCGCGCCAGCAGGCGGAGGAGCGTGAAGGCGTCCTCCATGGTCGGCACGATCTTCTCGATGCTGGCGATGCAGATGTGGGTGCGCGGCAGGCCCTGGGTGAGCTCGGCATTGCCCTCGTTGGTGACGGTGATGATCGAGCCGGTCTCGGCCACGAGGAAATTGGCCCCGGTGATCCCCACGTCGGCCTCGAGATAGCGCTGGCGCAGCACGCGGCGCGCCTCGCCGACCAGCGCCCCGCCCTCCTCCAGCCGCTCGCCGCCATGATGCTTGTGGAAGAGGTCGGAGACCTCGTCCTTGGTCATGTGCACCGCCGGGCCCACCAGGTGGCTCGGCGGCTGGCCGGCGAGCTGGATGATGTACTCGCCCAGATCGGTCTCGACCGGCTTGACGTCGTTGGCCTCGAGCCACGGATTGAGCCCGATCTCCTCGGCGATCATACTCTTGCTCTTGGTCACCGTGCGCGCGTCGGCCTCGCGACACAGCTCGAGGACGATGGTGCGCGCCTCGGCGGCGTCGCGCGCCCAGTGGACCTTGCCGCCGGCCTCCTCGACCTTGGCGGTGAAGGCCTCGAGATAGAGGTCGAGATGGGCCAGGACGTGGTTCTTGATGTCGCGGCCGGTATCGCGCAGCTGCTCGAACTCGGGCAGGGCCCCGGCGGCGCGGCCGCGGGCGGCCTGCCAGCCGGTGCGGATGCCGCCGAGCGCCTCCTGCAGGACCGGGTTCTCGAGCGCCTCGTGGGCGTTCTGCTTGAAGGCATGGCTCGTTGGCTGCACCGTCAGGCCTCCCGGCTGCCGCTCTCGCCGATGGAAGGCGCGTCGAGCTCGCCCGCCAGCACCTCGGCCACGTGCCGCACCTCCACCGCGCTGCCCAGCCGCTTGAGCCGCCCGGCCATGTTCATCAGGCAGCCGAGGTCGCCGGCCAGCACCGTGGCAGCGCCGCTGCGGTCGATGGCGGCTACCTTGTCGTCGACCATGCGGGTCGAGATCTCGGGATATTTCACGCAGAACGTGCCGCCGAACCCGCAGCACACCTCGCTGTCGTCCATCTCGACCAGCTCGAGGCCCTCGACCGTCTCGAGGAGGCGGCGCGGCTGGTGCCTGATCTTGAGCTCGCGCAGGCCCGAGCAGCTGTCGTGGTAGGTGACCCGTCCCTCGAGCGCCGCCTCGACGCCCTCGACCTTCATGACGTCGGCCAGGAAGCTCACCAGCTCGTGGCAGCGCTCCGCCACCGCACGGGCCCGCCCGGCCCACTCGGGATCCTCGCCGAGCAGCTCGGGATAGTGCACCCGCAGCATCCCGGCGCAGGAGCCGGAGGGCACCACCACGTGATCATAGGGCTCGAGCAGCGCCACGGCCCGGCGCGCCATCTCGGTCGCCGTGGCACGGTCGCCGGAATTGAAGGCGGGCTGGCCGCAGCAGGTCTGCGCCTCGGGCACCTCGACCCGGCAGCCGGCCTGCTCCAGCAGCTTCACGGCGGCAAAACCGACGGAAGGGCGGAACAGGTCGACCAGGCAGGTGACGAACAAGGCGACACGCGGGGAAGTGTTCATGACATTGCTTGTCGCGCTGGTGGCGGGGCTTGACGCGCTGGTGGCGGCGAAAGGTAGCGGATGGCCGGCGGCGCAGGCAACCGCCTGCGGCGGAACGGCCCGCCGCTCAACTGGAAGGCATGGCGGCCCTGGGGACAAGAGCCCAATAGCGCCCGCGGCTCTTCATGTGGCCGGCGATGTGCTCGGCTACGGGCCCGGCACCCCAAAAGACGTCGCCGCGCACCGGCCCGCGGATCGCCCCGCCCGTGTCCTGGGCCACGACCAGCCGCTCGATGCGCCGCTCGCCCTCGGGGAAGGGTGCCGTGCTGGCGAGCCACATGGGCAGTCCCAGCGGCAGGAATTTTCTGTCCACCGCCAGCGAGCGGCCGGGGGTGAGCGGCACGTTCTGGGCGCCCACCGGGCCCTCGCCGCCGGCCCCGGGCCTCACGCTGAAGAAGACGTAGGAGCGGTTGCGCTCCATGATCTCCTGCGCCCTGCCGGGGTTGGCTTTGAGCCACTCGCGGATGGTCTGGAGCGAGACCTTCTCGCGCTCGAGCGCTCCCATCTCGACGAGATCGCGGCCTATCGCCCGGTAGGGCTGGCCGTTCTGGTCGGCATAGGCGACGCGCACCCGGCTGCCGTCCTCGAGCTCGACCTGGCCCGAGCCCTGGATCTGCAGGAAGAACTTGGCGATCGGGTCGTCGACCCAGAGCAGCTCGAGCTGGCGCCCGGCCAGCGCGCCGTCGTCGATCTGGGCGCGGGTGAAATAGGGCAGCAGCCTGCCCTGCTCGACCCGCCCGCCGATCCGCCGTCCCTTGAGCTCGGGGTCGAAGGCCGCCAGATCGACGCTCACCAGATCGGCCGGGCGGCCGTGCAGGGGAACGGTGTAGCGTCCCCCCGGCCGGCGCGAGCCCTGCAGCAGCGGCTCGTAGTAGCCGGTAAAGAGTCCTTCGGCCTCGTCCCCGTTGCGCAGCTCGACGACGGCGAACCGGCTCTCGAAGAAGCGGCGGAGCGCCTCGGGCTCGGCGCCGGCGACCGCCGCCTCGCGGCACGCCGCCTGCCAGTGCGCGAGCCGGCCGAAGGCCTCCTCGCCGTCCATCATGGCGGCCGCCGGATCCTTGCGCTCCAGCACACGGCAGGACGACCTGAAGGCATCCATGGCGGAGCGGGGATCGTCCTCGCGCCAGCCCGGCAGGTCGGCGAAGGACGCGGGCCGGAGCACCAGCTCCGGCGCCGCCGGCTCGGCCTCGCGCTTCCCGCATCCGGCGAGAAGCGCCAGCGCCAGCACCGCCAGAAGCGGCGCCACCGCGCGGCCGGTGCGGGTGATGCCCCTGCTCACGCCCCCGAACGCGTCTCGGCGAGCGACCAGTTGGGATCCGACGAGCGGGTGTCGCGCTCGAAGGTCCACAGATCGACGACCGTCTCGACATGGGCCGCATCGCCCTCGACCACGGTGCCCTGGGCATCGCGGGTGGCGTTGATCTGCTCGCTGCGGAAACGCACGGTCACCCGGCTCATCGGGCCGGCGAGGCCGGCCTCGACGATCTCGGCGCCGGGCACCGCCACCAGCTCGGTGTGCAGGACCTGGCCCTGCGCCTGGCGCTGGTCGATGGCAGCGGCGAAGCTGGTGAAGACATCGTCGGCCAGGAGCGGCCGCAGCGTCTCCTTCTCGCCCTTGGCGAAAGCCTCGACGATCATCGCGAAGGCCGCACGGGCGCCATGGATGAAGCCGCCGGGATCGAAGGACGGGTCGACCGAGCGGATCGCCCGCACGCCATCCGCGGCGGCGGGCTCGACACCCTCGAGGACCGCCTCGTCCTCGGGCCGCACGCCGCTCAACCGGTCAGGCAGCGGCACCACATTGTCGCCGCGGCCCTGATCGCCGCGGGTCTCGCCGTCGCCGCGCACGGGCGCCGGCTGCGGCTCGATCCGGCTTGGACGGCGGCGCTCGTGGCCGGTACGCTTGCCCAGCACGCTGCGCAGACGCAGCCCGATGAACGCCGCGACCATGGCGATGAAGATGATATCGAGATAGGCGAAGCTGTCGGACATCTGCCTCGACCGTTGCGGCGCGTCGTGCAGCCAGGACGCCATGCCGCGGATGACGGCTTCCCCTACACGGCGCAACCTGGTTGCCAAACGATCATATAAGCTTGCACCGCCAAAAACAAACCGCAGGGACCATGCGCATACCACTGATCCTCCGGGCGGCCGTGCCGCTCCTGCCGATCCTCGAGATCGTCCTCCTCATCGTGCTCGGCAGCGAGCTGGGAGCGCTGCCGGTGATCGGCCTGCTGCTCGCCTCGGCGGTGCTGGGTGCCTTGCTGCTGCGCCATCACGGCGCGCGCCTGGTGCGCGAGATCGAGCGCAACCTGAATGCCGGCCGTCTGCCGCTGGCCGAGACGTTCCGCGCCGCCTGCGTGGGCGCCGCCGGCGTCCTGCTGATCCTGCCCGGGGTCATCAGCGATGCGGTGGCGCTGGTGCTGGTCTTGCCGCCGCTGCAGCGGCTTCTCTACAACCTTCTGGCCCGTGGCCTCGGCGTCGACGGCGGTTCCGGACGGGCCGCCGCCCGCGACGGGATCATCGAGGCGGACTACGAGATCGTCGAGGAGCGGCGCGAGGAGGTCATCGAGGACCGGCGCGACGAGCCCGGCAGAGGAGAGCGCTGATGCTGCTGCTGCGCCACGCCCAGTCGGAGTGGAACGTGCATTTCGGTGCGACGCGGGTCGATCCCGGGATCTTCGACCCGCCGCTCACCGAGGAGGGTGAGGCGCAGGCGCTGGCGGCCGCGCAGGAGCTGCGCGGCAAGGGAATCCGCCGGCTGCTCGCCAGCCCCTACCGGCGAACCCTGCAGACGGCCTCGATCGTCGCCCGCGAGCTGGGCCTGCCGATCGCCGTCGAGCCGCTCGTGCGCGAGCGCTGCGCCTTCTCCTGCGACCAGGGCTCGCCCGCCTCGACCCTGGCCGGGCTCTGGCCGGAGCTCGACTTCGCGGGGCTCGAGGAGCGCTGGTGGGGCAAGGTCGTGGAGAGCACGGAGAGCCTGCGCGCGCGCGCCGACCTGTTCCTCGGGAAAGCCGCCCGGATGGTCGACCGCGACACCACCGCGGTGGTCAGCCACTGGGGCTTCATCCGTTGCGTGACCGGGCAGGAAGTGGGAAACACCGGCGCGGTCCGGCTGCGGCTCGACCGGCCCGCCCCCGCCCAGATGAGGAATGCCTGATGACCGACAACAGCAGCACCCCGCCGGCCGGCGCCCAGCCGGACGCGCAGAATGCCGCCCCGCGGCTGTCGATCCTGACCCAGTACGTCAAGGACATGTCGTTCGAGAACCCGCGGGCGCCCGGCGGCCTCGGACAGGGCCAGCCGCGCCCGGAGATCCAGATCGGCGTCGATACCCGCGCCCAGGCGGTGGCCGACGGCCACTACGAGGTCTCGATCGAGCTCAATGTCGAGGCCAAGAGCGGCGAGACCACCGTCTTCCTGCTCGAGCTCTCCTATGGCGGCGTGTTCGCGCTGGCCAACATTCCCGACGACAGCCTGCAGCCGCTGCTCCTGATCGAGTGCCCGCGCCTGCTGTTCCCGTTCGTGCGGCGGATCGTCAGCGACGTGACCCGCGATGGCGGCTTCCCGCCGCTGCTCCTCGACCCGATCGACTTCGTCACCCTCTACCGGCGTCGTCTGCAGCAGGCCCAGCAGCAGGGCCAGGACGGCGGCGCGGCACCGACCGCCGAGGCCTGAGCCCGGCAGCACCGGCGGCGCCGCCCCTTCAGGAGGCCGGCGCCGCCTGGTTCTCGAGAAGCTCCATGGCAGCCGCAACGCCGCCGGCGCGCTCGAGCAGGCGCACCGCCGAGGCATCGGCGAATCCGCACGCCACGACCTTCTCGAGCAGGGCCTGCCACTCGTCCCAGAACCCGTCGACATCGACCAGCAGCACCGGCAGGTCGTGGTAGCCGAGCTGGCGCAGGGTCACGACCTCGAGCAGCTCGTCGAGCGTGCCGAGACCGCCGGGCAGCGTCAGGAAGGCATGCGACTCGGCGATCATCCGCTCCTTGCGGGCGAACATCGTCTCGGTCACGAGAAGCTCGGTGACGTCGTGCTTGCCGACCTCGCGCTCCATCAGGCGGCGCGGGATGATGCCCAGAACCTCACCGCCCGCGGCCAGCGTGGCGGAGGCCACCACGCCCATCAGCCCGACATCGCCGCCGCCATAGACCAGCCGCCAGCCGCGCCGGCCGATCTCCCGGCCGAGCGCCTCGGCAGCGGCCCGGAACGAAGGGCTCGCGCCGAAGCGCGAGCCGCAGAACACACAAACGCTGAAGGTCATGGGAGGAGGATCGGACCGCCGCTCAGGCCGCACCGGTGGTCAGCTTGCGGAAATCGTCCATGAGGTCGCGGGTGACCGGGCCCACCGGATAGGTGACGTCGTCGATCGCCCGCACCGGCGTGACCTCGGCGGCGGTGCCGGTGACGAAGATCTCCTGCGCGCCCTGCAGCTCCTCCGGCTTGATGCGCCGCTCGATCACCTCGATGCCGCGCTGGCGCGCGAGGTCCATCACCGTGCGGCGGGTGATGCCGTTGAGGAAGCAGTCGGCGATCGGCGTATGCAGGGCGCCGTTGCTCACCATGAAGAGGTTCGCCCCGGTGGTCTCCGCCACGTAGCCGCGATAATCCAGCATCAGCGCATCGCCGAAGCCCTTGGCCTCGGCCGCATGCTTGCTGAGCGTGCAGATCATGTAGAGGCCGGCGGCCTTGGCGTGGACCGGGGCGGCGGTGGGGGCCGGCCGGTCGTAGATCGCCCGGGTCAGGCGCAGGTCGCTGTAATAGGCACCCCACTCCCAGACAGCGATCGCCACGTTGATCTTGCTGTTGGGGGCAGAGACGCCCATCTGCTCGGAGCCGCGCCACGCCACCGGCCGGACATAACAGTCCTTGAAGCCGTTCTTGGCGATGATGGCGTTGGTCGCCGCGTCGAGCTCGGCCACGCTGTAGGGCAGCTCGAAACCCATGATCCGGCCGCCATCGACCAGCCGCTCGCTGTGCTCGGTGAGCTTGAAGACCTGGCCGTTGTAGCAGCGCTCGCCCTCGAAGACGCAGCTGCCATAGTGGAGGCCGTGCGTCAGCACATGTACCTTCGCCTCCCGCCACGGCACGATCTCGCCGTTGAACCAGATGTAACCGTCGCGGTCGTCGTAGGGGATGAGCTGCGCCATTGCTTTGCTGTCCGGCAGAGATAAACCCAGCAATTCGCTGTGGATTTCGGCGATTGCTGTGCGTAGCATCGGCCTCCATAGGTGTCAACGCAAGCACATGAGCGGCATTCCGGATCTGCAGAAATGGCTCCCCGCAATCCTCTCTTCCTCCGGGACGAGGAGCTCGAACGCAGTCTCGAGCTTCTGCTCCTGGCCGAGCGCGACCTCCTCGCCCGTGCCGGTGAAGCGCTCGCCCGCGAGCAGCTCTCCGAGCAGGACTTCCGCCTGCTCTATCTCGTCCAGCGCCACCCCGGCAGCACCATCGCCGAGCTCTGCACAGTGCTCGGCATGACCAAGCAGTCGCTGTCGCGGCACATCCAGGCGCTGGTGGCCGCGGGCCTCCTGCGCCAGCAAGCCGCGTCGCGCGGCGACCGGCGGCGGCGGCCGCTGGTGGTGACGGAGGCGGCGGTGGAGGTGATCGCGCGGGTCGGCGAGACCCACAAGGCCAGCCTCCGGCGCGCCTTCAAGAATGCCGGGCCGGAGGCCGTCGAGGGCTTCCAGCGGGTCCTGGCCGTGCTGATCGACGGGCCCGGCCGCCGCCTGCTCGGCAAGCACGCCGCCTGAGGAAGCCATCTTGACGAGCGACAGCCTGCACATCCTGGTGGTCGACGACGATGCGCGCCTGCGCGCGCTGCTGCAGCGCTATCTGGTGCAGAACGGCTATCTGGTGTCGGTCGCGGCGGACGCCGGGGAGGCGCGCCGGGCCCTCTCGCACATCCAGTTCGACCTCATCGTGCTCGACGTCATGCTGCCCGACAAGGACGGGATCGAGCTCACCGGCGAGCTGCGCCGCGAGCTCGACGTGCCGATCCTGCTGCTGACCGCGCGCGGCGAGCCCGAGGACCGCATCGCCGGGCTCGAGCGCGGCGCCGACGACTATCTGGTCAAGCCCTTCGAGCCGCGCGAGCTGCTCTTGCGGGTCACCACCATCCTGCGCCGGGTCCGGCCCTCGCGGGGTGCGGCGCCCGGCGGCAGCGGCGTCGTCCGCTTCGGCCCGTTCAGCTTCGATCCCGACGCGCTCGAGCTGCGGCGCGGCGAGGAGCCTATCAACCTCACCAACGGCGAGGCCGCGCTCCTGCGCATCCTGTGCATGCAGCCGGACCAGCCGATCAGCCGGGCCGAGCTGGGCGCGCGCAGCCGCATCAGCGGCTCGGACCGCGCGGTCGACGTGCAGATCGTCCGGCTGCGCCGCAAGATCGAGGACGACTCCAAGCAGCCGCGCTATCTTCTCACCATGCGTGGCGCCGGCTACGTCCTGCGCACGAAGGGCTAGGCAGCCTTGGGTCCGTTCCGCACCTTCTTGAACCGCACGGTCGTCCCGCGCTCGCTGTTCACGCGCTCGCTGCTGATCGTCGTCCTGCCGGTGGTCGTGCTGCAGGTCGTCCTGACCGTCATCTTCTACAACCGGCACTGGGACACGGTGACCCGCTGGCTGGCGACCGGCGTGGCCGGCGAGGTGGCGCTGACCGCCCAGCTCCTGGGCGAGCAGCACGATCTCGCCGGCCGCGACCAGGTCATGGAGCAGGTGCGGAAGTTCACGGACCTGCGCATGTCCTTCGAGCCCGGCGGCACCCTCGAGGCCGCCGCCCGCGACGCCGACCTGGCCGACCCGGTGCGCGGCCATATCGACGAGAAGATCCTCGAGGCCTTCCAGGAGAGCCTGCGCCAGCCCTTCCTGCTCGACCTGCGCTCCGACGTGCCGCAGCGCATTGCCGTCTATGTCCAGCTGCCGGACGGTCTCCTGCGGGTCCTGGCGCCCCGCAAGCGGGTGACCAGCACCACCACCGGCCTGCTGCTCGCCTGGATGCTGGGCGTCTCGACCGCCCTGCTGCTGGTCGCGATCTACTTCCTGCGGCTGCAGATCCGCCCGATCCGCAAGCTGGCGCGGGCCATGGAGAGCTTCGGCAAGGGCCGCGACATCGGCGACTACCGGCCCCAGGGGGCGCAGGAGATCCGCCAGGCGGCGCACGCCTTCAACCTGATGCGCCAGCGGATCCTGCGGCATCTCGGCCAGCGCACCGAGATGCTGGCGGCGGTCAGCCACGACCTCAGGACACCGCTCACCCGCATGAAGCTCGAGCTCGAGCTGCTCGACAGCACCGAGAAGCCGGTGCTCGCCGAGCTGCGCGAGGATGTCGAGGAGATGGCGCAGATCATCGAATCCTACCTCTCCTTCGCGCGCGGCGAGGGTCGGGAGGGGATCGAGCCGGTGGCGCTGCGGCCGCTGCTGGAGAACATGCGCGAGCGCGGCGAGCGGGCCGGCGCTGCGGTCGAGCTGCGGGACGGCGAGGAGATCCTGCTGCCGGCCCGCCCGGTGGCGCTGCGCCGCTGCCTCGCCAACCTCGTCGACAACGCCGCCCGCCACGGGCGCTCGATCGCGCTGGGCGCGCGGCGGCGCGGCCGTCATGTCGAGATCACCGTCGAGGATGACGGGCCGGGGATCCCCAAGGGCCAGCGCGAGGCGGTGTTCCGGCCGTTCGTGCGGCTCGACCAGTCGCGCTCGCGCGCGACCGGCGGGGTAGGCCTCGGCCTCACCATCGCCCGCGACGTGGCGCTCGGCCATGGCGGCGACCTGCGTCTCGACCAGTCCGCGCAGGGCGGCCTCAAGGCGATCATCCGTCTGCCCCTTTGAGGGCCCCTCGACGCCGGCGGCAGCCCGTCAGTGGGTGTCGACCGGCTCGAGCCCGAAATGGCGGGCCACCGCGCGCGCCAGCTCGCGGCTCTCCGCCAGCGCGATGGGCCGGCCGCAAGCGCCGAAGATCGCCCAGAACTCGTCCTTCTCCTCGCGGACGCGCTTGATGTAGGCCTGTCCGCGGCTAAGCTCCGAGAGCCGCTGCCGCCGCACGGGTTCGCTCGGCATCGCGTGCTGCATCCGTCCTTCCCGCACGAGGCGCCGCCCCTCCCGCCGGACGGCCGGGCAACAGTCCACCACGGCTTCGTTAAGATCGGCTTGCGCCGCACCGCGATTGGCCCGCGAGGAGATCCCTGTCATGCACGCATCCCGCCCCGCTGCCCGCCTCGTGCTCGCCTCCGGCAGCGCCGCCCGGGCGGCCATGCTGCGCTCGGCAGGCCTCGCGCCCGAGCAGCGGCGGCCGGTGGTCGACGAGGAGAGCGTGCGCGAGGCGCTGCGGGCCGAACAGGTGAGCGGCACCGACGCCGCCGTGGCCCTGGCCGAGCTCAAGGCGCAGCAGGTCGCCCGCCAGGAGCCCCACGACGCCATCGTGCTGGGCGGCGACCAGATCCTCGAGCTCGATGGAGAATGGCTGGAAAAGCCCGCCGACCTCGCCGCGGCCCGCGCCCAGCTCCTGGCGCTGCGCGGCCGGCGCCACCGCCTGATCTCGGCTGCCGTGGCGTTTCGCGGCGGGGTGCGGGTATGGCACGCGGTCGACGCTGCCGAGCTCTGGGTGCGCCCTTTCGGCGAGGCGTTCCTCGAGGACTATCTGGCGGCATGCGGCGAGGACGTGCTGGGCTCGGTCGGCGCCTACCAGCTCGAGGGCCGCGGGGCCCAGCTCATGAGCCGCGTCCAGGGCGACTACTTCACCGTGCTGGGCATGCCCCTCCTGCCGGTGCTGCAGTTCCTGCGCGACCAGGGCGTGCTGGCGGACTGAGGGCGATGCTGCTGCTCGGCCTCACCGGCTCGATCGCCATGGGCAAGAGCCACGCGGTGCGCCTCTTTCGTGCCTTCGGCGTGCCGGTGTTCGACGCCGATGCCGCGGTGCACGGCCTGTTCGCGCCGGGCGGGGCGGCGGTGGCACCGGTGCTGGCGGCGTTTCCCGGCTGCGGCAGCTCCGAGGGGGGCGTCGACCGGCGGGCGCTCGGCGCCCGGGTGCTGGGCGACGCGGCGGCGCTGCGCCGGCTGGAGGCGATCGTTCACCCGCTGGTGCGCGCCGGCGAGCGGCACTTCCTCGAGCGCCAGTGCCGCGACCGCCGGCCGCTGGTGGTGCTCGACATCCCGCTTCTCCTCGAGACCGGGGGCCAGCGCCGGGTCGACCGCGTGGCGGTGGTGAGCGCCCATCCCGCCCTCCAGCGCCAGCGCGCCCTCAGGCGCCCCGGAATGAGCGAGGCGCGGCTTTCGGCCATTCTCGACAAGCAGCTTCCCGACGCGCAGAAGAGGCGCCGGGCCGACTTCGTCATTCCCGCGGGCTTCGACCGGGGCGCCAGCGCCGCGGCGGTCGAGGGTATCCTCGTGCGGATGCGCGGCCTGAAGCCGCGGGCCTGGCCCCTGCTCTGGATGCGTCATAGGTGAGGTGAGCGAGCCTTGATCCGCGAGATCGTGGTGGATACCGAGACCACCGGCCTCGACCCGCTCAAGGGCGACCGGCTGGTGGAGATCGCCGGCGTGGAGCTGGTTAATCACGTGCCGACCGGCAACAGCTTCCACCGCTACATCAACCCGCAGCGCGACATGCCCGAGGAGGCTTTCAGGATCCACGGCCTGTCGGCCGATTTCCTCGCCGGCCATCCGCTGTTCCACGAGGTCATCGACGATTTCCTCGAGTTCGCCGGCGAAAGCCGGCTGATCATCCACAACGCCGCCTTCGACATGCGCTTCATCAACGCCGAGCTGGCCCGGCTGGGGCGGCGCGGCGTGCCGATGGATCGCGCGGTCGATACGCTGGCGATGGCGCAAAAACGCTTTCCCGGCGCGCCCAACAGCCTCGACGCGCTGTGCCGCCGCTTCGGGGTCGACTCATCGGCCCGCGTCAAGCACGGCGCGCTGCTCGACTGCGAGCTCCTGGCCGAGGTCTATCTGAACCTCCTGGGCGGCCGCCAGGCAGATCTCGGGCTCAAGGTCGAGACCCGCCGCAGCATGGTGGTCCAGGTGACGCAGCGCACCGTCCGCCCGGCCCGCCCGCACGCCGCGTCGCCCGAGGAGCTCGCCGCCCACCGCGCCTTCGTGGCACGCCTGAAAGAGCCGCTGTGGGATCTGCCGGAAGGCTAGCGGCCACGCGCTATTTTCCAGAAAGCAGAAAGAGCAAGAAGAACGGGCAGCCTCAACGAGAAACGCCGGCACCCGCGCCGTGTCGTCCGGTGCGTTTTCCAAAGAAGCGGTATACACGGATATAGCAGCTTACTTTATCCCTCCGGTCAAAAGTTCCGGTCACCTCGCGAACCCGCCATAGAAGGACCGTCCGGAACCCCGGCTGACCCACGGTCCCTGTCCCGAGGCGAGCCGCGGGAGGCGGCCGGGAGAAGAAGCGGGAGGGACGGATGAGGTGGCTCAGGACCGGCTCGCTGCTGCTCCTGCCGGCAGCGCTGCTGTGTATCGCGGCCTTCGGCATCGCCGACAGCAGCGGCAGCGTGTTCTGCAACCCGACCGTCTACAAGAGGCTCAACTCGCTCAGGGTGGCGCGCCACTGCTTCGGCCTGGAGACGCCGGTGCCGGTCGCGAAGGACGAGCTGGAGAGCGGGATCGCGGTGCGCAGCCGGCAGGACCTCGTGACGGTACGCAGGCGGCTGATCGAGTATCTGTGGGAGCGGCCCGGACTGCCGCTGGACCGGCTGCCGACCAGCGTGCAGACCGGCATCGACGACAGCCTGTTCGACGACATGGACAATCTCGAGCATATCGACCAGCTCGAGATCGAGCTGGAGTTCGGCTTCCTCGCGCGCGCCTACCATTTCCTGCCCAGGCGCGGGAACGGCCAGCTCGCCATCTACCATGCCGGCCATGACGGAAGCTTCCGCAGCACCGCCCGGGCGACCCTCGATGCGCTCCTGGGCAAGGGCTTTGGCATCCTCGCCTTCGACATGCCGATGCAGGGGGTCAATGGCTGGCCGGAGCGGCTGGCGGTGCCCGGCGGCGGCACGCTGCCCCTCGACGGCGGCTCCCACTGGGATCTCGGCTTTCTCGAGTCCGAAGGCTTCGCGCCGCTGCGGCTCTTCATGGACCCGCTGCTGCGCGCGGTGAACCATGTCCAGGCCCGCTTCGCCTACCAGCACATCATCATGCTGGGCCTCTCCGGCGGCGGCTGGACCACCACCGTCTACGCCGCCCTCGATCCCCGCATCAGCCGGGCCTATCCCGTCGCCGGCACCCTGCCCCGGGCGCTGCACCGCCCGCACCCGGTAACCGGGCGCTACAGCAGTGCCGGCGACTACGAGCAGCGCGTGCCCGCGTTCTACAGCATCGCCGGCTATCTCGATCTCTACGTGCTGGGCGCTGCGGGCCAGGGCCGGCGCGAGCTGCAGGTCGTCAACCGCTACGATCCCTGCTGCTTCTTCGGCAGCGAGGCGCTGCTCTACGAGCCCATGGTGGGGCGCGCCCTCGAGGAGATCGGTCTTGGCGGCAGCTTTCGGGTCTTCGTCGACGACACCCACCTGGAGCATGCGATCTCGCCCGCCGCCCTGGCGCGCATCATCGAGGACGCGCTCGAGGCCGATGCGGAGTCGGACGAGGGCCTGCCCCTTTGAGGGTGCGGCCTGCACGCCGTCCCGCTTTGCAGCCACCGCCGTCTCGGGTACAAACCGGCCGCCCTGTGCGGGTCCGCGGGATCCCAGCCCATGTCAGGTGACGGAGTGGTGCCGATGCAGAAGATCAAGGTAGCGAACCCGATCGTCGAGATCGACGGCGACGAGATGACCCGGATCATCTGGCAGATGATCAAGGACAAGCTGATCCTGCCTTATCTCGACGTCGACCTGCTCTACTACGATCTGAGCGTCGAGAGCCGCGACGCCACCGACGACCAGATCACGGTGGACGCCGCCGAGGCCATCAAGAAGCACAATGTGGGCGTCAAGTGCGCCACCATCACCCCCGACGAGGCGCGCGTCGAGGAGTTCGGCCTCAAGAAGATGTGGCGCTCGCCCAACGGCACGATCCGCAACATCCTGGGCGGCACCGTCTTCCGCGAGCCGATCATCTGCAAGAACGTGCCGCGCCTGGTGCCGGGCTGGACCCAGCCCATCGTCATCGGCCGCCACGCCTTCGGCGACCAGTACCGCGCCACCGACTTCAAGGTGCCGGGCAAGGGCACGCTCACCATGCGTTTCGAGCCCGAGGACGGCGGCGAGGCGGTCGAGTACGAGATCTTCAAGTTCCCCGGCTCGGGCGTGGCCATGGGAATGTACAATCTCGACGAGAGCATCCGCGACTTCGCCCGGGCCTGCATGAACTACGGCCTGATGCGCGGCTACCCGGTCTACCTCTCCACCAAGAACACCATCCTCAAGGCCTATGACGGCCGCTTCAAGGACCTCTTCGAGGAGGTCTTCCAGGCCGAGTTCAAGGCGAAGTTCGAGGAGGCCGGCATCTCCTACGAGCACCGCCTCATCGACGACATGGTGGCGGCCGCGCTGAAGTGGTCGGGCGCCTTCGTGTGGGCCTGCAAGAACTATGACGGCGACGTGCAGTCCGACACGGTGGCCCAGGGCTTCGGCTCGCTGGGCCTCATGACCTCGGTGCTGATGACCCCCGACGGCAAGACCGTCGAGGCCGAGGCCGCGCACGGCACGGTGACCCGCCACTACCGCGAGCACCAGAAGGGCCGGCAGACCTCCACCAACCCGATCGCCTCGATCTTCGCCTGGACCCGCGGCCTCACCTACCGCGGCAGGATCGACGGGACGCCCGAGGTCGAGAGCTTCGCCAAGACCGTCGAGCAGGTCTGCATCGAGACCGTCGAGAGCGGCTTCATGACCAAGGACCTGGCGATCCTCATCGGCCCCGACCAGCCCTGGATGACCACCACCCAGTTCCTCGACAAGCTCGAGGAGAACCTCCGCGCGAAGATGGCGGCCTGACACCCGTCAGGGCCGGCCCCCGGAAGGGCCGGCCCCGGACACTTTTCGGGGTCCTTCCGCTTTCGGCACGAGGCGCGCCGCCACGTTCCTGCTGCCGGCTCGCGCTGCCGCCTCCCGCCAGCGCCAGGCGGCCGGCGGGTGAGGCGCGGCGCCGGACTGCCGTGACAGCGGAGCGGGGGGAGAGGCCCGAGCCGCGCAAGGCGCTGCGCACGGCTTCTCTTTTCCTCTTTCGTCAGGCGCGACCGTGCCTGTTCACCCTGTCTTTACCAGCCGTCG
>JARGEQ010000080.1 GCA_029211145.1 Marinimicrococcus flavescens
GAATCATGCCAGGCCACTCAAGGCCATAGGTTTTTCGAGGTGTTCGCTTGCCCACGTTCCCGCCGGCCCGGGCGGGAAGACTGGCCCACCGCTCTTCACGGTTCCTGAAGCATTCCTGTCGCATTCTCGAAGATGGTGGGAGAGGTGCGGCCGGGAGGTCTCGCGGCGACGGAGTCCCACCCCAGCAGGATGACGCGCACCAGTGAAGATCCGGTAAACCGCGCGGGTCCCGGCTGACGAAAGACGAGAGAAGCTACGCGCATTGCCCAGCCCGGTGCCAGGTTTCGTTCCTCTCCATCGTCACGCCGGCCCTCGCGCGCTGGCGGCGTTGGCGGACCTTCGTCGGATGCCGCTCGGTGCGCTCAGGACGAGACAGACGGGGGCCGGGCCGCTTGCCCCCGTTCCCGCCGGCCCGGGCGGGAAGACTGGCCCACCGCTCTTCACGGTTCCTGAAGCATTCCTGTCGCATTCTCGAAGATGGTGGGAGAGGTGCGGCCGGGAGGTCCCGCGGCAACGGAGTCCCACACCAGCAGCATGACGCGCACCAGTGAGGATCCGGTGAACGGGCACCAGCCCAACCGGCGGAAAATCAGACAAAGAGCCGCGCGCAGCGCCTTGGACGGCTCCCTTGTCGCGCCCTGCCCGGACGCCCCGCCAGCCTCGCTCCCGGCTTCAGCCGGGGCCTCGAGAGAAGCGGCGGAGCAGGTGTACCGGGCATGATCAACGCGGGGTTAGCCGCCTGGAGGCGGCAGGCCATACGGTGGTGGCGGTGCGGGTGCAGGATCTGGCCGGGCGGGTTGATCTGAACGAGGCGCGGCCGGCGCTGGTGCAGGCACTGGCCCGGGCGGTGCTGCCCGGCGAGGCGGGAGAGGCCGCGGCGGAGGCGGTCCTGCGGCATCGCGCGGCGGCGCGCGCTGCCGGCAGGGTGCCGTTCCGGACGACGAGGGATCTTGCCCGGGTGGCGGGGCTGGCGGCGGGGGCGGCTGCCGCCCTGGCGCCGCATGTGACGGTGTGGTCGCTCGAGGACGGCATCGCGGCCGGGGCGGTCGATCCGGCGCTGCGGCCGCTCTTGGCCGAAGAAGCCGGCAGGCTGGATGCGGTGCGCGGGCTCGGCTGGCGGCGCTACGCGGTGGAGCTCGACGTCACCACCGGCAGGGGAGCCACGGCAGGGTTTGCTGCGAGCGTGGTGCTCGAGCCCGGCGGGGCGGCGCCGTGGCGGCTGCTGGAGG
>JARGEQ010000081.1 GCA_029211145.1 Marinimicrococcus flavescens
AAGAGGCGCAGGAATTGGTGGATAAAGGGCTCAAGATCATTGACTGGGCCAGCACGGACAAAGGCGGAGAGCCTGATGTTGTATTTGCTTCTGCAGGTACCGAACCTACGATTGAAGCTTTGGCCGCCATCTCTATCCTGCATGAGAAATTGCCGGAGCTGAAAATCCGTTATATCAACGTGGTAGATCTGCTTAAGCTGAGAAGCCAGAAACTTGATCCGCGTGGTTTATCCGACGCTGAGTTTGATCAATTTTTCACAAAAGACAAACCGGTCATCTTCGCTTTCCATGGTTATGAAGGCCTGATTAAAGACTTGTTCTTTGACCGCCACAATCATAATCTGCATGTGCATGGCTACCGTGAGAACGGCGACATCACGACTCCGTTCGATATGCGTGTGCTGAATCAGATGGACCGTTTCGATCTGACGAAGGAAGCTGTTCTGAGCTTGCCTGCAGCTGACAAACACACTGCCATCGCGGCTGAGATGGATGCTATGGTTAAGAAGCATAATGAGTATATCCGTGAAGAGGGCATTGACCTGCCGGAAGTGGAGAATTGGGTCTGGAAGAGTTTGAAATAAGATTGCGAAATCCTCTTGTATATGTATGATGAAGTTGAAAAGTGCCTGTCCCAGTGTGCATTAGGGGCAGGCGCTTTTTTTTGAAGGGGGCTAGGCTGGGATTTGTTCTATTAAGCTGACAG
>JARGEQ010000082.1 GCA_029211145.1 Marinimicrococcus flavescens
CCCGGCTGCGCGAAGGGCTCGTCGATCCGGGCAACACGGCATCGGAGGTGTGGGTCGATACTGCCTATCGATCCCGGGCCAACGAGGACTTCCTGGCCGATCACGGCAAGCGCAGCCGGATCCACCGCCGAAAGCCCGGCGGGAAGCCGATGCCGAGGCGCACCGCCAGGGCCAACGCGAAGAAATCCGTGGTCCGTGCCAAGATCGAGCACGTCTTCGCCCAGCAGAAGGATCGGATGAGGCTCATGATCCGCAGCATCGGCATCCACCGCGCCGAGGCGACCGTGATCATGGCCAACATCGCCTACAATCTCGGCCGATGGCGATGGCTCGAGGGGCGAGCTGCGTCCGCCTGACGGGAAAACGCTCAAGCAACCGCGCGAGGGGCTGCAAGACCGCCCGAGTGGCGCCGGCTGGACACCCGGCCCGGCGACTCAGCCTAAGATCTCGCTCATCGCCTCAAGAACGCGGCGTTATCGGAGGTGTCCATTTCTCTCTCTTTCTGTAAGGCACTTTCTTTCCATGAGATGCGATCTGAGGCAGCTGCTTTCCCAAGCTGAGGATCAAGAGCATTGGTCCCCAAGTTATGCACCTGGACGCCTCCATCAACCCCGATGCTCGGCGGTTTGGCGACAGCAATAGGCTGCCCTGGCGGTTGGCGGCATGATTTTCGGCGGTGTTTGCAAGCTGCCCCGATAAGTCGTCGGGATAGCGCTCGAGGCTGCGCGAGGCCCTCGCCGCTGCGTGCCGGGCCAGCGGGCTCGCGCCCAAGGCGCTCTCGTTGGAGGCGATGTTTATCGCCGGGCGAGGGGGGGCAATGGGCGCGCCGAGCATGTGGGCCCGGATGTTCGAGATGCCGGGTCGCGGTCTGACGGCGGCCATTCCAGTCCCCCTCGTTCCGCCCTCGCCGGCGCCAGCGGCGCCTTCCTCCGTGGCGAGGATCGGCAGAGACGGCCATAAATTCAGGCCAGCCATTATCTCGTCCGCGCTCGCCCATGGTATGCGGATTCCGGTTCTCGTGCGCGGCCGGATAGGCGGGCGAGTTGAGGATCCGGTCAGCGCGCATCGCCGCCGACCGCCGTCAACCGTCCGGAAAAAAGAAGGAGAATGCCGCGCGCAGCGCCGCGCACGGCTCCGCTTCCGCCGGCTGGACCAGATGCCTCGTCCTAACCCTGGGTCTCGGGCATGCGCACGATCAGCCCGTCCAAATGGTCGCCAACCCGTATCTGGCAGGCCAGCCGAGAGGCTCCCGAGGTCGGTGCCGCCGCGAAGTCGAGCATGTCGGCCTCCGCATCGTCCTTTGCGGGGATCTTCCCGATCCATGAGGGATCGACATAGACATGGCATGTGGCGCAGGCGCAGGCGCCGCCGCAGTCGGCCTCGATGCCCGGGATATCGTTGTCACGGGCGCCTTCCATCACGCTGAGGCCGTTGCCGACCTCCACCGTGTGCTCCGTGCCGTCATGTTCGATATAGGTGATGCGTGGCATCTGCGTTCCGTCCGTGGAGCATGGGTGCCGGCGTGCGGCAGGGCGATCCTTCCTATCCCCCGCGCGGTGTCGCCGGGACGGCGCCGGGCGAGCCCGGTGCGGCGAGGGTCTTGAGGTCGCATTGCGGATCGCCCACCACCGCCGGTGGCGGCGAGAACCCGCCCTCGATCCAGCGCTTTCCGGTCATGTAGCTGCGCGGGTCGTTCATCGCGTCGACCGCCAGGAGCTCGCTGCCCCGGTAGTACCAGACCGAGAGCGCGCCGGCCCTGGCGCCGGGGCGGACGACAGTCCGGTCGTAGCCGGCGTTCAGCCCGGCGATCTGGAGCTTCACGTCGTACTGGTCGGACCAGAACCACGGCCGGGCCTCATAATCCTTGCCGCTGCCCAGCATCGAGGCGGCGGCGGCCTCCGCCTGGTCGATGGCGTTGGGCACGCTCTCCAGACGGACGCGCTGGCCGCGGTAGGGGAACGACGTGCAGTCGCCTGCCGCGAAGATCGACGGGTCCGTGGTGCGGCCATGAGCATCGACGCGGATGCCGTTCTCGATGGCGAGCCCGGCCGCCTCGGCGAGCCCGGTCGCCGGCCGGACGCCGACGCCGACAACGACGAAGTCGGTCGCCAGCGTGGTGCCGTCGCTGAGCGCCGCGGTGGCGACACGGCCCTCGCCCGCGAGGCTGGCGACCCCCACGCCCTCGCGGATGTCCACGCCATGGCCGCGGTGCAGCTCGCGGAAATAGGTCGAGGTCTCGGGTGCCGCCACGCGCTGCAGGATCCGCTCCGCCATCTCGACCAGCGTGACCTGCAGGCCCCGCGACGCCGCGACAGCGGCCGCCTCCAGCCCGATATAGCCGCCGCCGACGATCAGGACGCGCCGGCCCTCGACGAACTCGGGCGCCATGGCGTCGACGTCCCGCAGGGTGCGGACGGTGTAGGTTCCGGGCAGCTCGCCGCCGAGCCGTGCCGGCAGACGAAGGGGCTCCGCGCCGGTCGTGAGCGCGAGCTGGTCGTAGGGAAGGCTCGTGCCGTCATCCAGGGTGACGGTCTTGCCGGCGCGGTCGATGGACGTCACCGCAACGCCGGGCCGCAGCTCGATCCGGCGCTCCTCGTAGAAGCTCCTCGGGCGCAGATGGAGCCGTTCGACCTCCATCTCGCCCAGCAGGTATTTCTTCGACAAGGGCGGGCGCTGGTAAGGGAGCGCTTCTTCCGATCCGATCAGGGTGATCGGCCCCTCATGCCCGAGCCCGCGGAGCTTGATCGCAAGGGAGGCGCCGGCCTGTCCTGCACCGATGATGACGACTCGGGACACTCAGTTGCTCCTTTCCGGCCTGGGCAGCGGTGCGACGGCTGTGGATCCGGGTTCGCGGCGGCAGGTAGGCCCGTTCGCGGCACGCACGGAAAGCGAGATGCCCGACACCCGTGGGCGAGTCCAGTGCACAGCCGCCAGCCGGACCCCGAGAGGGCGCGGCGCGAGGATCGTGTCCGGGCAACCTTAAGAAAATTCGTTCATGATGAAAACGGATATATTTCTGATATTGTATAAGTTTCTGTTATGTATTGTGGCGATCGCCGCCTTGCTGCCGCTCCTCGTCCAAGCATAACGTCTGCGCATCGGAGAAGCGGAATGCTCCATTGACCCTATGCGTTTTCCTCCCGACAATCCGCGCCCGCAACGTGGCCGGAACGCTCTACAGATGCGCAGGCCGCGGCAAGGGGAGGCGGATATGCAGATCAGGCCGACAGAGGGCCACGCGAGGAGCGGGAGTGGTTGCCACCGGCCGGCGCGGCACGGAGCCGCGGGATGAGCTTCGAGCTCGCGCGCAGCCGCATCAGATGCCCGCTGGATCTGGAGAGCCCCGGCAAGCGTTCCGGCAATCTGGCGCTCAAATACTCGGACAATGCCAATCCGCTGGGGGTCTACCCGGTTCCGATCATGGCCATCGTCGGCGGGCCGGGCCCCACCACCCTGCTGGTGGCCGGTGTCCACGGCGACGAGTTCGAGGGGCCGGTGGCGCTGATCGAGCTGTTCCAGCAACTCGATCCGGCGCGGGTGAGGGGACGGCTGCTCTTCCTCCCGGCGCTCAACGCGCCCGCCGTGCGCGCCTCCTCGCGGGTCTCGCCGCTCGACGGCGCCAATCTCAACCGGGCCTTCCCGGGCGACCGCGACGGGCCGCCCACCGCCATGCTGGCCCACCTGGTCGAATCGGTGCTGATGCCCGGCTGTGACGCGGTGATCGACCTCCACGCCGGCGGCAAGGCCTCGTTCTTCACACCCTGCGCGCTTGCCGCGCGGACGGCGGACGGGGCGCTCAGCCCCGCCAACATGGCGCTGGCCGAGGCGTTCGGCGCGCCTGCGATCTGGGTGCTCGGCCGCCATAACGACGACCGGTCGGTCAACGCCGCGGCAACCCGGCAGAACGTGCCGATGATCGCGGCGGAACTCGGCGGCAACGGCGCCATCACACCGGACATTCTGGCCCTCGCAAGGCGCGGCCTGCGCCGCTGCCTGGCCCATCTCGGCCACCTCGACGGGATGCCCCTTGCCGACTGCGTCTCGCCCAGGGTGGTCGAGATCGCGGATGCCGGCCACAGCCTCCACGCGCCCGGGCAAGGCCTCTTGGAGCCCCTCGTCGTGGCGGGCGACATGGTCCGCGAGGGCCAGCTCCTCGCGCGGCTCTACGCGCTCGACGACCCGGCGCGCCCGCCGGTCGGCATCCACGCGCCCACCACCGGCCTCGTCCTCGCCGCCGGCGCGCGAGGCCATGTCGAGCACGGCGACTTCCTCGCCCTCGTCGCCACCGAGCTTGCCGGGTAGAGGACCCGGCACCATTGGCTCGTGCCGGCGATGCACGATGCGGCGGAGCAGAAAGCTGCCGAAGCCGGCATGTGTTCCTGGTGGCGGTGACCTCGAGGCGCTGCGCGCGGCGCCTTGCCGTGCTCTGACCGGTTGTAGGCGGACGGACGGCGCCGTTTGCAACGGATCACGATCACGGAGGCCGGCGCTGCGGTTCGCCATGCCGGCGGCCGGCTGCCGCACCCTCGGCCGGCGGGGTCGAGCCTCGTTCACCATGTCCTCACCTTGCCCGCCATCCAGATGGGGTGAAACTCCACCGCCGCAAAACCCTGCGGCCGCATCTCTCCTGTTACCCGGCAGAATGCGGCACCAGGGGTTTAAAAACCGTGAATCCCGGACGCCGTCCGGTGCCCGCCCGCCCGCCCGCGTTCGCGCCGTCTCGACCGCATGTTAATCATACCCGGCACCCTTGCTCCGCCGTTTTTGCGAGGCGCCCGGATGAGACCGGGAGCGAGCTTGGCCGGGCACCCGGACGGGGCGCTATGGGGAAGCCACGCAAGGCGCTGCGCGCGGCTTTTTCTCTGATCTTCTGTCGGTTTAGGTGGTGCCGGGTCACCGGATCTTCACTGGTCTTCGACATCCTGCCGGGGTGGGACTGCGCCGCCGCGAGGCCCGGCGGCCGCCAGTCTCCCACCATCCGGCAGAATGCCGCGGCATGGCTCGAGAAATCATGAAAAGCGCCAACTCCGAAACGACCGGAAAACAAAAAAAAGAGGCCGCGCGCAGCGCCTTGCACGGCGCCGCCGCCACGATCAGCACAGCGTGGCGCCGATATGGCATTTATTCCTTTTCTCGTACTACCCTCGCGCCCTCATCCCCGACCTTGCGAGGTCGCCATGCCGAGCTCCCCGAACGCTGTCAGGTCCGGACGCGTCCCGCCGCAACGGGGCGCTCTCGCGCGGGCCGGTCACGCCCGGGGGCAAGGCGGCCGGTGCCGGGAACGGCACCCGCCACGGCCTGCTCGCCGCGGAATTCTGTCCCGTAGCCCACGAGGAGGTACGGCTCGCAGCGCTGCTCGACGATCTCGCCCGGTGCCACCGGGCGGCGGGCGAGGTCGAGGCGTACTGGGTGCAGCAGGTGGCGATCGGGATGCTGCGCCGCGAGCGGCTGGATGCGCTGCAGCTGCGGGTGCTGGATGCGGCGCTGGAGGGCGCGGCAGCGCCGCGCGAGGCCGGGCTGCCGTCGCCCGCCACGGTGCTGCGCTACCGCGCACGGCTGCAGCGCGACCACGAGCAAGCAGCGAGAAAGCTGGGCCCGGCCCGGGCGTTGCGCGGCCGCCACCCGGCGGAACAGACGAACCCGAGCCGCGCCATGGCCGGCCAGCGCGCGCAGCTCGAGGCCGGGGCCGCCGCCGACGCGGAGCGTGCCATGGCCCGGCACCTCGCCATGCGCGGCGCGGGCGGCAAAAACGAACCCGAGGCCACAGCGCCTCTCGCTCTCAACCGCGCCCAGCGGCGGCGGATGGAGGCGCGGCAGCACCAGGTCGCGCAAGGCTGATGCAGGAAGATTCCAAGCCTGCAGCCCAGGCGGCGCTCGAGAGACGGGAGCGGCGGCGGATGCGAGCTGCGGCCCACACACTGCTCGCGCAGCCAGCCGCCACGTCGGAGAAAGGCGGGCCCGCGCGCGCGATCACGGGCGTGCGGTTGCGGCAGCACCGCGTCGTCCCGTCAAAAGGCCGTGCCGCCGGGGCTCTATGCCGGGGCGGGCGCCGTGGCGGGGCCGGGAAAGTGGCACGCGGCGCGATGGCCGTGTCCGTGCTCGGCGAGCTGCGGCGCCTTCTCCGCGCAGATCGCCTGGGCCTTCCAGCAGCGGGTGCGGAAGCGGCAGCCGGAGGGCGGATTGAGCGGGCTCGGCAGGTCGCCCTTGAGCACGATCCGGCGGCGGGCGCGCTCGCGCTCGGGGTCGGGGACCGGGGCCGCGGAGAGCAGCGCCTGGGTGTAGGGGTGGAGCGGCCGGGAGTAGAGCGTGTCGACGTCGGCGATCTCGACGATCCGGCCCAGATACATCACCGCGACGCGGTCGGAGATGTGGCGGACCACCGAGAGATCGTGCGCCACGAAGACGTAGGTGAGGCCGAGGCGGGCCTTGAGGTCCTCGAGGAGGTTGAGCACGCCTGCCTGGATCGACACGTCGAGAGCCGAGACCGGCTCGTCAAGGACGACCACCTCCGGGTCGAGCGCCAGGGCCCGGGCGATGCCCACCCGCTGGCGCTGGCCGCCGGAAAGCTCGTGCGGGTAGCGTCCGGCATGTTCGGCATCGAGCCGCACCAGGTCGAGCAGCTCGAGCACCCGGCGGCGCCGTTCGGCGGACGGCATGCCGGCCAGAAGCAGCGGCTCGCTCAGGATCCGCGCCACCCGCATCCGCGGGTGCAGCGAGGCGTAGGGGTCCTGGAACACGATCTGCAGCTTGCGGCGCAGGGCGCGCAATTCGGCGCCGCCGGCCTGCGCGATGTTGCGCCCGTCGAACAGCACCTCGCCCGAGGTCGGGCGGATGAGCTGGAGGATGCAGCGCCCCAGGGTGGACTTGCCGCAGCCCGACTCGCCCACCAGCCCGAAGGTCTCGCCCCGGGCCACGTCGAAGGACACGCCAGCTACGGCGCGCACATGCCCGCGCGGACGGTTGGTGATCAGTGTCTTGCCGACGGGGAAGTCCTTGACCACGCCGCGAAGGGAAAGAACCGGCTCGCTCATCGCAGTGCCTGGGCCTCCTCGGTGCGGGCGCCGAGCTGCTCGGCGAAATGACAGGCGGAGCGGCTGCCGCCGACCGGCCGCAGGGCGGGACGCTCGGACCTGCAGACGGCGGCGCTCATCGGGCAGCGGGGGGCGAAGGCGCAGCCGGGCGGGCGGCCCGCCAGCGAGGGCGGCGATCCGTCGATGGAGGCCAGCCGGCCGCGGGCGCCCTCGAGCCGCGGGATCGAGGCCAGAAGGGCGCGCGTGTAGGGATGGCGCGGGGCGGCGAAGAGATCGTCCACGGCAGCGTGCTCGACGATCCGACCGGAGTACATCACCGAGACCCGGTGGGCCATGCCGGCCACCACACCGAGATCGTGGGTGACCAGAGCAAGACCGATGTCGAGCTCGCGCTGCAGGTCGCGCAGCACGTCGAGGATCTGCGCCTGGACGGTAACGTCGAGGGCGGTGGTGGGCTCGTCGGCGATCAGCAGCTCGGGCCTGTTGGCCACTGCCATGGCGATCATCGCCCGCTGGCGCATGCCGCCGGAAAACTCGTGCGGGTACTGGTCGATGCGGCTCGACGGCTCGGGGATCGAGACCAGCTCCAAAAGCTCCACGGTGCGCGCCCGGAGCTGCGCCCGGGAGAGCGAGCGGTCGTGGAGCATCAGCATCTCGGCGATCTGCTCGCCGATGGTGAGCATCGGGTTGAAGGCGGTGAGGGGGTCCTGGAAGATCAGCGCAATCCGGCCGCCGCGCAGCCGGCGCATCTCCCGCTCGCTGGCGCCCAGCAGCTCCCTGCCGCGAAAGCGGATCGAGCCGGTGACCCGGGCGCGTGGCGGCAGCAGGCCCATGATGGCCTTGAGCGCCACGCTCTTGCCCGAGCCGCTCTCGCCCACCACGCCCAGCACCTCGCCCGCGGCGAGGTCCAGATCAACGCCGCAGACCGCCTCGAGCTCGCCCGCAGCGGTCTTGAAGCTCACGCGCAGGTCGCGCACCTCGAGCAGGGCTGGCTCGCTCATGGTTCCTCAGTCGGTGCGGGGGTCGAGCAGGTCGCGCAGCCCGTCGCCCACGAAATTGAATCCCAGCACCACCACGAAGATGGCGAGGCCGGGGCCGAAGGCGATCCACCAGTGATAGAAGCTGCGGGCGCCGTCGGAGATCATCGCACCCCACTCCGGCGTCGGCGGGGTGGCGCCCAGCCCGATGAAGCTCAGGCTGGCGGCGAGCAGCACCACCTGGCCGAAATCCATGGTGGCGTTGACCATCACCGGCGTCCAGCAGAGCGGCAGCACGTGGACGAAGAGGGTGCGGAAGGGGCCGGCGCCGGCGGCGACGGCCGCCTCCACATGCTCGCGCTCGCGCACTTCCAGCACCTGGGCGCGCATCAGCCGGGCATAGAGCGGCCACCACACCACGACCATGGCGATGGCCGCGTTCTCGAGACCCGGGCCCAGCGAGGCCGCCACCGCCATCGCCAGCAGGATCGGCGGGAAGGCCAGGGTCACGTCCACCAGCCGCATGACGGCAGCACCGAGGATCCCCCCGAAGAAGCCGGAGAGGGCGCCAAGGAGGCTGCCGATCAGCGCCGCCGCGACCACCACGAGAACGGCGATGGGGATCGAGAAGCGGGCGCCGTGCAGGGTGCGCGAGAGCACGTCGCGGCCGAGCGCGTCGGTGCCCAGCCAGTGCTCGGCGCTGGGCGGCTGGAGGCGACGGGCCACCATGTCGAGGGGCGGGTCCAGCGGCCAGAACTGGACGGTGGCCGCGGCAATCACCCAGAAGGCGATCACCAGCAGGCCGAGCGCCACCGGCAGGGTGCCGCCGCTCAGGCCGAAGGTGGGGATCCGCAGGCGCGGCGAGGCGATCATGGCCGTCACTCCAGCCTGATGCGCGGGTTGGCGAAGACATAGGCGATGTCGGTGAGCAGGTTGGCCAGGAGGAAGGCCAGCGCGCCCACGATGGTGACGCCGATGATCGCCGGATGGTCGAGGGAGCGCGCCGCGTCGACCGCGTAGGAGCCGATGCCGGGCCAGCTGAAGACGGTCTCGGTGAGGATGGCGCCGGTGATCAGATAGGCGAAGGAGAAGCCGATGATGGTCAGCGCCGGCACCATGGCGTTGCGCAGCGCGTGGCGCAGCAGGAGCCGCAGCGTCCCGGCCCCCTTGGCGCGCGCGGTGGTGATGAAGTCCTGCTGCATCACGTCGAGCATGCTGGCGCGGATCATCCGCGAGATGATCCCGAGCACGGCCCAACCAAGCATCACGGTGGGCAGCACGAGATGCGAGAGCGCGTTGGCGAAGGTGCCCCACTCGCCGGCCAGCAGGGCGTCGACCGTGTAGAAGCCGGTGACCGTCTCCGGCGGCTTGAGGGCGGGGGCGAGACGGCCCGGGCCGGGCAGCCAGGAGAGCTGCACCGAGAAGACATAGAGGGCGATCAGTCCCGACCAGAAGACCGGAACGGACGAGCCGATGAGCGCCACGATCCTGGCCCCGTGATCGACCGGGCCGTTGCGGAAATGTGCGGCCAGCACGCCGATGGCCATGCCCGCCAGCGTGCCGAACAGCATGGCGCTGATGACCAGCTCCAGGGTGGCGGGCAGGCGGTCGAGCAGGTCGCGCATCACCGGGCGCTTGGTGCGAAACGAGACGCCCAGATCGCCCTCGAGGAGGTTGCCCACATAGATGACGTAGCGCTCGGGGATCGACCGCTCGAGGCCCCAGCGGGCCTTGGCGGCGGCGACCGCCTCGGGGTTGGCCATCTGCCGGTCGTTGAGGATCGAGGCGAGCGGGTCGCCCTTGACGAAGTTGCCCAGGAGAAACGCCATCGTCGCCACGCCCAGCAGCAGGAGCGGCATCGCTAGCAGACGGCGCAACAAATAATGCGTCATCGGGGTCCCGGCGGCTTGAAGAAAAGGCGGCGCACCCTGGGGGAAGCGCGCCGCAGGGGGAGGGCAGTCAGTTCTTGCTCAGCTCTTCGAGGGGCAGGTTGCAGCACACCGCGTAGCGCACGCCCTCGACATTGTCGCGATAGGCCAGCACCAGCTTCGGATTGACCAGCGGGATGATCACCCGGTCGCGGATCATCTCCAGCGCCATTTCGCGGTAGAGCGCAGGGGCCTCCTCGGGAGCGGCGGTGCGGACCTGCTCCATCAGCTCCTGCGAGCGGGTGTTGAGCAGGCCCTCGGCCTCCTCGCCGCCGGCCCGCGCGTACCAGGGCGAGCCCGGCACCATGGAGAAGTAGTTCGCGTACTGGCCGCTGCCGTAATAGTCCGGCGCGAAGAACACCGCCGTCATGGGGATGTGCTCGCCGCCGACCCGGTCGCGCCACACGGCGAAGGTCACCGGCTGGAGATCCAGCTCGATGTTCACCTTGGTGAGATCCTGCTGGATCTTCTGCATCATGGTGGTGAGGTCGACCCCGTAGATGTTCATCTCGGGATAGGCGGCGACCATCGAGAACCCGCCGCCGACGCCTTCCTCCTCGAGAAGCGCCCTGGCCTTCTCGACATCCTGCTTGGGCATCGGCAGGTCGTCGGTGCCCGGAAAGCCGTTGGGCACCGGCGCCGCGATCAGATCCGCCGCACCGCCCGTGGTGAACTCGAGAACGCCCTCATAGTCGATGGCGAGACCGATCGCCTCGCGCACCTTGGGCGAGAGCGGCACCTCGAGTCCCGCGGCACCCGGCGAGAGGGCCACGTAGAGGAAGTTGTAGGAGGGCACGAGCTCGGTGGTGACGCCCTGGGCGGCGGCGATCTCGGCGGTGTCCGGATCGACCTGCATGGCGATGTCGGCGCCGCCGCTCTGCAGCATCTGCATCTGCGCCACGGCATCCTGCGACTCGCGCATCACGATGGTCGCGGCGTCGGGAGCCTCGCGCCAGTAATTGGGGTTGGCGGCGAGGCGCAACTCGTCGTCGGGCCGGTAGCTCTCCAGCACGAAGGCGCCGCTGCCGGCCGAGTTCTCCAGAAGCCAGCCCTCTGCCTGGTCGGCGCTGTCGGCGTCCGCGGCGGCGGAACCACCATGCTCGCTCACCACGTCGGCGTTCATGATGGCGCCATAGGGCGAGCTCACCTTGCCCAGGAACTCCGGATCGGGAGCGGAGAGCTTCACCACCACCGTCTTCGCGTCCGGCGTCTCGATGGACGAGATGCCCTCGACCATGAAGGAGGCGCCGGCCTTGAGGTTCTTCAGCCGCTCGAGGCTGAACTTGACGTCCTTGGCCTCTACCGGCGAGCCGTCGCTGAACGTGGCCGCGGGGTCCAGCCGGAACGTGTAGCTCAGCCCGTCCTCGCTGACCTCCCAGGATGCCGCCAGCCGCGGCACCAGGCTCTTGTTGTCGGGGCCCACCCGGACGAGCTGGTCGTAGGCCGCGGTCAGGTAGATCTGGCAGGTGTCGCACCAGGCGCGGCTGGGATCGAGGCTGTTGAGGTCCATGTCACGGGCGATGACGATGGTGTCGTCCTGGGCCTGCGCCGCCGACGGCAATGCCAGGGGTGCGGCAAGCGCCGTGGCCGCCACGGCGGCCAGGAGCCGTGACCTGCGCGTACCGGTCGCCGGTGCGCGATTGCTCGTTTCCATTCGGGCGCCTCCCCTTCTGCTGGGCCGGGCGGTCCGCCGCCCGCTTCTCGTTGCCCGCCCCCGGCCCGCCGCCTGATCTCCGGCGCCGGCGCGGGCGGTGTTGATGGGGCGAGTATGCATGGCTCGTTCGGGGCGAATTGTGCACCAGACGCGACGTTTTTGACCGAAAAGGAAGCCGCGCCGGGCCGCACTACCCGCCGTGGATGAAGTAGGGGCGCGCCTGGCGGCTGGTGAATGCCTTGCGGTAGGCCCGGGCGGTCGTCCTGAAGCGCTTTCGAAAGGCGCGCGCGAAAGTGGAGGCCGAGCTGAAGCCGGTGGCCGCCACGATGTCGGTGATCGACATGTCGCCATACATCAGCATGTGGCGGGCGGCGTTGAGGCGGATGTCGAGATAGCGGTTGGAGAGGGTCTCGCCGAAATGCTGCTGGCTCAAGAGCTGCAGCTGGCGCACCGATAGCCCCAGCTCGGCTGCGATCTGGGGGATCGAGAGGGGGCTCTCGATGTTCTCCTCCATCAGGTCGATGGCGTGGCGCAGGTGCGGGTTGCGGATCGTGGGATCCCAGCTCAGCGGGTTGCTCTGCCGGGTGTCGGCCGGGCGGGAGGGGCCATAGATGATGTCGGCAGCCACGAAGCGGGCGATCCGCGGGCCCTGGTCGCGCTCCACCACCGCCAGGAAAAGGTCGTTGCAGGCGAGATGCCCCCCGCAACTCAACCTGTTGCGGTCGATGACATAGACGTCGTCGCAGACCTCGACGTCGGGAAACCGGTCGACCACTGCCGGCATCACCTCCCAGTGCAGGGTCACACGGTAGCCGTTGAGCAGGCCCGCCTCGGCCATGAACACCACGCCGAAGTCCACGCCGCACAGATCGACGCCGCGCCGCGCCTGGCGGCGCAGGAAGCGTGAGAGCGGCTTCTTGAACGCCTCGGGCTGGTCGTAGGCCGAGACCACCACGACCAGGTCGTAGGCAATGTCGTCGTCGAAGGTGGCGGTCGGCTCCACGGCGATGCCGATGCCGCTCGTCACGGGCTCGCGCGAGGCGGCCACGAAGTCGATCCGGTAGGCCGGCTGCTGGTAGAACCTGTTGACCGAGCGCAGCGGCTCGCAGGCCAGCAGGGCCGAGGAAAGCGACATGCTGGGCGACACGCAGACGCCGATCCGGCGCAGCCTCGGGGCCACGCGCTGGTCGGGGGGCAGCAGGGAAGACTTGTCCATCATCGCTTGCATCGCGCGCCTCTGCCGCCTCCCGGCCTGTTCGTCTGAAAGAAAAAAGACTTCGTAATCCGCAAAGCCTGTCAAGCGCCGGCTGCGCACAATGACCGTGCGGGCGGAAGGCCCGTGTCCCCATGGCGGCCTCGGCAGGGGCCGGCCGGGACGCGGGCGCCCCGGAACAAGTCCAGCGGAGGCACCAACCACGATGCTTGCTTCGATGGAGGCTCCAAGGGGGCTGCCTCTCGACACGGCACTGCGCGAGCGCGCCTTCAAGGTGGTCCCGGGTGGCATGTGGGGCCACATGAACGCCCGCAACCTCCCCGCCGGATACCCCCAGTTCTTCACGGAGGCCAGCGGCGCCCGGCTGCGCGACGCCGACGGCAACGAATATCTCGACTTCATGTGCGGCTACGGACCGATGATCCTGGGCTACGGCGATCCCGAGGTCGACGAGGCCGCCCGGGCACAGCGCGCCCGGATGGACATCGCCAACGGCCCGGCCGAGGTGATGGTCGAGCTGGCCGAGACGATGGTCGCCACGATTCCCGCGGCCGACTGGGCGATGTTCGCCAAGAACGGCACCGACGCCACCACCGCCTGCGTGATGATCGCTCGGGCCCATGCCGGCCGCCGCAAGATCCTGGTGGCGAAGGGCGCCTATCACGGCGCCGCTCCGTGGTGCACGCCCTGGCCCGGCGGCACCACGGCGGAGGACCGCGCCCACCTGATCCACTACCGCTACAACGACGTGGCCTCCCTCGAGGCCGCCGTGGCCGAGGCGGGCGACGATCTGGCGGGCATCCTGGCATCGGCCTTCCGCCATGACGCGCGCATCGACCAGGAGATGCCCGCCCCCGAGTTCGCCTGCGCCGCCCGCGCGCTGGCCGACCGGCATGATGCGGCGCTGATCATCGACGAGGTGCGCGCCGGCTTTCGCATCGACCTGCGTGGAAGCTGGGAGCCCTTGGGCGTGCGCCCCGATCTCTCCGCCTGGAGCAAGGCGCTGGGCAACGGCTACCCGATCGCCGCCGTCACCGGGGCGGACACGATGCGCGAGGCTGCCCGGAAAATCTTCGTCACCGGCTCGTTCTGGTGCAGCGCCGTGCCCATGGCCGCAGCGCTCGCCACCCTGCGCAAGCTTCACCGGATCGACGCGGTGGCCCACATGAAGCGGCTCGGCCTGATGCTGCGCGAGGGCATCCAGGCCCAGGCCGACGCGCTGGGCGTGGGGCTGCGCCAGAGCGGCCCGGCCCAGCTGCCGCTCATCCTCTTCGACGACGATCCCGTCTTCGAGAAGGGCAATCTCTTCACCGTCACCGCCCTCCAGCACGGCGTCTACCTGCACCCCTGGCACGACATGTTCCTCTCGGCGGCCCACACCGAGGACGACATCGCAATCGCCCTCGAGGCGACCGGCCGGGCGCTCGAGGCGGTGGCGCAGACGTTACCATGAGCGCACAAGAGAAAAGGGAGGCCGGCATGGCCGACGATCGCGGGCCCGAGGGGCGCGCAGCCGGGCGCGGGCACAACGTGTCGCCCGCTTTCCTGGCCGACAGGGCGAAGTTCGTGCGCAAGGAGACGGTGCGCCTCTCGCGCATCGCCGGCGCGGGGCACTATTCGAGCACCTTCTCGGCCGCGGAGCTGTTCGCCGCCCTCTACTACGCGCATCTGCGGATCGACCCAGCGCGGCCCGACTGGCCCGACCGCGACCGTTTCGTGCTCTCCAAGGGCCATGCCGCCATCGGCCTCTACCCGGTGCTGGCCGATCTGGGCTTCTTCGAGCCGGCCCTGCTCGACGGCTACACGCGGCTGGGCAGCCCGTTCGGCGATCACCCCGACATGAAGAAGGTGAAGGGCGTGGACTTCAGCTCGGGCTCGCTGGGCCACGGGCTCTCGGTGGCGGTCGGCATGGCGCTGGCGGCGCGCGTGCAGAAGCGCGGCAACCGGGTCTTCTGCATGCTGGGCGACGGCGAGCTGGCCGAGGGGCAGATCTGGGAGGCCGCCATGGCCGCCGCCCATTTCCGCCTGGGCTCGCTGGTGGCCATTGTCGACCGCAACGGCCTTTGCATCGACGGCCACACCGAGGAGGTCATGTCGGTGGAGCCGCTCGCCGACCGCTTCGCCGGCTTCGGCTGGGACCCGGTGCGCATCGACGGCCACGACTTCGGGCAGATCCTGGGGGCGCTCGATGACCTGCCGCCGCCGGGCGAGGGCAGGCCGCGGGTGATCATCGCCGACACGGTCAAGGGTCGCGGCGTGGCGATGATGGAAGGTGCCCTGAACTGGCATGTCGGCAACCTCGCCGACGAGGACTATGAGGCCGTCATGGCCGAGCTGGACGCCGGGCTGAGGCCGGCTACCTGGGACAATGCGAGCGGGGAGCACCGCAAATGAGCGAGAGGACCGCGGACGCCGCCAGCCAGGACCAGAGCGACCTCTTCACCGGCGACGGCGCTGCCGGCGCCCGCAGCAAGGCCACCGTCAAGGGCACGCCGGCGCGGCAGATGCCGGCCTTCGTGCTGGGCGAGGAGCTGGGCGACCTGGCCGAGCGGGACGAGCGCATCGTCGTGCTGACTGCCGATCTCGCCTCCGCCAACCGGACGGTCGAGTTCAAGGCGCGCCACCCGGAGCGCTTTTTCGACTTCGGGATCGCCGAGAAGAACATGGTGACTGCCGCCGCCGGGATGGCCGCCTGCGGCCACGTCCCCTTCGCGGCGACCTTCGCCTCGTTCCTCGGCATCCTGTGCGCCGAGCAGATCCGCACCGACTGCGCCTATCCAAATCTGCCTGTGCGCCTCGTGGCGCATCACTCGGGCATCTCGATGGGCTTTTACGGGACTAGCCACCACGCGGTGGAGGATCTCGCGATGATGCGCACCATCGCCGGGCTCACCGTGGTCTGCGCCACCGATGCCTCGATGCTGCGCGCCATCCTGCGGGCCTCGCTGGACCGGCCAGGTGCGATGTACATCCGCCTCGGGCGCGGCCGCGATCCCGAGGTCTACAAGGCTCCGCCCGCCGACTTCGCCTTCGGCCGGGCGATCCGCCTGCGCGAGGGCAAGGACCTCACCATCATCGCCACCGGGGCCGAGGTTTACCCGGCCCTGGGTGCGGCGGAGAAGCTGGCGGGCCAGGGCATCTCGGCCCGGGTCGTGGACATGCACACGATCAGCCCCCTCGACCGCGAGGAGATCCGCGCCGCTGCCGCCGAGACCGGCGCCATCCTCACCGTCGAGGAGCACAACGTCACGGGCGGCCTCGGCAGTGCGGTGGCCGAGGTGCTGGTGGAGTGCGAGCGCGTTCCCTTCAGGCGCCACGGGATCCCCGACGAGTTCGCCCTCATCGGCCCCCCCGCCGCCCTCTACGCCCACTATCGCCTCGACAGCGACGGCATCGCCGGCGAGGCGCTGGCCCTGCTCGGCCGCGGCTGAGGCAAAGCGCGACACCAGCAAGCGTGGTCGGCTCCCGCACCTCGCGGCGGGGGCCGGGCCCGCCGTCGGGCGCTACCCGCCCCCGCCCGGGCCGAACCTTGCGACCAGGGCATGGGTGTCGCCGGGGTAGGTGAGGCGGACGTGGGTGACGGTCTGCTCGGCGCTCCAGGTGCGGCGCTCGACGACGATGCAGGGGGTGCCGGGGGCGAGGCGCAGCGCCTGGGCCGCGGGGCCTTCGGCGGCGGCGGCGGTGATGCGGTGCTCGGCCGAGCTCCAGGGCACGCGGTGCAGGAGCCAGGGGCCGGGCGCCTCCTCAAAGAAGTCCGCTTCGGCGGCCTCGGGCACCGCGGCGAGGTTGATGAGGCGCTCTTCCAGGCAGAAGGGCCGGGCGCCGGCGAAGTGCTGGCAGGTGAGCACGAGGACCGGACCGGGGGCGGCAAGGTCGAGGCGCTCCCGGTCGGCGATGGTGGCCTTGCGGCGCGCACGGGCGGCGATCTCGAATCGGTAGGCGAGGCCCAGATCCCGGACCTCCTCGCCGATGTCGCGGATCTCCAGCACCGCCGACTGCGAGGCGGGACGGCGCACGAAGCTGCCGGACTTGCGGCGGCGCTCGATGAGCCCGGTAGCGGCGAGCTGCGAGAGCGCCTTGTTCACCGTCATGCGCGAGCAGCCGTAGCTCGCCGCCAGCTCGTGCTCGAAGGGGATGCGGTGGCCGGGCGGCCACTCGCCCGTGAGGATGCGCTCGCGGATCTCGCCCAGGATGCGCTGGTGCAGGGAGGCCGCGGGCTTTTGCCCGGCCTGCGCGTCCCCGGCCGCTATCGTCTCCGCCTCGGTACTGATGGCGTCTCTTCCCCTGGGTGCGATAATGCGGGCGCCGCTCAGCCCTACTGGCTGCAAAGCTCCCGCATCGCCCGGCGGAAGCGCGCCGTGATCTCCTCGCGCCGGACGTGACGGCCGCCAGCGACCCGTCTTACCCCCGCAACCCAGACGCAATCCACCGCCCTGGCGCCGGTGAAGATCCAGGCGTCGAGCAGGGCGTCGCCGCTGCGCTCGCACAAGGCCGGGCTCTCGGTGTCGAGGGTGAGGAGATCGGCCGGGTCGCCGGTGGCGAGCCCGCGCGACGGCCTGCCCATGGCGATGCCGCCGCCCTCCAGCGCCGCCTCGAGGAGCGCACGGCCGGTGGAACCGCCCGCCCGCGCCATGACGTTGCGCTCGCGCAGCCTGAGGCGCTGGGCGTACTCGAGCTGGCGCAGCTCGTCGGCGACGCCGATCTGGATGTTGGAGTCCGAGCCCACGCCCCAGCGCCCGCCGGCGGCGGCGAACTCGGGGCCGTTGAAGATCCCGTCGCCGAGGCTGGCCTCGGTGAGCGGGCACAGGCCGGCCACGGCACCTGCCCGCGCCATGCGGCGGGTTTCGTCATCGGTCATGTGGGTGGCGTGGATGAGGCACCAGCGCCCGTCGATGCCGGCATTGTCGAGGAGCCACTGCACGGGCCGGGCACCGCTCCACGCAAGGCAGTCCTCGACCTCGCGGACCTGCTCGGCGGCGTGGATGTGGACGGGGCCGGCCGGGCACATCGCGGTGACCGCCGCCAGCTCCTCGGGCGTCACCGCCCTGAGACTGTGGGGGGCCACGCCGAGCACCGCGTTCTCCAGCCCTGCGATCGCCGAGCGCGATTCCTCGAGGAGGCGGGCGAAGCCGTCGACGTCGGTGATGAAGCGGCGCTGGCCTTCGGTGGGCGGAAGGCCACCGAAGCTCGCATGGGCGTAGAACACCGGCAGGAGGGTGAGGCCGATGCCGGTCGTGCCGGCGGCGGCGGCGATCCGCCGGGCCAGCTCGGCAATGTCGGCATAAGGCCGGCCGTCCCGGTCGTTGTGGAGATAGTGAAACTCGCCCACCCGCGAGAAGCCCGCCTCCAGCATCTCCATGTAGAGTTGTCCGGCCACCGCCTCGAGCTGGCCGGGCGTCATGGACAGCGCGAAACGGTACATCACCTCGCGCCAGGTCCAGAACGTGTCGGCGGTCTCGCCCCGCCGCTCGGCGAGGCCGGCCATGCCGCGCTGAAAGGCGTGGCTGTGCAGGTTGGGGATAGCCGGGAGGGCCACCGCGTGGCGCTCGTCGCCGGCCCGTGCCTCGCCGCCCGCCTCGATGAAGGCGATGCGCCCGTCCTCGATGCCGATGCGCACGTCGCGCTGCCAGCCCGAAGGGGTGAGAGCCTCTCTGGCATGAAGGACGGTCATGGCGCCTCTCGCGTTTGTCCCTGCTGCCCGCAATTTCCTGCTTGCAGATTTTTATGTCTATACATAAAGCTCGGGGTGAACAAGGGAGGACGAGGATGGCGACGAGCGGGAAGGGTGCGGCCGCGGGCACGCGGGTCTGGCGGAATGCCCGGCTCGCCACCATGGCGCCGGACCTGCCGGGGCTCGGCATCGTCGAGCGGGGGGCCGTGGCGGCGAGGGACGGGCGCATCGTTCATGCCGGGCCCGAGAGCGCGCTGCCCGCGGCCCTGCTGAAGGGCGCCGAGGTGATCGACTGCGAGGGCCGCTGGATCACGCCGGGCCTCGTCGACTGCCACACCCACCTCGTCTATGCCGGCGACCGGGCGGCCGAGTTCGAGCAACGGCTCGCGGGTGCCACCTACGAGGAGATCGCCCGGGCGGGCGGCGGCATCGTCTCTTCCGTCCGCGCGGTGCGCGAGGCCGGAGAGGACGAGCTGGTGCGCCAGAGCCTGCCGCGCCTCGATGCGCTCCTGGCCGAGGGGGTCACCACCGTCGAGGTGAAGTCGGGCTACGGCCTGGCGCTGGAGCCCGAGGTGCGCTGTCTGCGCGCGGCGCGGCGGCTGGGGCAGGAGCGGGCGGTCACCGTCCAGACCACCTTCCTCGGGGCCCATGCCCTGCCCGCCGAGGCGAATGGCGACAAGGACGCCTACATCGCCGAGGTCGCTGAGAAGATGCTGCCGGCGATCGCTGCCCTGGGGCTGGCCGACGCGGTGGACGGGTTCTGCGAGGGCATCGCCTTCTCGCCGGCGCAGATCGAGCGCGTGTTCGAGGCGGCGAGGCGGCACGGCCTGCCGGTCAAGCTCCATGCCGACCAGCTCTCCAACCTCCATGGCGCCGCGCTTGCCGCCCGCTATCACGCGCTCTCGGCCGACCATCTCGAGCACACCGACGAGGAGGGTGCGCAGGCCATGGCCGCTGCCGGCACGGTAGCGGTGATCCTTCCCGGCGCCTTCTACTTCATCCGCGAGACGAGGAAGCCGCCGGTCGAGCTGTTCCGCCGCCATGGCGTGCCCATGGCGGTGGCCACCGACGCCAACCCCGGCACCTCGCCGCTCACCTCGCCGCTGCTCGCCATGAACATGGCGGCGACCCTCTTCGGCATGACCGTCGAGGAATGCCTGAAGGGGGTCACGCGCGAGGCGGCGCGCGCCCTGGGCCTGCAGGAGGAGACCGGCACGCTCGAGCCCGGCAAGCGGGCCGATCTCGCCGTCTGGGACATCGAGCGTCCGGCCGAGCTGGTCTACCGTATCGGCTTCAACCCGCTCTTCGCCCGCGTCTGGAGGGGCCAGTGACGGACCTCGTTCTGAAGCCCGGTGCCGCTACCCTCTGCGAGTGGCGCGCCGTCTATCGCGGGGCCGTTCCCGCGCTCGATCCCTCCTGCCGCGCGGCGGTGGCCGAGAGTGCAGCTGCCGTGGCGCGGATCCTCGCCAGAGGCGAGCCCGTCTACGGGATCAATACCGGCTTCGGCAAGCTCGCCTCGGTGCGGATCGAGGCGGGCGATCTGGCCACCCTCCAGCGCAACATCGTGCTCTCGCACGCCGCCGGGGTGGGCGAGCCGATGCCGGTTCCCGTGGCACGCCTCATGATGGCGCTCAAGCTGGCGAGCCTCGCCCAGGGCGCCTCCGGGGTCCAGCCGAAGACGGTGGCGCTGCTGGAGGCGATGCTGGCGCGCGGCGTCGTGCCGGTCGTCCCGGCACAAGGCTCGGTCGGCGCGTCCGGCGATCTGGCGCCACTCGCCCACATGACGGCGGCGATGATCGGGGTGGGCGAGGCCCTTACCGATGCCGGCCGCATGCCGGCCGCCGAGGCACTGGCGGCGGCGGGGCTCGAGCCCGTTGCGCTGGGCCCCAAGGAGGGGCTGGCGCTGCTCAACGGCACCCAGTTCTCGACCGCCTGCGCCCTTGCCGGCCTGTTCGAGGCGGAACGCCTGTTCCAGGCGGCGCTGGTGACCGGTGCCCTCTCCACCGACGCGGCGCGCGGCTCGGACGCGCCCTTCGATCCGCGCATCCACATGCTGCGCCGCCATCGCGGGCAGATCGAGGTGGCAGGCGCCCTGCGCGGGCTGATGCACGGCAGCGCCATCCGCGCCTCGCATCTCGTAGGCGACGAGCGCGTCCAGGACCCCTACTGCCTGCGCTGCCAGCCGCAGGTGATGGGTGCCGCCCTCGACCTGCTCCGCCAGGCGGCCGACACGCTCGGCACCGAGGCCAACGGCGTCTCCGACAACCCGCTGATCTTCCCCGAGGACGACACAGCGCTTTCCGGCGGCAACTTCCACGCCGAGCCGGTGGCCTTCGCCGCCGACATGATCGCGCTTGCGGTCTGCGAGATCGGCTCGCTGGCCGAGCGCCGGGTCGCCATGCTGGTCGATCCGGCGCTCTCCGGCCTGCCGGCCTTCCTGACGCCGCGCCCGGGCCTCAACTCCGGCTTCATGATCCCCCAGGTGACCGCGGCGGCCCTCGTCTCGGAGAACAAGCAGCGGGCTTATCCGGCGAGCGTCGATTCGATCCCGACCTCGGCCAACCAGGAAGACCACGTCTCGATGGCGGCGCACGGCGCGCGGCGGCTCTTGCCGATGGTGGAGAACGCCGACGGGGTGATCGCCATCGAGGTCCTGGCGGCAGCCCAGGGCTGCGACTTCCACGCGCCGCTCACCTCCAGCGCCGTGCTCGAGGAGGTGCGGGCGATGCTGCGCCGCCAGGTGCCGCATCTGACCGACGACCGCCACTTCCACCCCGACATCGAGCGGGCGAAGGCGATGGTCCGCGCCGGCAGCCTCGCCGACGGGCTCGATCTGCCCTCGCTCGCCGGGCCGCTGCCGTGAGGGCGTTCGCACGTCCCGCCGCAGGCCGCATCTTCCGACCGGAGTGACCGGAATGACCGCTTCCCGTCTCGACAATTCGCGCACCATCCGCGCCGCCCACGGCACCGAGCTCTCAGCGAAGAGCTGGCTCACCGAGGCGCCGCTGCGCATGCTCATGAACAATCTCGACCCGGACGTGGCCGAGCGGCCGGGCGAGCTCGTGGTCTATGGCGGCATCGGCCGGGCGGCCCGCGACTGGGCGAGCTTCGACGGGATCGTCGCGGCGCTCCAGCGGCTCGAGGGGGACCAAACGCTTCTGGTCCAGTCGGGCAAGCCGGTGGGCGTGTTCCGGACCCATGAGGATGCGCCCCGCGTGCTCATTGCCAACTCCAACCTCGTGCCGCACTGGGCGAGCTGGGAGCATTTCAACGAGCTCGATCGCAAGGGGCTCATGATGTACGGCCAGATGACGGCCGGCTCGTGGATCTATATCGGCTCGCAGGGCATCGTCCAGGGCACCTACGAGACCTTCGTGGAGATGGGGCGCCGGCACTATGGCGGCGAACTCAGGGGCCGCTGGATGCTGACGGCGGGGCTCGGCGGCATGGGCGGCGCGCAACCGCTGGCGGCCGTGATGGCGGGCGCCTCCTGCCTTGCCGTCGAGTGCCAGCAGAGCCGCATCGAGATGCGCCTGCGCACCGGCTATGTCGACGAGGCGGCGAAGGACCTCGACGAGGCGCTTGAGATCATCGAGCGCTCCTGCCGCGAGGGCAGGCCGCGCTCGGTGGCGCTGCTCGGCAACGCCGCCGAGATCTTCCCCGAGCTGGTGCGCCGCGGCGTCAAGCCCGGTGCGGTGACCGACCAGACCTCCGCCCACGACCCGATCAACGGCTATCTGCCCAAGGGCTGGAGCGTGGCGCAGTGGGAGGAGAAGCGCGAGCGCGACCCCAAAGCCGTGGAGAAGGCCGCGCGCGCCTCGATGGCGGAGCATGTCCGCGCCATGCTCGACTTCCACCGCATGGGCGTGCCCACCGTCGACTACGGCAACAACATCCGCCAGATGGCGCTGGAGGAGGGGGTCGCCGACGCCTTCGACTTCCCGGGCTTCGTGCCGGCCTATATCCGCCCGCTCTTCTGCCGCGGCATCGGCCCGTTCCGCTGGGCGGCCCTCTCCGGCGATCCCGAGGACATCTACCGCACCGACGAGAAGGTGAAGGAGCTGCTGCCGGACAACCGGCACCTCCACAACTGGCTCGACATGGCCCGCGAGCGGATCCACTTCCAGGGGCTGCCGGCGCGCATCTGCTGGGTGGGTCTGGGCGACCGCCACCGGCTGGGCCTGGCCTTCAACGAGATGGTGGCCAAAGGCGAGCTCAAGGCACCGGTGGTGATCGGTCGCGACCATCTCGACAGCGGCTCGGTGGCGAGCCCCAACCGCGAGACCGAGGCCATGCGTGACGGCTCGGACGCCGTCTCCGACTGGCCGCTGCTCAACGCGCTCCTCAATACCGCCTCGGGCGCCACCTGGGTGTCGCTGCACCATGGCGGCGGCGTCGGCATGGGCTTTTCCCAGCACGCCGGGATGGTGATCGTCTGCGACGGCAGCGAGGCCGCGGCGAGGCGCATCGAGCGAGTGCTCTGGAACGATCCTGCCACCGGCGTCATGCGCCATGCCGACGCCGGCTACGAGACGGCCGTGGAGTGTGCCCGCGAGCACGGGCTCGATCTGCCGGGCATCCTCGGCTGAGCGGGCGAGGGCGGGGCCGCCGGCCCCGCCCATGAGGTCCGGCCGTTCAGGCCTCGGTCAGGATCTCGGCGTAGAGCGCGGGATCGACATTGCCGCCCGAGGCCACCACCGCCACGGTGCGGCCACGGCAGTCGAGAATGCCGGAGAGGGCGGCCGCCAGAGCCACCGCACCGCCGGGCTCGATGACCAGCTTGAGCTCGCGGAAGGCGGCCCGCATGGCCTCGCGGACCAGCGCCTCCTCGACCACCAGCCCACTCTTGAGCTGCCGGCGGTTGATCTCGAAGGTCAGCTCGCCGGGGTTGGGCGAGAGCAGGGCATCGCAGATCGAGCTTCTGCCGGGCTCGTTGGAAAGCCGCTCGCCGGCCGAGAGCGATCGGGCATGGTCGTCGAAGCCGGCGGGCTCGGCGCAGTGCAGCTCGATCTCGGGGAAGAATTCGCGAAGGGCCACGCCGCAGCCGGCGATGAGGCCGCCGCCGCTGCTGTTGGCCGCGGCGGCGTCGATGGTGACGCCCAGCTCGCGGGCCTGCTCCGCGATTTCGAGCCCCGCCGTTCCCTGGCCCGCCATGATCCGCGAATCGTCATAGGGCTTCACCAGGGCAGCACCGGTGCGCGCCACGATCTCCTCGCCGATGGCCTCGCGGGATTCACCGAAGCGGTCGTAGGTCACCACCTCGGCACCCATGGCCTTCGTGTTCTCCAGCTTGATGCGCGGCGCGTCGGCCGGCATCACGATGGTGGCCTTCTTGCCCAGCAGGCGGGCCGCCAGGGCAACCCCCTGGGCGTGGTTGCCGGAGGAGTAGGCCACCACCGCCGCCGCCTCGACCTGGCTGATGGTGTTGTAGGCGCCGCGGAACTTGAAGGAGCCGGTACGCTGCAGGGGCTCGGCCTTGACCAGCAGCCTGCCACCGACCCGGGCGTTGAGCGCCTCGCTCTCCAGAAGCGGGGTGCGCACCGCGATACCCTTCAGGCGCGCGGCGGCGCGGCGCACATCCTCGATCGTCAGCAGCGGGCGGTCCGCCTGCGCGGTTGCGGAAGTCATCGTCGTTCGAGGCTCCTAAGGGGAGGGGGAGGCGAGGCCCAGCAGGGCCGGAAGGCCGGACAGATCCTCGAGCGTGAAGGCGAGCTGGCCCGGCAGGCGCTCCGGCGGCGCGCCGCCGCGATTGACCCAGACGGTCTGGAACCCGAAGCAGGCAGCGCCGTGGGCATCCCAGCCGTTCGAGGACACGAAGACGATCTCGCCGGGCGGCAGACCGAGCTGGCCCACCGCCAGCCGGTAGACCTCCGGCGACGGCTTGAAGAGGCCCGCCTGCTCGACCGACAGAACACCGTCGAGCAGCTCCTCGAGCCCCGCGCTCTCGAAGCCTGCCGCCAGCATGTCCGGCGTCCCGTTGGAGAGCACCAGGCAGCGCAGCCCGCCCTCGCGCAGCGTCCGCAGCACGGTCGCCACCTCGGGATAGGGGCGCAGCCCGCGATAGGCGCCCAGCAGCCGGTCGCGGATCGCCGGGTCGGCCACGCCGTGCGCCTCGAGCGCATAGTCGAGCGCGTCCGCGGTCAGGCCCTCGAAGTCGCGGTGCCGTCCCATCAGCGAGCGCAGCCAGCTATATTCGAGCTGCCGCCGGCGCCACAGCTCGCCCACCGCCTGCGCCTTCTCGCCGAGCACGTCCTGGCAGGGGGCGATGGCCGAGGCGAGGTCGAGCAACGTGCCGTAGGCGTCGAACACGCAGGCGCCCGCCGTCAGCCTCACGAGGCGTCTCCGAGAAAGTCGCGAAGCTCGGCTGAAGCCCCGCTCTTCCCGCTGGCGAAGCGCACCCGGCGCATGTCGCCCGAGCGCAGCAAAACCCGGTAGACCTCGCTGGATTCGATCACCCGCTGCACATAGTTGCGGGTCTCCCGGTAGGGGATGCTCTCGAGCCAGTCGATGAGGTCGTGGCGGTCCAGGCGGCGTGGGTCGCCGAAGCTTGCGATCCACTGGTCCACCCGGTTCGGCCCGGCATTGTAGGCGGCCAGGGCCAGGGGCACCGAGCCCTTGAAGCGCGCGAGCTGGCTCGCCAGGTAGGCGCCGCCGAGCCTCACATTATAGTGCGGGTCGCCGGTGAGCCCGGCGGCGTCGTAGGGCATGCCCAGGGCTGCCGCGGTGAGCTTGGCGGTGCCCGGCATGAGCTGCATGAGGCCCCGCGCCCCGGCCCGGCTCACTGCCTGTGAGTCGAACTGGCTCTCCTGGCGCGCCACCGCGAGGATCAGCGCCGTCTCGGGGAGGCCGGCCTCGTCGAGCGGCGGCAGCTCGGGCACCGGGAAGGCCGCCGCCGGATCGAGGGCACCCTCGCGGCTTGCCGCCTTGCCGATGCTCACCACCAGCTCGGGCCGCCCGCAGGCGGCGGCGAGATCGGCCACCAGCTCGAGCGCCACCGTGTCCTGGCCGGCGTCGGCCGCCAGCTTGCGCAGGAAGAGGGCAGCGTCGCCGGTGATGCCCGTCACGCACAGGCGGGTCGTCAGCCGCACCAGCGGCAGCTTTGCAAAGGCGTCGCGGCGCGCGGCGGGGACCGGGGCCGAGGCGAGGCGCACGTCGGGCGCCTGGCCCAGCTCGACGGCCGCCTGCTGGCCATAGAAGGTGGTGCCGTGGCGGGCGGCGCGCTCGTACCAGATCCGCGCATCCCCTGGCCGGCCCATGGCCGCCCGGGCCCGTCCGGCCCAGTAGGCGGCGCGTGATCGGCTGATCGGCGTCGAGACCCCGTCGTAAAGGGTCCAGAAATGCTTGAGGGCCGTCTCCGGCCGGTCGAGGAAGCGCAGCGCCAGCCAGCCCGCCAGCCACTCCGCCTCGGCGAACGCCACGCCGCTCTCCTGGCCGTGGCCGCTGGCCAGACGATAGGCGAGGCGGTAGTCGCGGGCGTCGAGCGCCTCGCGGGTCTGGTAGGCGCGCTCGTACCACCACGAGGCCGGCCGCACCGGCGCGCCTTTGGTCGCCAGCAGCAGCTCGCGAGCACCTTCCATGTGGCCGCCGAGGCGGCGCCAGCGCAGCCTGTCGAAGGCGAGGCCGGGATCGTCCTGGAGGGCAGCGGGCACAGCGCGCACCGCCCCGTCGACGCCGGGCAGGCGCTGCTGCAGCCGGATTCTCGCCCGGGCGACGGCCTGGCGGCCGGCATCGACCCGTGGGAACATGCGCTCCGCCTGGTCGTGGCGGCCGTCCCAGAGCAGCCGCTCGAGGCGGGCGGCATGGTCCTGCGGCCGCAACAGCCGGCCGAACAGGCGCAGCGCGTACTGCTCCTCGTCGACGCCGTAATCGTCCTCGACCCAGCTCAGCCGCACCGCAGCCGCGGCCTCGCCCTCGCGGCCGGCGGCGAGCAGCGACTCGGCGTGGCGAAGCCGGCCCTGGCGGGTTCGCGGCGGCGTGTCGGCGAAAAAGGCGAGGCGCTCGCTGTGCGGCACACTGGCGTCGATCGAGCCCTCGGCGGCAGTCCGCAGCGAGCCCAGCGCGGGCCAGTCGGGATGCTGCGCCAGAAAGTCGCGATAGGCCTCGAAGGGCAGCCGCTCACCGCTGCGCAGCCGCCGCCATGTGACCCAGCTCGCCAGCTCGTCCCCGCCGCTGCGCTGCGAGTGGGCGGCGGCCGTGGCCCAGTCGCCCGCCTCGACGGCGCGCAGCAGGCCGGCTACCGGGTCGGCGCCGGCCGGGCCGCCATGGAGCAGACCCAGCGCGAGGGCCAGGCACGCCAGGGCGGGGGCGCGCAAACGCAGGGCGGTGGCGGTGCGGGCGCAGCCGCCGGCTGCTTGCCGCTCCCCTGGTGGGGCTTTATGGTCCGTGCTCAACCGTTCAAGACCGTGTAAGCGTAAAGGTGGAACGACATGTTCCGTGGCTCGATTGTGGCGTTGGTGACCCCGTTCCGCAACGGGGCGTTCGATGAGGACGCCTTTGAGGATCTCATTGAATGGCATCTGGCGGAAGGGACCGATGGCTTCGTGCCTGTCGGGACCACCGGGGAGAGCCCGACCCTCAGCCACGCCGAGCACGAGCGGGTGATCGAGCTGTGCATCGCCAGGGTGGCGGGTCGCGCGCCGGTCATTGCCGGCACCGGCTCGAACTCGACCGACGAGGCCATCAGCCTTACCCGTCACGCAAAGGAGTGCGGTGCCGACGCGGCGCTGGTCGTCACCCCCTACTACAACAAGCCGACCCAGGAAGGGCTTTTCCGGCATTTCCAGGCGATTCACGACGCGGTCGACATCCCGCTCATCATCTACAACATTCCCGGCCGCAGCGTCGTCGACATGACGGCGGACACCATGGCGCGCCTGGCCGAGCTGCCGCGGATCGCCGGCGTGAAGGACGCCACCGGCGACATGATGCGGCCCTTGTGGACCGCCGAGCGCTGCGGGCCGGACTTCTGCCAGCTCACTGGCGAGGACGCCACCAACCTTGCGTTCCTGGCGCATGGCGGGCACGGCGCCATCTCGGTCACCGCCAATGTCGCGCCGGGCCTTTGCGCGCGGATGCAGGACGCCTGGGCGGCCGGCCGGCCAGGCGAGGCGCTGGAGATCCACCGCCGGCTGGCGCCGCTGCACCGCGCGATGTTCTGCGAGACCAGCCCGGCCCCGGTGAAGTACGCCCTCTCCCGCCTCGGCCGCTGCGAGAACAGCCTGCGCCTGCCGATGGTCGAGCTTACGCCGGCCGGCCGCGCCCAGGTGGATGCCGCACTGGTCGCGGCCGGCCTGATCGACTGAGGACGCATGGCGAAGAACAGCGGGGGACGCAAGCTCGTCGCCCAGAATCGCAAGGCGTTCTACGACTATGCGATCGAGGAGCGCTTCGAGGCGGGCCTGATCCTCGAGGGCAGCGAGGTCAAGTCGCTGCGCGAGGGACGAGCCACCATCACCGAGGCGCATGCCGGCGAGATGAGCGGCGATCTCTGGCTGTTCAACGCCTACATCCCTGAATATGGCGGCGCCAACCAGTTCAACCACGAGGTGCGGCGGCCGCGAAAGCTGCTGATGCGGCGCCGCGAGATCAGCCGCCTCCTGGGTCAGGTCCAGCGCAAGGGCATGACGCTGGTGCCGCTGAGCGTCTATTTCACGCCGCGTGGCTGGGCCAAGGTCGAGCTCGGCCTCGCCAAGGGCAAGCAGACCCACGACAAGCGCGCCGCCATCAAGGACCGCGACTGGAAGCGCGAGAAGGAGCGGGTCATGCGCGAGGGCCACAAGGGCGAGTGACGGCCGCGGGAGTCACTCTTCCTTAAGGCATCTGTCGCATCCTGCGGGCCGGCAACATCGGCTCACGGGGCGGCATGCTGGCTCTCGTCGGACTTGCACTGGTGGTGGTGATGGTGTTCGGCGGCTATCTTCTGGCCGGCGGCAAATTCGCCATCATCCTGCACGCGCTGCCCTTCGAGATGATGATGATCGGCGGGGCCGCGGTCGGCTCCTTCATGACCGCCAACGGCGCCCATGTCGTCAAGGGCGCGCTGGTCGACATGAAGCGGGTGGTGAGCGGCCCGCAATGGTCGCGCGACGACTATCGCGACCTGCTCTCGCTCATGTTCATGATCGTCAAGCTGCTCAAGACCCGCGGGGTCCTGGTCCTCGAGAGCCATGTCGAGCGGCCCGGCGAGAGCAGCCTGTTCGCCCGCTACCCCAAGATCGCCGGCGACCATTTCGCGCTCGACTTCATCGCCGACACGGTCCGCATGATGACCATGAGCATGGACGATCCGTTCCAGGTCGAGGAGTGCATGCAGCGCCAGCTGCGCAAGCACCACGCCGAGCTGCACGCCCGCGGCATCGCCCTGCAGAACGTGGCCGACGCCATGCCGGCGTTGGGCATCGTGGCGGCGGTGCTGGGCGTGGTGAAGACGATGGCCTCCATCAACGAGCCGGTGGAGGTGCTGGGCGCGATGATCGGCGGGGCGCTGGTGGGCACCTTCCTGGGCGTCTATCTGGCCTACGGCTTCGTCGGGCCGATCGCCGCCAGGATGCTGCAGACCTACGACGACGACGCGCAGTTCTACGCCATCATCCGCGACTGCCTCGTGGGCTATCTCCAGGGCCATTCGGCACCGGTCGCGGTCGAGCTGGCGCGCGGCAACGTGCCCAGCATGGTCCAGCCGACCTTCCACGAGATGGATGGGGTATTGGCCGGCCTGCCCTCCGACCCGCTGGCGGCCTGAGATGAACCGCGACCGCCCGCTGGTCATCAAGCGCGTCACGCCCCCCGCCGGCCATGCAAGGCACGGCGGCGCCTGGAAGGTCGCCTATGCCGACTTCGTGACGGCGATGATGGCCTTCTTCCTGCTTCTCTGGCTGCTCAGCACCTCCAGCGAGGACACGCTCAAGGGCCTCGCCGAATATTTCAGCGAGGCGGTCATCCAAAACGGCCCGCCCGGCGGCGTGGACGGCATCCTCGCGGGCATGAGCGTGCGGCCCTCGCCGTTCGCGCCGAGCTCGATGCCCGCCGGTCCCGAGCAGCGCTTGCGCCTGCGCACCGAGCGCCAGCCCGAGGCGACACTGGGGCTGGCTGGCGTGCCGCTGACCGCGCACGACGAGGCGATGGACGACGAATCCTTCGAGCGGGAGCGCGAGCGGCGCGAGCGCGAGAGCTTCGAGGCAGCGCGCACCGCCCTGTTCGATGCCCTGGAGCGCTCGCCCGATCTGGGGCGGTTCCGCGACAGCCTGCTGGTCGACCAGACGCCCGAGGGGCTGCGCATCCAGATCCTCGACCGTGACCAGTACGCGATGTTCCCGGTCGGCAGCGACCAGATGTACCCGCACACCCGCGAGCTGCTCGAGCTGGTCGTGCGATCGATCGCGAGCCTGCCGAACCGGCTGTCGATCCGCGGCCACACCGACGCGTTGCCCTTCGCTCCCGGCGCCGAGTACGACAACTGGCGGCTCTCGACCGACCGCGCCAACGCCACCCGCAGCGCCATGCTCGCCGCAGGCCTCGCCAGCCCGAGGGTGGTCGAGGTGGTCGGCAGGGCTGACGCCGACCCGCTCTTTCCCGAAGCCCCGCAGGATCCGAGAAACCGGCGGATCTCGCTCGTCCTGCTGCACGAGCGGCCGCCGCCGGCAGCGGCCCCTTGACGGTACGGGCCCGTGCGCCAAGCTGCTGCGGGGCAGGGCCGGCGTGGCCGGCGCGCCTGACGGCAACCGGGCTTGCCACGGACGGAGCATGCGGGAACCAAGCGCACTGGCGACGGAGCTTCTGCCGAGCGGCATCCGCTGCGTGGCGCTGGTCCCGCGCGGGGGAGCGCGGGCGACGGTCCTCGTGCTGCCGGGGCGCGGCGAGTTCATCGAGAAGTACCGAGAGACCACCTCCCGCCTGCTCGGGCGCAGGCTGGCGGTCGTCAAGTTCGACTGGCGCGGGCAAGGCGGCTCGCGCCGGCTGCTGCCCCAGCGTCATCGCGGCCACATCGCGGACTTCGCGGATTATCTGGAGGATCTCGAGCAGGTCGTCGCGTGGATCCGCAGGCAGGAGCTTCCCGGGCGTTGCCTGATCCTCGCCCATTCGATGGGCGGCCATGTAGCGCTGCGCCGCCTGGCGACGGCGCCCGAGCCCTTCCTGGCCGCCGCCATGATCGCGCCCATGTTCGACATCCGCCTGTCGCTGCCGCGCTGGGTGGTGGAGATGATCGCCCGGGCGGGGGCCGGGCTCGGTGCCGCCGGCAGCTATCTGCCGGGCCAGCGCGACCCCGACCTCGCGCGGGGCCGCTTCGAGGGCAACCGCCTGACCTCCTGCCCGGAGAGCTGGGCACTGTGGCGCGAGTTGCTCGCCCGGCACCGGCATCTGGCGCTGGGTGGCGTCACCTATGGCTGGCTGGCGGCCGGCCTGCGCTCGATCCGTCTTTCCCGTGCGCCGGACATGCTGGAGCGCGTCATGACGCCGATCCTCGTGCTGCAGGCTGGACAGGACCGCCTGGTCTGCAACCTCGCCCAGGAGGAATTCGTCCGCCGCCTGCCCGCTGCCCGCCTCGAGCGTTTTCCCGATGCACGTCACGATCTGCTTTGGGAACGCACGCCGGTCCGGGAGGCGGCGCTCGAGAGCATCACGGACTTCTTCGAGGCGGCGCTCGCCGAGCCTGGGCGGCTCGCCGCGCCGCTCGACCCCGCCGATTCGGCGGTCCCGTCCGGCTGAGCGGGGCGACCTCCAAGGCGCTGCGCGCGGCTTTCGTTCTCGCTTTTCGTCAATCGGCGGCGGTGAGCTTTCGCCGGTTGTATGGGCTTGCCGACGCCCTTCTCGCCGGCCGTTGGCGATGGGCGCCGCGCGGAAGACTGGAGAAGGGCAACTGCCGGACGGCGCCTGCTGCCTCCAGCGGAGGTGCGACGCTGCTCCCGCAAGCGCGGTCAATCGGCCAACAGCGAAAACACGGCCGCGCGCAGCGCCTTGCCCCGGCGCGGTCGCCGAGAGCCTCCGTCGGTGGCGCAACCGTCGAGCGCCGCCGGGCTCAGGCCGCGGTTGCGCGGCGCCTCAGCTCGGCTGCAGCGGCGCCGAGCGCTGCCGCGAACATCTCCGGCGTGAGGCGACCGGTGTTCACGTTGTAGCGGGAGGAATGGTAGGTGTCGAAGAGGACCGGGCCGTCGGGCAGCTCGTGCCGCGCGCCGTGCCCGAAGGGGAAGGCGGCGAGTCGCAGGCCCAGGGTGCGCAGCACTGCGTCGTGCGCAATGCGGCCCAGTGCCAGGACCACCTGCGGCGGCGTCCCGGCGCGCAGCTCGTCCTCGAGGAACGGGCGGCAGGCCGCCACCTCGGCGCCGACCGGCTTGTTGGCCGGCGGCACGCAGCGCACCGCGTTGGTGACCCGGCAGTCGAGGAGCTCCAGCCCATCGTCGGGGCGCGCCTCGAAACTGCCGCGGCTCAGGCCTTCGGCGCCCAGCGCCGGGTAGAGCACGGCGCCGGCGAAGTCGCCGGTGAACGGGCGGCCGGTCCGGTTGGCGCCACGCAGGCCCGGCGCCAACCCGACAACCAGAAGGCCGCCGTCCGGGGCTCCGAAGGAGGGGACGGGGGCGTTGTGCCAGTCCGGATGCGCGGCGCGCTGCTCCTCGCGGAACGAAGCGAGGCGCGGGCAGCGCCGGCAGTCGCGGTCGGGGGCGCGGCGCACCGGCTCAGACGGGCTCGCCGTTGTCGAACTCGTCCTCGTCGAAATAGTCGTCCTCATGGGCCGGCTCGGGAGCGCGGGCGCTGTGCTGGCGGGCAATCAGCGGCTGTAGCTCGGCGAGGTCGAGGAACGTGTCGGCCTGGCGCCGCAGCTCGTCGGCGATCATCGGCGGCGAGGTGCGGATCGTGCTGATGACGGTGACCCTCACGCCGCGGCGCTGCACCGCCTCGACGAGGCGGCGGAAGTCGCCGTCGCCCGAGATCAACACCACGTGATCGACGTGCTCGGCCACCTCCATGACGTCGACGGCGATCTCGACGTCCATGTTGCCCTTGTACTTGCGCCGCCCGGTGGCCTGGGTGAATTCCTTGAGCGGCTTAGTCACCATCGTGTAGCCGTTATAGTCGAGCCAGTCGACCAGCGGCCGGATCGGCGAGTATTCCTGCTCGTCGAGCAGCGCCGTGTAGTAGTAGGCCCGGACAAACCGGCAGTCCGAGGAGAACACCTCGAGGAGCCGGCGATAGTCGATATCGAACCCGATGGCACGTGCCGCCTGGTAGAGATTCGCACCGTCGATGAACAGTGCGATGCGGTCCGTGGGATTGCAGATCTTCGGCAGGGCGTTGGTGCCCATGTGTCTCGCTCCAGCAGCCTGTATATGCTAGGCGGCGCCAATGAGCATTGCGCCGTCCCGTTTTGTTTGCGAGTTTCGTGTAACGAGGTCGATAACACGGTGCAGCAGGCCTGAACAGACGCCAGCGCGGGTGCCGCCGCGGCTGGGCCGGGCACGGTCCGCGGCGGGCTGCGGCGCGATGGCGCAGCGTCGGCGGTTTGTGCGCCGGCCCTTTGCAGCTGGCGGGTGCGTGAGCTAGGTAACAGGGTAGCGAGCATCCGGAATCCATGAAGAGGCGGCATCCATGGCCCGTATCACGGTCGAAGACTGCATCGAGCGCGTTCCCTCGCGGTTCGAGCTGGTCATGCTGGCGGCGCAGCGGGCGCGCGATATCTCCGCCGGCAGCGGCCTGACGGTCGATCGCGACAACGACAAGAACCCCGTCGTCGCCCTGCGCGAGATCGCCGACCAGACGGTCGAGCTCGACCATCTTCGCTACGAGCTGGTGCATGGCCTGCGCCGTCACGTCGATCTCGAGAGCGAGGAGCCGGTCGACCTGCAAAAGGAGCTCGAGGCCCTCATGCCGCCGCAGGACGTGGGCGCGGTGGCGCCGATGCCGGCCGGTGTGAGCTACCAGGAGTTCGACGTCGCCGATCAGGACTGATCTTCCCGGGGGCGTGGCGCAGCTGATGGCAGGGGCATGATGGAAGCGGCCGGCGCTACTGCCCCCATCGACGCCCTCCCCGCCGCCGCGCGGGGCCTTGCGGCGGAGAGTGCCCGGCCGCCACGCCGGCCGGTCATGCGCCAGTACGAGCTCGTCGAGCGGGTCCGGTCCTACGATCCGGACGCCGACGAGGATCTCTTGAACCGCGCCTATGTCTTCGCGATGAAGGCGCACGGCGCCCAGCTGCGCGCCTCCGGCGACCCCTACTTCCACCATCCGGTAGAGGTCGCCGGCATCCTCACGAGCCTCCGGCTCGACAGCGCCACCATCGCCACCGCCCTGCTGCACGACACCGTCGAGGACACTGGCGCTACCCTCGAGGAGATCCGCCGGCTGTTCGGCGCCACCATCGCCAAGCTGGTCGACGGCGTCACCAAGCTCAACAAGCTCGAGATCCAGTCGGCGCACACCGCGCAGGCCGAGAATTTCCGCAAGCTGCTGCTCGCCATGTCCGAGGACATCCGCGTGCTGCTGGTCAAGCTCGCGGATCGCCTGCACAACATGCGCACGCTCCACTTCATCAAGAAGGTCGAGAAGCGCCGGCGGATCGCCGCCGAGACCATGGAGATCTACGCGCCGCTGGCCGAGCGCATCGGCATGGACTCGATGAAGGCCGAGCTCGAGGATCTGGCCTTCGCCGAGCTTTTCCCCGACGCCCGCGAGAGCATCGTCCATCGCCTCCACCAGCTGCGCCGCGACGATACCAAGCTCATCGAGCGGATCGTGGCGGAGCTCCACGACACACTGGCGGGTGCCGGGATCGAGGCGCAGATCAGCGGCCGCGAGAAGACCCCGATCTCCATCTGGCGCAAGATGGAGCGCAAGAACATCAGCTTCGAGCAGCTGGCCGACATCATGGCCTTCCGGGTCGAGGTGGATTCGGTACAGAACTGCTACGCCGCGCTGGGGGTGATCCACGGCCGCTACCAGATGCTGCCGGGCCGCTTCAAGGACTTCATCAGCACCCCCAAGCCCAACGGCTACCGCTCGCTGCACACCACCATCATCGGTCCCGACCGGCGCAAGATCGAGGTGCAGATCCGCACCGCCGAGATGCATTCGGTGGCCGAGCTGGGCGTGGCCGCACACTGGGCCTACAAGCAGAACAGCCACGTCACCGAGGGCAAGCGCTATCGCTGGATCCGCGAGCTTTTGGACATTCTCGAGCACGCCGCGGAGCCCGAGGAGTTTCTCGAGAACACCAAGCTCGAGATGTACCAGGACCAGGTGTTCTGCTTCTCGCCCAAGGGCGATCTGATCGCCCTGCCGCGCGGCGCCACGCCGATCGACTTCGCCTACGCGGTCCACTCCGAGGTCGGCGACCACTGCGTCGGCGCCAAGGTGGACGGCCGCATGGTGCAGCTGCGCACGCAGCTCTCCAACGGCGACCAGGTCGACATCATCACCAGCAAGAACGCCGCCCCCTCGGCGGAGTGGGAGCGGTTCGCAGTCACCGGCAAGGCGCGGGCGCGGATCCGCCGCCATGTGCGGACCCGCCAGCGCGGCGATTTCGTCGAGCAGGGCCGCGATCTTCTTCAGCGCCAGGCACGGGCCGAGAACGTGCAGTTGAGCGAGAAGCAGCTCGAGAAGGTCCTGGAGGGCCTTCACCAGAGGTCGGTCGAGGATCTGCTGGCTGCCGTCGGCGAGGGTACGCTCGGCCCCAGGACCGTTCTCGACACCGTCTTTCCCGAGCTCAAGCGTCCGCAGCCGCCGAGCGATCCGCTGCGCACGCTGCCCGCACGCCGCGGCAAGCCCGAGCCGCTGATCGAGAGCGGCGAGACGCCGATCCTCGGCCTGCCGGCCGGTGTTGCCTTCCAGTATGCCGGCTGCTGCCATCCGGTGCCCGGCGACCCGATCGTCGGCGTGGTACGCACCGGCCGGGCGGTGACCATCCACCGCGCCGGCTGCGCGAACCTGGAGCGTCTCCAGGACGAGGACGGCCGCAGCCTCGATGTCGGCTGGAACAGCCGCAAGGCGGCACCGCGCGCGGTCGCCCGGCTCGGCCTGATGACGCTCAACCGGCCCGGGGCGCTGGGCAACATCTCGACCCTGATCGGCAAGCTCGAGGGCAACATCGTCGACGTCAGGTTCCTGCGCCGCGCCCACGACCATCTGGAGATGCTGCTCGATGTCGAGGTGGCCGATCTGGAGCAACTGCACCGGATCAAGGCCGGCCTGCGTGCGACATCCGTGGTGGCGTCGGTCGAGCGCATCGCGGGTTGACGGGGAGGCGGGGGCGGGCCACCTAGCGGCTGGCGCCGGAGGTTCCGGCGCCCGGGCCACGATCGGGACGCGGGCAACTCGATGATTCTCCGGCGACGACGCCAGCCTTCGTGGCCGGAAAGACTGCGCGAGTGGATCTGGCCGCGCGCCGGCTGGACGCGCGTCGGCCGCTATTTCTATGCGCGCATCCAGCGCCTGCAGGGTACCCCGCACAGCATCGCCGCAGGGCTCGCCTGCGGCGCCGCCGCATCCTGCACGCCCTTCATCGGCTTCCATTTCCTGCTGGGCTTCGCGCTGGCCTTCCTCGTGCGCGGCAGCTACCTGGCGGCCGCCTTCGGCACCGTTGTGGGCAATCCCTGGACCTTTCCGTTCATCTGGGCCGGCACCTTCAAGCTCGGCTCGCTGATGCTGGGCGGCGGCACTGGCGCCGAGGCCGCGCCGCATGATCTGCTCGCCGCGGGCGCCTTCTTCTCGCGTCTGGAGACGCTGCTGATCCCCATGACCGTCGGCTCGCTGCCGGTGGCCCTGGTGGTCGCCCTGATCCTCTACCTGCCGCTGGTGCGGCTGTTCGGTGTCCTGCAGGAGGCGCGGCGTCGCCGTCTGGCCAGCCGCCGGAGCGCCGCCGGCACGGTGTGAGCGCCCGACTGGCTATTTATAGTTGATTCATTTTAATTGTGATAAACCTTCGATTCACATGACTCGGAGGTCTCACCCATGGCGAGGGACGCGCGCAGGGCCGCGCCGGCGCCGGCACCCGCGATCGCGCGGGTGCGGACCGTGGCGTTTCGCGGGCTCGAGACCGCCGATGTCGATGTCCAGGTGCAGCTCGGTGCGGGCCTGCCCTCCTTCACCATCGTGGGCCTGCCGGACAAGTCGGTCGCGGAAAGCCGCGAGCGGGTGCGCGCCACCCTGGCAGCCATGGGGCTCGCCCTGCCGCCCAGGCGGGTGACGGTCAATCTCGCCCCCGCCGACCTTGCCAAGGAAGGCAGCCACTACGATCTGCCCGTGGCGCTCGGGCTCCTCGTGGTGATGGGCATCCTCCCGGCCGATGTCACCGAGGACTGGACGGTGCTGGGCGAGCTGGCGCTCGATGGCGCCATTCTGCCGGTGAGCGGCGTGCTGGCCGCGGCCGCGAGCGCCGCCGCGCAGGGCCGCGGCCTGGTCTGTCCCGCCGCCTGCGGCGGCGAGGCTGCCTGGCTCGCCGGCGAGATCCGCATCCTCGCGCCCGCCAGCCTGATCGCCCTGATCAACCATGTCCGCGGCCAGCAGGTTCTTCCGCAGCCCGAGCCGGGCCTCGCCGAGGAGGGCGGGATGCATCCCGACCTTCGCGAGGTGAAGGGGCAGGAGACGGCAAAGCGGGTCCTCGAGATCGCTGCGGCTGGCGCGCATCATCTCCTGATGCTGGGCCCGCCCGGCGCGGGAAAGTCGATGCTCGCGGCCCGCCTGCCGGGCCTTCTGCCGCCGCTGGACGCTGGCGAGGTGCTCGAGGTCGGGATGATCCAGAGCGTCGGCGGACGGCTGCGGGAGGGGCGGCTGTCGCGCCGCCGGCCCTACCGGGCGCCGCATCACGGGGCCTCCATGGCGGCCATGGTCGGCGGCGGCAGCCATGCACGGCCGGGCGAGGTGTCGCTGGCCCACAAGGGCGTCCTCTTCCTCGACGAGCTGCCGGAGTTCCAGCGGGCGGTGCTCGAAGCCCTGCGGCAGCCGCTCGAGACCGGCGAGGTCACGGTGGCGCGTGCCAACGTGCACGCCACCTACCCGGCGCGCTTCCAGCTGGTGGCCGCGATGAACCCGTGCCGCTGCGGGCATCTGGACAATCCAGCGCTGGCCTGCCCAAAGGCGCCGCGCTGCGCCATGGACTATCAGGCGAGGATCTCGGGCCCGCTGCTCGACCGGCTCGACCTGCAGGTCGAGGTGCCTGCGGTAAGCGCTGCCGATCTCGACCTGGCGGCCGCGCGCGAGGACAGCGCGGCGGTTGCCGGGCGGGTCGCCGCGGTACGCTCCGCCCAGGCCGACCGGCTGGCGGCGCTGGGCCGGCCGGACCTCAAGACCAGCGCCGAGGCGGACGGCGAGGCGCTGGAGGCGAGTGCCCCTTTGGACCAGCCGGCACGCGCATTGCTTGCACGCGCCGCCGAGGTGCTGCATCTCTCGGCTCGCGGCTATCATCGCGTGATCCGCGTCGCCCGGACGATCGCCGACCTCGACGGACGGGACACGCTGGGCAAGCCGCATGTGGCGGAGGCCATCGGCCTGCGTCGGCGCCCGCCCGGCCGCGCCTGAGCGTCGCCGGCCGCGCCGGCGGGGCTCCTGGCAAGAGGGGAAGGCGGATGCAGCGGCTCAGGCTGGGTGTGAACATCGACCACGTGGCGACCTTGCGCAACGCGCGCGGCGGCAGCCATCCCGACCCGGTGCGCGCGGCGCTCCTGGTGCGCGAGGCCGGCGGCGAGGGGATCACCGCCCATCTGCGCGAGGATCGCCGCCACATCACCGACGACGACATCGCCCGCATCCGTGCCGAGTGCGACCTGCCGCTCAACTTCGAGATGGCGGCCACCGAGGAGATGCTCGAGATCGCGCTGGCAACCCGCCCGCACGCCTGCTGCCTGGTGCCCGAGCGGCGCGAGGAGCGGACCACCGAGAGCGGGCTCGACGTGGTGCGCCACAGCGACAGTCTGCGCCGCTATGTGGACGAGCTCGGTGCTGCCGGCATTCGCGTCTCGCTGTTCGTCGATGCCAGCGAGCGGCAGCTCGAGGCGGCGCGGGCGCTGGGCGCCCCGGTGGTCGAGCTGCACACCGGGACCTATTGCGAGGCCGGGCCCGAGCGGCGCGAGGCGGAGCTCGAGCGGCTGCGGCGGGCAGCGGCACTCTGCGCCGGGCTGGGCCTCGAGTGCCATGCCGGGCATGGGCTGACCTACGAGACGGTGGCGCCGGTCGCCGCCCTGCCGGAGGTGGCCGAGCTCAATATCGGGCACTTCCTGATCGGCGAGGCCGTCTATGCGGGCTTCGTGCCGGCGGTGCGCCGGATGCGCGAGCTCATGGACGCGGCCCGCAGCGAGGCGGCGAGGGGCGCATGATCATCGGCCTCGGCAGCGACCTCATCGACATCCGCCGCGTCGAAAAGACGCTCGCCCGGTTCGGCGACCGCTTCACCCACCGGGTCTTCACCGAGCTGGAACGGGCCAAGTCGGATCGCCGCTACGCGCGCGCCGAATCCTATGCGCGCCGCTACGCCGCCAAGGAAGCCTGCGCCAAGGCGCTCGGCACCGGCTTTCGCGACGGCGTGTTCTGGCGCGACATCGGCGTGGTGAACCGGCCGGGCGGACAACCCACCATCGCGCTCACCGGTGGCGCCGCGAGGCGGCTGGCCGAGATCACCCCGCCGGGCAAGACCGTGCGGATCGACGTCTCGCTCACCGACGAGCCGCCGATGGCCCAGGCCATCGTCATCCTGACTGCCCTCGATACGCCGTGACAGCGGGGTCGCTTGTCCAGCGGCCCCCCCTCCGCTACTTTCCCGGCGATTCGTTTGGAGCATTCCGGCAAGCCGCGGCAGGCCGGCCGATGTCAGCCCCGATCCTGGTCCAGGTGACGGTCCGAACGCCTGATTAGCGGGCCAAGCAGAACCATGCACGAGCCGGTCGTAATGGCAGAACGAAAGAGCGGCGGCCTCTGGGAAACCGTGAAGACCCTGGTCTACGCGGTCCTCATAGCGCTCGGCGTGCGCACGCTGGCCTACGAGCCGTTCAACATCCCGTCCGGCTCGATGAAGCCCACGCTTCTCGTCGGCGACTATCTGTTCGTCTCCAAGTTCGCCTACGGCTACAGCCGCTACTCGCTGCCTTTCGGGCTCCCGCTCTTCGAGGGGCGGATCCTGGGCTCGCTGCCCGAGCGCGGCGACGTCGCCGTCTTCAAGCTGCCCGCCGACAACCAGACCGACTACATCAAGCGGGTCATCGGTTTGCCCGGCGATCGCATCCAGGTCCGTGGCGGCGTTCTCCACATCAACGACCAGCCGGTCGAGCTGGCGGCGCTGGGCGGGTTCGACGACGACATGGAGGGGCGGCGTTTCAAGGCGCCTTTGTTCGAGGAGACCCTTCCGGAGGGCCGTACCCATCTCGTGCTGGATCTCCAGAGCAACGGCGCGTTCGACAATACCAAGGTCTACACCGTGCCCGCCGGCCATCTCTTCGTGATGGGCGACAACCGCGACAACTCGCTCGACTCCCGCGCCGACCATGTGGGCTTCGTCCCGCTCGACAACCTGATCGGCCGCGCCGAGATCATCTTCTTCTCGGTCAACGGCCAGGCGAGCCTGCTCGAGCCCTGGACGTGGCCGTGGGGCATCCGCTTCGACCGGCTGCTGACGCTTATCCACTGACGTGAACGGATCCATGGTGCCGGACGGCGGCCCGCGTGACGGAGCGCGGCAACTAGAGACGATGCTGGGCTATCGGTTCAGCGACCGCGGCCTCTTCCAGGAGGCGCTGACGCATGCCAGCACCACCGGCGCCCGCCGGGGGCGGGGCCGCGGACGGGCAGGCAAGCCTGCCGGCAGCAGTGCCCTGAACAACGAGCGCCTCGAATTCCTGGGCGACCGGGTGCTGGCGCTGATCGTCGCCACCATGCTGATCGAGCATTATCCGGGCGAGCCGGAAGGGGCCCTCTCCAAGCGCCTGGCCGTGCTCGTCAGTGGCGAGACACTGGCCGGCCTCGCCGATGAGCTTGGCCTTGCACGCTGGCTCAAGGTCGCCGCCGGCGAGCGGCAGGCCGCCGAGCCGCCGAGCCGCAACATGCTGGCCGATGCCTGCGAGGCGCTGATCGGCGCGGTCTATCTGGACGGCGGGCTCGCCGCCGCGGAGGATATGGTGCGCCGCCACTGGACCGGGCGGGTGCGGGCGATGGCCGCGCCGCCGAGGGACCCCAAGATGACCCTGCAGGAATGGGTGCAGGCGCGTGGCCTGCCGCTGCCGCGCTACGAGGTGCTGGGCACCGATGGGCCGGCGCATGCGCCGCTCTTCAAGGTCAGCGTCGAGATCACCGGCCATGCGGCCGTCGAGGCCGAAGGCGCTTCCAAGCGGGCAGCGGAACAGTCCGCCGCCCGTTCTCTCCTTACCCGTCTTACGGACACCCAGAATGACTGAACAACAGGGCATGACCGGGCACCAGGCGCCGACGCGCGCCGGTTTCGTCGCCCTGGTGGGCGCCCCCAACGCAGGCAAGTCGAGCCTCTTGAACCGGCTGGTCGGTGCCAAGGTGTCGATCGTGTCGCCCAAGGTGCAGACCACCCGCCGGCGGATCATCGGCATCACCATGGTCGAGGGCAGCCAGGTGATGTTCGTCGACACGCCCGGCATCTTCGCGCCCTCCAAGACCAAGCGGCTCGAACGGGCGATGGTGAGTGCTGCCTGGACCGGCGCCGGCGACGCCGATCTGGTGCTGCTGGTGGTCGACGCCAAGCGGGGGCTCGACGGCCAGACCCGCCACGTGCTGGAAGGCCTGCGCGACGTCAATCGGCCGATCATGCTGGTCTTGAACAAGATCGACCTCGTGAAGCGGACGACCCTGCTGCCGCTCATCGCCGCGCTCAACGAGGCGCACCGGTTCGAGGGAACCTGGCTGGTCTCGGCGCGCACCGGCGACGGCTGCGGGGAGATCCTGAAGGAGGTGGCCGACCGGCTGCCCGAGGGGCCCTTCCTGTTCCCCGAGGACCAGCTCTCGGACCTCTCCAACCGTGCCATGGCGGCCGAGCTCACCCGCGAGAAGGTCTTCCTGCAGCTCGAGGAGGAGCTGCCCTACAGCATCACCGTCGAGACCGATCAGTGGCTCGAGAGCCCCGACGGCGAGGAGATCCGCATCGATCAGACCGTCTATGTCATGCGCGACGGGCAGAAGGCCATCGTGCTCGGCAAGGGCGGGCGGCAGATCCGGGCGATCGGCGAGGCCGCCCGGCTCGAGCTCGAGGAGACGCTGGGCGCCCGCGTCCACCTGTTCCTGCACGTGAAGGTCCGCGAGCGCTGGCTGGAGGACCGCGAACGCTACCGCGAGATGGGTCTCGACTACCCTGACTAACGCCATGGCAAAAGCTCATGGAGTGGCGTGACGAGGGAATAGTGCTGGCCGCCCGCCGCCATGGCGAGCGCGACGCCGTGGCGAGCCTGCTGACCTTCGAGCATGGCCGCCACGCCGGTCTCGTGCGGGGCGGCGCCGGACGGCGCCTGTGGCCGCTGCTGCAGCCGGGCAACCGCCTGGAATGCGCGTGGCGGGCGCGGCTGAGCGAGCATCTGGGCGGCTTCACCCTCGAGCCGATGCGCCTGCACGTGGCGGGCTTTCTCGAGGATCCGCTGCGCCTCGCCGCCGTCGCCTCGGCCTGTGCGCTGCTGGAAGCGGTGCTGCCCGAGCGCGACCCGCACCCGCCACTCTATGCCGCGCTGCTGACCCTGCTCGGGCGCATGGGTGAGGCCGACGACTGGCCGGCGGACTATGTCCGCTTCGAGCTTCTCCTGTTGGCCGAGCTGGGCTACGCCCTCGACCTGACGAGCTGTGCGGTCACCGGCAGCAGCGAGGATCTCGCCTTCGTCTCGCCGCGCAGCGGGCGGGCCGTGAGCAGCGGAGCGGCCGAGCCCTGGGCCTCGAGGCTTCTGCCTTTGCCGCCCTTTCTGATAGAAGCGGTCGACGCGGACGACGCGCAGATCGTCGACGGGCTCAGGCTTGCCGGCCACTTTCTTCGGCGGCATATCCTCGAGCCCGCCGACCGGCCGATGCCCGTCGCCCGCGATCGGCTTTCCTCCCTTTTCCAAGAGCGCTCCCAGGAGACGTCGGCATGAGCCAGGCTGCAGCCCGGCCCGAGAACATCCGCCCGGTCAGCTTCAACGAGGCGCTCAGCGAGCGCTACCTGGCCTATGCCCTCTCGACCATCACCTCGCGCTCGCTGCCCGACGTCCGCGACGGCCTGAAGCCGGTGCAGCGGCGGCTGCTCTACGCCATGCTGCAGCTCCGCCTCGACCCGGCCAGCGGCTACAAGAAGTGCGCCCGCGTGGTGGGCGACGTGATCGGCAAGTTCCACCCGCACGGCGACGTCGCGGTCTACGACGCGTTGGTGCGGCTCGCCCAGGAATTCGCGCAGCGCTACCCGCTGGTCGATGGACAAGGCAACTTCGGCAATGTCGACGGCGATTCCGCTGCCGCCATGCGGTACACCGAGAGCCGTCTCACCGAGGTGGCGATGGCGCTGCTGCAGGGCATCGACGAGGACAGCGTCGATTTCCGCCCGACCTACGACGACAGCGAGAGGGAGCCGGTCGTCCTGCCGGCCGCCTTCCCGAACCTGCTGGCTAACGGCTCGGCCGGTATCGCGGTGGGCATGGCGACGAGCATTCCGCCGCACAATGCCGGCGAGCTGCTGCGCGCTGTAGCATGGATGCTGGAGCAGCCGGCCGAAGCGCCGCTGCCGGCGATCGACAGGCTGCTGGAGCACGTCAAGGGTCCCGATCTGCCCACAGGCGGCATCCTCGTCGAGACGCCGGCGGTGCTGGCCGAGATGTACCGCACCGGGCGCGGCAGCCTGCGCCTGCGGGCGCGCTGGGAGGTCGAGCAGCTGGCCTACGGCCAGTATCAGCTCGTGGTGACCGAGATTCCCTACCAGGTGCAGAAGTCGCGGCTGGTGGAGCGGCTGGCCGAGCTGCTGGCCGCCAAGAAGGTGCCGCTCCTTGGCGATCTGCGCGACGAATCGGCCGAGACCGTGCGGATCGTGCTGCAGCCCAGGAGCCGCGGCGTGCAGCCCGAGCTGCTGATGGAGCAGCTCTTCCGCGCCAGCGACCTCGAGGTGCGGCTGGCGGTCAACATGAACGTTCTGGACGGCACCGGCACGCCGCGGGTGATGAGCCTGGCCGAGATGCTCCAGGCCTTCATCGACCACCGGATGGAGGTGCTGGTTCGCCGCACCAATTTCCGCCTGGGCAAGATCGCCGATCGGCTGGAGCTCCTCGAAGGCTATCTCAAGGCCTTCCTCGACATCGACCGGGTGATCCGCATCATCCGCGATTCCGACGAGCCCAAGCCCGAGCTGATCGCTGCCTTCGAGCTCACCGAGCGGCAGGCCGAGGCGATCCTCAACCTCCGCCTGCGCAACCTGCGAAAGCTCGAGGAGATGGCGCTCAGGAAGGAGCATGACGCGCTGCTGGCCGAGCAGGGCGAGCTGCAGGGCCTCCTCGCCAGCGAGCCCAGGCGGCGCAAGACGCTGCGCGCCGAGATGCTCGAGGGTGTGCGCCGGTTCGGCGGCGGGCCGCTCGGGCGGCGTCGCACCGAGATGGGCGAGGCGCCCAGCGTCGACGTCGAGCTGCTGGACGCTCCGGTCGAGCGCTTTCCGGTGACCGTGGTGCTCTCCGAGAAGGGCTGGATCCGCGCGCAGCGCGGCCATGTCGAGAAGCCCGGCGAGATCAAGTACAAGGACGGCGACGCGGAGCGCTTCGTGCTGCGCGCCCAGAGCAGCGACAAGCTGCTCCTGCTCACCAGCGACGGGCGCTGCTTCCAGCTCGCCGCCGACAAGCTGCCGAGCGGCCGCGGGCACGGCGAGCCGCTGGCGCTGCTGGTCGACCTGCCCAAGGGCGCGGACGTGCTGGCGCTGCGCGTCTACCGGCCGGACGGGCGCCTCGTGGTCGGCACCGCGCAGGGCAGGGGTTTCGTCGCGGTCGAGAAGGACATCGCCGCCCAGACGCGCGCCGGGCGACAGGTGGTCAACGTCGCCGAGGGCGACCGGCTGGTGGCGCTGGCGCCGGTCGAGGGCGATCTGGTGGCGACCGTCGGTAACAATCACAAGATCCTCATCTTCAGGCTGGACGAGCTACCGGAGATGGCGCGCGGCCGCGGGGTCATCCTCCAGCGCTTCAAGGACGCCGAGCTCACCGACCTCGTCACCCTCACCGAGCAGAGCGGCATGGTGTGGCAGGCCAACGGGCAGCAGCGGCAGTATCGCGAGCTGGGGGGGTATATGGGCAAGCGGGGTGGCACCGGGCGCCTGGCGCCGCGCGGCTTCCCCAAGACCGACCGCTTCGGCTAGAGCGGCCCGCGATCGGCTGGAAGGGCCTCCTGCGGACGAGCGCCGCTGCACTGCCCCGCCGGCCGCCCGAGCCTCCGGCCCCTCCATCGCAGCTGATCGCGAAGCGGTCCCGGCTCGCGCCGGTGTGACTTGCCGCGGCGCGGCAGCAGCCCTAGCTGGCAGCAGAGCCAGGGGAGATCGTCATGCTGACGCGTGTGCGCAGGAGCTGGGAGATGAGGGAGGGGGCCGCCACCGACGAGGCGGTCTATCTCCGCCGCAGGGCCTTCATGACGGGCGTGGCGGCAGCGCCGCTGGTACTCTCCGGGGCCGGCCGCGCGCTGCTGGCAGCATCGCCCGAGGGCGTGGCCGGCGAGCTCTACCCGGCCGCCCGCAACCCCGCCTGGACCCTCGACCGTCCACTGACGGCGGAGGGTCCCGTAACCAGCTTCAACAATTTCTATGAGTTCGGCGGCAGCAAGCGGATCGCCGCTGCCGCCCAGGCGCTGAAGCTCGAGCCCTGGGCCGTCACCATCGACGGACTGGTGGAAAAGCCGGTCACCCTCGACGTCGAGGATCTTATCCGCAAGATGCCGCTGGAAGAGCGGCTCTACCGGCACCGCTGCGTCGAGGCGTGGGCCATGGCTGTGCCGTGGACGGGCTTTCCCCTCAAGGCCCTGCTCGACTTCGCGCGGCCGCTCGGCAGTGCGAAATATCTGCGTATGGAGACCTTCCACGACCCCGAGGTGGCGCCCGGTCAGCGCAGCGTGCTGGGCTTTCTCTTCGACTATCCGTGGCCCTACGTGGAGGGCCTCACCATGGCCGAGGCGGCCAACGAGCTCGCCTTCATCGGCACGGGTCTCTACGGCAAGCCGATGCCCAAGCAGAACGGCGCGCCGCTGCGCCTGGTCACACCCTGGAAGTACGGCTTCAAGTCCATCAAGTCGCTGGTGCGCTTCAGCTTCACCGAAGAGCGGCCGAAGGGCTTTTGGGAGATCGTGCAGGGCAGCGAGTACGGGTTTTGGGCCAACGTCAATCCGGCCGTGCCGCATCCACGCTGGTCCCAGGCCGAGGAGGAGATGCTGGGCACCGGCGAGCGCCGGCCGACGCAGCTCTTCAACGGCTATGGCGAGCAGGTGGCCCACCTCTACGAGGGCCTCGCCGACGAGCCTCTCTACATGTGAGAAAAGCCCCGGGGCGTGCCGACGGCGCCCTCTGCGAGGGACCCGACGGCCCGCGCTTGACCGGCAACCATCGGTTGCCTATAAGGGTGCGACAATTTGCTTCGGCTCAGCCGAAAAAAAAGCCGGGTCAGAAACCCGGCCAAGTAGATCAGGGAGGCTAGACGTCTGGAAACGCAGAAGCTCGGGGGCTTCTTGTAGGTCCAAGCCATCGGCCCGAACCAGCGCCGGCGAACCGGCGCCACGGCAAGAGCGTCCAGAACCGCACCCTTGCCTCACTTCACAGATAGTGTGCTACCGGCGTTTTGCCACCCCGGCTAGGGGCATTCCGGAAGGATTTTTTCCGGAATGCCCATGCTGGCGCGGTGCTACCAGACCGGCTGGGCCGCTACCTTCTCGAGAAGGAAGTCGCGGAACACGGCGACGCGCTTGGAGCTGCGCAGTTCCTCGGGATAGACGAAATAGGCGCTGAAGCTGGGGCCGTCGACCGACGGCAGGAGGCACTGCAGCCGCCCGCTGGACGTCGCCAGATAGTCGGGTAGCGAGGCGAGGCCCAGCCCGCTCTCGGCGGCGCGCAGCATGCCGTAGACATTGTTGATGAGCAGCGAAGCCTCGCGCGGCTTCACGTTCTCCAGCTCCTCGCGTCCCGCGAAGAGGATCCAGTTGAGGGGGGCGATCACCCCCGGGCTTTCCTCGCTGTAAGCGATGAGCCGGTGGTCGTCGAGATCGGCCGTCGTCTCGGGCATGCCGTGCCGCTCGACATAGCCGGGCGAGCCGTAGATGTGGGTGTGCACGGTCATCAGGCGGCGCTGGATCAGGTCGGCCTGGGTCGGCCGCTGCATTCGCACCGCCACATCGGCCTGCCGCATGCTCAGGTCGACCTCGCCGTCGGTCACCAGCAGCGACACGGTGATCTCGGGATAGCGGTCGAGGAATTCGGCCAGATGCGAGGTCAGCCACACCGTGCCGACGCCCACCGTCGTGCTGATCCGCAGATGGCCTGCCGGCACGTCCCGGCTCTCGCGCAGCGCGGTCTGTGCCGCCGCCATGCGCTTGGCAACCTCGCGGGCGGTCTCCAGCAGGATCTCGCCCTGCTCGGTGAGCACCAGACCGCGAGCGTGCCGGTGGAACAGCGGCGAGCCCAGATCTTCCTCGAGAGCACCTATCTGGCGGCTGATCGCGGACTGGCTCAGTCCCAGCCGATCCGCCGCGCGCGTGAAGCTCCCGGCTTCCGCAACCACGTGGAAGATGCGGACCCGGTCCCAGTCGATCATTCAGCCACCTGCCTTGTCGTCTTGTCGTTGAGAGGCCGTCTCAGCCGCCGGACGCGAGCTCCAGCTCCGCCAGGTACTTCTCCGCCTCCAGCGCGGCCATGCACCCTGTGCCGGCTGCGGTGACCGCCTGACGGAAAATCTTGTCCTGGACGTCGCCCGCCGCGAAAACGCCATCGACGCTCGTTCTTGTACTATCAGCGGCTGTAACGATATACCCCTCGCCGTCCATGGCAAGCTGCCCCTTGAACAGCGCGGTCGCCGGGTCGTGGCCGATCGCCACGAACAGCCCCTCGACCGCCTGCTCGCGCAGCTCGCCCGAAGGAACGTGGCGCAGACGCAGCCCGGTCACGCCAAGCGGCGCCTCGGTGCCCAGCACCTCCTCCACGACATGGTCCCACAAGACCTCGATCTTCGGATTCCTGAGCAGGCGCTCCTGGAGAATCTTCTCGGCGCGCAGCGAGTCACGGCGATGGATCAGCGTCACCTTGCTGCACATCTGCGCCAGATAGAGCGCTTCCTCGACCGCGGTGTTGCCGCCGCCGACCACCGCCACGGGCTTGTCGCGGAAGAAGAAGCCGTCGCAGGTGGCGCAGGCCGAGACGCCGAAGCCCTGGAAGCGCTGCTCGCTGGGCAGGCCCAGCCAGCGCGCCTGGGCGCCGGTGGCGATCACCAGCGCGTCGCAGGTGAGGACCGCACCGCTGTCGAGGTGGCAGCGGAACGGCCTGACGTCGAGCTCGACGCTGGTCACCACGTCGAACAGCAGCTCGGTGCCGCAGCGCTCCGCCTGCTTGGCCATCTGCTCCATGAGCCAGGGGCCCATGATCGGCTCGGCGAAGCCCGGATAGTTCTCGACGTCGGTGGTGATCGACAGCTGACCGCCGCTCTGCAGGCCCTGTACCAGCACCGGTGCGAGGCTGGCGCGCGCCGCGTAGACGGCAGCGGTGTAGCCGGCCGGGCCGGAGCCGACGATCAGCAGGCGGACGTGACGGGCAGCCGACATCGAGAACGCTCTCTCAAAGACCGGGGTGGGCGGAGACCGGGGTGGGTCGGCTCACGAGCCGGGATGGGCGGGGGCGGGCCGGCCGGCCTCACCCATACTTGACCTCGAGGATCTCGAAGTAGCGGACGCCGCGCGGCGTGGTCACCTCGATGGTGTCGCCGGCTTCCTTGCCGAGCATGGCCTGGGCGACCGGCGAGGCGATCGACAACAGGCCCTTGGCGATCTCCGACTCCTCGGGGCCGACGATCTGGTAGGCGACCTCCTCGTCGGTCTCCTCATCGACCAGCCGAACCCGGGCGCCGAACAGCACCTTGGAGCCCGAGAGCTGCCTGATATCGATGATCTCGGCGCGGCCGAGCTTGTCCTCGAGCTCGATGACCCGGCCCTCGATGAAACCCTGGCGTTCCCGTGCCGCGTGGTATTCGGCGTTCTCGGAAAGGTCCCCATGAGCGCGCGCCTCGGCGATCGCCACGATCACGGCAGGCCGCTCTTCGCTCTTGAGACGCTTCAGCTCGGCACTGAGGCGTGCATGCCCTTCGGGAGTCATCGGGATCTTGTTGGACATGGCCCTGCCAATTTCACGGTTGGCGACAAAAAAATACCGAGCCGGCGGCCATTACAGCCGCCGGCGCGGGATCTCAAGCATTGCCAACATAAGACTGCAGGGCCGCAACTTCAAGGTCGCCCCGGGCGAGCCGGCGGAGCGCCTCCACCACCGCACGAGCACCTGCGAGCGTGGTGTAATAGGGCAGTTTGGCCATGAGCGCGGCACGACGGAGACTGTAGCTGTCCCTGATCGCCTGCTGGCCCTCGGCCGTGTTGATGACGATCGCCACGGCGCCGTCCTTGATGAGGTCGACGATGTGCGGCCGGCCCTCGTGGACCTTGTTGACCTCCTCGACCGGCAGGCCGGCGGCGCTCAGTGCCGCCGCCGTGCCGCGCGAGGCGATCAGCTTGAAGCCGAGCTCGACCAGCGTGCCGGCCACCGCCACGGTGCCGGGCTTGTCGCGATCCTTGACCGAGAGGAAGACCGTGCCCCCGGCCGGCAGTGCGACGCCGGCGCCGAGCTGCGACTTGGCGAACGCGGTGCCGAAGTCGCGGTCGAGGCCCATGACCTCGCCGGTCGACTTCATCTCCGGCCCGAGGATCAGGTCGACGCCGGGGAAGCGGGCGAAGGGGAAGACCGCCTCCTTGACCGCCACGTGATCCAGCTTGCCGGTCCGCAGGTCGAAGCTGGCGAGCGGCTCGCCCGCCATGATGCGCGCCGCGATCCGGGCTATCGGCTTGCCGATGGCCTTGGCAACGAACGGCACTGTGCGGCTGGCGCGCGGGTTGACCTCCAGAACGAAGATGTCGCCGCTCTTGACCGCGAGCTGGAGGTTCATCAGGCCGCGCACGTCCAGCGCCCGGGCCAGCGCCACCGCCTGGCGCTCGATCTCGGCCAGCACCGGCTCGCCCAGCGAGTAGGGGGGCAGCGAGCAGGCGCTGTCGCCCGAGTGGATACCGGCCTCCTCGATATGCTCCATGATGCCGGCGACGAAGCAGTCGGTGGCATCAGCCACGACGTCGACGTCGACCTCGATGGCGTCCTGGAGATAGCTGTCGAGCAGGACCGGGCCCTGCTCGGAAGCGGCCGCCGCCTCGGCATAGAAGCTCTTGAGCTCGTCCATGGTGTGGACGATGCGCATCGCCCGGCCGCCCAGCACGTAGGAGGGGCGCATCACCAGCGGCAGGCCGATCCGCTCGGCCTTGGCCAGCGCCTCGGCCTCGCTGGTGCAGATGTCGTTGGCGGGCTGCTTGAGGTTCAGCTTGTTGAGCAGGCCCTTGAAGCGGTCGCGGTCCTCGGCGAGGTCGATGGCGTCGGGCGAGGTGCCGAGGATCGGCACGCCGGCCTGCTCGAGCGCGTGGGCGAGCTTGAGCGGCGTCTGCCCGCCGAGCTGGACGATCACGCCCAAGAGCGTGCCGCGGCTCATCTCGACGCGGGCGATCTCGAGGACGTCCTCGGCCGTCAGCGGCTCGAAATAGAGGCGATCGGAGGTCTCCGGATCGGTCGAGACCGTCTCCGGGTTGCAGTTGACCATGATCGTCTCGAGCCCGGCCTCCTTGAGACCGAAGGCGGCGTGGACGCAGCAATAGTCGAACTCGATGCCCTGGCCGATGCGGTTGGGCCCGCCGCCCAGGATCATCACCTTGCGGCGCTCGCTGGGCCGCGCCTCGCACTCGGCCGCGGAGCCGTCCCACAAGCCGGCCTCGTAGCAGCTGTACATGTAGGGCGTGCGCGCCTCGAACTCGGCGGCGCAGGTGTCGATGCGCTTGAAGACCGGACGCACGTCCAGCGCGTGGCGGCGCTGCCGCACCTCGGTCTCGGCGAGACCCGTGAGCTGCGCCAGGCGCCGGTCGGAAAACCCGTCGGCCTTCAAGGCGCGCAGCGCCTCGGCATCCTCGGGGAGGCCGGCCGCCCGCACGTCCGCCTCGGTCGCCACCAGCTCCTGGATCTGCGTCAGGAACCAGGGGTCGTAGCGGCAGGCGCGGTGCACCTCCTCGAGGCTGAGCCCCTCACGGAAGGCCTGGGCGATGACCCGGAGCCGGTCCGGCGTGGGCCGCGCGAGGGCCGCGAGAACCACCTCGCGAGGCCGGTCGGACCCCTCGAGGCCGGGAATGGCGATGTCGTCGAGGCCGACCAGGCCGGTCTCCAGCGAGCGCAGCGCCTTTTGCAGCGACTCCTTGAAGGTCCGGCCGATCGCCATGGCCTCGCCCACCGACTTCATCGAGGTGGTGAGCAGCGGCTCGGTCTCGGGGAACTTCTCGAAGGTGAAGCGCGGCACCTTGGTGACGACGTAATCGATGCTCGGCTCGAAGGAGGCCGGCGTCACCCCGGTGATGTCGTTTTGGATCTCGTCCAGCGTGTAGCCGACCGCCAGCCGGGCGGCGACCTTGGCGATCGGGAAGCCGGTCGCCTTGGAGGCCAGCGCCGAGGAGCGCGAGACGCGCGGGTTCATCTCGATCACGACCATCCGGCCGTCGGCCGGGTTGATCGCGAACTGGACGTTCGAGCCGCCGGTGTCGACCCCGATCTCGCGCAGGACCGCGATCGAGGCGTTGCGCATCCGCTGATATTCCTTGTCGGTCAGCGTCAGCGCAGGGGCCACGGTGATGCTGTCACCGGTGTGCACGCCCATCGGGTCGATGTTCTCGATGGAGCAGATGATGATGCAGTTGTCCGCGCTGTCGCGGACCACCTCCATCTCGTACTCCTTCCAGCCGAGGACCGACTCCTCGACCAGCACCTCGGTGATCGGCGAGGCCTCGAGGCCGCCCCGGACGATCTCCTCGAACTCCTCGCGGTTGTAGGCGATGCCGCCGCCGGTGCCGCCCAGCGTGAAGGACGGGCGGATGATCGCCGGCAGGCCGATCTCGCCCAGCGCCTCGCGGGCGTCCTCCATCGTGTTGACGACCACGCTCTTGGGCAGGTCGAGGCCGATCTTCTGCATCGCCACGCGGAACAGCTGGCGATCCTCGGCCTTGTCGATCGCCTGCTGGTTGGCGCCGATCAGCTCGCAGCCGAAACGCTCGAGGGTGCCGTTCTCGGCCAGCTTCATGGCCGTGTTGAGCGCGGTCTGCCCGCCCATCGTGGGCAGCAGTGCGTCCGGACGCTCGCGCTCGATGATCTTGGCGACGACCTCGGGCGTGATCGGCTCGACATAGGTGGCGTCGGCCGTCTCGGGATCGGTCATGATGGTGGCGGGGTTCGAGTTCACCAGGATGACCCGGTAGCCCTCGGCGCGCAGCGCCCGGCAGGCCTGCGTCCCGGAATAGTCGAACTCGCAGGCCTGGCCGATGATGATCGGGCCCGCGCCGACGACGAGGATGGACTTGATGTCTGTGCGCTTGGGCATGGGAGCTCAGGCCTTCGCCTTGCCAACGAGATTCATGAACCGCTCGAACAGATAGTGGCTGTCCGCGGGACCGGGAGACGCCTCGGGGTGGTACTGCACCGAGAAGACCGGCCGGTCCTTGAGGCGGATCCCCTGGATCGTGCCGTCGAACAGCGAGCGGTGGGTGACCTCGAGACCTTCGGGGAGGTCCGCCTCGCTCACGGCAAAGCCGTGATTCTGGCTGGTGATCTCGACCTTGCCGGTGGTCAGGTCCTTGACCGGGTGATTGGCCCCGTGATGGCCGAAGGGCATCTTCTCGGTCGTCGCACCCAGCGCCAGGCCGAGCATCTGGTGGCCGAGGCAGATGCCGAAGAGCGGCAGGCCGCTGTCCACGAGCTTGCGGATCTGGGGCACGGCGTAGGCGCCGGTCGCCGCCGGATCGCCCGGACCGTTGGAGAGGAACACCCCGTCGGGCTGCAGCGCCAGGACCTCCTCGGCGGTGGCGGTCGCCGGCACCACCGTCACCCGGCAGCCGGTGGCCGCCAGCGAGCGCAGGATGTTGCGCTTGATGCCGTAGTCGAGGGCCACGATGTGCGGCCCGCTGTCGCCGGCCCGCGGGTAGCCCTCGCCGTGAAGCCAAGGACCCTCGTGCCAGTCGTAGCGCTGCGTGCAGCTCACGCCCGGCACCAGGTCGACGCCGACCATGCTGGGGTGCGCGGCGGCGCGGGCCTTGAGGGCCTCGATGTCGATGGCGCCCTGCGGGTCGAAGGCGAGCGCCGCGTTCTGTGCGCCCTTTTCACGCAGGATGCGGGTGATCCGCCGCGTGTCGACACCGCAGATTGCGGCTATTCCGTGGGCCTCCAGCCAGCGCGCCAGCGGCTGGCTGGCGCGCCAGTTCGACGGCTCGGTCACCGTGGCGCGCACGACCATGCCGCGCGCCGCCGGGGTGGCGGCCTCGAAGTCCTCGAGGTTGGCGCCCACATTCCCGACATGGGGGAACGTGAAGGTGACGATCTGGCCAGCGTAGGAGGGATCCGTTAAGATCTCCTGGTAGCCGGTGATGGCGGTATTGAACACCAGCTCCCCGACATGAATTCCAGGAGCGCCGAGACCCTGGCCGAGAAAGACCGTGCCGTCCTGCAGGGCCAGCGCTGCGGTCGGTGAGCGCCGTTCCAGAGCATGCATAGCGGATCTGATTCCGAATGTTCGGACGTGGGAAGGGCGAGTGCCACCGGAGCAGGGCTCGCGATTGCGGCGGTTGTAACACCAGCGGCCTTGCCGTCAAGCAAGGCTTCCCTCTCAAGACAGTTTCGGCAGCGCCGGCCGATTCGCGGTACCCTGATGGTGCCGCGGCATCAAAGGCGTGGTGGAGTTTCGAGCTTTGCTACGTGAACGACTTCAGGCCGCCCTCAAGACAGCCAGCGCGTCTGGCGACGAGCGGGCGGCGGCGACCCTTCGCCTGGTGATGGCAGCCCTCAAGGAGCGCGATCACAGCGCCCGCGACAGTGGCGCGCAGGAGCGGGTCGAGGACGAGGAGATTCTCGCCATGCTCCGCGACATGGTGGAGCAGCGGCGCCAGGAGATCGGCCGCTGCGAGAGTTGCGCCAGGGTCGATCTGGCCGAGAAGGAGGCCGAGGAGATCGGCATTCTGGAGAGCTTCCTGCCGCCTCGCCTGTCCGAGGCGGAGATCGACGCGGCCGCCGAGGAGGCCATCCGCACGCTGGGTGCCACCCGGCTCAAGGACTGTGGCCGGGTGATCGCCACCCTCAAGGAGCAGTTCAGCGACCAGCTCGACCTCGCTTGCGCCAAGCGGATCGTTTGCGAGAAGCTGCACTGATCGCGGCGTGGCAGTGACGCCCCGGCCGCCCGCAAGGGACGGCGGGGCCGGCAGGGAACGGGGTTTGGCGTTGGACACGGGACCATCCCTCGAGGACTTCAAGGCAAGGCTGCCGCTCGCCGACATCGTCGGGCGCTATGTGAGGCTCGTGCGCCGCGGCCGCGAGTTCGTCGGCCTGTGCCCGTTCCACAAGGAGAAGAGCCCCTCCTTCAACGTGGTCGAGGAGAAGGGCTTTTATCACTGCTTCGGTTGCGGCGCGCACGGCACCGCGATCGACTTCGTGATGGCCGCCGAGCGCCTGGAGTTTCCCGAAGCGATCGAGCGGCTGGCCGAGCTCACCGGGCTCGAGGCGCCGCGCCGGCGCAGCAGCCCCACGCCGCCCCCCGCACCCGGCCTGCACGAGGCCAACGAGGCGGCGGCCGCCTGGTTCGCCGCCACCCTGGCAGGCGAGGGCGGCCGGGAGGCGCGCGCCTATCTTGGGAGCCGCGGCCTCGACGCCGAGACAGCGCGCCGCTTCGGTCTGGGCTGCGCGCCCGCTGGCCGGACGGCGCTCAAGGCGGCGCTGCTGGCCCGGGGCTTTTCCGAGCAGATCCTCGTCGAGGTGGGCCTGCTGGTGCGCCCGGAGGACGGCGGCGACAGTTTCGACCGGTTCCGCCACCGGCTGATGTTCCCCATCCACGACGCGCGCGGCCGCATTGTGGGCTTCGGCGGCAGGGCGCTGGGCGACGCCAGGGCCAAATACCTGAACAGCCCGGAGACGCCCCTCTTCCACAAGGGCCGACTGCTCTACAACCTCGCCCAGGCGGCGCGGCCGGCCCGCGAGGCGGGCAACCTCCTCGTGGCCGAGGGCTACATGGACGTCATCGCGCTGGTGCGGTCCGGCCTCGCGCACGCCGTGGCACCGCTGGGCACTGCCATCACCGAGGAACAGTTCGAGATATTGTGGCGACTGGCTGACGAGCCGGTCTTGTGCCTCGACGGCGACGCTGCCGGCCTGCGCGCCGCCCACCGGGCGGCCGAGCGGGCGCTACCGCTGCTGCGCGCCGGGCGATCTTTGCGCTTCGCCCTGCTGCCGCCCGGCGAGGATCCCGACAGCCTGATGCGCGGAGGCGGCGCGGCGGCTCTCGCCGAGGCGGTCGGCCGTCCGCTGCCGCTGGTCGAGTTCCTGTGGCGGCGGGAATATGCGCAGGCTCAGCCCCTCGACACGCCCGAACGCCGTGCCGCGCTGCAGGGCCGTCTGCGCGAGCTCGCCATGCAGGTCGCCGATCGCGAGGTGCGGGGGCATTACCTCGCGGCCTTTCGCGAGCGCACCGTTGCACTTTGGCCACGGCGGGAGAAAGGCGACCGGCGCGGGACGCCGCCGCCGATGGCCGGCGTGCTCGCGGCCCGCCCCCCGGACCCCGTCTTCACCGCGGAGCGGCGCCTGCTGGAGCCGCTTTTGCGAGAGCCGGCGCTGCTGCACGAGATCGAGGAGGACCTGGCGGCCATCGAGTGCCGCGAGCCGCGTCTCGAGAAGCTGCGGCAAGAGATCCTCGCTGCGTGGAGCGAGCAACCCGGGCTTGACGCGCGGGGTCTGCACGACCATCTGAGCCGTTACGGCTTCGCGGAACTGGCCGAACGCGTGCTCGCTGGCGGCCCGGTCGCGCTGGACGACGGAAACGAGCAGGGCGGTGCGGCGGCGCACGATGTGTGGCGGCGCATGGCCGTTCCTGTTCTCCGGCGCTCGGCGCAACGGCGTGAGCTGGAGGCGCTGGCGGCCGGTGACGGCCAGGGCCGTGATCGAGTCGGGGCCACTCTCGGCGGCCTCGACAGGCTGCTCAATGCGCGGGACGAGGACACCGGGATGGGTCTTCCCCACACTGGCAGGGCTACCGGGTGAGACCGCCTGAAGGCGGGCACACCCTTCCCGCGCGCCGTGCGGCGGGCATCGAGGACGCGACCAGGTTTCGAGATCCAGGAGGAAGCTTGCATGGCGAAAAGCCAGCTTGCCAGGGCCGCCACGCAGGGTAGCAAGACCAAGGCTCCGCCCAAAAAGGCGGAGGCCGCCTTCGAGGCGCTCGCAGCTGCCTCTTCGCCGCTGCGCCGCCTGCTCGTGCAGGCCAAGGAGAAGGGCTCGGTCACCATCGACCAGCTCAACCAGGCGCTGCCGGCCGAATTTCCCCCGGAGCATTTTGACGAGCTGATCGCGGGCCTCGAGGCCCGCGGCATCGGCGTCGTCCGCGACGACGCGCTGGCGCGCGCCGACAGCGAGAGCACCGCCGGCGAAGCCGGTGCCGAGGAGAGCGCCGAGCAGCAGGCCGAGGAGGGCGAGAGCGAGGCCGAGGCGGAGGCCGAGGCCGAGGAATCCGGCAACGGCCTCGAGGAGGAGCTGGGTCGCACCGACGATCCGGTGCGCATGTATCTGCGCGAGATGGGCACCATCGAGCTCCTCTCCCGCGAGGGCGAGATCGAGATCGCCAAGCGCATCGAGGCCGGCCGCAACATGGTCCTCGAGGCGCTGTGCGAGAGCCCGCTCACCATGCGCGCGGTCATCGGCTGGCGCGACGCGATCCGCGAGGGGCGCGTTCTCCTGCGCGACATCATCGATCTCGACGCCACCCAGGAGGCCGGTCCGGTCGTAGGCGAGGCTCCCGCCGAGGCCGAGGCCGGGGCACAGACCGAGGAGGGCGAGACCGAGGAGGAGGAGTTCGACGAGGACACCCTCTCGCTCGCCGCGCTCGAGAACAAGCTCAAGGACGACGTCCTCGCCACCTTCGACACCATCGCCGAGGCTTATGCCGACCTGCGCGAGATGCAGGAGCAGCGCCTCGAGCTGATCCAGGCCAGCGAGGCCGCACCTGCCGGGCTCGACGGCCGCTACGAGGCGGCGCGCAGCCACGTCGTCGAGCTGATGGCCCAGGTCCATCTCAACCAGAGCCGCGTCGAGGCCCTGGTCGAGCAGCTGTTCGACATGAACAAGATGCTCTTGAGCCTCGAGGGCAAGCTGCTGCGGCTGGCGACATCCTGCCGGGTCTCGCGCGAGAGCTTCATCCCCAACTACATGGGCAAGGAGCTCGACCCCGAGTGGCTCGACCGGGTCGGGCGCCTCAAGGAGCGCGGCTGGGCCGACTTCGTCACCCGCTATCGTGACGACATCGAGGGCCTGCGCGCCGACATCGCGGGCATCGCCGAGGAGACCGGCCTGCAGATCGGCGAGTTCCGCCGCATCGTCTCCAAGGTGCAGAAGGGCGAGAAGGAGGCGAGTGTCGCCAAGAAGGAGATGGTGGAGGCCAATCTCCGCCTGGTGATCTCGATCGCCAAGAAATACACCAACCGCGGCCTGCAGTTCCTGGACCTGATCCAGGAAGGCAATATCGGCCTGATGAAGGCGGTTGACAAGTTCGAGTACCGGCGCGGCTACAAGTTCTCGACCTACGCCACCTGGTGGATCCGCCAGGCGATCACCCGCTCGATCGCCGACCAGGCGCGCACCATCCGCATTCCCGTGCACATGATCGAGACGATCAACAAGCTGGTGCGTGCCTCGCGCCAGATGCTGCACGAGTATGGCCGCGAGCCGACGCCCGAGGAGCTTGCCCACAAGCTCAACATGCCGCTCGACAAGGTCCGCAAGGTCCTCAAGATCGCCAAGGAGCCGATCTCCCTCGAGACGCCCATCGGCGACGAGGAGGATTCGCACCTGGGCGACTTCATCGAGGACAAGAACGCGGTCCAGCCGCTCGAGGCGGCGACGCTGGCCAACCTGCGCGAGGCCACGACCCGGGTGCTGGCGACGCTGACGGCCCGCGAGGAGCGCGTGTTGCGGATGCGCTTTGGCATCGGCATGAACACCGACCACACGCTCGAGGAGGTCGGCCAGCAGTTCAGCGTGACCCGCGAGCGCATCCGCCAGATCGAGGCCAAGGCCCTGAGAAAGCTCAAGCACCCGAGCCGCTCGCGCAAGCTCCGCTCGTTTCTCGAGACCTGACCTCGGACATCGAGGCCTGACGCAGGCCCGTTCGTCCGTCTTGCCGCATTCCCGCAGCGGGCGCCCCGGTCGGAGGCGCCCGCTTCTTTACGGGTGGCAGCTTCACGCGCGGCTGGTAAGTTGCCGAAGCTGCGGGCGGACCCGGCGCCGGCTGATCGCACCGTTGGGAAGGATGTCCATGATCACAGAGACTGTGGCGGCGCAGGACGTGCCGCTGGATCGTGACCTGTTCCTGCGCCAGCTCGTCCGCGAACTCTCGGGCGCTCTGGAAGACGTGGTGGGGCTGGAGGAAGCCTCCGGCTATATCAGCCTGGTGGGCGCTGCCATGGGCGAGCAGATCGGGGCCAGCTACCGCCGGGCGCTCAAGGTGGAGCGGCTCGGGCGCGATCAGCTGGGTGCCGTGCTGGTCGACCTCAAGCGCCGCATCGAGGGCGATTTCTACATCATCGAGGAGACGCCCGAGCGGATCGTCCTGGGCAACCGGGCCTGCCCGTTCGCCGAGAAGGTGCTCGGCCGGCCGTCCATGTGCATGATGACGTCCAACGTTTTCGGCCGCATCGCGGCCGATACCGCCGGCTATGCCCGGGTGGAGATCGAGGCGGCGATCGCGCGCGGCGATCCGGGCTGCCGAGTGGTGATCCATCTCGATCCGTCGACAGCTCCGGACGCTGGCGGCGGACGTGAGTACTTCCGCGTGTCCTGAGGCAATGAGCCGCGACCCCCTGACGGCGAGGCTGCTCGGCCTGCTGAGCGAGCCGGCGCTGATGGTGACGCCGGACGGCGGGGTGCTGGCGTGGAACGCCGCTGCGCGCGTCATGCTGGGCCGCGGCGACGCCGTGCCCGCTAGTGTGCATGAACTCGCCGCCGACGCCGGGACAGTGGCCCCTCTACTGGTGCGCATGAGCGGCGCCACCAGCGCGCTCGGCAGCCTGACGCTGCGGCATGAGGACGGTACAGCGCTGCGCTTCAAGGTGGAGGGCGGCGTGGCGGCACTCGGCACCGATGGCCGGCCGCAGCAGCTGCTGCTGCGGCTGCGGCCCAGTGCCGACGAGCGCTCGCCTTTGCCCGTCCTCCGCCGGCAGATCGAGACGCTCAACCGCGAGATCCGCCGGCGCCATGCGGTCGAGGCCGATCTGCGCGCCAGCGAGGAGCGCTTTCGGCATCTGGCCGAAACGCTGCCGCAGCTCGTCTGGACCGCCTCTGCGGACGGCCGCATCGACTACCGCAACAGGCGCTGGCACGCGTTCACCGGCCTCGATGACGGCGCTTCCGGGAAACAGTGGATCAACCTGCTGCATCCGCAGGATCGCAAGGCGGCGCTGGCGCGCTGGCGCCACGCGGTCGAAAGCGGCTCGGCGCTCGAGACGGAGCTGCGGCTGCGCGGGGCGGACGGCACCTACCACTGGTTCCTCGCCCGGGCGGTGCCCACGGGCGGCCCGGCGGGCGCCGCCGGTCGCTGGTTGGGCTCGCTCACCGACATCAGCGAGATCGCCGCCGCCCGCGAGACCCTGGCGCGGGGCCGCGAGGAGCTCGAGCTTCTGGTGCGCAAACGCACCGAGCAGCTCGCCGCGAGCAACCGCTTCCTCGAGCGGGAGGTCGAGCAGCGCCGCCGGACCCAGGAAGCGCTGGAGGCACGCGAGCGCGAGCTGAGGGCGAGCGAGGCGCGCTACCGCGCGTTCTTCGAGAACAGCGACGAGGCGCTGTTCCTCCTCGACGCGCTGCCGGACGGCCGTATCGAGGTAGGCGCCACCAACCCGGCCCATGCGCGCATCACCGGTCTGCCCGCCGACATGGCAGCAGGCCGGGACCCGCGCGATCTCTGGCCCTCACCGGCGGCCGAGGAGCTCGTGGCCCAGGTCCGGGCCTGCGTTGCGGCTGGCCGGCCGCTGCGGTTCGAGCAGGTGATGGAGCTGCCGGGCGGCCGGCGCGAGCTCGAGACCATTCTCGTGCCGGTGCCCGAGCAGGGCATGCAGGGCACACGGATCCTCGGCAGCGCCCGCGACGTCACGGAGCAGCGCCGGGCCGAGGCGACGCTGCGCCAGGCCCAGAAGATGGAGGCAGTAGGCCAGCTTACCGGTGGCGTCGCTCACGATTTCAACAATCTTCTCCAGGTCATCTGGAGCAGCCTCGAGCTGCTCGACCGCGAGCTCGCCGAAGGAAGCACCGGCCGCCGCCAGCTCGCCAGCGCCAGGGATGCGGTGGAACGCGGCAAGCGGCTCAACGGCCAGCTCCTGGCCTTCGCGCGCCGCCAGCCGCTGGCCCCTGTGGGCGTCGCCCTCAAGAAGGTGCTCGACGACATCGTCGAGCTGCTGCGCCGGACCCTGGGCGAGAGGATCCGCATCGAGACGGCGCTGGCGGAGGATCTATGGCCGGTGCTGGTCGATCGCACGCAGCTCGAGAACGCGCTCTTGAACCTCGCGGTCAATGCCCGCGACGCGATGGGCGGGGAAGGCCTGCTGCGGATCACGGCAGCCAACCGCACGGTGGGCGCCGCCGGCGGCGAGCTGGAGCCCGGCTCCTATGTCGAGCTGGCCGTCGAGGACAGCGGCTGCGGCATGCCGCCGGAGGTGCTGGCTCGCGTGTTCGAGCCGTTCTTCACCACCAAGGCCGAAGGGCAGGGCACCGGCCTCGGCCTCAGCATGGTCTACGGATTCGTCAAGCAGTCCAAGGGCCAGGTGACGATCGACAGCAGCCCGGGCCGCGGCACCACGGTGCGGCTGGCGCTGCCGCGCGGCAGCACGCTTGCCGAGCCCGCAGCGCCCTTCCTGGCGGATGCCACCGGCGGGCGCGAGCGCATTCTCCTGGTCGAGGACAACGAGGCGGTGCGCGAGGCGGTGGCGGAGCTGCTGCGCATGCTGGGCTACGAGCTCGAGCAGGCGGCCGGCGGCGAGCAGGCGCTGGCCATACTGGAAGCCGGGCTCGAGGTCGATCTGCTGTTCACCGACGTGATGATGCCCGGCGCGCTGGATGGCGGCGAGCTGGCACGCCGGGCGCGCCTGCTCCGCCCCGGGCTGGCAGTCCTCTTCAGCTCCGGCCATGCCGGCGCCAGCCTGCTGCGCGACGGCCGGCTCGAGCCCGGCGTGACGCTGCTGAACAAGCCTTATGGCGCTGCGGAGCTCGATCTCAAGATCCGCGAGGCGCTGGCCGCCTCGGCCGGTCGGGCTGGAGCGGCCCGGCCACGGCTCCTGGTGGTCGAGGACGATGTGCTGATCCTCCTCGATCTCGTGCAGAGCCTCGAGGCGGCAGGCTTCGAGGTCGAGGAGGCCGCCAGCGCCGCGCAGGCCCGCGAGGTGCTCGAGCGCGTGCCTGTCGCGGCCCTGGTGACCGACCTTCGTCTTCCCGACGGCTGCGGCGAGGAGCTGGCGGCGGCGGCCCGCCGCAGGATACCGGCGCTGCCGGTGGTGTTCGCCACCGGCGGCGATACCGTCGAGCTGCTCCGGCGCCAGGCCGGCACGCCGGTCCGGGTGCTGGCCAAGCCCTACCGCAACGAGGAGCTGCTGCGCAGCCTCGCCGAGCTCGGCGTCGGCTGACGGCCGGGTTGGCAAGTCTCGTGGAGCGTGCCTATATGCGGCCGCGCCGGGCCCGTAGCTCAGCGGTTAGAGCTGACCGCTCATAACGGTCTGGTCGCAGGTTCGAATCCTGCCGGGCCCACCAGGCGCAGCTGCCTTCTTGCCGGGAGGATCCATGGCCGTCGCCGCTGCACCCGCCGGGCGCGACCGTCCGCTCCTCGGCATCGGCCTGATGTGCCTGGCCGTCCTCTGCCTCACCGTTCAGGATTCGACCGCCAAACATCTGGCCCTGAGTTATCCGCTGGGCGAGGTGGTGTGGGCGCGCTACGCCTTCAACCTGGTCTTCCTCCTGCCACTTCTCGCCGTCGCCGGGCACCGCGCGCCCTGGCGCTCGGCGCGACCGGGCCTGCAGATGCTGCGCGGCGTGGCGATGATCACCGCCACGGGCCTGATGTTCCTCTCGGTGAGCCTGCTGCCGCTGGCCGAGACCTATGCCATCTCCTTCCTCGCCCCGCTCTTCGTCGCCGGCCTCGCCGTGCCGGCGCTCGGCGAGAAGGTGACCCCGCGGCGTTGGGCCGCCATCGCCCTGGGCTTTCTCGGCGTGCTGGTGGTGGCCCGGCCGGGGACGGGGATTCTCGGTCCGGCAGCGCTGGCGCCGGTTGCCATGGCCTTCTTCTTCGCCGTCTACCAGCTGGCCACCCGCCGGCTCGCCGCCTTCGACCACCCCTACACCACCATGTTCTTCTCCGCCGGCATCGGCACCGCGCTCACCAGCCTGGTGCTGCCGTCCCTGTTCGTCCTGCCGGCACCCGGCGACTGGGTCCTCATGGGCGTCATGGGGCTGCTCGGGCTCGCCGGCCAGCTCGCCATGATCCGCGCCTTCGCGTTTGGCGACGCGTCGCTGATCGCTCCTTTCGTCTATACCCAGATCCTTTGGGCGGTGGCGATCGGCTGGAGCGTCTTCGGCGACCTGCCGGACGCCTGGACGCTGGCCGGCGCCGCGATCGTGGTGAGCGGCGGCCTGTGGCTGCTGCGCCAGCAGGCGCGCGGCGGCTGAGGCAGCGCTTCACCGCCCGTTAACCCTCACGGGGTTAGGTTGCTCCTCGACGCGGCGGCCGTCGCCGCCGAAGCGGAGGGCCTGGGCCGATGGTGGTGGAGCGAATCGAGCTGACACGCACCGAGACGGAGGCGCTGGAGCGCGACATCAACCTGCGCCGTCACGTCGAGCGCTATGCCACGGCACGGCAGTTCCTGTTCGGCACCGTGCTGGATGCGTCCTGCGGCGTCGGCTATGGCAGCTGGCTCTGCCAGAAGAACCCGGATGTCGATCTGGTCCTGGGCATCGATGCCGATCCTGCGGCGGTCGCCTGGGCCCGCCAGCACTTCACCACCCAGAAGACCCGCTTCGAGTGCTGCCGGATCGAGGACTTCCCGGCCCGCAAGATCGACGTGCTGCTGTCGCTGGAGACCGTCGAGCATCTCGAGCACCCCGAGGCGCTGGCCGAGCTTGCCGGGCGCTGTGCTGCCGAGGAGGTCGTGGTCTCCTTCCCGCAGAAGAAGACCACGCACTACAACGGCTTCCACCGCTGGGACCTCTCCGCCCAGGATCTGCTCGACATGTTCACCGGCTTTGCCCGCACCGCCACCATCGACCAGAACAGCGACTATCTCCTGCTGCACCTGGTCCGCCTGCGTCCCCGCCACCATGCCGCCCGCCGCTGGCGGCTGGCCGAGGCAGGCTGATGCTGCACTTCCTCTATACCCCCTACACCTTCACCAAGGGCTCTTACGGCCGCTACGAGGACGCCAACGCCGAGATCGTCAAGCATGGCGCCAGGGTCCTGGGAGGGCTGGGGCCGGTACATGTCTCCAGCTTTCACGCCGGCCGCATCACCGACCGCCCCGATGATGCCCTGCTCGGCCACCCCACCTGGGGGCCGCCCGACCTCGCCGCCGACTGGATGCGCGACAATGCGCTGGAGGAAGATGCGGCCGGCCATCCCAACGCCTACGTGATCATGCCCTGGGTGCCGCGCTTTCCGCCCGAATGGCACATGCCCTTCATCGAGCGCCAGCTGCGCGCCGCGCGCCGCATCTTCGGCCTGTGCGGTGCCCACTGGGCCGAGGAGACCCGCGTGCTCGACGACGGCTCGCTGCAGGCCGAGGTTTCGGACAAGCTCGTGGCGGTGAACATGGGGTGCACCGCGGCGCTCCTGCCGTTCCGGGAAGGACGTTGCGTGAGCGCGCGGCCGACCCTGCTCCATGTGAGCCATCTGGGCAGCTACAAGCGCTTCGACCGCCTGCTGGCCAGCATCCACGGCCTGGACGTGCGGCTGTGCATCGCCACCCGCAGCCTGCCCCGGGGGCTCTTGAACCTCGATGCCCAGGGGGTCGGCCGCGTGCAGATCCACTGCCTGGGCGTCATCGACAATGGCGATCCCGGCTTCAACCGCTTCGTGCTCGACGAGGTCGACTTCTATATCCATACCAGCGATCTCGACGCCCAGGCGACGGCGGTCCTGGAGGCGGCGGCCCGCGGCGTGGTGCCGATGGTGACACCGGAGAGCGGCTTTCGCAGCCCCTTCGCGATCCATCTCTGCGAGGACCCCGCCCGCAACCGCGAGATCATCGCCCGTGCGCTGGCCATGCCCGAGGCCGAGTATCGCGAGCGCGCGCGGGGCCTGCGCCGGCAGATCCTCGAGGAGCATGGCTGGGAGCACGTCTTCGGCACCATCTGGCGCACCATCGCGGCCGACCTCGCGTCCGTCAGGGCAGCGGCATGACCGGCTGACCGGCGCGGTCGCGGGAACGAGCGCTGCGACGGTGAGGATGCGGTGACGCGGCGAGGCCCGGTGCAGGCTCGTGGCGGCACGGCCGTGCAAGGCGCTGCGCGTGGCTGCCCTCGTCTCTCTGGCTGGTTGCAGGCGGCGCATTGCTCACGGCCCGGATACGCTACGGTGGGCGCTGATCCGAACCAGCTGACAGGAGAACATGAACAAGAAGCCGCGCGTAGCGCTCCCGGGACCTGCTTCGAGCGTCAGCGGCGGTCGTGGTCGAAGGACGCGTCAAAACGCCGCCAGAAGGGAGCGGAGTGCGGGAAGGAGCGAGGCCAGGATGAGCAGCGCCATGGCCCAGTTGAAGAGCCGGCGCGTGGCCGGCGTCTGCAGCAGGCGGCGGATGCGGTCGCCCAGGAGGGCCCAGCAGGCGATCGAGGGTGCTGCCGCCAGCGCGAAGACGCCGGCGATGATCGTCACCTCGCCCAGCAGTTCGCCGCCGACGCTGGTGTAGGTGGCGAGCGAGCCCAGCGCCATGGCCCAGGCCTTGGGGTTGATCCACTGGAAGAGCGCTGCCTGAAGGAAGGAGAGCGGCCGGCCGCTGCCGCGCGCCTCGGCGGGGCCGCCGGCGAGGCCGATCCGCCAGGCGAGATAGACGAGATAGAGGATGCCGGCGATCTGCAGCGCCAGATGGAGCTGCGGCATCCGCTCGAAGGCCGGGGCGATGCCGAGCCCGACCGCGACCAGCATGGCCGGGAACCCGGCGAGGATACCCAACATGTGCGGCAGGGTAGGCCGCAGGCCGAAGCGCGAGGCCGAGGCCATGACGAGAAGATTGTTGGGGCCCGGCGTGATCGACGCCGAGAGCGCGAAGGGGGCGACCTGAAGGGCCAAAAGGCCCATGGGATCCACCGCCATCGGCGCTCTCCTGATCCCGCTGGTGCTGCGACGTCCGGCGCCCGAGCCACGAAGGGCACTGGGCGCATTTCGGCCAAGAAAGAGAAAGGAAAGCCGCGCGCAGCGCCTTGTCCGGCTCCGTCCGGGGGCGCCGGCGCGGCCTCCTCTCAGAGCCCCAGGGCGACGCTGTCCTTCCTGGGGTCGGCGCCGCCGATCAGCACCCCGCGCTTGCGGTCGATGACGATCGCCTGGCCGCCGCCGAGCGGGCCCGCCGGCTCGACGATCTGGTGGCCCCGCTCCTGGAGGCCGGCCCGGGTCGCGGCCGGCATGCCGCGCTCGACCTCCATGTCCACCGGGAAGGCCATGGAGCGCGGCGCGTCGATCGCCTCCTGGGGGTCCATCCCATAATCGATCATGGCGCTGAGCACCGTGGACTGGCCGACCGGCTGGTAGTTGCCGCCCATGACGCCGTAGGCCGCCCAGACCTCGCCGCCCTTGAAGGCCAGGCCCGGAATGATGGTGTGCATCGGCCGCTTGCCCGGCGCGATGCAGTTGGGGTGCTTCGGGTCGAGGCGGAAGGCGCGGCCGCGATTGTGGAAGATCACGCCGGTGCGCTCGCACACCAGGCCCGAGCCGAAGCCGTCATAGATCGAGTTGATGAAGGAGACGGCGTTGAGGTCGCGGTCTACCACGCTCAGATAGGTCGTGTCGGGATGGGCGTCGAGCAGCGGCGGCGGCAGGTCGGTCATGGCCCGCTCGCGGTCGATCTGCTCGCGCAGCCGGCCGGCATAGCTCTTCTCGATCAGCGTCTCCATCGGCGAGGAGGCGTGCGCCGGGTCGGCAAGGAAGAGATCGCGGTCGCGGTAGGCGAGCTTGGCCGCCTCGGCCAGAAGATGGTGCCGCTCCGCCCCGTTGGGGTCGAGCGAGGCCATGTCGTAGCCCTCGAGAATGTTGAGCATCAGGAGGGTGATGACGCCCTGCCCGTTGGGCGGGCACTGATAGACCCGGACGTCGCGGTAGCTGGTCTGGATCGGCTCGACGAACTCCGCCTCGGCGGCGGCGAAGTCCTCGTAGCCCTGCAGGCCGCCCATGCTCTGCAGGGTGGTGGCCATCGCCTCGGCGATCTCGCCCGTGTAGAAGGCCTGCGCTCCGCCCTCGGCGACCCGGCGCAGGGTGCGGGCAAGGGTCGGCAGGCGGACGATGCGGCCCACGCCCGGCGCCTTGCCGCCCGGCAGGTAGATCGAGCGGCCGCCGGCGCTGCGCTCCAGGGTGGGGGTGCAACGCTTCCAGTCCAGGGCCACGCGCGGGCTTACCGGAAAACCCTCTTCGGCATAGCGGATGGCGGGCTGCAGCAGCTCGCCCAGGCTACGGCTGCCATGGGCCTCGACCAGCTTCTCCCAGGCGGCGATGGCGCCGGGGATGGTGACGCTGTGCGGGCTGCCGCTGCCAAGTGCCGTGACGCCCAGCTCCGCGAGACGCTCGGGCGTGGCCGCAGCCGGCGCCCGGCCGGAGCCGTTCAGCGCCACGACGCCGCCCGAGGCGGGGGCGTAGAGCACGAAACAGTCGCCGCCGATGCCGGTCATCGCCGGCTCGACCACGCACAGCGCGGCCACCGCCGCCACTGCCGCGTCGACGGCATTGCCGCCCTGGCGCAGCACCTCGAGCGCCGTCGTCGTCGCCAGCGGATGCGACGTCGCCGCCATCCCGTTGGTGCCATAGGCCGCTGAGCGGCCGGGAATATGGAAATCGCGCATGCTTTACCTCCCGGAGCAGGGAGGTTCTAGGCGAGCGCGCACATTCCGCCAAGCAGGCACGGCGGGTGGCAGCCGCGCTCCTTTCGGGTGACACGGTCGAGCCCACCCCGCGCGGCCCATGGAAGCTGCCGAGCACCAGCCGCTTTTTTTGATGGCGGCGAGCGTCCCGCCGCCATGCCGGCGGACGATCCCTAGGCTTCAGGACGCAGCTCAGGCCCGCTGGGTCTGCCGCTGCAGCACCTCCGTCCGTGGCCGCCCGGCGCGGTCGGCGGCCGGGGCGGCGACGCGCCCGGGTTCGTTCATGCCGGGCATTGCGCCCCGCCCGGCGCGCGGCGCCAGGAGCCAGCCCATGACCTGCGTCGTGTAGGCGGCCGCTTCCGCCTCCATCCGCGCGATCCGCGCGCTCATGTCCGGCCCCGGCCCCCTGGCAGCCGGCGCCGGCCGCTGCTCCCTGAGCGCCGCCAGCTCGCGCACCGCACGCTCGTGATCCCGCTCCAGCCGGGCCCGGCAACGCAGGATCGTGACCGGCGACTGCAGCCCCCCTCACACAGCGCCTCCGCCCCCTTGAGCGCCACGTCCATCACGCGAAACTCCAGCGCATCGAGCCGCTCCGCGTGCACCATCCCCATCGCCATCTGCCGCACCCTGCGCATCTCCGAGGCGCTCAGGCTCGTCCGTGCCGCAACCAGGCCGTGCCTCGTGGCGTTGCGGGCACTCGCCGCCTTGCCCTCCTGCGCCACCTGTCCCCGTGAGAGCGTCCCGTTGCGGCGGATTGGGCAGATGCAGGGGCATGGCGGCCTCGCCGAGCAATGGAGGAAGGGTGAGGCGAGGGTGGTGCAAGAGGGGAGCAAATGCCGATCCGTGGCCGGAGCCTGCCTGCCGCCACGCGGCTGCAGGCTGTTTGCTCATGACGGCGGTCGGCTCATGCTCTCGAGCAGGGCGCCAGACACGGACGGGCCGAACGCCGCCCCTTGCACCGGATCGCCGGCATCGCCCCCGGCTGACAGACGACCAAAAGAGGAGATCGAGCCGCGTGCAGCGCCATGCCGGACATCGCTGAAGCGAGCCGGTTGAAGCGCTCGTCCGTTTACCGGATCTTCAGGTTTCTCCGCCATTCTGCCCGGGCCGGGCGGCTTGCCGGTGCTGGATGAGGGAGAGCGGCCTTGCGGGAGACTGCGTGCCCGGGCGGGGAACGCGCGGCAGTGCCGGCTCAGCCGCGGTGGTAGGGGTGGCCGGAGAGGATCGTGGTGGCGCGGTAGACCTGCTCGGCCAGCAGAACCCGCACCATCTCGTGGGGCCAGGTCATGCGGCCGAAGGCGAGCTTGAGATCGGCCCGGGCGAGAAGCTCCGGGGCGTGGCCGTCGGCGCCGCCGATCAGGAAGGCGATGCAGCGGCGGCCCTGGTCACGCAGGGCGCCCAGGCGGTGGGCGAAGGTCTGGCTGTCCTGGAGCTCGCCATGCTCGTCGAGGGCGATGATGGCAGCCCCTTCGGGCACGGCGGCGAGCAGCAGCCGGGCCTCCTCGGCGGCCAGCTTGTGCGGATCGACACGACCGCGCGGCTGCACCTCGAGAGTCTCGAAGGGCCAGGGGCAGCGCCGAGCGTAGCGCTCCACCAGCTCGGCGATGGCCCTGTCGCGCGACCTGCCGACCGCGATCAGCAGGACCCGCACCTAGTCGGCGCCGAGGGCGACCCGCTGCTCGCGGGCCGGCGGGGCGACCGACCACAGCTTCTCGATGGCATAGAGCTCCCGCGTCTCGGCGCGGAACAGGTGCACGATGACGTCGAACGCGTCGATCAGCACCCAGCTGCTCTCGCCCACGCCTTCGGCGACGACGCCCTTGTAGCCCGCCGCCTTGAGGCGCTCGACGAGCTTCTCGGCCATGGTGTCGAGGTGGCGCTGCGAGGTGCCGGTGGCGACCACCATGGCATCGGCGATGGTGGTCTTGCCCGCAAGATCGACAACCACCGCGTCGATCGCCTTGTCGGCTTCGAGCGAGCTGGTGACGATGTCCAGGAGGGCTGGGGCAGAGGCGGGGGCGGCGGAGGTATCAGGAGCGGACGTACTTATCTTTCGAACTCCAGGCAGGCGCTTCGTCCGCCTTCAGGGTTGGTCCGCCGCGCGCCGGATTTCCGTGCTCGAGGCGGGGTGCGGGCGCAAGCGAAGGAACACCCAGGCCGGCGGCGCGCAGGCGGCGAGCTCTGCGGCACGCGCGTCGCTCAACCTCGCCCCGGCGAAACGCGTCGCTGCGGCGCCAGCCAGGGCACCATAAGAATAGGGATCGCGCTCGAAGACCGCAATGGGACAGGCGTGCATTACCTGCTCCCAGTGCCGCCAGCGGGGCAGCTGCGCCAAATTGTCCGCGCCGATCAGCCAGACGAAGCGATGATCTTTCCAGCTTTTCAGCCGATTGAGCGTGTCGGCGGTGTAGCGTGTGCCGAGCCTGCTCTCCAGCGACGTCACGCGCACTGCCGGGTGGCGCGCCACGGCGTGTGCGGATGCCAGCCGCTCTTCCAGCGGCGCCATGCCGGCGCGCGGCTTCAGGGGATTTTGCGGCGAGACCAGCCACCAGACCTGGTCGAGCTGCAGGCGGCGCAGCGCTTCCAGGCTCACATAGAGGTGACCTTCATGGGCCGGGTTGAAGGAACCGCCCAAAAGGCCCACCCGCAGCGGCCTGCGGCCGGCAGGCGGGGGCGGCTCCGCCACCGGCGACAGCAGGCGCACCCGGCGGCGCAGGCCACCGGTGGGGTCGGCCGCCTCGCGCTTCAGCCCGGCCGGCACTGGCCGCTGCCGCGCACCAGATACTTGAAGCTGGTGAGCTGCTCGACGCCGACCGGGCCGCGGGCGTGGAGCCGGCCGGTGGCGATGCCGATCTCCGCCCCCATGCCGAACTCGCCGCCGTCGGCGAACTGGGTCGAGGCGTTGTGCATCACGATGGCGCTGTCGACCGCGCCCAGGAAGCGGGCGGCCGCTGCCTCGTCCTCGGCGAGGATGCTCTCGGTGTGCTGCGAGCCGTGGCGGGCGATATGGGCGATGGCCTCCTCGATTCCGCCCACCAGCCTCACTGCCAGAATGGCGTCGAGATATTCGGTGTCCCAGTCGCTCGGCGACGCCGGCCGGGCGCGCGGCTCGATCCGGCAGACGCCCTCGTCGCCGCGGATCTCGCAGCCGGCCGCGATCAGCGCGTCCAGCACCGGCGGGAGCAGGGCAGCGGCGGCGCTGCTGTCGCACAGCAGGGTCTCGGTGGCTCCGCAGATGCCGGTGCGGCGCATCTTGGCGTTGAGGACGACCTCGACGGCCTGTCCCGGATCGGCGCTCTCGTGGAGATAGGTGTGGCAGTTGCCTTCGAGGTGGGCCAGCACCGGGATGCGGCTTTCCTCGTACACGCGCTCGATCAGCGAGCGACCGCCGCGCGGGATGATGACGTCGATGCTCTCGCTCATGCGCAGCATCATGCCGACCGCCGCACGCTCGGTGGTGGGCGGCATCTGGACGGCAGCGGCCGGCAGACCGGCCTCCTCGAGCCCTTGCTGCAGGCTAGCGAGGATGGCGCGCGAGGAGAAGAAGCTCTCCGAGCCGCCGCGCAGGATGGCGGCATTGCCGGCCTTGAGGCACAGCGCGCCGGCATCGGCGGTGACGTTGGGGCGGCTCTCGTAGATGATGCCGATGACCCCCAGCGGCACCCGTACCCGAGCGATGTCGAGCCCGTTGGGGCGCTGCCAGTGGGCGAGCTCGGCGCCGACCGGGTCGGGCAGGGCGGCGATGGCCTCGAGCCCCGCGGCCATGGCCTCGACGCGCTTCTCGTCGAGCAGCAGCCGGTCGAGCATGGCGCCGCTCAGGCCGCGCTCGCGCGCCGCCTTCATGTCGCGTCCGTTGGCCTCGATGATGGCGGGCGCCCGGGCACGCATGGACGCGGCGGCCGCCCGCAGCGCCCGGTCCTTGGCCTCGCCCGGCACCTGCCCGAGCTTCCGCGCCGCCTCGCGGGCGGCAGCGCCCAGCGCCCGCATGCCCTGTTCCAGATCGTCCTCGATGACCGTCGCCATACCGCCTCCGATACCACGCCGCCTTCCTAGCAGAGCAGGGGCGGACGGTCACCAAGACGGCCCGTCTCATCGAGGCGGCGCGAGTCAGGGCGTGGCGCGGCGCCGTGCCGGGCCGGCGATCAGCGAGAGATTGTGCGCGGTGTTGATGAGGCCCACATGCGAGAGCGCCTGGGGGAAGTTGCCGAGCTGGCGGCCGATACGCGGGTCGTACTCCTCGGCCAGCAGCCCGACGTCGTTGCGCAGGGCTAGCAGCCGCTCGAAGACCGCCTCCGCCTCCTCGTGTCGGCCCATGAGCGCCAGATTGTCGGCCAGCCAGAAGGAGCAGATCAGGAAATAGCCCTCGCCCGCGGGCAGGCCGTCGACGCCGGTCGAGGTGCGGTAGCGCAGCAGCAGCCCGTCATGCTCGAGATCCTGGCGGATGGCATCGAGGGTGCCGGCGATGCGCGGGTCCTCGGGCGGCAGGAAGCCCACGAGCGGCAGCATGAGGGCCGAGGCGTCGAGCGCCTCGTCGTCGTCATAGGCCTGGACGAAGGCGTTGCGCTTCCGGCTGAAGCCCTTCTCGCAGACGTCGGCGTGGATGCGGTCGCGCAGGGCCCGCCAGCGCTCGACGTCGCCGTCGAGGCCGAAGCGCTCGACCGCCTTGACGGCGCGGTCGAAGGCGACCCAGGCCATGGCCTTGGAATGGGTGAAGTGGCGCCTGCCGCCGCGCACCTCCCAGATGCCCTCGTCAGGCTCCTGCCAGCGTTCCTCGAGCGCGCGCAGCAGCACCTTCTGGAACTCCCAGGCATCGTCGTCGTGCTCGAGCTCGAGGCGCCGTCCCTGGTGGCCGATGTCGAGGATCTCGCCGAAGACGTCGAGCTGGAGCTGGCTGTGGGCGGCATTGCCGATGCGCACCGGCCGGCTGCCCTCGTAGCCGTCGAGCCAGGGCAGCTCGCACTCGGCAAGCCAGCGCTCGCCGCGCACCCCATAGAGGATCTGGAGCTGCTCGGGCCGGCCGGCGGCGGTGCGCAGCAGCCAGCAGCGCCACGCCTCGGCCTCCTCCCGGTAGCCCGAGAGCATGAGGGCGTAGAGGGTGAAGGTGGCGTCGCGGATCCAGCAGAACCGGTAGTCCCAGTTGCGCACCCCGCCGAGCTGCTCGGGCAGCGAGGTGGTGGCCGCCGCGGCGATCCCGCCCGAGGGCGAGTAGGTAAGCGCCTTGAGCGTCAGGAGCGAGCGCAGGACCGGCTCGCGCCAGCGGCCCTGGACGGTGCATCTGGCCGACCAGTCCTGCCAGTAGCGCTCGGTGGTGACGAGCATCGCCTCCGCGTCGGCCTTCTCGGGGCGCTCGCGGTAGGAGGTGCAGGCGACGAGGCGGAAGGGCAGGCGGTCGCCCTTGCGGACGGTGAACCGCGCCTCGGTGCGAAAGTTGCGCCCCTCCAGCGGCACCGGCGCGATAAGCTCCAGGGCCTCGGGGCCGGCCACCGCGCGGATGCCCTCCGGCGTGCGCCGCACCCAGGGCACGGTGGCGCCGTAATCCATGCGCATGATCAGCTCCATGCCCATGTCGACGGACCCTTGGCGACCCTCGACGATGCGCACGATGTCGGCGATCTCGCTGCCATGGGCCACCGGCATGAAATCGATGAGCGCCACCACGCCCTCGTCCGTCTCGAGCTCGGTCTCGAGGATCAGCGTGTCGCCGCGGTAGCGCCGCCGGCAGGCCTTGACCGGGGCTTGCGGCGCCATCAGCCAGCGGCCGTTCTCGGCGGTGCCGAGCAGGGCCGCAAAGCAGGCGGGGCTGTCGATGCGGGGCAGGCAGAGCCAGTCGATGGAGCCGTCGCGGCCGACCAGCGCGCAGGTGAGCGTGTCGCCGATGACGGCATAATCCTCGATCCGCTGGGCCATCCGCTGCTCCTCGTCCCGTTGCCCCAGGCCAAGAGACTAGGAGCGCCGGGCCGCGGAGCCAGCCCCCTCGGCACGCAAAGCGCGGCCGGGCCGCCGCTCGCGGGTGGCAAGGCGATAGAAGACGGTGCCGGCCAGAAGCAGCAGCGCCGCCGTCGCCGTGGTGGCGTCGAAGGCCGCCTCGAAGGCCCCGCGGCCGGCGCCGGCCAGGAGCTCGGCCATCGGTGCCGGCAGCGCGGCCGCGGCGCCCAGCGCCTCGTCGAGCGACAGGCGGACCGTGTCCGGGACGCTGTCCGCGAGCTTTACGGGCAGCACGAGCCGGGCCGTGTAGACGGCGGTCATCAGGCTGCCGAACACGGCAATGCCGAACGTGCTGCCCAGCTCGAAGGCGACCTCCTCGGTCGAGGCCGCCATGCCGGCGCGGCCGGGCGGGCTCTCCGTCATGATCGCGGAGGAGGCGGCGGTCATCGCGCCGCCGATCCCGACCCCGAAGAGCGCCAGCCACGCGAGCTGCAGCCGGGAGACCGCCTCGCCGGCGCCGGGCGGGCCGAGCAGCAGCCCGCCCAGACCGAGGCCCGCCAGCAGGAGGCATGCCGAGGTCACCGGCCGGGCGCCGGCCCGGTGCAGGAGGAGGCCCGCCAGCGGCCCCGCCAGGAAGGCGCCGATGGGCGTGGGCGCGATGGCGAGCCCGGCCTCGAGCGGCGAGAGCCCCAGCACCAGCTGGAGATGCTGGCCCAGCACCAGCTCGAAGCCCATCAGCACCATGGAGGCCAAAAGGGCCGCGCCCACCGCGGCGGCGAAGGGCCGGTTGCGGAACAGGCTGAAGTCGATCAGGCGGTGCGCTGCCCGGTTCTGGCGGCGCACGAAAAGGGCGAGGAAGAAGAGGCCGCCGGCGGCCGGGAGCAGCAGGCCCGGCAGGAAGAGGTCGCGCTTCGCCAGCTCCTTGATGGCGCAGACCAGGCCGAAGAGGCCGAGCATCACCTGGAGCGAGGCCACGAGATCCCAGGGGCGGGCGGAGAGGCTGGCCGGGCGCGGGACGAGGATCAGGGCCAGCGGCAGCACCAGGGCCACGACCGGCACGTTGATGAGAAAGACCGAGCCCCACCAGAAATGCTCGAGCAGCGCCCCGCCCAGGACCGGGCCGATGGCAGCACCGCCCGAGGCGATCGAGGCCCAGATTCCGATCGCCACGGCGCGCTGGCCGGGATCCTCGAAAGTCTGGCGGATGATCGCCAGGGTCGCCGGCATCATCATCGCCCCGCCGACGCCCAGGAGTGCCCGGGCGGCAATCAGGATGGCAGGGGAGGGGGCGAAGGCGCTGGCCAGCGACGCCGCGCCGAAGACCAGGAGGCCGGCCATGAAGAGGCGCCGGTGGCCGAGCCGGTCGCCCAGTGTGCCCAGGCCCGGCAGCAGGCCCGCTACCACGAGCGGGTAGATGTTGACGATCCACAGCCGCGCCGAGGCGCTCGCGCCGAGCTCGCGGGTCAGCACCGGCAGGGCGGTGAACAGCACGGTGGCGTCCACCACGATCAGGAACAGCGCCGTGGCCACGACGACGAGCACCAGCCACGGGTTGCGCATCACGAGCTCCCGGCGGTGCGCCCTAGAGCAGCACCAGATCGTCGCGGTGGATCATCACCTCGCGGCCGCGATAGCCCAGCAGGGCCTCGATCTCGGCGGTCCGGCGGCCTGCGATGCGGCAGGCCTCGGGGGCATCGTAGGCGCACAGGCCCTTGGCCAGCGCCCGGCCCTCGGGCGTGCGCACGAGCACCGCGTCGCCGCGCTCGAAGGCGCCCTCGACCCGGGTGACGCCGGCCGGCAGCAGGCTCGAGCCGCGCCGCAGGGCGGCGACCGCCCCGGCATCGACGTGAACCGAGCCCATCACGCCGAGCGAGCCGCTGATCCAGTCCTTGCGCGCGCCCATGAGGCTGGTCTGGGCCGGGAAGAGGGTGCAGCGACCGCCATTCTCGAGGGCGGACAGGGGCTGCTCGAGGGTCCCCTTGCCCAGCACCACCGTGCAGCCCGAGCGGGTGGCGATCCGCGCCGCCTCGAGCTTGCTCACCATGCCGCCGGTGCCGACCGCGCTCACCGAGCCGCCGGCCATGGCCTCGATCTCGGGCGTCACCGTCGCGACCACGGGCAGATGCCGGGCCGAGGGGTCGCTCGCCGGGTTGGCGGTATAGAGCCCGTCGACGTCGGAGAGCAGGACCAGGGTCTCGGCGCTGGCCATGACGGCGACCCGGGCCGAGAGGCGGTCATTGTCGCCGAAGCGGATCTCGGCGGTGCCCACCGTGTCGTTCTCGTTGACCACCGGCACTGCCCCCAGCCGCAGCAGGGTGGCGAGCGTGGCACGGCCGTTGAGATAGCGGCGCCGGCTCTCGGTATCCTCGAGGGTCACCAGGATCTGCGCGGTGGTGAGCCCGACCCCGGCCAGGCTCTCCTGCCAGCCGCGGGCCAGCAGGATCTGCCCGGCGGCGGCCGCCGCCTGCTTCTCCTCGAGCTTGACGGGCCGGCGCGCCAGGCCCAGCGCCCGCCAGCCGAGCGCGATGGCGCCGGAGGTCACCACCATGACCTCCTGGCCGCGGCCGCGCAGCCGGGCGATGTCCCGGGCCAGGGCGTCGAGCCAGACGCGGCGCAGGCTGCCGTCCTCGCGGACCAGCAGCGAGGAGCCGATCTTGACGGTCAGCCGGGAGGCCCGCAGGGCTTCACCGGCGCTCATCCCTCGCGGCGCTCCGCGCGCTGCTCCCGCTCCGTGCGGCGGCGCTCGCGCACCAGCTCGAGCGCCTCGCCGAGCACCGGGCGGGTCCCCTGGCCGCTCGCCGCCGAGACCCGGTGGACCGGCCGGCGGGCGGCTTCGGCGAGGAGGTGGGCCTGCTCTTCCAGGCTCTCCTCGTCGAGGGCGTCGCACTTGCTCAGACACACGATCTCGGGCTTGTCGCCGAGGTCGTGGCCGTAGGCGAGCAGCTCCGCGCGCACCGTCCGGTAGGCGTCGGCGACGTCTTCCTGGGTGGCGTCCACCAGGTGGATCAGCACGCTGCAGCGCTCGACATGGCCGAGGAAGCGGTCACCCAGCCCCTTGCCCTCGTGGGCCCCCTCGATCAGCCCGGGGATGTCGGCCATGACGAAGCCGTCATCGTCGAACTCGATGGTGCCGAGCTTGGGCTCCAGGGTGGTGAACGGGTAGTCGCCGATCTTGGGGCGCGCCCGGCTCACCGCCGAAAGGAAGGTCGACTTGCCGGCATTGGGCAGGCCCACGAGGCCGGCATCGGCCAGGAGCTTGAGCTTGAGCCACACCCAGCGCTCCTCGCCGGGCCAGCCCGGCTCGGCCCGTCTCGGCGCGCGGTTGGTCGAGGACTTGAAGTGGATGTTGCCGCGCCCGCCGTCGCCGCCGCGGGCCAGCACGATCTCCTGGCCCGGCTCGGTCATGTCGGCGATCAGGGTCTCGCCGTCCTCGGCCAGGATCTGGGTGCCGACCGGCAGCTTGAGCAGCACGTCGTCGCCGGTCTTGCCGGTGCGCTGCCGGCCCATGCCGTGCATGCCCCGCTGGGCCTTGAAGTGCTGCTTGTAGCGGAAGTCGATCAGGGTGTTCAGATCGTCGACACAGCGGGCGATGACATGGCCGCCACGGCCCCCGTCACCACCGTCCGGGCCACCGAACTCGATGTACTTCTCACGGCGGAAGCTGATGCTGCCGGCACCGCCATCCCCGCTCTTGAGCCAGATCTTCGCTGAATCGAGAAATCTCATGACGAAAAAAGGGGAAAGGCGTCGACCTTTCCCCTTCCTCCAAAAAAGGTGTGCTGCAGGGCCCGATTACTCGGCCGCCTGGGCCTCCGAGACGACGCTCACATAGGAGCGGCCGTCGCGCGCCCGCTTGAAGGAGACGCGGCCCTCGCTCATCGCGAAGATGGTGTAGTCGCGACCCAGGCCCACGTTGGTGCCGGGATGCCACTTGGTGCCACGCTGCCGGATGATGATGTTGCCCGGGACAACCTGCTCGCCGCCGAACTTCTTGACGCCGAGGCGCTTGCCCTCGGTATCGCGGCCGTTGCGCGAGCTGCCGCCGGCTTTCTTGTGTGCCATGGCTCAACTCTCCTTCTTGAGACTTACGCCGAGGCGATGTCGGTGATGCGGAGCACCGTCAGGTCCTGCCGATGGCCGGTCCGACGACGGGAATTCTTGCGGCGGCGCTTCTTGAAGACGATGAGCTTGGGGCCACGGGTCTGCTCCAGCACGGTCGCCGACACCTTGGCACCGGCAACGAGCGGCGCACCGATCGCCAGCTCCTGGCCCTCGCCGCCCAGCATCAGCACCTGGTCGAGCTCGACGATGCTGCCTGCCTCGGCCTCGAGGCGCTCGACCTTGATCACGTCGTTGGTGGCGACGCGGTACTGTTTGCCGCCGGTCTTGATCACTGCGTACATGAGTTTTCGCCAGACAGGCTGGAATGAGGACGCGAGCAGCACGCCGTCTGTCGAGCTGCCCTCAGACGCGAGCGCGGACTATAGAGACGAAGCCGCACGAGTCAACTGCCGCAAGGCGCGCTCAGCCTGCGGCAAGGCCGAGACGTTCCAGGGCCCGGTAACGGGCCTGCGCGCTCTCCTTGCCGCTCACATAGAGCAGACCGGCCACGCGCCGCAACAGGCTGTCTTCGAGAGCGGCCAGCTCGCCGTCGGCATAGGCGATCTCCCAGAGCATCTCCATGATGGCGATCCTGCCGTCATGATCGAGCCTTTCCTTGAGCGCGCTGGTGAAACCGTGCCAGTCGACGCTCTCGTCGGCGGCGCGCTCGGCCTCGTTCAGCAGGCTCGCCGCCAGATCCGGTGCAAGGCCGAAGCGCTGCTCCAGGAGCATGGCGATCCGCTCCCGCTCGTGCGGCTCGAAGCGGCCGTCGAGGCGGGCAGCCTCGACCATCAGCGCCGCGGCGGCGAGCTGCTCGGGAGAGACGGGCGGGCTTTCCTGGCGCCGCTGCGGAAAGATTAGGTCCAAAAGTCGCTGCATGGCACGGAACTGGTTCGCCGCGCCGCCGCCGTCAAGCCGGGGCGCGCTCGAGGCCCGGGGCGGCCTGCGTCGCCGCGTCGCGGTCCTGCACCGCCTCCAGCCACACGGCCGTGTCGTGCACGGCAGCGCCGCCATTGGGTGGTGCCGGATCCGCGCCGAGCAACAGGTTGATGCCGATACCGCCCTTCCAGTGGCGGTTCGGCCAGATGCTCTCCACCACGATCGTGTCGCGGTGCTGCCCCTCGCGCGGCGCTGCATGGAGCGTCACCGAGCCGCGCTCGTTGCCCAGCCGGACGGCAGCGCCCTCAGCGAGCCCGAACTGGGCCATCACTTCGGGGTGGAGGAAGGCGGTCGGCCGGCCCTCGCGCTTTTGCGAGGTGGGCATCTCGGTGAAGGTCGAGTTGAGGAACTGGCGGGCGGGGGCCGCCACCAGCCGGAACGGCTTTTGCTGGCTCACCTCGTCGATCAGCGCCAGATGGTCCGGCAATACCGGCATCTTCGCATGCCAGGGGCCGAGCGAGGCCCAGTCGGGCTTGAAACGGAAGCGGCCGTCGGGGGTGGGGAAGCCCTCCAGATGGTGCGCCGTGGCGAAGTCCGGCACCACGTCCCAGCCCCCCGCCTCGAAGATGGTGGTGGCGTCCGGCCAGCCCGAGCGCCGGCAAAGATCGTCGATCAGCTCCCATTCGCTCATCGCAAAGCCCGGATGCGCCGCGCCCAGGCGGCGGGCGAGGCCGGTGATGACCTCGTGGTTCGAGCGGCATTCGCCCTGCGGCTCGAAGATCTTCCTGGCGATCTGGATGCGCGAGTGGGCGGCTGCCTGGTAGATGTCGTCATGCTCGAGGAACATGGTGGCGGGCAGCACGATGTCGGCCATGCGCGCGGTGTCGGTCATGAACTGCTCGTGCACCGCCACGAACAGGTCCTCGCGGGCGAAGCCCTCGTGCACCTTGCCCAGATCGGGCGCCACGCACATCGGGTTGGTGTTCTGGATGAGGAGCGCATGGACCGGCCCGCCGCCTTCCAGCGCGTCGGCGTCGCCGGCGAGGATCGGGCCGATCCGCGACTGATCGAGGACACGCACCGCCGGATCGACGGCGTCGAGCCCCTCGATCAGCGTCTTGTCCCAGCGATAGAGCTCGCCGAAATTGTAGAGGGCGCCGCCACCCGCATGCTGCCAGGCACCGGTGACCACCGGCAGGCAGGAGGCCGCGTGCATGGCGGCCGCCCCGTTGCGCTGCCGGGTGAAGCCGTAGCCCAGCCGCAGGAAGGCGCGCTTCGTGCCGCCATAGAGCCGGGCGAACTCTTCGATCGTGGCCACGGGCAGGCCGGTGATGGCCGAGGCCCATTCCGGCGTGCGGCTCTCGAGATGCGCCTCGAGCTCGGCCGGCACGTCGCTCATGCGGGCCAGATAGTCGCGGTCGGCCATGCCCTCCCGGAACAGCACGTGCATGACCGCGCAGGCCAGCGCCCCGTCGGTGCCTGGCCGGAGGTCCAGGTGCAGGTCGGCCTGCTCGGCGGTGGCCGAGCGGTAGGGATCGACCACGACGAGCTTCGCCCCGCGCTCCTTTCGCGCCCGGGCGATGTGGGTCATCATGTTGACGTGGGTGTGGACCGGGTTGCAGCCCCAGACCACGACGAGATCGCTGTGCTGGGCGATCTCCAGCGCCGGCACGCCCCAGCGCTTGCGGTGGCCGGCCTTGAAGCCGGTGTCGGAGAGCATCACGCAGATCGTGCTCTTGAAGCGTGAGTAGCCCAGCGCGTGGGTGAGCCGGTTGATCCCGTCGCGCTGCACGAGGCCCATCGTGCCGGCATACCAGTAGGGCCAGACGGCCTCGGGCCCGTGACGTCGGCTCACCCGCTGGAGGTTCCGGGCGATCTCGTCGAGGGCATCGTCCCAGGAGATGCGCTCGAACGCGCCCGAGCCCTTGGGGCCCTTGCGGCGCAGCGGGTGCATCAGGCGCTCGGGGTGGTGGAAGCGTTCGTGGTAGCGGGCGACCTTGGCGCAGATCACCCCGGCGGTGAAAGGGTTGCGCTGGGAGCCACGGACCTTGCCGAGCCGCCCGTCCGGCCGTTTCTCGACCTCGAGCGCGCAGACGCTCGGGCAGTCGTGAGGGCAGACGGAAGGCTGGAACGTGTCGCTCATCGGCAGAGGCTCCGGGCAGCTTGGCCGGCTGGGTGCTGGCAACGATGCTCCAGATGACGGTGCCGCGCCACCCGTGTTTTCGGCATCCGCGACCCGCATCTATCCGCCGGAGATTGCCGCATCGATCGTCCGGCGCAGGGTTCGCGCCGCAGCGCCCGGATCGGCTGCACCGCAGATCGCCGAGATCACCGCGATCCCGGCGGCGCCGGCCCGCATCACGGCGGGCGCGTTGCCAGCGTCGATACCGCCGATCGCCACTGCCGGCAGGTCCAGGCGCGCGGCCGCCGCGGCGAGGCCGTCGAGGCCCAGCGGTGGCGCGGCATCGGGCTTGCTCATGGTGGCGAAGACCGGGCCGAGCCCGACATAGTCGATCCCGCGCGGATCGATCGCGGCGATCTGGTCTTGATGGGTCACCGAGAGGCCGAGCAGCCGATGCTCGCCCAGAAGGGCCCGCGCCTCGGCCGGCGGCAGGTCGTCCTGTCCCACATGGGCGCCGTCGGCATCGGCGGCCAGCGCGATGTCGAGCCGGTCGTTGACGATCAGCCGGACGCTGGTGCCGGCCAGCAGCGCCTTGAGCCGGCGGGCCGCCTCGAGAAGCACGGCCCCTTTGGCGTACGGATCGCGGAGCTGGACCAGGGTGACGCCGCCGGCCACTGCCTGGCCCACCACCCGCTCCAGACCGGCGCTGGCGGTCAGGGCAGGATCGGTCACGAGGCAGAGACGCGGGTCGAAGGCAGGGCGCGCGCTCACGAGATCCGTGCCCCCTCGTCGAGCTCCGCCGGGCCGAGTCGATAGAGCTCGTCCAGCAGGCGCGTCTGGAAGAGGCCGGGCCCGACCTCGCCCCCGGCGGCGCGCTCGCCGGCAAGGCCCAGCATCGCCAGCGCATGGGCGGCCGCCGCGAGCGGGTCGGGCAGGGCTGCCAGAAAGGCGCCGGCGAGCGCGCTGGCGGTGCAGCCGGTGCCGGTGACCCGCGTCATCATCGGATGGCCGTTGGCGATGCGCAGCGCGCGGCTGCCGTCGGTCACCAGATCGACCGCGCCGGTCACCGCCACCACGCAGCCGGCGCGCCGCGCCAGCGCCGTTGCCGCCTCGGCGGCGGCCTCGCTGCCGACGGTGCTGTCGACGCCGCGCGGCAGGTCTCCGGCTTCACCGGCCAGCGCCAGGATCTCGCTGGCATTGCCGCGCAGCAGGCTCGGGCCGAGCGCCAGCAGGCCCAGCGCCGTGCGGGTGCGCAGGCCGGTGGCGCCGGCTCCGACCGGATCCAGCACCCAGGGCCGGCCGGCCCGCCCCACAGCCAGCGCCGCCAGCCGCATGGCGGCGATCCACGGCTGGTCGAGGGTGCCGATATTGATCACCAGGGCGCCGGCCATGGCGGCCAGCTCCTCGACCTCGTCGGGGGCGTGCGCCATCACCGGCGAGGCGCCCAGCGCCAGGAGCGCGTTGGCCGTGGTGTTCATCACAACATGGTTGGTGATGTTGTGGACCAGCGGCCGCGCGTCGCGGACCGCCGCGAGCGAGCTGCCGGGAGAGTCGTGCGCAGGCAACGCATCTTCCTTTCGGGGTGACGAGGCGGCTGCAGGCTAGCATGGCCGGCGGGCAAAGGCAGGCCCCGCAGGGGCGGCAACCTTGGCATGCCTGCCCCGTTTGACGAGCAGCCGGATCGCTCGCCGGCATTAGCGGGCGGGCAGGCACCAGCAAGGAGTAGCTCGCATGCGCAAGCTGTTGATCACGTCGGTATCGGCGCTCGCCCTGGGGCTGGGCGCCGCGGCGATGGCCGAGGATGCCCAGAAGCCGGAGACGAAGACCCAGCAGCCGGCGGACAAGGCGGCAGGCACTACCATCGACACCGGCTCGAAGACGGTGACCCTGCCGAACGCCGGCGCCTCCACCCAGGCCGAAGCCAACAAGGACGTTCCCGAGGAGAGTGCCGAGGCCGACAAGTCGATCCCGAGCCACAGCGGCGCGACGAGCGCCGGTGCGGCCGCTTCGACGACTCCCGGCAAGCCGCTCGAGGACGGTAGCGCCACCGCCGAGGCGACCTCGCCGCCGGCGACTGCCGTCGAGCCCTCGAAGCTGGAGCCGGCGCTGGGCACCCCCGCCCCCGCCGCGACCATGCGCTCGCCGCTGCCGCCTGGCGCGGGCCTCGCCCGCCTCATGAACGCCACCATCGTCAACGCCGAAGGCGAGGAGATCGCCGAGATCAGGGACTATGTGCTGGGCGCCGACGCCCAGATCGAGCAGGTCGTGATCCAGTTCGGCGACATTCTGGGCTTCGGCGGCAAGACCACCACGCTCCAGCTAGGCCAGCTCCACGCGGCGCCGGACGAGGAAAACCGCTTCATCGTGAACATGGACAAGGAGGAGCTCAAGGCGCTGCCGGACTACGAGGAGAAGGACGGCCGCTGGATAACCAAGGGCTGAGACTGGCCCACGGTCGGTGTCTCTATGTGAAAAGGGGGCGTGGGCCGGCCGCGCCCCCTTTTCCGTCCGGGCAGGACGGGACGCTTCTAAGTCAGTCGATGACGCCACAGACCATGCGCGCGCCGCCGCCGCCCAGCGGCTTGGGCTCGTCGCTGTAATTGTCGCCGCCCGCGTGGATCATCAGCGCGTGGCCCGACAGGCGCGAGACGTCGTCGATCCGCGGCGCGGTCACCTCGCCCGTGGCGGTGCCGTCCTGCGCCACCTCTAGGGCGGGCAGGTCGCCCAGATGGCCGCTGCCCTCGGGGCCCGCATGCCGGCTGGTGTTCTCGGGGTCCCAGTGACCGCCGGCGGCGAGGCCCGGTACCATGTTGCCGTCCTTGTCCTTCGCCGGCTCGCACGAGCCGTTGGCGTGGACGTGGAAGCCGTGCTGGCCGGGCTCGAGGCCCTTGAGGTCCGCCTTGAAGACAGCGCCGTTCCCGCCGCCGGTGATCGTGACGGTGCCGACCGCCTCGCCCACGCCCTCGGCGGTGAGATGGTGCATGCTCACCGTCATCTCGTCGGCGAGGGCGCCGCTGGCAGAGAGCGCCACCGCTGCGGCGCCGAGAAGTGCTGAAAGACGCATGGCTGTCGCTTCCCCGTTGTAACCGACATGGAGGCAAACGGCGGGCCCGGCCATCGTTCCGGGCCCGCATGAACTCCCTCACGAAAGCCTCACCCCACCTTGTGCAAAAGGGGCTCGCCCTCCCGCAGGCGGCGGCAGTTCTCCAGCGCCACGGCGAGCGAGCGCTCGAGCGTCTCCGGGGTGAGCCACGCCAGATGCGGGGCGAGCACGACGTTCTCCACCCCCAGGAGCGGGTCGTCCGGCGGCACCGGCTCCTCCTTCATGACGTCGAGCCCCGCGGCGCGGAGCCTGCCGCTCGCCAGCGCCCGGGTCAGGGCCTGCTGGTCGACCAGCCCGCCGCGCGCGGTATTGACCAGCACCGCACCGGGCTTCAGCCGCTCCAGCGCCGCCGCGTCGAGCAGCCCTTCGGTCTCGGGCGTGAGCGGCAGATGGAGCGAGAGAATGTCGGCCTCGGCCAGGACATCGTCGAACGGACGCCACTCGGCCTGCGCGTCGGGCTTCGGCATTCGGCTCCAGTAGATGACCCGTGCCCCCAGCGCCCGGAGCGGCGGCACGAGGAGGCGCGGCACCGCGCCATGGCCCAGCAGCCCCACCGTGCGGCCGCCGATCTCGCCATACTGGTCCATGCTGCCCGGCGGCAGCTTCCAGCCGCGCCCCTCGCGGGTCGCCCGGTCGAGCTGCGGCAGGCGCCGCAGGGCCGCCAGCATCAGCGCCAGGGTCATCTCGGCGACCGCCCGGCTGTTGGTGCCGGGCATGTTGCAGACGGCGATGCCCCGTGCGGCGGCATGGCCGAGGTCGATGGTGTTGACGCCGACGCCGATCTTCTGGATCAGCCGCAGCCGCGGCGCTCCATCGATGATCGCGGCGGTCACCGGCTCCAGCACGTGCCAGAGGATCTCGGCATCGACCATGGCCGCCTGCCATGCGGCCTGGTCACCGGAGGGGACGACGCGCAGCTCGAGCCCGTCTGTGGCCAGAAGTTCCAGCCGCCGGCGCAGGGCAGGGCTCGCATCGTAATGGAAGACCACGCGTTGCATTCGCGCCTCGCCTGACGCACCTTCGTGCCGGTCGGAGACTAGACCGGCCGAAGATCGCGGGTAAAGGCGGCAGGTGCGGCGGAAATGACGGGAATGGCCCCGGTGCCGGGCGACATCGTGGCGGCCTTGTGCCGCGGGGGCCTGGCAGAGCTGGGCGACCGGCCGGCCGGTGAGCCTCTCTCCGGCGGCGTCTCCTCCGACATCTGGCGGATTGACCTGCCGGGCGGCCCTGTCTGCGTAAAGCGGGCGCTGGCCCGTCTAAAGGTCGCGGCCGACTGGCAGGCGCCGGTCGACCGCAACCGCTACGAGGCGGCGTGGATGGAGGTCGCGGGAAGGGTGGCGCCCGAGGCGGTGCCGCCGCTGCTCCACCGCGACGAGGCCTCCGACGCGCTGGTCATGCCGTTCCTCGACCCCGCCCGCTATCCTCTGTGGAAGGCCCAGCTCGCCGCTGGCGTCGCGGATCCGGCGGTGGCCGCGGCGCTGGGCGAGGTGCTGGCGCGCATCCACCGCTCGACCGCGCTCGACCGCGAGCTCGCCGCGCGCTTCCCCACCGACGTCTTCTTCCACGCGCTGCGGCTCGAGCCCTATCTGCTCGCCACCGCCGCCCGGCATCCCGACCTCGAGCGCCCGCTCGTGCGCCTCTCGCGACGCACCGCCATGAACAAGCTCGTTCTCGTGCATGGCGACGTGAGCCCGAAGAACATTCTGGTGGGACCGTCGGGTCCGGTGCTGCTCGACGCGGAATGCGCCTGGTACGGCGACCCGGCCTTCGATCTCGCCTTCTGCCTCAACCACCTGCTCCTCAAGTGCCTCCTGGCGCCGCAGGCGGCACCGGCGCTCGTCGCCTGCTTCGATGCGCTGGTCGAGCGCTATCTGGACGGGGTGACGTGGGAGCCGCGGCGGGCGCTGGAGGGGCGTGCCGCGGCGCTGCTGCCGGGCCTGCTGCTGGCCCGCGTCGACGGCAAGTCGCCGGTGGAGTATCTGACCGAGGAGTCGCAAAAGGACATGGTACGCAGGGTGGCACGCGAGTTCTTGCTCAACCCGGTGGCGGGGCTCGTCGCCGTGCGCGATGCCTGGACCGGGGCGCTGGCGTCGTGAGCGGGGCGAGGATCGCAAGCGTTCACGGCCGCCGGGTCTGGGACAGCCGCGGCCGGCCGACCGTCGAGGTCGAGGTGACGCTCCAGGGCGGCGTGACGGGCCGCGCCATAGCCCCGGCCGGGGCCTCCACCGGCAGCGGCGAGGCGCTCGACCTGCGCGACGGCGGCAAGCGGCTGGGCGGCCATGATGTCGGCCGCGCGCTGGGCAATGTCGAGCGGCTGATCGCCCCGGCGCTGCTGGGCCGGGACGCGTTCGACCAGAACGGGGCCGACCGGCTCCTGATCGATCTCGACGGTACGCCGGGCAAGACGCGCCTGGGCGGCAACGCCACCATCGCCACCTCCATGGCCGTGGCCCACGCCGCGGCGGCCGCCGCCGGGCTGCCCTTGTGGCGGCATCTGGGTGGCGAGGGCGCGGTCACCATGCCGCTGCCGGAGATCCAGATCTTCGGCGGCGGCAAGCACGCCGCCGGCCGCCTCGACATCCAGGACTTCCTCGTGGTCTGCCCGGGTGCCGGGAGCTTCGCCCAGGCACTGGAGTGGACCGCCGAGGTCTACATGGCGGCGGGGCGCCTGATGGAGGAGGCCGGCCGCCTCAAGGGCGTGGCCGACGAGGGCGGCTTCTGGCCCGAGTTCGACGACAACGAGCAGGCGCTGGCGATGCTGACGCGGGCGATCGAGCGGGCAGGCTACCGCCCGGGCGAGGAGGTCGCCATCGCACTGGACGTGGCCGCCTCCTCCTTCGGCGCGAAGGGGCATTACCGGCTCGGCCGCGAGGGCCGCGAGCTCGACAGCGCCGGCATGGTCGAGCTGCTGGGCGGGTGGCTCGCGCGCTACCCCATCGTTTCCGTCGAGGATCCGGTGGCCGAGGACGACGAGGCCGGCTTCATCGCCTTCCGGCAGCGTTTCGGCAAGAACGTGCAGGTGGTCGGTGACGACTTCCTGGTGACCGACGCCGGGCGCGTCGCGCGGGCGGCTGCCACCGGCTCGTGCAGCACCGTCCTGCTCAAGCCCAACCAGTGCGGCACGCTGAGCGAGACCAAGGCGGCCTGGGAGGCGGCGAAGGCGCACGGCATGGGCGGCATCGTCTCGGCCCGCTCGGGCGAGAGCGAGGACGTCACCATCATCCATCTGGCGGTGGGCTGGGGCGTGGCGCAGTTCAAGGTGGGCTCGTTCACCCGGTCGGAGCGGATGGCCAAGTGGAACGAGGGGCTCAGGATCGAGGAGGCGCTGGGCGGCCGCGCCCGCTTCGCCGGGCGGGCGGCGCTCACGACGGGTCTTGAAGCCTGAGCCCGCATCACCGACATTTGCTCGCATGGTCGAGCTTCTGCACCGCTACCGCCTGATCGGCGCCGAGCCGAAGGAGGCGCAGCTCTGGCGCAAGCTGGGTCGCATCGCGGCCCGGCTGCCCTTCGCCCACGATCTGGTTGCCGCCTGGTACTGCGCGCGCGACCCGGCCACGCCGGGCTATGTGCGAGCCGTCCTGCTGGGTGCGGTCGCCTATTTCATCATGCCGATGGACGCGGTGCCGGACATCGTGGCGGTGTTGGGCTTCACCGACGACGCCGCGGTGATCGCCGCGGTGCTGGGTGCGCTCGGCACCCACGTTACCGAGGAGCACCGCGCGGCGGCGCGCGACCGACTGGCCAGCCTCGAGACGTAACGGCGACAGCCGCCGCCGCTGATCGCGGGCTCCGATCCGCCCCTTCCGCCTGCAGCCGACCGGAAGAAACATGCCGGCCGCGCGCAGCGCCTTGCATCGCGTCGCCGCGGCGGCCGTTCATCGCTGACCTCAGGTGTTCAAGCCGCCCCGGCGACAAAAACAATGGGCGCTACGCCCTTGCCTTCCGCGGAGCGCCCCGGCATCCCAAGGAGGGGGCCTGTGCAGCCGGCTCCTTTCGTGAAAATGCTGAACTGGGGAGCCGGGCCGGGTGATGGCGAGTCTGGGCGCGATCAACGTTTTTCTTTTCGTCGGGGCGCTGCTCGTCCTCCTTGGTATCCTCTCGAGCCTGATCGCCACCCGCTTCGGCGCGCCGCTGCTGCTCGTGTTCCTGGTGATCGGCATGCTGGCCGGCGAGGACGGCCCCGGCGGCATCCGCTTCGACAATGTCGAGACGACCTATCTGGTGGGCTCGATCGCGCTTGCCATCATCCTCTTCGACGGCGGTCTGCGTACGAGGATCGCGACGTTTCGCGGAATTCTCGCACCGGCCGTGGTGATGGCGACGCTGGGCGTGCTGCTGACGGCGGCGCTCACCGGGCTCGCCGTGATGCTGATCTTCGAGGTCAGCTTCCTCCATGGGATGCTGCTGGGTGCCATCGTCGGCTCGACCGACGCAGCCGCAGTGTTCTTCCTGCTGCGCTCCGGCGGCCTCGAGCTGCGCCGGCGGGTGGGCTCGACCCTCGAGGTCGAATCCAGCACCAACGATCCCATGGCGATGTTCCTCACCCTGGTGCTCATCGAGCTGGTGGTGGCGCCGGGCGCCGACGATCTGGGCCGCGCCGGCCTGATGCTGCTGCAGCAGGCGGCCGTAGGCGCCACCGCCGGACTCGCCGGCGGGGCAGCGGTGTGCTGGCTGCTCAACCGCGTCGAGCTGCCGGGCGGGCTTCATCCGTTGCTTGTGCTGGTGGCCGCCCTGCTGGTCTTCGGCGCCGCCAACCTCCTGGGCGGCAGCGGCTTCCTCGCGACCTATCTGGCCGGGCTCGTCGTCGGCAACCGGCCTGTGCGCGCCTATGCCAGCATCATCGACTTCCACGACACCGCCACGTGGCTGTGCCAGATCCTCATGTTCGTGCTGCTGGGCCTCCTCGTGACGCCGACGCGCCTGCTCGACGGTGCCCTGCCGGCGCTGGGCGTGGCCGCGGCCCTCATGTTCCTGGCCCGGCCGGCGGCGACCTTCCTGTGCCTCCTGCCGTTCCGCTTCGCGTTCAAGGAGCTGGCTTTCGTGAGCTGGGTCGGGCTGCGCGGGGCGGTCAGCATCTTCCTTGCGATCCTGCCGCTGCTGGCCGGGCTGCCGGAGGCGCGGCTGTTCTTCGACGTGGCGTTCTTCGTGGTGCTGACCTCCCTGCTGGCGCAGGGCTGGACCCTCAATGCGGCGGCGCGCCGGCTGAAGGTGGCGCTCCCGCGGACCGCGGCGTCGGTGCAGCGTGTCGAGCTCGATCTGCCCGGCCAGCTCGCCCAGGAGCTGGTGGGCTATCCGATCCGTGGCGAGCGCAACTGGTGGCGCCGCGCCTCGCTGCCGCGCTGGGCCCGGCTGGTTCTCGTGGTGCGCGAGGGGGCGATCCTCGACGCTGCCGAGGCGGGCGAGCTGCGGCCGGGTGACTATGGCTATTTCCTGGCGCCGCCGGAGCGGGCGCATCGCCTCGACCGGCTGTTCGCGCTGGAGGACGAGGAGCAGGAGGGGCAGCGCCGCCCCAGCGAGTTCGCCCTGCATGCCGACGTCACGCTGGGTGCGCTGGCCGATCTCTACGGGCTCGAGGTACCGCCCGAGGAACGCGACTGGACCCTCGAGCGCCTGTTCGCCGAGCGCTTCGAGGACGGGCCGCGACGCGGCGACCGGCTTGCCATCGGCCGCGCCGTGGTGATCGCCCGCGCTATCGAGGAGGAGCGGCTGGCCGCGGCGGCCCTGATGCTCGACGATCCCTATGAGCGGCTGCTCGCCGAGGAGCGGCGGCAGCAGCCGCTGGCCTGGCTCGGGCGGCTGTGGGCCAGGCGAGGTCGGCTCCGGTCGCGTTGACCCCGGGAGTGGCCCCGGCCTAGCTTGGCGCACGTGCGCCTCCGCGCTCCGCCCCTGTTATCATTGGTACTGACGATGGCTGTTTTCGAGCGGTTCGACTGCTCTCCCACAAGGCTGCCGTGCCGCGAGGGCCGGTGAGCGTGCCGGGCGTGGCAGCACCGGCCCCCCTGCGCCAGCATCTGGGTGAGACCCTGTCGCTCGCCGCCCCGGTGATGGTGGCGCGCGCCGGCGTCCTGGTGATGGTGGTGGTCGACACCGTCATGACCGGCCTTGCCGCCTCCGACGAGCTCGCCTTCTACGCCATTGCCACTGCCCCGTTCACGCTGCTCATGCTCTTGGGGATCGGCCTGATGACCGGGGTGGTCGTGCTGGTGGCGCAGGCCGCCGGGGCGGGCCGGTCGGCGGAGTGCGGCGCGATCTGGCGCATGGGCGTGCTGGATGGCCTGATCCTCGGCGGGCTGGGCGCTCTCCTGCTGCTGCCGGCCGAGGGCATGCTCCGGGCACTGGGCCAGAGCGAGGCGCTGGCAGTGCATGGCGGCGAGGTCACCCGCATGTTCGCCATCGGCCTGCCGGCAGTGCTGATGCACACCGCCACCGCCTTCTTCCTCGAGGGCATCCGCCGGCCGCACGTCAATATCGCGGTGATGGTGCTGGCCAATCTCGTCAACGCCCTGCTGAACTACGGGCTCATCTACGGCGAGCTCGGCCTGCCCGCGATGGGCGGGGCCGGCGCTGCGCTGGCAACCTCGATCGCGCGCTGGTTCATGTTCCTGGCCCTCCTCGTCTATGCGTGGCGGATGCAGGGGGCCGAGGGCTTCGGAGTGCGCGGCGGCTCGGGCGGCGGCCTCGCCCTTCAGCGCCGCCTCCTCGCGCTGGGCCTGCCGGTGGCGGCGGCGCAGGGGCTGGAGACCGCCGCCTTCCAGATGCTCACGATCTTCGGCGGCTGGCTCGGCACCACCCAGCTCGCCGCCTACCAGGCGCTGAACAACCTCATTGCCCTGGTCTACATGCTGACCCTCGGCCTCTCGACCGCCACCGCGGTGCGGGTCGGCGGCGCCGTTGGGCGCAATGCGCCCATCGATGCCAGACGCGCCGCCTGGATCGGGGTAGCCGCCGGCGCGGGCATCATGCTGCTGCTGGGGCCGGTCCTGCTGCTGTTCCGCGAGACCATCGCCCAGGGCTATACCAACGACCCCCACGTCCTGCTGCTGATGGCGCCGGCCATGGCGCTTCTCGCGCCGGTCATCATCGTCGACTGCACCCAGGGCGTCCTGGCTGGCGCCCTGCGCGGCGGCTCCGACGTCTGGATCCCGACAACGCTCTATGTGACCGGCTTCTGGGTGGTCCAGGTGCCGGTCGCCTGGCTGTGCGCCTTCAGGCTCGATCTCGGGGTGCCGGGGCTGCTTTTAGGGATCCTCGCCGGCTGCACCGTGGCGAGCCTCCTGCTGGGCACGCGCCTCCATCTCGTGGCCCGCTCGGGGAGGCTGGTGGCGGCCGGCTGAGCCGGCGCCTTGGCAGAGTGCCGGGGGGCTGCCATATCGGGCCCATGACGACGGCCCCCAAGATCTTCGACCGGCGGACGGTGCGGCTGCGCCGGCGGCGGCTGCTGCGCTCCCGGGACGACAGCGACTTCCTGCGCCGCGAGGTGAGCCTGCGCCTGCTCGAGCGGCTGGCCGACATCAAGCGCGCGTTCCCGCTGGCGCTCGATGTCGCGAGCGGCCCGCTGTTCGAGGCGCTGATGGCCGAGGAGGACCGCCGGCCCGGGCGCCTGGTGCGCTGCGACGGCCTGCCGGCCCTTGCCGCGGCGGGCGGCGGTGACGGCGTGGTGGCCGACGAGGAGCTGCTGCCCTTCGCTCCCGACCGTTTCGACGCCGCCTTGAGCGTCATGGCGCTGCACTGGGTGAACGACCTTCCGGGCACGCTGGCGCAGTTGCGCTACTGCCTCAAGCCGGACGGGCTGCTGCTGGCGGCATTTCCTGGCGGCGACACGCTGGTCGAGCTGCGCTGGGCGCTGATGCAGGCCGAGCTCGAGATCGCCGGCGGTGCGGCGGCACGCGTCTCGCCGTTCATCGAGCTGCGCGATGCCGGCATGCTCCTGCAGCGCGCCGGCTTCGCCCTGCCGATGGCAGACCAGGACCGGATCACCGTGCACTACCGCGAGCCGTGGCGGCTGATCGCCGATCTCCGGGCGATGGGCGAGGGCAATGCGCTGGCCGACCGCGACCGGCGGCCGCTGCGCCCCGAGGTGCTGGCGCGGGCGCTGGGGCTCTATCGCGAACGCTTCGGCGACGCCGAGGGCACCGTGCCAGCGACCTTCGACATCGTCTTTCTCACCGGCTGGAAGCCCCACGACAGCCAGCCCCGCCCGCTGCCCCGGGGCAGCGGCAAGGTCGACCTCGGTCAGTTCCTGGGGGGTGGCGGACCGGCCGAGGCGAAGCCGGAGTGAGGCTGCAGCCGGTCGGGCTGGTGACGGCGGAGCCGCGCAAGGCGCTGCGCACGCCTTTCGTTTTCTGATTTTTTACCGGTCGGCGACGGAAAATGACCGCCGCGTCAGTGGCTGCGCACCTGCGGCAGATCATCGTCGGCGGGCTGGGGCAGGCCGGCGAGCCGGGCGCCCAGCCGGGCGCAGCGATCATAGACCGCCATGACCGACTCCTGGACCGGGCGCACGTCGAAGTGGACGACTTTGCCGGCGGTCCCGTCAGCCTCGCCCTGCAGGAAGAAATCGAGGGCGCAGCCCTGGTAGGTATAGCGCCAGAATTGCAGCGACTCCTCGCGGCGGCGCAGGTCGGGCTGGCCCAAAAGCTCGGTGAGGCGGCTCTCTTCGAGCCCCGCCAGCTGCACCCCGGCCGGCAGCTCGGCGCGGGCCGCCGGAGCCGCGGGCGTCGTTGCAATGCCGGAAGCCGGCGGGGCAGGGGGTGCGGCAACCGTGCAGCCGGCGAGCGCCATGGCGCCCAAGGCAGCGAGCCACGCGCCGCGCCGGCGCATGGCTTTTCCGAACGACGTCATCGTCCCCCCGTCCTGCCGACGCCGCACGGCCTCGCGCGCTCGTTACCTACTCGGCCGCCGCGGTGGCGGGCGCGCTGTCCTCGAGCATCGACACGTTGCCGGTGAGCCGGCCGCCACGCTCGATCTCCAGCTCGCCGTAGCGCACCGTGCCCTGGACACGGCCGGTGCTGCGGATCATCAGGCGCTTGCGGACGGTGAGATCGCCCTCGTAGACGCCGCTGATGACCGCTTCCTCGACCTCGGCCTTGCCGTTGGTGAAGCGGCCGCTTTCGGCGATCTCGATGGCCCGGGTCTGGTTCAGCGTCACCTGGACGCTGCCCTGGACGACCAGAAGATCGCAGGCGGTGATCTCGCCGGCGAGGCTGATGCCTTCGCCGACCATGAGCTGCTTGCCGCCGGCGTCGGTCTTCATGCCCTGGCCCGAGGAAGCCGCCTGCGGCCGCAGGCTGCTGCTGCCGGCGCCGGGAGCCGCAGGAACGTCGATCTGGCGGCGCGGCAACTCCGGTTGCGGGGCCGCGGGGGTCCTGGGCTCGGACGTCGTCTGTCCGTATCCCTGCTCAGGCATCGTCTCCGCCGCCGTCGTGCCCGGGCGAGCCGGGTCGTTATCCTTCCTGCGGAACATTGGGTGTGGACCCCGTTTGCTGTCGTGGACGCTGGGAGCGGTCGAGAAGCCAGCGCATCCGGCGCTGCCAAGTAGGCGTCAGCATTAGTCAGCCGGGCCCGGCAAGTCAAACGGCGCCGCGGCGAGCGTGGGGAGACGATGTTCCCACCGATCTGGCGCAGCCGCGCTGGGGCTTCCGCTTGTGGTGATCATTCCTGAGTCTATACTCGCGCTGGAACAACTAACGGACAAGCAGAACGTCATGGATTTCAAACAGTCGTCCGGTAAGCGCCACGACGTCCTGGGCATCGGCAATGCCATCGTCGATGTCCTTTCCCATGCCGAGGACGCCCTTCTCGCCGATCTGGGGCTCACCAAGGGCGCGATGACGCTGGTCGACGAGGAGCGGGTCGAGGAGCTCTACGGCCGTATGGGACCGGGGCGCGAGGTGTCCGGCGGCTCCTGCGCCAACACTATGGCGGCCTTGGCGGCACTTGGCAGCCGCGCCGCCTATGTCGGGCGGGTCCGCGACGACCAGCTGGGCGAGGTCTTCGCCCACGACATCCGCGCCACCGGCGTCACCTTCCGCAGCGCCCCGGGCCGCGAGGGCCCCGCCACCGCGCGCTGCCTCGTGTTCGTGACCCCGGACGCCCAGCGCACCATGCAGACCTATCTCGGCGCGTGCGTCGAGCTGGGCCCCGAGGATGTCGACGAGGAGCTTGTGAGCCAGTCGGCGGTGACCTATCTCGAGGGCTATCTGTGGGACCGCCCCGAGGCCAAGGCGGCGTGCCGCAAGGCGGCCGACGTTTGCCACAGGAGCGGCGGCAAGCTGGCGCTCACCCTTTCCGACCCGTTCTGCGTCGACCGCTGGCGTGGCGAGTTCCGCGAGCTGGTCGAGAAGGAGGTCGACATCCTCTTCGCCAACGAGGCCGAGATCACCTCACTCTACGAGGTGGGTGACTTCGATGCGGCTCTCCAGGAGGTGCGCCGTCATGTCCATTTCGCGGCGCTCACCCGCGGGCCCAGGGGCTCGGTGGTGGTCCGCGGTGACGAGGTGCACGTCATCGACGCCGCGGCGCCCTCGCAGGTGCTCGATACCACCGGCGCCGGCGATCTCTATGCAGCAGGGTTCCTGCACGGCCTGACCGCCGGGCTCGACCTGGCGGCCTGCGGCCGGCTGGGCTCGCTCTGCGCAGCGGAGATCATCGGCCAGTACGGCGCCCGCGCCGAGCGGCCGCTGGCCCGGCTGGTCGAGATCGCGCGCGGCTGAGCGGGAGCGCGGCCCGAGGGGATTTCCCGGGCCGCGCCTTGCGGCTCAGCCGATGCGGCTCAGCGCCTGCTGGAGATCGGCGATGATGTCGTCGGCCGACTCGATGCCCACCGAGATGCGGATCGTGTCGGGGCCGGCGCCGGCCGCCACCTGCTGCTCCGGGTCGAGCTGGCGGTGGGTGGTGGAGGCCGGGTGGATGATCAGCGAGCGGGTGTCGCCGATATTGGCGACGTGGCTCAGGAGCTCGCAGCTGTCGACGACCTTGACGCCCGCCTCGTAGCCGCCCTTGACGCCGAAGGTGAAGAGCGAGCCCAGGCCGTTGGGGCAGTACTTGTCGAGCAGCGGCGAGCGGTTTTGCGGCAGGCGGGCATAGGACACCCACGCCACCTGCGGCTGCTTGGCGAGCCACGCCGCGACCTTGTCGGCATTGGCGACGTGACGGTCCATCCTGAGCGGCAGCGTCTCGATGCCCTGGAGGATCAGGAAGGCGTTGAGCGGCGCCAGCGCCGGGCCGATGTCGCGCAGACCGATGGCCTTGCTGCGCACGGTGAAGGCGAGATTGCCGAAGGTCTCGTAAAAGCGCAGCCCGTGATAGGCGGCGCACGGCTCGCTCATGTGCGGGAACTTGCCGTTGTTCCAGTCGAAGTTCCCGCCCTCGACGATGATGCCGCCGACCGAGTTGCCCTGGCCGCCCAGATACTTGGTCATGGAGTGGACGACGATGTCGGCGCCCCACTTGAGCGGCTGGCACAGATAGGGGCTGGGGATGGTGTTGTCGACGACCAGCGGCACGCCGTTCGCGTGGGCGATCGTCGCGATGGCCTCGATGTCGGCGATGATGCCGTCGGGGTTGCTGGCGCTCTCGATGAAGAACGCCTTGGTGCTGGGCGTGACGGCCTTGGCGAAATTCTCGGGCTCGGTCGGGTCGACGAAGCTCACCTTCCAGTCGAACTGCGGGAAGCTCTGCCGCATCTGGCTGATCGAGCCGCCATAGAGCTTGCTCGACGCCACGATGTGGTCGCCCGGGCTCATCAGATTGAGGAAGGTGAGGAACTGGGCGGAATGGCCCGAGGCGGTGGCGCAGGCGGCGGTGCCGCCCTCCAGCGCCGCCACGCGCTCTTCCAGCACCGAGACGGTCGGGTTGGTGAGCCGGCTGTAGATGTTGCCGAACTTCTGGAGGTTGAAGAGTGCCGCCGCGTGGTCGACATCGTCGAACACGTAGGAGGTGGTCTGGTAGATCGGCGTCGCCCTGGCGCCGGTGGTGGGGTCGGGTGCTGCTCCGGCATGCACCGCCAGGGTCTCGAAACCGTATGTGCGCTCGCTCATCGGGCGATGCCCCCCATTGCCTCTAGGTGGAAGAAAAATCTCAGAGCTGGCCCTTCTTGCGGGTCAGCTGCATGGCCTGGCCACGCTTCGAGGAAATCACCCGCCGGTTCACGCCCAGCCAGCCGATCTCGCCGAACAGCCGGCCGTATTCGATCTTGGGACAGCGGTCCATGACGACCTCGAGACCGGCTGCCTCGGCCCGCGCGGCGGCCGCGTCGTCGCGCACCCCGAGCTGCATCCAGACCACCTTGGCACCGATCCGCACCGCCTCGTCGGCGACAGCGCCTGCCTCCTCCGAGCGCCGGAACACCTGCACCATGTCGGGCGGCCCGGGCAGCGAGGCGAGATCGGGGCGGACCTCCTCGCCCAGCAGCGTCTGGCCGGCATGGCGCGGGTTGACGGGGACCACGCGAAAGCCCTTGCCCTGCAGGTAGAGCATCGCGAAGTAGCTGGGCCGCATGTCGTTCATGCTGGCGCCGACCATGGCAATGGTCTTCACCTGCTCGAGGATCTTGCGGATTTTGGCGTCGTCATAGACGAGCGGCTCGGTGCTCATGGCATTCCTGCGCGCGGTCGAGTGCGGGCGCGACTATAGGTTCGGCACCGCGGCGAGACCAGTGCGGTGCAGCATCGCTCAGGCACCGCTCCAGACCGGCGGGCGCTTCTCCAAGAAAGCCTCTATGCCCTCGGCGGCGTCGCGCGCCAGCATGTTCTCGGTCATCACCCGGGAGGCGTAGGCATAGGCCTCGTCGAGCGGCTGCTCGAGCTGGCGATAGAACGCCTCCTTGCCGATCTTGAGGGTGAGGGGCGATTTGGCGGCGATCGTGCCGGCCATCGACGCCACCTCCCGGCCCAGGCGGTCCGCCGGCACCACCCGGTTGACCAGCCCGAAGCGCAGGGCGGTGGCGGCGTCCATCAGCTCGCCCAAAAGCAGCATTTCCATGGCCTGCTTGCGTCCGACATTGCGCGAGAGCGCCACCATCGGGGTCGAGCAGAAGAGGCCGATATTGACGCCGGGCGTGGCGAACCGCGCGCCCTCCGCCGCCACGGCGAGATCGCAGCTCGCGACCAGCTGGCAGCCGGCGGCGGTGGCGATGCCGCCCACCTCGGCGATCACCGGCTGCGGCAGCCGCACGATGCTCTGCATCAGCGCCGAGCACTGGGCAAAGAGCGCTTCGTAGAAGTCGCGGCCGGTGTTCTCGCGGATCTCGCGCAGATCGTGGCCGGCGCAAAAGGCCGGCCCTGCCGCCGCCAGCACCACCACCCGTGCGCCCGCGTCCTCGCCGATCCGCTCGAGCTCGGCCTGGAGCGCGCTCATCAGCTCGCGGCTGAGCGCGTTGCGCGCCTGCGGGCGGTTGAGGGTCAATCGCACGATCCCCTCGGCGTCGTCGCGCAGCAGCAGCGGCTCGTTCTCTTCCAGCATGACTCTCTCCGGCAGGCCGACGCTTTCTTATAGGGCAGCAGCCGCTGCCCTGCCATGCCGGGCCGGGCCGGGCCAGGCCCTGCCATGCCGGAGCCCGTCTTGACGGCGGCCGGCGCGTGGCGCCTGCTCGGCCACCGCGGAGCGAGAAGGGCACGATCATGGCGCGGCTGAAGATGACGGCGGAGGAGTTCGAGGTGCTGGCGGCCGAAGGCGTGCCCTATGTGGGGCAGCTCGGCTGCCGCGTGGAGAGCTTCGAGGCCGGCCGGGTCGTGGTGCGGCTGCCCTACCGCGAGTTTCTGCTGCGCCCCGGCGGCACGATCTGCGGGCCCGCGATGATGGCGCTGGCCGACATCGTACTCTACGGGGCGGTGCTCTCGATGATCGGCCGGGTCGAGCTGGCGGTCACCACCGATCTCACCATCCACTTCCTGCGCAAGCCCGGGCCGGGCGACCTCCTGGCGGAGGGTCGTCTCCTCAAGCTCGGCACGCGGCTGGCGGTGGGCGACGTGCTCATCCGCAGCGAGGGCCGGGACGCGCCGGTGGCGCATGCCACGGGCACCTACGCCATTCCCGACCCGCGGCCGCAGGGAGGGGCGGCTTGAGCGCGGCGGGCGGGCTCGGCGCCATCGGCGCTGCCCTGCGCGAGCCCTCGTTCGGCATCTATGTGGCAGGCAATGCCGTCTCGCTGGTCGGCAACTGGCTGCAGCGCACGGCGGTCGGCTGGCTCGCCTGGGAGCTCACCGGCTCGGCCACCTGGGTGGGCGCGGTGGCGCTGGCCGATCTCGCGCCGGCCCTGCTGATCGGCCCATTCGGCGGCGTGCTGGCCGACCGTCGCGAGCGGCGCCGCATCATGCTCATAACCCAGACCCTGCTGACCGCAACGGCGCTGCTCATGTGGCTCATGGCGGCGCTCGGCACGCTGGGACTCCCGGCCCTGCTGGCGCTGGTCACCGTCCAGGGCGTGCTCACCGGCCTCAACCAGCCGGCCCGCCTGGCGCTGGTTCCCTCGCTGGTGCCGCCGCACCTCCTGCCGACCGCGGTGGCCGTCAACAGCATCGTCTTCAACGGCGCGCGCTTCGTCGGGCCGGCGGTGGCCGGGCTGCTGATCGCCGGCGTCGGCCTGCCCGCCGCCTTCCTCGCCAACGCCCTGAGCTACCTCGCCTTCATCGCCGCCCTTCTGGTGGTCCGCCCGCTCGAGGCGCAGCCGCGCCGGCGGGGAGGGGCGGTGCTGGGCGAGCTGGTCGAGGGGGTGCGGTTCATTGCCCGGCACGTGGCCCTGGGGCCGCTGTTCCTGCTGCTGGCCGGCGCCTCGCTCCTCGTGCGGCCGGTGGGCGAGCTGCTGCCGGCCCTGGCCGGGCAGGTGTTCGCGGGCGGGGTCGAGGCGCTGGCCGGGCTCAGCTCGGCCCTGGGCCTTGGAGCGGTGATGGGCGGCCTGTGGCTCGCCCGCGGGGCGCGCGACGATCAGGCGCGCCTGATGCTGCTGGCCCTCCTGTGGGTGGCGGCCCTCGTTCTGGCGCTGGCGGCGGCGCCGGTGCTGCCGGCGGCGATCGCGGCAGTGGCGCTGCTCGGCGCCGCCTTGACGGCAGCGGGGGTGAGCGCGCAGACGATCATGCAGCTGGCCGCGCCGCCGCTGCTGCGCGGGCGGGTCATGAGCCTTTATGGAGTGATGTTCCGGGCGGGGCCGGCGTTAGGGGCGCTGGTGCTGGGCGGGCTGGGCGATCTCCTCGGCCTGCGCGTGGCGCTGGCCGCAGGCGCGCTGACCTTCGCCGCTGCCTGGCTGCTCGCCTGGCGACGGCGGGTCCAGATCGCCGCAGCGCTCCGCGTCCCGCCTTCCGGCCGAGTCGAGGACGTTGACACGCCGAGGCCGACCCCTTAGAGAAACGCCACTCGAGCGGGTACAACTGGTGCCCGCGGTGCGTCTTGTCGTGCTCCCGGACTCCGCCCGTCTAGCGGACGCAGCCGGTATCGACGGGAGCGATCTGAATTGGGCTGGAACGTCATGCGGACATTCTCGGCGACGCCCGCCGACATTGAGCACGGCTGGTGTCTCATCGACGCGGACGGGCTGGTGCTTGGTCGTCTCGCGACCATCATCGCCAATCGCCTCCGCGGCAAGCACAAGGCCATGTGGACCCCTCACATGGACTGTGGCGATCACGTTGTCGTCGTGAACGCCGAGAAGGTCGTGCTGACTGGCAAGAAGCGCAGCCAGAAGATCTACTACCGCCACACGGGCTATCCCGGCGGCATGAAGGAGACGAGCGCCGAGAAGATTCTCGACGGTCGTTTCCCCGAGCGGGTGATCGAGGCGGCGGTGAGCCGCATGATCAACAAGGGTCCGCTCCAGCGCGAGGTGATGCGCAAGCTGCACGTCTACAAGGGCGGCGAGCATCCCCACCAGGCGCAGAAGCCGGCGCCCGTCGACATCGCGGCGATGAACCAGAAGAACTCGGTCAAGGAGCGCGCCAATGGCTGAGACCGCAACCTCCTTTGCCGATCTGGCCAAGCTGAAGCCGGGCCAGCCGGCCGCTGCCGAGCTCGAGAGCCAGGGCCCGAAGCTCGACGCCCAGGGCCGTGCCTACGGCACCGGCCGCCGCAAGGACGCGGTGGCCCGGGTGTGGGTGAAGCCGGGCAGCGGCAAGTTCGTCGTGAACGGCCGTGAGATGCCCCGCTACTTCGCGCGCCCGACGCTGCAGATGATCATCAACCAGCCCTTCGCGATGATCAACCAGATGGGCCAGTACGACGTGATGTGCACCGTCGTCGGCGGCGGCCTCTCCGGCCAGGCCGGTGCGGTCCGTCACGGCCTGAGCCGCGCGCTGGTCAACTTCAACCCGAGCCTCCGGCCGGTCATCAAGCATGCGGGCTTCCTCACCCGCGACGACCGTACCGTGGAGCGCAAGAAGTACGGCCGCGCCAAGGCCCGCCGGAGCTTCCAGTTCTCCAAGCGCTGACGCGCAGGACGCATCGACGCTTCCGCACGACGGCCGGGCCTCTGCCCGGCCGTTTTGCGTTGCGGGACCCTTGACCGCGGGCAGGTGCCGCCGCAGCCTGCGACCATTCGCGGTGGAGAGGCCCCGATGCTGCTTGTTCCCGGCTCGATCAACGCCGACCTGCTCTTTCGCGTGCGGCGCCTGCCGCGCCCGGGCGAGACGGTGCTGTGCCCTAGCCACGAGTTCGCACCCGGCGGCAAGGGTGCCAACCAGGCGGCCGCCGCCGCCAGGGCCGGTGCCACGGTGGAGTTCGTCGGGCAGGTGGGCGAGGATGCCTACGGGCCGGTGATGCGCCGCTGCCTCGAGCAGGCCGGGGTGGGCTGCGCCCGCGTCGCCGTCTCCCGCCGGGCCACGGGTCTCGCGGTGATCGGGATCGACGAGGCGGGCGAGAACTCCATCATCGTCGCCAGCGGCGCCAATCTCGACACCAATGCCGGCCAGATCGAGCCCGGCCTGCTGGGTCCCGGCGTCACGCTGCTCTGCCAGAACGAGATCCGCAGCGAGGAGACCTTCGCTGCCCTCGCGCGCGGCAGGGCCGAGGGTGGCCGCACCATCCTCAACCTCGCGCCCGCCGCAGCCGTGCCGGCCGAGGTGCTGGACTGCCTCGACGTCCTGCTGGTGAACGAGCACGAGGCGGCGGTGCTGGCCGGCGAAGGCGAGCCCGAGGCGCTCGCCCGGGCGCTGGCCCGCCGCCACGGCCTGACCTGCGTGGTGACGCTCGGTTCGGCGGGAGCGCTCGCCGTGGCTCCGGGCGGCGGCCTGCGGGTGCCGTGCCTGAAGGTGGAGGTGGTGGATACCACCGGCGCCGGCGACGCCTTCGCGGGTGTGCTGGCCGGGGCGCTGGACATGGGTCTTCCCATGGAGGAGGCGCTGCGCCATGCCGCGGTGGCTGCGGGGATAACCTGCGAGGGTCTCGGCGCCCAGACCGCCCAGCCCGATGCTGCCGCGATCCGCGCCCGGCTCCCCGCGCTCGGTCCCTGCGTGTCGCTTCCCTCCGGCTGATCCGTCCCTCCGGCTGATCCGTCGAGCCCTCCCTGCCGTAGCCCAAGAAGAGGCTGCAAGGGATACACCACGTGCAACGACGCGCTTTCGTGGCGGGGACAGCGGCGTTCGTCGGCTGGCCGGCAATGGCCGCCTTCGCACCGCCGGGCAAGAGCCTGCTCTTCGCGGTCAGGCGCGAGGGCAGACCCATAGGCTGGCACGAGGTCAGGGTGCTCGAGGAGGGGCCCCGCCTGGTGCTCGCCATCGACATCACCCTCGATGTCCGTTGGGGACCCCTGACGCTCTACCGCTACCGGCACAGCAATCGCGAGGAATGGCGCGACGGCGCATTCCACGGCTTTGCCAGCCGCACCGACGACGACGGCACGCTGCACGAGGTCCAAGCGTGGCGCGAGGGCGGCGATATTCTCGTGGAGAGCGGCCGGGGGCGCAGCCGCGCTCCCTCTCACGCCCTGCCTTCCACCTACTGGTGCAGCCGCTTCGTCGAGATCGACCGCTGGATCGACACCCAGAGCGGCAGCGTTCTGGCGGGCCACGCGAGCAGGATGGGGCGGGAGACCCTGGCCGCCGCCGGGGGCCGCATCGAGGCCGAGCGCTGGCGCGTCGAGGGGGATGTCGCCCTGGACCTCTGGTACCGTAAGGGAAGCTGGGTAGGTCTCGCCTTCGAGGGGCCGGACGGATCCTCGCTGGACTACGAGCTGCAGGAGTCTGGAGCCGGGCGCGCATGACCACCATCCGCTACCTCTTCGCCGATCACCTCAGTCGCAGCATCGCCAGCCTCGCGGACCTCGACCCGGCCCATGACGTGGTCCTGCTCACCGAGGTGGCCGGCGAGGCGGAGGCGGTGCCGCACCACCCCAAGAAGGTGGCCTTCCTGTTCTCGGCGATGCGGCACTTCGCGGCCGGGCTCGCCGAGGAGGGGATCCGCGTCGATTACGTGAAGCTCGATGATCCCGCCAACACGCAGAGCTTCACCGGTGAGCTCCGCCGCGCCATGCGCCGGCACGGGGCCGAGCGTGTGGTGGTGGCGGAGCCGGGAGAATGGCGCGTGCTGCAGGAGCTGCGCGCATGGCGGGAGCGACACGACGTTGCCGTCGAGATCCGCGAGGACGAGCGCTTCTTCTGCACCACGAACGACTTCGCCCGATGGTGGCAGAAGCGCCGCCAGCCGCGCATGGAGAGCTTCTACCGGCTCATGCGGGAGCAGACCGGCCTGCTCATGGAAGGGGAGGGCGAACCGGCCGGGGGGCGCTGGAACTTCGACAAGGAGAATCGCAAGCCGCCGCCACGGGACGTAGAGTTCACAGGTCCCCTGCGCATCGAGCCCGACCGCGTCACCAGCGAGGTGATAGCGCTCGTGGAGCGATGCTACGGCAAGCGCTTCGGCGATCTCGAGCCCTTCTGGTTCGCGGTGACCGCTGCCGATGCCGCGCAGGCGCTGGAGCACTTCATCGAGACGGCCCTGCCACGCTTCGGCGACTGGCAGGACGCCATGCTGGAAGGCGAATCCTTCCTCTGCCATGCGGCCATCTCGCAATATTTGAACGCCGGGCTCCTGCTGCCGCGCGATGTCTGCGCCCGCGCCGAACAGGCGTGGCGGGAGGGCCGGGTGCCGATCAACAGCGCCGAGGGGTTCATCCGCCAGGTCCTGGGCTGGCGGGAATATGTCCGCGGGATCTACTGGCAGGAGATGCCGGGCTACGCGCGGCTGAACGGGCTCGGCGCCCGGCGCCGCCTGCCGGATTTCTACTGGACCGGCAGGACCGAGATGGCCTGCCTTCGCGAGGTCGTGGACCAGACCCGCCGCGAGGCGCTCTCCCATCACATCCAGCGCCTGATGGTGACCGGAAACTTCGCGCTGCTCGCCGGCGTTGATCCGCAGGAGGTGTGTGAATGGTATCTCGCGGTCTATGCCGACGCGGTCGAGTGGGTGGAGCTGCCCAACACGCTGGGGATGGCGCTCCACGCCGACGGCGGGCTCCTGGGCTCCAAGCCCTACGCCGCGAGCGGCGCCTACATCCGCCGGATGTCGGATTTCTGCGCCTCCTGCCGCTTTGACGTTCGCAGGAAGAACGGGCCCGGGGCCTGCCCCTTCAACTATCTCTACTGGAACTTCCTCGTGGAGAACCGCAAGGCACTCGGCGGCAACCCGCGCCTGCGCAACGCCTACGCCACACTCGACCGGCTCCCCAAGGAGCGGCTCAAGGCGATCCGGGCCGACAGCAGGGCGTTTCTCGAGGGGCTCGAGCCCTGGAGCCGGCCATGACGCGGCGCGTCTGGATCACCGGCGCGAGCCAGGGGATCGGTGCCGCACTGGTGCGGCGCATGCGCGAGCGGGGCGACCAGGTCATCGGCAGCGCCCGCACGGCTGATCGCCTCGAGGAGCTGGCGGATGCCACCGGCATGATCCCCTGGCAGCTCGACGTCACCGACCAGGAGGCGGCGGGGGCGAGCGTGGCGGGGATCGAGGAGGAGATCGGCCCCATCGACCTGGCCATCCTCAATGCGGGGACGCATCGCCCGGTTGGTGCGGAGGACTTCCGGACCGACGAGCTGCGCGCGCTGGTCGAGCTCAACCTCTTCGGCACGGCGCACTGCCTCGAGGCGCTGATACCGCGGATGACGGCACGCAAGGCGGGCCACATCGCCGTGGTGGGCTCGCTCGCCGCCTATCGCGGCCTGCCGACCGCCGCCTATTACGGCGCCAGCAAGGCAGCACTCACCAACATGACCGAGGCCCTCAAGTTCGACCTCGACCGCCACGGGGTGCGACTGCAGCTCGTGCAGCCGGGCTTCGTGCGCACGCCGCTCACCGACCGCAACGAGTTCGCCATGCCCTTCCTGGTCGAGCCGGAGGAGGCGGCAGCGGCGATCATGCGGGGGCTCCATCGCAGCTCCTTCGAGATCGCGTTCCCCAGGACCTTCGTCGCCATCATGAAGCTGATGCGCGTCATGCCCTACCGGCTCTATTTCCCGCTGGTGGCGCGGAGCACCCGAGCGTGAGCGGCGAGGCTGCGGGCTATCTCGGCTTCTGGGACGAGCTGCGGCCGGAGACCACCGGCCGCCTGCACGCGCTGGCACGCCCTGACATGCGCTTTCGCGACCCGTTCAACGACATCCGGGGCGTCGAGCGGGTCGTGGCGATGCTCGACCACATGTTCGAGAAGGCGCCGACCGCGGCCTTCACCGTCCTTTGCCATGCCCGCACCGGCGATACCATTCTCGCCCGCTGGCGCTTTACCTGCATGGTGCGGCGGGTCGGGCCGCTGCGCATCGAGGGGATGAGCGAGATCATCCTGGCGCCGGACGGTCTGGTGGCGGAGCATCGCGACCACTGGGATGCCGCCGGCCAGGTCTACGAGCGCCTGCCGCTAGTGGGCGAGGTGCTGCGCCGCATTCGCGGCCGGTTCGCCTTCGAGGGGTGATTCCCGCAGGAAGAAGATCACCACCGTACCCAGCTCGATGCCGAATTTCGAGATGCTGGTGCGGTTGAGCATGACGCGCTCGTCCTGGAGGATCATCCAGTCGTCGAAGCGGACCTGCCAGAGGGAGCCACCCACCGGCAGCTCGAAATCGTAGATCCAGTTCATGGCGCGACCGGCCGTGCGCCCCTCCGCGATGCCGACAATGTCGCCGGCACGGCCCTCGTACGTCCCGTCGTCCTGCCGGCGGATCTTCCAGATGCGCTGCTGGCGCTCGCCGTCGGCGTACATGAAACGCTCGTCGAGGGTCAGCAGGCCGTCCTCGAGGCTGCCGGTGATGTCGACCGTGAACTCGCGGCGCACCTTGCCGAAGCGGTCCGCAAAAAAGCCCCAGGCCCGCGTTTCTCCGAGGAAGTAGCGCTCGGGCGCGAAGGCGGGCTGCGTGCCGGCATAGTCGGCCAGATCCATGGTCGAGCATCCGCTGAGAAGCAGGAGGAGAAGAACCAGGCGCCGCATCGTCTCAGCCTTTCCGTGTCGTCTGCCCGATGTGCAGGCGCAGGGCCGCCTGGTGGCTGGCGTCGAGCTCGAAGCGCCAGACCAGCGGGATCGCCGTCAGCTTGAAGAGCACCGGCGCCAGGCCGTAGAGGGCCGAAAGGCCGAAGAGCCCTTGCGCCTCGCCGGGCACCGCCTCCGGGCTGAAGCCCAGGAAGGCCAGAACCGGGAAGGCGATGCCCACGGCGCCGGCCAGAGCCAGCTTGGTGGCCATGCTCCAGATGGCGAAGAACAGGCCGGTGCGACGCCTGCCGCTCCGGGCCCGGTCGAGGTCGACCACGTCGGCCTGCATCGCCGCCGGCAGCGCCAGGTCGGCGCCGAGGCTGGCACCCGAGAGCAGGCAGATCGCCGCGAACGCCGCAAGATCGCCCGGCCCCAGCAGCGGCACCCAGATGAAGATCGCGCAGGCCCAGCCCATCGAGGCCGCCCAGGCGCGGTGCTTGCCGATCCGCCGGCTGAGCAGCAGCCAGAGCGGTGCCGCCGCCACGCCGCTGGCGAAATAGGCCAGCAGCAGCGGACCGGCAGCCGCCGGTGCCAGGAGCACATGGATGGTGAACAGCAAGAACAGGGTGGCCGGCAGGCCGCCCGCCAGCCCGTTGAGGAGATAGGCCAGGAGCAGGCGGCGGAACGGACGGTTGGCGGCCAGCAGTGCCAGCGCCTCGCGCGCCCGGAGCGGCTCCTGGCGGACCCGGTCGGGCTCGCCCACGAAGAGGACGGCCACCGCCACGGTAACCGCGAGAAGCCCCGCCGTGCTCCAGAACAGCAGGGACAGCGACGCTCGCGAGGCGGGCTCGAGGCCGGCCGCCACCGGTAGCGCCGCCGCCACGAGAATGCCCAGGATGACACAGGCCTCGCGGGCGACCGCTATGCGGGTACGCTCGTGATAGTCGGCCGACAGCTCGGCGCCCCAGGCGGTGTAGGCCAGCAGCATCATCGTCCAGGCGAGATAGGCGAGCCCGCTCCACGCCAAGAGGTGCAGCGCGCCGGCGCCGTCGCCCGGGAGGAACAGCATCCAGGTGGTCAGGGCCACGACCGGGGCCGCCGCTACCAGCCACGGCCGCCGCTGGCCGAAGCGCGAGCGGGTCCGGTCGCAGAGCTCGCCCAAAAGCGGGTCGGAGATGACATCGAGCAGCCGGGCGGCCAGCAGGACGGTGCCGACGGTGCCCATGCCGAGGCCGACCTCGGTGGCGTAGAAGGTGGGGAGGTAGACGTAGAGAGGCAGGTTGAGGGCCGCCAGCGGCAGCCCCAGCGCGCCATAGGCGGCGAGCCGGGCTGCCGGCAGGCGCCCGCCCTCAGGAACGTTCGAGGACGGTCTGGCGGACATCGATCGAGCCGCTGCGAAAGCCCGCCTCGCAATAGGCGAGATAATAGCGCCACAGCCGCCGGAAGCGCTCGTCGAAACCCTGGCCGGTGATGTGCGGCCAGGCCCGCTCGAAACGCTCGCGCCAGATGGCGAGCGTGCGGGCGTAATCGTGGGCGAAGGCATGAAGCGCCGTCTCCTTGAGGCCGGCGCGGGCATAGTGATGCGCCAGGACCGAGGGCGAGGGCAGCATGCCGCCGGGAAAGATGTAGCGCTGGATGAAGTCGGGGCTGCGCCGATAGGCATGGAAGTAGGGGTCGGCGATGGTGATGAGCTGGAGGCCGATGCGGCCGCCGGGTGCCAGACAGCCTCGCAGCTTGCCGAAGAAGTCGGGCCAGTGGCGTTCGCCCACCGCCTCGAACATCTCGATGGAGGCGATCCGGTCGAAGCTCTCCTCGATGTCGCGATAGTCCTGCAGGCGGATCTCGACCTGCCCCTCGAGCCCGGCCTCGCGCACCCGCTCGCGCGCGAGCTCGGCCTGGGCGCGAGAGATCGTGATGCTGGTGACCCTGGCTCCGAACTCGCGGGCCGCCATGCAGGCAAAGGCGCCCCAGCCGCTGCCGATCTCGAGGAGCCGATGGCCGGGCTCGAGGCCGATCATGCGCGCCAGCCGCCGGCACTTGGCCGCCTGGGCGGCGTCGAGATCCTGCGCGCCCTCCTCGAACAGCGCCGCCGAATAGAGCATCTCGCGGTCGAGCCAGGCCCCGAAGAACTCGTTGCCCAGGTCGTAGTGGGCGTGGATGTTGCGCCGGCTGCCTTCCCGGGTGTTGTCGCGCAGACGGTGGCCGAGGCGGCGCAGGGCGCGGCTTGCGATGCTGCCGTAATAGCCGCTCTCCCAGGCCTCGTGGTTGCGGTCGAAAAGCTCGAGGAGGGCCGGCAGGTCGCTGGTCTCCCACTCGCCGGCAACATAGGCGTCCGCTACGCCCACGCTGCCGTGCAGGAAGTAGCGGCGCGCCAGCCTGCCGCTGTGGATGGTGAGATCGGCCTCCGGTCCGTTCTCGCTGCCCCGGCAGGTGATCGTCGGGCGGCCCGGCAGGTTCAGGTGAAGCGTGCCACGGCGCAGGCGGCCGGCCAGCCGCGCGATCAGTGCCAGCGAGGGCGAGAGGCGGCCGAGCACGGCGCTGCCGGCGACGGGGGTGTCGTGGAGCGATGGTGGCTGGGTCATCGGCTGTCCGATCCTGCTGAACTCACCGGACCCGCAGCAGGCGCCTCCCTTTTCTCGCGTGTCTGCACCGGCACGCCTTTGCGCCACAGCCGCAGGGCTTCCACATGAATGCCGGCGATGATCTTGAGCGTCATGAAAAAATTGCCGGCGAGGCAGGTCAGCAGGTTCTTGTCGGTAAGCGGGAACCGGTCGGCAGTGTGGCTGGCGACGAGCAGCGGTCCCTCCTGGTCGCTCTCGCGGATCACCACCGAGAGCCGCTCGCCGGGCGACGCGAGGAGGAAGCGGTAGCGCGCCCGCATCGGCACGAACGGCGAGACGTGGAAGGCCTTGTCGACCTCATGGGCGGCGATCCGCCCGTCGATGCCGGGCTCGCCGGGGGCGGCTACATAGACGTGCTGGCCGCCGAACGTGTTCTTGACCTCGTAGACGAGTGCCGCCAGCCGCTCGCCCTCGTGGACGAAGTAGATGCTGAGCGGGTTGAAGACATAGCCCAGCAGGCGCGGGAAGCAGAGCAGGCGGATCCGGGGGACAGCAGGGCGGATCCCGTGCTCGGCCAGCCGCTCCAGGACCCAGGGGCGCAGCGGGCTGCCGTCGCGAGGCCCATGATCGCGCGCCATGAAGCTCGCGAGATTGAAGCGTTCGAAGGAGAGCAGCCGCAGCCGCCGGTCGAGTTCGGGGACTTCGTCGAGATCGAGGAACAGCGAGAACACGCGGTAGGTGAAGCGGTGCGGCACCGGCCGCAGCCGGTGGTGCATGACGGTGCCGCGATAAAGGCAGGAGCGCAGCGCCATCTCAGGCAGGCAAGGCTGCGGCGCGGTCGGGGAGGCCGCCCCCGGCGCCGGTGGTGACGGCGGCAGCCTCGATAGCCTCCGCCGCTGCGATGCCCGAGGCGAGGCCGTCCTCGTGGAACCCGTTGCCCAGCCAGGCGCCGGCGAGCCAGACGCCGCCGGCGCCCTGGATCGAGCCGATCCGCGTTTGTGCCGCAGCAGCCGCCTCGTCCAGCATGGGGTGGGCGTAGCTCAGCTCGCGGTGCGCGAGCGCCGGGTCGGGCTCGCGCAGCGGGTTGACCGACACGAAGAGCGGAATGTCCGGGTCGATGCCCTGGAGACGGTTCATCCAGTAGGTGACGGAGACTGCCTCGGTGCCGAGCGCCCGGCTGCGCGCCATGTAGTTCCAGCTCGACCACAGGCGGCGTCGCCGCGGCATCAAGGAAGGATCGCTGTGAAGCACTACGCGGTTCGGTCGGTAGGAGATCGCCCCCAAAATGGCCCGCTCGCTCGGGGTGGCATTGCTCAGCAGACGGAGGCTCTGGTCGGCGTGGGTGGCGAGCAGCACCTGGTCGAAGGAGGCATGCGCGCCGCCCTGCGTCACGATCTCGACGCCGGCACCCGTCCGGCGAATCGCCCGGACCGGAGTGGCCAGCCGCAGGCTGCCCGCCATCGGCGTCACGAGGCGCTCGACATAGACCCTGGAGCCGCCGCTTACGGTGCGCCAGCGATGCTGGCCGGCGACACTCAGCAGGCCGTGATTGTCGAAGAAGGTGAGGAACCGGCGGGCCGGGAAATCCAGGATCGTACTGCAGGGGGCCGACCAGATGGCCGCTGCCATGGGCACCAGATAGGCCTCGCGAAACAGTCGGCCGTAGGGTTGCACGAAATGGCCGATGGTGCGGCCGTCGTCCCGGCCCGAGGCCAGGAAGCGGCGGGCGTCGCGATTGAAGCGCGGGATGTCGAGGAGCATGCGCAGGAAGCGGGGGCGCGCCAGATTGCGGCGCTGCCCGAAAAGGGCGCCGGCGGAGCTTCCGGCATACTCGAAGGCCCCATCGCCGACGCTGACCGCGAGCGACATGTCGCTCTCCCGGGTCGGCACGTCCAGCTCACGAAAGAGGCGGGTGAGGCTCGGATAGTTGATCTCGTTGTAGACGATGAAGCCGGTGTCGACCAGCACCCGGCGGCTGTTGGCCGCCACGGTCACGGTGTGGCTGTGGCCGCCGGCTCGCGGCTCCGCCTCGAAGATCGTCACCTGGTGACGGCGATGGAGCAGGCGGGCGGCGCCGAGCCCCGAGATGCCCGCTCCGACGATGGCGATGCGCAAGAGTTCCGCTCCCTGCTGTCATCGGGGAGGCGCCCGCCGGCCCGTGGGGGAGTCGCGACCGGCGAGCACCACCGCTGCGACCTCTTGCGCATCGGTCTGATAGGTACGCCGGCATTCTCCCGCTGGATCATCCCGCCGGCAGCGCGGCTCCGCCATGCACGCAGCCGCCTTGCCCCCGGGCGTGGACAACCGCACACTTCATGCTCAGGCACTTTCTCATGCAGGGTGCCGTGGTCGCGAGCGCTGCCGGCCGGTGCACGCGATCAGCAGCAAGGACAAGGCCGGCTTTCGGGGAGGTTCAATGGCACGCGTGCAACTGCACCGCTTCATCGATCTCGCGCGGCCCCGGGACGGGGCAGGCGCCACGAGACGCGGCTTCCTCTCGACCGCCGCGGCCGCCGCGGCGGCGGCTGGCCTTGCGAAGGGGGCGGATGCCCGCGAGTACGGGCCCGGCGCCCCGCCGTCGCGCTATCCCGATCCGGACATCGTGGTTCTCGACAAGCGCTTCAAATCCAAGCTCGGCAACACGCCGATCATGCGCCTGCACACGGGAACGCTGTGGGCGGAAGGACCGGCCTGGAACGGCGTGGGGCGCTATCTCGTCTGGTCCGACATCCCCAACAACCGGCAGCTGCGGCTCGCCGAGGAGGACGGCCACGTCTCCGAGCAGTTCCGCTACCCCTCCAACAACAGCAACGGCAACACGTTCGACTTCCAGGGGCGGCAGATCTCGTTCGAGCACCTGACCCGCCGCGTGGTCCGCTACGAGTATGACGGTACCGTCACTGTGCTGGCCGACCGCAATCACGAGGGCAAGCCTTTCAATGCCCCCAATGATGGCGTGGTCCATCCCGAGGACGGCTCGCTATGGTTTACCGACCCGGGCTATGGCGCGCTGATGAACTACGAGGGGCGGCGTTGGGACGAGGCGGCCTCCTCGCCGCAGCCCTTCATGAAGGAGGCGGTCTACCGGATCGACGGCAAGACCGGAAAGGTCACCAAGGTGGCCGACGATCCGTTCAAGCCCAACGGGATCTGCTTCAGCCCCGACTACAAGAAGATGTACGTCGCCGACACGGGCGCCTCGCACTATCCAGAGGCCAAGAACATCATCTGGCAGTACGAGATCGAGGGCGAGACGCTGAAGAACCCGCGGACCTTCGCCAGCATGGAACTGGACGGGAAGTCGGGGTTCGCCGACGGAATCCGCTGCGACGAGGAGGGGAACGTCTGGTCGAGCGCCGGCTGGGTCGGCGAGGGCTATGACGGGGTCCATGTCTTCGCCCCCGACGGCGTGCGGATCGGCCAGATCCGCCTGCCGGAGATCTGCGCCAATGTCTGCTTCGGCGGCACCAAGCGCAACCGGCTGTTCATGACCGCCAGCCAGTCGCTCTATGCGGTCTATGTGGAGACCCGCGGCGCCCACATCACCTGACGTGCTAGCCGGCGAAGAAGGCGGTGGGCTGGCCGCGCACCCCTGGCTCGAGGGCGAACACGCCGCCCGCGAGCGGGGCTGCGGCCAGCGCCCGCTCGTCGAGGCCGGTGCGCGCCGAGGTGACGTAGAGGGTGGCGAGGTCAGGGCCGCCAAAGCAGCAGGAGGTGGGGCGCGGCACCGGCATCGGCACGACGCGCTCGATGCTGCCGTCCGGCCGCCACCGGGTCAGCCGCGCGCCGTCCCAGTGAGCGCTCCAGACATGGTCCTCGGCGTCGACGCACAGCCCGTCCGGGTAGCCCGCATCCTCGGCAATGCGGGCGAACACCCGCTCGTTTGCGGTTCTTCCGGTGACGATATCGTAGTCGTAGGCCCAGATCACCTGGCGCGGGCTGTCGGTGAAGTACATTACCCTGTCGTCGGTGCTCCAGCCCAGGCCGTTGCTGATGTAGACATCGCTGCGGATCCTGTGCAGGGAACGGTCGGGGTCGAGCCGGTAGAGAGCGCCGCTGCAGGCCGTTTCGGCATCGTCCATGGTGCCCGCGAAGAAGCGCCCGGCGCGGTCGCACTTGCCGTCATTGAAGCGGTTGCCGGGAGGCTCGTCGGGCCTGGCGACGGGCGTGATCCCGCCGCTCTCCGGGTCGAGGAAGGCAAGGCCGGAGCGGAGCGCCAGGACGAGGCCGCCGGCCTCGCGGAAGCAGAAGCTGCCGATTGCCTCGGGCAGCGGCCAGTGCTTCTCCCGTCCGCTCGCCGGGTCGAGGCGGTGCAGCGCCGGCGCCTTGATGTCGATCCAGTAGAGCGCCTGCTCGCCCGGGTGCCAGAGCGGTCCTTCACCCAGAGCCGCGCGGGCCTCGAGCACGCAATCCACGATCATCCTCCGCCCCTCCCGGCCGGCTTCTCCTGTCCGTGCGGTCACTGTGCCGCTGCCCGCGCCAGCTTGGCAAGGCGGGTGGGGGCGGCTAAGGCCATGGAGGGGCCGAGACCGCCGGCGGGGCTTTTGGGCGGGACAACCGGGACGCGCCGTGCATAGTAGGCCCGTCACAGCTTTGGGGAAGGAGACCATGCGCCAGCTCAAGGTCGCTTCGTTGCAGATGGCTTGTGAGTGGGACCGTGATCGCAACGTCGCCTGCGCGGAGCGTCTGGTGCGGGAAGCCGCGGCGCAGGGGGCACAGATCGTGCTGCTGCCCGAACTGTTCGAGACACCCTATTTCTGCAAGGACCAGAAGGCCTCCTACTTCTCCCTGGCGCAGCCCTACGAGGGCAACCCGCTTCTGGCGCGCATGAGCCGGCTCGCGGCCGAGTTGGGCGTGGTGCTGCCGGTGAGCTTCTTCGAGCGCGCCAACAACGCCTACTACAACTCGATCGCCATCATCGATGCCGACGGCCGCGTGCTGGGGGCCTACCGCAAGAGCCACATCCCGGACGGGCCCGGTTACCAGGAGAAGTTCTACTTCAACCCCGGCGATACCGGCTTCCAGGTCTGGCAGACCCGCCACGCCTGTATCGGGGTGGGCATCTGCTGGGACCAGTGGTTTCCCGAGACAGCCCGCTCGATGGCGCTGATGGGCGCGGAGGTGCTGTTTTTTCCGACCGCCATCGGCTCGGAGCCGCAGGACCCGTCCTACGACAGCAAGGACCACTGGCAGCGGGTGATGCAGGGGCACGCCGGCGCCAACATGATGCCGCTCATTGCCGCCAACCGTTTCGGCGTGGAGGAGGGCGACAGCTGCACCACCACGTTCTACGGCAGCTCCTTCATCGCCGACGGCAAGGGCGCGATGGTGGCCGAGGCGGGACGCTCGGGCGAGGCCGTGCTGACGGCCGAGTTCGACCTCGACCAGCTCGCCGGCGAGCGTGCGAGCTGGGGCCTGTTCCGTGACCGGCGGCCGGACCTCTACCTCTCGCTCCTGACCCTCGACGGCGGCGACCAGCACCCGTGAAAGGGCTGGCGCCGGTCAGCTCACCGAGTCGATTTCCTCGGCCGAGAGCTCGCCCGGTACCAGCGTCACGGGGATGCGGATCTTGCGCCCCAGATTGCCGATGAGATAGGTGACCAGCGGCCCGGGATTGCTCGAGCCGCTGGCCGTCGCCAGCACCAGCAGGGAGATGCTGGTGTCCTCCTGGATCAGCCGGGCCAGCTGCTCGGCCCGGTCGCCCTCGCGGATGTGCAGCGTCGGCATGGTGCCCGTCTGGGCGAAGACCTCGGCCGAAAGCGTGTGCAGCCGCTGCTCGGCGGCCGCGCGGGCCTCCTCCTCCATCACCCGCCCGACCCCCAGCCAGTGCTGGAACTCGACCGGCTCGATGACATAGAGCAGCGCCACCCGGCCTTGGGTGTGCTGAGCCCTGCGGCAGGCAAAGCGCAGCGCCTGGCGCATCTCCTCGGTCTCGTCGACGACCACGAGGAACACGCGCTCGGTGCGCGGTGCCGGCGCGGGCTCGCCGTCCTTCTCGGGGGCCTGAGGCTTCTCGCTCATGGCTATCGCTTCCGGAATGCCGCGCTCGCGGTCCAGCCGGCGGCCACCGCGAGCAGGATGGAGGCCATCGCGTAGATCGGCGCGTCCTTGTGGGCGAGATCGTAGATCTCGGCCTCGAGTCCGATCTTGGAGATCACCAGCCCGCTGGTCTGGGCACTCTGCACGATTCCGTCGCGCAGCTCGAGCACCTGCACCTGGTAGTTGCCGGGCGGCACGTTGCCGGGGAAGTCGAGGGTCGTGCGGAAAAGCTTGCCGCCCAGGAAGGAGATCTTGGCGACCCGGTCGTAATAGAGGCCGGCGCGGCGCTTGTTGCGGACCAGGGCGGCGCGGAACTCGTCGATTTCCTCCCTGGCGAGGCCCGCTGCGCCGATCGGCTCCAGCACCAGATTGCGCGCGCCGATCTGCTGGCGCGCCAACTCGCCCTCGGAGGCGATCTCGTCCAGCGGCCTGCTCGCGGCCACGGCGTAGAATTCGGGAACGTTGCGGAAGCGCAGGTCGGCCTTGCCGATCCACATGAACGCCAACCTGCTGCGCCGCCGCACGGTCTGCTCGCGCAGCGGGCCGCGGACGATCACCACCACGTCGCTGGAGGGGTTCTCCAGCGCGCCGAACAGCAGCACCTCGGTGCCCGAGAAGGCCGTCGTGATGGCGATCAGGTGATGCGACAGGTCGGCCACGAAGCCGCTCGCCGCCTGCGGCCGGGCTGGCACCGCCAGCGCCGCGAGGAGGAGGGCTGTACCGAGAAGCCGCCGCCACGGTGTCTGCATCAACGGACCTCAGGCAGCGCGGGTGTCGTTGCGCGGGGCGGCCGGCTCGCCGGATCCCGCCTGCGCCGGCCCGCAGTAGAGCTCGTAGAGGGTGGCGATCAGCGCCTCGGCCTCCCGCGAGGCCAGCCGGTAGTAGATCGTCTGGGCGTCGCGCCTGGTCGCCACGAGGCCGTCGCGCCGCAGGCGAGCGAGATGCTGGGAGAGCGCAGACTGGCTGAGGCCCACGATGTTGACGAGCTCGGTGACGCACAGCTCTTTCTGCCCGAGCTGGCATAGGATGAGCAGGCGATGGCCGTTGCACATCGCCTTGAGCAGCCGACTCGCCGCCTCCGCGTTCGCATGCAGCTTCTCGAGGTCCACGCCGTCGCTCCCTGAGCGGTGCCTGAACGGCCAACGATACTCCCGGACGTTGCCGACAGGAGAACACCATGCTTCGGCACAGGTCAATTCAAGCTTGGCAGGCCGCCGGGCCCCGGGGGGGCGGGTCAGCCCTGCGGCGCTGCCGCACGCAGCGGCAGCAGGTGGCCCGTCTCGAGCCAGCGCAACGCCCACAAGGCGCCCGCCACGATGGCGGCCGTAGCAAGCGCCGAGCCCAGCGCCAGGGTGGCGAGGCCGCTCACTCCCTGGCCAATGGTGCAGCCCAGGGCCAGGATCCCGCCCACGCCCATCAGGACGGCGCCTGTGACGTGGCGCGCGAGATCGGCGCGATCGGCGAAGCGTTCCACCCGGAAGCGCCCCGCCGCGCGTGCGGCCCCTGCCGCCCCGGCGAGGGTGCCGAGCAGGGCCGCCATGCCGAAGACACCGGTACCCGTGCCGGTCAGGAGAAGGGTCAGGATGCCGCCGGCAGGCTCCACGAAGGTCAGGCCGAAGAGCGGTCCGCCGGCCGGGGCGAGGCTGGCGGCGAGCCACGCGGCGCAGGCCAGCAGCCCGATCGCGACACCCGCCCAGAGCTCCCGGGGCGAGCGCCGGAAGGTCCTGCTCGCCAGGCACCAGGCGACCAGCGCCACGCCGATGCCGATGCCCGCGAGTCCGTCGACGAGCCTCGCTGCGGCGCTGCCAGCCTCGACAAGCAGTCCGCCCGGGGAGACAGCGAGCCCGGCACCGGGCAGGTCGGCGGCCGCGAGAGCGGGTCCGAGAACAGACAGCAGGCCGGTTGCCGTGGCGAGCGCCGCCACAGCGAGCACCACGACGACGAGCAGCGCCTTGAGGCTGCCTCCGCCGACCCGCACCAGATTGCGGCTGGCGCAGCCACCCGCCAGCACCATCCCGAAGCCGAACATCAGCCCGCCCAGCAGAAGCGCCAGCCAGGGCGCGCCGCTGCTCAGATAGACGCTGCGCGAGGGGGCAGCGAGCCCCGCCAGGGCAAACGCCTGGGTCCCGGCCATGGCGAGGCCGATCGCCAGCAGCCACGAGCGCAGCCGGCGCGTGCTGCCGAACAGCGCGACGTCGCTGATCGCTCCCATGATGCAAAAATGGCTGCGCTGCACCGTGGCGCCGTAGAGCAGGCCGATCAGCGCGCCCGCCAGCGCCAGCCCCGTGACCTCGTCCATGTCCCCGGCTCGAAAGATGGGCGTCGTGCTGCCATGTGGTGCCCCGGCCGGCATCCGCCAAGCCCGGCCACGGCTCAGCCGCCCAGCGTGGTGCCGAGCTTGCGGCCGGCCTCGATCAGCGCTGCGGGATCGATCTCCTTGCCGTCCATCAGTACCTCGTAGTGCAGATGACGGCCGGTGCTGCGTCCGGTGCTGCCGATCACGCCCAGGACCGTGCCGGGCTCGACCACGTCGCCGGCCTTCACCAAGGCCTTCCTGAGATGGGCATAGCGCGTGACGATGCCCATACCGTGGTCGATCTCGATCCTGATCCCGTAGGCTCCGGAGCGGCCGGCCGAGATTACCCGTCCTGCTGCGGGCGCGAGGATCTCCGTACCACGCGGCCCGGTCAGATCCAGGCCACGATGCACCGCCCGACCGCCGGTCAGGGGGTCGCTGCGTACGCCGAACTCGCTCGTGACGGTGTAGGTCTCGAGCGGAGCGGCGAGGGGCATGGCCTTGAGCAGGCGGCGCGTGGTGTCGAGACGCTTGAGATCCTCGAGCACGCGATGGGTCGGCTCGAGGGCGGCAAGCTCCAGCGACGGCTCCTCGCCGAGCAGCTCCAGCGGGCCGCCCTGGCCAGCTTCACGCTCCGACAGCTCGGAGGCCCGCTCGACCAGATCGGCCAGGTCCAGGCCGGCCTCGGCCAGCAGCGCCTCGAATTCCTCGAGCGGGCCGCCAGCCCAGCGCCGCATGCCGGTGGAGGCGAGATCCAGGACCTGGGCAAGCTGCTCGGCGCGCTGCTCGAGCGCTGCCAGACGCTGGTTGAGGGTGCGGCCGAGAGCCACAGCCTCGTCGCGCTCGCGCCTCGCCGCCGCCAGCCGCCGCTCGAGCGCCTCGCGGTCGCGCTCCACCTGGGCGAGCGCCGCATCTTTGCTCTCGAGCTCCTGCTCGAGCTGCGCAAGCCGCACCCTGCCGTTCTCGGCCAGCGCAGCCTTGCCGGCGCGCAGCTCCTCGATCACCCGTTCCGACTGGGCCAAAGCCTGCGCATAGAGCCGCGCCCGCCTCGTATCCTCCGCCAGGCGCTGCTGCGCCGCGAAGGTTGCGAGGATGGCGGCGGCGGCCACTGCAGAGACCAGACCGACAGCCAGGGGCCGCCGGGGAACGAGCGCCATGATGCGCCGCTTGAGCGCCACGGCCGGCGCCGGGCCGGGCCGGTGGCGGCGTGCGGATGTATCCGCCCTGTCACGCTCCTCGTGGAGCGTCACCGCTTCGGGCATGCCTCCTCTCCGCTTGAGGCTGATGCACCGGAGCAGGTGCTCCGTATGCAACCAATGGTTTCCTCATCGTCGGGCGCTGTCAATTAGTCAGTACTGGCCGCGCGCCCGTTGTCGTTGCGCCGGCCCCGTCCTGCGAAGCGGCGGGGAGGCGTCACCGCGCGAGCGGGGCCTCCTTCAGCGCTTGTGTGATGGAGAAGGCGGCACGACGCAAGGCCCCCAATCGGTCACAGGCCGCGAATCCGGCGGCCGGACGCGGGATCGAAGAGATGAAGATCGCGTGGCGCGATCTCCAGCGTCAGACGGTCGCCCTCGGAGGGCTGGCGCTCGCCCTCGAGCCGGACCGAAAGCGCTTCGCCGTGGCCGAGCCTGCCATGCACGACCGTATCGGCGCCGAGCGGCTCCACCCATTCCACCACGAGCTCGAGCTGGGCGGCGCCGCCGGTGCGCAGATGCTCTGGGCGGAGGCCCAGGGTCACCGGCCTGCCGGCGAGATCGGGCCGGGTCTCGGCCAGCGCCAGATGGCTCTCGCCGACCGTCACCGTGGCGCCATCGGCGGCGATGCGCGCATCGAGGAAGTTCATTGCCGGCGAGCCGATGAAGCCGGCGACGAAAATGCTGGCCGGTCGGGCGTAGACCTCGAGGGGGGCGCCGAGCTGCTCGACGTTTCCGGCATTGAGCACCATCAGCCGGTCGCCCAGGGTCATCGCCTCGACCTGGTCGTGGGTGACGTAGACGCCGGTCGTGCGCAGCCGCTCCTGGAGCTCGCGCAGCTCGTGGCGCATCTGGACCCGCAGCTTGGCGTCGAGGTTGGAGAGCGGCTCGTCGAAGAGGAACACCGCCGGCTCGCGCACGATGGCGCGGCCCATCGCGACGCGCTGGCGCTGGCCGCCGGAGAGCTGGCGCGGCTTGCGCTCGAGCAGCTCGCCCAGGCCCAGGATCTGCGCCGCCTCGCGCACCCGCCGGTCGATGTCGGGCTTCGGCACGCGGCGATTCCGCAGGCCGTAGGCCATGTTGTCGAAGACGTTCATGTGCGGGTAGAGCGCGTAGTTCTGGAAGACCATCGCGATGTCGCGGTCCTTGGGCTCCAGATCGTTGACCACGCGATCGCCGATACGGATGCTGCCCTCGGTGATCTGCTCGAGACCGGCCACCAGCCGCAGCAGGGTGGACTTGCCGCAGCCCGAGGGGCCGAGGATCACCATCATCTCGCCATCGGCGATGTCGACCGAGACGCCCTTGAGGATCTCTACCCGCCCGAAGCTCTTCTTGACGTTGTCGACGCTTACCTCGGCCATGGTCTCACTTTTCCGTTTCGATGAGGCCGCGCACGAACCAGCGCTGCATGAGCACCACCACGAGGACCGGCGGCATCAGGGCGAGCATCGCCACGGCGGCGATGTGGTGCCATTCCGGCGCGGCGTCGGCGGCCTGGATCATCCGCTGAATGGACATGACGACCGTGTAGTAGCTCTCGTCGGTGGTGACGAGCAGCGGCCAGAGATACTGGTTCCAGCCGTAGATGAAGAGGATCACGAAGAGTGCCGCGATGTTGGTGCGCGAGAGCGGCAGCAGGATGTCCTTGAAGAACTTCAGGGCGCCGGCGCCGTCGACCCGGGCGGCCTCGGTGAGCTCGTCGGGGACCGTGAGGAAGAACTGCCGGAACAGGAAGGTGGCGGTCGCCGAGGCGATCAGCGGAATGGTGAGGCCGGCGTAGGAATTGAGCAGATGGAGGCCGGCCACCACCTCGAAGGTCGGCAGGATCCGCACCTCGACGGGCAGCATCAGCGTGACGAAGATCGTCCAGAACGCAAGCATGCGGCCGGGGAAGCGGAAATAGACGATGGCGAAGGCGGACAGCAGCGAGATGGCGATCTTGCCGATCGAGATCGCCAGCGCCATCACCAGCGAGTTCAAGAGCATGGGCCCGACCGGTCCGGAGCTCGAGCCGGTGATCCCGACGCCCAGGACCGCCTTGTAGTTCTCGATCGCCTGGTCGCCGAACCACATGGGGATCGGCGCGCGCAGGACGTCAGAGGCCTCCTGGGTCGAGGTCACCAGCACGATCCAGATGGGCAGGGCGGTGACGGCGACGCCCACGATCAGCACGAAATGGGCGAGGAAGGTCAAAAAGGGGCGATGCTCGACCATGGACCCTCAGCCGTACTGCACACGACGCTCGACCCAGCGGAACTGGATCACGGTGAGCGTGATGACGATTGCCATGAGGACCACCGACTGGGCGGCGCTGCCGCCGAGATCGAGGCCGATGAAGCCGTCCTTGAAGACCTTGTAGACGAGGATCGTGGTGTCCTGCCCGGGGCCGCCCTCGGTCACCGCGTGGACGATGCCGAACGTGTCGAAGAACGCGTAGACGACATTGACCACGAGAAGGAAGAAGGTGGTCGGCGAGAGCAGCGGGAAGACGATGGTCCAAAAACGCTTGCCGGGCCCAGCGCCGTCGATCGCGCCCGCCTCGATCAGCGACTTGGGGATCGCCTGCAGGCCCGCGAGGAAGAACAGGAAATTGTAGGAGATCTGCTTCCAGGTCGCCGCCACGATCACCAGCACCAGCGCCTGCCCACCATTGAGGTGGTGGTTCCAGGCGTAGCCGATCTTGCCCAGCAGCCAGGCGACGACCCCGATGGTGGGGTGGAACATGAACAGCCACAGCACGCCGGCGATGGCTGGTGCCACCGCATAGGGCCAGATCAGCAGGGTCTTGTAGAAGGTCGCGGCGCGCAGCACCCGGTCGGCCATCACCGCCAGCAGGAGGGCGATGGCGATACCCGAGAATGCCACCGCGGCGCTGAAAAGGGCGGTGACCTCGAGGGAATTCAGATAGTCGGGGTTGGCGAACAGCCGCTCGAAATTCTCCAAGCCGACGAACTGGACCGACAGCCCGAACGGGTCCTGCTGCAGCATCGACTGCCAGAGCGCCTGCGAGGCTGGCCAGATGAAAAAGATCAGGGTGATCGCCAGCTGCGGGGCGAGCAGGAGATAGGCGAGCCAGCGCTCGCGGAACACGACTCTCTTGTGCATGGCGGTCCGGACCCGGGGAGGGCGGGCGGCTCCTTGCCGCCCGCCGGCCCGATCAGCTGTTGGCCTTCTCGAACTGACGGATCAGCTCGTTACCGCGCGCGACGGCGGCATCGAGCGCCTCCTGGGCGCCCTTCTTGCCGGCGAACACCGCCTCCAGCTCTTCCTCGATGATGTCGCGGATCTGCACGAAGCTGCCGAACCGCAGGCCCTTGCTGTTGGCCGTCGGCTCCTTGTTGGTGATCTGCAGCACCGCGGTGTCCATGCCGGGGTTCTGCTCGTAGAACCCGTCGGCCTTGGTCTTCTCGTAGGCCGCCTTGGTGATCGGCAGGTAGCCGGTGTTCTGGTGCCACCAGGCCTGCACGTCGGCCGAGGAGAGGTAGGTGAAGAACTTCGCCACCCCCTTGTATTCCTCGGACTCGTGGCCCTGCAGCACCCACAGCGTGGCGCCGCCGATGATCGAGTTCTGCGGCGCGCCCTCGACGTCGGGCCAGTAGGGCAGGCGGCCGATGCCGAAGTCGAAGTCCTTGCTGTTCGCGGTCATGCTGGCGTAGGCGCCGGACGAGGCGAACTGCATCGCACATTGCTGGTTATAGAACTTGGGATTGCCGTCGTTGCGACGGCCGCCGTAGTCGAAGATCTTGCTCTGCTGCCACTCGCCGAGCTTGGCGATGTGGTCGACGGCGGCGGTCTTGTTGAAGACCAGCTCGGTGCCCAGGCCGCCGAAGCCGTTCTCCAGCGTGCCCAGCGGCTCGTTGTGCCAGGCCGAGAAGTTCTCGATCTGGATCCACGACGGCCACTCGGTGCCGAAGCCGCAGGGATAGCCGGCCGCCTGCAGCTTCTTCGCGGCGGCCTCCATCTCGGGCCAGGTCTCGGGCGCCTTCTCGGGGTCGAGGCCGGCCTTCTCGAAGGCGGTCTTGTTGTAATAGAGGACCGGCGTCGAGCTGTTGAACGGCATCGACAGAAGCCTGCCGTCGGTCGTGCTGTAATAGCCGGTGACGGCCGCCAGATAGGCGTCCGGATCGAACGGCTCGCCGGCCTCCTCCATGAGCTGCTGCACCGGGTAGATCGCGCCCTTAGCCGCCATCATGGTGGCCGTGCCGACCTCGAAGACCTGCACGATGTGCGGCTGCTGGCGCGCGCGGAAGGCGGCGATCGCGGCCGTCATGGTCTCGGGATAGGTGCCCTTGTAGACCGCCTTGATCTCGTACTCGTCCTGCGCCGCATTGAAGTCGGCGGCGATCTTGTTGACCTTCTCGCCCAGGGCCCCGCCCATGGCGTGCCACCACTGGATCTCCGTCTTGGCGTCAGCCGCGCTCGAGCCGAGCACCAGTGCCAGAACGGCTGCACCGCCGAGGATGCTGCGCGTGACCCGCATTCTGCCTGCCTCCACCTGTGGCTTGCTCGCGCCGCAATCCGGCGCGCACCGGAAGCACCATGCCAGTGTGACAAGGGAATGACAATTTGATGATAAGGATGCGCGCATTGTACTTTCACCTGCGCGCATTCCTCGCCGCTGCATGCTTTCGGGAGCGCGTCCGGGGGCGTGGCGGCGAGCGGGAGGACCGGCAACGCCTATCCTCCCGCAGGCCTTCTCGACGCTCAGCCGCCCTCGCGGGGAGCCGGCAGCGCCATGCCCGCCGGCAGCTTCTCGACCGCGAGGTGGGCTGGCGGCGCCGTGCCGTCCTTGGCCTCGCCGAAATAGACGGTGAGGTGCGGGAAGGGGATCTCGATGCCCAGCTCGTCGAACCGCTTCTTCATGCGGCGGTTGAACTCGCGGCCGATCCCCCACTGCTTGCCCGGCCGGGTCTTGATGCGCGCCTTGACGACTACCGCGCTGTCGGCGAGTGCGTCGACGCCCAGCACCTCGAGGGGCTCGAGCATGTCGAACCGGTAGGCGTCCTCGGCGCGCATCTCCTCGACGATCCCGCTGCACACCCGCGCCACCTCGTCCGTGTCCTCGCGGTAGGCCACGCCGATGCTCGCCACGTAGTAGGAGAAGTCCTTGGTCATGTTGGTGACGCTGTCGACCGAGCTGAACGGGATCGTGTGGACGGCGCCCGAGAGGTCGCGCAGGCGGATGGTGCGGATCGAGAGGTCCTCGACCACGCCGCCGATACCGGCCACCGTCACCACGTCGCCCACCGCCAGCGCGTCCTCGAGCAGGAGAAAGACGCCGGTGATGACGTCCTGGACGAGCTTTTGGGAGCCGAAGCCGACGGCAAGGCCTATGACGCCGGCGCCGGCCAGCACCGGGGCGATGTCGATGCCGATCTCGGAGAGGATGACGAGACCGACCACGATGCTGAGCGCGCCGAGCACCACCTTGCGCAGCAGCGGCAGCACGGTGCGCGCCCGGGCAGCGCGGGAGCGCCGGTCGTCGCCATCGCCGAGGCGGGTCAGGTAGCGCTCGATCCAGGCATTCAGCGCCTCCCAGACGACCACGCCAAAGCCGATGGCGATGCCCGCGGTGAGGAGGATCCGCAAGAGCTGCTGGACCGCCGGCGTGGTCAGCCACGCGCCCACGTCGACGCCCCAGATCCACAGGATCGCCAGGACCATCGCCGCCGCCAGCACGAGGCGCGCCCCGTTCAGCGCCTCGCGCAGATAACCGCGCAGCCTGGCGCGCATGCCGTTGCGCGGCGGCACGGCGCCGGGCTCGGGCTGCAGCGAGCGGCGCAGCAGCCGCTCGGTCAGGCCGAAGAGCAGCGAGCCCGCCACCAGGACCGCCAGCGAGGCCACCGTGCTGCGCAGCAGATAGACGCCGCCGTTCTCGATCCGCCAGGCGAACACGACATAGACCAGCACCACGTAGACGATCGCCACGAGATGCCAGACCGTCGCGGTGATGCGGCGCAGGCGCTGGCCGAGCGGCCCGTTGGGCAGCACGGCCATGGGCGATTCGCGCAGCCACTGCGCCACCTGGGCGCGCCGCCGCAGGATGAAGATCACCGCCATTGTCGTGAGCACGAGGCCGAGCAGCCGCAGCAGCGCCTCGGCGGCCGAGCCCGGCAGGCCGAACAGGCGGCCGGCCTCGATCAGGAAGTAGCCGCCTACCGCGACGTTGGTGAAGAGGCTCGCGGCGTGCTGCAGCTGCCGTGCAGTGTCGTCGGCCAGCGGCAGGATGCGCAGGCGCGGCGAGCGAGGTGCGAAGAGCCGACGTGCCACCACCAGCACAGCACGCGACGTGACGTAGGCGTTGACCAGGTTGAGCCCGATCACGCGGATCTCGTAGAAGGGCGGCTCGAGCCCGACGAAGGTGGCGTAGCCGGCGGTCCAGAAGGCCACCACCGGCACGAGATCGAGCAGGGCCCGCAGCCCGATGAGCGGCAGGCGTAGCGCCACCGAGTCGCCGGGCCCCGTGTCGAGCGCGTGGGCCGGCCGGCGAACGAGCCTCCTGGCCACCGCCTCGGCAATGGCCGCGGCGCCCAGGATGGCGCCCAGATAGGCCAGCAGCACCAGGCCGCGGTCGCGTGCCGCTGGATCGGCGAACAGCCCCGAGAGCCAGTCGCCGATCCGCGGCAGGTCGCCCACATAGGCGGTGGCGGCGGCCAGCGTCGAGCGTGTCTGGCGCGCCGTCTCCGCGGCGGCGTCGATGAGCATGGCGCTCACCGTCTGCGGCTCGGCCGGTGCGACGGGCGCTGCCTCCCGGCGCAGCTCGAGAAGGGCCTCGATGCTGCGGATCAGGCCTTCGCGCTGCTCGGGGTTCTCGAGCGTGGCCTTGAGCGCCTCGAGATTCTCGGCGGGCAACGCGTCTTGCGCTGCGGGCTCGGCGGCGTTCGGCTGCGGCATCGCGGCGCCGGCTGTGAGGAGCACGCTCAAGAGAAGCAGAACGTGTCGGGAGATCAGCCGAGGCCAGACCCTCGTTCGCACGTGTCACCTCCTACGGGTTGTTCACTGTCGGTGGTCGGGGGCGGGCGGTGGCCGGCCGGCGGCTGCGCCAGATGTCTGCAACGGTCATGCCCAACCCGAGGTTCCGCATCGTGCCATCGCAGCCGTTGCAAGGGTAGGGCGCCGGCTCGTGGGACGTGGCGGAGCGGCAACGGGCCGGCGGCGCGGCTGCGGCAGGAGCGCGCCCGGGGCTGGCGCCAGGGGCGGCGCCAAGGCATATGGAAGGTCATGGCATGCTTCCGATCGCAGACCTTCCTTCCGGTCGGCCTCCGCAGGCGACGTCTGTGCTCCCTGCGCCTTCTTCTGCCGATGCTTTTGGGGCTCGCCGTGGCGGGACCGGGCGCGGCCGCATCGGCGGATGCCGAGACGATGCTCGCGGTGCCGCCGCGCAAGCCCTCGGTGTGGCAGGGAGGGGCGCCGCCGCGGCGGCCGGCGGTTCTGGCGCTCGCACCCGCGTCGAGGCGGCCGGTCAGCGGGCTCGACCTGGCGCTCGGCGAGCAGCGGCTGGCAGCAGAGGGGGAGAACGGGCCGGGCCGCGCCGCGCGACCGCGGCGCCCGAGCCGCTCCTCCTTCGAGGAGCCGCCCGCGGTGCGTCTCGCCGCATCGTTTCTGCAGCGGCGGCGTGCCGAGGAGTCGGCCGAGGTCGGCGACGGCGCGGGCGAGGGTGGCCTCGATGGGGTATTGGGCATCCTCGATGTCGAGGAGGTCGTCCTGCGCCTGATCACGCCCTTCTAGGAGCGGCGCGCAAGGATCGCTGACCTGGTGCCGGCGAAGGGACTTGAACCCCCAACCTCCCGCTTACAAGGCGGATGCTCTACCAGTTGAGCTACGCCGGCGCCGCGCGAACCTTATGCCCGGCTACCCGCAGGGGCAAGAACGTAGAGGGCGATGCCTGCAGCCACCGCGACGTTGAGGCTCTCCATGCGCGGGGAGATCGGCAGGCTCACCGAGAGATCGCAGGATTCAGCCACGAGGCGGCGCAGCCCTTTGCCCTCCGCACCCAGCACCAGCACCGCGCGGTCGTGCCGCGGCGCCGCATCGAGCGTGGTCGCGGCGGCAGCATCGAGGCCGAGGCTCCAAAAGCCCTCTTTCTTCAGTCCCTCGAGCGTGCGGGCGAGGTTGGTGAGCTCGACGATCGGCACGATATCGAGGGCGCCCGAGGCGGCCTTGGCGCAGACCGCGCCCATGACGGCGCTGCGCCGCTCGGGCAGCAGCACCGCCGCCACGCCGAAGGCTGCGGCGCTGCGCAGCAGGGCGCCGAGATTGCGCGGATCCTCCACCTGGTCGACGGCCAGCAGCAGGGCCTGCGCGGGCAGGCTCTCCAGCACCTGCTCGAGCCGGCGTGGCGGCAGCGCCTCCGTCTCGAGCACGACGCCCTGGTGCACGGCGTCCTGCGCCACCAGCCGGTCGAGCTCGCGCGGCTGGGCCGCCTGGACCTCGAGACCGTCGCGCCGGGCGAGGGAGCCCAGGCGCTCCAGCGCGTTGCTGGTCGCCAGCAGCCGGCGGCAGGGCCGATCCGGATTGGCGAGCGCGGCGGCCACCGCGTGGTGGCCGTAGAGGCGGAGGTCTTGCGGGGGGGCGGCGGCGGGGGGCCGCGGGGAGCTGTTTCGGCGCGACATGGGAGACCTGCTCGGGCTGGGCGTGACGTCGTTCGGCTTAGCTGTTGACAAGCCTCTTTGAAAGGCGATATTCCCGGCCGCGATTTCGGCGGTGCCCGGTATCGGAGGGGTGGCCGAGTGGTTAAAGGCAGCAGACTGTAAATCTGCCGACGAACGTCTACGTAGGTTCGAATCCTACCCCCTCCACCACTCTCCAGGCGGCCGAAGAGCGAAGGCGCGGGTGTAGCTCAATGGTAGAGCTCCAGCCTTCCAAGCTGGCGGTGTGGGTTCGATCCCCATCACCCGCTCCAAGGCCCGGCCCATTCGGGCGAGCCTGTCCCGCATACCCCCTAAAATCCACGACACCGCGCGAGCGACGCGTCATCGCCGAAGGACTCTGGTATGGCCAAGGAGAAGTTTGAGCGGACCAAGCCGCACTGCAACATCGGGACGATCGGTCACGTCGATCACGGCAAGACGACGTTGACGGCAGCGATCACCAAGGTGTTGGCGGAGCAGGGCGGGGCGACGTTCTCGGCGTACGACTCGATCGACAAGGCGCCGGAAGAGAAGGCGCGCGGCATCACGATCAACACGTCGCATGTCGAGTACCAGACCCAGGCGCGCCACTACGCGCATGTCGACTGCCCGGGTCACGCGGACTACGTGAAGAACATGATCACCGGGGCGGCGCAGATGGACGGCGCGATCCTGGTGGTCTCGGCGGCCGACGGCCCGATGCCGCAGACCCGCGAGCACATCCTGCTGGCGCGCCAGGTGGGCGTGCCGGCGATCGTGGTGTTCCTCAACAAGGTCGACATGGTCGACGACGAGGAGCTTTTGGAGCTGGTCGAGCTCGAGGTTCGCGAGCTGCTGTCGGCCTACGGGTTTCCCGGCGACGACATCCCGATCATCAAGGGCACGGCGCTGGGAGCGCTCGAGGGCAAGGACGACGCGACCGGCAAGGACGCGATCCTGGCGCTGATGAAGGCGGTGGACGAGTACGTGCCGCAGCCCGAGCGTGAGACCGACAAGCCGTTCTTGATGCCGGTCGAGGACGTGTTCTCGATCTCGGGTCGTGGCACGGTGGTGACCGGGCGCATCGAGCGCGGCATCGTCAAGGTGGGCGAGGAGGTCGAGATCGTCGGCATCCGGCCGACCCACAAGACGACCTGCACGGGCGTCGAGATGTTCAGGAAGCTCCTGGACAGCGGGCAGCCGGGCGACAATGTGGGCCTGCTGCTGCGCGGCATCAAGCGCGACGACGTGGAGCGCGGCCAGGTGCTGTGCAAGCCGGGCTCGATCACGCCGCACAAGAAGTTCAAGGCGGAGACCTACGTGCTGAACAAGGAGGAGGGTGGCCGTCACACGCCGTTCTTCTCCAACTATCGGCCGCAGTTCTATTTCCGCACCACCGACGTGACCGGCTCCATCAAGCTGCCCGAGGGCACCGAGATGGTCATGCCGGGCGACAACGTCACCATGGAGGTGGAGCTGATTGCCCCCATCGCCATGGAGCAGGGCCTGCGCTTCGCCATCCGCGAGGGCGGTCGTACCGTCGGCGCCGGCGTTGTCGCCGAGGTCATCGAATAAGGCTTGTACGACGCCGGTTCGGGGGGCTTGCGCTGGCCCCCCAACTGGCTTATGCAGGCCGCACCGTCGGCGGTTGAAGAACGATCGCCGGCCCGGCGCCGACTGCGCCGCGAGCGGACTTCGCCGGTCGTGACCCCCTGAGGCGGTCGCGGCCGTCGGACGGGTCTAGGAGTGTAGCTCAACTGGTAGAGCACCGGTCTCCAAAACCGGGGGTTGGGGGTTCGAGCCCCTCCACTCCTGCCACCTGACCCAGTCCCCTTTTCACGACGGCCGAGGTTCCCCAAAACATGGCGAAAACGTCGCCAGCGCAGTATGTTCGCGAGGTGCGCCAGGAGCTGGCGAAGGTCACGTGGCCGAGCCGCAAGGAGCTCACCGTGACCACCATCAGCGTGATCGTGATGTCGGCGCTCGCCGCGCTGTTCTTCTTCGCGGTCGACCAGCTGCTCGCCCTGGCGGTGAAGTTCGTGCTGGGTCTGGGGGGCTAGATGGCCAAGCGCTGGTATATCATCCACGTCTATTCGGGCTTCGAGAAGAAGGTCCGGGAGTCGATCCTCGAGCAGGCCGAGCAGAAGGGTCTCACCGACCACTTCGAGGAGGTCCTGATCCCGATGGAGGAGGTCGTCGAGGTGCGTCGCGGCAAGAAGGTCGCCGCCGAGCGCAAGTTCTTCCCCGGCTACGTCCTGGTGAAGATGGACCTCAACGACGAGACCTGGTCGCTGGTGCGCAACACCGGCAAGGTCACCGGCTTCCTCGGTCCCGGCGGCAAGCCTTCGGCCATTCCCGACGCCGAGGCGGAGCGGATCCTCAGCCAGGTTAAGGAGGGTATCGAGCACCCCAAGCCCTCGATCTCCTTCCTGATCGGCGAGGAGGTGCGCGTCAGCGACGGCCCGTTCGCCTCGTTCAACGGAACGGTGGAGGACATCGACGAGGCCAAGGGGCGCCTCAAGGTCCTGGTCACGATCTTTGGCCGGGCCACTCCCGTCGAGCTCGAATATTCGCAGGTGGAGCGGACCTAGGTCCCTTCTCGACCGGTCCCGGCGCATCGCCGGGGCAACCACTGGCAAGCGGCCGCCCTGCATCCGGCAGTGGGCCGCGCCGACCTCGAGGGTCTGCGCGGCGGCGAAGCGGAGGGTGGCTCGTGCGGGAGCGTCCGCGAGGGCGCGCTTGTACCGCAAAACGGAGGAAGCGGCGCATGGCCAAGAAGGTCATTGGCTACATCAAGCTCCAGGTGCCGGCCGGCAAGGCGAATCCCTCGCCGCCGATCGGGCCCGCGCTGGGTCAGCGCGGGCTCAACATCATGGAGTTCTGCAAGCAGTTCAACGCGGCCACCCAGGGTATGGAGCCCGGGATGCCGATCCCGGTCGTGATCACCGCCTTCGGTGACCGCACCTTCACCTTCATCACCAAGACGCCGCCCGCGACCTACTTCCTCAAGAAGGCGGCCGGCATCCAGAAGGGCAGCCAGACCGTCGGCAAGGGCACGACGGTGGGCAAGGTCACGATGGACCAGCTTCGCGAGATCGCCGAGGTCAAGATGAAGGACCTCAACGCGGTCGACGTCGACGGTGCCGTGCGCATGCTGATGGGCTCGGCCAGGTCGATCGGCATCGAGGTGGTGGAGTAAGGCGATGGCGAAGGTGGGCAAGCGTCTCAAGGCCGCTCAGGGCCTCGTCGATCGCGAGCGGCTCTACCCCGTCGGGGAAGCGGTCCAGACGATCCGGCAGGCCTGCAAGGCCAAGTTCGACGAGACCATCGAGGTGTCGCTGGCGCTGGGTGTCGACCCGCGTCATGCCGACCAGATGGTTCGCGGCACGGTCAATCTGCCGCACGGCACCGGCAAGACGGTGCGCGTGGCGGTCTTCGCGCGTGGCGACAAGGCAGAGGAGGCCACGGCCGCCGGTGCCGAGGTCGTCGGCGCCGAGGATCTGGCCGAGAAGGTGCAGGCGGGCGAGATCAACTTCGACCGCGTCATCGCCACCCCGGACATGATGCCGCTGGTCGGCCGTCTGGGCCGGGTGCTCGGTCCGCGCGGCCTGATGCCGAACCCCAAGCTCGGCACCGTCACTCCCAACGTCCGCGAGGCGGTCGAGGCAGTGAAGGGCGGCCAGGTGCAGTTCCGCGTCGAGAAGGCGGGTCTGATCCATGCCGGCGTCGGCAAGGCGAGCTTCGACGAGCAGAAGCTGGTCGAGAACGTCAAGGCGCTGGTCGAGGCGGTGAACCGGGCCAAGCCGAGCGGCGCGAAGGGGACCTACCTCAAGCGTGCGAACATGAGCTCCACCATGGGTCCGGGCGTGAAGCTCGAGATCGCGAGCCTGGTGAGCTGAGGGAAGGAACCCGCGGCGACGTGCGACGAACAAAGGGCTTGCGTTGGCGATGAAGGCCGTTATTCTCCCGGCTCCTGATCTGCCAGCGCAATGCCCGCCGCCAGCGCCCGAGAGGCGCCGGCGGTCGTTTGTGTGCTCGCCGCAATGTGGTGCGGTCGGTTCGCAAGGACTGCTTGGCAACGGAATTCTCATTCCTGCCGAGCGTGCCAGGGCCGGCCGGCGACTGTTCGGAGGCAATCGTGCTGCGAGCCGATAAAGCTAAACTCATCGACGATCTCACCGAGGTGTTTGGTGGCACCGAGGTGGTTGTCGTAGCGCACTATCAGGGGCTTACGGTTCCCCAGATCACCGCCTTGCGTAGCGCCGTGCGTGACGCCGGCGGCAAGTTCCAGGTGACCAAGAACCGTCTGACCAAGCGTGCGCTGGCGGGGACGCCCTATGAGGGCATCGCCGACATGTTCAAGGGTCCGACGGCCATCGCCTATGCACCGGAGCCCGTCGGGGTTCCCAAGGCGCTGGTCGATTTCTCGCGCAAAAACGACAAGCTCAAGATCGTGGGCGGCGGCCTCGGCACGACGATGCTGGACGCCGATGCGGTCAAGGCGCTTGCCGAGCTGCCGTCGCTCGACGAGCTGCGCGGCAAGCTGATCGGCCTCATCAACGCCCCGCTGTCGCGGATCGTTGGTGTGCTCCAGGCGCCGGGCGGCCAGGTCGCCAGGGTCCTGGCGGCCTATGCCGAGAGCGAGAAATAGTCGGACATCGTGGGTGGCGTCCCGCGAGGCGGGCGTTCGTTAACAGGGTTTCTCGGAGAGGGTGAGATGGCGAATCTGGAGAAGATTGTCGAGGATCTGTCGCAGCTGACCGTGCTCGAGGCGGCTGAGCTGTCGAAGATGCTCGAAGAGAAGTGGGGCGTGTCGGCTGCCGCCCCCGTGGCGGTCGCTGCTGCCGCCGGCGGTGCCGCGGCGGCGCCGGTCGAGGAGCAGACCGAGTTCGACGTGATCCTGGCCAGCGCCGGTGCCAACAAGATCAACGTGATCAAGGAGGTCCGCGCGATCACCGGTCTGGGCCTCAAGGAGGCCAAGGACCTGGTCGAGGCTGCGCCGAAGGCGGTCAAGGAGGCGGTCTCCAAGGACGACGCCGCGAAGCTCAAGGCGCAGCTCGAGGGCGCCGGCGCGACGGTGGAGATCAAATAAGATCGTCGAGCACTGCTCTCCGCTCCCGCGGCGACGGCCGTGCCAGCCCGTTGGGCTGGCCCCCGTCCGGCGCGGGAGCGTCACGCAGTTCGTGGTGCAGGGAAGGCGTCCGCAGGGGGAATACCCGTGCGGAGCGCCTTCTTTGCCGTGTCAAATGACAGCCGTGGAAGGCGTGCACGGCAGTGGTGGCGCAACCGGCGGGGTTGAATGATGGGTGAGCAGGTCAAGGCCCGCAAGCGGATCCGTAAGAGCTTCGGGCGCATCCCCGAGGTCACGGTGATGCCCAACCTCATCGAGGTCCAGCGGCAGTCCTACGAGGCGTTCTTGCAGCGGCTCGTGGCACATGTCGACCGGGACCACATGGGCCTTCAGGAGGTCTTCAGCTCGGTCTTCCCGATCCGGGACTTCGCCGACCGTGCGGCGCTCGACTTCGTCAAGTACGAGCTCGAGGAGCCGAAATACGACGTCGAGGAGTGTCACCAGCGCGGCCTGACCTTCGCGGCGCCGCTGCGTGTGACGCTGCGGCTGATCGTCTGGGACGTCGACGAGGAAACCGAGTCGAAGAGCGTTCGCGACATCAAGGAGCAGGACGTCTACATGGGCGACATGCCCTTGATGACGGACAACGGCACCTTCGTCGTGAACGGCACCGAGCGGGTCATCGTCAGCCAGATGCACCGGTCGCCCGGCGTGTTCTTCGATCACGACCGCGGCAAGACCCACAGCTCCGGCAAGTATCTCTTCTCGGCGCGAATCATTCCCTATCGCGGTTCCTGGCTCGACTTCGAGTTCGACGCCAAGGACCTGGTCTATGTGCGCATCGACCGTCGCCGCAAGCTGCCGGTGACGACGCTGCTGCTCGCCCTCGGCCTGGGCCAGGAGGAGATCCTCAGCACCTTCTACGGCGAGGTGCTGCACGTGAGCTCCGGCCAGGGCTGGAAGCTGCCCTTCCGCCCCGAGCGGGTGCGCGGGCAGAAGCTGGTGAGCGATCTCGTGGACGCGGCGAGCGGCGAGACGCTGGCCGAGGCCGGCACGAAGATGACCCCGCGGCTCGTGCGCAAGCTCGAGGAGCAGGGCGTCAGCGAGCTCTACATCTCCAGCGAGGAGCTGGTCGGCCGCTTCGTCAGCCGTGACCTGATCGACGAGAGCACGGGGCTGGTGCTGGCCGAGGCCGGCGAGGAGCTGACCGGCGATCTGATCGGCAAGCTTCTCGAGGCAGGTATCGAGACGGTGCCGGTGCTCGACATCGACCATCTCTCGATCGGCCCCTATATCCGCAACACCCTGGCCCTCGACCGCTGCCAGAGCCGGGAAGAGGCGCTGCTCGACATCTACCGGGTCCTGCGCCCGGGCGAGCCGCCGACCCCGGAGACCGCCGAGGCGCTGTTCCGCAGCCTGTTCTTCGAGATCGAGCGCTACGACCTGTCGCCGGTCGGCCGCGTCAAGATGAACATGCGGCTCGGCCTCGAGACCGACGACACGGTGCGCGTGCTGCGCAACGAGGACATCCTCGCGGTCGTCAAGATGCTGGTCGAGATCAAGGACGGCCGCGGCGAGATCGACGACATCGACCATCTCGGCAACCGCCGGGTGCGCTCGGTGGGCGAGCTCATGGAGAACCAGTTCCGCGTCGGCCTGCTGCGCATGGAGCGCGCGGTCCGCGAGCGGATGAGCTCGGTCGAGATCGACGCGGCGATGCCGCACGACCTCATCAACGCCAAGCCGGTGGCGGCCGCGGTCCGCGAGTTCTTCGGGAGCTCCCAGCTCTCGCAGTTCATGGACCAGACCAACCCGCTCTCCGAGATCACCCACAAGCGGCGCCTCTCCGCGCTCGGCCCCGGCGGCCTGACCCGCGAGCGGGCGGGCTTCGAGGTGCGCGACGTGCATCCGACCCACTATGGCCGGATCTGCCCGATCGAGACCCCGGAAGGCCCGAACATCGGCCTGATCAACAGCCTCGCCACCTATGCGCGGATTAACAAGTACGGCTTCATCGAGAGCCCGTACCGGCGCGTCGTGGATGGCCGGGTGAGCGACGAGGTGGTCTATCTCTCCGCCATGGAGGAGGGGCGCTACACCATCGCCCAGGCCAACTCCGACCTCGACGAGGAGCGGCGCTTCAGGGGCGAGCTGGTGAGCTGCCGGCAGAGCGGCGAGTTCGTGCTGTCGCGGCCCGACGTCATCGACTTCATCGACGTCTCGCCCAAGCAGCTCGTCTCGGTGGCGGCGGCGCTCATCCCGTTCCTCGAGAACGATGACGCCAACCGCGCGCTGATGGGCTCGAACATGCAGCGCCAGGCCGTGCCGCTGCTCCGCGCCGAGGCCCCTTATGTGGGCACCGGCATGGAGGACGTGGTGGCCCGCGACAGCGGCGCCGCGGTGGTCGCCAAGCGGGCGGGCATCGTCGACCAGGTTGACGGCTCGCGCATCGTCATCCGCGTGACCGACGAGACGGCGCGCGCCGACCGCGTGGTCGACATCTACTCGCTGCGGAAGTTCCAGCGCTCGAACCAGAACACCTGCATCAACCAGCGCCCGCTGGTGAAGGTCGGTGACCTGGTCGACGTCGGCGACATCATCGCCGACGGTCCGTCGACCGAGCTCGGCGAGCTGGCCCTCGGCCGCAACGTCCTCGTCGCGTTCATGCCGTGGAACGGCTACAACTTCGAGGACTCGATCCTCATCTCCGAGCGCATCGTGCGCGACGACGTCTTCACCTCGATCCACATCGAGGAATTCGAGGTGATGGCGCGCGACACGAAGCTCGGGCCCGAGAGCATCACCCGCGACATCCCCAATGTCAGCGAGGAGGCGCTCAGGAACCTCGACGAGGCCGGCATCGTCTATATCGGTGCCGAGGTGCAGGCCGCCGACATCCTGGTGGGCAAGGTCACGCCCAAGGGCGAGACGCCGATGACGCCGGAGGAGAAGCTCCTTCGCGCAATCTTTGGCGAGAAGGCGGCCGACGTCCGCGACACCTCCTTGAAGGTCCCTCCCGGGGTCCAGGGGACGGTGGTCGAGGTGCGCGTCTTCAACCGCCGCGGCGTCGACAAGGACGAGCGCGCCATCGCCATCGAGCGGGCCGAGATCGAGCGTCTCGCCAAGGACCGCGACGACGAGCGCGCGATCCTCGAGCGCAACATCTACAGCCGCCTCAGGGAAATCCTCGAGGACCAGACGGCGACCACCGGGCCGCGCGGCGTGCGCGCCGGCACGAAGCTCGTGGGCGGCGTGATCGACGGTCTTTCCCGCCGCCAGTGGTGGGAGCTCGGCATCGACGATGCCGACCGGATGACCGAGATCCAGGCCCTCAAGCGGCAGCTCGACGAGGGCCTCAAGGCGCTGCAGGACCGCTTCGAGAACAAGGTCGAGAAGCTCCAGCGCGGCGACGAGATGCCTCCGGGTGTCCTCAAGATGGTCAAGGTGTTCGTCGCGGTGAAGCGCAAGCTGCAGCCCGGCGACAAGATGGCCGGCCGTCACGGCAACAAGGGCGTCATCTCGCGGATCGCGCCGATCGAGGACATGCCCTATCTCGAGGACGGCACGCACGTCGACATCGTCCTCAACCCGCTGGGCGTGCCCTCGCGGATGAATGTCGGGCAGATCCTCGAGACGCATCTGGGCTGGGCCTGCGCCAATCTCGGCCGGCAGGTGGGCGATCTGCTCAACCGCTTCGCCGACGAGCAGGACCGCGCCGGGCTCGAGGACAAGCTCGGGCGGATCTACGGCGAGGAGGTTCGGGGCGAGGTCGCGCACTATGCCGACCGGCAGCTCATGGAGCTGGGCGAGAACCTGCGCAAGGGCGTGCCCATCGCCACCCCGGTGTTCGACGGCGCCAACCCGCTCGACATCGAGACGATGCTGGAAGAGGCAGGCTCGGTGACCAGCGGGCAGGTGACCCTGTTCGACGGGCGCACGGGCGAGCCGTTCGACCGGCAGGTGACCGTGGGCTACATCTACATGCTCAAGCTCGGCCATCTCGTGGACGACAAGATCCACGCCCGCTCGGTGGGCCCGTACTCGCTCGTCACCCAGCAGCCGCTGGGCGGCAAGGCGCAGTTCGGCGGTCAGCGCTTCGGCGAGATGGAGTGCTGGGCCCTGCAGGCCTATGGCGCCGCCTACTCGCTGCAGGAGATGTTGACGGTGAAGTCCGACGACGTCTCCGGCCGCACGAAGATCTACGAGGCCATCGTGCGCGGCGAGGACACGTTCGAGGCGGGTATCCCGGAGAGCTTCAACGTTCTGGTGAAGGAGCTCCAGGCTCTGAGCCTCAACGTCGAGCTCCAGCAGGAGATTGCCGGCGAGTGATCGGCGAGGCGGCGCGGGCCCTGACCCGCGCCGCCGGCATCACCCTGCTCCGGCGATCGCAGACGAGGACAGTTTCTCATGAACGACCTCATGTACCTCTTCGGGCAGCCCGCAGGCGCCCAGAAGTTCGATCAGATCCAGATCAGCATCGCGAGCCCCGATCAGATTCGCGAATGGTCGTACGGCGAGGTCAAGAAGCCCGAGACGATCAACTACCGCACCTTCAAGCCGGAGCGGGACGGCCTCTTCTGCGCCAAGATCTTCGGGCCGATCAAGGATTACGAGTGCTTGTGCGGCAAGTACAAGCGCATGAAGTACAAGGGCATCGTCTGCGAAAAGTGCGGCGTCGAGGTCATCCAGTCGAAGGTCCGGCGCGAGCGCATGGGCCACATCGAGCTGGCCGCCCCGGTCGCCCACATCTGGTTCTTGAAGTCGGTGCCCTCGCGCATCGGCGTGCTGCTCGACATCACCCTGCGTGAGCTGGAGCGGGTTCTCTATTTCGAGAACTTTGTCGTGGTCGAGCCCGGCCTCACCTCGCTCAAGCAGAACGAGCTGCTCACCGAGGACCAGGTGATGCGCTACAAGGAGGAGTTCGGCGACGACTCCTTCACCGTGGGGATCGGCGCCGAGGCGGTGCGCGACATGCTCAAGAGCCTGGATCTGCCGCGCGAGCGCGACCAGATGCGGGCCGACCTGCTCGAGACCAATTCCGAGGCCAAGCGCAAGAAGCTGGTCAAGCGGCTGAAGCTGGTCGAGACTTTCCTCGAGTCCGGCAACCGGCCCGAGTGGATGGTGCTCGAGGTGGTGCCGGTCATCCCGCCCGAGCTGCGGCCGCTGGTGCCCCTCGACGGCGGCCGGTTCGCGACCTCCGACCTCAACGACCTCTACCGCCGCGTCATCAACCGCAACAACCGCCTCAAGCGGCTCATGGAGCTGCGCGCGCCCGATATCATCGTGCGCAACGAGAAGCGGATGCTGCAGGAGGCGGTGGACGCGCTGTTCGACAATGGCCGGCGCGGCCGCGTCATCACCGGCGCCAACAAGCGTCCGCTGAAGTCGCTCTCCGACATGCTCAAGGGCAAGCAGGGCCGGTTCCGGCAGAACCTGCTGGGCAAGCGCGTCGACTACTCGGGCCGCTCGGTCATCGTCGTGGGCCCGGAGCTCAAGCTGCACCAGTGCGGCCTGCCCAAGAAGATGGCGCTCGAACTCTTCAAGCCGTTCGTCTACGCCAAGCTCGAGCTCTACGGCAAGGCGCAGACCATCAAGGCCGCCAAGCGGATGGTCGAGAAGGAGCGCTCCGAGGTCTGGGACATCCTCGAGCAGGTGATCCGCGAGCATCCGGTTCTGCTGAACCGGGCGCCGACGCTGCACCGGCTGGGCATCCAGGCATTCGAGCCGGTCCTCATCGAGGGCAAGGCGATCCAGCTCCATCCGCTTGTCTGCACCGCCTTCAACGCGGACTTCGATGGCGACCAGATGGCGGTGCACGTGCCGCTGTCGCTGGAAGCGCAGCTCGAGGCCCGCGTGCTCATGATGTCGACCAACAACATCCTGAGCCCGGCCAACGGCAAGCCGATCATCGTGCCGACCCAGGACATCGTGCTGGGCCTCTACTATCTCTCGCTGGAGCTCGAGAACGAGCCGGGCGAGGGACTGGTGTTCACCGATCTCAACGAGGTGCAGCACGCCCTGGCGGCGCACTCCGTCACGCTGCACACCAAGATCCGCTGCCGCATCCAGACGGTCGGCGCCGACGGCGAGCCGGTCACCCGCGTGGTCCAGACCACGCCTGGCCGCATGCTGCTGCTCGAGGTCCTGCCGCGCCATGCGCGCATCGACTTCGACAGGCTGATCAACCGGGTCCTGACCAAGAAGGAGATCGGTCAGGTCATCGACGAGGTCTATCGTCACTGCGGCCAGAAAGAGACGGTGATCTTCGCCGACCGCATGATGAACCTCGGCTTCTCCTATGCCTGCCGGGCCGGCATCTCGTTCGGCAAGGACGACATGATCATCCCCGACGGCAAGGAAGAGCTGGTCACCAAGACCCAGGAGCTGGTCAAGCAGTACGAGCAGCAGTACGCCGACGGCCTGATCACCAAGGGCGAGAAGTACAACAAGGTGGTCGACGCCTGGCAGGCCTGTTCGGACCGGGTCGCCGAGGAGATGATGTCGGCCATCCAGGAGGTCCAGCAGCGCAAGAAGGACGACGGCCGCTTCCATCAGCCCAACGCCATCTGGATGATGGCGCAGTCGGGCGCTCGTGGCTCGGCCGCCCAGATCAAGCAGCTGGCCGGGATGCGCGGCCTGATGGCCAAGCCCTCGGGCGAGATCATCGAGACGCCGATCATCTCGAACTTCAAGGAAGGCCTGACCGTTCTCGAGTACTTCAACTCGACGCACGGCGCCCGCAAGGGCCTGGCCGACACGGCGCTCAAGACCGCCAACTCGGGGTACCTTACCCGCCGTCTCGTCGATGTGGCGCAGGACTGCATTATCATCGAGGAGGATTGCGGCAGCGAGCGCTGGATCACCATCGCCACCCAGGGTGACGAGGAGCTCGGCGACCGGATCCTCGGCCGCACGCTGGCGGCCGACGTGCACCATCCCAAGACCGGCGAGGTGCTGGCGACCGCCGGCACGATGCTCGAGGAAGCGCACGTTCTGGTCATCGACGAGGCGCATGTCGACAGCGTGCGGGCCCGCTCGGTGCTGACCTGCGACAGCCGGATCGGCGTGTGCAGCGCCTGCTACGGCCGCGATCTGGCCCGCGGCACGCCGGTCAATATCGGCGAGGCGGTGGGCGTCATCGCCGCCCAGTCGATCGGCGAGCCGGGCACCCAGCTCACCATGCGGACCTTCCATATCGGTGGTGCCGCTCAGGGCTCGGTCGAGCAGTCGCAGGTCGAGGCCCCGGTGGCCGGCCAGGTGCGGCTGGTCAACCCGCGTCTGCTGCGCGACAGCGCCGAGCGGCTGGTCGTCCTCGGGCGCAACACCGAGATCCTGGTGATCGACGAGGTCGGCCGCGAGAAGCTGCGCCACAAGCTGCCCAACGGCACGCGCCTCCTGGTCGAGCCCGACCAGCAGGTCGAGAAGGACCAGGTGATCGCCGAGTGGGATCCCCACACGCTCCCGGTGATCACCGAGGTGACGGGCAGCATCGTCTACCAGGACATGCAGGAGGGCGTCTCGTTCCGCGAGGTGGTGGACGAGAGCACCGGCAAGTCCAGCAAGGAGGTGATCGACTGGCGCCAGACGGCGCGGGCCGGCAACCTGCGGCCCTCGCTCCTGCTGCAGGACGAGAAGGGCAACCCGATCATGCTGCCGTCCGGCGCCGAGGCCCGGTACTACCTGCCGGTCGCGGCCATCCTGAACGTCGACAATGGCACCGCGGTGCGGGCCGGCGACGTGCTCGCGCGTCTGCCCAAGGAGGCGTCCAAGACCCGCGACATCACCGGCGGTCTGCCGCGGGTGGCGGAGCTGTTCGAGGCGCGGCGGCCCAAGGACCCGGCGATCATCGCCGAGATCGAGGGGCGGATCGAGTTCGGCAAGGACTACAAGAACAAGCGCCGTCTCAAGATCGTCGCGGTCGAGGAGGACAGGGAGCCGGTCGAGTACCTGATCCCCAAGGGCAAGCACGTGGTGGTCCAGGAGGGCGACCAGGTGAAGCCCGGCGATCTGATCGTCGACGGCAGCCCGGTGCCCCACGACATCCTGCGGGTGCTTGGCGTCGAGCCGCTGGCGCAGTTCCTCGTCAACGAGATCCAGGACGTCTACAAGCTGCAGGGCGTGAAGATCAACGACAAGCATGTCGAGGTGATCGTCCGCCAGATGCTGCAGAAGATGGAGGTCATCGATCCCGGTGACACCACCTTCCTGGTGGGCGAGCAGGTGGACCGCTACGAGTTCGCGCGGGTCAACGAGCGCATCGTCGCCGAGGACCGCCGGCCCGCCTCGGCGCATCCGGTGCTCCAGGGCATCACCAAGGCCAGCCTGCAGACGCTTTCCTTCGTGTCCGCCGCATCGTTCCAGGAGACCACACGGGTGCTCACCGACGCGGCGTTCGCCGGCAAGGTGGACAAGCTCGCCGGGCTCAAGGAGAACGTCATCGTCGGCCGCCTGATCCCTGCCGGGACCGGCGGGGTGGTGCAGCGTCTCAAGAAGCTCAAGCCCGACGAGGCGCCCGGCGTGGCGTCCCGCGACGAGGCCCTGCTGCTCTCCGAGCTCAGCGGCTAAATGTCCCATTCCTCCGCCCCTGGCCGGGCCCTCGAAGGTTAAATCGGGGGTCGCAGGCGGGGGCGGGGCTGCCAGGGCTTGACGAGGCCGGCCCAGGCAGACTAGAAGGCAGGCCGCGTTACCGTTGGTGCAGGTGGTGACCCTCGCGGATCAGACGCTGCACCGGATTAGGCGCTTACATTGCTCACATCGGGCGGGCCGCGGCCGGTCGACGGCTTGCGGTCCTGTTGTTCACTGTGGGCCGATCGACGCCGTACCGTCCGAGGCTAGGTCTAGGAACGTCGCACATGCCGACCATCAACCAGCTCGTCCGTGATGGGCGCGTGACGAAGCGCAGCCGCAACAAGGTGCCGGCCCTCGAGGCCTGTCCCCAGAAGCGCGGCGTGTGCACTCGCGTTTACACGACGACCCCCAAGAAGCCGAACTCGGCGCTCCGTAAGGTGGCCCGCGTGCGGCTCACCAACGGCTTCGAGGTGGCCAGCTACATCCCTGGCGAGGGCCACAATCTCCAGGAGCACTCGGTGGTGCTCATCCGCGGCGGTCGTGTGAAGGACCTTCCGGGTGTTCGCTACCACACCGTCCGCGGCACGCTCGACACCCAGGGTGTCAACGGCCGCAAGCAGAGCCGTTCGAAGTACGGCGTGAAGCGCCCGAAGTAAGCTGAAGAGGACGTAGCATGCGCCGCCGTGCCGCCGAAAAGCGCGAGGTTCTGCCGGATCCCAAGTTCGGGGACCTGGTCGTCACCAAGTTCGTCAATTGCCTGATGGAAGACGGCAAAAAGTCCGTTGCCGAGCGCATCCTCTACGGAGCGTTCGACCGGATGCAGGGCCGCACCGGCCGTGATCCGATCGAGCTGTTCCACGAGGCGCTCGAGAACGTGAAGCCGACCCTCGAGGTGCGCTCGCGGCGCGTCGGCGGCGCCACCTACCAGGTGCCGGTCGAGGTTCGCGTTGAGCGCCGTCAGGCGCTGGCGATCCGCTGGCTCATCTCCACCGCCTCCTCGCGGTCGGAGAAGACCATGACGGAGCGTCTCGCCGGAGAGCTGCTCGACGCCGCAAACGGGCGTGGCGCGGCCTTCAAGAAGCGCGAAGACACGCTGCGGATGGCCGAGGCCAATCGCGCGTTCTCGCACTACCGCTGGTAAACAGGAGCCCGAGGCGTACGCCATGGCCCGCGAGATCCCCGTCGAGCGCTACCGCAATATCGGCATCATGGCCCACATTGATGCCGGTAAGACGACGACCACCGAGCGCGTCCTCTACTACACCGGACGGTCCTACAAGATCGGCGAGACCCACGAGGGTACCGCCACCATGGACTGGATGGAGCAGGAGCAGGAGCGCGGCATCACCATCACTTCGGCGGCCACGACCTGCTTCTGGCGTGACCACCGGGTGAACATCATCGACACCCCGGGCCACGTCGACTTCACCATCGAGGTGGAGCGCTCGCTGCGGGTGCTCGACGGTGCGGTCGCCGTGTTCGACGGTGTCGCGGGTGTCGAGCCGCAGACCGAGACGGTCTGGCGGCAGGCCGACAAGTACCATGTGCCGCGCATGTGCTTCGTCAACAAGATGGACCGCATCGGCGCGAACTTCGAGCGCTGCGTCGGGATGATCCGCGACCGTCTGGGCGCCAACGCCGTGGTCGTGAACTTCCCGATCGGTGCCGAAGCCGAGTTCGCCGGCGTGGTCGACGTGATCCGCAACAAGGCGATCGTCTGGGAGAACGAGGAGCTCGGCGCGAAGTTCAACGTCGTCGAGATCCCCGATCACCTCAAGGACGAGGCCGCGGTCTACCGGACGCAGCTGATCGAGGCTGCTGCCGAGCTCGACGACACCGTGCTCGAGGCTTACCTGGGCGGCGAGGAGCCCGACGAGGCGACGATCCTGCGCTGCCTGCGGGCCGGCACGATCGCCAACAAGCTCGTTCCGGTGCTGAGCGGCTCGGCCTTCAAGAACAAGGGCGTGCAGCCGCTTCTCGATGCGGTTGTCGAGCTGCTGCCCTCGCCGCTCGATCTGCCGCCTGTGGAGGGTCTCAAGCCTGACACCGAGGAGAAGATGGTCCGGCACCCGTCGGACGACGAGCCGCTGTCCGCACTCGCCTTCAAGATCATGAGCGATCCGTTCGTCGGCTCGCTGACGTTCGTGCGGCTCTATTCGGGCAAGCTCGAGAGCGGCTCCTACCTGACCAACACGGTCAAGGGGCAGCGCGAGCGCATCGGCCGCATCCTCCTGATGCACGCCAACAGCCGCGAAGAGATCAAGGAAGCCCAGGCCGGCGACATCGTGGCGCTGGTCGGCCTCAAGCACACGACCACCGGCGACACGCTGGCGGACGCTGCCAAGCCGATCATCCTCGAGCGGATGGAGTTCCCCGAGCCGGTCATCGAGGTGGCGGTCGAGCCCAAGTCGAAGGCCGACCAGGAGAAGATGGGCATGGCGCTGGCGCGCCTCGCCGCCGAGGATCCCTCGTTCCGGGTGGGCACCGACACCGAGTCGGGCCAGACCGTGATCAAGGGGATGGGCGAGCTCCATCTCGACATCCTGGTCGACCGCATGCGGCGCGAGTTCAAGGTCGAGGCCAATGTGGGCGCCCCCCAGGTTGCCTACCGCGAGACCATCACGCGCCGTGCCGAGGTCGACTACACCCACAAGAAGCAGACCGGTGGCTCGGGCCAGTTCGCGCGGATCAAGCTCGTCTTCGAGCCGGCCGAGGAGAAGGGCAAGGGCTTCGCCTTCGAGAGCAAGATCATCGGCGGCTCGGTGCCCAAGGAATACATTCCGGGCGTCCAAAAGGGCCTGGAGTCGGCGGTGGGCAACGGCGTGATCGCCGGCTTCCCGATGACCGACATCAAGGCGCAGCTGATCGACGGCGCCTACCACGAGGTCGACAGCTCGGTGATGGCCTTCGAGATCGCTGCCCGCGCGGCTTTCAAGGAAGGTATCGCCAAGGCCGGGCCGATCCTGCTCGAGCCGGTTATGCGCGTCGAGGTCGTGACCCCCGACGAGTACATGGGCGACATTATCGGCGACCTGAACAGCCGTCGCGGTCAGGTCAGTGGCATGGAGGCCCGCGGCAACGCGCAGGTCGTCAACGCCATGGTGCCGCTGGCGACCATGTTCGGTTATGTGAACACGCTCCGCTCGCTCTCGCAGGGCCGGGCCCAGTTCACCATGCACTTCGACCACTACGAGCCTGTGCCGCAGATGGTCGCTGAAGAAATCCGCGCGAAGTACGCCTGAGCCCGCCTGGCGTGGCTCCGAAGGAACGGAGACTGAAGAGATGGCCAAGGAGAAGTTTGAGCGGACCAAGCCGCACTGCAACATCGGGACGATCGGTCACGTCGATCACGGCAAGACGACGTTGACGGCAGCGATCACCAAGGTGTTGGCGGAGCAGGGCGGGGCGACGTTCTCGGCGTACGACTCGATCGACAAGGCGCCGGAAGAGAAGGCGCGCGGCATCACGATCAACACGTCGCATGTCGAGTACCAGACCCAGGCGCGCCACTACGCGCATGTCGACTGCCCGGGTCACGCGGACTACGTGAAGAACATGATCACCGGGGCGGCGCAGATGGACGGCGCGATCCTGGTGGTCTCGGCGGCCGACGGCCCGATGCCGCAGACCCGCGAGCACATCCTGCTGGCGCGCCAGGTGGGCGTGCCGGCGATCGTGGTGTTCCTCAACAAGGTCGACATGGTCGACGACGAGGAGCTTTTGGAGCTGGTCGAGCTCGAGGTTCGCGAGCTGCTGTCGGCCTACGGGTTTCCCGGCGACGACATCCCGATCATCAAGGGCACGGCGCTGGGAGCGCTCGAGGGCAAGGACGACGCGACCGGCAAGGACGCGATCCTGGCGCTGATGAAGGCGGTGGACGAGTACGTGCCGCAGCCCGAGCGTGAGACCGACAAGCCGTTCTTGATGCCGGTCGAGGACGTGTTCTCGATCTCGGGTCGTGGCACGGTGGTGACCGGGCGCATCGAGCGCGGCATCGTCAAGGTGGGCGAGGAGGTCGAGATCGTCGGCATCCGGCCGACCCACAAGACGACCTGCACGGGCGTCGAGATGTTCAGGAAGCTCCTGGACAGCGGGCAGCCGGGCGACAATGTGGGCCTGCTGCTGCGCGGCATCAAGCGCGACGACGTGGAGCGCGGCCAGGTGCTGTGCAAGCCGGGCTCGATCACGCCGCACAAGAAGTTCAAGGCGGAGACCTACGTGCTGAACAAGGAGGAGGGTGGCCGTCACACGCCGTTCTTCTCCAACTATCGGCCGCAGTTCTATTTCCGCACCACCGACGTGACCGGCTCCATCAAGCTGCCCGAGGGCACCGAGATGGTCATGCCGGGCGACAACGTCACCATGGAGGTGGAGCTGATTGCCCCCATCGCCATGGAGCAGGGCCTGCGCTTCGCCATCCGCGAGGGCGGTCGTACCGTCGGCGCCGGCGTTGTCGCTGAGGTCATCGAATAAGGCATCGGGTTTCGGAACGCGCATTCGCCATGGAAACGCAGAACATTCGAATTCGCCTCAAGGCCTTCGACCACCGCGTGCTGGATCAGTCCGTGCGTGAGATCGTGGGCACGGCGAAGCGGACCGGAGCGCGCGTGCGCGGCCCGATCCCGCTGCCCAACAGGATCGAGCGGTTCACCGTGAACCGCTCGCCCCACGTTGACAAGAAGAGCCGCGAGCAGTTCGAGATTCGAACGCACAAGCGGCTCCTGGACATTGTCGACCCGACGCCGCAGACCGTGGACGCGCTGATGAAGCTCGACCTCGCCGCCGGTGTCGACGTCGAGATCAAGCTCTGAGGGCGTGGCGATGCGTACCGGCCTGATCGCCCAGAAGCTGGGCATGACACGCCTGTTCGGTGTCGACGGTAGCCACATCCCGGTTACCGTCCTCAAGGTCGAGAAGTGCGAGGTGGTTGCCGTCCGGACCAAGGACAAGGACGGCTATACCGCGTTGCAGCTCGGCGTCGGGCAGGCAAAGACCAAAAACGTCTCCAAGCCGATGCGCGGCCACTTTGCCAAGGCGAAGGTGGAGCCGAAGGCGCGTGTCGAGGAGTTCCGGGTCGAGGACCGGGCACTCCTGGACGTGGGTGATGAGATCCATGTCGGCCATTTCGTCGCCGGCCAGTATGTCGACGTGTGCGCCACGAGCATCGGCAAGGGCTTTGCCGGTGTCATGAAGCGGCACAATTTCGGCGGCCTGCGCGCCAGCCACGGCGTGTCGATCTCGCACCGCAGCCACGGCTCGACCGGCCAGCGGCAGGACCCTGGCCGTGTCTTCAAGGGCAAGAAGATGGCCGGTCACCTGGGTGCCGAGCGCGTCACGGTGCAGAGCCTCGAGGTGTTCGGTGTGGACCCCGCCAACGGCCTGATCCTGGTCCGCGGTGGCGTGCCCGGGGCCAAGGGCGCGTGGGTGCGGGTGACCGACGCGGTCAAGAAGGCGCTGCCCAAGGAGGCGCCGTTCCCGGCCGCGGTCATTAAGGCGGGCGAGGCCATCGAGGCCGTCGTCGCTGACGAGAGCGAGGCCTGATGATGCAGGTCCAGATCAAGAACCTGGCCGCCGAGGATGTCGGCGCGGTCGATCTCAACGAGGCCGTGTTCGGCGTCGAGATCCGGGCCGACATTCTCCAGCGTGTGGTGCTCTGGCAGCTCGCCAAGCGGCGTGCCGGCACCCACAAGGTGAAGTCGCGTGCGGAGATCAGCCGCACGAAGGCCAAGATGTACAAGCAGAAGGGCACCGGCCGGGCGCGTCACTCCTCGCGCACGACCAACGTGTTCCGCGGCGGTGGCGTGGTCTTCGGGCCGGTGCTGCGCGACCATGCCACCGACCTTCCCAAGAAGGTCCGTGCGCTGGGTCTGCGTTGTGCGCTGTCGAGCAAGGCCAAGGAGGGCAAGCTGCTCGTCCTCGACGAGGCCAAGCTCGATGCGCCGAAGACCAAGGAGCTGCTCGGCCGTCTGACGAAGCTGGGCATCGAGTCGGCGGTGATCATCGGCGGCGCCGAGCTGGAGCGGAACTTCGCCCTGGCTTCGCGCAACCTGCCGAAGATCGATGTGCTGCCGTCTGCCGGTGCCAACGTCTACGACATCCTGCGCCGCGACACCCTCGTGCTCACCGCCGAGGCGGTGCGTCAGCTCGAGGAGCGTCTCGCATGACCACGCTGCGCCACTACGACATCATCGTCGCGCCCGTGATCACCGAGAAGGCGACGCTGCTCTCTGAGCACAACCAGGTCGTCTTCAAGGTCGCCCGCGACGCCAGCAAGCCCGAGATCAAGGCCGCCATCGAAGGCCTCTTCGGGGTCAAGGTGACCGCGGTCAACACCCTGATCACCAAGGGTAAGACCAAGCGGTTCCGCGGCCAGGTCGGCCGGCGCGCCGACGTCAAGAAGGCCATCGTGACCCTCGCCGAGGGTTCGCGGATCGACGTGACGACGGGGATCTGAGCCCATGGCCCTGAAGACCTTCAACCCGACCAGCCCCTCGCGGCGCGAGCTCGTGCTCGTCGACCGCAGCGAGCTGTGGAAGGGCAAGCCGGTCAAGAAGCTGACCGAGGGCAAGAGCTCGTCGGGCGGCCGCAATAATCACGGCCGGATCACGGTCCGGTTCCGTGGCGGCGGTCACAAGCGCTCCTACCGTCTCGTCGACTTCAAGCGCGTCGGCAAGCTCGGCATGCCCGGCACTGTGGAGCGGCTCGAGTACGATCCGAACCGGACGGCCTTCATCGCGCTGGTGAAGTACGAGGACGGCGAGCTCGCCTACATCCTGGCACCGCAGCGCCTGAAGGCTGGCGACCAGGTGATCGCCGACGAGCGGGTCGACGTGAAGCCGGGCAATGCCGCCCCGCTGCGCAACATCCCGATCGGCACGATCATCCACAATGTCGAGCTCAAGCCGGGCAAGGGTGGCCAGATCGCCCGTTCGGCGGGAGCCTACGCGCAGCTGGTCGGCCGTGACGGCAACTACGCGCAGATCCGCCTGAACTCGGGCGAGATCCGGCGCATCCACGGCTCGTGCATGGCGTCGATCGGCGCGGTGTCGAACCCGGATCATCAAAACGTCAAGTCCGGCAAGGCCGGCCGCAGCCGCTGGCTCGGCTTCAAGCCGCACAACCGAGGCGTCACGATGAACCCGGTCGACCATCCGCACGGCGGCGGCGAGGGCCGTACCTCGGGTGGCCGTCATCCGGTCACGCCGTGGGGCCAGCCGACCAAGGGTCACAAGACTCGCCGTAACAAGCGGACGCAGGCAATGATCCTGCGCTCGCGTCATCAGGCTAAGAAGCGGGGTAGCTGAAGCCATGCCGCGTTCGGTTTGGAAAGGCCCGTTCGTCGACGGTTATCTGTTCGACAAGGCCGAGGCTGTTCGCGCTTCGGGCCGGAACGACATCATCAAGACCTGGTCGCGTCGGTCGACCATCATGCCGGACTTCGTCGGTCTGACCTTCGCCGTCTACAACGGCAAGAAGTTCGTGCCGGTGTACGTGACGGAGAACATGGTCGGCCACAAGTTCGGCGAGTTCTCGCCGACCCGTACCTATTACGGGCACGGGGCGGACAAGAAGGCGAAGAGGAAGTAGGTCATGGGCAAGCCGAAGCAGGAGCGGCGGCTGGCCGAGAACGAGGCCCTGGCGGTCGCGACGCTCATTCGCACGAGCCCGCGCAAGCTGGACCTCGTCGCCGGCCTCATCCAGGGCATGGCGGCCGGCAAGGCCGTCACGGCCCTGGAGTTCTCGCCCAAGCGGATCGCCCGGACCGTCAAGAAGGTCCTGGAATCCGCCATCGCCAACGCCGAGAACAACCACAGTCTCGACGTCGATCGGCTCTTCGTCGCCGAGGCGAGCGTGGGCAAGCATCTGCTGATGAAGCGGCTGCAGCCCCGGGCTCGTGGCCGCGCCGGCCGCGTCCACAAGCATTTCAGCCGGTTGCGGATCGTCGTCCGCGAGCGCGAGGAGGCCGCCTGATGGGTCAGAAAGTCAATCCGATCGGCCTGCGCCTGGGCGTGAACCGGACCTGGGATTCGCGCTGGTACGCCGATGCCCACTACGCCAAGCTGCTGGCCGAGGACCTGCGGATCCGCAAGTTCCTCGAAAAGCGCCTGGCGCAGGCGGGTCTCAGCCGGATCGTCATCGAGCGGCAGGCCAGGAAAGCGCGGATCACGATCCACACCGCGCGTCCTGGCGTGGTGATCGGCAAGAAGGGCCAGGAGATCGAGAATCTCCGCAAGGCGCTGGCCGAGATCGCCTCGGGCGAGGTGCACCTCAACATCGTCGAGGTCCGCAAGCCCGAGATCGACGCCAAGCTGGTGGCCGAGAACATCGGTCAGCAGCTCGCCAAGCGTGTGACCTTCCGCCGCGCCATGAAGCGTGCGGTGCAGTCGGCCATGCGCCTGGGCGCCCAGGGCATCCGGGTGACCTGCTCGGGCCGTCTGGGCGGGGCCGAGATCGCCCGCACCGAGTGGTACCGCGAGGGCCGGGTCCCGCTGCACACGCTGCGTGCCCACATCGACTTCGGTCGGCACACTGCCCGCACCCCGTACGGGACCTGCGGCATCAAGGTGTGGGTGTTCCGCGGCGAGATCATGGAACATGACCCGATGGCCTACGACAAGCGCCTTGCCGAGCAGGGCTCGGCCCGGGGCTGAGCGTAGGGAATAGCGCACATGCTGCAGCCGAAACGCACAAAATTCCGCAAGGCGTTCAAGGGTCGCATTCACGGCCTGGCCAAAGGCGGCTATGATCTGAACTTCGGCGCCTTCGGAATGAAGGCCGTCGAACCCGAGCGGGTGACCGCGAGGCAGATCGAAGCCGCGCGGCGCGCCATCACGCGTCATCTCAAGCGGGCCGGCAGGGTCTGGATCCGGGTGTTCCCGGACAAGCCCGTGTCGAGCAAGCCCGCCGAGGTGCGCATGGGCAAGGGTAAGGGCTCGGTGGAGTTCTGGGTCGCGGTGGTGAAGCCGGGACGCATCCTCTTCGAGATCGACGGCGTGCCGGAAGACCTGGCCGCCGAGGCGATCCGTCGCGGTGCGGCCAAGCTTCCGATCCGCACGAAGTTCGTGGCGCGCGTGCAGGCGGAGGCCTGACGATGAAGGCAAACGAGATCCGCGGCGATTCCGCGGAGCAGATCAAGGACCGGCTGGTCCAGCTCAAGAAGGAGGCGTTCAACCTGCGCTTCCAGCGGGCTACCGGCCAGCTCGAGAACACCCGGCGCATCCGTGAGGTGCGACGGGACATCGCCCGCATCATGACGGTGCTCAGCGAGCAGCGCCGCACCGCGGCGCGGGCCTGAGGAGAGGATTGATGCCGAGGCGTGTCCTGCAGGGGACCGTGGTGAGCGACAAGGCCGACAAGACCGTCGTGGTCCGTGTCGAGCGTCGCATGATGCACCCGCTCTACAAGAAGATCATTCGGCGCTCGAAGAAGTACATGGCGCACGACGAGAGCAACCAGTTCAAGGTTGGTGACCGCGTGCGCATCGTCGAGTGCCGTCCCCTTTCCCGGCGCAAGAGCTGGGAGGTGTTGCTCGACGACGCCGCCCAGGCGCCGATGAGCGAGGCGTGAGGATTAACCCATGATCATGCCCGAAACCGACCTCGAGGTCGCCGACAATTCCGGGGCGCGCAGGGTGCAGTGCATCCGCGTCCTGGGTGGGGCGCACCGCAGATGGGGCACGGTCGGCGACGTTATCGTCGTGGCCATCAAGGAAGCGATTCCCCGCGGCAAGGTGAAGAAGGGCGACGTGGCGCATGCCGTGATCGTCCGCACCGCCAAGGAAATCAAGCGGCCCGACGGCAGCGCGATCCGTTTCGACAAGAACGCGGCGGTTCTCATCAACAAGCAGGGCGAGCCGATCGGCACGCGCATCTTCGGCCCGGTCACGCGCGAGCTCCGGGCGAAGAGGTACATGAAGATCATCTCCCTGGCGCCTGAGGTGCTCTGATGGCGGCACGCATCAAGAAGGGCGACCGCGTCGTGGTCCTGGCAGGACGCGACAAGGGCAAGCAGGGCGAGGTGCTCAAGGTTCTCCCCAGCGAGAACCGCGTCGTCGTGCAGGGCGTCATGATGATCAAGCGGCACGAGCGGCCTGGTCCGCAGAGTGCCGGTGGCATCGTGACCCGCGAGGCGCCGATCCACGTCTCGAACGTCGCGCATGTCGACCCCCAGGATGGCAAGGCCACCCGGGTCGGCTTCAAGTTTCTCGAGGACGGCCGGAAGGTTCGCATTGCGAAGCGTTCCGGCGAAGTGCTCGATCGCTGAGGGCGGGGGCGATGGCACGGCTCAAAGAGCATTACGAGCAGGCGGTGCGCAAGCAGCTGCAGGAGCGGTTCGGCTACACGAACCCGATGCAGGTGCCGCGGCTCGACAAGATCGTCATCAACATGGCGGTGGGCGAGGCGGTCGGCGACAGCAAGAAGCTGACCAACGCTATCGGTGAGATGGCCAAGATCGCCGGCCAAAAGCCGGTGACCTGCCGGGCCCGCAAGTCGGTGGCGAACTTCAAGCTCCGTGAAGGCATGGCGATCGGCTGCAAGGTCACGCTGCGCCGGGAGCGGATGTACGAGTTCCTCGACCGCCTGGTGAACATGGCGCTGCCGCGGGTGCGTGACTTCCGCGGCGTGTCGGCGACCAGCTTCGACGGCCGCGGCAACTACGCGTTCGGCATGAAGGAGCAGATCGTCTTCCCCGAGATCAACTACGACGAGGTCGACGAGGTCCGGGGGATGGACATCATCATCTGCACGACGGCACGGACCGACGACGAGGCCAAGGCGCTTCTCGACGGCTTCAACATGCCGTTCAGGAAGTGACGGGACGATAGGGCATGGCCAAGAAGAGCTCCGTCGAGAAGAACGAGCAGCGCCGTCGCATGGTCGACCGCTACAAGGCGAAGCGCGAGCAGCTCAAGAACGTCGTCATGGACCGTTCCGCCGATCCCGGCGAGCGGTTCGAGGCGACCTTGAAGCTGGCGCAGCTCCCGCGTAACAGCTCCAAGACCCGCATCCGCAACCGCTGCGTCCTCACGGGCCGGCCGCGGGCCTATTATCGGAAGTTTGGCCTCTCGCGCATCGCGCTTCGGGATCTCGCCTCGCAGGGGCAGATTCCGGGCTGCGTGAAGAGCAGCTGGTGAGGATGGAGGGCTCTAATGGCGCTCAATGATCCGCTGGGCGACATGCTGACCCGCATCCGCAACGGTCAGCGTGCAATGAAGGGCGCGGTAAGCAGCCCGGCCTCGAAGTTGCGGCAGAACGTGCTCGCCGTGCTCGAGCGCGAGGGCTATATCCGCGGCTACGAGGCGTCCGCCGAGATGGGCGGCCGCCGCGAGCTGTCGATCGAGCTCAAGTATCACAATGGCGAGCCGGTGATCCGCGAGCTGCGCCGCGTCTCCAAGCCGGGGCGTCGCGTCTATGCCGGGGTGAAGGACCTGCCGAGGGTCTATAACGGCCTGGGCATCGCCATCCTGTCGACGCCGCGCGGCGTGATGTCCGACGCCGAGGCGCGCGAAGCGCGCGTTGGCGGCGAGATCCTGTGCACGGTGTTCTGATCATGTCGCGAATTGGCAAGCATCCGATCGTTGTTCCGGGCGGCGTCGAAGTCGCCGTCCAGGGCAACGCGGTCCGCGCCAAGGGCAAGCTCGGTGAGCTTCGGGCGGTTCTGCCGCCCGAGGTCACCGTGGCCTTCGGCGAGGGGAAGATCACCGTCCAGCCGCGCGACCAGGAAAAGCGGGCACGCTCCATGTGGGGCATGTCGCGCACCGTCGTCGCGAACCTGGTCAAGGGCGTGTCGGAGGGCTTCACCACGAAGCTCGAGATCTCCGGCGTCGGTTTCCGTGCGGCGACCGACGGCAAGATCCTGACCCTGCAGCTCGGCTACAGCCACGACATCAAGGTCGCGATCCCCGAGGGGATCAAGATCGCGTGCGAGACGCCGACGCAGATCTCGGTCAGCGGCGCCGACAAGCAGCAGGTTGGGCAGATCGCCGCGGAGATCCGCTCGTTCCGTAGCCCCGAGCCCTACAAGGGCAAGGGTATCCGCTACGCCGACGAGATCGTTCTCCGTAAGGAAGGCAAGAAGAAGTAAGGCGCCATGGTCAAGGCATCCGAACGCTACACGCGGCGCCAGCGGCGGACGCGCTACGCACTTCGCAAGAAGGGCAGCGATCGTCCGCGTCTGTCGGTGTTCCGCTCGGGACGGCACATTTACGGCCAGATCATCGACGATGCGCGGGGTCAGACCCTCGTCGCCGCGTCGACCCTGGAGAAGGAGCTGCGCGAGGAGCTCAAGACCGGCGCGGACAAAGACGCCGCGCGTCGGGTCGGGCAGCTGCTCGCCGAGCGTGCCAAGGCCGCGGGGGTCGAGCAGGTCGTGTTCGACCGCGGCGGCTACAAGTATCATGGTCGGGTCGCAGCCCTGGCCACCGGCGCCCGCGAGGGCGGGCTCTCGTTCTGAGGCTGAGGGGAACGGATGGCACGCGCACGCGCCAGTGAGGACCGCCAGGAAAGCGAGCTGATCGATCGCCTGGTCAACGTCAATCGTGTCGCCAAGGTGGTGAAGGGTGGCCGGCGCTTCGGCTTTTCCGCCCTCGTCATCGTCGGTGACGGCAAGGGCCGCGTCGGCTACGGCAGCGGCAAGGCGCGCGAGGTGCCGGAGGCGGTGCGCAAGGCCACGGAGCAGGCCAAGCGGACGATGATCCGCGTCCCGCTCCGCCAGGGCCGCACGCTGCACCACGACACCTTCGGGCACTTCGGTGCCGGTCGGGTGCTGCTGCGCTCGGCACCTCCGGGCACCGGCATCATCGCCGGCGGCCCGATGCGCGCGGTGTTCGAGGCGCTCGGGATCGGCGACGTGGTCGCCAAGTCCATGGGCACCAACAACCCGCACAACATGATCAAGGCTACCTTCCAGGCGCTCGCCGGCGTTAACTCGCCGCGCAGCGTCGCCGCCAAGCGTGGCAGGAAGGTCAGCGACATCGTCGGCCGCCGCGACCACGTCGAGGGCGCCAAGACCGCGGAGTGAGGCGATGGCCGAGGCCATGCTCAAGATCACGCAGACCGGCAGCCCGATCGGACGCAAGTCCGATCAGCGGGCGACCCTTGTGGCGCTCGGGCTGAACAAGATGCACCGCAGCCGTGTCGTTGCGGACACCCCGTCCAATCGTGGCCGGGTGCGCAAGGTGCAGCACCTGCTCAAGGTCGAGCAGGCGGAAGGGAACTGACCACGCCATGCGGCTGAACGAACTCAGGGACAATCCCGGCGCACGGACGGCGCGCAAGCGCCTCGGGCGCGGTATTGGCTCGGGCCTCGGCAAGACGTCGGGCAAGGGCCACAAGGGTGCGAAGGCGCGCACCAGCAACCCCAAGCCGCGGAGCTTCGAGGGTGGCCAGATGCCGATCTACCGGCGTCTGCCCAAGCGGGGCTTCAAGAACCCCGGTCGCGGCCAGTTCGCGATCGTGAACCTGGGCGACATCCAAAAGGCGGTCGACGCCGGGCGGATCGCGGCCGGCGACACGGTCGACGGGGCCCGGCTGGTCGAGGCCGGCATCCTGCGCCGCACCCATGACGGCGTGCGGCTGCTGGCCGGCGGCGAGCTCACCGCCAAGGTGACCCTCGAGGTGGTGCATGCCTCCAAGGCGGCCGCCGAGGCGGTCGAGAAGGCGGGTGGCAAGGTTGTAGTGCTCGGCGCGCCTGCGACCGAGGGCTGAGAGAGAGGGCGCGCATGGCCTCGGTAGCCGAGCAGCTCGCGGCGAACATCAATCTCGGCGCCTTCTCCAAGGCGACCGAGCTCAAGAAGCGTATCTGGTTCACGCTCGGCTGTCTGATCGTCTATCGCTTCGGGACCTACATCCCGCTGCCGGGGATCGATCCCGGGGTCATGGCGCAGATCTTTCAGCAGCAGTCCGGCGGCATCCTCGGCATGTTCAACATGTTCGCCGGGGGTGCGCTGGAGCGCATGTCGATCTTCGCGCTCGGCATTCTGCCCTACATCTCGGCCTCCATCATCCTCCAGCTCATGACGGCGGTCTCGCCGACGCTGGAGGCGCTGAAGAAGGAGGGCGAGTCGGGCCGCAAGAAGATCAACCAGTACACGCGCTACCTGACCGTCGTGCTCGCGGCCTTCCAGGCCTGGGGCATGGCGATCGGGCTGGAGGCGATGAGCGGGCCGTCGGGCTCGGCGGTGATCGATCCGGGGATGTTCTTCCGGCTCACCACCCTCGTGACCATCGTCGGCGGCACCATGTTCCTGATGTGGCTCGGTGAGCAGATCACCGCGCGCGGCATCGGCAACGGGATCTCGCTCATCATCTTCGTGGGTATCATCGCCCAGCTGCCCAGCGCGCTCGCGGCCCTGCTCGAGCTCGGGCGGACCGGCGCGATGTCGCCGCTGTTCATCGTGTTCCTGCTGGTGATGGCCGTGGCCGTCATCACCTTCATCGTGTTCATGGAGCGCGCCCAGCGCCGGGTCATCGTCCAGTACCCCAAGCGCATGGTCGGCGGGAACCGCATGTTCGGCGGCGAAAGCTCGCACATGCCGCTCAAGCTCAACACCTCGGGCGTCATTCCGGCGATCTTCGCGAGCTCGCTGTTGCTGCTGCCGGCCACCGTCGGCGGCTTCGTGGGCCAGGGCGGTCCGGAGTGGCTGATCGCGGCGACCGCGGCACTGGGCTATGGCCAGCCGCTCCACGTCGCGATCTTCGTGGCGCTGATCATCTTCTTCGCCTTTTTCTACACCTCGATCGTCTTCAATCCCCACGAGACGGCCGAGAACCTGAGGAAGCATGGCGGCTTCATCCCGGGCATCCGCCCGGGCCAGCGCACGGCCGAGTATTTCGACTATGTGCTGACGCGGCTCACGACCGTGGGCGCCATCTACCTGGCAGCGGTGTGTGTGCTGCCCGAGATCCTGATCTCGCAATACGCCGTGCCCTTCTATTTCGGCGGCACCTCGCTGCTGATCGTGGTCTCGGTCACCATGGACACGGTGGCGCAGATCCAGTCCCACCTGATCGCTCACCAGTATGAGGGGCTGATCAAGAAGTCGCGCCTGCGCGGGAGGCGGGGATGAGGCTTGTGCTTCTCGGACCGCCAGGGGCCGGCAAGGGGACCCAGGCGCAGTGGCTGACGGAGCGCTACGGCGTGCCGCAGCTCTCGACCGGCGACATGCTTCGCGCGGCGGTCGCCAGGGGCACCGAGGTGGGCCGCGAGGCCAAGGGGGTGATGGAGCGGGGCGAGCTCGTCTCCGACGACATCATCAACCGCATCGTGGCCGAGCGGATCGACGAGCCGGACTGTGCGTCCGGCTTCATCCTCGACGGCTTTCCGCGGACCGTGGCGCAGGCCGAGGCCCTGGACGGGATGCTGGCTGCTCGCAGCCAGAGCCTGGACGCGGTGATCGAGATCCGCGTCGACAAGGACGCGCTGGTCGAGCGCATCGCCGGGCGGTTCGCCTGTGCGAAGTGCGGCGCCGGCTATCACGACACGTTCAAGCCCACGCGGCTTGCGGGCGTGTGCGACCAGTGCGGCGGCACCGAGTTCGTCCGCCGCAAGGACGACAATGCCGAGACGGTCCGCGCCCGTCTCGAGGCGTACGAGCGGCAGACTGCACCGCTGCTGCCGTTCTACGAGGCGCGCGGGCTGGTGCGGGCAGTCGACGGCATGCAGCCCATCGAGCAGGTCACCGCGGCGATCGAGAAGATCCTCGCGCAAGGCCGCAATTGACAGCACAAGGCCACTGCCTATAATCCCGCAGCTTTTTTACCGCCGGCGGCGGGCGGCCGCTGGCGCGGCGGGCTGACGGGCGGAACCGAGGAGAGAGCGACGTGGCGCGTATCGCCGGTGTCAACATTCCCAGCCAGAAGCCTGCCTGGGTCGCGCTGACCTACATCTACGGAATCGGCCAGACCTTTTCCAAGCAGATCCTCGACAAGGTCGGTGTCGCGCACGAGCGTCGGGTGAACGAGCTCAGCGACGCCGAGATCGCGCGGATTCGCGAGGTCATCGACCGTGAGTACAAGGTCGAGGGCGACCTGCGACGCGAAGTCGCAATGAGCATCAAGCGGCTCATGGACCTGGGCTGCTACCGTGGTCTCAGGCACCGCAAGGGCCTCCCGGTGCGCGGTCAGCGCACCCACACCAACGCCCGGACCCGTAAGGGCCCCGCGCGTCCCATCGCCGGCAAGAAGAAGGCGACGAAGAAGTAATCATGGCTCAGCAGGATACCGGGCGCCTCCGTCGGCGCGAGCGCAAGAACATCTCCGCGGGCGTGGCGCATGTCAGCGCCTCGTTCAACAACACCATGATCACCATCACCGACGCCCAGGGCAACGCGATCGCCTGGTCGAGCGCCGGTTCCCAGGGCTTCAAGGGCTCGCGGAAGTCGACGCCGTTCGCGGCGCAGATGGCTGCCGAGTCTGCCGGCCGCAAGGCCATGGAGCACGGCATGAAGACCCTCGAGGTCATGGTCCGTGGTCCGGGCTCGGGCCGCGAGTCGGCGCTTCGGGCGCTGCAGGCGGTGGGCTTCAGCATCACGTCGATCCGCGACGTGACGCCGATCCCGCACAATGGCTGCCGGCCGCGCAAGCGTCGGCGCGTTTGATCTCAGGCGGGAGTCCCGCCGGGTGGGGAGGCCTCGGGCGCATTCGGCGCCCGACGGCCTCCGCCGCGTTTCGGCATCCCGTGTAGTGGCGAGGTTGTTCCGTGATCCAGAGGAACTGGCAAGAGCTGATCAAGCCCCAGAAGCTCGACATCCAGCCGGGGCGTCGCCCCGACCGTGAGGCGACCGTCGTCGTCGAGCCGCTGGAGCGTGGCTTCGGCATCACGCTCGGCAATGCCCTGCGTCGCGTGCTGCTGTCCTCGCTGCAGGGGTCGGCGATCACCGCCATTCACATCGACAGCGTGCTGCACGAGTTCTCGACGATCCCGGGCGTCCGCGAGGATGTCACCGATATCGTCCTGAACCTGAAGTCGCTGGGCATTCGCCTGCACAGCGAGGGCCCCAAGCGGGCCTATCTGAAGGTTGAGGGCCCCAAGGTCGTGACCGCCGGCATGATCGAGGCCGGACACGACATCGAGGTCATGGACCCTGATCACGTGATCTGCCACGTCGATCAGGGCGGCAAGCTCTCGATGGAACTGACCGTCGACAGCGGCAAGGGCTACGTGCCGGCCGCGCTCAACAAGAGCGAGGACGCGCCGATCGGCCTGGTGGCGGTCGACGCCATCTTCAGCCCGGTGCGGCGGGTCGCCTACAAGGTCGAGAATGCGCGTGTCGGCCAGCAGACCGACTACGACAAGGTCACCCTGCAGATCGAGACCGACGGCTCGGTGAGCCCCGAGGACGCGCTGGCGCTGGCCGCCCGCATCCTTCAGGACCAGCTGCAGCTGTTCATCAACTTCGAGGAGCCGAGCCTCGCCCAGGCGGCGGAGCGGCGTCCCGAGCTGCCGTTCAACCCGAACCTGCTCCGCAAGGTCGACGAGCTCGAGCTTTCGGTGCGTTCGGCGAACTGCCTGAAGAACGACAACATCGTCTACATCGGCGATCTCGTTCAGAAGACCGACGCGGAGATGCTCCGCACGCCGAACTTCGGGCGCAAGTCCCTCAACGAGATCAAGGAGGTCCTCTCGCAGATGGGCCTGCATCTCGGCATGGAGGTGTCCGGCTGGCCGCCCGAGAATATCGAAGAGCTCGCCCGCAAGGTCGAGGAGCCGTTCTGAGCTAGGTCGAGAGAGGCGGCGGCCCGCCGGGCCCGCCGCGTCGAGGGGATAAGGAAGTCATGCGTCACGGCAATCGCGGCCGCAAGCTGAACAGGACCTGGGAGCACCGCAAGTCGATGCTCGCCAACATGGCGCAGTCGCTGGTCAAGCACGAGCAGATCGTCACCACGCTGCCCAAGGCGAAGGAGCTCCGGCCGCTGGTCGAAAAGCTCATCACCATGGGCAAGAAGGGCGACCTGCACGCCCGCCGGCTGCTCATTGCGCGGACCCGCAGCGAGAAGGCGGCCGCCAAGATCATCGACGTGCTGGCGCAGCGCTATAAGGAGCGTCCGGGCGGCTACGTGCGGATCCTCAAGGCCGGCTTCCGCTACGGCGACAACGCCCCGATGGCGGTCATCGAACTCGTCGACCGCGACGTCGACGCCAAGGGCCAGGACAGCGGCCCGGTGATGACCGGCGAGTTCGAGGGCGAGGCCGCCGCGGCCTGAGCCGGACGTGCCAATGATCGAGCGGCAAGGGCTGCGGGAGCGCGTCAGGCGTCTCGCGGCCCTCGTCTTTTCCGCCCTGCTCGTCCTCGGCTGCGCTCGCGTCGAGGCCCAGGCTCCGGGGGCGGGGACGGCGCCTGTGGTGCGCGAGGTGCCCTCCTCGCGCGAGGCCGTGCGGCTGTCCTTCGCGCCGGTGGTGGCGAAGGCCTCGCCGGCCGTCGTCAGCATCACCTCGCGCCGCTCGCGGGTGCAGCGGCAGCCGGCGTTTGACGACCCTTTCTTCGACTTCTTCTTCCGCCGCTTCGGCGGGCAGGCGAGGCCGCAGCGCCGCGTCGAGACGTCGCTGGGCTCCGGCGTGATCGTCGGCGCCGACGGCGTGGTGGTAACCAACCACCATGTCGTCGAGGGCGCCGAGGAGATCGAGGTAGTGCTGGCCGACCGACGCGCCTTCGCAGCCGAGCTCATCTCGAGCGACCAGGCGAGCGATCTCGCGTTCCTGCGGCTGGAGGGGGCGAGCGGCCTGCCGGCGCTCCCGCTGGGCAATTCCGATTCCATCGAGGTGGGTGACCTGGTGCTGGCCATCGGCAACCCGTTCGGGATCGGGCAGACCGTCACCAGCGGCATCGTCTCGGCAAAGGCCCGCAGCTCGCCGATGCTGCAAAGCGACGTCACCTTCATCCAGACCGATGCGGCCATCAATCCGGGCAATTCCGGCGGCGCGCTCATCACCCTGGACGGCCGCCTGATCGGCGTGAACACCGCCATCTTCACCCGGGGCGGCGGCTCGATCGGCATCGGCTTCGCCATTCCCGGTAATCTCGTGCGTGCCCGCCTGGCGGGTGTGCAGGCGGGCCAGGTAGAGATGCGGCGCCCCTGGCTGGGCGCGGCCACTGCCGAGGTGCTGCCCGACGTCGCCCACGCGCTGGGCCTGGAGCGGCCGCGCGGGGTGGTGGTGGAGGAGGTCTACCCCGGCAGTGCTGCCGATGCGGCCGGCCTCGCGCCCGGCGACGTGGTGCTGTCGGTCGACGGCATCGCCGTCGACGACCCGCCGTCGCTGGCCTACCGCCTGAGCCTTCGGCCTCTGGGCGAGCGCGCGGGGCTGGAGATCTGGCGCCGCGGGCGCGAGGTGGCGCTCGAGGTGGCGGTGAAGCCTCCGCCGGAGGTGCCGGCAGCCGCCCCGACGCTGCTGCGCGGCCGGCATCCGCTGGACGGGGTTACCGTTGCCAACAGGTCGCCGGCCCTGAACGAGAAGCTCGAGGCCGATCTTTTCGAGCGCGGCGTTGTCGTGCTCGAGCTTTCCCGAGGCGCTGCGGCGCGCCGTCTCGGCCTGCGCCCCGGGGACGGGATCGCCAGCGTCAATGGCCGCCGCATCGACGATACGAGGGAGCTGGAGCAGGCGCTGAAGGCGCGGCCCGGCCGCTGGGAGATCGGCGTGCGGCGCAACGGCCAGGTGAGCCTGCTGAGGATCCGATGAGCGGCGATCTGTTCGGCGATGGCGGCGGTGCTGAGGGAGCGACCTCGCCCGAGATGTCGAAGGCTGCAGCGCCGGCCGACGGGCCGCTGGCCGACCGGCTGCGGCCGCGCCGCCTCGAGGACCTGGTGGGCCAGGAGCAGGCGCTGCGCGCCGAGGCTCCGCTCGGGCGGATGCTGGCCCGCCGGCGGCTTGGCTCGCTGCTCCTCTGGGGACCGCCGGGCTGCGGCAAGACCACGCTGGCGCGGCTGCTCGCCGGCGCCACCGGCCAGCCGCTGCTGGCGCTATCGGCGGTCATGTCCGGGGTGGCGGACGTCCGCAAGTGCTTCGAGGAGGCGCGCCGCCTGCGGGCGCGCGGGACGCAGCCCATCCTCTTCATCGACGAGATCCACCGCTTCAACCGCGCCCAGCAGGATGCGCTTTTGAAAGAGGTCGAGGAGGGGACGGTGACGCTGGTCGGCGCCACCACGGAAAACCCCTCCTTCGCGCTCAATGCAGCGCTGCTATCGCGCTGCCAGGTGGTGGTGCTCGAGCGGCTGTCGGTCGAGGCGCTGGAGCGGCTGCTGGCCCGTGCCGAGGAGCATCTGGGCCACGCCCTGCCGCTCGACGGCGAGGCACGCCGCCGCCTGGCGGAGCTTGCCGACGGCGACGGGCGCTACCTGCTCAACATGATCGAATCGGTAGCCGACCTGCCATCCGAGCCGGTGCTCGACACGGCCGGTCTCGCCGAGATCCTGCAGCGGCGCCTGCCGCTCTACGACAAGGCCGAGGACGCCCACTACAATCTGGTGAGCGCGCTCCACAAGTCGATCCGCGGCTCGGACCCCGACGCCACCCTCTACTGGCTCTCGCGCATGCTCGACGGCGGCGAGGATCCGCGCTACATCGCCCGCCGGCTGGTGCGCATGGCCAGCGAGGACATCGGCCTCGCCGACCCCGCGGCACTCGGCCTGTGCCTGTCGGCCGCCAGGGCCTACGAGCAGCTCGGCACGCCCGAGGGCGAGCTTGCGCTGGCCCAGGCGGCGATCTATCTGGCGCTCGCCCCCAAGTCGAACGCCGCCTATCTCGCCTACAAGGCGGCCCGCCGCTCGGCCAGGGAGCACGGCTCGCTGGCGCCGCCCATGCATATCGTGAACGCGCCTACCGGGCTCATGAAGGGCCTCGGCTACGGCAAGGGCTATCTCTACGACCACGACATGCCGGACCGTTTCTCCGGCCAGAACTACTTTCCCGAGGAGATGGCGCGCGAGCGCTATTACCAGCCCACCGACCAGGGCCGGGAACAGCGTCTGGCGGAACGGCTGGCCCAGCTCGAGCGCCTGCGCGCCGAGCGCGAGGAGGACCATTGAGCGCCGTCACTCAACGCGTGATCCGGGCGGAGGAGGCCGGCTGGCGCTTCGACCGCTGGTGCCGCGAGCATTTTCCCCAGCTTCCCCACGGCGCCCTGCAAAAGCTGCTGCGCACCGGGCAGTTCCGCATCGACGGCAAGCGGGTCAAGGCCGACATGCGGCTGGAGAAGGGTCAGACGGTCCGTGTGCCGCCGCTGCCGGCTGCCGACATGCGCCCCGCCGAGCCCAGATCCGCGCCGCGCCTGACCGCGGAGGATGCGGCCTACATCCGCTCGCTGGTGCTCTACCAGGACGAGTACCTGATTGCCCTGGACAAGCCCGCGGGCCTCGCCGTCCAGGGGGGCAGCGGCACGACCCGCCATGTCGACGGCATGCTCGACGCCTTCACCCGCAAGGGCGAGCGGCCGCGCCTCGTGCACCGGCTGGACCGCGACACGAGCGGCGTGCTGGTGGTGGCGCGCACCGCCGCCGCCGCCACGGCGCTGGCCTTCGCCTTCCAGCAGCACAAGGTGCGCAAGCTCTACTGGGCCATCCTGATCCGCGGGCCCGAGCGCAATGACGGGATGATCAACCTGGCGCTCGCCAAGGGCGGGCCTGCCGGGCAGGAGAAGATGCGGCCGCACAAGGGCGACGATTCGCGCAACGCCCGCAGCATTTTCCGGGTCCTCGCGCGGGCCGGCAAGGTGGCGGCGTGGACCGCGCTGATGCCGCTCACCGGACGCACCCACCAGCTCCGCGTCCACTGCGCCGCCATCGGCGCGCCGATCCTGGGCGACGGCAAGTATGGCGGCCGCGAGGCGCATCCCGACGGGGCGCCCAAGGGGCTCATGCTGCACGCCCGCGAGCTCGACCTGCCGCATCCCGTCAGGGGCCGGCTGCGCATCCAGGCCGACCCGCCGCCGGCCTTTCGCAAAGCGCTCGACTGGCTGGGGCTGGAAGCCCCCGAGCTGCCCGGCGCCAGCCTCGCCGAATGGCCGGACAAGGTGATCTGATCGATGCGTGAGCAGCTCTTCTCGACGCGGCTGACCGAGCTCTTCGGCATCCGCCACCCCATCCTCATGGGCGGCCTGTTCCAGCTCGCCGACGCCCGTTTCGTGGCGGCCGCGGTCAATGCCGGCTGCATGGGCTTCATCACCGCAGCGACCTTCCCCGACCCGGAGCGCTTCCGCGAGGAGCTCAGGCGCTGCAGCGAGCTCACCGGCGGCAGGCCGTTCGGCGTCAATCTCGCCATCTCGCGGCAGGACGAGGGCGGCAGGCGGCTGCTCGATCATCTGCGGGTGCTGCTCGAGGAGGGCGTGCGCTTCGTCGAGACCTCCGGTGGCAGCCCCTCGGAGATCCTGCCGGCGCTCAAGGAGGGCGGGGTCAGGGTGATGCACAAGGTGCCGGCGGTGCGCTACGCGGTCAGCACCGCCCGCAACCCGATGATCGACGCGGTGTGCGTGGTCGGGGCCGAGTGCGGCGGCCATCCCGGCGTCTACATGATCGGCAGCATGGTCCAGGCGGCCGATGCACCGGCGCGCATCGACAAGCCGGTGGCCATCGGCGGCGGCATCGGCACGGGCCGGCAGCTCACCGCGACGCTGGCCATGGGGGCGGATGCGGTGCTGATGGGCACGCGCTTCCTCGTGGCCGAGGAGATCTGGGCGCACCGCAACATCAAGGAGCGGATCGTGGCTGGCGACGGCACCGACAGCACCGTGGTGATGCAGATCTTCCGCCGCCACCACCGCGTCCTCGACAACGAGGCGGCGCAGGAGGTGAGGAAGCTCGAGACGGCCGGCATCACCGACTTTGCCGCCTACGAGCCGCACGTCACCGGCCGCCGGGTGCGCGAGGCTTACGAGACCGGCGATCTCTCCAAGGGCATGATCGACTATGGCCAGGGCGCCTGCTTTGCCGACGCCATCGAGCCGCTCGAGGCGATCGTCGACCGGATCATCGACGATGCCGCGGCGGCCCGCCGGCGGCTGGCGGCGCTGAGCTGGGCCTGAGGCCGCTCAGCGCCCGAGCAGGGCCAGGAACCGCGCCGTCGCCTCGAGATCGCCGCGCAGGCGGGCGTGGCGCTTTTCCTGGAGCTCGTCGAGGCCCCAGCGCTCGATCTCGTAGAGCTCGTCGACCACGGCTGCCTCGAAGGCGGCGGCGGGTTCCACGGCACCGCGCTCCATCGCCAGGCCGAGGATAACCGAGCCCGAGAGGGTGGTGGCGGTGTGGGCGCCCACCAGGCGCCAGTCGGCCAGCGCCTCGACCGCCGCGCGGACGGCGGCGAGCGAGGGGGCCGGCTGCTCCACCGGCTCGAGCGCCCGCGTCACCCGCAGCGGCGCATCCAGCTCCGCGGCGGCCCAGTCGAGCCAGGGCTGCCAGAGCCGGTCCTGACGGCGGGCCAGCTCTTCCGGATCGCTGGCGCGATAGCAGAGCAGGTCGGTGCCGGCATACTCGGCGATCTCGGCCACCGCGTCGCCGCGGCGCGCCGGCATCAGGTCGGTGGCGGTGGTGGTGAGCCGGGTGAGCGGCATCGAGGCCGCATCGACGGTCTCGCCCTGGGCGCGCCACTCCTCGGCCACCGCCTCGGCCAGGGCCGCGCCCGGCAGCACCAGCCTGTGCCGCGCCGGCGTGTTCATCGGCTTGCCGTCCAGCGTCACCGTCCAGCCCTCGGGCACCTCCTGGACGCCGACCTCCTTGTAGAACCGCTTCACGAAAATCCTCCAGCCTTGCCGGGGCCGGTCATGCCACAGGCCGGCCGGCTCCACCAAGGCCGAGCTTGCCGCGCCCCCTGGCCGCCGATCAGGCGGGCCGCTCGCAGTTCACCATCCAGGGCGTGCCGAACCGGTCGACGAGCATGCCGAAGCGGAGCGCCCAGAAGGTCTCCTGCAGGGGCATGCGGACGATCCCGCCTTCCGCCAGCATTGCAAAAATTCTCTCCGCCTCGGCGGGCTCCTCGATGCCGAGCGTCACGGAGAAGCCCTTCATGGGCTCGTGTCGGTCCGGCGGGCCGTCGCCGCCCATCAGTATACCGTTGCCAAGGCGCATGCGGGCATGAAGGATCTTGCTGCCCCACCCGGGCGGCGTCTGGTCCGCCATGGGCGAGTTCTCCCAAGCGAGCATCGTCAGGATCTCGCCGCCCGTGCACGTCTGGTAGAAGCTGAACGCTGCCTCGCACTGGCCATCGAAGGAAAGATAGGGGCTGAGCTGCATCGCGTGCTCCTTTGCCGGCGGAATGCCGCCGCTGCCGCCGCCGCCCTAGCTCCTGTTCACCACGAACGTCTCCACCGAGCAGATCGCCGGCAGGTGCGCCGCGAGGCAGGTCCAGCTCTCGCCCTCGTCGGCGCTGGCGAAGAGGGCGCCGGTGTTGGTGCCGAAATAGACGCCGGCCGGCTCGAGCGGATCGGTCGCCATGGCTTGGCGCAGCACGCCGAAGAAGGCGTTCTCCTGTGGGAGGCCATGGCGCAGGGCCTGCCACGTCCCGCCGCCGTCCAGCGTCCGCCAGACGGCGGCCCTGGCGTCGGGAACGTATCTTCCGGCGGAGTCGCCGTTGAGCGGCAGCAGGTAGAGCGTGTCGGGATTGCGCGGATGGGCCGCGGCGGCAAAGCCGAAGGAGGAGGGCAGACCCTCCTCGATGCTGACCCAGCTTCGCCCGCCGTCCTCGCTGCGGTACATGCCGCAGTGGTTCTGTTGGTAGAGGCGCTCGGGCATGCCGGGGGCGGCGACCACGCAGTGCACGCACTGGCCGTACTCGGGGTACCGCTGGTCCTCCGGCAGAAAGTCGGCGCGGGTGCCCCGGTTGCGGTGCTCCCAGGTCTGGCCGCCATCGCCCGTGTGAAACACGCCGGCAGCGGAGATCCCCACCCAGAGGCGCTCCCCGTCCTCCGCGTGGGGGACGATGGAATGAAGGATCAACCCGCCGCCGCCGGCTTCCCAGTGCGGCCGGGAAGGATGCTCCTGCAGGCCCGGAAGGTGACGCCAGGAGCGGCCGTTATCGTCGCTCGCGAAGAGCGCCGCAGGCTCGACCCCGGCGAGGAGCCGGCCGCCGGCCGCCGCGAGGCTCCAGACGGCCTTCACCGGCGTCTCCCCGACCTCTCCGAAACCCTCGAAGGACGGCGTCCACGTGGCGCCGAGATCGGGCGAGCTCCACACTGCCGGGCCGCTCCATCCGCCGCTGCCGGCATGGAGCATGCCCGTGGACAGGTCCGCCACGAGGTGGTTGACCGGCGAAGCCTCGCAGAACGGGCCGCGCAGCGCCCAGCGCCGGCGTCCCTCGTCGGCCTCCAGGACGAAAGCGCCGCGCCGTGTTCCGACTAGGACGAGCACCCGGCAGGACATGACGGCCTCGCGGGATTGGATCGTGATCGGGCATGATACATCATCGCCATCACGGCGGCAGCATCCCTCTGCCGCCGCGGCCGGGAGAAGCGGCATGGGCGTCAGGCGCATCGTGGCGAACATCGCGACCGACCGGATCGAGGAGGCGCGGGCCTTCTACGGCGAGCTTCTCGGGCTGCAGCCGGTGATGGATCATGGCTGGATCGTGACCCTCGCGGGAGACGACGTCGCGCGGTCGCAGGTGAGCTTCGCGAGCGAGGGCGGCTCCGGCACGCCGGTGCCCGATCTCTCCATCGAGGTGGACGACCTCGATGCGGTCCTGCAGCAGGTGCGGGCCAGGGGGCTGCCGCTGGAGTACGGGCCGGCGCGCGAACCGTGGGGTGTGCGGAGGTTCTTCGTCCGCGACCCGTTCGGCCGGCTCCTGAACATCCTCGTGCACGAGGAGCCCTGAGGCCGGGCCGCAGGCTCAGCCGGCCTTGCGCGCCTCCCGCCCCAGCTTCCGCTCGGCCTCCCTGACCGTGCCCAGCGTGCGCAGCAGCACATCGGGGGTGACGCTCAGCGAGTCGATGCCGCAGCGGACCAGGAACTCGGCCATCTCCGGGTAGTCCGAGGGGGCCTGGCCGCAGATGCCCGAGTGCCTGCCGTTGCGCTTCGCGCCGCTCACCGCCTGCTCGAGGAAGGCCATGACGCCAGGATCGCGCTCGTCGAACTCGAAGGCCACCATCTCGCTGTCGCGATCGACGCCCAGGGTGAGCTGGGTGAGATCGTTGGAGCCGATGGAAAAGCCGTCGAAGCGTTCGGCGAAGCGGTCGATTAGGATGACGTTGTTGGGGATCTCGCACATCACATAGACCTCGAGCCCGCGCTCGCCGCGCCGCAGCCCTTCCCCGGCCATGGCCTCGAGCACCCGGTCGGCCTCCTCGAGACGCCTGCAGAAGGGGATCATGACCTTGAGGTTCTCGAGACCCATCTCCTCGCGCACCCGGCGCATCGCCGCGCACTCCATGGCGAAGGCCTCGCGATAGGCGGGGTGGGCGTAGCGGGCGGCCCCGCGGAAGCCCAGCATCGGGTTCTCCTCCTCGGGCTCGAAGGCGGCACCGCCCAGAAGCGCCGCGTACTCGTTGGTCTTGAAGTCGGAGAGCCGGACGATCACCGGGCGCGGCCAGAAGGCGGCGGCGATGGTGCCGACCCCCTCGGCGAGCAGCGTCACGAAGAAGTCGCGGCCCGACGGCCAGGTCTCGATCAGCGCCTCGATCGCGCGGCGGTCGTCCTCGGAGGCGACGCGCTCGGGATGGAGCAGCGCCATGGGGTGGGCGCGGATCGCCTCGCTGATGATGAACTCGAGCCGGGCCAGGCCCACCCCGTCGGCGGGCAGGCGGGCAAGGCCGAAGCCGAGGTCGGGATTGCCCAGATTGATCATCACCTCGGTCTGCGGACGCTCGAGGCCCGAGAGGTCGATGATCTGCCGCGCGAACGGCACGGCGCCCTCGTAGACCCGGCCGACCTCGCCCTCGGCGCAGGACACCGTGACGGTGGCCCCCTGCGGCACCGTGCCGGTGGCGTCGCCGGCGCCCACCACAGCGGGAATGCCGAGCTCCCGGGCGACGATGGCGGCATGGCAGGTGCGGCCGCCCCGGTTGGTGACGATGGCCGCTGCCCGCTTCATCACCGGCTCCCAGTCGGGCGTGGTGCTGTCGGCCACCAGCACCTCGCCGTCGCGGAAGGCGGCGAGGCCGCGCGTGTCGCCGACCAGCCGCGCCGGCCCGCTGGCGATGCGCATGCCGACCGCGCGGCCCTCGGCCAGCACGGGCCCCTTGCCCTCGAGCACGAACTCCTCGACCTGGCCCCCGGCCTGCTGCGAGACCACCGTCTCGGGCCGCGCCTGGACGATGTAGAGCTTTCCATCGAGCCCGTCCTTGGCCCACTCCATGTCCATGGGCTGCAGGCCGCCGGCGCGGGCGCTGTAGTGGTCCTCGATGGCGATGGCCGCACCGGCCAGCTCCAGCACCTCCTCGTCGGCCAGGCAGAAGCGGCGGCGCTCCTCGGGCGAGGTGGGGCGGTTGACCACCGGCTCGCGGGTCCGCCCGCCGGCATAGATCATCTTGACCTTCTTGGCGCCCAGCCGGCGGCGCAGCACGCAGCGGTGGCCCGTGCGGAAGGTCGGCTTGTGGACGTGGAACTCGTCGACATCGACGGCCCCCTGCACGACGTTCTCGCCCAGCCCCCAGGACCCGGTGATGAAGACCGCGTCGGCAAAGCCGCTTTCCGTGTCGATCGAGAACATCACCCCGGCCGAGGCGAGATCGGCCCGCACCATCTTCTGCACGCCTACCGAGAGGGCCACCTTCATGTGGTCGAAGCCCTTGTCGATACGGTAGGAGATCGCCCGGTCGGTGAAGAGCGAGGCCTGGCAGCGGCGCACCGCCTCCAGCAGCATCTCGGGGCCGTGCACGTTCAGGTAGGTGTCGTGCTGGCCGGCAAAGCTCGCGGTCGGGAGGTCTTCGGCGGTGGCCGAGCTGCGCACCGCCACCGAGCAGTCGGGGCCGTACTCAGCCAGGAGCCTCACGAAGGCCTCGCGGATCTCTTCTTCCGCCTGCGGCAACAGGCCGGCGCGCAGCACCAGCTCGCGGGCCCGCGCACCCACCCGGGCGAGTGCCGCGATGTCGTTCTTGTCCAGCCCGTGCAGGGCCTCGCGCAGCGGCTCGACGACGCCGGCCGCGGCGAGCGCCTCGCGAAAGGCCTCGGCGGTCAGGGCAAAGCCGTTGGGAACCCGCACGCCCAGGGGCGAAAGCTCGCGGTAGAGCTCGCCCAGCGAAGCATTCTTGCCGCCAACGAGCGGGACGTCCTCCATCCCCAGCTCGCCGAACCAGCGGACATAACGGGCCTGTGCCATGACATCGCGCTCCCTGCCGGACTTCTGTCAGGCTGGCAGGCTAGGATGCCCGGGTGCGCGACGCCTTGCGCTCGATCAAGCGCCGGCGATCAGTCGAGAAGGTCCAAAAGCTCGTCGAAACGGCGCAGGATGCAGGCGGCACCGGCGGCCTCCAGCTCGGCCGCGGGGTGGTTGCCCCAGGCCACGCCCACCGGCAGGGCGCCGGCCGCTGCCGCCATCTCGATGTCGTAGGTGGTGTCGCCCACCAGCAGGGTCTCGGCCGGATCGCACCCCGTCTCGCGCATCGCCGCCTCCACCATCGAGGGATGCGGCTTGCTGGGATGCAGATCGGCGGTCTGGAGGGTCACGAAGTGGCGCTCGATACCGTGGCGCTCGAGGACGGCCTTCAACCCGCGCATCGCCTTGCCGGTGGCCACTCCCATGAGCAGGCCGCGCCCGGCCAGCGCCTCCAAAAGCTCGAGCGTGCCCGGAAAGAGCGGCTCCTCGAAGCCCGGAGCGGTGCGTCGCGCGAAGAAGGCGGTACGGTAGTGGCCGGCGATGCGCTCTGCCAGGAGGAGGTCCTCGTGGCCCAGCAGCACCGCCATCGCCTGCGGCAGGGAAAGGCCCACGATCCGGCGCACCGCCTCGTCCGTAGGGATGTCCAGCCGCTCCGCCTCGAAGGCTGCCTGGGCGCAGGCGACGATGGTGGCGGCGCTGTCGACCATCGTGCCGTCGACGTCGAACACGACCAGCCGGCATGCGCCGCGCGAGGCACCCTGCGGCGCTCCTGCCACGAGCTCCATTCCTTCCGTCGCCCTTCCGCTGCCGGCCGCTTGCAGCGCGGCCGATTGACATGCCTCATGGCGCAGCCGTCTCCGGCCGCGGCAAGTCTGTGGACGATACAGCGTTGTGCTGCAAGACGGGAGAAAGCTCTTGGCGGATGGCACTGGCCTGGCCAATCACACCTTCGACGAGTTGCGGCAGGGCCTCGAGAACCGGATCGAGCATGTTGTGACGGCAGCCGACCTCGCGGCCTGGAGCACGCTGACCGACGGTGCCGCGCCCGGCCTCGCGGCGGGGGCGCTGGTGGCGGCACTCATCGGCCGCCGCCTGCCGGGTGCCGGCAGCGTGGTGCGGCGGCAGTCCTTCAGTTTCGACGCGCCGGTCCGCCCTGGTGACCGCCTGGCGATCACCGCGACGGTGAGAAACAAGGAGAGCAGCGGGCTGGTTCTGCTCGACTGCCGCTGCACCAACCAGCTGGGCCTGACGGTGCTGGAAGGTGAGGTCGAGGTGCTGGCGCCCGAGCGGCGGCGCCGCGCGCCGGAGCTGCCCGAGCCGGTCCCGGCGCCCCGCCGCCACGAGAAATACGAGCGGCTGGTGGCGCTCACCCGAGAGATCCCGGCAATGCCCACCGTGGTGGCGCATCCCTGCGACGAGACCTCGCTGCGCGCCGCCCTGGAGGCCACCGCTTCCGGCATCATCGAGCCGGTCCTGGTAGCGCCTCTCGGCAAGCTCCGGGCGATCGCCGCGGCCTCGGGCCTGTCGCTGGAGGGAATCGAGCTGGTCGACGCACCGCACAGCCATGCCGCCGCCGAGAAGGCGGTCGAGCTGGTGCGGGCGGGGCGGGGCGAGCTCCTGATGAAGGGCAGCCTGCACAGCGACGAGCTGCTGTCCGCGGTCACTGCCCGCGAGACCGGCCTCAGGACCGAGCGGCGGCTGAGCCACGTCTTCATCATGGATGTGCCAACCTATCCTGAGCCGCTCTTCATCACCGACGCGGCCGTCAACATCTTCCCGGACCTCGAGGCCAAGCGCGACATCGTCCAGAACGCCATCGACCTGCACCGCGGCCTGGGCCTGGGCGAGCCGCGCGTGGCGATCCTCTCGGCGGTCGAGACCGTCACCCCCAAGATACCCGGCACCATCGACGCTGCCGCCTTGTGCAAGATGGCCGATCGCGGGCAGATCGAGGGTGGCCTGCTGGACGGGCCGCTGGCGCTCGACAACGCCATCAGCCTCGAGGCAGCGCGCATGAAGAAGATAAGATCCAGGGTGGCAGGCCGCGCCCAGATCCTCGTCGTCCCGGATCTCGAGGCCGGCAACATGCTGGCCAAGAATCTCTCCTTCCTCGCCGGTGCCGACGCTGCCGGCGTGGTGCTGGGCGCCAGGGTGCCGATCGTGCTGACCAGCAGGGCCGACAAGCTGCGCGCCCGCATGGCGTCCTGCGCCGTGGCGGCCCTTTATGCCCACCATCGGCGCGGGCACCAGCCGGTAGCGGCGGAATAGCCGATGGACGACACCATCCTCGTCCTCAATGCCGGATCCTCGAGCATCAAGTTCCAGCTCTTTTCGGTCGGCCCGGGCGAGACGCTGGAGCGCCGGGTGCGCGGCCAGATGGACGGTATCGGCACGCGTCCCAGGCTGCTGGTGCGCGATGCGGCCGGCGCGGTGCTGGCGGACCGGACCTATGATCCGCGGGAGATGGCCGATGCGAGCCAGGCCCAGGACGTGCTGGGTGCCTGGCTGGTGGGCCACATGGGTGGTGCGCCGCTGGCCGTGGGGCACCGCGTGGTGCATGGCGGCAGCACGCATATCGAGCCGGTGCGGGTCGATGCACTTCTGGTCGAGGAGCTGGAGCGCCTCGTGCCGCTGGCGCCGCTGCACCAGCCGGGCAATCTCGGACCGATCCGCTCGATCCTGCGCCGCCGCCCCGATCAGTTCCAGGTCGCCTGCTTCGACACCGCCTTCCATCGTGGCCATCCCGAGCTGGCCGATCGTTTCGCCATGCCCGACTGGCTCTACGAGGAGGGGGTGCGGCGCTACGGCTTTCACGGCCTCTCCTACGAATATGTCGCCAGCCGCCTGCCGGAGCTGGCGCCCGAGATCGCCGGCGGCCGCGTGGTCGTGGCCCATCTGGGCAACGGCGCCTCGATGTGCGCGATGGTCGACGGGCGCAGCGTCGACAGCACGATGGGCTTCACCGCGCTGGACGGCCTGCCGATGGGCACCCGCCCGGGCCAGCTCGACGCCGGCGTGGTGCTCTACCTCGTGGCCCAGAAGGGCATGGACGCGGCGGCGCTGGAGCGCCTGCTCTATCACGAGAGCGGGCTGCTCGCCCTTTCGGGCGTCAGCAATGACGTGCGCGAGCTTCTGGCCTCGCCGGAGCCGCGGGCGAAGATGGCGCTCGATTTCTTCGCCTGGCGCATCGCCCAGCTCACCGGCGCGCTGGCCGCCTCCATGGGCGGCATCGACGGCTTCGTCTTCACCGCGGGCATCGGCGAGAACGCCGCCGCCATCCGCGAGGCGGTGGCGCACCGTCTCGCCTGGCTGGGCCTCCGCCTCGACCCCGCCGCCAACGCCCGTCATGGGCCGCGCATCTCCAGCGCCGACGCCGCGATCGCCTGCTATGTCGTCCCCACCGACGAAGAGCTGATGATCGCCCGGCACACGCTGGCGGTGCTGCGCCAGCGGTAGCGCCGCGCGCGGCTGGTCCTTCCCTTCTCCGGCCGGGCGCTGCCTGACCGCAAGCGCCGCCTCCTCGTCGGCGGCAGCGGCCAGGCCGTTCGCGCACCGGCAATCGCACCGCAAGAAGCAAAAGGCCGCCGCGCGCAGCGCCTTGCATGGCGCCATCGCCGCGCGCGGTTCGCCTCCCGCACCGACTCTTCCCTGCCTTTTTGCGCGGCCGGAACCGCCGCTGCTGCGGCATCTACGCCTTTGTGCGTATTAATTAAGATTCGAGATAATTTCAGTCGTCTCCCGATTGCTCGGCAGATGGCGATGATATCGGGTTAATGACACTGAGATTCCTCGGAAAATTCACTAAAATTCGATAATAAATTGTAAGAATATGATTCGTCATAGAATGAAAGTTGCGTGTTGAAATATCGTATGGCTATGGTTATTCAGCATGACCCGGTGTCGTCGTACGATTATGCGTTCATAAACATCTGTCCGTCCGTTCGATGAAAATTATGTGATTAATTGTAGTGATGATGGAATAATCAGAAACGGATCGCGTCGATGGGTTGCGACTGATGGAAGTCATGCGCGTCGGGAATTAACCAAGTCAAACGCGGCAGACAGTCCGTCAAGGATTGTGTTAGCCCGAACATCCACACTCGTGTCGGCAGGTTGGGCAAGAGGCGACGTCGATCGTCCGGCTGCGGCTGCACGCCGGGACGCGAGGGGCAGCAAGGAGCGTTTGTGTGAAGAGATTGAGCCTTGCCGTGGCAGGTGTCGCGGCGTTGATGGCGAGCGAGGCCAGCGCAGCACCGCTGGCTTTTCCCGGAGCCGCAGGTTTCGGTGCTGCCGCCAAGGGCGGCCGTGGTGGCGCCGTCTACCAGGTCACCAACCTCAACGATTCCGGCAGCGGCAGCCTGCGTGCCTGTGCCGAGGCCAACGGCCCGCGCACCTGCGTGTTCCGTGTCGGCGGTACCATCGAGCTGCAGAACGAGATCACCGTCAGCAGCCCCTATCTGACCATCGCCGGCCAGACCGCGCCCGGCGGCGGGATCCAGTTGCGCCTGTCCGACCAGAACAAGCGCCGCGTGCTGCGGATCAGCGCCAGCGACGTGGTGATCCGCCACCTTCGGCTGCGCCGCGGCGCCACCGCCCGCTCGGCCTATCCCGGCGGCACCTGCTGCGGTGACACGGTGGCCATCCAGGATGCGTCGCGGGTCATCCTCGACCATGTGAGCCTGGGCTTCGCCACCGACGAGAACCTGGACCTCAACAACGCCCAGGACGTCACGGTCCAAAACAGCATCATCGCCTACGGGCTGCGCTACGCCACCGACAGCGACACGGTCTCGGATCCGGCGCAGCACCACTCGATGGGCACCCTGGTGAGCGGCAGCAGCACCCGCTTCACCCTCTACAAGAACCTGATGGCCTTCAACATGAACCGCAATCCGCGGCTTCAGGCGGGCCTCAACGACGTGCGCGGCAACGTCGTCTACGGCGCCCAGTTCAACCCCATCACCGCCAGCAGCGGCGCCCAGGTGAACGTGGTGGGCAACACGTTCGACCCGCGGCCCGGCCGCGGCTTCAGCTACGTCATCAACACCCGCAGCGCCTCGGCCTATGCCGAGGGCAACGACAGCCCGGTGGCGATGTTCGGCAGCGGCGCCAGCAAGGCGGCGAACGCCTTTGCGCTGCCCTACGACCTGCCGGTCGACGCCGGCAGCGCCAAGTCGGAGGTTCTCGCCAAGGCCGGCGCGCAGCCGCGCGACAGCCTCGACCAGCTGGTTGTCGGCCACGTCAAGGCGGGCAGCGGCAGCGTGATCGACAGCCCGAGCGACGTCGGCGGTTGGCCGGAGCTCGGCAGCGGCAAGGCGCCGGCCGACGTCGACAAGGACGGCATGGACGATCTCTGGGAGAGCGCGAACGGCCTCAATCCGGGGAACGCCAACGATCGCAATGCCGACCGCAACGGCGACGGCTACACCAACCTCGAGGAGTACCTGGCGAGCCTGGTGGACGGCAGCGGCACGACTGGCGGCGGCACGACGGGTGGTGACACGACTGGTGGCGACACGACGGGCGGCGACACGACCGGTGGCGACACGACCGGTGGCGACACGACTGGTGGCGACACGACTGGTGGCGACACGACTGGTGGCGGCACGACGGGTGGCGGCACGACGGGTGGTGACACGACCGGCGGCGACACGACCGGCGGCGACACGGCCGGCGGCGACACGGCGCAGGAGGATCGCTGGCAGAAGTGGCAGGAATGGCGTGAGCGCTGGGAGGAGCGGCGCAATCGCTGGCGGCGCAACGGCTGACGCGTGACGCCGGCTTCGGCCGCGGCATCTAGCGGAAATCGGGGGAGTGGCACGGCCTGGCCGGCCGCTCCCCTGGCGCTTCCCGGCGCTATTCCCTGGCCGGCCAGGCGCCCGCCGCCAAACGCTCCTGGAGATGCTCGGCGAGGCGCGCGGCCAAGGCGATGATCGTACAGGTGAGGTTGGCGTAGCCCCCGGTCGGGCAGACGCCGGGGCCCATGGCGAAGAGATTGTCCAGCCCGTGCACACGGCAATGGCGGTCGAGCACGCCCTGGCGCGGGTCGGGGGCCATCCTGGTGGTGCCGATATGATACGAGCCGCCCACATGATGGCGCGCCCGGATCTCGTCGTCGTCCGCCGCCAGCCAGTTGGCAGTGCGGAGCGTTCCGGCGCCCAGCCGCTCGAACCCGGACGCCAGGAGCGCCAGCGTGCGGGCTTCCAGCTGCCCCATGGCCGCTCGATCCGGCCGCCGATGAAGTAGGGGTGGTCCAAGAAGTACCACCCGACGCGATCGTGCCCGTTGCCGACGCCGCGCTTGTGCACGGCGGTCGAGTTCAGGAGCAGGCGAGGGGTCTCGAGCCCGCCCGCTTCTAGAACCGTCACGCGCTCCTTTCGGCCGACGAAGCCCAGCGCCACGCCGAGGCCGGCCATGCCCGAGCCGGCGATGCAGATCTCGCATCGGAAGTCGGGGGTGCTGGCGGCCCTCCGGTGGTCGGCGAAAACACGCTTCTCCCTCTGGCTCGTGCCGGCGACGCGCAAGGCTCGGCACCTTCCACGCTGCGCCCCTGTCCCGGCGGGGGTCAATTCGTCCATGCGGCTGAGCTGCGGAGGCTGGCGCCCGGCAGGCGAGCGTGCGCCTTTGCCGGCTCGTTTCACCATGCTACCTACGGCCTCACTTTTCGCGGCTCGCCGCGCGGCGTGAGAGGGGAGAAAACAGGGTGCAGGAGATCCTGGGCAGGCTCGAGGCCAAGCGGCAGGCGGCACGACAGGGCGGCGGGCAGCGGCGGGTCGAGGCGCAGCATGCGCGCGGCAAGCTGTCGGCGCGCGAGCGGATCGACCTGCTGCTCGATGCCGGCTCCTTCGAGGAAGCCGACATGTTCGTCGAGCACCGCTGCACCGATTTCGGCATGGCGGAGCAGACGGTGCCCGGCGACGGCGTGGTGACCGGCCACGGCACCGTCAACGGCCGGCTGGTCTTCGTGTTCTCCCAGGACTTCACGGTCTTCGGCGGCTCGCTCTCCGAGGCCCACGCCGAGAAGATCTGCAAGATCATGGACCGCGCCATGAAGGTCGGCGCGCCGGTGATCGGCATGAACGATTCGGGCGGCGCGCGGATTCAGGAGGGCGTGGCCTCGCTGGCCGGCTATGCCGAGGTCTTCCAGAAGAACGTTCTGGCCTCGGGCGTCGTGCCGCAGATCTCCATGGTGATGGGCCCCTGCGCCGGCGGGGCGGTCTACAGCCCGGCCATGACCGACTTCATCTTCATGGTCCGCGACAGCTCCTACATGTTCGTGACCGGCCCCGACGTGGTGAAGACGGTCACCAACGAGAGCGTCACCCACGAGGAGCTGGGCGGCGCCTCGACCCACACCCAGCGCTCCGGCGTGGCCGATGCGGCGTTCGACAACGACGTCCAGGCGATCCACGAGCTCAGGCGCTTCATCGACTTCCTGCCGCTCTCCAACCGCGAGCAGCCGCCGCTGCGGCCCAGTGCCGACCCGGCCGACCGTGACGAGCCGTCCCTCGACACGTTGGTGCCGCCGAATCCCAACAAGCCCTACGACGTCAAGGAGCTGATCGAGAAGGTCGTCGACGAGGGCGACTTCTTCGAAATCCAGCCCGATTATGCCAGGAACATCGTCATCGGCATGGCCCGCATCGACGGCGCCACGGTGGGCATCGTCGCCAACCAGCCGCTGGTCCTGGCGGGCTGCCTCGACATCGACAGCTCGCGCAAGGCCGCCCGCTTCGTGCGCTTTTGCGACTGCTTCAACATCCCCATCGTGACCTTCGTGGACGTGCCGGGCTTCCTACCCGGCACCACCCAGGAATATGGCGGGATCATCAAGCACGGCGCCAAGCTGCTCTTCGCCTATGGCGAGGCCACCGTGCCCAAGGTCACCGTCATCACCCGGAAGGCCTATGGCGGCGCCTATGACGTCATGGCCTCCAAGCATCTGCGCGGCGACGTGAACTACGCCTGGCCCACCGCCGAGATTGCCGTGATGGGGCCCAAGGGGGCGGTCGAGATCATCTTCCGCGGCGACATGGGCGATCCCGAGAAGATCGAGGCCCGCACCCAGGAATATCGCGAGCGCTTCGCCAACCCCTTCATCGCCGCGCGCCGCGGCTTCATCGACGACGTGATCATGCCGCACGGCACCCGCAGGCGGGTGGCCCAGGCGCTGCGCTGGCTCCGCACCAAGGAGCTGGAGAACCCCTGGAAGAAGCACGACAACATCCCGCTTTGAGCGGCGAGGTTCGCGACAGTCCCATGGGCCCGGCCGCAGCGCCGCAGGCCCCGCCGCGGCAGGCATCGCGGCGCAGCAGGTGAAGAAGAAGGCGGCCCGGCCCATGTTCAAAAAGATCCTGATCGCAAACCGCGGCGAGATCGCCTGCCGTGTCATCCGCTCGTGCCGCAAGCTCGGCATCGCGACGGTGGCGGTCTATTCGGAGGCGGACGCCGACGCGCTGCATGTGCGCATGGCGGATGAGAAGGTGCTGCTGGGTCCGCCGGCCGCATCGGAGAGCTACCTGCTGGTCGAGAAGATCGTCGAGGCGTGCAGGGCCACCGGGGCCGAGGCGGTGCATCCCGGCTACGGCTTCCTCTCCGAGCGCGCCGCCTTCGCGAAGGCCCTGGACGAGGCCGGCATCGTCTTCATCGGCCCGCCGGTGGGCGCCATCGAGGCCATGGGCGACAAGATCGAGAGCAAGCGGCTCGCCCGCGAGGCGGGTGTGTCCACCGTGCCCGGCACCCTCGACGCCATCGCCGATCCCGACGAGGCGCGGCGCATCGCCGCCGAGATCGGCTATCCGGTGATGGTCAAGGCCTCGGCCGGCGGCGGCGGCAAGGGCATGCGCATCGCGTGGAGCGAGCAGGAGCTGGTGGACGGGCTCGAGCGCGCCCGCTCCGAGGCGCGCTCCTCGTTCGGCGACGACCGCGTGTTCATCGAGAAGTTCGTCGAGGAGCCGCGCCACATCGAGATCCAGGTGCTGGGCGACCGGCACGGCAACATCGTCTATCTGGGCGAGCGCGAGTGCTCGATCCAGCGTCGCCACCAGAAGGTCATCGAGGAGGCGCCCTCGCCGTTCCTCGACGAGGCGACCCGCACAGCCATGGGCGAGCAGGCCGTGGCGCTGGCCCGGGCGGTGGACTACCACTCCGCCGGCACGGTCGAGTTCATCGTCGACAAGGACCGCAACTTCTACTTCCTCGAGATGAACACGCGGCTCCAGGTGGAGCATCCGGTGACCGAGCTGGTCACCGGCGTCGATCTGGTCGAGCTGATGATCAAGGTGGCGGCCGGCGAGGCACTGCCGTTCGGCCAGGCCGACGTCACCATGGAGGGCTGGGCCCTCGAGGCGCGCGTCTATGCCGAGGACCCGGGCCGGGGATTTTTGCCCTCCACCGGGCGGCTGGTGCGCTACGAGGAGCCGGTGGGCAAGGAGATCCGCGTCGACAGCGGCGTCGCCGAGGGCGGCGAGGTCTCCATGTTCTACGATCCCATGATCGCCAAGCTCTGCACCTGGGGGAAGGACCGGGCCACCGCCGTGGCGCATCTGCGCGAGGCGCTCGATTCCTATGTGATCCGCGGTCCGGCCCACAATATCGGCTTTCTGGGCGCCGTTCTCGCCAACCCGCGTTTCCAGGAGGGGCGCCTTTCCACCGGCTTCATCGCCGAGGAATATGGCGAGCGCTTCGCCGGGCTCGAGCCCGAAGGCCCAGGGCGCGCGGCGCTGGCTGCCGTAGTGGTCGCCATGCGGCTGCGTGAGGCGAGCCGGGCTGCCGAGGTCGATGGCCGGCTGCCGGGCTGGCGCTACCGGCCGGAGCCGCACTGGACGGTGGAGCTGGGCCAGGAGCGGATCGACGTCGAGCTCGAGGCCGGCGAGGACGAGGAAGGGCAGACCCTGCTCGAGATCGACGGGCAGCGGCACGAGGTGCTGCTCGACTGGCAGCCGGGCCGCTCGGTGGTGCGTGCCCTGGTGGACGGAAGGCCGCTGACCATGCAGGCGGATCCGATCAGCGAGGGCTGGCTGGTGCGCCGCGGCGGCGCCGAGCTGGCGACGCTGGTGCGCACGAGGCGCGCCGCCGACTTCGCCGCCCGTATGCCGGCCAAGGTGGCGGCCGACACCTCGAGGCTGGTCACCTCGCCCATGCCCGGCCTGATCGTCGCGATCCAGGTGGAGGCGGGCCAGGACGTGAAGGCCGGCCAGGAGCTGTGCATTCTCGAGGCCATGAAGATGGAGAACGTGCTGCGCGCCGAGCGCGACGGCACGATCGCCGAGGTCAAGGTCAAAGCCCGCGACGCCGTCTCGGCCGACCAGGTGCTCATCACCTTCGCCTGAGCCATCTTTCGGCAGCGCAAAACGCTCCTTATATCGGGGCCGGCCGGCATTGCCGCCGGCCCCTCGTCATGAACTGGGAGACGGAGCGAATGGCGACCGCGTTGGCGGCCCCGGGCGGCCTGCGTGCCCGGCTTCGCCGGCTGGTGGAGGCGCGCCCCTTCGAGCGCGCCGTGGTGGCGGTGATCGTCCTCAACGCCCTGGTGCTGGGCCTCGAGACGTCCGAGGCGGCCATGGCGGCTGCGGGCCCGCTGCTGATCGCGCTCGACCAGGCGGCGCTGCTGTTCTTCGTGGCGGAACTTGCGATCCGTATCATCGCGGCCGGGCCGCGCTTCTTCCTGGGCGGCTGGAACCTCTTCGATACCGCCATCGTCGGGGTCTCGCTGGTCCCGGCGGGGCAGGGGCTCCAGGTGCTGCGCTCGCTGCGGATCCTGCGCGCGCTCAGGCTGGTCTCGCTGGTGCCCGAGATGCGCCGGGTGGTCCAGGCGCTGCTCGCCGCCATTCCCGGCATGGGCTCGGTGATGGTGCTGCTGGCGCTGGTCTTCTACGTGGCCGCGGTGATGGCCACCCAGCTCTTCGGGGCGGCCTTCCCCGACTGGTTCGGCACGCTCTGGCGCTCGCTCTACACCCTCTTCCAGGTGATGACGCTGGAGAGCTGGTCGATGGGCATCGTGCGGCCGGTGATGGACGCCTACCCGTTCGCCTGGCTCTATTTCCTGCCCTTCATCCTGCTCACCACCTTCGCCGTCCTGAACCTCGTGGTGGCCATCATCGTCAATGCCATGCAGAAGGTGCACGAGGACGACGCGGCGGCGGCCCAGCATGCCGACCAGGCGGAAATTCTGGGCGAGCTCCGGGCTCTGCGCCGCGAGGTCGAGGCGCTGCGCCGCGGCGGGGCAGACTGAGCCGGCCGGCGGTCGGCAGAGAGGAACTCATGGTCAAGATCGCCACCTGGAACGTCAACTCGGTCAATGCCCGGCTCGCCAACATGGTCGAGTGGCTGGCCGAGGCGGCGCCGGACATCGTGCTCCTCCAGGAGATCAAGTGCGTCGACGGGGCGTTCCCGCGGCTCGCCGTCGAGCAGGCCGGCTACCATGTCGAGACGCACGGCCAGAAGAGCTACAACGGCGTGGCCATCCTCTCGCGCCAGCCCGTCGAGGTGACCCGCCGCGGCCTGCCCGGCGACGAGAGCGACGAGCAGGCCCGCTACATCGAGGGCATCACCTGCGGGCTCAAGGTGGCCTCGATCTACCTGCCCAACGGCAATCCCCTGGGCACGCCCAAGTTTCCCTACAAGCTCGCCTGGCTGGAGCGCCTGCGGGCCCATGCGGCACGGCTTCTCGAGGGCGATGTGCCGGTGGTGCTGGGCGGCGACTACAACGTGATCCCGGAAGACCGCGACTGCCGCAATCCCGACGAGTGGCTGGGCGACGCGCTGTTCCAGCCGGAATCGCGCCGCGCCTTCCGCGCGCTCCTTCACCTCGGCTACTACGACGCCTTCCGCACGCTCCACCCCGAGCAGGCCGGCGCCTACACGTTCTGGGACTATCAGGGCGGCGCGTTCCAGACCGACGACGGAATCCGCATCGACCACCTGCTGCTCTCGCCGGCGGCGGCGGACCGGCTCGAGGCCTGCGAGATCCACAAAGCGCCGCGCGGACGCCCCAAGGCCTCCGACCACACCCCGATCGTCGTGACCCTCAGCGACTGAGGGCGGCCACGAGGCCGGTCCCGGGCCGCAGCCAGCGCGCTACCAGCGCATCGGCCAGAGTCCGGGCCTTCTCGCGCCACGGTGCCGCCACCCGGTCGGCGGCGCGCATGTCCTCCTGCTGGAGGTAGAGGGCGCGGCGCGCCGGATCGGCGATCAGCAGGGCGAAGGCGCGCGGCCTGCCGTCCTCGGGCAGGAGATAGCCGGCAAGCGCCGTGGCATAGGCCAGCGTGCCGGTCTTGCCCCAGACCCGGAGCGCCTCCTCGGGCCGGTCGAGACGCCGCGAGAGCGTACCGTCGAGGCCGCTGCCGGCCATGAGCGGCAGGAGCGGGGGCAGGGCGCCGCCCGGGCGCGACGCCGCCAGCAGGCCCGCCAGCAGGCGCGGGCTCAGCCGGTCTGCCTCGGCGAGGCCCGACTGATCCACCAGCACGGCCTCGTGCCAGGGAAGGCCGGGAAGCCGGCGGCGCAGGTCGGCCAGCAGCAGCGACGCCGCATCGGCGGACGGCACGGGCCGGCCGGCCAGGTGGCGTGCGGCGGAAAGGCCCAGCAGCGTCGCCACCTGGTTGTTGCTGTAGCGCAGCATGCCCGAGACGATCTCCGCCACCGGCGGGCTCTCGTGGCGGGCGAGGAGCTGCGTTCGGGCGGGTGCGATGCCGCGCCGCGCCGGCGGCAGGGCGATACCAAGCCCGCCGGCAAGGCGGCGGAACAGGCCCGCCGCGTGCAGCGCCGGGTCGCTCACCGGAACGGCGCTGCGGGTGCCGTTGGGTCGGACCGGCGGCAGGTCGCCGCCGCCGGGCGGCGGCACGGCATAGACGGGGCCGCCATGGCCCTCCCGGCGCAGCTCGAGCCGGTTGAAGGAGACCGAGAGCGCGCTCACCCCGGCATTGTAGGGCTCGTCGGCCGGCTGCTCCAAAGCGAGCTGCGGCACCAGCGGCAGGGCGCTGTCGTCGACGATGAAGCGCCCCGTCACCCGCCGCACGCCGGCCTCGCGCAAGCGCGCCGCCAGCGCCAGCAGGTGGCGCTCCTCGAGCAGCGGGTCGCCGCCGCCGCGCAGCACGAGGTCGCCCGAGAGGGTGCCGCCGGCGGTGCTGCCCGTGGCCAGGAGATCGGTGGTGAAGCGGTATGCGGGGCCCAGGGCCGCCAGCGCGCCCGCCGCCGTCACGATCTTCACCGTGGAGGCGGGGATCAGGCCGGCGTCGGCATTGTGCTCCTCCAGCACCTCCCCGGTGGCGGCGTCCAGCACCAGATAGGCCACCTGCTCGGCGGGGAAGCCCTGGAAGGTCTGCACGCCGGCCCGTGGCAGCGACGGCACCGGCACCGCTGGCAGCGCAACGGGCGCAGGCGGGGCGGCCTCGACCAGCGGTGCGGGCGTTACCGCCAGGGCGGTGACAGGAAGCGGCGGCTCGCCGCCGCAGCCGGCGAGCAGCACGAGGATGGCGGCGAGCGGGGCGAGCTTCTTCATGCCGTGGCTCCGGCGGTGCGGGGGAGACGGAAGCCCGCCACGAGGGCGCCGCAGCCCACCAGCGCCAGTGCGCCCATCATCGGCAGGGCGGTGCCGCCATAGACGGCGCCGATGGCGATGCCGAGCAGCGAGGCCAGAGTGAGCTGGGCAAAGCCCATCAGGGCCGAGGCGAGGCCCGCCTTGGCGGGGAACGGGCCCAGCGCCCCCGCGGTGGCAGCGGGCAAGGCCAAGCCGGCGCCCACCATGAAGACGGCCATGGGCGCCACGATGGACGGCACGGAGGGCGGCATTGCCAACGCCAGCGCCAGGCCGGCGAGCCCGCCCGCGGCACAGAGGGCGCAGCCCGCGCGCACCATCGCCTCGATCCCGATCCGGCCGGTGATGCGGCCGGCGATCAGCGAGCCGCCCATGTAGCCCAGAACCACGGCGGCAAAGCACATGCCGTAGAGCTCCGGTGACAGGCCGACCACGCCGATGAGCAGGTAGGAGGAGCCCGAGATGAAGGCGAAGATGCCGCCATAGCCGAAGACGCCCACCATCACGAAGCGGCGATAGAGCGGGTGGCCGAGCAGCTCGGCATAGTTGGCGGCCAGCCGCGTCGGCGCCATGGCGTGCGGATCCTTGCGGTCGTTGGTCTCCGGCAGCAGCCGCCAGGTCCCGAGCAGGGCGAGCGTGCCGAGCAGGGTCAGCACCAAAAAGCACGCCCGCCAGTCGAACCACAGGGTGAGATAGCCGCCCAGGATGGGCCCGGCGGCCGGCGCCAGGGCCATGGCAGCGGCCAGATAGGCCAGCACGCGGGCGGCGTCCTGCGGCCCGTAGACGTCGCGCACCACGGCCCGGCCCAGCACCGGCCCGGCGCAGGCCCCCACCGCCTGCAGGAGCCGCAGCGCCACGAGCTGCTCGATGGTGGCGGCGAACACGCACAGCAGGCTGGCAACGGCATAGAGCGCGGTGCCGGCGAGCAGCAGCGGCCGCCGCCCGAGCCGGTCTGAAAGGGGGCCGTAGACGAGCTGGGCCAGCGCGAAGCCCGCGAGGAACACCGAGAGGGTGAGCTGGGCGGAAGCGACGTCGGTGCCGAGATCGGCCACCAGCGAGGGCAATGCTGGCAGATAGAGGTCGGTCGAGATCGCCTGGAATGCCACGAGCAGCGGCAAGAGCGGCAGGAAGCGGCGAGGGTCGATGGTGCTCAAGGGAGCCCTTCCGGAGGGGGGACGGCAGGCAGCACCCGGTTTAGTGCCGCGGCTGCCGGTCCGCCAGCCCCGCGGCCCCTTGTCCTTCGGGTCCGGGGAGCCTACCTAACCAGTGTCTCATCGGGGTGTCCGGGCCTTTTGCGTCCGGGCTGAGAGGCGCCAGTGGCGCGACCCGCAGAACCTGATCCGGCTCATACCGGCGAAGGGAACTGAGATGCGCGAGAACATCCCTCGGCATGGCACTTCCCTCGACGGCCCGTTTGCGAGGGATGCATGTCCGCCTGTTCCCGGCCCGACTGGCCCGAGACCGTCGCCACTCCGCTGACGCGGCTGCGCGCCGAGCGGCCGCGCGTCCATGTCCTCACCAACTTCGTCGCGATGAACGTCTCGGCCAACGCGCTCCTGGCGCTCGGAGCGGTGCCGAGCATGACCTTCCGCGCCGATACGGTGGCCGACTTCGTGTGCAGCGCCCGGGCGCTGGTGGTCAATCTCGGCATGCTCGACCCGGAGCGCGAGGCCGCGATCGGCCAGGCCGTGCCGGCCGCCTCGGCGCTGGGCCTGCCCTGGGTGCTCGACCCGGTGAAGGTCGAGCGCAGCGGCCCGCGCCGCGACCTGGCCCTGCGCCTGCTGCGTATGCGGCCCGCGGTGCTGCGCGCCAACGCCGCCGAGGTCGAGACGCTGGCCGGGCTGAAGGGCCTGGAAGGCGCCGAGCGCCTCGCCCGCGAGTTCGACTGCGTCGTGGCGCTCACCGGCGCGACCGACATCGTCACCGACGGCGAGCAGACCGTGCGGCTTGCCGGCGGCAGCCCGCTCATGGACCGCGTCACGGCCATGGGCTGTGCCGCCTCGGCGGTGGTGGGCGCCTTCCTGGCGGTCGAGCGCGATGCGTGCGGCGCGGCGCTGGCGGCCTTGGCCTCCTTCGCCGCGGCCGGCGGTATCGCCGCGGGCCGGGCGCGCGGGCCGGGCAGCTTCGAGCCGGAGCTTCTGGACGCGCTCTTCGCCCTCGAGCCGGGGCAGATCATGGAGAAGGTGGAGTTTCGATGAGCAAGGGCCTCGATCTTTCCGTCTACGCAGTGCTCGACCCGGCACGCTGCCGCGGCCGCGACCCTGTGGCCCTCGCGGCGGCCGCTGCGCGCGGCGGCGCCACCCTCGTCCAGCTGCGCGACAAGACCAGCTCCACCCGCGCGCTGGTGACGCTGGCACGTGCCGTCAAGGAGGCGCTCGATCCGTACGGTGTGCCGCTCCTGATCAACGACCGGATCGACGTGGCGCTGGCCGCCGGTGCCGCCGGCGCGCATGTCGGGCAGAGCGACATGGACCCGCGCGATGCGCGCCGCCTGCTGGGCCCGGATGCGATCCTGGGCGTCACCCTTCATCATGCGGCGGAGGCCCAAGGGCTCGAGCCGGGCCTTGCCGACTATGCCGGCATGGGCCCGGTCTTCGTCACCCAGAGCAAGGACCCGGGCGACCCGCCTCTGGGGCCCACGGGCCTGGCGCGGCTGATCGGCGGGGTTCGTAAGCTCCTGCCGGGGCTGCCCTGCTGCGGCATTGCGGGTGTCGATCACACCAACGCCGCCTCGGTGATCGAGGCCGGCGCCGACGGCGTGGCGGTCATCTCCGACATCTTCATGGAAGAGGACGTCGAGGCGGCGACGGCGCGCCTGCGCGATGCCGTGCGGCCGACCCTTGCAGCGAGGGGCACGCCGTGACTGCCACCGCGCTCACCATTGCCGGCTCCGACAGCGGCGGCGGGGCAGGCATCCAGGCCGACCTCAAGACCTTCTCGGCGCTGGGCGTCTATGGCTGCTCGGCGATCTGCGCGCTGACCGCCCAGAACACGACCGGCGTGCAGGGCATCTTCCCGGTAAGCCCCGAGTTCGTCGGCCAGCAGCTCGATTCGGTCTTCGGGGACATCGAGGTGCACGCGGTCAAGATCGGCATGCTGGGCACGCCTGCTATCATTGGCGCCGTGGCTGCCGGGCTGCGCCGCTGGAAGCCGCGCCATGTGGTGCTCGACCCGGTGATGGTCGCCAAGGGCGGCGACCGGCTGCTCCAGGAGGAGGCGGTGGCGGCGCTGACGCAGGAGCTGCTGCCGCTGGCCACGGTGATCACGCCCAACCTGCCCGAGGCCGCCGTGCTGCTGGGCGAGGAGCATGTGACGGACCGGGCGGCCATGCCGGGGGCTGCCGCCCGGCTGCAGGCCCTGGGCGCCCGCAGCGTGCTTCTCAAAGGCGGCCATCTCGAGGGCGCCGACAGTCCGGACCTCCTGCTGCACGAGGGCGAGGAGATCTGGCTCGACGGGAGGCGCATCGTCACCCGCAACACCCACGGCACCGGCTGCACCCTGTCCTCGGCGATCGCCGCCCTGCTGGCCCGCGGCCTGCCGCTGCCGGCGGCGGTGCACGACGCCAAGCGCTGGCTCGAGGGCGCCATCGCTGCCGCAGACGGGCTGGGGATCGGCCATGGCCACGGCCCGGTCCATCACTTCCACGCCCTCTGGCCCCACCTGGAGGAATAGCGATGAGCAATACGACCCGCCGCACTGCCCTGGGCCTCGCCGGCGCCGCCACGCTGGCGGCACCGGCCGTGCTGCGCGCCCAGGAGACGCGCACCTGGCGCATGGTGACCTCATGGCCGCGCGACCTGCCGGGACCGGGCATGAACGCGCGGCGTCTCGCCGAGCGCATCGGCCAGATGAGCGGCGGCCGGCTGGTGGTGAAGCTCTATTCGGCCGGCGAGCTGGTGCCTGCCCTCCAGGTCTTCGACGCGGTCTACAGCGGTACCGCCGAGATGGCCCACAGCGCCTCCCTCTACTGGACCGGCAAGGCCCGCGCCGCCGCCTTCTTCACCACCATCCCCTTCGGCCTGACGCCGCAGGAGCACATTGCCTGGATCGAGCATGGCGGCGGCCAGGAGCTGTGGGACGAGCTCTACGAGCCCTTCGGCATCAAGCCCTTCATGGCGGGCAGCTCCGGCATGCAGATGGGCGGCTGGTTCCGCAAGCCGTTGCAGGGCCTGGCCGACCTTGACGGCCTCAAGATCCGCGCCGTGGGTCTGAGCGCCGATCTGTTCCGGCGGCTGGGGGCCTTGCCCGTGGTGCTGGGGGTGCCCGACATCTACGCGGCGCTCCAGACCGGCGCTGTCGACGGCGTCGAGTTCCTCGGCCCCTCCAGCGACCGGGCGCAAGGCTTCCAGCAGGTAGCCTCGCATTATTACTGGCCGACCTTCACCAAGCCCAACGGCACTGCCGAGTGCCTGGTCTCGCGCGGCGCCTGGGACGGGCTGCCGCCCGATCTCAGGGCGGTGATCGCCAATGCCTGTGCGGCCGAGAACCAGTTCACCCTGACCGAGAGCGACTGGCGCAATGCCGAGGCGCTGGAGGCGCTGGTGGGTGGCGGCGGGGTCCAGCTCCATCCCTGGCCCGGCGACATCGTCGCAGCGGCGCGCCTTGCCGCCGAGGATCTGCTGGCGGCGTTCGATGCCGCCGGCGGCATCGACGCCAGGATCCACGATTCCTATGTGGCGGCGCGCCGCCGCGCCCAGCTCTGGGCGCGCGCCTCGACGCGGGCCTATCTCGAGGCGCGCGGCGTTGCCTGAGCCGGCACCCGCCATCCATCTGCGGATAGACCGGCTCGCCTGGGAGGAGGGGATCCTGTTCGAGGATCTCGATCTCTCCTTCCCGGCGGGCCGCTGGTCCTGCCTCCTCGGTCCCTCGGGCTGCGGCAAGACCACTCTCCTGCGGCTGGTGGCGGGCCTGCTCGAAGGCGGCGAGGCAAGGGCCTCCGACGGCCGCCCGCTGGATGGCCGGATCGCCTACATGGCGCAGTCCGACCTGCTGCTGCCCTGGCTGACGGTGCGCGAGAACCTGGTCCTCGGACCGCGGCTGCGCGGCGCCGGCCGCGCTTTGATGCGCGATGCGCGCGAGCGGGCGGCCGAGCTTCTCGCGCAGGTGGGCCTCGCCGCCTATGCCGAGGCACTGCCGCAGACCCTTTCCGGCGGCATGCGCCAGCGCGCGGCGCTGGCCCGCACCCTGGTCGAGGACCGCCCGGTGGTGCTGATGGACGAGCCCTTCTCGGCTCTCGACACGGTCAGCCGCCACCGGCTGCAGGAGCTGGCGGCGCGGCTGCTGGCCGACCGCACCGTGCTGCTGGTGACCCACAACCCGCTGGAGGCCCTGCGGCTGGGCCATCAGCTCTTCGTCCTCGGCGGCAGGCCCACCCGGGTGCAGGGGCCGCTGGTCCCGGAGGGCGCGCCGCCGCGCCCGGCCGGCGATCCCGCTGTGCTGCGCCTGCAAGGCGCGCTGCTCGACCAGCTCGTCGCCTCGGCAGCCCTCACGGAGGCGGCATGAGGCTCGTGCGCGCCCTGGTGACGGCGGCGGGGCTGCTGGCGCTCTGGCAGCTCCTCGTCTGGGCCACCGAGGCGCCGCCCTACATCCTGCCGGCCCCGGGCCGCGTGGCGGCGGCCTTCGTGGCGCGCATCGACCTGCTGCTCGCCAACGCCTGGGTGACGGCGCTGGAGATCGTCCTGGGGATCGTCATCGGCACGCTGCTGGGCATTGCCTCGGCGCTGCTGCTGGCGAGCTTCGCGCCGCTGCGCCGCTGGCTCCTGCCGGTGCTGGTGATGACCCAGGCCCTGCCGGTCTTCGCGCTGGCGCCGATCCTCGTCCTGTGGCTGGGCTACGGCCTCGCCTCCAAGGTCGCGATGGCGGTGCTCATCATCTTCTTCCCGGTGACCGCGGCGTTTCTCGACGGGCTGGCGCGCACCTCGCCGGGCTGGCTCGAGCTCGCCCGCACCATGAACGCCAGCCCAGGCGCCATGCTCTGGCATATCCGCGTGCCGGCGGCCCTGCCGGCCCTGGCCTCGGGCATCCGCGTGGCGGCGGCGGTGGCGCCGATCGGGGCCGTGGTCGGCGAGTGGGTCGGCTCCTCGGCGGGGCTCGGCTACCTCATGCTCCAGGCCAACGGCCGCATGCAGGTGGACCTCATGTTCGCCGCTCTCCTGATGCTCTGCGCCATGGCGCTGCTGCTCTATTTCGCACTTGATCACGGCCTGCGCCGCATGACGCGCTGGCAGGTCTGATGCGACATTCTCCTGCTCAACGGGATCGAAGGGAGATCCGCGATGCGTCGACTCGTGCTCGGACTGGCAATGGCGGTTGCCGTGGCGGCGCCCGCCGCGGCCGCCGAGAAGCTCACCGTGCTGCTCGACTGGTTCGTCAACCCCGACCACGGGCCGCTGGTGATCGCCAAGCAGCAAGGCTTTTTCGAGGAGGAGGGGCTCGAGGTCGAGTTGGTGGCCCCGGCCGACCCGAACGACCCGCCCAAGCTGGTGGCCGCCGGCAAGGCGGACATCGCGATCTCCTACCAGCCGCAGCTCCACCTGCAGGTCAATGAGGGTCTGCCGCTGGTGCGCATCGGCACGCTGGTGGCGACTCCGCTGAACTCGCTGGTGACCCTGCGCGACGGCCCGATCGACAGCATCAAGCAGCTCGAGGGCAAGAAGATCGGCTTTTCGGTGGCCGGGTTCGAGGACGCGCTTTTGGGCGCCATGCTGGAGAGCAAGGGGCTCAGCCTCTCCGACGTCGAGCTGGTCAACGTCAACTTCGCCCTCTCGCCGGCCCTGCTCAGCGGCCAGGTCGACGCGGTGATCGGCGCCTTCCGCAATTTCGAGCTCAACCAGCTCGAGCTCGAGGGCAAGAAGGGCAAGGCCTTCTATCCCGAGGAAGAGGGCGTGCCGGCCTATGACGAGCTGATCTACGTGGCCCACAAGGACAGCCTCGAGCGGCCCGAGCTGCGCCGCTTCCTGGCGGCGGTCGAGCGCGCCACCTTGTGGATCCTCAACCACCGCGGCAGGTCCTGGGACAGCTTCAAGGGCTACGCCAAGGAGCTCGACGACAAGCTCAACGAGATGGCCTGGAAGGACACGCTGCCGCGCTTCGCGCACAGCCCGGCCGCGCTCGACACCGGCCGCTATGCGCGCGTCGCCTCGTTCCTCCACGAGCGCGGCCTCATCGGGGCGCCCCCGGCCGTGAGCACCTACGCCGTCGACCTCAACGAGCAGCGCTGAGCGGCCGGCCGGGTGCCGGAGCGACAGGTTCCGGCTCCCGGCCCGCTGCTCCAGCGCGCCGGCACTGGCGTCGGGGTCGTCCGCTCCGGCGCTGCCGAGGCGGCCGCAGCGGGCTCGGGTTCGTTCTTGCCGTAACGGGCCAACGCCTGCGGTGTGCGCGCCGGCCGCGTCGGGGAGCCCCGCAGCGGCGCTCTCGGGTTCGTCCTTGCCGCGGCGGGAAATCCGGGCCGGCATCACCAGGGCGAGGCCCGCCGCACCTGCGTCGGGTTCGTTCTTTCCGGCGCAACCGCCACCGGCCGGCTGCAGGAGGCTCGGGTTCGTCTTTGCCGCCGCGAGCCGCCCCTGCCGTCTCCGCCTCAGGGCGCGTCCGGGTTCTTTTGCATTGGCGCTGCCGGGTTCGTTCTTGCCGCGGCGGGAAATCCGGGCCGGCATCACCAGGGCGAGGCC
>JARGEQ010000083.1 GCA_029211145.1 Marinimicrococcus flavescens
CGTGGCTCTGGCGGCCGTCGCGGCCTTCTGGATCTGATTGAGTCCAGACCCTAGCCAAAGCCGGCCGCAAAGGCGAGGTTTCCGGAGGTGTCCTTGCTTCTGCCACATCGCCCGGACGTTCTCCCTCGACGCCGGCCGGATCACCTGCGGCCAGCGTGCGGTTGGCGCGCGTGAGCAGGGTGAAGCCGACCTCGCGCTCGAGATCGGCGATGATCCGGCTGGCCGCCGGCTGCGAGACGAAGAGCATGCCTGCCGCCTGGGTGACGGTGCCGGTTATCATGATCGCCCTGAAGGCCCCGAGGTCTCGGTGTCAGCAGGGCTTTCCGATTCCATCATGTTATATAATATGTTGTAATTGTCGTTACGAAATAAAACATTGTTGTTAAGAGTTCCAGCGGTTAAGGGTGATTCCAAGATGTCGGGCGGGAGGGGAGGCCCCCGTGAGCGACAGGCCAAGGAGCGATCACCGGTGAAGTGCAAGCCGCTCGACATGGAAGAGCCTTCGGGTAGATGGCCCGGGATGCCGGGCCCCTGCGACGTCACGCCGACAGTCTCCATCGCCTCCCGCACCGCCGGAATCGCAGACGGCCCCGTCGCCGCCGCGCCATGGCGCCCGCCAGGTGCCGGACGCCGGCGGCCGCTCGCGCCTGCGCCCGGACCCGGAAACCCTGGGCGCGTCGCGGACGGGCCGTCCGCCCGACGTCTTGAACACTGCGCCTCCGGCCGGGACATCGGCCTTGAGGTGTTGCCCGATTACACCTAGACGAACAGCGTCTGGCTCGGCCCGAGGCTGCTTCGCAAGCAATCCGCTTCAAAAAGAGCCAGAACGGCCGGATCGCCACGCGCGCATTGGACGGGGAGGAGAAGGTCGTGGACCACGCCGCGCACTCGGAAGTCGAACCAGTCTCGCGGAAGCGTCCACCGCGCAAGTCCTTGTTGCTGACGCGCAAATCGCCGCTGATCGACATCGCCCAGCTCATCGCTTTCGTCGGCGTTCTCGTCTGGCTCATCCTCGCCGGCGCGCAGGCGATGGAATATAACTGGCAATGGTATCGCGTCGATCGATACATCTACCGGATCATCGACGGTGAGTTCATTCCCGGCCCGCTGCTCCGCGGCCTCGGCGTCACGATCGAGATCACCTTCTACAGCATGATCATCACCCTGGTGATCAGTCTCGCGACCGCCCTGCTTCGCCTGTCCGGCTCTGTCTCGGGACGGCTCGTCGCGACGGTCTATCTGGAAGCGATCCGCAACACGCCGCTGCTGATCCAGCTTTTCCTCTTCTACTTCGTTCTGGCACCGATCATCGGCATCGACCGGTTCTGGGCCGGCGTGCTCTGCCTCGCCTTCTTCGAGGGCTCGTTCGGCGCCGAGATCATCCGTGCCGGTCTTCAATCGGTGCCGCGCGGGCAGTACGAGGCGGCCGACGCGATCGGCCTGACGCGCCGCGACCGGCTGCGGTTCATTATCCTGCCCCAGGCGATCCCGCTGATCCTGCCCCCGATGACGGGGCTCGTGATCTCGCTCATCAAGCACTCGGCCATCCTCAGCGTGATCGCGGTGGCCGAGCTGACCACCCAGGGGCTGGACCTCATCTCCGAGACCTTCATGGCCTTCGAGATCTGGTTCACGGTAGGGGCCATCTACCTCGTCATCACCGTCTCGCTGTCCCTGCTCGTGTCCTGGATCGAGCATCGTGCCGCGATCGGGCGCTAGGGAAAGCCAACAACAGCTCTGTTCCACAGCGACTAAAGGGAGGCCAATCATGAGATTGGGTCGCGTAGTGAAGTCCTTCATCGGCGCCGCCGTGCTGTCGATGGTTGCCGCCACCGGCGTCAAGGCGCAGGTCCAGCAGGAGCTCAGCTCGTCCAGCGTGGTCGAGGAGATCAAGAAGCGCGGCGTGATGCGGGTGGGCATGTCCGTCTTCGTCCCCTGGGCGATGCGCAGCAAGGAGGGCGAGCTGGTCGGCTTCGAGATCGACGTCGCCAGGAAGCTCGCCCAGGACATGGAGGTCGACATCGAGTTCGTGCCGACCGCCTGGGCCGGCATCATCCCGGCGCTGCTGGCCAAGAAGTTCGACGTCATCGTCGCCGGCATGAGCATCACGCCGCAGCGCAACATGACCGTCAACTTCACCACTCCCTACGCCCACTCGGGCCAGCAGATGACCGCGAACAAGGAGCTCGCCGGCGGTTTCTCGCTCGAGGACTTCAACTCGAGCGACGTGACCATCACGTGCCGGCGCGGCGTGGCCGCGTGCGACCAGGTGGCCGGCAGGCTCTTCCCCAAGGCGACGCTCCGCCGCTTCGACGACGACGCCCAGGCGTTCCAGGAAGTCGTCAACGGCAGCGCGCACGCGGTCGTGAGCTCGGCGCCCAAGCCGCGCTTTTGGACGATGGCGCACTCCGACAAGCTCTACATGCCGACCGACGAGAATCTCAGCGAGGGCAACGAGGCGATCGCCGTGCGCAAGGGCGATCCCGACGCGCTGAACTTCTTCTCCAACTGGATCCAGGAGCAGAAGTCCAGCGGCTGGCTGCAGGAGCGGCACGACTACTGGTTCAAGACCCAGGACTGGGCCGGCGGGGTCGCCGCGGAGCAGTAGGATGACCTGGCGGGGTCCGCGGCCATGCCGCCGCGGGCCCCGTCGCCGAACGCGAAAGACTTCCCATGACCGACCGCAGACCGCCTCCGGCCAGAAAGAAGGCCCGCTTCACGCCCTTCGATTTCCTGATGTTCGGCATCCTGATCGCGGGGATGATCTACATCGTCTACCGGGTGGACCAGGTGCTCGTGTATCATTGGGAATGGCACACGGTCTTCGAGTATGTCGTGCGCCGCGACGAGACCGGCGCGCTGGTGCCCAATGTCCTGCTCACCGGGTTGATGTCGACCCTGCGGCTCGCCTTTTGGGGCACCATCGCCGCGGCGATCATCGGCCTCGTCACGGGACTGTGCCGGACGAGCTCGAATCTTTTCCTGCGCTCGGTGGCGCGGCTGTATGTCGAGCTGATCCGCAACATCCCGCCGCTCGTCTTCATTTTCGTCTTCTACTTCTTCATCTCCGGGCAGATCATGCCGGCGCTCGGAATCGACGAGTTCGTGCGCTCCGCCTCGCCCGAATCGGCCGCGGTCGTCGAGCTGCTGTTCAGTCCGATAGGTCTCTTCTCGAACTTCCTGGCCGGCGTGATTTGCCTGTCGCTGTTCGAGGGCGCCTATATCAGCGAGATCGTGCGGGCCGGCATCCAGTCGATCGAGAAGGGCCAGTGGGAGGCGGCGCGGGCCATCGGCCTGTCGCGCTTCAACGTCCTGCGCGACGTGATCCTGCCGCAGGCCATCCGCAAGATCCTGCCGCCGCTGGCCGGCCAGTTCATCACGCTGGTAAAGGACTCGGCGATCGTCTCGCTGATCTCGATCCAGGAGCTGACCTACGTCGCGACCGAGGTTGCCGCCACCACGACCCGCGTCTTCGAGACGTGGATCATCGTCGGGTTCCTGTACTTCGCGGTGTGCTACTCCCTGGCGCTTCTGTTCGGTCGCCTGGAAAAGAAGATGCAGACGGGACGCAGATGAGCGCACATCGACGGCGCTCCTCTGGAGAGGATACGACCAACATGAACGACACTAATCCGATGTTGGAGATGCGGGGCGTCGGCAAGTGGTACGGCGACTTCTGCGCGCTCTACGACGTCAATCTCAAGTTGCAGCGGGCCGAGCGGATGGTGATCTGCGGACCGTCCGGCTCGGGCAAGTCCACGGTGATCCGCTGCGTGAACCGCCTGGAGGAGCACCAGGCCGGCCAGATCCTGCTGGACGGCGTCGAGCTGACCGAGGACACGCGGAACATCGAGCGTGTCCGCCGCGAGGTGGGGATGGTGTTCCAGCACTTCAATCTCTTCCCGCATCTGAGCATCCTGGACAACCTGACCCTGGGCCCGATCCGCAATCTCAAGATGCCGAAGAAGGAGGCGCGCGAGCTGGCGCTCCACTATCTCGAGCGGGTGCGGATCGCCGAGCAGGCGGGAAAATATCCGGGCGAGATGTCGGGCGGGCAGCAGCAGCGCGTGGCCATCGCCCGCGCCTTGTGCATGAAGCCCAAGCTGATGCTCTTCGACGAGCCCACCTCGGCCCTCGATCCGGAGATGATCTCGGGCGTGCTGGACGTGATGGTGGAGCTCGCCGGCGACGGCATGACGATGATCTGCGTGACCCACGAGATGGGCTTTGCCAGGGAGGTCGCCGACACGATGGTCTTCATGGACCGCGGCGAGATCGTCGAGGTCGGCCCGCCCAGCGAGTTCTTCAACAACCCGACCAGCGACCGCGCCCGCCTGTTCCTCAGCCAGATCCTCTCGCATCACTAGGCTTGATGCGAAGGGAGCGGGCGGGCGCCTAGCTCCTGCCCGCCCCCTTCGCGTCCCGGGACGGGGGCGCGTCGGGGGCCGCCGCACCGGGCGCCACCGGCAGGGGAAGCGCCGGCATCGAAGCCGCCTCCTCCAGCAGCCACGTCTTGAACGCCTGCAGCCTCGGGTTCTGCAGCGCCTCTTCCGGGCAGACGATCCAGTAGGAGAAGTCCGAGACGGTCACCTCCTTGAAGGGACGGACCAGTCTCCCGGCTTTCAGGGCATCGATCACCAGCGGCTCGCGCCCGAGGGCGATGCCCAGCCCCTCGACCGCCGCCTGGACCACCATGTTGGACTGGCCGAAGCGTCGGGTACGCCGCAGCTTGAGTTCGCCGTGCCCGCAATGGCGCAGCCACGCCAGCCAGTTGGGGGCCTTGCCGCGCAGCGGCAGGACCTCGTCGATCAGGATGGTGTGCCGCGCCAGGTCCGCGATCTCGTTCAAAGGGGGTCCCCGGCGCACGAGCTCGGGCGCACAGACCGGAAAGATCCGCTCGCCCATCAGCTTCTCGAAGTGGAGGTGGCGGTACCCGCCCAGCCCGTAGCGGATGGCGATGTCCTCGTTGCCCGAGCGGAAATCCACCGGCTCCTGGTTGGTGGAGATCGACACCGGGATGTCCGGATGCATCTGGTCGAAGCGGATAAGGCGCGGGAACAGCCAGTTATGGGCGAAGCCCGGAAGGGTCGAGACGGTCAGCGGGCGCTCGGCCGCCTTCTGGCTGCGGAGCTCGGCGCAGACCTCGCCGATCATCCCCAGCCCCGCCTCCACCACCTGCGCCAGCCTCAGTCCCTCTGCCGTGGGCTCGGTGACGCGCGCGCCGCGATTGAGAAGCCGCCGACCGGTCCAGTCCTCCAGCAGGCGGATATGCTGGCTGATCGAGCTCTGTGTGACCCGCAGATCCTCGGCGGCGCGGCTGAATCCCCGGAGCCGCACGACGGCTTCCAGCGCCCTGAGCGCCGATATGGGGGGAATCGGCAGCATGTTAGCTCCTCTAATGAATTCCATTATAAGACGTGGATTGATTCGCACCCAATTGCAAGTTTGATGGTCGCGGCGGCGATATTCGCATCGGCCCGTCGAAAGTCCGGAACAAGTTGATGGCCAACGACCTCCTCACCGACGCCGCGGCCGGCGCCCGCAACCTGCTCCAGGGCTGCCTTCGCGCCCAGCCCGGCGAGAAGCTGCTCCTGCTCTCCGAGAGCCCGGAGCACGGCTTTTATGATCGTGGAGCGCCGGACGCCGTCGCCGAGCAGGCCGTGGCCATGGGACTGAGCGTGGATCGGCGCGAAGTGCCCTTCGTGAGGACGGCCGAGGATGCCGACAAGGAGACCTGGGAGCGCATGCGCGAGGCCGACTGCACGGTCTTCTTCGCCCGCCTCGGCGACCAGATCCGCTTCCAGACCCGGCCCCACGCAGCCCGCGCCGCGATGGTCTATGCGCTGGACGAGGGCATGCTGGGCTCGCGCTACGGCATCGCCTCGCACGATGGGTTCGTGCAGCTGAAGAAACTGATCGACGCCGCCGTGGCCAACGCGTCGCGTATCCGCCTGACCTGCCCGCTCGGCACCGATCTCGCCGGTTGCTTCCCCGACGAGGCCAGGCGGCGGGCGGAGGCGGAGGGCGAGGTTGCGATCCGGCGCTTTCCCATGGCTACCTTCAAGCCGGTTCCAGCCGCCGAGTTCAGCGGCGAGGTCGTGATCTCGCGTTTCCTGACCGGCACCGGGCATCGCTATTACACCCCCTACGACCTGCTGCTGGACAAGCCGGTGGTGGCCCGGGTCGCAGGCGGCCGGGTCAGCGGCTACGCCGGCCCTGCGGAGGAGGTCGAGACGGTCCGGCGCCATGTAGCGCGGGTCGGCGAGCGGTTCGGCATTGATCCCGCCATCATCCACTCCTGGCACGCCGGCATCCATCCCGGCTGCGCCTACCTGCCCGATGCGTTCCAAAATCTCGCGCGTTGGGGCAACGCCGCCTTCGCCAACCCGCGCCTCCTGCATTTCCACACCTGCGGCGACTATGCCCCCGGCGAGATCAGCTGGAACATCGTCGACCCCACCATCGAGCTCGACGGCGTGGCCTTGTGGGACAATGGCGTCCTGCATCCCGAGCGGATCCCCGGCGGCGCCGAGCTGCTCGCCGAATGGCCCGACGTCCGCGAGGTGTTCCAGTCCCCCAGACGCGAGATCGGCTTTTAAAGCCGCTCCCGCATTACCCGGAACAGGGTAGCGGGAAAGGCGCCGGGCACGAGGCCGCGCGCGCTACGGACGGGCTGCGTGCGGCTCCGTCGCCGGGTCCCCTTAGCGTCCTTCGCCGTCAGCTCGGCTGCAGCTCGAAATGCTGCTCCACGGTTCGCAGGAACTCCTTGGCCGAGGCCGACATGGAATGGTTGGTCGACCACAGGAGCGAGACGGTGACGGGCGGCGTCGGGGTGAAGGGACGGGCCACGATGTTGCGGTGCTCGGGGGAATCGCCGCGGCGTGCGATCGCCAAAGGTCCGACGAGCGACACCCCGAGGCCGGCGGCGACGAGAGAGCATACGGCATCGGTGGTCCTGGCCTCGTAGATCAGGTTCCGGGTCACGCCCGCATTGAGGAAGATCGTATCGACCTCGCGCCGGTAGAGCGCGTCGGGGCGGAACGACACGAAGCTCTCGCCCTCGAGCATCTCGGGCCGGATGATCTCGGCCTCGGCGAGGCGGTGGCCCAGCGGCAGGATGCAGACCGAGGCGCCGACATGGATCGTCCGGCTGGCAATCGACGGGCTCTCCATCTTCGCGGCGGCAATGCCGAGGTCGCATTGCTCGGAGACCACCCACTCCAGGGCGGAGTCCGAGGACTGCACCTCGAGCGAGACGAAGGTCTCGCCGTTGTCCCGGGAAAAACGCTCGATCAGGTCCACCACGACCGTCGATGCCAGCGACGGGACGGTAACCAGCCGCAGCCGCGAATAGCGCAGCCTTCCGATCTCGATCGCCGCATCGCGGATCTGCCCCAGCCCGATCAGGGCGCGGCGCACCTCCTCGAACAGCAGCTTGGCCTCGCCGGTCGGGCTGACCCTGCGCCCCTCGCGCTCGAAGAGGTTGTAGCCGATATCCTGCTCGAGATCGGAGATCAGGCGGCTGATGGCGGGCTGGGAGACGCCCAGCATCTTTGCCGCACCGACGACCGTGCCGGCCAGCATCACCGCCCGGAATGCATCAAGCTGCCTGAACGTGATCGCCATCCGCCTGCCTCTCTCCTGCTTTCTGCCGGCCTTCGTAGCGCGCCGGTTGTCATCATACTACATAATAAAAACATATGGTTTTCGGCATTTACTTTACACGATAGCATATAGGAACGGAGGCAGAGGCACATGCAACGATACTCGCTGTTCAGCCTTGCGCGGAACGCACTGTCCGATCACCAGAACTGGCAGCAGGCGTGGCGCAGCCCGCCGCTGCGGGACACCTACGACGTCCTCGTCATCGGCGCCGGCGGGCATGGTCTCGCCACGGCCTATTACCTCGCCAAAAATCACGGCATCACGAATGTGGCGGTGCTCGAGAAAGGCTGGCTCGGCGGCGGCAATGTCGCCCGCAACACGGTCACGATCCGCTCCAACTATCTGCGCGACGAGAGCATTCCCTTCTTCGTCAAGTCGGTCTCGCTGTTCGAGGGGCTGACGAAGGAGCTGAACTACAACCTGATGTACTCGCGTCGCAGCATGGTCGACGTGGTCCAGACCTGGGGCAGGCTGCGCGAGCTCAAGCGCCGCATGCTGAACATGGACATCCACGGCTCGACCTACGAGCAGCTCGACGTCGAGGAGCTGCGCCGGCGCATCCCCGCCCTCACCGGCGGCGGGCCCGAGTCGCGCCTGCCGATCCTGGGAGGGATGGTGCATCCCGACGCCGCCGTCTGCCGCCACGATGCGGTGGCCTGGGGGTACGCCCGCGGGGCCGACGCCCGCGGGGTCGAGCTTCACCAGAAGACCGAGGTCAAGGCGCTGCTGCGCAACGTCGACGGCAGCATCGCCGGCGTCGAGACCAACCGCGGGACGGTTCGCGCGGGCAAGGTCGCTGTTGCCGTCTCCGGCCACACCACGAGCCTCACCGAGACCGTGGGCCTGCGCCTGCCGCTCAAGAGCTTCAACCTCGCGGCCTTCGTCTCGGAGCCGGTCAAGCCGCTGATCGACGTCATCGTCAACTGCCCCGACATCGGGGTCTATCTCAGCCAGTCCGACAAGGGCGAGCTGGTGATCGGCGGGGCGCCGGACCCCGGCCAGTCGTTCCGCCGCGACATCAAGCAGAACGTGTTCGAGAACGCGGTGAGCGCCATGCTGGAGCTCTTTCCGGCGTTCCGGCGCCTGAAGCTGATGCGGCAGTGGGGCGGCGCGCTCGAGATCGCCCATGACGGCTCGCCGATCGTCAGCAGGACCGACATTCCCGGGCTCTTCGTCTCGGCGGGCTGGTGGGGCGGCTTCAAGGCCATCCCCGCCGGCGGCTACACCCTGGCCCACCTGGTCGCCAACAACCAGCCGCACAAGCTGATCGAGGCGTTCTCGCTCGACCGCTTCCGGCATCTCGACTTCGTGCTGGAATCCGGCACCACGACCGCGCGCTAGTCAGGAAGGCATCGCATGCTGCACATCCCCTGCCCGTTCTGCGGCCCGCGCGACGAGAGCGAGTTCGCGCATGGCGGCCCCGCCAGGCAACAGCGCCCGGACGATCTGTCCCCGCTCGACGATGCCGCCTGGGTCGACCATCTGACCGTCCCCCCCAACCCGGTGGGCCCGGTACGCGAGAAATGGTGGCATGTGCGCGGCTGCGGGCAGTGGGTCACCATCGAGCGCGACACGCTCACCCACGACATTCTCGAGGAGACCGGCGAATGAGCGGGGGCGAGTTCCGGCTGCCATCGGGAGGACGAATCGATCGCTCCCGCCCTCTCAGGTTCAGCTTCGGCGGCCGCCAGTACCAGGGCTATGAAGGCGACACCCTGGCCTCCGCCCTGCTTGCCAACGGCGTCCGGCTGACGGCCCGCAGCTTCAAGTATCACCGGCCGCGCGGGATCATGGGCGCAGGCTACGAGGAGCCCTCCTCCTTCGTCGAGCTGGCGGGCGAGGACGAATCCGGCAACCAGGCGATCACCACGGTGCGCCTGCGCGACGGGCTCAGGGCGAGCCCGGTCAATTGCTGGCCCTCGCCCGGCCTCGATCTGATGGCGGCGAACCAGCTCTTCGCACGGATGCTGCCGGCGGCCTTCTACTACAAGACCTTCATGTGGCCCGACTGGCACCTCTTCGAGCCGCACATCAGGCGAGCAGCCGGGCTCGCCGCAGCGCCGCAGGCCGAGCGCCGCAACACGCGCTACGAGACGCGCCACTGGCACTGCGATGTCCTGGTGGCGGGAGCCGGCCCGGCCGGCCTCATGGCGGCCCTGGTGGCGGCGCGCAGCGGCGCGCGCGTGCTGCTCGCCGACGAGGGCCTGGAAGCCGGCGGCTCGCTGCTCGGCCGGAAGGTGACGGTCGACGGACGTCCGGCCCTCGACTGGGTCGCCGCGGCGACCGCCGAGCTCGACGGGATGGACAACGTCACGCGGCTGCGCGACGCCACCGTCTGGGCCTACCGCGAGGGCAATCTCCTGCTGGTGACCGAGCGGTCGCCGGATGCCCCGCACGTCTTCCAGCGCACCTGGCGGGTCCGCGCAGGCCGTGTCGTCATCGCCACCGGAGCGATCGAGCGGGCCATGGTGTTCGCCGACAACGACCGGCCCGGCATGATGCTGGCGTCGGCGGTGCAGACCTATGTCAACCGCTATGCCGTGCGGCCCGGTCGGCGGGCGGTGATCTTCACCAACAACACCGGCGCCTATGCGGCGGCCGCCGACATGCTGGCCGCGGGAATCGACATTGCCGCCATCGTCGACTCCCGTCTGCAGGTAGAGGACGACGCCAGGGCGCTCGTGCCGGGCGTGGAGATCCTGGCCGGCCATGTGGTCCAGCGCAGCCATGGCGGCAGGCGCGTGACCGGCGTCACGGTGCAGCCGAAAGCGGGTGGCACGCCGCGCCGCCTGCGATGCGACCTGGTCTGCATGTCGGGCGGCTGGAGCCCCACCGTGCATCTCTTCTCCCAGTCGCGCGGCCGGCTGCGCTACGAGGAGAGCGTGGCGGCCTTCGTCCCCGCCGAGCCGGCCCAGCCGGCGGCGTGCGCCGGCGCGGCCGAGGGCCGTTTCGAGCTCGCCGCGGCGCTGACCGACGGCGCCGAGAAGGGACGCCTGGCGGCCGCGGCCATGGGCTTCCGGGCGCAGGCGGCGGCGGTTCCCCAGACGAAAGATGCCCCGCGCTACGCGATCGAGCCCCTCTGGCATGTCGAGCAGCACAAACCCACGGCGAAGTCGTTCGTGGACGTCCAGAACGACGTCACGCTGAACGACATCCACCTCGCCATGCGCGAAGGCTTCGGCGCGGTCGAGCACGTCAAGCGCTACACCACCGCCGGCATGGGCATCGACCAGGGCAAGACCGGCAACATCAACATCATCGGCGCCATCGCCGGCAAGGAGGGAGTGCCGCTCGAGGAGGTCGGCACCACGACCTTCCGCTCGCCCTACGTGCCCATCGAGTTCGGCGCGCTTGCCGGCGCCCGGCGGGAAAGCGTGGTTCTGCCCTATCGCCATACGCCGATGACCGCCTGGCACATCGAGGCCGGCGCGGTGATGTACGAGGCCGGCGCCCGCTGGCGCCGCCCGGGCTACTACCCCAGGGCCGGCGAGAGCTTCCAGGAGACGGTCAACCGCGAGGCCCGCACGGTCCGCACGGGCGCGGCGGTCTATGACGGCTCGCCTCTGGGCAAGTTCGAGATCAAAGGGCGCGACGCGCTCCGGCTGATCGAGATGCTCTATACCAACGCCTTCTCCAGCCTGAAGACGGGGATGGGCCGCTACGGCCTGATGCTCTCCGACGACGGTCTCGTTCTCGACGACGGCGTGACCTTCAAGCTGGGCGACGGGCACTATCTGATGTCGACCTCGACCGGCAACGCCGACGAGGTGAACCGGCACATGACCCAGTTCTGCCAGGTCGAGCGGCCGGAATGGGACGTGCACATCACCCCGGTCACCGCCGCCTGGTCCAACGCCACCGTGTGCGGCCCCCGGGCCCGCGAGGTGATGGAGGCGCTGGGCACCGATATCGACCTGTCGCCCGATGCCTTCCCCTTCATGGCGATCCGCGAAGGCACGGTGGCCGGCATGCAGGCGCGGCTGTGCCGCGTCAGCTTCACCGGCGAGCTCAGCTTCGAGATCAATGTCCGCAGCCGCGACGCCGCAGCGCTGTGGCGCCGCGTGCTCGAGGTGGGCGCACCCTTCGGCCTGATCCCCATCGGCTCCGAGGCCAACCATGTGCTGCGGGTCGAGAAGGGCTTTTTGTCGCTCGGCCACGAAGTCGACGCCACGGTCGATCCCTACGATCTGGGCATAGGCTGGGCCATGTCGAAGAAGAAGCCGGACTATATCGGCAAGCGCGCGGTGGAGATCCGACGCAAGCGCGGCGGGCCCCGCCGCGAGCTGGTGGGCCTCCTGATCGACGAGCCGGAGCGGCTCGTTACCGAAGGCGCGCCGATCACGCCCGGCGGCCGCAAGGAAGCCTCGGAAGGCTTCGTCAGCGCCTGTGTCTGGAGCGTCGTCCACAACCGTTCGGTGGCCTTGGCCCTGCTGAAGGACGGCCGGGCGCGCATGGGGCAGAAGGCGCATATCCGCATGAAGGACGAGGTGGTGACCGCCCTGATCACCCGGCCCTGCTTCCACGACCCCGACGGCAATTTTTTGAGAAGCTGACATGAGCTACGATGTGACGATCCGGCGCCAGGAGCTCGCAGCGCTCGTGGACCTGAAAGGCCGGCCGGAGGATGTCGCCGCGGCCGTGGCCTGGACCGCCCTTCCCCTCCCGGATCTCCCCAATAGCTGCACCCGGGCCGGCGACCGGGAGCTCTACTGGGTCGGGCCGGACCAATGGATCCTGCGCGCCCCCCTCGCCTCGGAAGCCGGACTGGTGCGGCAGGTGCAGGACACCGACGCGGCACAGCGGCTGAGCGTGGTCCAGGTCTCCGACGTCTACGCCTTCTTCGGCGTCTTCGGACCCGACGCCGCCGAGATCCTGGCGGTGGCCTCGCCTTTGGATATCCATCCCTCGGTCTTTCCCCAAAACGGGGTGACCTTCACCGATGCGTTCGGTCTCAAGACGCTCGTCATCCGGCGTGCAGACGGGTTCGAGCTTGCCGTCGAGCGGAGTTTTGCCGAGATGGCGGCGGACTATCTGCAGCGCGTCGCCGCGGTATCGCTCGACCCGGCATAGGCACAAATTCTCACGCATTCGAGGAAAGGCAATCAGCATGGCAGCATGGATCGAGATGATCGGCGACGAGCAGGCGTCCGGCCGGCTCAAGGAGCTGCTCGACAAGGCCCGGACCCCCCATGGCACGGTGGACACCGTGATGCGGGTACATTCGCTGCGGCCGGAGTCGATGAACGGGCACGTGGTGCTCTACCGCTCGGTCCTGCACAACCCCGACAACACCCTGCCCTTCTGGTTTCTCGAGGTCGTGGCGAGCTACACCTCGATCCTCAACAACTGCGAATACTCGCTCACCCATCATTTCATGAACGTCCGCCGGCTGCTGAAGGACGAGCCGCGCTCCGACAGGATCTTCGCGGCCCTCAAGGCGCATCGGCCGGAGGCGGAGTTCGCGGGCAAGGAGCTGGCGCTGCTGCGCTACGCGGCAAAGCTCACCACCGACGTGGGCAAGATGGTCCGCTCGGACTTCGACCTTCTGAAGGCGGCGGGTGCCGACGACGGCGAGATCCTCGAGGTCAACCAGGTCTGCGCCTATTTCAACTATTCAAACCGCCTGCTCAACGGGCTGGGTGCGACCACCGAGGGCGACGTCATCGGCTTCTACAAGCCCGACGAGGACTGAGCGCCGTGCCCAAGCAGCATATCCATAAATACGAGACCCGCTATCACGCCAAAGCGATCTATTCCAAGGCGATCCGGGCAAGCGGCGACTTCGTGTTCATGCAGGGCCAGGTCGGCGTCGACCTGGACGGCAACCTGATCGGCCCCGGCGATCCCGGCCTGCAGGCCCATCAGGCCTGCCGGAACATCAAGCAGTTCATCGAGGAAGCCGGCGGCACGCTCGCTGACATCTGCAAGCTTACGGTCTATGTGACGGATATCTCCTACCGTCCCGCCGTCTATGCCGCCATCAACGAGTGGTTCGAGGGTGTCCACCACTGCAGCACCGGGGTGGTGGTGCAGGGACTGGCGGACCCCTCTCTTCTGGTCGAGATCGACGCCATGGGCGTGATCGGCTGAGCTTCAAGCTGGCGGCAGGCCTTCAGACCTGCCGCTGCTGCTCCTGCTCCATGCGCCGCTCGAGGAGCTTCCGAAAGCGCATGGCGCCGGCATCCAGCCCGAGATTGAGGTAGGGCGTCTTGCGCTCGGCCATACCCTTTTGGACGCGCACCAGAATGTCCCGGTCCTCGATGAAGGCCATCCGCGCCCCGGCCAGCATCCGCTCCGAGATCGCCTTGTCGTCGGGGTCGGTGTTGCGGTGCTGGAACCAGTAGTAGCGGGTGTTCTCCTCGTCGATCGGCGTCATGAAGTTGTAGGAGATGTTGACGAACGTCTTCTCGTGCAGCGGCTTGTCGGCCCCGCCGGTGCCGGCCGGCGAGAACACCGACTTGTTGATGGCGATCGCCGGCAGCTGGCACTCGTAATGCTGCTTGCGGTCGCAATTGCCCTCGAACTTCACCAGATCCGCATAATAGGGCGGCACCGGGCGGTCGTGGATCCAGCGCGAGACCAGGACGCCGTTCTCGAGCGTGTCGATCTCGAGGGGCTGGTTCTCGGTGCCCGCCCCGGCGAAGGACGAGACATGGACCCACGCCACATGGGACGGATCGAGCAGATTGTCGACGACGTAGAGATAGTTGCAGGCGATATCCATCTCGCCGCCGTCGGTCATGCCCCAGGAGGGATTCTCGAAGTTCTCGATGGGGAAGATCTCGTCCGGATTGGCCAGCTCCGGCTCACCCATCCAGATCCACAAGAGGTTCCATTTGTCGGCGACCGGGTAGCTGCGGACCACCGCGCGCTTGGGGATCATGCCTTCCTGGGTGGGCGCCCGGACGCACGAGCCGGAGCAGTCGAAGGTCAGGCCATGATAGCCGCACTCGACGGTATCGCCGATGAGCTTGCCGGCCGACAGCGGCAGCTTGCGGTGCGGACAGGCATCCTCGAGCGCCGCGGGCCGGCCGCTCTCCGTGCGATAGAGAACGATGTCCTCGCCGAGGATCCGGGTCGGACGAAGCTCACGCCCGACATCCTTGCTCCAGCTCGCCACGTACCATGCATTCCGCAAGAACATCTGCGTCGACCCCGGGTGCTGCAACTGACTGAAAACCGGCCGCAATCCGGGCCGGCCGCGGAACTCCCGCGCCTTGTCGGAGCCTGCCCGGAATGAATGGGGGGAGCAATTCCATTTTGATAAATCGTACTATCAAGCCTGCTAATGGCTTGTCGTCGCGCCGCGCCTTGCGTCGGCCCTGGCGGCCACGCCTGGACCGCGCCGGTGGATAGATCGAGGCCGCCGCCCGGCTGCAGGTCGGCATCATGCTGGCCTTGTCGCGTGTCAACTCGACCCGGCGGCTCCAGGATGGCTGTCGTCCGTACTGCAGCAAGTCGGCTTCCGACCAGGCAGCAAACGGATTCAGGCTGCCTTGGATGAGTTCTTCAACTGGACACCTCCGATAACGCCGCGTTCTCGAGCCTTTGGACGAGATCTTGGGCGGCGTTATCGAAGGGGTCCAGGTTTCCGGAAACCTCCATGGGCTTCGAGACTTGGCGTAAGGCCGGGCCGCACGACGCAGTTCGGCCCCGCTCGTGCCGGGAGCAAGCGCAAATGGAGCATTGAGGGTGGCGTGAAAGCCATATTGAGAGGGCGCGCGTGTCCCCGGCCTGGCGTCGGCAGCTCGGTAGGCGGGGTGATCGGATAGACCGGCTTCCCGCCCCGAAAGGGCGTCATAGCCCATTGCAGAACAGTCGAAGCGCCACAGCGCAGTTTGAGGGTACGGCATAAAGAAAACGCCGTAGCGCACGGGATCGCCAATTCAGGCTTATCACCGAGATTGTCTCGTCCCGATATCGAATGCGAGAGGCATGAAGGCGGCAGTGTGGATCAACGATCAAGACTCCCGGACGACCCCATCGAGCTAGCCCAAAAAAGAAAAGAGAGGCCGCCCGGAAGACGGCCTCTTTGAAGTTGCTTTCGGTTCGCTCGTTAGATGATGTCGAAGTCGTTGCCGCTCAGCCGCGACTTGTCCACGCCTTCGAGCAGAATGTAGTTGTCGCCTGTCTGGTCGAGCTGGATGATCACGCCATCGTCGCTGTCGATCATCGCGGCGAGGACATCATCGAAGGTCTCGAAATCAAGCCCGACGAGCTCGATTGTGTCCTTGCGGACCTGGAAGTCGACGATGACATCGGCGCCAGAGTTGGCTGCGAACACGAACGTGTCGCGACCATTCCCTCCGCGCAGCACGTCGTCGCCCTCCCCGCCGATCAGCCGGTCCTTGCCGTTGCCGCCGTAGAGGTAGTCATCGCCGGCGCCGCCCTCCAGCAGGTCGTCGCCGTTGCCGCCGTGGAGCTCGTCATCGCCTTCCCCGCCGAACAGCTGGTCCTTGCCGTTGCCGCCGTGGAGTGCGTCGTCGCCGTCGCCACCCTTAAGGATGTCGCTGCCGAAGCCGCCGTGGATCTCGTCGTCGCCGTCGCCTCCATCAAGCTCGTCGGCCCGCATGCCACCACGGATGACGTCGTCGCCGGCGTCGCCGTAGATCTTGTTGGCCCGGAAGAACTCGCCGCGCAGCACATCGTCACCGGCCGTGCCCATCGTCCAGCCCTCATAGGGATTGGACGCCTCGACCATCACCGTCACGGCCGCCTCCGACGTGCCACCCTTGCCGTCGGACACGGTGTAGGTGAACGACGCCTCGCCGGTGAACCCATCGGCCGGGGTGAAGATGACGTTCTCGCCATCCAGCTCCACCGTGCCGCCCGTTCCCGCGGTTACCGACGTGATGGACAGCGTATCGCCATCGGCATCCGCGTCGTTCGCCAGGAGCGTCGCCGCGGCGATGGTGGCCGCAACGCCGGCGGCGATGATGACGCTGTCGTTGGCCGCCACCGGCGCCCGGTTGGGCTGCGGGCGCACAGTGACCGTCACCGACCCCGTGGCCTCGCCGCCCTTGCCGTCCGCGACGGTGTAGGTGAAGGACGCCTCACCGGCGAAACCGGCCTCCGGCGTGAACACCACCTTGCCATCGACCAGCTCCACCGTGCCGCTCACCGCGTCCTGCACCGAGGTGATGGTCAGGGTGTCGCCGTCCTCATCACGGTCATTGGCGAGCAGGCTGGCAAGCGACGCCGACAGCGGCTTGTCCTGCAGCGCGTAGAACCGGTCATTGCCGGCTACCGGAGCCTGGTTGGGCGCGGCATCGACCGTAACCGTAACCGTCGCCTCCGACGTGCCGCCCTTACCGTCGGAAACGGTGTAGGTGAACGAAGCCTCGCCCACGAAGCCGGCGGCCGGGGTGAACAGCACGTTACCGGCGTCATCGAGTGTGGCGGTTCCGCCGACCGCATCCTGGACGGAAACGATCGTCAGCTCGTCACCATCGGCGTCGCTGTCATTGACGATGAGCAGCGCCGCCGCCAGCAGCAGTCCCTCACCGGACCGTGTGGTAAAGCCCTCGTCGTCGGCTGCGACGGGCGCGGTGTTGTCGCCCGGCTCCGGCTGATCGTCGCCGGCCAGGGACACGACCGTCACGTTGTCGAACGACACGCCGGCGCTATCCCACGAGAACAGGCCGACCGTGCCCTTGGACTGCGCATGGTCCTCGATCGCGTAGGCGAACAGCGCCATGTCGTCCATGTAGGCCTGGATCTGGTTGTCCTCGACCTCGACGCGAAGCTGGAAGGCGTTGTCCGGCGTGTAAACTGCCGGGAACTCGGCGAGGAACTGCTCGACGCCGTCCTTCATCTGGATGAGGTGGAACAGGCTGCCGTGGCGCTGCCCCAGGTTCGCATCCAGCTCGAGCTTATAGTAGTTGTTCGCGTCCTGGTAGTAGAACAGCAGTCCCAGGGCCCCGTTGTCCGGCGACTGGATGGTGGCCTCGACCGCGTAGTCGCTCCACTCCTGCGCCGCCGGATCGTTGAACAGCGCGTAGGTGCCCTTGCGGAGCATGTTGGCGCCGTCGCCGAGCGGGCTCCAGCCCTTCTGCCAGTGATCGTTGTGGGAGGCTCCGTTCCAGATGAGCTGGCGGCTCTTCAGATCACTCGTCTGCACGAGCCTGCCGTCCTGGAGCTCCCAGTGCGAGGACGTGCCGTCCTCGCCGACGCCGCCGAACTCGCCTTCGTCGACGATGGTCCAGCTCGCCAGCGACGCCGCGGAGCCGAAGTCCTCGGCGAGCAGCACCTTGGACTTGGCCACCGCGTCGACCCGCACCGTGTCCGTCGCCGTCTTGCCGTTGGCGTCGGTCACGGTCAGCTCGAGCGCATGGTTGCCGGTTCCGAGCGTCACCTCGGCAGTCTTGCCCTCGGCAACGACCTCGCCCTGCTCGTTGGTCCAGACATAGCTGACGATATCGGCGAGCCCGTAAGAGCCTTGCGCAGAGAGCGCCACCGTCACACTGCCGTCCCCGTCGATATCGAGGGCGCGGACGTCGTCGCCGGCATGGGCCGACAGCGTCACCTTGTTGACGGCGACGTTATCGAACTGCGAGCTCTTCTGGTGGTGCGACAAGAAGCCGACCGTGCCGCCGACCAGCGGCGTCTCGTCGACGACCGTCCCGAAGACATTGTGCCCGTCGAGGAACACGTTGATCTCGCCTTCGACGACCGCCACCTTGAGGTGGAAATCGCGGCTCCAGGGCGTACCGGCATTGACCTGCGCGAGCACGCTCTCGACACCGTTAACCACCTTCACCAGCGAGCGGGTGTTGGCCTCGGCATTCAGGACGATCTTATAGTGGTTCTTGTCATCCTGGTAATAGAAGACGACGCCGATGCCGTCATTGTCTGTGGTCTGCAGCGTCGCTTCGAACTCGTAGTCCGACCATGACAGGGCCCCTTCGTCGTCCCAGACGAGGTAGTTGTCGGCGGAGTTCGATTGCTCGTACACGCGGCCTTCGAGCGCGTCCTGCCCCTCGTCGACGGTATCGCGCAGGTGCGCGCTCCCCTTGACGATGAAGCTGCCGATGCCAGTGCCGACCTGTCCGGGGGTCACCTCGGCGTTGCCGAAATCATCCGCCAGGTCGGGATTGCCGAAATTGATCTGGGCAGAAAGCTCGGTCGGCGGGGTGCTAACGATGCCGCCGGCAGTCACGCCGCCCAGCTCCGCGATTTCTGCGTCGCTGTAGACCTTGTCGGTGAACAGAACGCTCGAGGCGTAGAGACCCGACGTTTCTCCGTTCTCGTCGGTAAACAGCAGCACACCCTTGCTGACGTCAATCGCGTAACGGTCAACACCCATGGTCTGGGTGCCGACCTTCACGCCATCGACGTACTTCGACAGCCTGACGCTGCCGTTACCAAGATCCTCGACCGTGAGGGCGACGCGCTGCCACTGGTCGTACTTGAACGATCCGGGATACTGGCTGTTGATCCCGATACCGCCCGTACCATTGTTGTTGTTCCGGATGAACAACTCGGCATCGCTGCTATTGGCGAGATCGCTCTGGAAGAGCGAGGTGAAGCCACTAGCGGTGGCCGACGGCACCATCACGTCGAAGATGAACGTGTAGCTGGTGACCATGGTGCCAGACGGAGCGGACGCGTCCGGAGCCAGCTGCAAACCCTGGCTCGGCGCCAGCTTGGGGATGAACATGACCGGCGCATCAGCATCACCCCCGGTCGGCGCGCTCGGCACCGCTGGCACGTCGAAGTCCTCGACGGAGTCGTAGGTGATCTCCTGGCCGCCCTGCGGAGCCATGGTGCCGGCGCCGAAAGCGGGGCCGCTGCTGTCAGCATCGAAATCGAACTGCACCGAGTTGGCAGAAGGGGCGGTGGCGAGAATGCCGCCATCCCTGGCGCCGCCGAGCTCCTGCACCTCCTGCGCGGTGAAAACCTTGTCGGTCACCAGCACGCTGGAGACGTAGGCATCGCTTGTCTCGCCATCATTGTCGGCGAGCAGCAGGAAGCCTTTTTCCGGATCGAGCTTGTAGCGACCGCTATTCGTTGCCACCTGCGTGCCGGCGAGAGCGCCGTCGATGTATTTCGACAGCGTAAGGCTGCCATCGGGATTTTCGGCGAAGGTCACCACCACCCGATGCCAGGCATCGAAGGTGAACGATCCATCGTACTTCTGCATCGACCCGATGCCAGCCGTCTCGCCGCTCTTCTTCAGGAACAGCTCGGCATCCGCACTCGTGGCGCCGCCGTCGATCTGCAGCAGTCCGGTATAGTTCTGTGCCCCTGCGGACGGCACCAGGATGTCGAACGCGATCGAGTAGGAGGCGAGCACCGTGCCCGCAGCCATATCGAATGCAGGAGTGATCTTGATGCCCTGCGTTGCCGATGCCTTGGGGACGAAAGCAAAGTCGCTGGTCGAAGGCGCGGCCTGCCCGGGCAGCGGAGCGATCTCGAACTCCTGCGGAGTGCCCGAAGTCAGGGTGATCTCGGGACCCGGCCGGCTCCAGCCATTGGCATCGCCGTCGTTGAAGTTGTCGACCAGCAGCGTGTCGTCGTTGGAGACGACGACGAGCACGTCGTCGGTGGAGACGCGGCCCTGGCTGTCGGTGACGGTCAGTGTCAGCGCATGGTGCCCGGCACCAAGCTCAAGCGTTGGCCTGGCGTCAGTCGAGACAACGTTGCCGTCGCGATCGGTCCACTGATAGACGAGGCCCTCGTCATTGGTGGGGTTGATCGTCCAGTCTCCGTCGAGCGTGACGAGCGCTTTCTCCTGGCCCGGCTCCGCCGCGACAAACTGGTCGTTACCAGCCTTGGCAATGGCCACGACCTCGGGCGGACCGACGTAGAGATCAAGCGTCTCCTCGTGGCCGCGATACTCGCCGGTCAGACCGTCGCGATCGAGCTCGCCATCACCGCGACCGCCGGTGAGATAGTCGTCCAGCTCGGTGAAGTAGGTCGAGGTGTAGACCGCATTGTTCTCCGGGTCGATCGTCAGCAGGCGGATTGCGCCGTTGCCGCCGTTGCTGCCGCTGCCGATCCCGCCCCCGCTGGTGATCTCGGAGGAGATACCGTTCTGGTAGTTCACCAGCATCTGGTAGACGGGATTGCCGAACTGGTCGTAGCTGACCAGCGTTTCAGCACCGTCGCCGAAGATGTGGCCGGAGAAGGTGAACGAGACGTTCGAGTACTTCTGGATCAGCTCCCGGTACATCGTCTCGCCATCGTTGGCGCCGTGGACGCTGTTCCCCATGCCGTAGTCATAGCCGGCGCCCTCGCCGTAGAGCGGCGCGCCAGTGGCATCGTGCCGTCCGGCCCAGTTCATGTAGGAGTGGTTGGCGAGAATCACGCGGTGGTCGAGATGTTCCTCGATGACCTCGCCGGCCCAGCGGATCACGTCGTCGCGGGGACCGAACTCGAGGCTGAGGACCAGCCATTTCGTGCCATCGGGCGCGGTGAACGTATGGTAGTTGTTGGCGCTGCGCGTTGGCTCCTGATCGTAGACACCGCCGAACGTGTCAGGATTGGTCTCAGCCTGCTTCTCGGGCGAAAAGCGGGTGTCCAGCGGATCGGTCGAGTGATTGGCAGCGTTGCCCGTGTTCTGGTCGTGGTTGCCGGGCAGCAGGGAGTAGGGAATCTCGCCATCGAGAATGCGCAGCGCCTGCTCGGCATAAGGCCAGTGATGGGCGTCGCTGTTGTTGGTGGTGATGTCACCGACGTGGATGACGAACTCGATGTTCAGGCTGTCCTTGTTGTCGACCAGCCAGTTCGTCATGTTCTCGAAGATGTAAGCCCGCGATGCGTTGGTATAATTCTGCGTATCGGGAAGAACGGCGATCGTGTAGGCGTTCTCGCCGGTCACGCGCACACGGACATCATCCGAGACGCTGTTGCCGGCTGCATCGGTGGCGGTGATCTTGAGATCGCTGTAGCCGAGAGTCTCCAGGAAATCGATGGTGAGCTCGCTTCCGTCGATCGTGACGGCTGCCACGGAGGGATCACTGCTCTCGACCGTGTAGGTCAGGTTCTGACCGGAAAATACCCCGTTCAGATCGATCACGCGATTCTCTGAACCGCGCTTCGTAATGAAGTCGAGAATGGGATTGCTGATGCTGGCCATAGGTCCTCGTCCTGTCCTGGTCCCGCCCTCGACTTGCAGTGCGGGCCTCATGATCGATTCCTCGGCGGAGCCACCAGCGAAGGTTCCCCACCGTTTCCGCGCGGCACGAGGTAAGCATTCCAGATGACAGGTTCGTGAAATGCGCCATTCGCAGCCATTCAAATAGCCAATACGGCGTATCTGTTTTCCATCCGCTTCGATCAGCCAAGCTCTGCAGCCAATGACCCTCTTGTTCCGGGCGGGTCTCCGATTCAGGCGTCGCACCGGCAGGCAACAGGGTGGTGACGATGCAGGGACTGTTCCGGCTGGACGACGAGGCGTGGACGGTGATCGAGCCGCTTTTGCCGAAGAACCGGCCGGGCGCGCGGCGGGCGGACGACCGGCGGGTGATCAACGGGATCCTGCACGTGCTGCGCCCGGGCTGAAACTGGCGCGACTGCCCGCAGGCCTACGGGTCCTGGACGACCGTCTGCAACCGGTGGTCCCGGCGGCGGCTGCTCGAGGCCCTGGCCGAGGCCGGAGCGCTCGGCGGCAGCGTCGCCTTCGCCAGCACCTGGGTGCAGCGCTCGGCCGGCGGCGGAAAAGGGGGGGCAAAAACAGGCGATCGGCGTCTCGCGGGGCGGCCGGACCACGAAAAGCCCGCGAGCGACCTCCCCGGGCGGCCGCTCGCGCTCATCCTGACGCCCGGCAACACCGCCGGCAGCCGCGTCGCGGGCGAGCTGCTGACGGCGGCGGGACCGGCGACCCGCATCATCGCCGGCCGCGGCTACGACGCCGACGCGCTGCGGCGCGAGATCGTCGAGCGCGGCAGCGCGCCGGTGATCCCCGGCCGCCGCAACCGCAAGCGGCCGGTCAGCCATGATCCCCGCGCCTGGCGCGAGCGCTGGCGGGTCGAGGCGGCGATCGACCGGCTGAAGGATTTCCGCCGCATCGCCACAAGCTGCGACAAGCTTGCGGCAGGTTTCCAGTCCGCCGGCGCCCTGGCGACCGTCGCGGCCTCCTGGGTTTGATTGAGTCCGGCCCCTAAATGCGCGTTATTGCGCGCGGCAGCGGTCACAATTCCGAAACACTGCGCAATTAGTCTGTTGCTGGGCTGAATTTACCGGCGCGCTTCGGAATATTCTCCGAAATGCAGAGTAAATTCATGCAGGCGTTTACATAAACCTCGATCGTGTAAGGCCATGTCAGTCACTCAGCTCCGCGCCTTCCATCTCGTTGCCGCAGCGGGCGGTTATTCGCAAGCGGCTCGCGAGATGGCGGTCAGCCAGTCGACGCTCTCGGCCCACGTACGTCAGCTCGAAGCGGCGTCCGGATTGGCTCTGTTCGAACGCAAGCCGCGCGGTGTCGTCCTGACGCCGGATGGCGAGGCCCTGTATCAGGTTACGTCCCGCCTGTTCACGGCGCTCGCCGAGGCGCGCATCATCCTCAAGCGGGAGGCTGCCGATGGCGGGCGGCTGCGCGTTGCTGCCGATGGCGCCGGCCACTGCCTGCCGATCCTGAGCGCGCTGCGCCAGCGCCGGCCGAACCTGGTTTTCTCCCTCCAGGTGCTGAATTCCGGCGCCGTGATCGAACAGTTGCTGGATTACCGCGCCGATGCGGGGATCACGGCGCAGGCTCCATCGAACGAGCGCATTTATTCCCGCCCACTGACGAGCATGCGGGTCGGCGCTTTCGTGCCGAAGGAGCATTCCTGGGCCCGGCGCGGCAGGCTCAGAATGAAAGATCTCGAAGGCTGCGCCTTCGTGCTGCGCGAGCGCGGCTCACGCACGCGCGCGGTTTTCGAACAGAACCTGGAAAGGCACGACGTGACGCTCGGCCCCGTGCTCGAAGTCTCGACCCGCGAGGGTGTGCGCGAAGCCGTCGCCGCCGGATTCGGCGTCGGCGTGACGGCCGATCTGGAATTCGGCTTCGATGCCCGGCTGCGTTATCTGCCGATCAGCGACGCGACCGAGACAATCGACGAGTTCGTGGTCTGTCTCGAGGAGCGCAAGCGTGTGCCGATCATCGCAGAGTTCTTCGCCTGCGCCGAAGCCGTCATTCTTCCCTCAGGGCACGAGCGAACTGATCCATCAGAGGCTTGACGAGATAGCTCAACGCGGTTCGCTCGCCGGTCTGCAGGTAAACCTCCGCCGGCATGCCGGGCAACACCTTGATAGCTGCTATCTCCGCCAACTCTGACTCGGGCAGAGCGATTTGTGCCACGTAATAGCTCATGCCCGTTTGCTCGTTGGTCGTCAGATCCGCCGAGACGCGGCTTACGACGCCGTCGAGCTCCGGTGTCGTTTTCTGGTTGAATGCCGCCAGCCTCAACACGGCGGGCTGTCCGACGGCGACCTGGTCGATGTCGTTCGGTGCGATCTGCGTCTCGACGACCAGCCTGTCGTCCCCGGGTACGATCAGCATCACCGTCTCGCCGGCACCGATGACACCGCCGACCGTATGCGCCGTCAACTGATGGACCGCTCCAGCGATCGGTGCCCTGAGATCGACGCGGGTGAGCTTGTCCTGCGCGGCGATCTGGCGTTCCTGCAGCTCTGCCCACTTGGCCTCGAGCTCGCGCAGCTGCTCGATGACCTCGGCCCGCATTTTCTGGTCGAGCTGGATGATCTGGAGCTCCGTCTCACTGAGGCGACCCCGCGAGCGGGCCCGTTCCGCCTGCAATCGGCCGCGATCGCCCTCGATGCCGATGCGCTCGCGCTGCATGGCCCGGAGGCGCGTCACGGGCGTCAGTCCCTTGTCGTAGAGCTGGGTGAGACCAGCGATCTCCTCCGCAATGACGGCGAGCTCGGCTGTTTTGGCCTCGATCTGCGCGGTCAATCCTGCCGCCTCGTCGCCGAGCTGACCGATCTGGGCGCGTAGCTGCGCCACCTCTCCTTCCCGCGCGGTGCGGCGCGACGCGAACAGGCTGATCTCGCCGTCGAGCGCCCGCGCCACCTTGGGTTCCGTGCGGCGGGCGAGGAGATCGTCGTCATAGCGGATCTCGGCCAGACCATCCCGCTCCGCCTCCAGGCGAGCCCGCCGTGCGGCCAGCTCGACGAGTTGCGAATCCACGACCATCAGGTTGGCGCGCGTCACCGTATCGTCGAGGCGGATCAGCAGGTCCCCCGCCTCCACGCTCTCGCCCTCACTCACCATGATCGCGCCGACGACGCCGCCGTCAGGATGCTGCACGCGCTTGACGTAACTCTCCACCACCACCGTGCCGGCGGCGACCACGGCTCCCTTCAACTGTGCGACGGCTGCCCATCCGCCGCCCCCGACGAGCAGAAACAGGACCGCCGCGACACCGACCCTCAAGTTGCGCCCGATGCCGTCATCATCCGGCTTGGCGGCTCGACGCACGGTCGCGGGCTTCTGGCGCTGGTCGGACTCGGTCACCGTCATGCAGCCCTCGGCTTTTGAAGAACCTTGCCGAGCACCTCGTCCTTCGGTCCGAAGGCGAGCTGCTGGCCACTTTGCATCATCAGCACGAGGTCGACGGCAGCCAATGCGCTCGGCCGGTGCGCCACGACGATCACGACGCGCTTTGCCTGGCGCGCCCACTTGATGGCGCGCGTGAGGGCAGCCTCGCCATCGGCGTCGAGATTGGAGTTGGGCTCGTCGAGCACGATCAGGAACGGCTCGCCGTAGAGCGCCCGGGCCAGCGCGATGCGCTGGCGCTCCCCGCCAGACAGGGCAGTGCCGCCTTCGCCAAGCTTCGTATCGTACCCGTTCGGAAGCCTCTGGATGAGGTCGTGCACGCCCGCGCGGTCGGCAGCGGCGATGATGTCGCCGGGCTCGGCGTTCTTGGAGAAGCGCGCGATGTTCTCGGCGATGGTCCCATCGAACAGCTCGATATCCTGCGGCAGGTAGCCGATATGGGCACCGAGCGCCACGGGGTCCCAATGCTCGATGGCCCCACCGTCGAGGCGCACACTCCCTTTGGATGCGGGCCAGGCCCCCACCAGTGCCCGGGCCAGGCTCGATTTTCCGGAACCGGTCGGACCGATGACGCCGACGGCGCTGCCGGCTTCGGCGGTGAAGGTCACGCCGCCGATGGTCGCCTTGGCCTGGCCCGGCGGCGCCACGGCCATCGCCTGCACGTCGAGGCGCGACACGGGAGCCGGCAGGGCCATCGGCTTCGGCTGCGGCGGGAGTTCGCGGGACAAGGCGGACAGCCGACCACGGCTTTGGCGGGCCGCGACGAAATTGCGCCAGTTGGCGATGGCGAGCTCGACAGGCGCCAGTGCACGCGCCGAGAGAATCGATGCGGCGATCATGGCACCCGCAGAAGCTTCACCTTCAATGGCCAGCCACGCACCGGAGGCCAGCATCAGCGACTGCAGCATGAAGCGGAACACCTTGCTCAGCGCGGACAGGTCGCTGGAAATCTTCACGGCGCGCCCGTTGTCGGCGAGGAAGGCGACGTGGGCCTGCTCCCAGCGGGCGCGCATTTCGTCGGCCATGCCCATCGCCCTGATGGACTCGGCGTTGCGACAGTACGTTTCGGCCAGCCCGTTGCGCGCCGAAGAGCGCTGCCCGGCAAGGCGCGTCGGCGACTTCGTTGCGAACTCCGTTATGAGCATGAAAGAGCAAAGAACGATGATACCGGCGAGCCCTACCGCCCCGAGCAGCGGATGCAGCAGGTACAGCATCGCGAGATAAAACGGCATCCAGGGCAGATCGAAAATCGCGATCGGCCCCTGGCCGGACAGAAAATGGCGCAGCTGATCGAGGTCGCGGAGCGGCTGCTGCACACTGCCTTCACGTCCACGCCGCTGCAGCAGGGTCGACATCATCTCGAACGACAGGCCGCGCAACCTGGAATCCAGGCGCAAGCCGAGGCCAACCAGAACCCGCGCACGGATCAGGTCGAAAATGCCCTGGAAAACATAAAGAAATACGGCCAGGGCGAGCAGCGCGACGAGTGTGGGCACGCTGCGGCTGGCCAGCACCCGATCATAAATCTGCAGCATGAAGAAGGGGCCGGTCAGCATCAGCAGATTGATAACGCAACTGAACGCGACTACGGCCATCAGCACCGACCGGCAGGACCGGAAAGCCGCATCGATCGGCGACGCTGTCATCAGACCAACGCCCTGCGCAGAACCGCGCTCATGATGTCGATCAGTATCACCGTCAGGACAACGATGATGACGATGGCGGCAGTCTCCGCGTATTGAAAGCTGCGGATGCATTCGTAAAGCGACTGCCCGATACCACCGGCACCGACGATGCCGAGCACGGTGGCCGAGCGCACATTCGTCTCGAAGCGGTAGAGCGTGAAGGAGCTCCAGAGCGGCATCACTTGCGGGATGATCCCGAAGATCACTTCCTGCAGCCGGGTGCCGCCGGTGGCGCGGATGCCCTCGACCGGCCTCGGGTCGATCGCCTCGACCGCTTCCGAGAACAACTTGGCGACGATACCGATATTGTGCACGGCCAGCGCCAGCACGCCCGCGATCGGCCCCAAGCCTACCGCGACTACAAACAGCAGCGCGAAAATGATCTCGTTGATGGCGCGGAACGCGTCCATCAGGCGTCGGGTCGGCTGAACGACCCACTGCGGGCAGACGTTGGCAGAACTCACGATGGCGAAGGGAACGCCAAGGAACACGGCCAGCGCGGTGCCCCAGATTGCCATCTGGACCGTCTCGACCATTTCCGAGACGTAGGCCTGCCATTCATAAAAGTTCGGCTTGAGGAAGGCAGCGCCGAACTCGGCCATATTGCGCCAGTCGGTGATCAGGCCGCCCGCCTTGTGCATTTCGGCCGGTCCCCAGCTCCAGACGAGCAGAGCCGCCAGGACGACCCACAACAGCCACCCTTGCGCGCGAGCCAGCAGAGGCGGCTGCGGCACCTCGATCCCGGCGAGCGCCGGCGCAGAATTGCGGCTGTGCGTCGTTGCATTCGCCATGGATGATCTCCCGAGTGCAACGACACAGGCTCGCGGAGGCCGCGGCCTGTGTCGTCTTGTGTCCGATCCAGTCGCGGCGCTTACTTCTTCAGTGCCGCGAGCTGCTCAGAGACTTCCTCAAACTGGGCCTGCAGCTCCTTGAGCTTTGCTGCCCTGTCGGCGGCCGGCATCTTCTCGTCGCCCTGGAGCTTCATGATGTCTTTGTTCAGCTCCATCTGGCGAATAGGCAGAAGCTGATTGTTGTCGGACTTCTTGAAGGGCGCCCAGCCAAGGTCGAGCAGGATCTTCTGCGCCTTCGCATCGGCATCCGGGTTGCCGCTGTTGCCGTAGCTAAGGAGCCAGCTGGAGATCTTCTCCTTGACGCCGGCATCGAGATCCTTGCGCCAGACCAGCGGGTCGGAGGGGATCAGCGGCGAGGTCCACACGACGCGGATGTTCTCGCGGGCGGCCGGATTGGTCTTCTCGAGGCGCTCGAGGCTCTCGCTGTTGTTGGCTGCGGCGTGCACGAGCTTGTTGGCGACGGCCAGAGCATTGGCTTCGTGATTGGCGTTGCGCACGGTCTTGAAGCACTGCTTGGGGTCGATGTTCCGGGCCGAGAACACAAACGTCGTCGGCACCAGGAAGCCGGAGGTCGAGTTCGGGTCGCCGATGCCGAAATCGAGCGACTGATCGCACTTCAGCACGTCGTCGAGCGACTGGAACGGACTGTCCTTGTGCACGAGGATGTGCGCGAAGTAACCTTCGGAGCCGTTGCTGGCCACCGTCTGGGCGAACACCTCGCCATCGGCGCGGTCGACGGCTTCCATCGCCGATTTGTTGCCGTACCATGCGAGCTGCACCTTGTTGAAGCGCATGCCCTCGATGATGCCGGCATAGTCGGAAGCGAAGAAGGCGTTGATCTTGTAGCCGGTCCCCTTCTCCATGTCGGCCAGGAATGGCTCCCAGGTCGTCTTCAGGTTAGAGGAGGACTCGGTCGAGATGATGCCGAAGTTGATCTCGTCTGCGGCCTGCGCCGGCGCCACTGCCGCCGTCGCCGCGATGGCCAGCGCGGCCAGAGTTCTGCGAATCATGTCTTGGTTCCTTGCCGTTTAGCTTTCGTCGTGACTCGAAACCTCGCCGGGCATGCCCCGGGAGTCATGAAGGCCCAGCCAGCCGGACCGCAATTCGCTCGATCGCCTACCTGGCCGCGGCTGCGACCGCGGTATCCGCCACCCAGACAGAAGGCTCGGCCGCAACCGGTCGCGACGGCACCGTTGATCTCTGCACGCACGATGGATTCATGCTCAACCTGGGCGGAACGAGCTCCGCACTCTCCGCACCGTAGAGCTCGCTCAAAAAGGCCGGCGTCAGAGCGTCCGAGGGGCCGTCGTAGACGATACGGCCGCCGCGAAGGGCAATGGTGCGCGGACAATAGCTCAGCGCGTATTCGATCTGATGCAGCGAGACGACGACGGTGATCCCATCCTCGCGATTGACCTCGGCGAGAATGTCCATCACGCGGCGCGCCGAGTTTGGATCGAGCGAGGCGATCGGCTCGTCGGCCAGAAGGATCTCCGCCCCCTGAACGAGCGTCCGGGCAATGGCCGCCCGCTGCTGCTGGCCGCCCGACAATGCGGACCCGCGCTTGAGCGCGTGCTCGGCAATGCCGACGCGCGCCAGCGCAGCCATCGCCTGCTGCCGCTCTGATCGGCGGAACCACGCCAGGGTGCCGCGCCACGCGGGAAGCCGGCCGAGGAGGCCGAGGCAGACGTTGGTCAGCACCGGCAGTCGCGGCACGAGATTAAACTGCTGAAAGACCACCCCGACGCGAGCCCTGAGCTTCCCAGCCGCGCTGCTGATGCGCCCTGCCGTCTGCATTGGCGTGCCGAAAATGCGCACTTGGGGCGCCGGGGTCGTTTGGCCGGCCGTCGAGTTCTTGGTCCCATCGATCGGGAGGAGGCCCGCGATCGTGCGGATAAGGGTAGATTTGCCCGATCCGGAGGCGCCGATCAGCGCCACCATCTCGCCTTTGCCAACCGAGAAATTCATGTCCGTCAGCACCGGCGAGCCCGAATCGTAGGTCTTGCAGACACCGAGCAGTTCGATTGCCGTGGTCAAAGCGCAGTCTCTCCCGTTTTCTAGAGGGACTGCTACAAGCCGAAGATGACAATTGCGCGACAGCTGCGTATGGGCTGAGTAACAATGTACGGTTATTGGAAGGCTGAGCGCCGTTTGCCGACCGGTTGCACCGCTTTCCACTGTCGGCCAAGATTCGGCGTCGCTGGCCTCCAACGAGGCCCGTGCGCATAACGGGCGCCGGGGTCATCGTGGTCGGGCCGGGTGCCCGGGCGGCGCCACTCGGGCGGTCTTGCGGCCTCTCGCGCGCGGTTGCTCGAGCGTCTTCCCGTCAGGCGGACGCAACTCGCCCCTCGAGGCATCGCCGGCGGCCGGGATTGCAGGCGATGTCGGCCATGATCACGGTCGCCTCGGTGCATTCGATGCCGATGCTGCGGATCGTGAGCCTTATCCGGTCCCTCTGCCGGGCGAAGACGTGCCCGACGCGGGCGCGGATCGCGGACTTCCCGGCGCTGGCCCTGCTCGTGCGGCGCGGCATCGGCTCGCCGGCGGGCTGGTTGCGACGGATGCGGCTGATCTTGCCGCGATCGGCCAGGACATGCTCGTTGGCCTTCGACCGCCAGGCGGTATCGGCCCAGACCTCCGATGCCTTCCTGCCCGCCCTGATCGCCGCCTTCTCCTCCTCCGTATGGCGCTGCCAGGTCGCAGCCACCAGGCTCGCATCGACGATCTGCCCCGACATAGGCAGCCAGCCGGCCTCCTTGATCGCCCGGTCGAGGTGGGCAAGGAGCCTGTCCAGGGCACCGACCCGGATCAGCGCCTCGCGAACGTCCCGAAGCGTGTTGGCGTCCGGCACCGGATCGGCGACCGACAGGTTGCGAAACCGCATCCAGGAGAGCCGGTCAGGCCCCGGAATGCCCGGCCATGACGCCCATGTCCGTTCGTCTCGACCAGGCGACACGCGCCGGCTACCGGGTGCTCGGCCATTCGGACATGGGGCGCGAGCCGATGGATAGCTACTACCGTCCGCTGGGAGCGCGCGTTGCGGGTATGGAGGAGCGCCTCGAAGGCACCCGCGTTCTAGAGGACCTGCGTGCCGAGCTTGCTGCCTACAACGCCAGCGACGGGATCGTGAGCTTCGAGATGGCCGTGCTGCAGAAGCCCTGACGGGCGGCGCGATCTCATTTCCAACCACAGCACGGCAGGCATTGCCCTGCCGACGGAGACATGACGATGGACTTTTCAACGGAGTACGAGACCCGGGCCGACGCGATCGCGGAGCTCTTCAGGGCGACCTTCACCGCCTCCGAGAGCGCGGAGGAAGGGGCGCTGATCAGCGACCTCGCGCGCCGCCTGGCGGTGGAAACGCCCGCCGAGGATCTTCGCGTCTTCACGGCCTGGGAGGATGGAGCGCTCGTCGGCGGCATCTTCTTCACGCGCCTTACCTATGCGGGCGATCCGCGCACGGTCTTCATGATGGCACCGGTGGCAGTGACGGCCGACCGGCAGGGCAAGGGCATCGGGCAACAGCCGATCGCCCACGGCCTGGCCGCGCTTCGGCAGGAGGGCGTGGACATCGCCGTGACTTATGGCGATCCAGCTTTCTACGGCCGGGTCGGGTTCAACCCCGTCTTCGAGGCCGACCTTCCCGCGCCGCAACCGCTCCAGCAGCCGCAGGGCTGGATCGCGCAATCCCTGACCAAGGTGCCGCTGACGCCGCTGCGCGGGCCGGCTCGCTGCATCGCCGCCTTCGACGACCCAGCGCTCTCGTAGGCCCGCGACCGCGACTGTGCCGCTTTTCTGCCCGGCGGCATGTCTGCGCCCCGAGACGGGCGCTCCTCCAGTGGGATCGTGCGCAGCGCGATGAACGCCAGGCGGCTATCCGCCTGCAGGTCCGCTACGAAACGCCTACCGCGCGTTCGCTGGCTAACGACGCAAGCCGGGCGAACCGCCGCAGAAGGTGCGCCGACCTGACGGACGGAACCGGCTGAAAATGTTGGCATTCGCGAAGCCGAACCGGACCGGACGAGGTTCGCTCGGTTAGAGATGAAGGACCGTTCGGAGACGGAAATCCGGCCCGGCGCCAGTCTCCGAGGTTCGGTCGCCCCGGCCAAACGTTTTTGAAACAAAAAGAAAAAGGCCCGTGGGCGGGGCCTCGTCTCGGGTTCGCTAGAAAATAATGGCGGAGGGAGTGTCCGCCAAATTTCAGTCTACCTGCGTCCGGGGAAGTCCATGATAGTCTGAAAAGATCACTCACCATCAGTACGTTGAGTGTGTATCGGGCCATTGCCGTCTACGGCAGACCATGGCAGTCTCAGCTCCAGTGTGGGGCGGGATGTGGGGCTGAAGATGGTATGGCGCAGTAGGGGTGGGAAGCTTTCGAGCCGCAAGGTCGAGACGGCAGGACCAGGCACCTACGATGATGGCGGCGGGCTGCGTCTCACGGTGCGGACGGGAGGATCGCGCAGCTGGACACTGCGCTACCAGATGGCTGGTCGGCGCCGTGATATGGGCCTGGGGCGGTTTCCGGATGTCTCGCTGGCGAAAGCCAGAGAGAAAGCGGACGCTGCCCGGCGTCTGGTCGCGGACGGCGTCGATCCTTTGGCGGAGAGATGGCGCCAGAACGCACTGACCTTCGAGAAGGCTGCCGAAGGGCTGCTGGTGAGTAAGGCGCCGGGCTGGAGGAACGCCAAGCACGCGGACCAGTGGCGCTCGACTCTCGCGTCCTATGCCTATCCGAAGCTTGGCAGCCTCGACGTGACCCGAATCGAGACGAGCGACGTGTTGGGTGTGCTGGGGCCCATCTGGCGCGCGAAGCCGGAGACGGCGAGCCGGGTGCGGCAGCGGATTGAGGCGGTGCTCGACTATGCGGCGGCGATGGGGGTGAGGCGCGGCGACAATCCTGCCCGCTGGCGCGGCCATCTCGACCACCTTCTGCCGAAGCCTTCGAAGGTGCGGGCCGTGGTTCATCATGCCGCTCTAGACTGGCGGGAGGTGCCGTCCTTCATGGCGGAGCTGGCCAGCCGTGAGGGCACAGCTGCGAAGGCGCTGGCCTTCGCCATCCTGACCGCTGCGCGCTCGGGGGAGGTGCGCGGCATGCGCTGGCGGGAACTCGACCTAGAGGCAGCGGTGTGGACGGTGCCCGCGGACCGCATCAAGGCCGGAAAGGAGCATCGCGTGCCGCTTGAGACTGCGGCGCTGGTACTGCTGGGCCAAGAGGGTGACCCGGATGCGCTGGTCTTTCCCGGCAGCAAGGAGGGTAGAACGCTGTCCGACATGGCGCTGACGGCGGTGCTTCGCCGTATGGGGCGCGGACAAGTGACTGTCCACGGGTTCCGCTCGAGCTTTCGCGACTGGGCCGGCGAGACCAGCGGTCATCCGCGGGAGGTCATCGAGGCTGCGCTGGCGCACCGCCTCAAGGACAAGGCCGAGGCTGCTTATGCCCGCGGCGATCTCTTCCATAAGCGGCGTCGGCTCATGCGGGATTGGGCAACCTTCTGCTCACGCTCGCCCGGCTCGGTCGTGGCGCTCGCTCCTGTTCCGGTCGAAACCGCACCGGGGAAGCCGGCGGCAGCGGGCACCTGACCGGCTGCCAGGTCAGGGAGAACTCAAGAGGCGGGCGACGAGTCTCCTCCGAGCGCGTGATGGCGCGCAGGTGCGGCACGTGCAAGGTGACGCTGCAGGGACAAGGCTTGCGAAAACGAAGGATATGGCTCGAGCGCTTGCTGCACGCAGCGTGACGGTTTCGTGATGATCCTGCCGGCGAACCTAGAAGCGCGGCTGCTCCGGTGGTTCAGCTGCTCCAGCGGATGTGGCTTCCTGAAGTCCCGCCATCCGCCGGCCAGAGGGCTGGCACCGGGGTCTTGCAGGGGATTCTCGCCGGTTTGGTGAAGGAATTGCCCTCCAAGACAATGCACAGAGGCTCCATCTCACAGGCTTACGAGTAATAATGACGGTTCGGGACATGTTATATCAATGGAGCGAACGTAAAAGTTTCCTATTCCGTGCAAGGTAGTATAATGGCGTCCATGGAAGGCCAATAAAGGGAGGTTTTCATGGACAACTCCGATTCCCCCAAAGCGCTGCGGGTCGAGGAAGTCGCCCGATGCGTAGGGGTAAGTCGGTCACTGATCTTCAGGGCGCTCAGTCCCGACCCCGAGCTTCGGCGTGGCCTGCCCTTTCTGCCGAGCTTCAAAGTCGCCAACTGTCGGCGCATCACCTCGGCGGCCACCATGCAGTGGATTCGTGACCTAGAGCGCCAGGCAGCATGCCCGCGCAGGAAAGGGCGTCGCCGGAAGGCGGCCGCCTCGCCGTGCCCTCGGCGTCAGCGGGGGACGATGTCGTGAGTAACGCGATAAGGCAGTCCTCCCGGTCAAGCCAAGGTCGAAACGTCCTGTGCGAGGAGGAAGCGGCAGCAGCTCTGGGCGTGCAGGTTGCTGTTCTGGCGTCTTGGCGGACAAGTGGGCTCGGTCCGGACTGGCTCGTGTTTGCTGACGAGCAGGTCGGCTATCTGCGCGAGGACCTCGACCTATGGCTGGAAGGCCATGTCGCCAAACGGTGGCAGAACCTGCGGCCGCTCGGCCTCGCGCCTACCGGGCAGGCATATGTCCGGGATCGCCGCCCCTTGTCGGTCCGTCCGTTGGAGCATCGCCAGCTTGTCGCTAGCCCCCCGCCGCTCAGCTTGGCGGCGACGGCGGGGGGCTCGATCAATCACCCCAGGAAAGGTGACCAATGAACAATAACGCTTTCCCGTCCAACGGAATAGCTCCCGCACACCCGGCGGGCGTACCCGATGCGCCTCCCGGGGATGCAGGAGCCATGGCGGGTTTCGATAGGGAGCATGCCGCCGCAGCCGAGCGCGAGCAGCGCAACAGGGACTGGGCGGCGCGGGGCTTCGCCTCGCGCCTGCTTCCCATTATCCCTCCTGACGCGCCGCTCTCCTCGGGGAGCAAGGTGCCTGCCGAGAACCGCGGGAAGGTCCCCGGAAAGCTGGGGATTGGCGGCTGGCACGGCTACGACTGGCGCAGCGCGCCTCCCGCCACGAACGGCAATCTCAGGGCTTGGGCCGCATCGGGCGCCGGTCTCGGGATCCGCCTCGGAGACGGGCTCATTGCCGTGGACATCGACGTGCTCGATGAGCGCCTGGCAGAGGAAATCGCTAGGCTCGTGTCCGAGCATCTCGGCTCGTCCCCGGTGCGGATCGGTCGGCCGCCCAAGAGGCTAATGCTTTACCGGGTGGCAGATGATGTCTCATCCAAAGCGCGGTAGCAGAGCCAAGAGCATGCTCAAGCGGAGGCTTCGAGGAACGGACGTTCATCGGCCCGAGTTCTCGCCATTGGTCCTGGGGGGAGTCCATCGCCCGTCGTGTAAGATCTGGGTCACTCCGAACGTCGCCGGCATGACCTTGGCCTCGGTTATGGTCTCATCGTTGGAGCTCTGTAGCGAGAGGAAACCCGCCGCCCCTCTTGACGAGCGATTGTCAGAGCTGTCGCTAAAGCCTCAGGAGGCCGGAAATGCCTGACCGGCGTCTCGAGTTCCACCGGGGTTCCGAACGGCACCTGGTGGAGTTTCTGGCTGAAGGGCAGCAGTGCGTGGTGGCAGGCGTCCACCCGAAATCGCGCCGTCCCTATACGTGGGACTGCCTGCCGTCGATGGACAAACTGCCAGTCGTCGACGCGTCGCAGCTTGACCGGTTGCAGGAAGCTCTGCGTGAGCTGATGGAGAGCAGGGGCTATGCCTTGAAGAGGGCGGGCCGCAGTGCAGCGTCTCCTGCAGGTAAGGTGGATCAAGAGAGCCTGCTGGCGCCCAGTCTGGAGCTGGTGCGAGAGGCCGTGGCCGCCATCATCAACAACTACGACCGGCCCAAATGGATCGCGATTTGTCACGGCATTAAAGGCTCAGTCGGCCCTAAGCACGAGGATGTGGCGAGGGAGCTCTGGCATGATCTGTCCGGGAGATGGGAGGATGGTCACAACGACGCCGAATACGTCGATGACGTCTTTGACAGCTGCAGGCCTCCTCACCGCGTGGGATGGTGTCTCCTTGTCCGGGAGGCCCGAGCGGCCGGATGGAAGGGCTACAGCGCCGGGGATATGTTCGACGCGGATCCGCTACCAGCAAGGGTGGAGGAGGCTGGCGAGCCGCGGAATGCCGCGAGCGCGGAGTTGTCTTCTCGGGCAGCAGAGTTGTCGGCAAAGGCACCCGCATTCGGCTGCAACAGGGCCTCGGACTGGGCGCGCCGCGCGCCCGAGCCCACCCGCTGGCTGATTGTCGATCTGCTGCCGCGGTGGCGTGTGGCGCTTCTGTATGGCGACGGCGGGACAGGCAAGACGCTGCTGGCCCAGCAGCTGGCAACGGCGATCGCTGGCGGTCGGACATGGCTGGGGATGACCCCGGATTTCACCGGGCCGGTCTATGCCCTGCTCGGCGAGGACGACTACAATCAGCTGGGGTTCCGGCAGGCGCGCATCAACGAGCATCTCGGCATCTCGATGGAAGAGCTGGACAGCTTCTACTTCGATTCCGAGGATGAGGTGGCGCAGCGCCCTCCGCTGCTGGCCGAACAGCAGAAGGGGCGGCTCCAGCCGACGTCGGTCTTCGAGGCCCTCAGCGCGCGGCTCCGCGAACTCAGGCCAGTGCTCGTGATCCTGGACCCCCTGGCGAAGCTGTTTGCGGGGGAGTGGCAGAACCAGACGCAGGTCTACCAGTTCATGGCTCTCATGTCCGGGCTGGCGAAGGAGCTCGATTGCACGGTCCTGCTCCTCGCTCATCCGTCCAAGAGCGGGATGGCCGATGGGTCGGGCACGTTTGCGTCGGTCGGCTGGTCGAATGCCGCCCGTACCCGACTCTACCTTGTGAAGGATCACGCCAACGCGAATGCCCGTACGCTCTCGAGCATGAAATCGAACTATGCCGCCTCCGGGAACGCCCTCAAGCTCGAGTGGCATGAGGGGGTCTTCCGGCGGGTGGACGAGGACACGCTGAAGGAGCGCAGTGAAAGGCTCGGACGCTTGGCCATGGGCATTCTGAAGAAGGCTCTGGCGGCAGGGGAGCGTTTGTCGCCCAGCTGCCAAAGCGCGTACCCCGCCCCTCAGCGCATCGCTCCTACGCTGGAGGTGCGCCCGAAGGAGGCCCAGGCCATCATCAAGGACCTTCTCAGGCAGCGGCAGCTGGTGTTGAGGAGGGAGGGGCGGAGCGACGTGCTGGCTCTGCCTGATGCCCCTCCGGCAGGGTGACGTGCAGGGTTCCGTCTCCTGCGGAACCCTTCCCCGATGTGCTGCAAGGTACAGGGTCCCTATATAGGAACCCTGTACGTTGCACGTTGCAAGGATGCAAGCCAGAGCCCCCTGCACCATGACTGCCCAAATCCTGATAGTGGCCAGACACTTGGATGACTCCGGCAAGGTTGCGTGCTCCGGCGAGTCGTCTCTTCTGCACGAATCTCGTAGGAAATCCGTGAATACGATAATATCGAAAACGGTCGTTGACCCGTCACGACAGTGAGGATTTTTGCCCTGATGCTCGGCTCTCGAGGGTAAGGCCATGATCAAGAAAGCAGAGACCGTCGCCGATGCAGCCAGTCGTGCCGCAGCCGTGGAGCGGACCCGCCGCTGGCGCAGGCGTAAGTCAAAGGGGCGGGCCATGCTCCACGTTGAGGTGGATACGGACCTCCTCATTAGAGGGCTGCAGGCTCTGCACCTTGTGCCGTCAGGCCACCCGCCCCGCCGGGCGGAAGCCGCCGCTGCCGCAGGCCAGCTTTTAGAAGGCACGCTGCGCACGCAGCTGCGCAGCTCTCGCTATCCAAGAAAGACTAGACTCTAGGGGCCGTTAGGCTCCTGCTGAATAGCCTGATCGTTGTCCCCCTGTCGAACTGCGCGGCTGGGAGAGGCCTCTCCAAGAGGCGCAGCGCGACAGCTGGACCCCAAAGAGCGCCCGGCGCGCCAGATCCAGCCATTCCACAGGCGCAGTGCCGCACATGAGCAACCGCTCGATAAAAACCACCTCCATCCAAGGTTCTTGAACGAAGGAGGCACAGGTGGGCGCGTCAAAACTGAGCGACAAATGGCTTTTCCGCGCGAAGCCGTCGTCCAGTGGGGAGCGCGCGACTGCGTCGATTTTGCGGTTGCCCTAGCGCGTGATGCGGGATGGCCCCTGCATGTGGCGTGGGCGGCCGATTGCGACGGAAGCAGCCGTCTGCCTTTCTCGGCGATGTTGCCACTGCGCGTCTACGTTGCGGACGAGTGTGGCCTGACCTCCGATCCTCAGGGCATCGGGAACGCAGTCGACTTCATTAATTCCGTGCTCTAGGCTCTGTACCCAATCACCGTCTTGATCCACGACCGGGCTTCTGTTTCTACCGTCGCACCGGCGGGCAAGAGGGTAGTGACGATGCCGGGGCTGTTCTGGCTGGACGACGAGGCGTGGGCGGTGGTCGAGCCGCTGTTACCGAAGAACCAACCGGGGGCACGGCGGGCGACGACCGGCGGGTGATCAGCGGCATTCTGCACGTGCTGCGCTCGGCTGCCGGTGGCGCGACTGTCCGCAGGCCTACAGGCCCTACACGACCGTCTACAACCGGCTCAACCGCTGGTCCCGGCGGCGGATCTGGCGGCGGCTGCTCGAGGCCCGGGCGCTCGGCGGCAGCGTCGCCATCGACAGCACCTACGTGCGGGCGCAGCGCTCGGCCGGCGGCGGAAAAGGGGATGCAGAAACAGGCGATCGGCGTCTCGCGGGGCGGCCGGACCACGAAAAGCCCGCGAGCGACCTCCCCGGGCGGCCGCTCGCGCTCATCCTGACGCCCGGCAACATCGCCGGCAGCCGCGTCGCGGGCGAGCTCCCGGCCGCGGCGGGGCCCGCGACCCGCATCATCGCCGACGGCGGCAGCGAGCCGATGATCCCCGGGCGCCGCAACCGCAGGCGCCCGGGCAGCCACGATGCTCGCGCCTGCCGTGAGTGCTGGCGTGTGGAGCCGGCGATCAACCGCCTGAAGGACTTCCGCCGCGTCGCTACCCGCTACGACAAGCTCGCCGCCAACTTCCAGTCCGCCGTGGCCTTGACCGCCGTCGCGGCGTTCTGGATCTGAGCGAGTCCGGGCCCTAGTCAGCCTTTTCAATGAGTTGGGTCGAGGATGAGCCAACTGCGTTCGGCTGTCGACACCCTGCACTTGCAGTCGCAAGGCAGGAGGTATCACAGGGTCTTGAGGTGCAGCACGACGTTCCGATGAGGAGGGGACTCGTGAGACGGGCTCTGACTGGTTGGAGCGCTCGCAGTAATATTCCGAGATCGCGCGCCTCAACGAGCATTTATTCCACACCGGCCGTCGCACATCCGACCACCGCCACACGAAAGGCACCTCCCTTGGCGGCACCGCTTTTACGGGCAGCAATGCCGCGAGCGGTGCAGTGGACGTCGCCGGCAACGGGCGGACGGGCCGCATTTTGCTGGGCTGCCACTATACCGCTGCCCCGCTTCACAGGTATCCTGCGCTCCGGAAACTGAAGTGTTTCTTTCTCCCGACGATCACGTGGTCGTGGAGGATGGCGCCCATTCCTGCGAGGAGCCCTGCAAGTCGCCTCGTCTCATCGATGTCGACGGAAGACGGTTCAACTATCCCGGACGGATGGTTGTGGACGAGGATGAGCGCTACCGCGTCGAGATCCAGAAGACGCCGGACCACCTCCCGCGGGTAGAAAGGCGCGTGATCCACCGTCCCCCGCGAGAGTTCCTCGTACACGATGAGCTGGTTCTTCCGATCCAGAAAGCACCCGTGAACCTGCTCGGTGCCGCTGTGTCCGAGGCGAAGATCAACGTAGGCCAGGAGTTCGCTCATCGAGCTGATCACCGAGCGGTCTGCAACCTCTTCGACGAGCACGTGGCAGGTTGTGCCGTGTGCCGCCTGGAGCAGAGCTGCCGCCGCCGGGGTCATGCCGGGGATTGTCAGCAGCTGCGATTGGCGAGCCGCAAGAGCGGCTCCCAGGCACCCGAACCTCTCGACGATACGGCGTGCGAGCGAGCGCGCCTCGTCATCACTGCAGGTGCTGCGGAGGAGCTGATAGAGCTGATGCACAGCCTGCTTCTCCGCTTGTGCCTTCCGATCTGCGGCGTCGTCGGACCGTTGCCACGACCGGGGCTCAGGCTCTTCCAGCCGGCCGTGCGCCGCGGCCATTCGAGGGTGGGCAAGCTCCCGCCAGCCTTGAATACGCATCGCCTTCATGCCCCGATGCCGTTGCTTTCGCGGCGGGACTGTTTTCGCCGCATCTGTCTCACGATGTACGTCAGATTCCCCTGAAAATTCAACCTTAAGGTGATGCGTAACCTCAACAAATATTCAAAGAGGTTGATGATTAGGATCAGAGGATCAGCGTAGGGCGTTGTCACTGAACGGGTTCGCGAGGTGGGTGGATGGCTGCTACAAACAAGGGGGGAAACGCAGGGGATCTGCCGGCATGAGCGAACTGGGAAGGGTGCGTGTCCACCTGGTGGGCGGCGTCGCCGCCCACCAGGTGGCCGAGCGGCTCGAGAGCCGTCCGGATCTCGAGGTGATCTGCCACCGAACACTGGAGGAGGCTGCCGCCGTCATCGATCTGACGCAAGCGGTCGTGCTGGTTGTTGACGTCGACTCGCTCGAGCAATGGCCCGGCGCAATCATGGAGAAGGTCGCACCACTTTCCCCCCATCTTCCTGTCGTGCTCGTGATGTCGGCTCCCTATGACCTGGAGGTTGCCGCAAGGCATGGCCCGAACATGATCGCCGTTCAGCGGGACCTCCTCGCAGGAGGCGGCCTGCCCGATCTGCTTCGTGGCGAGGTCGCGCGCCGACGCCTCAGAATTGGGCGGCCGGCGACTGATGAGCGGTGACGGCTCGAAGGAGCATCGTTTTGGTTGTTTAATTTTTCCCGCGTGCCAAACTTGCGGTTGTCGGCGACTCCGGAGGGCCGCGGCATGCGGGCGTTTCCGCGGATATGGACGTTGGCTGGTATCATGATGCGGGCCATGCCCGCGCTGGGAGCTGACGAGGGCGCGTGGGATCTGAGGTGTCATCATCAGAGTCAGGCGTGCTGGACGATGCGCGATGGCCGGATTGGCGAGGCGGATTATCAGCTGACGATAAGCCTCCAGCACGGCTTTCAGGGCATCACCGTCCGCTTCCAGGGCGCCGTCGTGCCAGCGGCCGCCAGCCGTTCAAGCCCGGTTCAGGGCCAGCCGTGGCTCCGTGCCGATGGCTGGCGGCTCGTACCACTCGAGGTGCAAGGCGGAGGAGGCAAGCTGAGCTTCACCCTTCGCTATGAGGATCTTGTCTTCCTGGCGGAGTCGAAGGAGCTGGAATTCGGGTTCGGGACAGCGGGCCACGCTGTTTCCCTTGAAGGTTCGAAGCGGGCCATCATTACCCTGATGCGCGTATATGGAAGCTCCTTTGTCTGGCCCCCGGCGACGGACTCGATCGGTGCATATGCGAGCGTGACGAAGTGCCAGCCCGAAACACGCTGTGACCGAGCCTCTTCCGGGGCGGGCCTGGCTGTCGCCTCGGGTGTGCCGGAGCCGAGGAGCCAGACAGCTTCTGTTCCACCTCCCCGACCGCTGGAACTGCGGGCGCCTGTCGTTGCGCCGCTGGCAAATGCCGACATGCATGGAGAGGAGCGTGCCGTCGCGCCGCCGGGCCCGGAGGAAGAGGCAGCATTGGTGTCCCCAGGTATCGATAGTCGGCCGATAGTGGCGAGTGGGTCCCGGGCAGTGGCGGTCAGCGTAGATCTCATCAAACCGACAGCAGAGGTCGAGCCGCGAGCTCCCACGGCCGAACTGCCCGCAGTCGCTCCGGCTGTCTCGACAGAGGTCACCTCCCCCGCACAACAGATGCTCTCAGCGTTCACGTCCAGCGCACATGCGCAAGAATTCCTCATCGCGGCCACTCCACGGGACGCGGAATATCCTTCATCGAGTGGTCAGCTTCATGAGGTTTCTGCCATTGTGCAGTCAAGTCATGAGCAGCCATATCCCAATCTGACGTTCTTCAGCTACGACCATGCGCCGCGGTCCCTGCTGGCCAGCCTGGGTCGGCTGCTGACCATCCGCCCTCCTGTGCTGATCGGGATCAGTGGGCCCATCCTCGACGAAGACGTCGATCTGCCGCTTCTCGAGCAGCTCGCGGCACATCACGAAAGTATCGTGGTCGTGCGTGGGTCTGAAGCAGGACTTGGCGTCTACATAGGAGAGCATCGGGTACTGACGTCACTTTCGTTGTTGAAAGCCAACGGATATGCCGATGTTTACAGCAATGGCATGAAATATGATGGGATGTGGGTCGCGTCCGTCCTGGACAGTTCGCTGGCAGTTCTTGATGTTCGGGCGGAAGGAACTTCCGTGGAATTTTCCAAGAGTCGCGCTCCTATTTCATTGCTGAACAAGATTTATGCGTCTGCCCTTCCGTCGGGATCCCCGATAATTCTTGACGGAAAGCTTGCGGGGATCTTCCATCGATCGGGGAGAAGCAGGAATTTCATTGAGGCGATCGAGATTCATCGCTTCATGGCGAGGGAGAGATGATCGCGTGGATATCCACGCTGGATATTCGGTCTTTTTCGTCGATCGTTCTGCCCTTTCGCCCGGTTGCGCTGGCCCACAGCGCCTTGCAGAAGTGTGGCCTGCGCCGGCTCTCCGGCCGATCAAGCGTTGGACAGCCCATCTTCGTCCTGCGTCGCTGCCGATGCCCCCCCCCCCCCCCCGCAGCGTAGGGCCGCCTTCGCTGTGGCGCAGCGGCGCATGCGGCTTCTTCAAGGGCCAGCGGACGCGGCGGCTGGTGCGTGACATTCGCGCCTCCCACATCGCCTCAGCGACCATGTCGGAATCAGGAACCAGAGCACCCGCCCGCGCCCGAACTCGGGTGACGTTGGCCCCCCACGCCCGCTCGGCATCATGAGCCGCCTTGACAACGTGCCTCCAGACGTCGCCATGCGGCTCATCGACCCGGCCTCCGGCGGCCGGCAGCAGCATGCGCAATGGCCGTTACGGTGCGGAGGAGTGGGAGGGCCAGATCAGGCGGGGCGACGGGAGACTCGTCATCCAGGCGCCGCTTGGCGGCGCGCTCCTCGTCGAGGGCCGCCAGGGGATGCACGTGTACTTCGGGGTGCGGGCAGTGCTGTAGGCCGATATGGTACACCTGAATGGTAACGCGCCTTGCGAAAAGGTCAGCCACGGCGGGCGTGGCGGATCGCCGACATCCAGCAGGTTCATCCTGGGGCCCGGATCCGACATCCTGCCGCCGAAGGCGGCCGGATGTCTTGATGAGCTTGGGTAGGAGAGTGTGCTGACTGCTCCGAAGAGCATGAATCCAGATGTGCGCCTTGCCGAGAGCAGCCCTTTCGCGAGAGCCGTGATGGAACTGGACATGCTGCTGACCTGCAAGGTCGAGGGCCACGTTCGGGAGACGTTGATGGCACAGCTGGAGATCGCCTCCTCTCCTCGAATGCTCATCCCTGCTTCCCGCGGGTACTACCTTTCTGACTACGGCTTCTCGCGGATCGCCCGGAATGGATCGCGCGGGACACTGCAGGTCTCCGAGCGCGCGAGCGAGGACGTGAAGGTTCGTGCCCAGGAGCAACCGGGACGTCGCGCGGAGGCTTGGGAGCAGATCGAGCACATGCTCCGCTGCCCAATCGAGGACACTTGAAGGCGCGCCGTCCCCTGCTCGAAAGCGTCTACTCGCCGCCTTCGGCGGCATCGTCCTCATTGAGGCCGGCGCACGAGGCGCCGGTCACGGAAGGCGTTCGGGAGCTACGGCTCGCAGGCAGAATCGATGCGCAGCACGGGCCGCCCGCGCCTGTCGACGCCAGCCATGGCGCCATGCTCGAGCAGGCGTTGCAGCAGCTGTCGGAGGACATCAGCATGCTCGAGCTCGATGGTCACCGGGGTAAGTACCTGGCTCGCACCCATGATCATGAGGTCTCGAGTGCCGGTCTTCCTTCAGGTGCACTCCGCGACCTCGCTTCTCAGCGTCGCGACGCTGAACGCCAGCGGCAGCAGCACGTCGGTGCGGGCGCGGCCCGGCGCCTCCTTGGTATCGTCCCAGCCGTGCCACGAGCCGCCGCTGTTGGTGCTGAACTCGGCGCGGCCGTCTGTCCAGGCGTTACGGCTGGTGGCACCGTGCCAGCGGGGATCGCCGAGCTGCACGGCGTGTATGTGGTAGGAGCCGTAGTCGGTGCTGAGCCTGACCTCGTAGGGCTCGCTGGGCTTCAGCGTGAGCGGCTTGTCGAACTTGCGGTAGACCCAGGTGGCCGGCGGGTTGCCAGGCTGGTCCGGATAGTCCAGGCGGTTGGGTGTCTGCGCCACCTCGCTGGCCTTGATCCGCAGGTCGGCCAGCATGGCGCCGCCGGTCTGCATCACGTGGATGATGAGGTCGCCCGGCGAGCCGGACTTGTACCAGGTGCGGACCCACAGCCCGTCGACGGTGCGTCCCTGGCCGTCCATCGTGAAGCGCTGGCGGATCATCGTGCCGCCGCCATAGGTCTTCTGGAAGCCGCTCGAGCTGAACACCATGGGACAGCCGGTGGTGACGCCGTCCTTGTGGTACAGCTGGATGAAGCCGCCGTGCGTTGCGTGCAGCTTCCAGCCCGCGCCGCTGCCGCGGTGGATCGTGCAGTCGTCACCCTCGTAGGGGCCACCGCGCTTCTTGCCGGCGGGGATCGGCGAGTAGGCGTAGTGGAAGTTTACCGTGACGTAGCCGGTCGAGCCGACCTGGTACCAGACGACGTGGTAGGCCTTCCCCTGGCTCAGTTTGACCGGCTGCCTGAAGCTCCACTGGGGGAAGAAGCCCTGGCTGGTCATCGAGCCGCGACCGCCGTTGACCTCGGTCTCGCCCAGCACCTGGCCGCTCGGCTTGCCGTCGCGGTCGCCCTCGATCTTGATGACCACCCGGCCGCCGTCACCCTCGCTATAGCCACTCCCGTAGCGGTTGTGCCAGCGGATCGCGGAAAGCTCGCCGTTGTGCTCGGCTATGATCCGCTTGGCCACGGGCGACCCATTGTAGAAGCCGACGTCGTAGACAGTGTCGCACATGTAGGGGTTGCCATAGAACCGGCCGCCGAAGGGCAAGTCGCTGCCAGTGCTGACCGGCGCGGTGTTGCCGCTGTCGGGGGCCGGGCTGGGGGCCGGCTCGGGAGCGCCGGTGCCGGCATCCCGGTCGCGGCGATAGGCGCCACAGCCGGTGGCGCCGTCCGCCGCGCTCACATACTCGTGGCAGGCATAGGCTCGCGGGACCATCGGGGCTGCAATCCACGCCCCAAGGTGCAAGGCCCGCAAGAGTACCTGACGACGGAACAGATAGGCGTTCATCCGGAGCAGGCTCCCCGCTGGCCACCGTCGTGCCGTGGCTGACCTGCCACGATGGTGATAACACTGGCGAGATGGGCGCGAGGCGGAGAGGCCGCCGAACTGCAGCGATGTCGGCTATGAGAGCCGTCTTGAACTCGCGCAGGTTTCGCCTATTTGTGCATGTCTGCGTAGGTTGAGTCAACCTGGACGCTATATCGCAGTGGCGTGCGGCTTCAGGAGACGCAGACGCCCGCTGGGGGCAGGTGCAGTGGCCGACTCCGCTGCACTCCGGGCGATTTCCTGCCAGTCCTCCGTCACGCGACGGACTTCCTCAAGCGTGGTCTCGCCGGCCAGCGCCTTGCCGAGCCCGTCCACGAAC
>JARGEQ010000084.1 GCA_029211145.1 Marinimicrococcus flavescens
TTAGGCTATGTACGCCGGCGAGTCCCGGCTAATCTCACTCGATATCTTCGGCACATATCTGAAAGGGATCGATGAAATGGTTCGTAGAATGATCATCATACCGAAAAATTTCTATACAATCTGCGGCACTGAACCATCCAGTTGCGACCTAAATCCAGCGAAATTCGGTACTCAGATAATATTTCCTGCGAGTATCATTTATGAACATGAGTCTCGTGCCTCTCATAATCACGTCAAAAAAGTCACATGCGACTTAGCGATAGATTAGGCTTATAATACTTCATGGATCAAAAGAGCGATCGCCTCTGAAAAAATCGAAGTTCTTGCAGGCGTCGTAACAATTCAGCCTAACCTCATGCCCACAGAGCATCAGAAGGAAATTTCGGTACGCATTCACACAAGCCGTCAAAGCATTGCAGGAATTATGAGTATGCTTTCTGCATGCACTCATAATCTCGTACCATTCCGCGTTGAAATAGAAATTAGCGGTATTTCATTAGAGAGGTACGCTGATATCAACAAGGATATTTTAGATATTATACCTGATAGGGAAATTCATCTTGCAGCGACATCGTGTATTTTCTACTCTAATTTATTTCCTATAAATCCAAATATCTGAGTCGCTCGAACACATTAACTAACTTCAACAGCACCACTCCACTCCCATTTTCTCTCTCCCGTCAGCGCGGCGCGCCTCCGGACCTGTGCCGACGAAAGAACGGCGGAGATCGATGCCTGCCAGGTGCAGCGTCGAAGGCATTCGTTCGTGCGCAACGTAAGGACATGACTGCCGCAGACACCGCCGCCAACTGACGGAAAAGAGGAGAAAAAAGCCGCGCGCAGCGCCTTGATCGGCGCTGCTTTCAGAGCGAGCCGGTGGCGTGGAGGAGGAGCGCCAGGGCGCCGGCGGCGAGAAGGGCTGCGAGGATGGCGCCGGTTATTTTCCAGACGCTCCAGGGGCGCTCGCCGTGGACCTCGCCGGTGCGGGCGTTGACGAGGACGCGCCAGGAGCGGCGGAGGAAGAGGAGGCGTTTGGTCCAGACCGGCAGGAGGACGAGCTTGAAGGTGGGGTCGCGCCAGTCGATCTCGAGGCGCTCGATGATCTGCTGGTCGCCGCCGATATCGTGGCGGACCGCGTCGCGCAGCATGTCCTGCATGCGCTCGCGGGCCTTGGCGAAGCCCTGCCCTATTGGCAGCTGGTAGAGCTCGCTCTCGAAGCCGGGCAGGAAGGCGGGGGTGTAGGGCTTGAGGCCGTCGAGGTCCCAGGGCTCGAGGGGTTTTTGGAGCGCTTCGGGCACCGAGCTTCCGGCGGCCACCGGCACGTCGTCGAAATCGCGGGCGACCTCGCCGGCGACCGGGCTCCAGCGGATCCGCGGCTCCATGCGGGTCTGGCGGGTGCGGCGGCCGTCGACCACGGCGGTGACCTGGACCGGCACGTAGTAGACGTCGCCGCGGCGGCCGGCATAGCGGGCCCGGGTGCGGCTGTCGAAGGTCCAGTAGGGGAGATAGCGGCCGGACAGGCGGGTTTCGCTGCGGGCTTCCTTGGTGAGGCGCGAGGGGGCGAACCAGAGCCCCTCGAGCCAGGTCTGCACCAGCCGGCGCGCCTCGGGCTCGCCGATCAGGAAGGGCAGCACGGCATCGGGGCGGAGCTTGCGGCTGCGGCCGGGATCGACCACCACGGCCTGGCTGCAAAACGGGCAGGGGCCGGCGTGCAGGCCTTCGCTGAACCCGAAGCTGGCGCCGCAGGCCTCGCAGGTGGCGGGCTCGGGCGCCTCGGCGATGCGCTCCTCGAGGAGCTCGGCGGGAAGCGCGGTGAAATCCCGCTCGACCAGCTCGGTGGCGGGCTCGTGGATGCGGTTGCGGTGGCCGCAATAGGCGCAGGCCAGCTCGGTGGTGCCGGGCTCGTAGGCCAGCACGGCACCGCATTGCGCGCAGGAAAAGCGCCGTGGTGCTGCCGAGGACACCACGGCTGCCGCTACGGCCTTCGGACGCGGCCCCCAGGGGCCGGCGCCCGGCGCCGCCTCAGCCTGCATCCGGCAGGGGCGGCGGGCTGGCGCCGAAGAGTGCGGCAAGCTCGGGGATCCGCCCGGCCTCCTGCCATTGCGGCATGCCCTCGCTCCAGGCAAGCGTGGTGCGGGTCAGCGAGCCGGCGGCGATGCGGGAGCGCAGCTCGGAAAGCGGAAACGGGCCCTCGGCCCGGCCGTCCAGCGCGAGATGGAAGCTTTTGCCGGGCAAGGGCGGCGGGGCCGGCGGCGGGGCTGGAGGTGTTGCGGCCTGGGGGGCGGCACCCCAGGGCCCTGCCTGGCTGCCCAGCCCCATGCCGACCATCATGCCGAGTCCGCCGCCGGCGGCACCGGGGTTTTCGGCAGCGGCGCGCAGTGCCTCGGCTGCCTGGAACTGGCCGTAGCGGGAAAGATCGCCCACGATTCCCATGGACGTGCGGCGGTCGAGGGCTTTTTCGACCTCGGGCGGCAAGGAGACGTTCTCGACCAGGAGGGTGGTGAGCCCGAGGCCGTAATTGGCGAACTCGGGGCTGATGCGGCCGCTCACGAAGCGGCCGAGCTTCTCGTAGCTGGCGGCGAGATCGAGGAGCGGGATGCCGGAGGCGCCGATGATGGTGGAGAAGCGAACGATCACGGTGTTGCGGAGCTGCTCGCTGATCTCGTCCACCGTGAAGTGGCCGTCGGTGCCCACCACCTCGCGCAGGAAGGTGGCGGGGTCCTGGATGCGGATGGCGTAGGTGCCGAAGGCCCGCAGGCGCACCGGGCCGAACTCGGGATCGCGCAGCATGACCGGGTTGCGCGTGCCCCATTTGAGATTGGTGAAGATCCGCGTGCTGCAGAAATAGACCTCGGCCTTGAACGGGCTCTCGAAGCCGTGGGGCCAGGCCTGGAGGGTCGAGAGGATCGGCAGGTTGCGGGTGAACAGCTCGTACATGCCGGGCGCGAAGACGTCGGCGATCTCGCCCTCGTTGACGAAGACCGCCATCTGGCCCTCGCGCACCGTGAGCCTGGCGCCGTGCTTGATCTCGTTGCCGTGCCGCTCGAAGCGCCAGACCATGGTGTCGGGGCTGTCGTCGGTCCATTCGATGACGTCGACGAACTCGCCGGTGAGCTTCTTCCAGATCATGCGGCGCTCCCGCCCTGCGGTGCGGCCGGCGGGGCGGCGCCGCCGGCGCGCGAGGAGGCGGAGGCCAAAGTGCGGCGCAGCTCGTGCTCGCAGGCCTCCAGCTCGCGCTCGGCCTCGGCGCGCTTGCGCTTGCCGTCCTCGGCGATCTTCAGGCTGTCCTCGATGGTGGCGATCAGCTCCTCGTTGGCCTTGCGCACGGTGGCGATGTCGAAGACGCCGCGCTCGGTCTCCTCGCGCACCTGGCGGTTCACCTGGCGCAGGTTCTCGGCGTTCGAGCGCAGGAGCTCGTTGGTGAGGTCGGTGGCGGCCTTGACCGCCTGGGCGGCCTTGCCGGAGCGGAAGATGGTGACCGCCTGGGCCAGCTGCTGCTTCCACAAGGGCACGGTGTTGGCGATGGTCGAGGTGATCTTGCCCACCAGCGACTTGTCGTTTTCCTGCACCAGCCGGATCGAGGGCAGGCTCTGCATCGTGACCTGGCGGGTGAGCAGGAGATCGTGGACGCGGCGCTCGAGATCGTCGCGCGCCGCCCTCAGATCGCGCAGCTTCTGGGCCTCGAGCACGGTCTGGCGGCGCTCGACCTCGGCCTCCAGCGCCGGCAGCAGCTCGCCGTCGAGCTCGGCGAGCTTGGCCCGTCCGGCCGCCACATAGACCTCGAGCGTGTGGAAATAGTCGAGATTGGCCTCGTAGAGCTTGTCGAGATAGGCGATGTCCGTGAGCAGGCGGGTCTTGTGGCGCTCGAGATCGTCGCTGATCCCGTCGATCTGCCCCTTCACGTCGTCGTAGCGGTCGAGGAACTTCTCAATCTCGCTCTTGACGCCGAACAGCCGCTGGAGGAAGCCGGGCCTCTTCCCGGGCGTGGCGTCCGGCACGTCGAGGTCGCGCAGGCGCTGGACCATCGTGCCCAGAAGATCGCCCGCCGGCCCCACGTCCTTGGCGCGGACCTTCTCCAGCATCTGGTCGGCCACGGCGGTGAGCTGCTGCTGGGCGCGGGCGCCGAAGAACAGGATCGAGCCGCTGTCGGTGAGGTCGAGCTCGGCCATGGCGGCACTCACCCGCTTCCCGACCTCGGGGCTCACCGGCAGGTCGAGATCCCGCACCAGATCCGGGACGAGCTTGCCGCCCGCGTCCTGACCGCTCGCCATACCGCTCGTCTCCCCGATGCCGGCGCTCAATGGATGCCCTCGAGGCGGAGCTGCTTTTCGAGAACCTCGATCTTGACCTCGAGGTCGAGGCGGTCGTCGCGTTTCAAGACGTCCTCCTGCTCGGCGAACACCTGCTCGATCGTGTCCAGCAGCCGCACGAAGCTCTCATCCAGGCCGGTGCCGGCGAGATCGTGCTGCTGCTCGGCATAGCGGGCCACGACGTCGCGGGTGCCGTCGAGATATGTCACGAGAAAGCGCCGGGCGCGGGCGAGATCGCGCGGATCGCGCTCGATCTGCGCGATCACCGCGCGGGCCCGGGCGCCGATGGCGGCGATCTTGGCGGCCAGCGGCCGGCTGCCCAGCGCGGCCGCCCGCTCCTCGATGGCGCGGATCTTGGCGCGGGCCTCCTCGACGGCGGCCAGAAGCTCGGGCGCCTTCACGCCGGCCTGCGCCGCCGCCGCCTCCAGCGCCTGGCGGTCGGGCAGCGGATCGGCGCCGTAGACGAGCCGGCAGCCGGTTGCCGCGAGGACCCCGAAAAGGAGCGCCATGAAGAGCGAATCGTGGGCACCCGCCCAGCTGAAGAGGGCGGCGCCGAGCCCGGCCAGGACGGCGCCGGCGAGGCGGCGCGGCAGCCGCGGCGGGAGCGTCCGCTCGCCGGCCTCGAGCTCTTCCTCGATGCGCCGTGCCGCGGCCATGAGATCACCGGCGAGCCACAGCAGCACGCCGCCCGCCAAGAGGCCGGCGGTCGCCACGCCGTCGCCGCCAAAGAGGCGGATGAACAGGGGCCAGAGGAAGGCCAGCGACCAGCCGCGCAACAGCCAGCCGGGCCGGATGGTGTTGCCGGAAAACGTCGCGGAGGCCGGCTGCGTGCCGACCCGCCGGGCGCTCTTGAAGGAGGGCTCGTGCCGCTCGCGCATGAAGGGCCCGCTCAGCCGAGGAACGGCGCCAGGAGACCCGCGAAGGTCGCCTTGAGCCACAGCACGCCGAAGACAGCCGCCAGCAGCAGCATTCCCCCGGCCGATCTCGGCGTCATTCCACCCTCCGTCCTGCACCCGTTCACGAAGCGGCGCCCCATGGCCCGCTTCTCGAATGTAGCGCAGGACGGGCCCGCCGCAACGGCGGGCGGCTCAGAACTCGGGAGCGAGCGTGACCTTGATGCCGTCGAGCGCGTCGGAGAACTTGAGCTGGCAGGACAAACGCGAGTTGTCCTGCACCTGGAAAGCCTCGTCCAGCATCATGTTCTCGTCGGGCTGCGGCTCCTCGAGCTTCGCCAGATGCTCCTCGTCCACATAGACGTGGCAGGTGGCGCAAGCGCAGCAGCCGCCGCAGGCCGCCTCGATCGGCAGCCCCGCCTCGCGGATGACTTCCATGACGGACCAGCCCGCCTGGCCTTCGAGCACATGCTCGACGCCCTCACGGTCGACAACGACGACTTTCGCCATATCAGATGACGCCCAGCTTCTTCTGCAGATCGGTGCTCGAGGTGGTGTAGCGGAAGACGAGCTTCTCGTCCGGCCGGCACAGCTTGAAGGCCTTCTGGCACATCAGCGCGGCCTCGTGGAAGCCCGAGAGGATGAGCTTGAGCTTGCCCGGATAGGTACAGATGTCGCCGATGGCGAAAATGCCGGGCACGTTGGTCTCGAACGCCTCGGTCTCGACCTCGATCAGGTTGCGGTCGAGGTTGAGGCCCCAGGAGGCGATCGGCCCCAGCTCCATCTTGAGGCCGTAGAAGGCCAGCAGCGTGTCGCAGTCGACCTCTTCCTGGCCGCCAGCGGCGGTCTTGATGTCGACCGATTCGAGCTGCGCGTCGCGGCCGGCCAGCGCGGTGATCTGGCCGATCACCAGGCGCATCTGCCCCTCGGCCACCAGCCGGCGCATCTTCTCCACCGAATCGGGGGCGGCGCGGAAATCGTCGCGGCGGTGCACCAGCGTCATGCTGGCGGCGAGCGGCTGCAGGCTCAGCACCCAGTCCAGCGCGGAATCGCCGCCGCCGGCCACGAGGATGTGCTTGCCGCGGAACTGCTCCATCTTGCGGACCGCGTAGAACAGCGAGCTGTTCTCGTAGGTCTCGGCCCCGGGCAGCGGGATGCGGCGCGGCACGAAGCTGCCGGCACCCGCGGCGACGACGATGGCCGGCGCCTCGAGGACGGTGCCTTCCGACGTGACGAGCCGCCAGCTGCCGTCATCGAGACGCTCGATGCTCTCGGCCTGCTGGTTCAGGTGGAAGACCGGCTCGAACGGCTTGCACTGCTCCATGAGCCCGTCGACCAGCTCCTGGCCGGTGCAGCGGGGGATCGCCGGAATGTCGAAGATCGGCTTTTCGGGATAGAGCTCGGCGCACTGGCCGCCGATCTTGTCGAGATTGTCGACCAGATGGCACTTGAGGCCCAGGAGGCCCGCCTCGAAGACGGCGAACAGGCCGACGGGCCCCGCCCCGATGATGACCATGTCGGTCTTGATGACGTCTTCAGACATCGCTCGCCCGTATCGGAGTGCCGTGGCCGGCCGGAGGGAGGGCTCGCCGAAACAGCGATAGGCCACACCGCGTTGATCCCGCGCCTGCCGCCCGGCGCGAGGGTCGAGGTGCACCTAGCAGTTGGCGGGCGAGGCTGCAAGGAGCGATGCCCCGCCCCTCAGGCCGGCGCCTCGAGCCGGTGCCGCTCCAGCGCCGCCCGCTGGCGCTCCGCCAGCACGTCGACATCGAAGCCCTCGATCAGCCCCATGAAGAGCTCGTGCCAGTTCACCTCGGCGGCCAGGTGCATGAAGACCGAGCCCAGGCCCACGGCGGCGCGGTCCATGAACACGAACTCGCGCGGCGGCATCACCCCGCCGGCCTCGCGCAGGCGCTGGTGGACCCGCTCGGCCACCTGCCTGCCTTCGCGGCCGGTGGCGCCGTCCTGGATCAGCCGCGGCTTGTTCTCCATGAGCGGCGCGTAGAGGAAAGCCGCCCACTCGTTGAGGATGTCCAGCACCTCGTGGCTGAGGCCGGTGAACCCCCAGGTCTCGTAGGCCGAGACGGCAAGGTCGCGGTCGCCCCGCGCCAGCGCCCAGTAGAGGTCGATCACCCCCTTCACGAAGCGCGGCGGGAAGACGCGGATGCAGCCGAAGTCGAGCAGATTGACGTCGAGCCCGGCATCGGCCGTGTAGTTGCCCAGATGCGGGTCACCATGGATCACGCCATAGCCGTAGAACGGCCGGTACCAGGCGTGGAACATGTTGAGGGCCAGCTCGTTGCGGACCTCCTGCGGCGCCTCCTTGAAGCTCAGCAGCGGCCGGCCCTCGAGCCAGTCCATGACGAGAAGCCGGTGGGTCGAGAGCTCGCCCACCACGCCGGGCACATGGACCCGCGGCTGCTGGGCCAGCATCTCGCCGTAGAGCGCCATGTGCCGCGCCTCGCGGCTGTAATCCAGCTCCTCGCGCAGGCGGGCGGCGATCTCCTCGTAGATCCGCGAGGGATCGATCGCCGCGTCCCAGCGCCGGTAGAGCGAGAAGATCACCCGCAGCTGGGCGAGATCGGCCTCGACCGCCGACTCCATGCCCGGATACTGGAGCTTGCAGGCCACCAGCCGGCCGTCCCCGAGGCGCGCCTTGTGCACCTGGCCGAGCGAGGCGGCGTTGCTCGCCTCGAGCGGAAACTCCGCGAAGTGACGCTGCCAGTCCGGCCCCAGCTCGCTGGCCATGCGGCGCCGCACGAAGGGCTTGCCCATGGGCGGCGCCTGGCTCTGCAGCTGGGCCAGCTCGGCCGCATATTCGGCCGGCAGGGCGTCGGGGATGGTGGCCATGAGCTGGGCCACCTTCATCAGCGGCCCCTTGAGCCCGCCCAGCGCCTCGCGCAGCTCGCCGGCGTGGCGGCCGCGGTCGAAGGCGCCGCCCAGAAAGCGGTTGCCGGCGATGCGCGCGGCCTGGCCGGCCACCGTGCCGCCGACCCGCGCGTAACGGCGCACCCGGCCGCCCAGGGAGTTCTCCGAGGCGGGCTCCGTGCGGCGATCCGGGATGTCGCTCATCGTGCGGCTTCTCCCGCAGGAGCGCCGGCGGCGATGCCGGCCTGGTCGAGCTCCGCCTCGAGCTGGTCGATGAGCTCCTCGAGCAGCCCCAGGCCCTTGGCCCAAAAGCCGGGATCGCCGGCATCGAGGCCGAAGGGCGCCAGCAGCTCCTTGTGGCGCAGCGTGCCGCCGGCCTTGAGCATCTCCAGATATTTGGTCTGGAAGCCGTCGGGCTGCTGCCGGTAGACGGCGTAGAGCGAGCTCACGAGGCAGTCGCCGAACGCGTAGGCGTAGACATAGAAGGGGACGTGCACGAAGTGCGGCACGTAGCTCCAGAAGGTCCGGTACTCCTCGCGCCAGACGAAGGCCGGGCCGAGGCTCTCCTGCTGCACCGCCATCCAGATCTCGCCGAGATCGGACGGCGTGAGCTCGCCCTCGCGGCGCCGGTCGTGGACCCGGCGCTCGAACTCGCAAAAGGCGATCTGGCGGACCACCGTGTTGATCTTGTCCTCGATCTTGGAGGCCAGCAGCACGCGGCGGCGCACCGGATCGCTCTCGGCCTCGAGCAGCGCCTCGAAGGTGAGCTGCTCGCCGAAGACCGAGGCCGTCTCGGCCAGGGTCAACGGCGTGCTCGCCATCAGATAGCCCTGCTGGCCGGCCAGCACCTGGTGCACGCCGTGGCCCAGCTCGTGCGCCAGGGTCATCACGTCGCGGCTCTTGCCCTGGTAGTTCATCAGGACATAGGGGTGCACGCTGGGCACGGTGGGATGGCAGAAGGCGCCGCTGTCCTTGCCGGCGCGCGGGGCCGCGTCGATCCAGCGCCTCTCGAAGAAGTCGCCCAGGATGCTGGCCAGCTCGGGCGAGAAGCGGCCATAGGCGTCGAGCACCAGCCGCTGCGCCTCGTCCCAGGGGCGCCGCTGGTCGGCATCCTCGGGGAGCGGCGCATTGCGGTCCCAGTATTCCAGCTTCTCGAGGCCCAGCCACCGCGCCTTGAGGGCGTAGTAGCGGTGCGAGAGGCGCGGATAGGCGTCCTGGACCGCGTCGATGAGGGCGGCCACCACCTCGTCCTCGACCTGGTTGGCGAGGTTGCGCCCGGAGATCGGCCGCTCGAAGGAGCGCCAGCCGTCCTCGATCTGCTTGTCCTTGGCCAGCGTGTTGGTGATGCGGGCAAAGAGGCGGATGTTCTTCTTCAAGACCTCGGCGATGCTCGCCGCCGCCGCCTCGCGCTTGCCGCGATCCTTGGCCGAGAGCAGGTCGAAGATCTCCTGCGCGGAAAGATCGCGACCTTCGAGCGGGAAGCGCAGGCCCGCCATGGTCTCGTCGAACAGCCGCACCCAGGCGCTGCGTCCGGTGACCGACTTCTCGTGGAGAACCCGCTCGATCTCGTCGTCGAGCTGGTGCGGGCGGAAGCTGCGGACGGTGCGCAGCCAGGGCCGGTAGCGGGCGAGCCCGGCCGACTCCGCAATCCGGCGCTCCAGCAGCCCGTCCTCGAGCTTGTTGAGCTCCAGCGTCACGAACAGCACCTTGGTGCCGATCGTGGTGATCTGCTCCTGGATCGACTGGAAGAAGCGACCGATCTCGGCGTCCTCGCGGTCGGCCGCGTGCATCAGCGAGGCGAAGGAGGCGACCCGGCCGAGCTTTTCCTCGAGGGTTTCGTAGCGGGCGATGACATCGGCCAGCCCGTCGCCCGAAAGCTCGGCAAAGCGGCCCTTGGCGTCCGCCGCCAGCTTCTCGGCCATCGCATCGGCCTCGGCCAGGAACTCCGCGATCCGCGGATCCTCGCGCCCGGCGAAGAGATCGTCCAGGTTCCAGGCCGGCAGGCCCGCCTCGTCCCCTCCGGCCGGGTGCCGCGCCGCTCCGGCCGCCGTCGATCCGCTCATGAATGCTTCCTTTGCTGCCTTGCCCGCCAGATATAAGTCACGGGCATGAAGGATCCAGCACCCAGCACCGCCCCCGTCCGCCCGTCAGGAGATGCGATGCCTCTTCCGGATCTCGGCGCCAACCTCGTCGAGCTGTTCGACAGGACCGTCGACCGCCTGGGCGACGCGCCCTTCCTCTGGCAGAAGCGCGCCGGCCGGTGGGAATCCTGGAGCTGGCGTCGGGTCGCGGAGGAGTCGGAAGCCCTCGCCCGCTGTCTGGCCGGGCGCGGGGTGGCGCCCGGCGACCGGGTCGCGATCATCGCCGACAGCCGGCCCGAATGGGTGGTGGCCGATCTGGCGATCCTCAAGGCGGGCGCGGTCTCGGTGCCGGTGTTCACGACCTATGTCGGCGCCGACTACCGGTTCATCCTCGCGCATGCCGGGACGGTTGCGGCGGTGGCGGCGGGCGGCACGGTGGCGCAACGGCTGCTGCCGGAGCTGGCGGCCCTGCCGGAGCTGCGCACGCTGGTCCTGCTCGACGGGGAGACCGCCGCACCGCCCGGCACCGTCGCCACGCTGGGCTACGGGGCGGCGCTCGAGGAGGGTGCTGCCGGAGCGCCCCTGACGGCAGGCCGGGCCCGCCGGGGGGACGATCTCGCCTGCCTGATCTACACCTCGGGCACCGGCGGAAGGCCCAAGGGGGTCATGCTCCCGCATCGCAGCCTGCTCGCCAATATCGCCGGCGTGTGGGATCTCCTGGAAGAGGTCGGGCTGGGCGACGACGTCTTCCTCTCCTTCCTGCCGCTCTCGCATGCCTACGAGCACACGGTGGGCCTCTTCCTGCCGATCGCCATGGGAGCGCAGATCCGCTTTGCCGAGAGCGTCGAGCGGCTGGCCGCCAACATGGCCGAGGTCCGGCCCACCTTCCTGCCCTGTGTGCCGCGCCTCTACGAGGTGATGAAGCAGCGCATGTCGAGCGCCGCGTCCCGCGAGGGCGGGCTCAAGGCGCGCCTGTTCGACCAGGCGGTGCGGCTCGGCACGCGGCGCGCCCTGCGCGGCGGCCGCCTGCCGCCGCACCTGGCGCTGGCCGACATGGCGCTCGAGCGGCTGGTCCGCGACAAGGTCCGCGCCCGCTTCGGCGGCCGGCTCAAGGCGATGATCTCCGGCGGCGCGCCGCTCGCTCCCGAGGTCGGCCAGTTCCTCCAGAGCCTCGGCCTGCCGATCCTGCAGGGCTACGGGCAGACCGAGGCGGGACCCATCATCAGCGTCAATCCGCCCGGCCGCAGCCGCGTCGAGACGGTCGGGCGGGCGCTGCGGGGGGTCGAGCTCCGTCTCGCCGGGGACGGCGAGATTCTCGTGCGCGGCGCGCTGGTGATGAAAGGCTATTGGGCCGATCCGGCGGCGAGTGCTGAGGCGCTCAAGGACGGCTGGCTGCACACCGGCGACATCGGCACCCTGGACGAGGAGGGCTATCTGCGGATCACCGACCGCAAGAAGGATATCATCGTCAACTCGGGCGGCGAGAACGTGGCGCCGCAGCGGGTCGAAGGGGTGCTGATGCTCCAGCCGGAGATCGGCCAGGCCCTGGTGTTCGGCGACCGCCGGCCGCATCTGGTGGCGCTCGTGGTGCCGGAGAAGGCGCTGCTCGAGCGTCATGCCCGGACCGCCGGCCTGGACCCCTGCGATCCGGCCCTGGCCGGCGAGGCCGGCCTGCGCCGCGAGATCGAGGAGGCCCTGGCGCGCGCCAACAGGCAGCTCACTGCGGTCGAGCGGGTGCGCCGCTATCACCTTTTGGTAGAACCGTTCAGCATCGAGAACGGGCTGATGACCCCTACGATGAAGCTGAGGCGGGGGATCATCTACCAGAAATACCATGCGGCGCTTGATGCGCTCTATGGTACTGCCAAATAGAAGGCCGCTCTGCTTTCGCGAGCGGCCAAGTGTCACGAGATCATTTTTTCATCGAGCCCGAGGGCAATCGTGAGGCTCGTCCGGAGCATGCGGGACGCCGGCTCGTTCCGCTTTCTTTCCATTATGGAGTCTCAAGGACTCCATCATGCAGGCGGATACGGCCGTCTCTCTTTCCTTGGGTTTCTCCTCAAAAGAGATAACCTCACAAGATGTACCCTAGTGTCAACGGGTGAGGCACTAACTGTTGAAGTTATCCACTGAAAGTTAGCTTTGAGACCAGCGCCTCGAGCTGCGCGGTGTCGGTATAGCGGATCGTCACCATGCCGCCGCGGCGCTGCTGGCGGATGCGCACGGCCAGGCCGAGGCTCCGTCCCACATGCTGCTCGACCTCGGCGACGTTGGGATCCGGCTCCTTCTTTTCCCGGGTCTTGCGCGGGGTGACGGCGCGCCGGACCAGCTCCTCGGTCTCGCGCACATTGAGGCCGCGCGCCACCACCTCGCGGGCCAGCGCCAGCGGGTCGGGAGCGCCGATCAGGGCGCGCGCATGGCCGGCGGTCAGCGCCCCGCGCTGGAGCAACTCGCGGACCTCCTCCGGCAGGCCCAAGAGCCGCATCATGTTGGCGACGTGGCTGCGGCTCTTGCCGATCGCCTTGGCGATCACCTCCTGGGTATGGCCGAACTCGCCGACCAGGCGGCTGTAGGCGTCGGCCTCCTCCAGCGCGTCGAGATCCTCGCGCTGCAGGTTCTCGACCAGCGCCAGCTCGAGAACCTCGCGGTCGTCGAGCTCGCGGACCAGCACCGGCACCTCGTGCACGCCGGCGAGCTGGGCCGCCCGCCAGCGGCGCTCGCCCGCCACGATCTCGTAGCCCGGCGCGCCGCCCGGCGAGCGCACCACCAGGGGCTGGAGCACGCCTTTCTCGCGGATCGAGTCGGCGAGGGTCTCGAGCTCCTCCTCGTGGAAGACCTTGCGCGGCTGCAGGGGCGAGGGCCGAAGGAATTCCACCGGCACGGTCTGCAGGCCGCGGCCGGGCCTGGCCGGAACCGGCGCGTTGACCAGCTCGGCGTCGCCGCCCAGCAGGGCCGAGAGGCCCATGCCCAGGCCCCGGCGCTTGGCGGCCGGCCGCTCGGGCGACATCAGGCGACGTCAGCGAGCGAGCGCCCGCGCTTCAGGAGCTCGCCGGCGAGGCTCGCATAGGCCTGCGAGCCGGCACAGCGCACGTCGTAGAGCAGCACCGGCTTGCCGTGCGACGGCGCCTCGGAGATCCGCACGTTGCGCGGGATCACCGTCTCGAACACGCGATCCCCCATGAAGCTTCGCACATCGGCCTCCACCTGCTCGGACAGCTTGTTGCGACGGTCGTACATGGTGAGCACGATGCCCTGCATCTCGAGCATCGGGTTCAAGGTCCGCCGTACCCGCTCGACGGTGCGCAGCAGCATGCTGAGGCCCTCCAGCGCAAAGAACTCGCACTGCAGCGGCACCATCACCGCATGCGCCGCCACCAGCGCGTTGACGGTCAGCAGACCGAGCGACGGCGGGCAGTCGATCAGCACGTGATCGTAGACCGTCTCGCAGCTCTGGAAGGCGTCCCGCAGCCGGTAGTTGCGGCGCGGATCGTCCACCAGCTCGACCTCGACCGCCGAGAGATCGACGGTGGCCGGCACCAGGTCGAGCCCCGGCACCTCGGTCGCCGTGATCGCCTCGCCGAGCGGCGCCTGGTCGAGCATGACCTGGTAGCTGCTCACCTGGCGCGCATTGCGGTCGACACCGAAGCCGGTGCTGGCATTCCCCTGGGGATCGAGATCCACCACGAGACAGCGTTTTCCGGCGGCTGCCAGCGCCGTCGCCAGGTTGATGGCCGTGGTCGTCTTGCCGACGCCGCCCTTCTGGTTGGCGACGGCGAGAATGCGGCCATGCCCTGCATGACCGGCCTCAGGAGCGGCCTGCACGTGTCACCTCGTCGAGCAGGATGATGCGTCCATCTTCTGCCGACATGCTCGGCAGGACGCGCGCGCGCATCATCCAGTGTTCGCGCGCATCGGTCAATTCAGCCTCGGCATTACGCCCCTTGAGAAAGAGGCAGCGCGTGCCCGGACCGATGAACCGCTCGGCATAGGAGAGAAGCTGCGGAAGGGCGGCAAGGGCCCGGGCGGAGACGGCATCGGCGCGGATCGGCGGCGCCGCCTCGATCCGGCAGGCATGGACCTGCACCGCGACGCCCAGCGCGCGGGCCGCCTCGCGCAGGAACGCCGCCTTGCGCTGGTCGCTTTCCACCAGATGGGCCTCGGGTGCGGCCATGGCGGCGAGGATCAGCCCCGGCAGCCCGGCGCCGCTGCCCAGATCGACCAGCACCCGCCCGCCCTCCGGCCAGTGCCCGGCGAGCTGCGCGGAATCCAGCAGATGCCGGCGCCACGGATCGGCCAGGGTCGAGGGGCCGACGAGGTTGATCGCCCGTTGCCAGCGCGCGAGCAGCGCCAGATAGGCCTCGAGACGGTCCAGCGTTTCACGTGAAACAGCAGGCACCCGCCGGGCGAACCCCTCGCGCCCCAGCGGCGCCTCGCGGTCAGGACGCGGCACGGCGGACATGCCGGTAGAGGAGGGTCAGGGCGGCGGGCGTCATGCCGGGCATCCGGGCAGCGGCGCCGAGCGAGGGCGGGCGCGTCCGGTCGAGCTTCTCCCGCAGCTCGCCGCTCAGCCCGCTCATGGCGCGATAGTCGAGGTCACCGGGCAAGGGCAGCCGCTCCTCCTGGCGGAAGGCCGCGATGTCGGCCTCGTGGCGGCGCAGATAGGGCGCGTAGCGGGCCTCGATCTCGAGCTGCTCGGCGGCCTCGCGCGGGGCCGCGGCGAGCTCGGGCCAGCAGCCGGCGAGCCGCTGCACGTCCACCCCCGGCAGGCCCAGAAGCTCGAGGCCGGTACGGCGGCGGCCGTCCTGGTTGAGGGCCAGTCCCTGCCGGGCCGCCTCGGCCGGCGTCAAGGAGAGCCCGGCTAGCCGCGCCCGCAAGCTCTCGATGGCCTTCTCCTTCTCCGCCAGCCGCGCGGCCCGTCCTGCCGCCACGCAGCCGATGTCGCGGCCCCGGCCGGTCAGCCGGCGATCGGCATTGTCGGCGCGCAGCACGAGGCGGTATTCGGCGCGCGAGGTGAACATCCGGTAGGGCTCGGTAACGCCGAGCGTCGTCAGGTCGTCGATCATCACGCCGATATAGGCCTCGGCACGATCCAGCACGAAATGCCGGTGGCCGCCGCCGGCGCGCAACGCCGCGTTGACCCCGGCCATCACGCCCTGCGCCGCCGCCTCCTCGTAGCCGGTGGTGCCGTTGATCTGGCCGGCGAGAAACAGGCCCCCCAGACGCCGCAGCTCGAGGGTCGGGTCGAGCTCGCGCGGGTCGATATGGTCATACTCGATGGCATAGCCGGGCTGCAGCATGCGCACCCGCTCGAGCCCGGGGATGAGGCGCAGCAGCCGCTCCTGCAGCCCGGCCGGCAGCGAGGTGGAGATCCCGTTGGGATAGACCGTGTCGTCGTCCAGCCCTTCGGGCTCGAGGAAGATCTGGTGGCGGCTGCGGTCGGCAAAGCGCACCACCTTGTCCTCGATCGACGGGCAGTAGCGCACGCCGGTCCCCTCGATCTGCCCCGAATAGACCGGGGCCTGGTCGAGATTGGCGCGGATCAGCGCGTGGACCGCCTCGTTGGTATAGGTGAGGTGGCAGGCGATCTGCGGGTTGTCGATGCGCCCGGTGAGGAACGAGAAGGGCTGCGGCCGGGCGTCGCCCTCCTGGCGCGCGAGCCCGTCATGGTCGATGGTGCGGCCGTCCAGCCGCGGCGGCGTGCCGGTCTTGAGGCGGCCCAGCGCCAGCCCGTGCCGCAGCAGGCTCTCGGCGAGCCGCACCGCCGGCCTGTCGCCGACCCGCCCGGCCGGCCACCGCTCCTTGCCCAGATGGATCTCGCCGCGCAGGAACGTGCCGGTGGTCAGCACCACCGCTCCCGCCTCGAGCAGCTCGCCCCCGGCGACGCGCACGCCGCGGACCGCACCGGCCGCCGCCACCAGCTCCTCGGCCTCGCCCTCGCGGATCTCGAGGCCCGCCTGCGCCGCCAGCAGCTCGCCTATCGCCGCCGCATAGAGCCGCCGGTCGGCCTGGGCGCGCGGGCCCTGCACGGCAGCGCCCTTGCTGCGGTTGAGCACCCTGAACTGGATGCCGCCGCGATCGATGGCACGGCCCATGAGCCCGTCCAGCGCGTCCACCTCGCGCACCAGATGGCCGCGCCCCAGCCCGCCGATGGCCGGGTTGCAGGACATCGCACCCACCGTGTCGCGACGGTGGGTCAAAAGCAGCGTGCGGGCACCCGTGCGGGCGGCGGCGGCGGCGGCCTCGCATCCCGCGTGACCACCGCCGATGACGATCACGTCGAAGCTCGGCATGGGCGGACTTTCGTGCCGGCAGCGCCCCCAGGTCAAGCAAAGAGGCCACACCCGGCTCGCGAGAGACGCCGGCTGACGCTATAAATCCACATTCCCCGAGGAGATGGAGCGCATGGGTGGCATAGCCGGGCTGGTCTTCGCGGTATCAGGGCTGCTCGGCCTGATCGCCTTCCTGCCGCCTTTGGCCTCGCGGCTGCGCATTCCCTATACGGTGCTGCTGGCGAGCCTCGGGATCATCCTGGGCATCGTGATCGGCGCCTGGCACGGCCTCGTCGGCGCCGGGCTGGAGAGCGTGCCGGCCGACTTCATCGCCCAGCTCCGCGCCCTCCCCATTAACGCCCAGCTCTTCTTGTGGGTGTTCCTGCCGCTCCTTCTGTTCGAGACGTCCATCCATCTGGACGGTCAGGCCCTGCTCGACGACCTGGCGCCGGTCCTCGTGATGGCGGTTCTCGCGGTCATCGTCACCACGGCGCTGGGCGGCCTCGCTGTCTGGGGAGCACTGGGCCTCCCCGAGAAGGGTCTCATCGCCTGCTTTCTGGTGGCGGCCATCGTCGCCACCACCGATCCCAGCGCGGTGGTGGCGATCTTCCGCGAGGTCGGCGCGCCACGCCGCCTCACCTCCCTGGTCGAGGGCGAGAGCCTGCTCAACGACGCCGCGGCGATCGCGCTGTTCTCGGCCCTCCTCGGCCTGCTCCTCTACCCCGACACCAGCTCGGTAAGCAGCCTGCCGATGGGCTTTTTATGGGCGTTCGGCGGCGGGACCCTGCTGGGCCTCGTGGCCGGTCGGCTGGGCGCGGGCCTGGTGAGCCGCCTCGACCAGGGCGGCCCGGCCGAGGTCACGCTGAGCGTCGCCCTGGCCTACGCCACCTATGGCTTCGCCGAGATCTACCTGCAGGTCTCCGGCGTCGTCGCGGTGGTGATCGCCGGGCTGGTCTTCGGCACCGTCGGGCGCAGCCGCGCCGGCACCAACGCCTGGCGCGCCATCAGCACGATCTGGCAGCAGATCGGCTTTTGGGCGAGCTCGCTGATTTTCGTGCTGGCCTCGATGCTGGTACCGCGCACCCTCACCGCCGCCACACTCGGCGACATACTCGGGCTGGCGGCGCTGCTCGCCGGGGCCCTGCTGGCGCGTGCCCTCACCCTCTTCCTCGTGATGCCGGCAATCAGCCGGCTGCAGCGCCAGCGGCCGATCGACAACCGCTACAAGCTGGTGATCCTGTGGGGTGGGCTCAGGGGTGCGGTGACCCTGGCGCTGGCCCTGGCGGTGACCCAGAACCCGCGCCTCGACCCGGCCGTGCAGCATCTGGTCTCGGTGCTGGCGACCGGCTTCGTGCTCTTCACCCTGCTCGTCCAGGCGACCACGTTGCGGCCGCTCCTGCGCCGCCTTCGCCTCGACCAGCTCGACCCGCTCGAGCGAATGCTGCGGGCCCGCGCCCTGGAGATCGGCCGCGCCGAGATCCGCGACCGTATCTCGGCTGCCGCCATCACCCACGGCATCGATCTCGAGAACAGTGCCGAGATCCGCTCGCTGCTCGAGCCGGTGGGCGAGGCCGAGGCCGCCCTCGAGCCCAGCGAGGAGAGCCAGCGCGAGCAGCTCGTCGCCGCGCTCGCCACGCTCAGCAACCGCGAGAGCGAGCTCTATGCCGACGAGCTCGGCCGCCGACTGATCGGCCGCACCACCGGCGCGCTGCTGGTACGCCAGGCCGCGGCCCTGACCGACGCCCTCAAGACCGACGGCGTGCAGGGCTATCGCCGCCAGGCCCGCCGGCAGGCCGGCTTCGACCCGCTCACCCGGCTCGCCGCGTGGGTCTATCGCCGGCTGCGGATCCAGACGCCGCTCGCCGCCGGCCTCGCCATGCGGATCGAGAAGCTGATCGTCCGCCGGCACGTGCTCGAGGAGCTGCTGAGCTTCAACCGCCGCCGCATCCGCGCCGTCTACGGCGAGCGCGTGGCGGAGACGTCGGGCCTCGTCCTCGAGCAGCGCCTGGCCGAGGTCGACCGCAGCCTCGACGCCCTGCGCCTGCAATATCCCCGGCACTGGCAGGCAGTCTCGGCGCGCTACATCGCCCGGATCGTCACCCGGCTGGAGGCCGACGGCTTTGCCCGGATGGTCGAGGAACACCTTCTCTCGCCGCAGCTCCACCGCCATCTCCTGACCGAGCTGCGCGCCCGGCGCCGCGCCATGGAGCGCATCCCGCGGCTCGACCTCGGGCTCGGCGTCCACACGCTGGTCGCCAAGATGCCGCTCTTCGCCGGGCTGGCCGAGGAGGACCGCAAGGACGTGGCCAAGCTCCTGCGGCCCATGCTCGTGCTGCCCGGTGAGCGGATCGTGCGACGCGGCGAGGCCGGCGACGCCATGTACTTCATCGCCTCGGGTGCGGTGGAGGTGATGCTCGGCGAGGAGCGGGTCCGGCTCGGCTCGGGAGATTTCTTCGGCGAGGCCGGCCTCCTCATGGGGCAGCCGCGCAACGCCGACGTGGTGGCGCTGGGCTATTGCCAGCTTCTCGTGCTGGCCCAGGACGCGCTCGGCACGTTCCTGCGCGAGCATCCCGAGCTGGTCGGCGAGGTCCGCCGGGTGGCGCGGGAGAGGCTGCCGGAGGCCGTGCTGGAGGGTCCGGCCGGCTGAGCTGTTTCACGTGAAACAGTGGCGGCGGGGCTCCCTACTTGCCGATGCAAAAGCCGGCAAAAATCCGGTCCAGCACCTCCTCGACCCCTACCGCGCCGGTGATCCGCCCGAGTGCCCGGGCCGCCAGCCGCAGCTCCTCGGCAGCCAGCGCCAGCTCGATCCGGCCATGGCCGGCGAGAAAGCGGTCGAGGGCGCCCCACGCCTCGGCCAGGGCCAGCCGATGCCGCTCGCGGGTAGCCCCGCCCCCCTCGCCCGTCCCCATCAGCCGCCGCGCCGCCCCGGCGAGCCGCTCCTCGAGGCGGCCGATGCCCTGCGCGCCGAGGCAGGAGATAGCGAGCGCGCCCGGCGGCAGGGGTGTCCCCTCCGGCACCAGATCCCGCTTGTTGACGACCAGCAGCACCTCGCCGTCGCCCCCCAGCTCCTCGAGGGCCGCCGCTGCGTCCTCGCGCGCGTCGACCACCAAAAGCCGGAGATCGGCCTCGGCCGCGCGCCGCCGCGCCCGCGCCACGCCCTCGCGCTCGATGGGATCGGCACTCTCGCGCAGACCCGCCGTGTCGAGCAGCGTCACCGGCAGGCCGTCCAGCTCCAGCTCGACCTCGATCACGTCGCGGGTCGTGCCGGCGATCTCGGTGACGATGGCGACCTCGCGCCGCGCCAGCAGGTTCACGAGGCTCGACTTGCCGGCATTGGGCGCGCCCACCACCGCCACGCACAGACCCTCGCGCAGTCTGGCGCCCCTGGGCGCCTCCTCGAGCAGCGCGGCGATCCCCGCGGCCATGCCGCGCAGCTCGGCGAGGCGGGGAGCCAGCAGGCTCTCGCCGACATCGCCCTCCTCGGCACCGAAATCGATCTCCGCCTCGGCCAGCGCCAGGGCCGCGGCGAGACACTCGCGCCAGACGGCGCAGCGTTGCCCGAAGGCGCCGTCGAGCTGGCGCAGCGCCTGGCGGGCCTGGAGCCGCGTGTCGGCGTCCACGAGATCGGCCACCGCCTCGGCGGCGGTGAGATCGAGCCTGCCGTTCAGGAAGGCGCGCCGGGTGAACTCGCCGGGCTCGGCGGGGCGTAGCCCCGGCACGGCCGCCAGGGCGGCGAGCAGCCCGGCGCGCACCGCCCGGCCGCCGTGATGGTGAAGCTCCACCACGTCCTCGCCGGTCACGGTGGCGGGACCGGGCATCCACAGCAGGAGACCGCGATCGAGGGGCTCGCCGTCGCGCGGATCGGAAAACAGCCGCAACGCGGCGCTGCGCGGCGGCGGCAGCGGCCGGCCGGTGAGCAGGCTCGCGGTGCTGCCGGCCTCGGGACCGCTCAGCCGCACGATACCGACGCCGGCACGGCCGGGTGCCGTCGCCGGCGCGAAGATGGTGCGGGCCTGCAGGCCCGCCCCGCCGCTCAACTCTTCTTCTCGCTCCTGGGCTTGCCCTGCATGCCCGCCGCCGCGGTGGCGAGCTGGTTCCACATCGACTGCCATTGCTCCATGCCCTTGAGCGACAGCGGCATCCAGTTGTCGAGCAGGGTCTTGCTGTCGACGCTGCCGATGGTCTCGACCAGCCGCTTCTCGATCGTCTCCATCACCGCCTTTTGCATCGGTGCCACTTCCGGCAGGCCGATGAACTGGCGCGCCTCCTCGGGGCTGCAGTCGACCTCGATCAGGAATTTCATGGGCCGCTCCGCTGGCTGTTGCCGGTTGCGGGCCTACTATAGGCAGAGCGACGCCGACCACCTAGAGCGCCCGAGACGACGAGGAAAGCCGTGATGTCCAACGAGCTGGCGAAGGCGACGAGCCCCTATCTGCTGCAGCACAAGGACAACCCCGTCCACTGGCGGGAATGGAACGAGGAGACGCTTGCCGAGGCCCGCGCCAGCGACCGGCCGATCCTGCTCTCGGTGGGCTACGCCGCCTGCCACTGGTGCCACGTCATGGCCCACGAATGCTTCGAGAACGCCGAGATTGCGGCGGTGATGAACGCGCATTTCGTGAACATCAAGGTCGATCGCGAGGAGCGCCCCGACCTCGACTCCATCTACCAGCAGGCGCTGGCCCTGCTCGGCCAGCAAGGCGGCTGGCCGCTCACCATGTTCCTGACACCGGACGGGGCGCCTGTCTGGGGCGGCACCTATTTTCCGCCCGAGCCGCGCCACGGCCGGCCCGGCCTCCCCCAGGTCCTCGAGCAGATCGCCCGCTTGTGGAGCGGCGAACGGCACAAGCTGGACGGCAACCGCGAGCAGCTCGCCGCCGCTCTCACCCGCCTCGCCCGCCCCGAGCCAGGCGCCGCCCCCACGCCGGCCGCAGCCCTTCGCGCCGCCCTGGCGCTGGGCGAGGAGATCGACGCGGTCCATGGCGGGATCGGCGGCGCGCCCAAGTTCCCGCAATCTCCGGTCCTGGCGTTTCTCTGGGAGGCGGCGCTGGCGCCGGAAGGCGAGATGCTGCGCCGCCGGCTGCTCCACACGCTGGCGCGGATCTGCCAGGGCGGGATCTACGACCATCTGGGCGGCGGCTTTGCCCGCTACAGCGTCGACGCCTACTGGCTGGCCCCGCATTTCGAGAAGATGCTCTACGACAATGCCCAGCTCCTGGCCCTGCTGGCGCGTGCCTGGAACGCCACCGGCGAGGAGCTGTTCCGGCAGCGCGCCATCGAGACCGTCGGCTGGCTGGAGCGCGAGATGATGGTGGGCGAGGTCTTCGCCTCCTCCCTCGACGCCGACAGCGAGGGCGAGGAAGGCCGGTTCTACGTATGGGACGCGGCGGAGATCGACGGCCTGCTGGGCCCGGACGCGGCCCTCTTCAAGCACGCCTACGGGGTCACCGCCCGCGGCAACTGGGAGGGCAAGTCCATCCTCAACCGCCTGCACGAGCCCGGCCTGCCGCCCGCGGCCGAGGAGCAGCGCCTGGCGCGCGCCCGTGCGCGCCTTCTCGAGGCGCGGGCAAAGCGGGTGCGGCCGGGGCTCGACGACAAGGTGCTGGCCGACTGGAACGGGCTGATGATCGCGGCTCTGGCCGAAGCCGGGTTGCGCTTCGGCCTCGAGGCATGGGTCCAGCGGGCCCGCACGGCCTTCGACGGAATCCTCGCGCGCATGGGCGACGGCGACCGGCTGCATCACAGCTGGCGCGAGGGACAGAGCCTGAAGCTCGCCTTCCTGGACGACTACGCGCAGATGGCGCGGGCATCCTTGATGCTCTTCGAGGCCACCGGCGAGGCGCGATTCCTCCACCAGGCGGTGCGCTGGATCGACACCGCCGATGAGGATTTCGCCGACGGCGAGGGCGGCTACTACCTGGCGCCGGTGCAGACCCCGCCGCTGCCGGTGCGCCCGCGCAACGCCCATGACGGCCCCTCCCCCTCGGCCGCCGGCACCCTCGCGCAAGCGAGCGTGAAGCTCTGGTGCCTGACCGGCGAGGACCGTCACCGGGCGCGTGCCGAGGCCATCCTCGGCGCCTTCGGCGGCGAGATGCGGCGCAACCCCTTCGCCCACGCCACGCTCCTCGATGCCGCCCTCCTCGCGGCGAGCCCGCTGCAGCTCGTGCTGGTGGGCGATCCGGGCAATGCCGCCTTCGAGGCGCTACGCGAGGTCGCGGTGCGCGATCCGCGCGCCGGCCGCGTGCTGCTCGCGGTGCGCGATCCGGCGCGCCTGCCGGCCTCGCATCCGGCCCATGGCAAGGAGGCCATCGGCGGACGCCCAACTGCATACCTGTGCACCGGTACGACCTGCCTTGCGCCGGCGCTCGAGCCGGGGGATCTTGCGGCCCGGTTCAAAGAGGCAGCGAGCCGCCAGGCGGCCTGATCCGCGGCCGCCGGAGCAGCAGGATAAAAAGGGAGAGCCCGATGAGCATGCGCATCGTCATCCACGAGCATGGCGGCCCCGACGTGCTGAAGGTCGAGGACCACGATCCCGGCAGGCCCGGCCCCGGCGAGGCCCTGGTCCGCCACAGCGCGGTCGGCCTCAACTTCATCGACACCTATTTCCGCACCGGACTCTACCCGCCGGCCGGCGGCCTGCCGTTCACGCCCGGCAACGAGGCCGCGGGCGTCGTCGAGGCGGTGGGCGAGGGTGTCACCGAGGTGAAGGCCGGCCAGCGGGTCGCCTACGCCACCAGCCTCGGCGCCTATGCCGCCGAGCGCGTGATGCCCGCCAAGGCGCTCCTGCCGCTGCCCGACGCCATTGCCGACGAGCAGGCAGCGGCGATGATGCTCAAGGGCATGACCGCCCAGTATCTGCTGCGCCAGACCTACCGGGTCAAGGAAGGCGACACGATCCTCATCCACGCCGCCGCCGGCGGCGTCGGCCTGATCGCCACCCAGTGGGCCAAGCATCTCGGCGCCACCGTCATCGGCACGGCCGGCAGCAAGGAGAAGGCCGAGATCGCCCGCGCCCACGGCGCCGATTACGTGATCCTCTACAAGGAGGAGGATTTCGCCGAGCGGGTGAAGGAGATCACCAACGGCAAGAAGCTGCCCGTGGTCTATGACGGCGTCGGCAAGGCCACCTTCATGGGCTCGCTGGACTGCCTGCGGCCGCGCGGCCTGATGGTGAGCTACGGCAACGCCTCGGGCGCCGTCGACGCGTTCAACCTGGGCATCCTCGCCCAGAAGGGCTCGCTCTTCGTCACCCGCCCGACCCTCTTCGGCTACACCTCCACCCGCGAGGAGCTGGTGGCCTGCGCCAGCGACCTCTTCGACGTCGTGGCCAAGGGTGCGGTGAAAATCGAGATCAACCAGCGCTTCAAGCTCGCCGAGGCGGCTGACGCGCACCGTGCGATCGAATCCCGCGCCACCACCGGCTCGACCGTTCTCCTGCCCTGAGGCAAGCGGGACGGATGCCGCCGTGCATCCGTCCCGCAGCCCCTCTGCCCCCGCCCCTGCTCCGGACCGCGTCCATGCTGATCGCGCAGATCACCGACCTCCATGTCTGCCCGCCCGGCCAGCTCGCCTTCGGCGTGGTCGACACGGCAGCCGCCCTCGCCCGCACCGTCGACGCGCTGCTGCGGCTCGCCCCGCGTCCCGACCTGGTGCTGGTCACCGGCGATCTCGCCTTCGACGGGCAACCCGCGGAGTACCGGGAGATCGCCCGGCAGCTCGGGCGCCTGCCGATGCCGGTCTACGCCATTCCCGGCAACCACGATGAGCGCGGCGCCTGGCGCGAGGTGCTGGGCTCCCGCTTCTCGCCCGCCGAGCATCCGACCTTCATCCAGTATGTCGTGGACCTCGGGCCGCTGCGCCTCGTGGCGCTCGACAGCATCGTGCCCGGCAGCCCCGCCGGCGAGCTCTGTCAGGAGCGCCTCGACTGGCTGGAGACGCAGCTCGCCCAAGGAGCCGGCAAGCCCGCCCTGGTGATGCTCCATCACCCGCCCACGGCCCTGGGTGTGCGCTTCATGGACGCCACGTCCTGCGCCGGCGGCGAGCGCCTCAAGGCCGTCATCGAGCGCCATCCGGAAGTCGAGCGGGTCTTGTGCGGCCATCTCCACCGGCCCGTCACCCTGCGCTGGGCCGGCACGATCCTGAGCGTGGCGCCGGGCACCGCCCATCAGATCCCGCTGGAGATGCGCGAGGAAGGCCCCGCCGGCTACAATCTCGAGCCCCCCGCCTTCCACCTGCACTGCCTCGTCGAAGGCTCGGGCCTCGTCACCCACCAAGTCTACCTCCAGAGCTTCGCCGGCACCTTCCCTTTCACCCCGCGCGGCTGAAACGACGGAACGAGTCGCGATCCGCCGGCATCGCGCGTCGGGGACGAACGACGCGAGCTGACAGGCGCTCTGCATGATGTCATCGGACGGCGCTGGCCCGCAGCGACAGAGCCACGCAAGGCGCTGCGCGCGGCCCGGTTCCCTCTTTCGGCCGGCTCGACAGTCACTTTCCCGCCTTCGATCACCGCCACAGGGAACGCCACGGCCGTTCATCCTTCCTCAATACCTCGCCCGCCATGCTCGCGGATGATGAACCAGGCCCCGCTCCC
>JARGEQ010000085.1 GCA_029211145.1 Marinimicrococcus flavescens
AATGGACCTTTATTGTTGCCGTGTTTGTTGATTGCGAATTTGGCTGGACCTGAACCGGATTCTTTAGTATCATACCAATTTATAAAGGCGTTCACCTCTTCCATTGAGAGGTCAAATTCTTTTTCAAGTCCAGTATTCATAGTCACAGTAAGAATTGCTCGACTTCCATTGGGTTCTGGTTCTGGATCAGTCCCAGGATTACCACTTTTTTCAAGTGTATACTCAAAGACAGTTGATTGAGCTGAACCACCTATTGAATAGAGTTTTCCATTGAGCAATCCCAAGCCTGAACCGTCTACATATTTTGGCGTGGGTATTGATGGCAAACTGGAAATAGTTTCAGTTGAAGGAGAAAAAACAAACGAACCACCGACACCAATAAGATAAATATTACCTTTATACGTTACTGATTTAGGTTCGACATTCGAAGCAGGTGAAACTGACGAACTGGTCGTCCAAGAGTCAGAATTAGGGTCGTATATTTCTATCTTATCGCTTCTTTCTACTCTTGTGTTATATCCACCAATGACATA
>JARGEQ010000087.1 GCA_029211145.1 Marinimicrococcus flavescens
TTCGGAGTAATGAGGAGCGCCCGTTCAAGTATAACGCTGGTGATCGGGCTATAGGAGTGGAAATGAGCCAGGCTGCATCCGTGGCTTCCGCTGCTGCGGAATTTATAGGCGAAGGGGAGCGGCAAAAGGGAACGGGTCCATTCAACCGTACTTATTTCAAACGTCCGGGGGAACGTCCGGCCTTTCTGGTGCTGCGCGACGGCTGCGAGGACCGTCCGCTCTTCCGGGAGGATGCCGGAACGGCTCCGGCGGGCCCTTGTCTGATCCGGAGTGAAGAGTGGCTCAATACTCCGGAGTTAGCCGGGCTGTATGACAGCTGGTTGGCGGGTGAAGATGAAGTCCAGAGCGACCGGATATTGCAGCGGATTTATTACCGGCTGCGGGCCGCATCCTTGGCGCTGCTGGAATCAGCGGACGGGGCCTGGACCGCGGTCACTCTGCTCTATACCCCGGAGCTTGCCGCGTTGCCTGCAAGGCTGGCCGTACTTCAGGATGCGCAGCTCGAAGCGCTGTTCTCCGCCGTGGCGGAGAGCCAGCGGCTGGGCA
>JARGEQ010000088.1 GCA_029211145.1 Marinimicrococcus flavescens
TCATGCACCCCGAGCCGCGCGGCGACCTCTTTGCTCTGAAGGCCCTCGGCACAGAGCAGGATCATCCGGCACCGGTCCGACAGCGAGCGCGCGGCCTTGTGACCCCGAATCCGAGCCTCGAGAAAGCCGCGCTCCTTGGAGCTCGGAACCACTTCATCCGCCAGCCGGCCTGCCATCGCACCATCCTCCCGAGGCCCTTTGGATCAAGGATGCGAATTACAGTTCCAGATGACCAGGGTCCGTCTCCGATCGCACTCCCGATCCGCGGCGACGCCTCTTGTTCAAAGCAGGGCCTCGGCTGAGCAAGCCGCTGTTGCCGAGGCCCCGGCGGGGGCGGTCGACGAGCGCCCAGCGGGACGTGCCGCGTACTGCGCTCGGGCTGGAGCCGGGGGGCCGCACGTCTTCCGGCTGACGCCCGGCATTACCGGCGACATCCGCGCCGGCGCCATGCTAGCCTCGCGCGGCCGTCCTCGGGGGCGGTCTCGCAAGGGAGGCGTGAGCGATGGGCAAGCCGGTCATTCACGGGCCGAATTTCAGCACCTATGTCAGAACGGTACGGCTGACATGCGAGGAGAAGCAGGCGGAATACGAGCTCGGCGAGCTCGATCTGCTGCAGGGCGCCCACAAGGAGCGCGGGCACCTGGCCCGCCATCCGTTCGGCAAGGTGCCGACCCTCGAGCATGACGGCTTCTCGCTCTACGAGACCGCCGCGATCTGCCGCTATCTCGACCTGGCGCTGCCCGGCCCCGGCCTCGTGCCCGGCGAGCCCAGGGCGGCGGGGCGCATGCAGCAGGTCATCAGCGTCACCGATTCCTACGCCTATGGCTGCATGATCGGCGCCCTGGTGATGCAGCGCCTGGTGGCGCCCATGACCGGCGGCACGCCGGACGAGGCGGTGATCGAGAGGGCCCTGCCGCAGATCGACTTGTCCCTCGATGCCCTCGAGGCGATCATCGCGGACAACCCGTTCATGGCCGGCGAGCAGATCAGCCTCGCCGATCTCCATCTGGCGCCGGTGATCTTCTATCTGGCAGCCACCCCCGAAGGCCAGCCGCGGCTCGCCGCCCGCAAGGCCCTGGCGGGCTGGTGGGAGCGCATGAACGCCCGCGAGAGCATGCGCCGGACCGAGCCGAAATTCGGCTGAGGCGATCGGAAACGCCTGCTGCAGGCAAACGCCGCTCCCCGGGTTCATGCCGGGGGCGGTGCATGACGGTGGCGGCAGAACCGCGCAAGGCGCTGCGCGCGGCCAGGCTCTTCTGTCTTTCGGGGTTTGCGGCGGCGTCTGGCAGGCAAGCCATGGCATAAAGGTCACCGCTCCTGCACGTGCCCACGCTTCGTCGACCTTTGCCGTGCCATCCTCGCGGATGGTGGAGAAGATGCGCCCACAGATGATGCGGCGGCGGACTCCTACCCCGGCAGGATCGCCGGTGGAGATGAAGATCCGGTGAAGTCCACCGCCGCCAAACTGACAAGAACAAAAGGCAAAAGCCGCGCGCAGCGCCTTGCGCGGCGCCGCCGTCACGGCCTCGACCGGCTTGCCCGGCACCTTTCGGGCCGGCGCTTCCCGGCTATCCGAAAACGTTCCGGTCCGGCTTGCGGGCGGCGGTTCCGGCGCTACCGCCCCGGATGGCCTCAGTGGCCCGGGTGGCTCTTCTCGAGCTTTGCCTTCTGCTCCGGCGTCGCCTCGGTCTGGTGGCGCGCCTTCCATTCCTCGTAGGGCATGCCGTAGACGATCTCCCGGGCCTCCTCGTAGCTGAGCTCGAGGCCCTTGTCTCCGGCCGCCGCGCGATACCACTTGCTCAGGCAGTTGCGGCAGAAGCCGGCGAGGTTCATGAGGTCGATGTTCTGCACGTCGGTGCGCGCCCGCAGATGCGCCACCAGCGTGCGGAAGGCGGCAGCCTCGAGCTCGGTCCGGGTGTGATCGTCGATCTGGTCCATGCTGTGCTCCACAAAAGATGCCCGCCGGCGCATCACGCCGCTCTGGACCATGTAGGCCGCCGGAGCGGCGTTCTCAATCGTCGGTGTGCAGCTGGGCGGCGAGGATGGCGGCGCAGCTCGGCGTGACGGGCCGGCGAGCCCGGGCGCGCCGCGCGTGCGAGGGGGAGGAGGGGAAAGACGGAGCGGGCTCTGCCAAGCGTCGAGGTTCTGGCCGAAGCAACGCTCGCCTTGCTGCAGGAAGGGGTCGGCAGCAGCCAGACAATGCGGCTCCGGCTCGCCCCGTCCTGGGCTATCTCGCCCGAGGACCCACGCTGGCCCCGCTTCGTCAACAATCACGCATGGGCGCTGGTGCGCCTGCAAAAACGCGGTGCGCTCCGCAAGCTGGCCGACGGCACGTACGCGCCGGGTGCAAGCCGCGCGGCGCCGGCCGATATATCCGATCCATGCCTGCCTGTGCGTGATGACGCGCCGCTGCCGGCCTGGGCACGGCGGCTCGTTCTTTCGGCGAGCCGCACAAACGCCCTTCTATCGGGTGCACCGGCGTTCCCGGAAGTCTATCGTCGCGCCCTTTGGCACGCGTGCGGCGGGCGCTGCGCGGTGACGGGGCTGCCGTTTCGCGAGACGAGCGTCGGGCAGGGAGCGGCGCGCCGTCCGTTCGCACCCTCGCTCGACCGGATCGACCCGACGCTGCCCTATGCGCTCGACAATTGCCGCCTCGTCCTGCAGGCGGTGAATTTCGCGCTGAACGCCTTCGGAGACGAGGTCTTTCTCGAGATCGCCCGGGCGGCAGTGCAGGACGACGCAGCGCGAACTCCGCCGCGGCGAAGAAAGACACGGAGGACGCAGCCCCGGGCTCTCGAGCTGTAGGGCGGCTACCGAGCTGCGGGATTTGCCTGCTGCAGACGGACGCCATGGCTGGCCTGCGGTCGTGGCGGCAGCGCCGTGCAAGGCGCTGCGCGCGGCCGGGCTTTTTTTGTCTCTCGGGGTTGGCGGCGGCGTCCGGCACACAGGCCATGAAGCTCATCCCACGGCTCTTCCTCCTGCCCGCCGTCCGCAAGACGAGGCGGCGGCGGATTTCCACCCCGGCAGTATCGCAAGAAAAGCTGAAGACCCGGTAAACGGACACCGCCGCCAACCGACAGAAAAAGGAGCAATGGCCGCGCGCAGCGCCATGCCCCGCTCCCGCTAACCGCGCTCCGGATTCTCGACGGCCAGGGCCAGGGCCAGGGCCACGGGATCGCTGGCCAGCAGGGCGGCGCCGATGCCGTGGCGCTGGAGGCGGCAGGCCTCGATCAGCGGGCCGGCACCGGCGATGACGCCGCAGGGGGGGCCTCCCAGCGCCGCGCCGTCGAGCGCAACGAGGGCAGCGCCGGCGTCGAGGCGGGCGGCCCAGTTGCCGGAGGCGGGGTCGAGCACCAGCACCGGGCGGTCCCAGCTGCGGCAGGCCCAGTGGAAGGCCGGCAGGTCGAGCAGGCCCGGCGCGCCGGCTCCGGCCACCCAAAGGCCGGCCACCGCGCCGGCTTCCAGCAGGGCTTCCAGCTCGGCCGCCAGACACTGGTCGACCGCGCCCGCCTCGCGCGGCTCGGCGCCGGCAAGGCGGACGAGCTGGCCCAGCGGCGCCCCGACCGTCACCGCATGGCCCTTTTGCAGGGCGATGGCGGAGGGGCCGCTGCGCCCGGGCAAGGCGCGTATGCGGGCGAGATCGTGGCCGCACAGCAATGCGGCGCAGGCGAGGCTCACCGCCGCCGGCAGGCTCGCTGCGACCACCGCGTCCTGCGCGGCCAGACGCCCGGCCACGGCACGCCCGGCGCGGCGCTGCGGGTCGAGGGTGGCGGTGGCGGCATCGCACGTCATGGGCAGAGCCTAGAGCCGTTCGCGGCCCGCTGGAAGCATGAGGGCGAGGGAGGGACGCAAGGCGCTGCGCGCGGCCGTTTTTTATTCTTTTGGTCGTTTGGCTGCGACCGGAATATCTCGTCGGGAAAGGCGCAGGCCCTGCGACCGTTCACCGCCGCCAACCGACAACGATCAAAAAGGAAGGCCGCGCGCAGCGCCTTGCGCGGCCCTGCCGCCACGGCCTCCATCTGCGGCTACTGCACCACCTCGCCGTGCACCGCGAGGTCGAGCCCGTCGCGCTCGGTCTCGCGCTCGACACGCAGGCCGATCGTGAGGTCGACCAGCTTGAGGATCACGAAGGTGCCGATGGCACACCAGCCGGCGGTCCACAGGATGCTCTCGGTCTGGATCCAGAGCTGGCCGGCATTGCCTTCGAGCAGCCCGGCGGTGCCGCCGACGCTTTCCGCCGCGAAGACGCCGGTGAGCAGTGCGCCGACGATGCCGCCCACACCATGGACGCCGAAGACGTCGAGACTGTCGTCGTAGCCGAGCCTGTTCTTGAGCCAGGTGGCGCTCCAGAAGCACACGAGACCCGAGGCGAGGCCGATCACCAGGGCGCCGCCGGGCAGCACGAAGCCCGAGGCCGGGGTGATCGCCACCAGGCCGGCTATCGCTCCCGAGGCGATGCCCAGCAGGCTGGGCTTGCCGCGGGTGAGCCATTCGACCAGCATCCACGCCACGGCCGCGGCGGCGGCGGCGATCTGGGTCACCGCCATGGCCATGCCGGCGCGCCCGTCGGCCGCCACCGCCGAGCCGGCATTGAAGCCGAACCAGCCGACCCACAGCAGCGCCGTGCCGATCAGGGTGAGCACGAGATTGTGCGGCGCCATGATCTCGCTGCCGAAGCCCATCCGCCGCCCGAGCACGAGGCAGCAGACGAGGCCCGCCACGCCCGCGTTGATGTGCACCACGGTGCCGCCGGCGAAGTCGAGCACGCCGTCATTGAAGAGAAAGCCGGTGGGCCACCAGACCCAGTGGGCGATGGGCGCGTAGACGACGAGGCTCCAGACGATCATGAAGACCAGCATCGCCGCGAACCGCATGCGGTCGACGAAGGCGCCGACGATGAGGGCCGGCGTGATGATGGCGAAGGTCATCTGGAACATCATGAAGACGCTCTCGGGGATCGCGCCCGAGAGGCCGTCCACCGTCAGGCCGCCGAGCATCGCCTTGCCGAGCCCGCCGACCCACGCATTGCCGTCGGTGAAGGCGAGGCTGTAGCCGGCCACCATCCACACCAGCGAGGCGACGCAGCAGGTGGCGAACACCTGCATCATCACCGAGAGCACGTTCTTCTTGCGGACCATGCCGCCATAGAAGAGGGCCACGCCCGGCACCGTCATCATCAAGACCAGCGCGGTCGAGGTGAGCATCCACGAGGTGGCACCGGCGTCGAGCGCCGCTCCTTCGTCCTGCGCCCGGGCGGCACCCGCCGCCAGGACCAGCAGGCCCGTCATGGCCATTCCCAGCCAACGCGTCATCGCGGCTCCTTCTTCGTCGTCGCACGGCGGCGTCCGGCGTCCGCCGCCTGTTCCTCCATGCACCGCGCTCCTGGCGGCGCTTGCGAGGAAGGCTATTCAAGAACCGTGCCATCTCCGGCATTCCGCGACGGATCTGCCCGGGAGCGGGTCACCGCCGCTCCCTCTGCGCAAACAATGGGCAGCCCGCGCGCGTCTGCCTGCCACGTATGCAGGACCTGCCGTTCCCGCCGCCCGGCTGGGCCTGCTACAGCGGCTGAAACGTCGGGGGAGGCGGACAATGGGCGACAGGAAACGGCTGCTGGAAGGGCAGGTGGCGCTGGTCACCGGGGCTGGGCGCGGGCTGGGGCGGGCCTTCGCCGAGCATCTGGCGGCGCTGGGCTGCGCCGTCGGCGTGCACGGCATGCGCGAGCACGGACCGGCGGAATATGGCGAGGGCACCACGCTCACCGCCACCGCCCGGGCGATCGGCACGGCGCACGGCGTGCCGGCCTGCCGCGTGCTGGGCGACCTGACCCTGCCCGAGCAGGTCGAGCGGGTGGTGGCCGAGGTCGAGGCGGCGCTGGGGCCGATCGGCATCCTCGTCCACAATGCCGGCGGCGACATCGGCGCGGCGGGCGGCAAGCCCGAGCCCAACGACGCCGTCGAGGTGCCGGCAGCCGACGTGCGCTCGGTGATCGAGCGCAACCTGATGTCGACGATTTTCGTCTGCCAGACGGTGGCGCGCGGCATGATGCAGCGGCGGCGCGGGCGGATCCTCACGATCGGCTCCATTGCCGCCTTCAAGGGGCGTACCCACGGGGCGATCTACGGAACCGCCAAGGCCGGCATGACCCACTACACGCGATGCCTGGCCGACCAGCTCCGCCCCTTCGAGGTCACCGCCAACGTGCTGGCCCCGGGCGAGGCGCGCAGCGGCCGGTTCCTCGGCACCCGCGACGTGGATCCGGCCCGCCTTGCCGAGAGCGGCACGCTGGACCGGATCGCCACCGTCGAGGAGGTGGCGCGGGTCGCCGAGTTCTTCGCCGGGCCGCTGGGCGCCTACGTCACCGGCCAGGTGGTGCGGGTCGACGGCGGCGCCCAGTGCTGGCCGGCCTGAGAGGGGACCCGCGCACCACGCCGCGCGCGTCCCCGCCTTCTCGTCCCGTCAATCTCACCCGGCATCGTTATCTGCCGGTTGAGGGGCACCGATGACTGGATAGCCCGCAAGGCGCTGCGCGCGGCTTTTTTTGTCCGGTTTCCTGTCGGTTGGGCTGGTGCCCGTTCACCGGATCTTCACTGCTCGTCGGCATCCTGCTGGCGTGGGACTCCGCCGCCGCAAAACCCTGCGGCCGCACCTCTCCCACCATCCGGCAGAATGCCACGGCATGAGTTGAGAAACTCCTAAAAGCACTCCCAACGACCAGAAAACAGGAAAAGAAGGCCGCGCGCAGCGCCTTGCCGGCCGCCGCCATGACCGGTACCGCACTCCACGGACACGACGCTCCTCCCACGAAGACGCGCCGCGTTCATCACACCTGGCCCCATCAACACCTGGTCCGCGGTGCTCGTGGACAACCCGTCCCGCGTTGACCGTGTCTCGCCCCCTTGCTCCGCCGCTTCCTTCGAGGCGGCGCCCGGCTGAGAACGGGAGCGAGGCTGACAGGGCATCCGGGCGGGACGCGACAAGGGAGCCCGCAAGGCGCTGCGCGCGGCTTTTTTGTCCGGTTTCCTGTCGGTTCGGGTGGTGCCCGTTCACCGGATCTTCACTGCTCGTCGGCATCCTGCTGGTGTGGGACTCCGCCGCCGCGAAACCCTTCGGCCGCATCTCTCCCACCATCCGGCAGCATGCACCGGCATGAGTTGAGAAACTCTCAAAAGCACTCCCAACGACCAGAAAACAGGAAAAGAAGGCCGCGCGCAGCGCCTTGCCGGCCGCCGCCATGACCGGTACCGCACTCCACGGACACGACGCTCCTCCCACGAAGACGCGCCGCGTTCATCACACCTGGCCCCATCAACACCTGGTCCGCGGTGCTCGTGGACAACCCGTCCCGCGTTGACCGTGTCTCGCCCCCTTGCTCCGCCGCTTCCTTCGAGGCGGCGCCCGGCTGAAACCGGGAGCGAGGCTGACAGGGCATCCGGGCGGGACGCGACAAGGGAGCCCGCAAGGCGCTGCGCGCGGCTTTTTTGTCCGGTTTCCTGTCGGTTCGGGTGGTGCCCGTTCACCGGATCTTCACTGCTCGTCGGCATCCTGCTGGTGTGGGACTCCGCCGCCGCGAAACCCTCCGGCCGCACCTCTCCCACCATCCGGCAGAATACAGCACCAGAGGTTCAAGAACCGTGAATCCCGGCCGCTATCCGGCAACCCGCCCGGCCGCGTTCACGCCGCCTTAACGGAACCCTGCCATTCTGCTGGCGTGGGACTCCGCCGCCGCGAACCTCTCCGGCCGCACCGCTCCCACCATCCGGCAGAATGCCACGGCATGAGTTGAGAAACTCCTAAAAGCACTCCCAACGACCAGAAAACAGGAAAAGAAGGCCGCGCGCAGCGCCTTGCCGGCCGCCGCCATGACCGGTACCGCACTCCACGGACACGACGCTCCTCCCACGAAGACGCGCCGCGTTCATCACACCTGGCCCCATCAACACCTGGTCCGCGGTGCTCGTGAAAGACCCGCCCCGCGTTGACCGTG
>JARGEQ010000089.1 GCA_029211145.1 Marinimicrococcus flavescens
AAGTACGCCAGTATGGCTGGGGTAAGCTGGTGGTTGACCCGGTGATGATCGCCAAAGGCGGCTCACCGCTGCTGCAGCAGGAAGCCGTGCAGGCGCTGATAACCGAGCTGCTCCCGCTCTCGCTGGTGGCAACGCCAAATATACCGGAAGCGGAAAGTTTGACCGGGATGAAGATTTCCGGCTTGGCGGACCGTGAACGGGCAGCGGTGCTCATCCATTCCATGGGCGCCCGCGTTGTTGTGTTAAAAGGCGGGCATGATGACGGAACGACAGGGGTTCTCGATCTGCTGTATGACGGAAACGAGTTTATCTATCTGGAAAGTCCGCGCATCTCCACGCGGCATACCCATGGAACGGGCTGTACCTTCTCGGCGGCAGCGGCGGCCGGATTGGCGCAGGGCAACACCGTTAAGGAAGCGGTCCATACCGCGAAAGCTTTTATCCAGGCGGCCATCGAAGACAGTCTTGGCATCGGTGCAGGGCATGGGCCGACTAATCATTTTGCTTATGGCAACAGAATGCGGGGAAACATGAGATGAAGAGAATCGACAGCGAAGAGATGCGCAGGCTCCTGAAGCTC
>JARGEQ010000009.1 GCA_029211145.1 Marinimicrococcus flavescens
AGCAAATGCTTTAGCAACAAAATGCCCCTTAGATACTTCTACAAGCTCAAAATCGGCGTCATTGCTCTTCTCGTCAGCCGAATAAATCGGGCTGCCAAGCTCATCATGCAGATGAATACGTTTTTTGTTGACTTCAATTTCCGGATCGGGAACCGGAATCGCCGACAGTAACGATTTCGTGTACGGGTGAATCGGATTCGCATAAAGCTCTTCGCTTTCTGCGAGTTCAACCATTTTGCCCAGGTACATTACTGCCACGCGGTCACTGATATGCTTAACCATGGACAAATCATGCGCGATAAAGAGATAAGTAAGTCCAAGACGTTCCTGCAGTTCTTTGAGCAGGTTGACAACCTGCGCCTGAATGGAAACGTCGAGTGCGGAGATCGGCTCATCGCAGACAATGAATTTAGGGTTTACCGCAAGCGAGCGGGCAATACCGATACGCTGGCGTTGGCCGCCGGAGAATTCATGCGGATAGCGGGTAGCATGGTCATGGTTAAGTCCAACCATATCCAGCAGCTCCTCA
>JARGEQ010000090.1 GCA_029211145.1 Marinimicrococcus flavescens
GGTGCGACGGTTGAATCAGAGGCCCAGCCGTGGATCAAGAGGGTGGTTGGGTACAGAGCCTAGCGACGAAAGGTTGATGCGCCGGTCGCAGGCTCCGGCGCTCTCCATGCTCATCTTGGGCAGTGTCGCAGCTCCGGCTTGTGGCGCCGCGCCGCGGGCGCTGCGCGCGGCATTCTCCAGTCTGCATCCAAAAAGCCGGGGGCGCTCAGTTTCGGTTTCGCGGCGACGCGGCAGTGCCGTTGATGAGCTGAGAGCGGCACTGGATGCGTTCAGCATTCCGCGCTTGGAAAATGTCTCCCTGACGGGATTACGACAGCCCCCGATATTCCGGCGCTCCGCACTATGCAGAAGAATAGACCTTCCTGAATCCAAAGCCAACTAGTGCGCTTTCTTCAAGAAAATCCACAACTCTTCTAGTAAAGGAAATGGGCGACAACCGCATATTCGGTATCTTGAATATGGAAAAATCCTCAACCATATCAGTCAAGAAAACATGCTTGCGTACAAAAATAATATTTCCTCATCGGACCAAAATATATCAGATTTCTTGAGATCAAGTGCATTCACATAATTTTTTACATAGTACATCCACAGTGACGTGTCGTTGCATTCAACCTTGAGTATACTTCCAAATGGAGACAATGCAGATTCAAGCGCATGCCGAGCCCTTGCGTTCATGATAAAGACACTATTAAGCCCAACAGAGAAGACGTCAGATTTTACAAGACGAACACCGTTATCGTTACGATCTACTATCTGCACATGAAATGGTCTCCATTGCGAAACATCGATACCAGGCAACATCTGAAAATTTAATGTATTTTCTGTTGTGACCCATTCGCAATTCTCTGGACCACGAAACTGGAATATTTCAACGCTCATTCTTTGCTGTCCTCGGCACGATACGTCGGAGCTCACCAAAGCTTCCGCTCACGAATCTCTGAGCACTGGACTCCGTCTGAGCCAGAAGGCTCAACGGGCGCCAAAGCTACGGCGGACTGGAAAGCTGCCGGGAGCCTGTCGCAGCGGGTGGCCTGCCGACGGAAATCCTTCAGGCGGTTGACCGCCGCCCCGACGCGCTCGCGTTCATCCTGCTTCCTCCGCCTTTCTTCGAGAGCCACATCAGGTTCCATGAGACTGTCAACCGGGCACCCCCCAATCCCCAGGAAAATGAGGAAGAAAAAGCCGCGCGCAGCGCCTTGCGCGGCACTGCCTTCTCAACCCGCGAGGCTCACCGGCAGCAATGCTCCCCACCCCGCGCCCGCCATCAGCAAAGGCGGCAGGGTGGCGCGGCGCGCCTCTGGCGGAAGCAGGCGCAGGAGCAGGGCCACGCGGACCGCTTCGCCCAGGGCGCGGGCCAGCGCCATGGCAGGCGGCGAGCCGGCCAGGGCGGCGGCGGTGGCGGCGGCGGCGAAGATGGCGAGGGCTGCGAGGCTGGCGCGCAGGAGGTCCGGGCGTTCTCCGGTGGCGGCGAGGGCGGACTGGAGCAGGGTCGAGGGGTGCTGGAGGGCGAGCCAGGGCATGAGCATGGCGAGCAGGAGGGCGGTGCCGTCGTGGCGGCCGGCGAAGAGCAGCGGGACGGCGAGCGGGGCGGCGGCAGTGCCGAGGAGGGCGAGCGCGGCGCCCAGAAGGCTCGTGGCGCGGCAGCCGGCGGCGAGGCTCGCGGCGAATTTCTGTTCGTTGTCGCGCAAAGGGCCGAGGCGGGCCAAAGCGAGCTGGCCCTGGGCGTTGGCGAGGACGAGGCCGGCAACGGCCATGCTGGCGGCAAGCCAGTAGCCGCCCGCGGCGGCAGGGCCGATGAGGAGGCCGGCCAACAGAAGATCGAGGCCGAGCATGGCCTGGTTGACCAGTGTCGTGCCGGCGAGGGGGAGACCGGCCGACAGAAGGGCCCGCCAGCGCGGCGGCGGGTCGCGGCCCGGGGCCTTGGGCGGCGCCAGCGCGCCGGGCCAGCTCGCCAGGGCTGCCAGCCACCAGGCGGCGAGGAAGGCGGTGGCGACGCCCTCCGGGGTGGCGGGTGCCGCCACCATCAAGAGCAGCAGGAAGCAGGCCGGGCGCACCAGCAGGAGGGCGGCGGCCCGGCCATTATCGCCGCGCACCAGCGCCAGCCAGTCGAGCTGGAGGGCCACGGCGGGGATGCTCGCGAGCACGAGCGGCAGCGCCATTCCCGGTTCGGGCACCAACAAAAGCCCGGCCACCCAGCCCGCCAGCACGGCCAGCACGGAGAGGCAGAGGCGCAGCGCCAGATAAGGGCGCAGGATCGCTGCCGTGCCGCCTTCCATCCGCCCCGCCTCGGCGGTCGCCACCGAGCGCAACCCGGCCTCGCCCAGGTGCAGGCAAAGGCCCTGGACCGCCAGGATCATGCCCCACAGGCCGAGATCGCCGGGGTCCAGCCGCAGGGCGATCTCGCGCACCGCGAGGAAGCCCAGCAGGGCCGCCAGCGCCCTGCCCCCGCCCAGCAGCAGCACGTCCGCCAGACGGTTGCCGGCGCGCGCCGCGGGAAGCGCCCTCACGCGGCGGCGAGCCGGCGGTAGAGGTCGAGCACGCGGCCCATGATGGCGCGCTCGTCGAGCCGCTCCAGCGCCGCGCCGGGCCGGTAGCGGCCGGCCTCGAGCAGCAGCCTCGCGGCGCGCACGCCCTCGGCCAGCGCGGCGGGCTCGGCGGCGCGGATGAAGCCGCTCGTCCCCTCCTCGAGCCAGGCGCGAACGTCGCCGACATCGGTGGTGACCACGGGGCGGCGGGCCAGCAGCGCCTCCTTCACCACCGTGGGCGAGGCCTCGTAGCGGCTGGTGAGCAGCAGGATTCCGTGGGCCGCGAGGAGCGCCGGCACCTCGCCGTGGGGGACAGGGCCCAGACGGAAGATCCGCCGGCGGGCCGGGCTTCGGGCGATCAGCCGGTCGAGCGAGGCGGCGTCCTCGCCGTCGCCGGCGATTGTCAGGGTGACGTCGGCGCCCTCGGCCGCCAGGTGCTCCAGCGTGGCCACGGCCAAAGGCAGGTTCTTTTGGTGGCTGAGGCGGCCGAGGAACAAAAGACGGCCCGCCAGAGCGGGGCCCGGCGGCGGCGGCGGGTTGGCGAAGAGCCGCTGGTCGAGCGCTGCCGGGATGACCAGGGCCGCCTCGAAGGGCTTTCGGGCGACCCGTGCGGCGAGCTCCCCGCGGTCGCGCTCGCTGACGCACAGGATGGCGTCGGCGGCCCTGGCCACCTGCCGCTCGAAGACCAGCATCAGGGCGCGCAGGGGCGCTGCGAGCCGGCCGAGCCTGCCCGCCAGCACCCGGCCGCTGACATTGTGGTAGGTGACCACGACACGGGCCTTGCCGCGGGCCAGCACGAGCGCCGGCCAGGCGGCGTAGGTTCGGTGGAAGTGGAGCACGTCGCCGGGCCGCAGACGGTGCCGGTTGCGCCAGAACCAGCGCCAGCTCGCCAGCCAGAACCGCGGGAAGGCCGAGCCCTCGCAGACATAGTCCACGGCGGGATGGCGGCGGTCGTGCTGGAGTCGGGCGGCGACCAGCCGGTAGGCCAGGCCCGACTCGTCGAGCGCGCGAAAGAGGCCGCGAAAATGCTCGGCGCCGCCGCCGAGGTCCTGGGCCAGCGGATCGTTGCTGTAGAAGACGTAGATCACCGTCCCGGCTCCAAAAGCCGCGGGCCGCTGCCGAGAAGGCCGGCCACTGAAGCCGCCGCCGCCTCGGGCGTGCCGTCATTGACGACCAGCGGCAGGCCGTAGTCGCGGGCGAGGCGGCGGTAGAGCTGGCGGCGGCGCTCGAAATGGCGCTCGGCCACGGCATCGGGGCGGCAGGCGGCGACCAGGGCCGGGTCGCGCTCGATCACCACCGCCGCGAACGGCTGCGGCACGAGGCGCAGCAGCAGCGGCCCGAGGCGCCGCAGCACGAGATCGTCGTGGCCGGTGTCGACGGCGAGATCGACCAGCGTGTCGAGCACGCAACGGTCGGCCAGCAGGAGGCCGCGCCGGGTGCGGTAGCGCAGCAGGATGTCGAGGACCTGGTCGACCGCCTGGAGCAGCAGGAAGGGCAGCGAGAGCCAGGGGCTTTTCTGGAAGTCGTGGTAGCCGATGGTGAAGCCCGGATGGCGCTCCTTGCGGTTGTGGCCGGTCAGCCGGGCCAGGGCCAGGAGCGGGCGGGAGAGATAGTTGCGAAAGCGGGTCCAAAGATGGCGGTGCGGCAGGCCGCGATCGGCGAGGCTCGCGGAGAGACGGCCGAGCAGGAGCGTCTTGCCGCTGCCGTCGGCGCCGCACAGCGCCACCAGGCGGAAGCCCGCCATGGGCTCGCACGGCGCCTCCACCAGCGGGGCCACGGCATGGCGCCACGAGGTCCAGGGAGCCGGATCGGGGGCCGGGGGAAGCGGCGCCGTGGCGGCATCGAGGAGGAGCGGCGCCAGCGCCTCGGGCCAGGGGGCGATCCGCCCGCCGAGGAGCCGCGCATACTCGCTCACCCCGGGCGCGTCGAGCACCACCAGGGCGCGGCCGGAAAGCCCTGCCTCGATCACCACCAGCGGCACCTCGGAGACCGGCAGGCGGAAGGGCAGCAGGACGGTGCGGCAGGCTTCCAGCCGGCGGCGCAGCTCGTCCGGCCGGAGCATGGCGGTCTCGATGCGGATCCGCGCCGCGAACGGGCTCGCCGCCGCCTGGCGGGCGATCCGGCGCAGCGCCTCGCCGCCCGAATCGGGGCGCAGCAGCATGTGAAGCTCGCCCGGCAGGCCCAGCGCTGCCGCCTCCTCGAAGGCGGCGATGGCGAGATCGGCGCCGCGCGCGCCAAGCGGCGGGCCCAGATAGAGGACCGGCCCCCGGCGCGGCGGCGGCGCCAGCCGGGTGCAGAGCGCGGCGTCGACCTGCGGCACCAGCAAGCACCCGGCCGGCAGGCCCAGGCCGGTGAAGCGGGCGCGCGCGCTCGGGCTCAGATAGACGATGCCGCGGGCGCCCGAGCGCGCGAAGCCGCGGCGCAGCAGGAGGCCCGGGAGAAGCGCGCCCAAAAGCGGCAGGGCCAGCAGGCGGCGCTCGCGCCACAGCAGCGCCGGACCCGCCCGCCACACCTCGGCGAGGCGAAAGCGCGGGCTCGCCAGCACCAGCTCGACCGCGGCGCCGGCATCGAGCCGGTGCAGCCGGACGAGGCGCAGCGCACCGGTGATCCAGAAGATCCGCTCCGGCGCCCGCTCGCCCACCAGCGCGCGCAGCGCGGGTGCGGCCTGCCCGCGCACGAGGAGCGGGTCCGCCCGCAGGACCTCCACGCCGTCGATCGACGGCGGCTCGCGGGCGTCGGTGACGAGGCTCACCGCGTGGCCGCGGGCGGCGAGGCCGCGGGCGATGCCCAGCGCCACCTGCCAGGGCTGGCGCCGTGCGCGCTCGGCCTCGAGCCCGAAGCAGACCACCATGAAGCGCCTCATGCGGCGAGCGGCCGGGCGGCCTGGTAGAGGTCGAGCAGCTGGCCCACCGCCGCGTCCCAGGCGAAGCGCTGCCGCACCATCGCCTGCGCCGTCTCGGCGCGGCGGCGTGCCGCCCCGGGGTCGGCGAGGCAGCTTGCGATGCTCCGCGCCAGGCCCTCGGCCGAGGTCTCGCTCACCAGCAAGGGCGGCGTTGCGCCCATCTCGGCCACGAGGCCGGTGCGGGTCGAGACCACCGGGGCGCCGGCCGCCATCGCTTCCAGGAGCGTGAGCGGCCCGCTCTCGTAGTCGGCCGGGTTGACGACGCAGGCTGCGCGCTTGAGCCAGTTGCGGATCTCCTCGCGTCCGAGGAATCCGGTGAGCTGGACCCGTCCCTCGAGCCCCAGCGCCACGGCCTCGCGCTCGAGCCGTGCGCGCAGCGGCCCCTCGCCCGCCAGCACCAGCCGCGGCGCCAGGTGCGGCGGCAGGCTGGCGAGGGCCTCGAGCAGGCGGAACAGCCCTTTGCGGTAGCCGAGCCGCCCGACATAGAGCACGCAAGGCATCGGCCGCCGCCGCGGCCCGCCGGCGAAGAACTGCGCATCGACGCCGTTGGGGACCAGCTCGACCTCCCGGGCGAGCCGGTAGTAGCGCGCCAGCTCCTCGCGCACCCCTTGCGAGACCGCCACCACATGGCCCGCCCTCTCCAGGTGCCACTGCTCCCACACGCGGCTCACCAGCCGGGCGTTGAGCCGGACCGCCAGCGGCCGCAGCCCCTTCTCGCCGATGGCCGCGGTGTCGGCGAGCATCGGGCTGTGGAAGGTCACGACCGTCGGCAGGGCGGTGCGCAGGGGCGGGAAGAGCGGCATGTGCAGGTGGATCACCTGGGCCCCCTCGGCCCCCTCGTCGAGCCAGCGCTGCAGGGCGCGGCGCGAGACGGCGTGGTGCAGCGGGCGCAGCGGCCAGAAGGGGTAGAAACGCACCGGCAGGTCCTCGACCACGCCGTGCCGCCAGCCGCCGAACGGCTCGCCGCGCGCCAGCACCAGCGGCTCGTGGCCGCGCGCCCGCAAGCGCCGCGCCAGCTCCAGCACGTGCCGGCCGATCCCCTCGCGCGGCGGGAAGCGGTTGTTGGTCAGGAGGGCCACGCGCATCGCCGCTACCAGGCCGGTGCCGGCGCGGCGCTGTCTGGCGCCGGGTCGAGCCAGTAGAAGTCCTGGCCGCTCAGCCGCCGCGCCAGCCCGCGGGGCAATGCCGGCCCGCGCCGGCCGATCCGGTAGCCCAGCCAGCGCAGCGCCGTGTCGGCCAGCGCCAGCGGCAGTGCCGAGGGCCGCTCGGCCAGGGCCGCCCTGACGAGCTCCAGGGCGTAGCGCCGGCCGCGCGGCTCGTCGCCTTCGCGCTCCAGCAGCTCGCCCGCGAAGAGGGTGCGGGTGTAGCCGACGTCGAACTGCCGGCGAAAACTGTCGAGAAGCCGGGTGGCGTGGGTATGCTCGACCACCGCCTCGGCCACATAGGCGATCTTGTGGCCGGCGCGCAGCAGCCGGGCAGCGGCAATCGTCTCCTCGCTCACCAGCGTCGCCGGGAAGCCGCCGATCCCGTCCAGCGCCTCGCTCGACCAGGCAGCGCAGGCGTCCGAGCAGAAATGGGTGTAGCTGCCGTACTGGGGCCAGTCCTCGAGGCCGCGAAGCTGGCTCGTTGCGGGATAGTTGAAGCTGCGGGCAAAGCGGGCCGGAAGATCGGCGTCGGCGGCCGCCACCTGACGCCCGTAGCTGACCGCGGCGCGGCCTTCCAGAACCGGTGCTGCCAGCTTCTCGAGAAATGCGGCGTCCTGCGGATAGGCGTCGGGGCTGAGCATCGCCACGACCGGCGTTCCCAGGATCCGCCGGGCATGCTCGCGAGTGAGGCCGTGATTGAGATCGCGGCGCAGCACCGAGAAGACCTCCGCACCCATCGATCGCGCGAGCTCGGCCGTGCCGTCGTCCGAGCAGCTGTCGACCACCAGGACCCGGGGACGCAGCGGCGAGGCCAGCAGCGGCGGCAGGCAGCGCCGGAGATGCCTGCGGGCGCGGTGCGTGACCACCACCACGCCGATCCCGGTCGCGGCGCGCCATCGGGGCGCCGGTTCGTGCAGCGACATGCCCATCTCCCCGGCGGCGCTCTTGCGCCGCTATTTTCTCTCGCGAGATGGACCCTCGCTCGAAGTTAATAACTCTCTGGAGTTTTTCAACTTTAAATCGCTATGCCTGCTCGCGCTGCGGCAAGGGCTCCAGCCGGTTCCTGAGCCAGGCGGCGTAGCGGTCCCAGGAGAGCGCGAAGGGCCACTCGGCGGACAGGGCCGGGAGCGCTTCGGTGTTGAAGCGCATGCCGGGCTCGCCACTGGCGTCGACCGGCTCGAGGCTGCGGAACCGGCAGTGGCACCCGAGCCGCGGGCCGAGCGCCGTCGCCATGCGGCCGACGAAGCCGCCGACCGTCTCGACATAGCCGCTGGGCGCGCAGCGCAGCAGGCCGCGCCCACCCGCCACCTGGCGGGCGAAGCGGGCATAGGCCTCGGCCAGATAGTCGACATGGACGAAATCGCGGACCAGATAGGGCTGGCGCAGCTCCGGCGTCTCGTCGCGCAGCCAGGCGGCGACCAGGGACGCGGTGAGGCCCGGCTTTTCCAGCGGGCCGAAGGGGTGCGGCACGACGAACTTGCCGACCGCAAGGCCGCGCGCCTCGGCCCGGTAGCGCAGCTGGTGCCAGGTCAGGGTCTTGGCGAGGCCATAGGGACTGAAGGCGCCGCGCTCCGGCGAGCCCTCCCCCTCGTCGGCCTCGAAGATCGAGCCGGTGACGATCACACCGTGGCCGCCGGTCGCGGCGAACGCGTCGAGGGCTTCCTCCGTCCCCTGCAGGTTGGCGCGCACCGCCGCGTCCACGTCGAAATCCGGGCTGCGGTGCTCGCGGGTCTCGGCCCCGTGCAGGCAGAGCAGGCGGAACGGCCCGCGCGTGCGCAGCGTGTCGAGAAAGAGTCGGTCGCCGGGGCTGCAGCCGTCGAGCAGCGCCTCGGCGGTGCCCGCCGCCATGGCCAGCCGCCGCCGTGCCAGCCCCTCGTAGGTCTCGAAATGCTGCCGGCTGAGGACCGTCACGGCGATGCCGTGCCGCTCGAGCGCGCGGGCGAACCAGGCGCCGGTGAACGAGCTGGCGCCGGTCAGCAGCGCGCGCATCACCATGCGCGATTCCGGGCCGCATCGAAGGGCGGGTGCGCGAGATCGCGCTCGGAGACCAGCGCCGGCGGCACCGGCCATCTTATGCCGAACTGCGGGTCGTCGTAGCGGACGCCGCGCTCGCTGGCCGGATCGTAGGCGGCCGAGACCAGATAAAGGACGGTGACGTCGGCGCTCAGCGTGAGAAAGCCGTGGGCGCAGCCGGGCGGCACGATCAGGAGTTGCGGCCGCTCGGCGTCGAGCGCGAAGCTGGCGTGGCGGCAAAAGCCCGGCGTGCCCCGGCGCAGATCGACGACCACGTCGTGGATCCGCCCGCCCACGCAGGTCACGAGCTTGGTCTCGGCGCTCGGCGGGAGCTGGTAGTGCAGACCGCGCAGCGTGCCCTGCCGCGGGCTCGCGGAAAGATTGGCCTGCAGCATCGTCTCGGGCACGCCCAGGCCGGCCAGCGCGTCGCGGCAATAGAGCCGGGTGAAGGCGCCGCGGGCGTCGTGGCGCGGCGCCAGCGCCACCAGACGGACCCCTTCGAGCGGCTCGGCCAGCAGCCTCATCGACCTACTCCGCGCCCCGCCAGGGTGCGGCACCGCTCTCCCAGAGCGCGTGCATCTCCTCGCGGTCGCGCAGCGTGTCGACGCAGGACCAGAAACCGCCATAGGGGTACATGCGCAGCTCCCCCAGCTCGCTCAGGCGGCGCAGCGGCTCGCCTTCCAGCACGCACGCGTCCCCGGTCGACAGATGGTCGAGAAAGGCGCGGCGAAACAGGAAGAAGCCGCCGCTGATCCAGCGGCCGTCGAGCAGGGGCTTCTCGAGGAAGCCGGCCGCACCATCCTCGCGCAGCTCGAGATGGCCGAACTGCGAGCGGCCGTGCACCCCCAGGGACGTGGCGAGCCGGCCATGGCCGGCATGAAAGTTCAGCTCGGCGCCGAGATCGGCGTCGGTGACGCCGTCGCCATAGGTCACCGCGAAATGCTCGGCATCGCCCAGATAGCGGGCGGCGGCGCGGGCGATCCTGGCACCGGTCTGGGCGGCGTCGCCGGTCCGCGCGATGGTGATCTCCCAGTCGGGCATCGGCACCGACTGGTGGAAGATCACCTCGCGCGAGCGGGTCTCCAGGGTGAAGTCCTGGGCGATCCCCGAGAAGTTCAGGAAGTACTGGCTGATGATCTCGCCGCGCCAGCCGGTGCACAGCACGAAGCGGCGAAAGCCCCAGCGCCCGTAGCAGCCCATGACGTGGAGCAGCAGCGGCCGCCCGCCGACGTCGATCATGGGCTTGGGCAGGTTCCGGGTGACGTCGCCCAGCCGCGTGCCCAGGCCGCCGCACAGGATGAAGACGGGGACGTCAGCCGGTGCGGGCGAGCGCATGCCGGTCCTCCGCAGAATCGGACCCGGCGCGCGCCCGCCGCACCGGCGTCTTGCCCCGGGCGCGCTCGACATAGCGGTCGATCTGCGCGTCCAGCCAGGCGGTCTGGCCCTCGAGCAGCCCCCGATAGCCCTCGACCGTCCAGTCGGCGGCCTCCTCGAGGGGCAGGAGCGTCTGCCAGCCCAGGCGCCTGCGGGCCCGCTCGGGCGTGAGCCGCTGGCAGGCCGCCTCATGCGGCGAGGCCGCGCCGGTCTCGCGCCAGGCATCCGCGCCCAGCCGACGCGAGAAGGCGGCGGCCAGCCGGGCCACGCTCCACTCGCTGCCCGGCGGCGGCCCGAAGTTCCAGGCAGTCGAGAAGCGGACGGGTGCGTGATGCAGCGCCTCGCCCAGCAGCAGATAGCCCCACAGCGCGTCCAGCACGTGCTGCCAGGGGCGGATGGCGCCGGGCTGGCGCAGGATCGGCGGCCGGCCTTCCATGCAGGCCCGCACCAGGTCGGGGACCAGCCGGTGGGCGCTGAAGTCGCCGGCGCCGATCACGTTGCCGGCCCGCGCGGTGGCGAGGCCGCGGCCCTGGGCTGCCTGCAGGAAGCAGCTCCGGTAGGCGCCCACCACCAGCTCGGCCGCCGCCTTGCTGGCGCTGTAGGGATCCTCGCCGCCGAGCGCGTCGCCCTCCCGGCAGGCGCCGTGCGGCTGGCGGTAGCATTTGTCGCTGGTCACCACCACGACGGCCCGCACCGACGGCGTCGCGCGCACCGCCTGCAGCAGGTTGACGGTGCCCACGACATTGGTCTCGAAGGTGCCCAACGGGTCCTCGAGGCCAGTCAGGACGATCGACTGGCCGGCCAGGTGGAAGACGATCTCGGGCGCCTCCTGGCGCAGCACGCGGGTCACCAGCGCGGCCTCGCGCACGTCGCCGGTGACGCTGCCCACCCGCTGCCCGAGCGCCAGCGCATCGAACAGAGCTGGCTCGCCCGAGGGCGGCAAGGCGAGGCCGGTGACGGCGGCGCCCAGCCGGTCGAGCCAGGCAGCGAGCCAGGCTCCCTTGAAGCCGGTATGGCCGGTGACGAGCACCCGCCTGCCTTGCCAGAACGACGGATCCCAACGCATGGCACCTCCGTGGAGCCACGGAAGGCCCTCTGCCACCCGACAGCGCCCCGAAAATTCAACTTTTCGTTGTTATCGCCTTTCTTAAGCGCGCATTTCGCGAAATGCAAGTCGAGTCTTCTACCCCAAGGTGCAGGACAGGCGGCAGCGCCGCGGCGGTGCGCTGGCCGCGGCGGTCCGTCTTCAGCCGGGGTCCGGCGGTCAGCGGGGAGGCAGGCTCTTGATGTAGGCGGCGATCGCCTGGACGTCCTCGGGCGGCAGCTTGCCGGTGCCGTTGCTCACGATCTTGGCCATCTCGCTGCCGACGAAATCGCCCTCGGGCGTCATGCCGAGCTGGAGAACCGTGCGCACGTCGCCGGCCGACCAGTTGCCGAGCCCGCGCTCGGGGTCGCCCGAGATGTTGGGGACCTTCTCGTCGCCGGGCAGCACCGCGCCGGCGAATGCCTCGTCCCACATCAGTGCGCCCGCGAAGTTGCGCGGCGTGTGGCACTCGGCGCAATGGCCGGGACCGAGGCTCAGATAGGCGCCGCGGTTCCACAGCTCGTCCTTCTGCGGATCGGGCACGAACCGGCCGGGCTCGAAGAACGCCCACTGCCACAGGCGCATCGCCCAGCGCTGGTTGAAGGGAAAGCCCAGCCCGTGCCCGCGCGAGGGCTGCGCCACCGGCGGCACGGTGTCGAGCCAGGTCTTGAGCGCACGCAGGTCGTCCTCGTCCATCCGGGTGTAGGAGGTATAGGGAAAGGCCGGATAGTAGGCACTGCCGTCCGGCGCCCTGCCCTCCTGCATCGCCCGGATGAAGTCCTCCTCGCTCCAGCCGCCGATCCCGTAATCGGGATCGGGGGTGATGTTGGGCGCGAAGAAGTCGCCGTAGGGCGACTTGATCGCGTCACCCCCGGCGAGCAGCGGGCCGCCCTTGGCGGTATGGCAGTTGGTGCAGCCGCCGATCTGGAACAGGCGCTCACCCCGGGCGAGGATATCCTCCCCGCCCGTGGCCGCCCAAGCGCCAGCGCTCCACAGCAGCCCTGCTGCGGCAAGCGCCGCGGCGAGCGCGCGAACACTCATGGTGGCGATCAGGAGCTCTTCTTGCGGAAGGTCTCGTGGCAGGCGCCGCAGCCTTCCTTGCCGAGCTTGGCGAAGGCCTGTGCGGTGGCCATGGGATCGCCCGTCTCGGCAGTGGCGGCGAGCTCTTCGGCGAGCTTGCCCATGGTCTGCGCCTGGGCCTGGAAATCGCCCCATTTCTCCCAGATCGCCGGCAGCGCGTCGGTGTCGCCGGCCGGCGTGCCGGCACCGCTGCCCTCGGGAAAGAGGCTCGGGATCAGCTTGGCGACGGCGGCGATGTCCTCGGCGTGGCGCGGCACCGAGGCTAGGAAATCGCGCTGGTCGGTCACGACCGCCTTGATGGCCCCCATATGCGCGCCCAGCACCTTCATCTCGGACTGACGATAGGCGAGAATTCCGCTCGACTCCCACTGCTGGGCGACGGCGAGGCCGGCGGTGGCGAGCGTCAGGATTCCGGCAGCGAGAGCGAGAGGTCGAAAACGCATCTTCAGCATCTCCTGGCGTGTCGAGGGTCGGTGGCACCGGCCACCATGCCCATGCCCGCTTTCTTCGGCAATGCCGGACCCGCTGCCAACAGGAATGTGCGCCGCCCGGGGAGGCTGCCGCGCCTGCTGACGGAAACGTGATGGCGCTCAGTCGCTCAGCAGCGCGCCCGTGCGGCCGGGCAGCGGCCGCGTTCCTGCCACCTTGGCCAGGATATCGCCGGGGCGGGCGAGACGGCAGGCGGCGCGGGCGAAGAGCGTGCCGCCGACCGGCGCCCGCACCTCCGTCCGGCGGCGCGACGGCTCGCCGGCGAGCGGATGGACCAGCACCGCCAGCAAGGCGCCCTCCTCGACCTCCTGGCCGGGCGCCGCCTCGAACGACACCAGCCCCGCCGCCGGCGCGCGAACCATCGCCACGCCTTCCAGCGGCCGCGCCTCGGGGCAGGCGGCCGGCGGCGGCACCTCGCCCGCGACGAGGCCGCGCCGGGTCAAGAAGCGCAGCAGGCCCGCTGCATCCTGCCGCCCCTGCCGCTCCGAGACGTCGGCAAGGCCGCGATACTCGACGGTGGCAGCCAGGCACGCCAGCGGCAGGTTCCTGTCGGGAAACCGCCGCTGGAGGCTCCACCACAGCCCCGAGAAGGCCTCGTCGAACGGGTTGCCGCCGGAGACCTCGGCCAGCAGCGTGGCCTCGCTGCCGATGTCGGCAGCAAGATCGCGGGCGTCGGGCCAGAGCGGGTCGCCCAGGTAGAGATGGGTCACCGCCTCGAGATCGCAGTGCAGGTCCAGCACGATGTCGGCGTCGTGGGCGAGCCCGTAGAGCAGGCGCCGCAGCGCCGCGTTCTCCCCGATGGCGGGCATCGAGCGCGCCGCCTCGCCCAGCGCCGCGCGCACGAGCGCCACGTTGGCCGCGGCATCGAGGCCCAGACGCGGCCCGGCCTCGTGCGCGACGCGCTCGAGAAAGTCCGGCCAGCCGCGGTTGAAGTTGCTCATCGAGGCGAGATCGTAGCGGCCGGCATGCGAGCCCATCACCGACTGCGAGAGCCCGATCGGGTTGGCGACCGGCACCAGCACGATCTCGCCCCGGATCCGCCCGGCCGCGTCCGCCGCCGCGAGCAGCTCTTCCAGATGCGCCAGCGCCATCACGCCGGGCAGCTCGTCGCCGTGGAGGGCGGCCTGCAGATAGGCCTTGGGCCGCGCTCCCGGGCGGCCGAAGCGCACCACCTTGAGGGACCGCCTCGTGCCCGGCGCCGGGCAGGGAAGATCGAGCAGCTCGCTGTGCATGGACGGCCTCGCTTGACGCCGGAGGAGGCTAGCCCATGGCGCGCGCCGCGTCACGACGAGCCGCCGCTTGACCGGGCACCGCCATCGGCGCTTGATCCGCACCGACAGCAACAGGGGAGAACCACGATGCGACTGGCCAACAAGGTCGCCATCGTCACCGGTGGCGGCTCCGGCTTCGGCGAGGGCATCGCCCAGATCTTCGCGAAGGAGGGGGCCAAGATCGTCGTCGCCGACATCGACGGCAAGGCCGCCGAGCGGGTGGCGCAGGCGATCGGTGCCGAGGGCGGAGCCGCCCGCGCCGTCACCGCCGACGTCTCGAAGGATGCCGACACGAAGCGGATGATCGCCGAGGCGGTGGACGGGTTCGGCAGGCTCGACGTGCTGGTCAACAATGCCGGCGTCACCCACCTCAACCAGCCGCTGGTCGAGGTCACCGAGGCCGACTTCGACCGCTGCATGAACGTCAACGTCAAGGCGCTGTTCTGGGCGGCGAGGCATGCCGTGCCGGTGATGCGCGCCCAGGGCGGCGGCTCGATCCTGACCGTGGCGTCGACCGCCGGCCTCAGGCCGCGGCCGGGCCTCGTCTGGTACAACACCAGCAAGGGGGCGGCGATCACCGCCACCAAGGCCATGGCGGTCGAGCTGGCGCCCGAGCAGATCCGCGTCAACTGCCTGTGCCCGGTGGCCGGCGAGACGCCGCTGCTGGCCTCCTTCATGGGCGGCGACACGCCCGAGCTGCGCGCCAAGTTCAAGGCCTCGGTGCCGATGGGCCGCCTCAGCACGCCGCAGGACATCGCCCGTGCCGCCCTCTTCTACGCCTCCGACGACAGCGCGTTCATCACCGGCACCGCCCTCGAGGTCGACGGCGGCCGCTGCATCTGACAAGAAAAGTGGACGCAAGCCCGGCAGCATGAGGGGGAGGTAGGGGATGCTCACGATCTGGGGGCGCACCAACTCGGTCAATGTCCAAAAGGTGATGTGGGCGGTGGGCGAGCTGGGCCTGGCCCACCGCCGGATCGACGCCGGCGGCGCCTTCGGCGGGCTCGACACGCCCGACTACGGGGCGATGAACCCCAACCGCAAGATCCCCGTGCTGCAGGACGGCGAGACCGTCGTGTGGGAGAGCAATGCCTGCGTCCGCTACCTGGCGGCATGCTACGGCAAAGGCGGCCTGTGGCCCGAGGACCCGGCGCAGCGCGCCCGGGCGGACGCCTGGATGGACTGGATGATCACCACCGTCCTGCCCGATCTGGGGATCTGCTTTTGGGGGCTCGTGCGCACCCCCGAGGCGCAGCGCGACATGGCGGCGATCGAGGCGGCGGCCGGCCGCCTGGGCCCGCTCTGGCAGATCCTCGACGAGTGGCTGAGCGAGCGGCGCTTCGTTGCCGGGCCGGAGCTCACCATGGGCGACATTCCGGTGGGCTGCGCCTTCTACCGCTACATGAACCTCGACATCGAGCGGCCGGGCCTGCCCAACCTCCAGCTCTGGTACCAGAACCTCAAGGCGCGCGACGCCTACCGCCAGCACGTCATGATCCCCGTCACCTGAGCCGGGGATCGTGATGGCGCAGGTGCGCGACACGCTGCGCGCCCTCTATCTGGGCGACGACCGCACGGCGAGCCTCTTTCAGCTCGGCCTGCTGATCTTCGACCTGGCGACGGTGGCCTTCTTCGTCGCGATGAGCTTCACCGACCCGCCCGAGTGGATCGTGCGGGTCGAGGTGGCGCTGGCCGTCTTCATCGGCCTCGACTTCGCAGCCCGCCTTGCCATCGCCTGGAAGAAGCTGAGCTTCCTTCTCGCCCCCAGCACGCTGGCCGATCTCATCGTGCTGGTCTCGCTCCTGACCCCTCTGGTCGGCGGCAATCTCGCCTTCCTGCGGATCATGCGGGCGACCCGGCTCTTTCGCGCCTACCACGTCCTCACTTTGCTGCGCCGCCGCTTCGCGTGGATCAGGCACAACGAGGAGACGGCCCAGGCGGTCGCCAACCTGCTGGTCTTCGTGTTCTTCACGAGTGCTTGCGTCTTCGTCCTCCAGTCGTCCTCCAACCCCGACATCGACGATTATGTCGACGCGCTCTATTTCACCGTCACCACGCTCACCACCACCGGCTTCGGCGACATCACGCTGGTGGGCGAGTATGGCCGCCTCCTGGCGGTGCTCATCATGATCTTCGGCGTCTCGCTGTTCCTGCGCCTGGCCCAGACCGTCTTCCGCCCCGGCAAGGTCACCCACCCCTGCCCGCATTGCGGCCTGCGCCGCCACGACCAGGACGCGGTGCACTGCAAGCATTGCGGCGAGCTGCTCGACATCCCGACCGAGGGGCTCGGCTGAACGCGCGAGGGCCCGCCTCGCGGACGGGCCCTCTCCTGCGCGGCCGGCGCCGCTACTCCTCGAGGTCGACGCCGTAGAAGACGTGCCCGCCGAACGGGTCGATCTTGAAGTCCACGACCTCCTTCCTGACCGGCTTGAAGACGATCGAATGGGCGATCGTCACCCAGGGCGCGTCCTCCTTGAAGACCATCTGGGCCTCCTCGTAGAGCTTGGCGCGCTCGGCCTGGTCGTTGATCTTCTTGGCCTTCTTGATGAGCTGGTCGAACTCCTCGTTGCACCAGCGGGCCCGGTTGGTGGCGCCGGCGGCGTCGCAGCCCAGCAGCACGCCCAGGAAATTGTCGGGATCGGCGATGTCGGCGGTCCAGCCCAGCATGAAGCTGGGCGCCTCGCCGGCCTGGGTGCGCTTGAGATACTCGCCCCACTCGTAGGAGACGATCTCGGCCTCCACGCCGATCTCCTTCCAGTCGGCCTGGATGAGCTCGGCCATGCGCCTGGCGTTGGGATTGTAGGGGCGCTGCACCGGCATCGCCCAGAGCTGGGTCTTGAAGCCGTCGCCGTGGCCGGCTTCCTCCAGCAGCTTGCGCGCCTTCTCGGGGTCGTGCGGATAGTCCTCGACCGCCTTGTTGTAGCCCCAGAGCGTGGGGGGCATGGGGTTCTTGGCGGCGACGCCGGCGCCCTGGTAGACGGAATCGATGATCGACTGCTTGTTGATCGCGAGATTGAGCGCCTGGCGCACCCGCTTGTCGTCCATCGGCGCCGTCTCGACGTTGAAGCCCAGATAGCCGATGTTGAGCCCTTCCTGCTGCATCAGGTTGATGCTGTCATTGGCCTTCATGTCCTCCAGATCGGCCGGGTTCGGGTAGGGCATGACGTGACATTCGCCGGCCTTGACCTTCTGCCAGCGCACCGAGGCGTCGGGGGTGATGGCGAACACCAGATTGTCGAGCGCCGCCTTGCCCTCGTAATAGTTGGGGTTGGCCTTGAAGCGGATCACCGCGTCCTTCTGGTAGGCGACCAGCTGGAACGGCCCCGTGCCGACCGGCTCCAGGTCCATGCGCTCCAGCGTCCCCGCCTTCTCGAGCTGCTCGCCGTACTCGGCCGAGAGGATCGAGGCGAAGTCCATCGACAGCACCGGAATGAAGGTGGCGTCTGGGTTTTTCAGGACGAATTTCACCGTATGCTCGTCGATCTTCTCGACCTTCTCCAAAAGGTCGGCCAGGCCCGAGCCGACGAAATATTCATACTGGCCGCCGCCCAGCTTGTGGAACGGATGCTCCGCATCGCTCATGCGGGCGAAGCTGAAGATCACGTCGTCGGCGTTGAAGTCGCGGCTCGGGGTGAAGTCCTTCGTGGTGTGCCACTTCACGCCCTGGCGGAGCTTGAAGGTGTACTCCTTGCCGTCGTCGGAGACGGTGTGGCTTTCCGCCAGGCCCGGGCCCAGATCGGTGGTGCCGCGCTCGGCCTGGATCAGCCGGTTGTAGACCTGCCGCGAGCTCGCATCGAAGGTCGTGCCCGACGTGAAGAGCTGCGGGTTGAAGCCTTCGGGGCTGCCCTCCGAGCAGAAGACCAGCGTCTTCGCCTCGGCGGCCGCACCCAGGGCCAGCATCGAGACTGCGCCCAGAAGGGCGCCGCACAGCCTGCGCATCGTCCGTTCCCCCAAGCAGTTTTTGCGGCCGCCGCGCCAGGGCACGGCACGCCTCCCATGCAGCCATGGAGCACGACCGGGCGCCCAAGTCAAAGCCCCACCTCGGCCGGCGGATCTTTGCGAATACTTAACCTCGCTCCTCTAGGCTCCGGGAAATGCCGAGGGCGCCTTGGCAGCGGAGCCGGAGGATGGATGGATGAGGAAAGCGCGGCGCAGGCCGGCCTGTGGGGGTGAGCGATCGGGAATGGCGGCGCGCGGCGCTGCCGACACGGCCGGGCTGGAGATGCGGCGGGCGGCCGAGGCCCTCGCCGGGCGCCGCTTCGAGGAGGTGGCGGCGGCCGCCGGCCGGGCAGCGCTCGCCGCCCCGGCGCACCCCGAGCCGCTGCTCCTGCTGGCCGCGGCAAGGCTCGGCCAGCGGCGCTGGCGCGATGCCGAGGCCACGGCGCAGCGCGTGCTGCAGCTCGTGCCCGGCCAGCGCCAGGCACGCCACCGGCTGGCGCTGGCGCTGCTCGGCCAGGGCCGGTTCGACGAGGCGGAGGCGCTGCAGCCGGCCGCCGGCGCCACCGCCGACCAGCTGGCCGACCTCGGCGGCGCCTGGCTCAACTGGCACCGCTACGATACCGCCGAGAGGGCTTTTCGTGCCGCCCTGGCCCAGGCGCCCGCGCACCTGCCGGCGCTGACCGGCCTCGGCTACGCGTTGATCCGCCTGGGCCGGGCGCCCGAGGCCGCAGCACCGCTCGAGGCCGCCGTGGCGGCGGCCGGCCCGGCCAGCATGGCTGCCGCGGTGCTCGGCTGCCTGCGGCTCGAGGCCGGCGAGCTGCGCCAGGGGCTCGACCTGCTGGCCGGCGCCGTCGAGCGCGAGCAGGTCTCGCCGCTCGAGTTCTCCACCTGGCTGTGCAACCTCAACTACGACCCCGAGACGACCCCGCAGGCCGTCGCCGCCGCCCATCGCCGCTATGGCGAGCGCTTCGGCCGGGTTCCGGCGCTGGCCGCACGCTCGCGGCGCCTGCGCAGCGGGCCGCTGCGCGTGGGCTTTCTTTCGCCCGACTTCTGCGGCCATTCGGTGAGCTTCTTCTTCCGCCCGCTGCAGGACGCGCTGCGCGCCCGCGGCGTCGAGGTCTTCTGCTACGCCAGCGTCGCCCGCCCCGATCCGGTGACCGAGGAGATCCGCGGCGCCGCCGACGGCTGGCGCGACATCCGCACGCTCGCCGACGAGGAGGCCGCGGCGCTGATCCGCGCCGATGCGCTCGACGTGCTGGTCGATCTCGCCGGCCACAGCGCCGACAACCGCCTGCCGGTCCTGGCCCGCCGCCCGGCGCCGCTGCAGCTCACCTATCTGGGCTACCCCAACGGCACCGGCCTGCCCGCCGTCGATGGGCGGATCGTCGATGCGATCACCGACCCGCCAGGCAGCGACAGCGGCTCGCCCGACCGGCTGCTGCGCCTGCCCCGCTGCTTTCTCGCCTGGCGACCGCAGGCCTGGCCGGCCACGGCCCCGCCGCCCTGCCTCGCCAGCGGCCGGATCACCTTCGGCTCGTTCAACAACGCCGCCAAGCTCAATGCCCGGGTCGTGGCCCTGTGGGCGCGCCTGCTGCGCGAGCTTCCCGGCTCGCGGCTGCTGCTGAAAAGCTCGCTCGAGCGTCACGAGGAGCACCGGTGCCGCCATCTCGACGCCTTCGCCGCGGCTGGCGTGGCGCCGGAGCGCGTCACCTTCCTCAAGCGCACCCCCGACCTGATGAGCCATCTGGCCCTCTACGGGGAGGTCGACATCGCGCTGGACACGTTCCCCTACAACGGCACCACCACGAGCTGCGAGGCCATGTGGATGGGCGTTCCGGTGGTGAGCCTCATGGGGCAGGGCCATGCCGGCAGGGTCGGCGCCAGCCTGCTCGAGGCGGTGGGCTTTCCGGCCGGCATCGCCCGTGACGAGGACGACTATGTCCTGACCGCCCTCCAGCTCGCCCGCACGCCCCGCCTCCTCGAGGCGCTGCGCGCCATGCTGCGCGAGACGATGCTGGCCTCGCCCCTGGGCGATGCTGCCGGCCTCGCCGAGGCGTTTCTCGGTGCGGTGGCCACTCTTGCCGCCGAGCGCGGCCTGGCCCTGCCCTCACCCCGCCCCCCGGAGGAGCGCGCATGCGCATGACGCCCGAGCCCCCGACCACGCCCGGCGCGGCCGTGCAGGCCGAGCTGCGCCTCCATATCGGCGGCCGCCAGAAGAAGGCCGGCTGGCTGATCCTCGACATCGAGCCCGGACCGCATGTCGACTTCCTGGGCGACTGCACGGATCTCGGCCAGTTCCCCGACGACTCCATCGCCTGCGTCTACGCCTCCCACGTCTACGAGCATCTGGATTACCAGCAGGCCCTGCCGCACGCCCTGGCCGAGGTCCGCCGGGTCCTGCGGCCCGGCGGCCAGTTCCATGTCAGCGTGCCCGACCTGCAGGCCGTCGCCTGGCTCCTGCTCGACCCGGCGCTGGGCCCCGAGCAGCGCTTCCACCTGATGCGCGTCGTCTATGGCGGCCAGACCACCCCCCACGACTTCCACCGCACCGGCTTCACCGCCGAGATCATGCTGGGCTTCCTCGCCCGCGCCGGCTTCAGGAGTGCCCGCCGCGTGGCCGACCACGGCCTCTTCGAGGATACCAGCAAGCTCTCCCTCTTCGGCCGCCCCGTCAGCCTCAACATGATCGCCGAGGCGTGAGGGGCGGTTTGCAGTCGTTCCGGCACAGGGGATGCCGGGCATTGCGCTCGAGGAAGGGCCGCATGTCGGTCTGTGGGCGAGGCTGATGTCGGGCGGACGGCGCAGGGACGTGGCGGCGGCACCGTGCAAGGCGCTGCGCGCGGCCGGGATTCCTGTTTTCCGGGGCTGGCGGTGGCGTCTGGCAGGCGGGCCATGAAGCTCACGTCACGGCTCGTGCACCGGCCCACCTTTCGCGTTGACCGCTCCCCTGTCGTCCCCGCGGCTGGTGGGCCAGGCCCGCCTCGAGGATGATGCGGCGGCGGACCACCGCCCCGGCAGAATGCCCCCAAAGATCCCAAGCCCGGATGAACACGCGCGGCCGCCAACTGACAGAACGTATGGCCCGCCCCGTTTGCAAGAGGGTTTTGAAGGCTGGTC
>JARGEQ010000091.1 GCA_029211145.1 Marinimicrococcus flavescens
AGAACCCCGGCTGTCTCGGCAAGCCACACCTCCCCGCAGCATCGGATTGAAACTAGCCGAGCCAGGCCGAAAAGACGAGGTTTCCGGAGGGGTCCAGCCATGTCGAGCGCTTCGCCCCCCAGCGCATGCGCCAACTACCTGACGAACGCCGGATACGCTTCGAGCCAGACGCGTTCCGCTCTCATGCGCCACGCTTGGGGAGAAGGCCGCCGAGCGCAGCCGGACCCGCTTCGTGCCGGTTGGAGCAATGACAAATGAGCCCGACCGTTCCCGGATGCGTGGGGTGATCCGCGCTGGATGCCTCACCACGAACATGTCTGACGGGACGGTGCGAGACGCTGGTGTCGCCTGGGCTGCTTGCGACATCACCGGGCTGGGTGGTTCGCCCAATGGGTCCGAACATTCCGGTCATTTGATGATATTGTCGTACACGTCGATAATCGCCGGCCCGATCAGGACGATGAACAGGGTCGGGAGGATGAAGACGATCATCGGCACAGTGAGCGTGGCAGGGAGGCGGGCGGCTTTCTCCTCGGCTCGCAGCATCCTCTGCTCGCGGAATTCGGCCGATAGCACCTTGAGCGACTGGGCAAGGGGGGTTCCGTACTTCTCGGTCTGGATCAGCGTATTGACGACACCCAGGATGGCCGGCAGATCGATACGGCGCGACAAGTTGAGCAGCGCCTGTCTGCGGTCCGGCAAAAAGTTGAGCTCCACGGAAGTCAGGGCGAGTTCGTCTGCCAGCTCGGGGCTCGAGCTTCCGATTTCCTCGGCCACATGGTTCAAGGCGGCGTCGAGACTAAGGCCTGCCTCGGCGCACACCACCAGCAGGTCCAAGCCGTCGGGCAGAGATTTCTGCAGCGCCTGACGGCGCTTGGCGGCGATGTTGGCCAAATAGATATCCGGCGCCTGGAAACCCGCCCCGACACTGAGCACGGTCACGAGGAGCCGCGAGAGCGGCGAGAGCTCGCCCATGAGTCCGCCCTGGATCGCCATGAATGCCAGCAGCCCGAAGCCGAACGGGCCCGCCAGCTTGGTCAGAAGATAGACTACCCGGGCATCTCGTGAGCGAAGGCCGGCCCGCTGGAGCTTCTCGCGCAACCGCTCGTCCTGCGAGGCATGTGCCAGCCGCAGCATGGTCACCAGATGCGGCAGCATGCGCCGTGGCTGGAGGCGTCTGCGCGTCGGCGGACCGGCCTGCACCCGCAGCTCGCGCGCCCGTTGCGCCACCGCTCGCCGCCGTATCTCGCCGCGATCGCGGTCGACCAGCGCGCCCCAGACCGCGAGGGTGCTGGCCAGGGCGGCCGCGCCGGCGAGGAGGCTGAGCATCTCCTCGGGACCGAGAGCCTGGACGTCGGTGAGCATCATCACACCTCGAACCGTGTCATCTTGCCCATCACGAACAGGCCCATCAGCAGGCTGGCGGAGCCTGCCAGCAGCAGCATCCATCCGCGCGGGTCGATGAAGAGCTTGGCCATGTAGTCGGGGTTGATCCAGTAGATGGCGGTGCCGGTGAGGAACGGCAGCGCCCCGATGATCATCGCCGAGGCACGAGCCTCCGAGGACATTGCCTTGATCTTGAGGCGCACCTGATAGCGGCGGCGCAGCATGGTTGAGAGATTCTGGAGAATCTCGGCGAGGTTGCCGCCGGTTTCCTGCTGGACTACCAGGCTGATGGCGAAGAACCGGAATTCCGGCAGGTGAATGCGCTCCGCCGCAAGGGCCAGCGCGTCGCCCAGGCTCATCCCGATCCGGACATTGGCGCAAAGGTCGCGGAATACGGTGCGGGCGGGGTCGCCCATCTCGCCAACGATGCTCTGCAGCGCCTCGGTCACGGGCAGGCCCGAGCGGACCGCGCGCACCACGAGATCGAGGGCGTCAGGAAGCTGCTGAAGGAAACGGCGCTCGCGCCTCGCGATGCGGCGCCTGATAAGCAGGGTCGGTCCTGCGGTGGCGATCAGGATGCCCAAAGCGGTGGCGCGCCAGGCAGGCCAGCTCCAGCCCTGATGGACGAGCACGGCGCCAAGCGCGCCCGCAAGGCCGCAAAGCAGCAGGAAGTCCGGGAGGCGTAGCGGTATCTCGGCGCGGTCCAGCCTATTGCGCAGCGCAGATGCCCGAGGCAGCAGGCGCAGAAGACCGGCGGAGCTGTCCGGCAGGAAGCCGCGCGCGTTGCCGCGGCGCACGCTCTCTGACTGCTCGCCGCGCGCCGAGCGTCCCGACTTCCGGTCAGGCTCCTTCGTGGTGCCGCTGGTCCGTCGTTCAAGGCGGGATGCTGCGCTGGGTGGACGTTCCACTGCTGCCAGCAGGATGAGAAGGATGACGGCTATCATGACACCAACCAGAAGTGCCACGAGAGCGGGCGGCGTATCCGCAAGGGGGACGACCCAGCTCATGCCGTCATCGCAGCCATGAGGGCGCGGTCCAAACCGTAATAGGCGGCACGCTTGAGGAAGAACGGGCGGACCGGGTGGGCCTTGAAGGTGCCGACCAACGTGCCGTCTCGCGACTCCCCCTGGTACTCGTAGGTGAACAGGTCCTGCATCGTTACCACCTCGCCCTCCATGCCGATCACCTCCGTCACATGGGTGACCCTGCGGATGCCGTCGCGCATGCGGGCCACCTGAACGATCAGGTTGACTGCTGCCACGATCTGCGTCCTGGCGGCCTTGGCCGGCAGGCTTGCCGCAGCCATGCCCACCATGTTCTCGATCCGGGTGATTGCCTCGCGCGGCGTGTTGGCATGCAGGGTGCACATCGAACCGTCATGCCCTGTATTCATCGCTTGCAGCATGTCCATGGCCTCGGCGCCACGCACCTCGCCGCAGATGATGCGGTCGGGCCGCATGCGCAGCGCGTTCTTGACGAGGTCCCGCATGGTGATCTCGCCTTGGCCCTCGAGGTTGGCGGGACGTGTCTCGAGGCGAACCACATGAGGCTGCTGCAGCTGCAGCTCGGCGGCATCCTCGATGGTGACCACGCGCTCGCCGGCGTCGATCAGCTGTGACATGGCGTTGAGCATGGTGGTCTTGCCCGACCCCGTGCCGCCGGAGATCACGAGATTGAGCCGGCAGGCAGCGGCGATCTTCAAGACCTTGCCAAGCTGCTCGCTGATGTTCTGCTGTCGCATCATGGCGTCCAGCGTGATCGAGCGCTTGGCGAACTTGCGGATCGAGATCGAGCAGCCGTCGATCGCCAAGGGCGGCGCGATGATGTTGACGCGGCTGCCGTCGGCAAGACGGGCGTCGCAGATCGGGCAGGTCTCGTCCACGCGCCGACCGACCCGCGTAGCGATGCGCTGCGCGACGTTCATGACGTGCTGCGCGTCGCGGAACCCGACGTCGGTGAGCTCGAGCTTTCCGCGTCTTTCCATGTAGATCTGGTGCGGTCCGTTCACCATGATGTCGGTGATTGCCTCGTCGCGCAGGAGTGGCTCGAGTGGTCCCAGGCCAACCATGTCGTCGACGAGCTTGAGGCTGAGCTCGTCCTGATCGCGGCTCGAGAGGGAGAGCCTCTGTTCGATGGCGATCTCCCCGATTAACTCCTGGATCTGCCGGCGCAGTTCCTCCTTGGGCAGGCGAGCTGCCGCGGTCGCATCGATTCGGTCGTAGAGAATGGACTGCAGCCGTGCGAGCACGGCCACGAGGCCGTCGCCGCGTCGTTCGGGTGCTGCGCGGGGGGCGAGCACGATATGCCGTACGGCATCGAGATCGAGGGCGGGCGGCGGATTTTTCGTCTCGGGCCTCTCCGCCGCGGGCGGATGACGATCGTCCGCTGCATGCCGGGGCTCGAGCTCGTGCTTGCGACCGAACATCGCTTTAGCTCCGCCACTTGCGAAGGAACGAGGCAAGCCTGCCGCGGCCGGCCGCAGGCGCGCCCCCAACAATGCCTTCGGCGATGGCCACCAGCGCGGCCGGCGTGCTGCCGCGGCCTGCCGCCACGGCCCGCCCGTCATTGAGAGCCTCGACGACCGCCTTGGGGTCGAAGGGCACCATATGGTCGATGGTGCGGCCGATGCCCTTGCGGAAGTCGGCCGCCGTCATCCCGGACTGGCGATGTTCGCCGACGCGGTTGGCCACCATGGTGATCTGACAAGAAGCATTAGCTTCGGGCACAAGCTGGAGCAGACGGCTGCAGTCGCGCATGCCCGCCAGCGACAGGTCACTCACCAGAACCAGGTCCGTCGTCAGCGCCAGCAGCTCCTGGGTCGCAGCCGACATCTGCCGCGGCAGGTCGACCACGACGAAATGGAAGCGGGAACGCAGCTCCCCGAGCAGCAAGGACAAGGCCTCACGATCCACATAGACGGTCTCGTCCAGCTTTTCCTCGGCGCTGAGCACCTGCAGCGTGTCGGAATGCCGCGTCATGATGCGCTCGAGATAGAGGCCATCGATCCTCGATGGGTTCTCCAGCGCTTCGCGCAGGCCGTGCGAGGGGTCGAGATCGAGATGCAGGGCCACACTGCCGAATTGCAGATCGAGATCGAGCAGCGCCACACGCCGCCGCTTGCGGTTGGCGATGGCCCAGGCACAGCTCGTGGCGATCAGCGTGGCGCCCACCCCTCCGCGGGCACCCACGACGGAGACGATGCGGCCGAGGCGGGTCGTATGGCGCGGCGCGCCGCTGCTCTCGCTGGCACCGAGGACCGAACGCTGCAGCAGGGCGGAGCTGATCGGCTTTACCAGATAGTCGCTCACGCCCTGGGCCATCAGATCCCGGAAGAGCCCCACGTCGTTACGGTCGCCGATGACGATCACCGTGGTGCCCGGCTCGCAGACCTCGGCCAGCTCGTTGACCTGCGAGAGGGGAAGGTCCGAGCCCGAGACGTCGACCAAGAGAATGCGGGGTGAACGACGCTGGCCCAGCTCGGCGACTGCCTCGGCGACGCCGCCCCGACGCACGGACGTATGAGGGATCACCAGGTCACTGATGACCTGCTCGATGGTCCGCCTCGTCTCGTCGTCAAGCACATACGCGTGCAGCTGGCCACGGTCGACGCCGGTGGTGGGTTCCTTGACGGTCGCTACACTGCTCATGGCTGCAGCCTGTCCTGGGAGAGGGCCTTTACCCGGTCGGTGCGATGACGAACGACGGCCTCGGCCTCGCGTGTGCCGTCGGCAGTGCCCATTGCCGCCGGCGTCACGAGATCCGCGGGGAAGGCTGCCATGGCTGCTAGGTTGGAGGCGGTGGAGCAGCCGAGGCGCCAGTCGGCGCCAACGGAGGACGCGAGGAATGCGGTTGGCTGCGGGCAGCCGGGCACGTCGGCGGTGGCCGTCTCCAAGGTCAGCAGCGCCGCCCGCCCGCCCGAATCCGTGCGGGTCTCGATGCTCACCCGGATGGGCCCGGACAGCGAGGCCGTCACTTCGCGAGCCACCGCGCGCGCCCGCCTGAGGGCCAGTTCTTCTGCAGCCCGGCCGGTCGCGCCGTCGCGTGGGCCGCCGGCTTCTCCGGTGATCCGTACCGTGCGGCCGGAACCGGGTGGCTGCGTGGCGAGGAAGCGGCGCAACACGCTGCGCTCGGCTTCGGCGAGTTCGCTGCGCCCGGGGGCGAACAGCACCTCATGCCGGGCGCTCGAAAGGCTTGCCGACGGGCGCGGCGGCACTTCGTGCTGGACCGGCGGCTCGACGGGAGCGCAGGCGGCCAAGGTCAGCCCCAGCACCACAAGCGTCCACTCGGATGGGCGCAGCAGCGCCCTGCACAGGATCGGCATGGCGTCACTCCAGGATGAAGCCGGCGGCGCCGGTCAGGTGTGCCGGGGCCGGCACCGCGACGCCCGGCGCCGTCTCGTCCTTGATGAGGCGGGCGTTGAGGATGCGCTCGAGATCGGAGGCCGGGCGGAGCCGGTCGAGAGGGGTGCGAAGCCGGTCGGGGGTGGTCGGCTGGACCAGATAGGGGGTGACGATGATAACGAGCTCGGTCTGGTTGCGTTGGAAGCTGGTCGACCGGAACAGCGTGCCCAGCACCGGCAGGTCGCCCAGCCCCGGAAATTTCTGCACGCTGCTGCGCGTGTCGTTGGAGATCAGTCCACCGACCGCAAAGCTCTGGCCGCTGGCGAGCTCGATGGTCGTCTCGGCCCGCCGCGTGGCGAGCGCCGGGATGACCAGATCACGAAGGCGGATGGCCCCCTTGTCGCTGATCTCGCTGACCTCGGGGCGCACCCGCAGGCTGATCCGGTCGGGCGCGAGCACGGTGGGCGTGAAGGCGAGGCTGACGCCGAACTGCTTGAACTCGATCTGGATCTCGTTGTCGTCAGCGCCGACCGGGATCGGGAACTCGCCGCCCGCGAGGAAGCTCGCTGTCTCACCGGAGAGGGCGGTGAGGTTCGGCTCGGCCAGCACCGTGACCAATCCCTCGTTTTCGAGCGCGTCGATCAGCGTGTTCACGTTGACCTGGCCCGACGCGAATCCGCCGAAGAGGGTGCCGGCCGTGCCACCCGTGTCGGTCAACCGGTTGAAGGACGCGCCACCCGGGCCGAAGGGGCGGCCAGTGGCGAGACCGAAGACGAAGTCGCCGGGGCTGAAGAGGGCATCCCAGTTGACGCCGAAGAGCCGCGCGGTCTCGCGGGATACCTCGGCGACGCGGACATGCAGGCTCACCTGGGTGGGCGAGCCGACCCGAAGGCGATTGACGAGGGTCTCCTCCTGGCCGAGGTAGCGGCCGGCGATCTCCCGCAGCTCCTGCGCCTCGGTGGCGCTCTCGACGGTGCCGGAGAGGATGAGGCCGCCCTCGACCGACTGCACGGCGAGATCGGTGTCCGGGGCAGCGCTGCGCAGCGTCTCACGAAGACCGGCGAGATTGTGCTGCACGACGACCTCGCTGCCGAGCACCACCCGCTGGTCGTCGGCGACCGCGAAGAGGCTCGTCTTGCCCGCCCTCTTGCCGAACAAGTAGAGCAGCGTTGGTGATTGCGCCTGCACGTCGGCGATCGCCGGGTCGGCCACGAACACTGCTTCGGCCGGGGCGGCCAGGCGGATCGCACGACCCTCATGCACGCCCAGGGTGACGGTGGCGTCAGGGGTCAGTATCTCGGCGGCCCCGACGGTATCGGCGCCGGGGCAGACGAGGGAGCCCCACAAGAGGCCTGCCGCCACGAGCTTTCGCAGGCCTATATACCGGGTCATTGGACGGTCCCCCCGTTGGCGGCACTTCCGCCGCGCAGCACCACGATGGTGCCGGCCGGCGCGGCGCGGCTGTCGAGCGCCCGGCTGACGTCGACGTCCCAGGTCACCGGCCGCTCGACAGCGTCGACCGTTGCGATCCCGTCATCTTCGGGGGTGGCGAGGCTGCGCAGGCTCAAGGAGAGCTTGCCGAGCTCGGTGGCGAGCGCCACTTTCTCGGCCCCTACCGGCGATACCTCGAGGGTCGTCGTGCGCACCTGCCCCGAGGCATCGTCGCCGCCGCTGCCGGTCAGGCGCCGCCCCATGGCGATCACGCGGACATTCTCGAGCACGGTCTCGCTGGCCCGGCGCGCCTGGCCGCCACGTTCGTCGTCGCCCAGCGAATGGGTGACGATGAGATCGACCCTGTCGCCGGGGAAGATGAGGCCGGCATTGCTCGAGGCGTCGTTGACCGGCACCGAGAGGGCTCTCGTGCCAGGGGTCAGGACCGCCGCCAGGAAGCCGTGGTCGCCCGGACGCACCAGATTTCCTCGGCTGACCGGCTGGCCTGCTGCCAGGGGATGGCGCACCACGCTGCCGAGCAGTTCCTCCTCGGTGTGGTCGCCTTCGAGGATGTAGCTATCGGGCACCGAGACGTCGGGCCATGGCTGCCAGCGCAGATGGCCCGGCTGCAGCAGGGTCCCCGGCGCGAGCTCGCTATTGGCTACCATCACGGTCTTGGTGGCGGCCGCCGGCGCCGTGGCGGCGGGAACGGCGGCGTGGCGCTGGCTTTCCAGCCAGCCGCGCGCATAGACGGCGGTGGCAACGGCGAGACCTAGCGCCAGGACGGGGAGGAGAATGCGCCGAAGCATGAGGGCCTCTTTTCTCTAGAGAGCCGGGGCGAGCCAGAGCGCCGCGGCGGCGACGCCGACGGCGAGGCCGAACGGCAGCGAGACAGGCGGCTCCGAGGGCAGCAGGGCCAAGCCATGTCGCAGCGGCGTGTGCGAGAGGACGAGGGTCAGCCGGGGGAGGGCGAGCTGAGCCAGCGCCACCACGCCTGCCGCCAGGCAGGAGCCGAGCAGCAGCGGCAACAAGCCGGAGCCGCCCAGCCACAGACCGACCACTGCCAGAAGCTTGACGTCGCCGCCGCCGAGGAGGTCGCGCCGCCACAGCAAGGTGCCAGCGAGCAACAGGAGCAGCGCACCGCCGGGATCGAGCCATGAGAACGAGGCACCCAGGAAGGCGGCACCCAGCCAGAGCACCAGAAGTCCCGCCACCGTGGCATTGGGGATGCGGCGCCGACGCACATCGCTCCATGCGGCATGCGCGAGCAGCAGCAGAAAACCCAAGCCGGCCGGTTGCAGAGGATCCAGTGTCATGGTGGGGTCCGCCTTTCCTGGGTGCGGATCGCGAGGCAACGGCGCCATGCCCGGCCGCGACGTCGCGGCCGGGCATGGCCTGACGGTCAGCCGCCAGCGGCGTCGAGCGCCGCCTTGATGTCGTTGAAGGTGTCCTCGAGGCTTCCCTGCAGCGCCTGCAGGGTGGCGATGATGGCGACCGAGATGAGTGCCGCGATGAGGCCATACTCGATGGCCGTGGCACCGCTTTCGTCCTGCCAGAGCTTGCGAAACATGGTCATGTGAGCCGAACTCCAGGGTGAGGCGATCCCCATCGCCCCGCGAGTTTCGGCTCCAATGATTGAGCGACAGTTAACGCCGAAGCGTTTCGCTGCCGAAATTCTTCCCCAATGGCCGCGCCGGCCTGGCCCGCACCAATGGGTATGACGCTTCGGGTGACGACCGGTGCCGTTGCGCGCTGCAGCGCGGCAAAGCTACAAAGGGGCGGACGACAAGCAGAACATCGGCACGGAGACACCGTTCATGACCGACGTGGTCATTGTCAGCGCGGCGCGTACGCCGATCGGCTCCTTCAACGGGGCCCTGAGCGGCGTGCCCGCGCATTATCTCGGAGAGACCGCGATCCGCTCGGCGCTCGAGCGGGCCAGGGTCGAGGCCGGCGAGGTCTCCGAGGTCATCATGGGACAGATCCTGACCGCAGCGCAGGGCCAGAACCCGGCCCGCCAGGCGTCGATCAATGCCGGCGTGCCGGTCGAGGTGCCGGCCTACGGGGTCAACATCCTGTGCGGCTCGGGCCTCAAGTCGGTGGCACTCGGCTGCCAGGCGATCCAGAGCGGCGACAGCAGCATCGTGGTGGCCGGCGGGCAGGAGAGCATGAGCCAGGCGCCCCACTGCGCGAACATGCGCAACGGCACCAAGATGGGCGCCCTCGAGCTGGTTGATTCCATGCTCAAGGACGGGCTCATGGACGCTTTCCACGGCTACCACATGGGCAACACGGCCGAGAACGTCGCACAGAAGTGGCAGCTCACCCGCGAGGAGCAGGACCGCTTCGCGGTGGCCTCGCAGAACAAGGCCGAGGCGGCGATCAAGGCCGGGCGCTTCAAGGACGAGATCGTCCCGGTGACCATCAAGACCCGCAAGGGCGACGTGGTGGTCGACACCGACGAGTATCCCCGCATGGGCGCCACGCTCGACGGCATGGCCAAGCTGCGTCCGGCCTTCTCCAAGGACGGCACGGTCACCGCCGGCAATGCCTCCGGCATCAACGACGGTGCCGCTGCCCTGGTGCTGATGAGCGCGGAGGAGGCCAGCCGTCGTGGCCTGGCGCCGCTGGCGCGGATCGTCTCCTGGGCCCAGGCCGGCGTGGATCCCTCGATCATGGGCACGGGCCCCATCCCGGCCTCGCGCAAGGCCCTCGATAAGGCCGGCTGGACGGTCGAGGATCTCGACCTCGTCGAGGCCAACGAGGCCTTCGCCGCCCAGGCGCTGGCGGTCAACAAGGACATGGGCTGGGATACCGAGAAGGTGAACGTCAATGGCGGCGCCATCGCGCTGGGCCATCCCATCGGCGCCTCGGGCGGCCGGGTCCTCGTGACGCTGCTGCACGAGATGCAAAAGCGCGACGCTAAAAAGGGTCTCGCCACCTTGTGCATCGGCGGTGGCATGGGCATCGCCATGTGCGTCGAGCGCAGCTGATCCGGTGGGGCGGGCGGCCTTGCCGCCCGCCTTGCGCGGCACGAGGAAGACCGGCCTGAAGCCGGCGAACCGGAAACGAGGCTGACGTCCGCGAAGGGAGAGATCGATGACGCGAGTTGCTCTGGTGACGGGGGGGACGCGGGGCATCGGCGCCGCCATCTCCGTCGGTCTCAAGGAGGCGGGCTACAAGGTCGCGGCGAGCTTCGCCGGCAACGAGGAGGCGGCGCGTGCCTTCGAGAGCAAGACCGGCATCCCGGTCTTCAGATGGGACGTGGGCGACTTCGAGGCCTGCCGACAGGGAATCGCGGCGGTCGAGAATGCGCTCGGGCCGGTCGACGTGCTGGTCAACAATGCCGGCATCACCCGCGACACGACGCTCCACAAGATGACCGCCGAGCAGTGGCAGTCGGTGATCCGCACCAATCTCGACTCGGTCTTCAACCTCAGCCGGCTGGTGATCGAGGGCATGCGGGCGCGAAGCTTCGGCCGCATCATCACGATCTCCTCGATCAACGGGCAAAAGGGGCAGTTCGGCCAGTCCAACTACGCCGCGGCCAAGGCCGGGGTGGTGGGCTTCAGCAAATCGCTGGCCCAGGAGAATGCCGCCAAGGGCATCACCGTCAACGTCGTGGCACCCGGCTATATCGGCACGGAGATGGTCCGTGCCGTGCCCGAGGACGTGCTCAAGGCCAAGATCCTGCCGCAGATCCCGGTGGGCCGGCTGGGCGAGCCCGAGGAGGTGGCACGCTGCGTCACCTTCCTCGCCAGCGAGGATGCCGGCTTCATCACCGGCTCGACGATCACCATCAATGGCGGCCAGTACATGTGCTGAGCGGCGTGCGTCGGGCCGGGCCGCCTGCCCGACGCATTCCCTCACTTCGTCCCGAACAGCCGGTCGCCGGCATCGCCCAGGCCGGGCAGGATATAGCCGTGGTCGTCGAGCCCGTCGTCGAGGGAGGCGGTGAAGACGGGCACGTCGGGGTGGGCCTCCTTCATCCGCGCGAGACCTTCGGGGGCTGCCAGCAGGCAGGCGAACTTGATGTCGCGGGCGCCGCTTTCCTTGAGCCGGGCAATGGCCCGTGCCGCCGAGTTGGCCGTGGCCAGCATCGGGTCGACGACGATCACCGGCCGCTCGGCGATGTCCTGGGGGACCTTGTAGTAGTAGTCGACCGGCTGCAGGGTCACAGGATCGCGGTAGAGGCCGATATGGCCGACCCGGGCCGAAGGGATGAGGTCCAGCATGCCCTCGAGCAGGCCGTCGCCGGCCCGCAGGATCGACACGATGCACACCTTCTTGCCGGCCAGCACCTTGCTCCGGGCCGGCATGAGGGGTGTCTCGATCGGGACCTCCTCGAGCGGCAGGTCGCGGGTGATCTCGTAGGCCAGCAGCAGCGCAATCTCGTTCACCAGCCGGCGGAACTCGGCGGTGGGCGTCTGCTTCATCCGCAGCAGCGTGAGCTTGTGCTGGACGAGGGGGTGATCGACGACGGTCAGGTGGCGCATGGGATCCTCGCAGGGTGGGCGGGATGGGCGGGCCGAGGCGAAGGGCTGCCTAGCGAAGCTGCCGGCGGCTGACAATGCTGCGGACCGGACGATCATCGCCCCCTCGCGCTCATGGGCAAGCCCTCGCACAGCGGCTAGACAAGATTGCCGGCGGCGAAAGCGGCGCGACCAGCAGGGCGCACGATATTCAGGGGAGGCGTTGGTCAGGATATGAAGGAGGCGCAGGACGATCTGACGGTGGGGGTGCTGGGCGGGCTGGGGCCCGAGGCGACCTTGGACTTCATGGGCAAGGTGCTGAGGCTGAGCGGGGCGCGCAGCGACCAGGAGCACCTGCATCTCCTGATCGACTGCAATCCCAAGGTTTCCAACCGCAACGACGCCATCGCCAGCCGCGGGCCATCCTCGGGCCCGGCGTTGGTCGCCATGGCGCAGCGGCTCGAGGCGGCCGGTGCGGATTTTCTCGTGATGGCCTGCAACACCGCGCATTTCTACGAGGCCGGGATCCGCGCAGGGGTGCGGGTGCCTTTCGTGAGCATCGTCGAGGAGACCTGCACCGCGCTGGCCCGCCGCCTGCCCGGGGCGCGCCGCTTCGGGGTGCTCGCTGCCGGCGGCTGCCGCCAGGCGGGCCTCTACGAGAAGGCGCTGCGCCGTCACGGCTTCGAGCCGGTGGTGACGGACGAGCCCGAGCAGGCGCGGTTCATGGAGCTGATGTACGCGATCAAGGCCGGCGAGCGGGGCGGGGCCGTGGCCGAAGGCATGCGGGCGCTGGGCGAGGCGCTGATCGCGCGGGGTGCGGAGGCGGTGATCGCCGCGTGCACCGAGGTGCCGCTGGTGCTGGGCGAGGGCGACCTCTCGCGGCCGCTGGTCGACAGCACCGCCATCCTCGCCGAGGCCACGGTCGCCTATGGCAAACGCCGCCGTCCACTGCCGGTGCAGGGTGACCACGCGCCTTCTGCCGGTTGACCGTCATCGCCGCACGCCATAGGCGAGAACCCAGATCAAGGAGGCCCCGATGCATCTCGCACGCTTTCCCCGCCTGCATTTCGCTCACCTGCCCACGCCGCTCGAGCCGATGGAGAGCCTGAGCAGGGCGCTCGGCGGGCCCAGGCTCTGGGTCAAGCGCGACGACTGCACCGGGCTTGCCACCGGCGGCAACAAGACCCGCAAGCTCGAGTTCTTGATGGCCGACGCCGTGGCTCGGGGCGCCGACACCATCATCACCCAGGGTGCCGTGCAGACCAATCACGGCCGACAGACCGCGGCGATTGCCGCGAAGCTGGGCCTGCGCTGCATCATCCTCCTGGAAAATCGGGTCGAGACGGACGACGAGGATTATCTGAAGAACGGCAACGTGCTGCTCGACCGGCTGTTTGGCGCCGAGCTGCGGCCCTATCCAGCCGGCGGCGACATGAACGTCGCCATGGAGCCGGTGGCCGAGGAGGTGCGCAGCGGCGGCGGCAAGCCCTATCTGATCCCCGGCGGCGGCTCCAACGAGACCGGGGCGCTGGGCTACGTCAACTGCGCCATCGAGCTCACCTACCAGGCCAATGAGCGCGGCCTCAGGATCGACCATCTGGTGCACGCCACCGGCTCGGCCGGCACCCAGGCCGGCCTCGTGACCGGCTTCGAGGCCCTCAACAGCCATATCCCGGTGCTGGGCATCGGGGTGCGTGCGCCGAAGGCGAAGCAGGAGGAGAACGTCTACAATCTCGCCTGCCGGGTCGCCGAGAAGCTCGAGGTCCGGGGCGGCATCGACCGCTCGAAGGTGGTCGCCAACTGCGACTATGTGGGCGGCGGCTACGGCGTTCCGACCGACGGCATGCGGGAGGCGGTGCAGCTCTTCGCTCGCCACGAGGGCTTGCTGCTAGACCCGGTCTACAGCGGCAAGGGTGCTGCCGGCCTGATCGACCTGGTCCGCAAGGGGCAGTTCTCCAGGAACGACAACATCGTCTTCCTCCACACCGGCGGAGCCACCGGCCTGTTCGCCTACCGGCAGACCTTCGAGCGCGGCATGAACTGAGGCATTGCCGCGGCCGCCGGCCCTTGCCGGAACATTTGCCGCCGCTGCCGCGTCCATGAGAGGATACGGGCTCGAAGTCCCAGCCCTCGAAGGAGCGGAGGCAGGATGCTGTCTGGAAACCGGCTCTGGTACATCATCGCGGCAGTCGTGGTCGTGGTGATCCTCATCTACCTGTTCGGCTTCGCCGGCGAGACGCCGGCGCCGGTTACCGAACCCGTCACGCCCCCGGCGACGACCGCGCCGCCGGCGACCACCGAGCCGCCGCCCGCCACGACGCAATAGGCACGCCGCAGCGACCGCAGGCTCCCCGCGCCTCTGTCACGGGGCCGGGGAGCCGGCGCGACCTCCGGCGATCTCCCGATGGAGGCTTTCGACGTCGGCGCGGCGGCACAGGCTGGTGCCCGGGGTGAGCACGGCTGCGGCGCCTGCGGCAACCGCCCAGGCCAGGGAATCGGGGGGTGATGTGCCTCGCGACAGGGCGAGCGCCATGGCGGCAAGGAAGCTGTCGCCGGCACCCACGGCGCTGCGGACCGGCACGGCGGGGGCGGCGAGGCGGGTCACGCCGTGCGAGCCGGCGAGCAGCGCTCCGTCCTTGCCCAGACTCACCGCGAGAAGCTCGACGCGGCCGCGGTCGACCAGCTCGCGAGCCGCTCCCTCCACCGCTGCCGGCTCGCGCAGGGGGCGGCCGAGAAGGGTTTCCAGCTCGGCCAGGTTCGGTTTCGCGAGATAACAACCGGCCTCGATCATAGACCGCAGCGCCGGTCCCGACGTGTCCACCACCAGCCGTCCGCCCTTGCCATGCACTGTCTCGGCCACTTCCAGCCAGGCCTCCTGGGGAAGGCCGGGCGGCAGGCTGCCGCTCGCCACCACGAGGTCGAGATCGAGGAGCTCGAGAAAGGCCAGCATCTCGCGCCATTCACCGGCGGTGATGGCCGGGCCTTCCGGTGTGAAGCGGAACTCCTGGCCGCTGCGGCGCTCGAAGACGGCGTGGCTCACCCGGGTCATGCCGGCGCAGCGTACCCTGTGGAACGGCACACCATGATGGCGCATCAGCCCGTCGAGCGCATCGCCGGTGAGCCCGCCGGCCAGATAGACGGCGAAGGCCTCGCCGCCCAGCTCGCGGATTACCCGGGCCGCATTGATGCCGCCGCCGCCCGGATCGTAGCTGTCGTTGCCGGTGCGGATCTTGCGCAGCGGCACGACCTGATCGGCCTCGCAGCTGGCGTCGATCGCGGGGTTGGGGGTCAGGGTCACGATCGGCTTCACGGGGTGCTCTCCGGTCTGGTCCCGACGGCGGCGCGCAGCACAGCGGCGCTCCGTTGCAGCAGCTCCTGCTCGCGCGCATCGAGGCGGGGCTCGAGGGTGCGCAGGATGCCGCCGCGGCCCACGAGACGGGGCAGGGACATCGCCAGCGGCGGTCCGCCGTCGGCAGCCGCGCCCACGCTGGAGACGGTCAGGAGGGCGCGCTCGTCGGCATCGATGGCGCGGACGATGCGGGCGAGGCCGGCCGCAATGCCGTACCATGTAGCCCCCTTGCCGGCGATGATCCGGTAGGCGGCGCGTCGCACCTCCTCGTCGATCCGGGCCATCGCCGCCTCGTCCAGCGGCCGCCCGGCCTGCGCCGCGAAGGCCGACAGGGGGATGCCGCCGATATGCGCGGCCGAGAAGCACAAGACCTCGCTGTCGCCATGCTCGCCCAGCACGTAGGCGTGGATCGAGCCCGGCGCCACCTCCAGATGGCCGGCGAGGCAGGCGCGGAAGCGGGCCGTGTCGAGGATCGTGCCCGAGCCGACGACGCGGGCCGCCGGCAGGCCCGAGATCCTGGTGGCGACCGAGGTCATCACGTCGACCGGGTTGGTGGCGACCAGCAGCACGCAATCCGGCGCCGCCTCGAGAACCTTCGGAATGACGTCCTCGAACACCGCCTCGTTGCGGGCGAGCAGCTCGAGGCGGCTCTCGCCGGGCTTCTGGCCGACGCCGGCGGCGATAATAACGACGCCCGCCCCGGCGAGGTCCGCCCAGTCGCCGGCCAAGAGGCGCGCACCGCCGGCAAAGGGGCTTGCATGACGCACGTCCTCGGCCTCGGCCTCGGCGCGGCGCCGGTCGATGTCGACAAGCACGATCGCGTCGGCGGCCCGGCCCAGCACCAGCGCATTGGCGGTGGCGGCTCCGACCATGCCGGCACCGACGATCCCGACCTTCATGACGTTTCTCCCCAGGCTGCTGGATCGGCCGCCCTCTCGCGGCTCAGGGTCTGCCTCGCTGCTTGACCTCCACCGCGGTTCGGGTCACGGCTCGCAGGATCGACAAGAATGGGAGGCTACCATGCGCGACCGTGTTCTCGCCGCCCTCGCGGCGGCTGCCTGCCTCGCCGCCTTCGGCGCCGCCGAGGCTGCCACCACCCTCAAGGCTTCGCACCAGTTTCCCGGCGGCAAGGGCGACGTGCGCGACGAGATGGTGCAGATGATCGCCCGCGAGGTCGCGGCCGCCGATGTCGGCCTCGAGATCCGCGTCTATCCCGGTGCCTCGCTGGTCAAGGCCAAGGAGCAGTGGCAGGCGATGCTCAAGGGCCAGATCGACATCACCTCGTTCCCGCTCGACTATGCGAGCGGCCGCCATGCCGCCTTCGGCGCCACCTTGATGCCGGGCCTGGTCAAGAACCACGCTCATGCGAGGCGCCTCAACGAATCGCCCTTCATGGCCGAGATCAAGAAGGAGATCGAGGAGGCCGGGGTGGTGGTGCTGGCCGACGCCTGGCTGGCGGGCGGCTTCGGCAGCAAGGACAAGTGCATCCTGGAGCCCGACGATGTGCAGGGCCTCAAGGCGCGCTCGGCCGGCGCCACCTTCGCCGAGATGTGGGCCGGGGCCGGCGCCTCGATCATCAACATCCCCAGCAACGAGGTCTACAGCGCGCTGCAGACCGGCGTCGCCGAGGCCACCGACACCTCCAGCGGCAGCTTCGTGTCGTTCCGCCTCTACGAGCAGCTCAAGTGCCTGACCGCACCCGGCGAGAACGCGCTCTGGTTCATGTACGAGCCCGTCTTGATGTCCAAGCGCAGCTTCGACCGGCTCGACGAGAAGCAGCGAGAGGCGCTGATGGAGGCGGCCAAGAAAGCCGAGGACTATTTCGCCGAGGAGAGCCGCAAGCTCGACGAGGAGCTGGTCGCTACCTTCGAGAAGGCCGGCGTCGAGGTGGTGACGATGACCCCCGAGCAGGCCGAGATGTGGCGCGAGGTGGCGCGGCGTACCTCCTACAAGAGCTTTGCGGAGCAGGTCCCCAACGGACAGGAGCTCATCGACATGGCGCTCGAGGTGGAGTGAGGCGCGGGGCGCGCGAGGCAGGGTAACGGAAAGAGGAAAGGGGATGGAGCGCTACGCCGCCGCCGTGAGCTGGCTGTCCCGGCTCTCCGGCTATGTCGCAGCCGGGCTGATCCTCCTGGCCGTGCTGGTCGTCTGCCAGATGTTGTTCGTGCGCTATGCGCTCGGCCAGTCGGCAATCTGGCAGAACGAGTTCGTGACCTTCAGCCTCGTCGCCGCGACCTTCCTGGGCGCGCCCTACGTGCTGCTGCTGCGCGGCCACGTCAATGTCGAGCTGGTGCCGCTGTGGCTCGGCCCGCGGGCCAAGCGGGTGCTGGGCCTCGCGGCCTCGCTCATCGGCCTCGTCTTCTGCGTCCTGGTGTTCATCACCAGCATCGAATGGTGGTGGGAGGCCTGGGCGGGTGGCTGGGAGACGAGCTCGGTCTGGCGGGCCCGGCTCTGGATCCCCTATCTCTCGCTGCCCGTCGGCAGCCTGCTTTTGAGCCTGCAGTACGTGGCCGAGGTCTGGGCGATCGCCACCGGCCGGGTGCCGCCCTTCGGCGCCCTGCCGGGCGGAGCCGAGGCATGAGCCCGCTCGCGCTGGGTCTGGTGATCTGTCTCGTGACCGTGCTGGTGCTCGCCACCGGCACGCCGGTGGCGTTCGCGCTGGGCATCGTCGCCTTCGGCTTCATCGCTTTGTTCGACGGCTGGTACGGCGTGATGGCGACCGCCGACACACTCTTTGCCGGCCTCGAGGATTTCACCCTCGTCTCGATCCCGATGTTCGTGATGATGGGAGCAGCCGTCGCCTCGTCGCGCGCCGGCAGCGATCTCTACGAGGCGCTGGCGCGCTGGCTGCACCGCCTGCCAGGCAGCCTCGCGGTCGCCAATATCGGCGCATGTGCCCTCTTTGCGGCACTCACCGGCTCGTCGCCCGCGACCTGTGCGGCCATCGGCAAGATGGGCATCCCGGAGATGCGCCGGCGCGGCTACAACACCGGCCTTGCCACCGGTGCCATCGCCGCTGGCGGCACGCTGGGCATCCTGATCCCGCCCTCGATCACCATGATCCTCTACGGGATCGCCAGCGAGAGCTCGATCGGCCGGCTGTTCCTCGCCGGCGTGATGCCGGGCCTGATGCTCACCGGCCTCTTTTCCGCCTGGGCGCTGTTCGTCTCGTGGCGGCAGGGGCCGCTGGCGGACGCCGACCGCCGCTACAGCCTGCGCGAGCGGCTGGCCGCGCTGCCTCGGGTGCTGCCTTTCGTGGTGGTCATCGTGGGCGTGGTGTGGGCGCTCTATGGCGGCGTGGCCACCCCCTCCGAGGCCGCCGGCGTCGGCGCCATGCTCTGCCTGCTGCTGGTGGCGCTGGTTTACCGGGTGTGGCGCTGGCGCGAGCTCTGGCCGATCTTCCGCGACACCCTCAAGGAATCGGTGATGATCCTCATGATCATCGCCACCTCGATCCTGTTTGGCTACATGCTGGCCAGCCTCTACGTCACCCAGGCGCTGGCCGAGTGGATCGCCGTGCTCGAGGTCAATCGCTGGGTGCTGCTGGGCTGGATCAACCTGCTCCTGCTGGTCGCCGGCTGCTTCCTGCCGCCGGCCGCCATCATCCTCATGACCACGCCGATCATGCTGCCGATTGTGACCTCGGCCGGCTTCGACCCGATCTGGTTCGGCGTCATGCTGACCGTCAACATGGAGCTGGGCCTGATCACCCCGCCGGTGGGCCTCAACCTCTACGTCATCAACGGTATCGCGCCGGACGTGCCGCTCACCACCATCCTCAAGGGCTCCTTGCCCTTCATGCTGCTCATGGTGCTGGGCATGGTGCTGCTCTGCCTGTTCCCCGGCATCGCCACCTGGCTGCCCGACACCCTGATGGGCCCGGCCCTGGTCTAGGCCTCCCGGGCCGGCCGGTCAGCGGGCGCGGGCGGCCTCCAGCGCCCGACGCGCCCGCTCGGCTGCCGGCGCGTCGGCGGGGAGGACAGCGAAGTCACCCCTGAGGGCCTTGAGCGCGCCGCGCTCCTCCTCGATCTCCCGCGATGTTCTGAAGCCCAGCCGGCGCAGCACGCTGAGCGGCGGGCACCATCCCTCCACGGCATGCTGCAGCAGGAAGCCGGCGACGCCGATCGGCAGGCCGAGCCAGCCCCGTTTGCGCAGCCCCAGCACCAGGCCGAAGAGAGCGAAACTCGCGGCATTGGCCTCGAGCGCCCGCTCGACGTTCCATTCGCGGTCGAGCTGACGCAGCCTCATGGAGATCAGGTCGGGGTTCTCGGCCAGATGGTGGACGCTCTGCTCGGTGCAGCAGCGGATCCAGGCATTGACGTGCTCGGGCGTGTTGTCGGCGACGCGGCTGGTGGTCTCGGCGACCATGGCGGTGAGCCTCCCTGCGGACCCTGATGGGCTTTCGCCGCAACGGGCGGAGCGCCGGTCCGGTTCCCCGGCATCGGCGGCGAGGCCGGTTCTGCACGTCCTCGGGCGGGCGGAGACGGCGGTCCGGCTCGATCCGGGGTTGCATGGACCGTCGCGCGGGGCGAGGATGCCGGCGCGGTCGGGCCAGGAACCGCCGAAAGCAGAACAAGACCACGAGACAGGGAGGTTTTGATGGCGAAACTCACCCGTAGAGACGGACTCATCCTGGGGCTCGGTGCTGCCGCCGGCGCGATGCTCCCGGGCGGGCGCGCGCTTCGGGCGCAGGTGCCCGTGGCGGATGTGCAGCCGCCCAGCTATCCAATCGAGAAGGGCGCCAAGCTGCGGGTGCTGCGGCCCAGCAAGTTCGTCAAGGGCGACGAGGAGCTGTGGCTGGCCAACAGCAAGAAATTCACCGAGCAGACCGGCGTCGAGGTGATTGTCCAGCAGGAGAGCTGGGCCGATCTGCGGCCCAAGACGGCGGTCGCCGCCAGCGTCGGCAGCGGCCCCGACGTGATCCTGGCATGGCAGGAAGACCCGCACATGTTCCCGGGGCGGATGCTCCCGCTCGACGATCTGGCGACCTATCTCGGCAAGAAGTACGGCGGCTGGTTCCCGGTCTGCGAGATCTACGGCAAGAACCAGGAAGGCCAGTGGATCGCCATGCCGATCGGCGGCAGCGGCAGCACCATGGTCTATCGCCGCTCGTCGGTCGAGAAGGCCGGCTTCGACACCTTCCCGAGCGACTTCCCCGGCTTCCTCAAGCTCTGCCAGGGGCTCAAGAAGGTGGGCCATCCGGTGGGCTTCGCGCTCGGCAACGCGGTCGGCGACGGCGGCTGGACCGACTGGATCCTGTGGGGCTTCGACAGCTCGCTGGTCGATGAGCAGGACAATGTGATCATCGACAATCCGAGGACCTACGAGGCGCTCGAGTACGCCCGCGAGCTCTACGAGACCTTCATCCCCGGCACGCTCGCCTGGCTCGATCCGTCCAACAACAAGACCTATCTCTCCGGGGACATCAGCCTCACCGGCAACGGCATCTCGGTCTACTACGCAGCCAAGAACTCCGACGATCCGCGCATGCGCGAGCTGGCCGAGGACACGTTCCACGCCGACTACCCGATCGGCCCGCTGGGCAAGCCCAGCCAGGGCAGCCTGGTCATCAACGCCATGGTGATGGCGCACACCGACTATCCCAACGCGGCCAAGGAATATCTGCGCTTCATGATGGAGAAGGAGCAGTACGTGCCGTGGATGGAGGCCTCCATCGGCTACTGGTGCCACCCGCTCGCGGCCTATGACGAGAGCCCGGTGTGGACCTCCGACCCCAAGCACGAGCCCTACAAGAACGTGCTGCGCAAGGCCATGCCGCAGAGCTGGAAGGGGACGCCGGGCGAGGCCGCCTCGGCCTGTAAGGCAGACTACGTGGTGCTGGGCATGTTCCAGTCGGTCTGTGCCGGCAGCATGACGCCCAAGGAGGCGGCCGCCGAGGCGCAGCGCCGCGCCGAGCGCTACTACAAGGCCTGAGCCGGACTTGCCGGCAGCAAAAGGGCCCGGCCGCCACGGCGCGCCGGGCCCTTTTGCGCATGCGCGGCCCACCGCCGCAGCGCCGACCCCTACCGCCGGGGGGCGCGGGAACCATTTGACCTTCGGTGGCCAGAGCGGCATCAAACCTCGAGGTTCGCTCGTCGCCTGAAACTTGCTCTTACCGCGAGACCCCCGGCTCATGTCGATCTCTTCACGGCCGTCCGCCGAGGACGGCTCCCGCGCCTGGACCACCCGGCTCGCCCGCTATCGCGAGCCGGTGCTGGGGCGCGGCATCTTCGAGCTCGCCGTCTCGGCCGCTGCCTTCCTCGCCTCGTGGATCGGCGCATGGCTCAGCCTGCGCGCCGCGTTCTGGCCCGGCATGCTGCTGATCCTGCCCGCTGCCGGCTTTCTCGTGCGGCTTTTCATGATCCAGCACGATTGCGGCCACGGCTCGTTCTTCGCCAACCGCCGCCTCAACGACTGGACCGGCCGGCTTATCGGCATCCTCACCCTGACGCCCTACGGCTACTGGCGGCGGGTGCACAACGTGCATCACTCGACCACCGGCAATCTCGACCGCCGCGGCACGGGCGACGTGTGGACCCTGACGGTGCGCGAGTACGAGGCGCTGCCGCTGCTCGGCCGGCTGCGCTACCGGCTCGCCCGCAACCCGCTGGTGCTGTTCGGCCTGGGCCCGATCTGGGTGTTCCTGCTGAGCTACCGTCTGCCGCTGGGCTATCTGCGCGGCCGCGAGATGTGGATGAGCACGCTCGCCACCAACCTCGCCGTGGCGGCCCTGATCGCCGGCCTCATGATGCTGATCGGCGTGGGGCCCTTCCTCGCCATCCACCTGCCGGTCATGCTGCTGGCGGCCACCGCCGGGGTCTGGCTGTTCTACGTCCAGCACCAGTACGAGGACACCTACTGGGAGGACCAGAAGGGCTGGGACTTCCATGACGGCGCCCTGCACGGCAGCTCGCACTACGACCTGCCGACGCCGCTGCGCTGGCTGACCCTCAATATCGGCATGCACCACATTCACCATTTGTGCAGCCGCATCCCCAGCTACCGGCTGCCCGAGGTGCTGCGCGACCATCCCGAGCTGCGCGAGGTCGGCCGCATCACCTTGCGCCAGAGCCTGGGCTGTCTGCGCCTCAATCTGTGGTGCGAGCAGCGCCGCCGGCTGGTGAGCTTCAGGCAGGCCCGCCTGGCGGCCGCCTGAGCCGCCGGGTCGCGAGGCTTCAGGTGGAGCCGAGCAGGGCCTCCACCTCGGCCCGCCCCGGATAGGCCTCGCGGCCGCCCGGGCGGGTCACCTTCAAGGCCGCTGTCGCTGCGGCGAAACGCAGCGAGGCGGTCCATGCCTGGCCCTCCGCGAGGGCCAGCGCCAAGGCGCCGTGGAAGGCGTCGCCGGCCCCCATCGTGTCGACCGCGGTGACCGCGAAGCCCGGCAGCAGCTCGAGCCGCTCGCCGTCGCGCCAGAGCACGCCATCGGCCCCCAGCGTCACCGCCAGCAGCCCGCCGGTGCGGGCCGCGGCCCACGCCAGGCCCTCCTCGACGCCGCTGCAGCCGGTGGCCTTCTTGAGCCCGTCGCGGCTGAAGACGACGTGGCTCGCCGCCCCGAGGATCCGCGCGGCGAACGCGGAGGCGAGCGGATGGTCGATGTCGGCCACTGCCGGCACGCCGCGCCGGCGGGCGAGTTCCAGCCCCGCGGCCGCGGCGGCCGGCCAGCGGCAGTCGGCCATCAACGCGTCGAAGACGCCGAAGCCCGCCTCGGCCGGGGCCGGTGCCTCCTCCAGAAGGCGCCGGTCGGTGTGATTGAAGAGCAGCCGCTCGCCATCCTCCGCCACCGCGATGGCCGAGATCGAGGAGGGCAGCCCCGCCACCCGCTCGACGGCACCGGTCGCCACGCCGCAGGCATCCAGCTCGGCCAGAATGGCGGCCCCCGCCGGATCGCCGCCGATGCGGCTCATCAAGAGCGCCTCAGCGCCGAGCCGCGCCACCGCGCAGGCGGCGTTGGCCGCCATGCCGCCACCCACCATGCGGTAGCCCCGGGCCAGATGCTTGCCGGGCTCGAGCGGCAGCGCGGCGAAGTCGAAGACCTGGTCGAGCACGGCGTGCCCGACGCACAGGACGCGCGTCATGCGGTGACTGCCTTTCCTTGACGTGCCATGACGGGCGGGGTGCCGTCCCTACCAGCGGAAGGCCGGCACCACCCACGCGGCGCGGGCCTCGTGCCGGCGGGCGAGCTCGGCCACGGCCTGCTCGCAGGCTTCGCCCTCGAGGCCGTCGAGCTCGGCCGCGTGCAGGCCGCCGGCCACGAAGCAGGCGTCGATGCCGGCATTGTTGGCGCCCTTGACGTCATGCTCGAAACTGTCGCCCACTGCGACGATCCGCTCGCGGGCGACGCCGTCCAGGATCTCGAAGCAGGCGTCGTAGATCGGCCGGTGCGGCTTGCCGACATAGAGGACCTGTCCGTCCTGCACCGCGTGATAGGCTGCCAGCGCGCCCGGCGCCAGCACCAGCCCGTCGCTGCTGGGGGCCCAGTGGTCGGGGTTCGAGCAGAGCAGCGGCAGGCCGCGCCGGGCCGCGACGTCGAGGGCGGCCTTGTAGTCCTCGAGGCCCATCTCCGGACTGTCGACGCCCGAGGCGAAGAGGAAATCGGCCTCGTGCGGGTCCTCGACCAGCTCGACCCCAAGCCCCTCGACCACCGCGCGGTCGCCGCCGCGGGTGATCAGGTAGCAGCGCCGGCCGAGCCCGTCGAAGGGCGGCAGGCCGCGGGAGAGCACCCGCCAGGCAGCCTCGCCCGAGGTCACGATCCCGTCGAAGTCGGCGGGCTCGAAGCCGAGATGGGCCAGCATTGCGCGGTTGTGGGCGGCGCGCCGGCCGGAGTTGGAGAGCAGCGCCACCCGCTTGCCCGCCTCTTTCAGGCGATGCACCGCCTCGACGGCGCCGGGATAGGGTTGCGATCCGTTGTGGAGCACGCCCCACTGGTCGAGGATGAAGGCATCGTAGCGGTCGGCGAGGACGCCGATTCCGCCGGCGAGACGCGGCGCGGTCATGGCAGGGCCTCTTTGCTGGAAGCTCGCGGGCTGGCGCCTAGGTAGGCCAGCGGGCACCGCGCGACAACGGCCGCGGCGGCGGCTGCATGGACAGGAGCGGGAGGACGGTATGAGCGGCTACGATCTCGGCCTCGAGGGCAAGCGGGTGCTGGTCACCGGCGGCAGCAGCGGCATCGGTGCCGCAGCGGTGCGCGCCTTCGCCGCGGCAGGAGCGAGGGTAGCGCTGCACTGGCATGCCCACGAGGAGGACGCGGACAGGCTCGCCCGGGAGACCGGGGCGGCGGCGCTCCTGCGTGGCGACTTCCGGGCGATGGGCGAGGTGCGCCGCACCGTGGTGGAGGCGGTCGCGGCGCTGGGCGGCCTCGACGTGCTGGTCAACAATGCCGGCCACATGGTGGCCCGCGTTCCGCTGGCCGACATGCAGCCCGAGGATCTCGACGCCGTCTTCGACCTCAACGCCCGCTCGGTGGTGGTGGCCTGCCGCGAGGCCCTGCCGGCGCTGCGCCAGAGCCGCGGCAGCATCGTCAACGTCACCTCGATCTCGGCGCGCACCGGCGGCAGCGCCGGCTCCAGCCTCTACAGCGCCGCCAAGGCGTTCGTCTCGACCTTCACCCGCTCGCTGGCGGCCGAGCTGGCCTCCGAGGGGATCCGGGTCAACGCCGTCTCGCCCGGCACCATCACCACGCGCTTCCACGAGGTCTACTCCACCCCCGACAAGCTGGAGGCCACCCGCAGGCGGATCCCGCTCCAGCGGCTGGGCACTGCCGAGGACTGCGCCGGGGCCTTCCTCTACCTCGCCTCGCCGCGGCTCGGCGGCTACGTCACCGGTCAGGTCCTCGAGGTCAATGGCGGCCAGCTCATGCCGTGAGACGGGCGGCGCAACCGCCGGCGGCTGAACCAGATCCGCGGCGCTGCCGGCGGTGCGGCACCGGGCAGGATCCGGGGGAGGCGGCACTTTTGGTGATGCCGAACGGTTATGGTGTCGGCATCATCCAGGACGTGGATGGCGGCGTACGACCTGACTGAGGCGGGCAGCCCGCCGTCGCGGGCGGCGGTCGCGTCGGGGCAGCGGGCGGGGAGCGGATGGGCGGAGGCAGGAAGGACCGGCAGGGCGGCATGATCCAGCGCGCTCTCGCATCTCTGCGGGGAATGGTCGGCCGCGTGCCGGGCGCGCCCGTCTTCCTCCAGGCCTTCATCAACTATGTCCGGCACGAGAGCGCCAACCAGGCGGGGCACGTGGCGTTCTCGGTGGTGCTCGCGATGTTCCCCTTCGTGCTGTTCCTCTCCAAGGCGGCGAGCCTGCTGGGCGAGCCCGGCGCCGCGGCGGAGCTCATCAAGACCCTGCTGGACTACGCGCCGCCGGCGGTGGCCCAGGCGCTCGGGCCGGTGGTCGACGAGGTGCTGGGGGAGCCCAGCCGCACTCTCCTGACGGTGGGCTTCATCGGCACGCTGTGGGCCGCCTCCTCGGGCGCCCAGGCGATCCGCATCGCCCTCAACCGTGCCTATGGCGTCAAGAAAGGGCTGAGCTTCTGGAAGGCGCGGATCAAGGTGATGGTCTTCACCTTCCTGGGGACGGTCGCGACCGTGCTGGCCTTCAGCTCGGTGGTGGTGCTGCCCTATCTGGCGACCCTGCTCGACCAGGTGGTCGACGAGCCGGTGCTGCAGGGCTGGTTGTGGCTGTTCGTCCGCTATGGCGTGGCCTTCGTGGTGCTCGTGGTGCTCTATACCGTCTGCTACCACTGGCTGCCCGATCTGCCGCAGCGCTGGCGCACCGTCCTTCCGGGCGCTCTCGTCGGCCCCGTCCTGTGGCTGGCCGCCGCCGCCCTGCTGTCCTGGACGCTGCGCGGGGTCGGCAAGCTCACCCCCGTCTACGGCAGCTTCGCCGGCACCATCGCCACGCTGATCTTCCTCTATGTGAGCGCTGTGACCTTGATTTTCGGGGCGGAGATCAATGGCGTGCTGCGCGGCGAGCGGGCGGGAGCTGACAAAGCGAAATAAGTCTCTCGCGAGCACGCAGAAGTTGTGCTAACGCGAATGCCCCATCGTCATCGGGTGCCCTTGTTCATGCCTTTGAACGTCAGTGACGGTCTTGCCCGCCAGGCTCGTGAACGACCCTACGCCGTTGCCGTGCTGGCCCGTGGCCAGCCCGTTCACTTCGCGACGCTGGAGCGCGCCGTGCGGCGCGCGGCAGCCGCGTTCGTGGCCCGGGGCGTCACGCCCGGCCAGACCGTCGGGCTGACCTTCGGCCGCCCGCTGTGGCACCTCGTGGCCGCCCTCGCCCTCGCCCGGATCGGGGCGGTGCAGGTGGCGCTCGCACCCACCGATCCACCGGCCATGCGCCGTGCCACGGCGCGCGAGCTTGGCGTTGTGCTCGTGGCGGGCGACGTGGCAGATGCCGGCGAGGCCGGCCTGCCGGTGCTCCATTCCGATCCCGCGTGGCTCGCCAAGGCAGGGGAGGTGGCGGCGGGGCCGCGGCACGAGGGCGGCTGCCAGCCCTTCATGATCTGCCACTCTTCCGGCACCACCGGCACCCGCAAGACCTTCACGCTGAGCCATGCGGACATGCTGGCGCGCTGGCGGCGCCATCCGGCGGCAACCGCCGTGCGTGCCGAGGACGTCTTCTTCTCGCCCGCCAGGCTCGACTTTGCCACCTGCAAGAGCGCCCTGTTCTGGTGCCTCGGGCAGGGTGCCACCATCGTCTTCGACCGCTGCGCCTCGAGCGAGGAGCTGGCTGGCCTCCTCGACCGGCACCAGGTCACCTGGTCCGTGATCACCCCCAACGGCCTGGCTGGCCTCGCACGCCTCGCCATGGGGAGCAGGGCCATCCGCTTTCCGCATCTGCGCGTTCTCACGGTGGGGGGCAGCATCGTGCCGGACGGGCTGCGGCGGGCCGCTCTGGAGAGGGTGAGCGGCAATCTCCTGGTGAGCTACGGCACCAACGAAGCCGGCATCATCGCCCAGGTCATGGGGGAGGACGCACTGCGCCACCCCGCGACCGTAGGCCGGGCGCTCGATGGCGTCTCCTGGGAGATCGTCGACGGGCAGGACCGGCCGGTGGCGCCGGGAACGCCCGGCCATCTGCGGGTTGCCGGGGAGGGAGTGGTCAAGGGCTATGCGGATGCCGCGACCAGCACGCGCGCCGTTCGCGGCGGTTGGCTCTATCCTGGTGACGTGCTCTCGGCGGACAGCGAGGGACGGCTGACCTTCCACGGGCGCAGCGACGACATGATGATCTTCGACGGCATCAACGTCTTCCCGGCCGAGGTCGAGAATGTCCTGCTCGACCACCCCTCGGTACGCGAGGCGGCGGCTTTCCCGCTGTCGGAGCAGGCAGGCGACCAGATGCCGATGGCGGCGGTGGTGGCGCACGGTCCCGTCGGTGAGGCGGCGCTGCTCGCGCATTGCCGCGACCGGCTGGGGCTGCGTGCCCCGCGCCGCGTGATGGTTCTCGACGCCATGCCGAGGAACGTCGACGGCAAGATCCTCAAGCGCGAGCTTGCAGCCCGCCTCACGCCCGGGGGCAGTGCGTGAACATTGCCGACGGCCTCTCGCGGCAGGCGGCCACGACGCCCTTTGCCGTGGCCGTCGTGCGCGAGGGGCTGCTGCTTCACTATCGCACGTTCGACCAGGCGGTGTGGCGTGCGGCGACCTTCCTGCGAAAACAGGGGATCGGGCCGGGCGACGTGGTCGGGGTGAGCTGCATCGGGCAGGTCGCCCACCTTCTTGTGGCTTTCGCGCTGGCACGCATGGGCGCGGTCCAGGTGGCGCTCCCGCTCCACGAGCCGTCCGCGGCGCGCCGCGACCGCGCCGCCTTCTTCGGCGCGGTCGCGGTGATCGGCGACAATCCGGCGGCCGGCGAGGCAGGCGTGCCGGTGGTGCGCTTCGATACGGCGTGGCTGGCGCCGGACGGCGGTCCGGGCAACTACGATGTGCGCAGCGGCGAGGACGATCAGCCCTGGCTCATCGGCCACTCCTCCGGCACGACGGGCGCACCCAAGGCGTTCTCGCTCACCCACCGCGACGCCGTGGCACGGGCGGCCCGCGAGACGGCGATGACGGCGATCCGCTCCTCCGACGTCTTCCTCTCGCCCATGCGGCTCGATTTTCCTGCCAACAAGCTGCACGCCTTCAACTGCCTCGCCGCGGGCGCCACCTTCGCCACCGGCCGCCTCGACGCCGAGGGCGCCCTCGTCCGGCTCGCGGAGATGCACCGCGCCACCTACCTCAACCTGACGGCGTCCTCCCTCGCGGGCCTCCTGCAGGCCTGCAGCGAGGACGGGGTCCGCCTTCCCTATGTGCGGGTCCTGCGCGCCGGCGCGGGCACCATCGGCGAGGAGCTGCGCCGCGCCGCGCTGCAGCGCCTCTCGCCGAACCTGGTCGTCACCTATGGCACCAACGAGGGCGGCCTGATCGCCACTGCCGAGCCGCCGGCGCTGGCACGGCGGATCGGCGCGGCCGGGCGTGCTGTGGCGGGCATTCGCTGGGAGATCGTCGACGAGGCGGACCGGCTGCTGCCGCCGGGCAGCATCGGCGCGATACGCCTCGCCGGCCCCGGCGTGGCCCGCGGCTACTGGCAGGCCGAGGCCGACGCCCGGCATTTCAGGGACGGCTGGTTCCATCCGGGCGACCTCGTCTCGTGCGACGCCGACGGGCTGCTGGCCTTTCACGGCCGGGTCGACGATCTCATGAACTTCGACGGGATCAAGATCTATCCCGCCGACATCGAGGATCTCCTGCTGACGCACCCTGCCGTCGCCGAGGCGGCGGCCTTCCCGACAAGGCCCGCGCCGGGCTGGGATCTGCCGATGGCGGCTGTGGTGCTCCGGGAGCAGGCGAGCGAGGACGAGCTGCTCGCCCATTGCCGCGCGCGGCTGGGCATGCGCGCGCCGCGCCGGGTGATGATCGAGCCGCGCATGCCGCGCAACAATATCGGCAAGGTTCTCAAGCGTGAGCTGGCGGCACGGCTCGAGGCGATGGCAGACACATGAACATCACCGATGGCCTTTCCCGGCAGGCGGCCCTGCAGCCCTGGGCCGTGGCCGTGCTGCTCGACAGCAGGATCGTGCACTACATCACCCTCGAGCGGATGGTGTGGCAGGCGGCATCCTGGCTCCGGCGCCAGGGCGTCGAACGCGGCCAGGTGGTTGGTCTGACCCTGGCGAACCCGCTCACCCATCTGGTGGTGGCGCTGGCGCTTGCCCGGTTCGGCGCGCTGCAGGTGACACTGGCTCCCGCCGAGCCGGCCACGGCGCGGCGGCGGATGGCGGCGTTGGCGGGTGTGTCGCTGGTGGTGGCAGACGCCGAGGATGCCGGCGAGGCGGGCCTGCCGGTGCTGCGCCCCGAAGCCGGCTGGCTCGCCGGCGACGGCCCGGTGGCGCACGGGCTGCGCCACGAGGGCGGTGCAGAGCCGTGGATCATCTGCCAGTCCTCCGGCACCACGGGCGAGCCCAAGCTCTTTCGGATGAGCCACGAGGAGGCGTCGGCCCGAAACCGGCGGCGCGAGCTGGCGGTGCTCGTGCCGGGGCCGAACGAGGTCTTCTTCTCCCCGGTAACGCTCGACTTCCCGTCATGGAAGCTTTTCGTCGTGGGTTGCCTCGGCCAGGGCGGGTGCCTGGTTCTGGACCGGCAGGCCAATGCCGGCGAGGCCGCCCGGCTGCTGGACGCGAGGCGGGTGAGCCACCTTTTCGCGCCGCCCCCCTGGATCGCGGCCCTCTTGAGGAGCTACCCCGGGCAGGGACCGCGCTTTCCCGCCCTGCGGGTCCTCGGCCTTACAGCGGGGGCGTCCGACGAGCCCCTGCGCAAGGCGATCCTCGAGCGCCTCTCGAAGAACCTCTTCGTGGCCTACGGCACCAACGACGCAGGCGGCATCTCCATCGCCGGCCCGGCGGTGGTGGCGGAGCATCCCGGCACCATCGGCACCGTGGTCGAGGGGCTGCGCTGGCAGGTCGTCGACGAGGAGGACAGACCCGTCCCGCCAGGCGTTACCGGCCGTCTGAGGGTGGCCGGGCCCGGCGTCGTGCAGGACTATCTCGATGCCGGGCTCACCGCGCTCCACGTCAAGGACGGCTGGTTCTATCCGGGGGATGCCGTCTCGGCCGACCCCGAAGGTCGTCTGCGCTTCCATGGCCGCGTCGACGACATGATGATCCTGGACGGCATCAACATCTATCCCGCGGAGATCGAGGAGGTCCTGCTCGCCCACCCGGCGGTGGCCGAGGCGGCCGCTTTCCCGCTGCGCGTCTTCTCGGGCCGCGACGTGCCGATGGCGGCAGTGGTGCTGCGCCATGCAGCGGAGGAGGCCGGGCTGCTCGCCTGGGCCCGGGAGCGGCTCGGGGTGCGGGTGCCGCAGCGGATCTTCGTTCTCGACGCCTTGCCGAAGAGCAGTGTCGGCAAGGTCCTCAGGCGCGAGCTGGCCGCGCGCCTCCGCAGGAACGCAGACGCATGAACATCACCGACGGCCTCTCCCGCCAGGCTGCCCTCCGGCCTTGGGCCATCGCCGTCCTGGGTACCGCCGGAGTCGTCCATTACGGCGCGCTGGACCGGATGGCAGCGCGCGCTTCCGGCTGGCTGCGGCGGCGGGGCGTGGTGCCGGGGCAGGTGGTGGGCCTCACTTTCCACGAACCGCTCAACCATCTCGTTGCGGCACTGGCGCTCGCCCGCTGCGGCGCCGTTCAGGTGGCGCTGGCACCGGGCGATCCGGTGGCAATGCGGCGGCGGGTGGCGGACCTGGCGGGCGTGTCCGCGGTGGCGGGCGACGGCGAGGGAGGTGCCCTTGCCGACTGGCCTTTCCTGCGGCCGGAGTCGGGCTGGCTCGATGCGGACGCGCCCGCAGAGCCCGCCTTGCGTCACGAGGATGGCGCGTCCCCCTGGCTGGTCTCCCAGTCGTCGGGCACGACGGGAACGCCCAAGCTCTTCCACCTCAGCCACGACGACACGGCCGCCCGCGAGCGGCGCGAGAGCGGGGCCAGCCTCGTGCGCGCCGACGACGTGTTCTTCTCTCCCGTCGCGCTCGACTTTTCCGCCGCCAAGCTGCACATGCTGACCTGCCTGAACCACGGGGGAGCGCTCGTGCTCGAGCGCCACGGCAGCCTGCACGAGATTGCCGCCCGGCTCGACGCGTGCCGGGTCAGCTACATCTACGCCCCGCCTACCTGGGCCGCGGCGATGTTGCAGATCTGCGCCGGGGACAAGCCGCGTTTCCCGCGGCTGCGCGTCCTGCGCCTTGGGGCCGGCGCCTCCGACGAGGCTTTGCGGCAGGCCGTGCTCCGCGGCCTGTCGCCCAATCTCTTCGCGAGCTACGGGACCAACGATGCCGGGGGCATCGCCGTCGCCGATCCGGCCGCGGTGGCGTCATGCCCCGGCACCATCGGCACGATCCTCGAGGGGCTGCGCTGGGAGGTTGTCGACGGGGAGGACCGGCCGCTGCCGGCGGGGACGCCCGGCCGGCTGCGCCTCTCCGGCCCGGGCGTGGTGACCGGCTACCTGGACCCGCAGCTCGACGCCCGCCATCTCAAGGACGGCTGGTTCTATCCCGGCGACATGGTCTCGGCCGACGCTGCGGGGCGGCTCACCTTCCACGGCCGCGTCGACGACATGATGAACTTCGACGGGATCAAGATATTTCCGGCCGAGATCGAGCAGGTGCTGCTCGCCCACCCGGCGGTGGCCGAGGCGGCGGCCTTTCCGCTGCGCGTCATGACGAGCCGTGACGTGCCGATGGCAGCGGTGGTGTTGCGCCGGCCGGTCGACGGGGAGGAGCTGGTCGGCTTCTGCCGCGAGCGGCTGGGCGTCCGCTCGCCGCGGCGGGTGTTCGTTCTCGACGCTCTGCCCCGGAACGCGGTGGGCAAGGTTCTCCGGCGCGAGCTGTCGGCACGCCTGCGCGCGTAGGCCAGCCATCCGCCCCCGGCCCTTACCGCGAGCCGCTCCCGTGCTAGATTCCTGCACAGATAAAGGCAGGGATGGCCATGGCGACGACGCTTACCAACGTCACGCTCGACGATAAGTACACGCTCGGCGAAGGGCGGATCTTTCTCACCGGCATCCAGGCGCTGGTGCGGCTGCCGCTCGAGCAGCGCCGCCGCGACGAGGCGGCGGGCGTCCGGACGGCAGGCTACATCACGGGCTATCGCGGCTCGCCGCTGGGCGGTTACGACCAGCAGCTGGCGCGGGCGAGGAGCCTTCTCGACGCCCTGCGGGTGATCCACCAGCCGGGCGTCAACGAGGATCTGGCGGCGACCGCGGTTCAGGGAACCCAGCAGGTGGGGCTCTCCGGCGAGAGCCGCCACGACGGCGTCTTCGCCATCTGGTACGGCAAGGGCCCGGGCGTCGACCGCTCGGGCGATGCCATCCGCCACGGCAATCTCTTCGGCACGGCGGCGCATGGCGGCGTGCTGCTGCTGCTGGGCGACGACCATATCTGCGAGAGCAGCACCACCGCGCACCAGAGCGAGTACGCCATGGTCGACGCGATGGTGCCGATCCTCAACCCCTCGGGGGTGCAGGAGATTCTCGACTACGGGCTCTACGGGATCGCGATGTCGCGGTTCTCGGGCGTCTGGGTATCGCTCAAGTGCATCCACGACACGGTAGAGAGCACGGGCTCCGTCCAGGTGGGGCCGGGGCGGGCGGCGGTGCGTCTGCCCGAGGACTACACGCCGCCGCCGCAGGGTCTCAACATCCGCATCCCGCCCGAGACCCCCTGGCCGCCCATGGCGCTGGAGGTCGAGCGGCTGCTGCATGTCGAGAAGCTCGAGGCGGCGCGCGCCTTCGCGCGGGCCAACGGGCTCGACCGGGTAGTGCTGGGCGGCGAGGGGGCGTGGCTTGCCATCGTCTCCACCGGCAAATCCTATCTCGACCTGGTGGCGGCGCTGGACGAGCTCGGGATCGACGAGGCCAGGGCGCGTGCGCTCGGCGTCAGGGTCTACAAGGTCGCCATGCCCTGGCCGCTCGAGCCGGTGATGCTGGAGCGTGCCGTGGCCGGCGCCGAGAAGGTGCTGGTGGTCGAGGAGAAGCGGCCGCTCATCGAGGACCAGATCAAGGAGCTGCTCTACGACCTGGCGCAGCGCCCGCGGGTCATCGGCAAGCGCGACGAGAGCGGCGCGCCGCTCTTCCCCTCGCACGGCCAGCTCGACGCCAACATGGTGGCAATCGCCATCGCCAGGCGTGTGGCCGAGCACACGGGGGACGCGGAGATCCGGGCGCGCCTGGGCGAGCTCGAGGAGCGCCAGAAGACGCTGGCCGCGGCCGCACCCGGCATGGTGCGGCTGCCGTGGTTCTGCCCGGGCTGCCCGCACAACACCAGCACCCGGGTGCCCGAGGGCTCGAAGGCGATGGCCGGCATCGGCTGTCACTTCATGGTCACCTGGATGGACCGCAAGACCGAGGGCTTCACCCAGATGGGCGGCGAGGGCGCCTCGTGGCTGGGCATGGCGCCGTTCTCGACCCGTGGCCACATCTTCCAGAACATCGGCGACGGCACGTTCTACCATTCGGGCTCGCTGGCGATCCGGGCGGCCAAGGCGTCCGGCGCCAACATCACCTTCAAGATCCTCTACAATGACGCGGTCGCCATGACCGGCGGCCAGAAGATGGAGACGGCCAACCTCACCGTGCCGCAGATCACGCGGCTGCTCGAGGCAGAGGGCGTGGCCGAGATCGAGGTGGTGACCGACGAGCCGGAGAAATATCCCGGCGGAGGATTCCCCGCCGGCGTCCGGGTCCGCCACCGCGACGAGCTGGAGACGGTGCAGCGGCGGCTGCGCGAGGTGCCGGGCGTCACCGCCATCGTCTATGACCAGACCTGCGCGGCCGAGAAGCGCCGGCGCCGCAAGCGCGGCACCTTCCCCGACCCGGACGAGCGGGTGGTGATCAACGAGCTGGTCTGCGAGGGCTGCGGCGATTGCGGGGTGCAGTCGAATTGTGTGGCGGTGCAGCCGGTGGAGACCGAGCTCGGCCGCAAGCGGCGCATCGACCAGTCGGCCTGCAACAAGGATTTCTCCTGCCTCAAGGGCTTTTGCCCGAGCTTCGTCAGTGTGAAGGGGGGAAAGCTCAGGAAGGGAGCGGCGGGCGTGCGCGAGGCGCCATTCCCGGTGCTGCCCGAGCCCGAGTTGCCGGCGCTGGAGCGCGGCTACGGCATCGTGGTGACGGGCATCGGCGGCACCGGCGTCATCACCATCGCGGCGCTGCTCGGCATGGCGGCCCATCTCGAGGGCAAGACCTGTGTGGCGCTCGACATGGTGGGCCTGGCGCAGAAGGGCGGAGCGGTGGTGAGCCACCTCAAGCTGGCGCCGGCGGGCATGGAGATCGGCTCGCCGCGCATCGCCGCCGGCGGGGCCTCGCTGCTGCTGGGCTGCGACATGGTGGTGGCGGCCGGCAAGACGGCGCTGCCGGCGGTGCGCAAGGGGTTCACGCGGGCGGTGGTGAATCTCGAGGAGACGATGACCGGCGCCTTCACCCGCGATCCCGATCTCGCCTATCCGCGCGGCCGGATGCGTGCGGCGCTCGAGAGTGCTGCGGGCTCCGGGGCGGTCGACTTCGTCGACGCCTCGCGTCTCGCCACGCGGCTCCTGGGCGATGCCATCGGCGCCAATCTCTTCATGGTGGGCTACGCCTGGCAGAAGGGGCTGCTGCCGCTCTCGCGCGAGGCCATCGAGCGGGCGGTCGCGATCAACGGCGTGGCGGTCGCCTTCAACAAGGAGGCCTTCACGTGGGGCAGGCGGGCCGCCCACGACATGGCGGCGGTGGAGAGGCTGGCGCAGGCCGGCGAGCGGCGCCGCGTCATGCCGCAGGGGCTCGACGAGCTGATCGGCCAGCGTGCGGCCTTCCTCGAGGACTGGCAGGACAGGGCCCATGCCGAGCGCTACCGGCGCGTCGTGGCGCGGGTCCGCGAGGCCGAGGAGCGGCAGGTGCCGGGCAGCACCGCCCTGGCCGAGGCGGCCGCCCGAGGCCTCTTCAAGCTGATGAGCTACAAGGACGAGTACGAGGTGGCGCGGCTCTACAGCTCGGGCGCCTTCCAAAAGCAGCTCGAGGCCGAGTTCGAGAGCTGGGAGAGCCTCGAGGTCCACCTCGCTCCGCCCGCGACGGCACGCCGTGATCCGGCAACCGGTCATCTGCAGAAGCGCCGCTACGGTCCCTGGATGCTGCGCGCCTTCGGCCTGCTGGCCCGCTTCAAGGGGCTGCGCGGCACGGCGCTCGATCCGTTCGGCTACACCGAGGAGCGCCGCACGGAGCGCCGGCTGGTGGAGGAGCACGAGCGGCTTTTGGAAGAGATCGCCGCGAGACTGGAGCCCGGGACTCTCGAGCTGGCGGTGGCGCTGGCCCGGCTGCCGGAGGAGGTCCGCGGGTTCGGCCACGTCAAGGAGGCGAACCTCGAGCGGGCGAAGGCGCGGGAGGAGGAGCTTTTGGCGGCCTTCCGCGGCGAAAGGCCGGTGCTGGAGGCCGCCGAATAGGGGGCCGACGCGACGAGGGGCGCCGGTGGCGCCCCTCTGCGATCAAGCCGAAGGCCGGGTTCAGCCGCTCGGCATGCGGATCGATTCGCCCATCCGCCGGACCGAGCTCGCCTGCGGGCCCATCGGGCCTTCGCCGCTGGCGCGGGTCACCGCCACCATGGTGCCGCTGTCGAGTGCCTCGAAGTCGAGCCCCTGCAGCACCGTCTCGCTGAAGAACAGGTTGGTGCCGCCGGAGACCTCGACGAAGCCGTAGCGCTCCTCGGGGAACAGTCGGACGATGCGACCCGCCTCCATCTCCGCCTCGTGCTCCTTGACGTCCTTGCGGCGGATCCGCCGCGCATCCTCGAGCTGGCGCTCGATCGCGTCGAACACGGTGGTGACGACCCGGCCGGTGCCGTCCTTCGTCTCGCGCGGCTCCTCCGAGCTCTTGCTCACCATCGTGCGGCCCGGCACCTCGACCTCCACGCTGAGGCCCACCGGCACCTTGCCCGCGCCGGGACTGCGATAGGGGGTCTCCACGACGACGCGGCACCCGATAATATCGGGATGGAGCCTCTCGAGACGCCCCACACGGTCGCGGATACGGCCCTCCAGGGCCTCCGAGCGCTCGATGTTGCGGAAGGTGATCTGGAGAGGCGTCTGCACGATCGGTTCTCCCGTGGGTTGCCACCCTAACAAATGTTGCGCTTCGGGCGCGTTCCCGCAAGGGCGCAAAGCCGCGGCGCGGGGAAGCTCCTTCAGGACGAGCCTGCGCCCTCGGGCCAGGCGGCGCGAAGGGGGCGCGGCAGGGAGTTGACCACCTTCCGGACCTCGCCGGCATCGACTCGCGCGGCGAGCACGGCGAAGACCGCCTGCACAAGATCCTGTGCCCGCCCGCCGCTGTCGCCGGGCAGCTCGCGGCGTACATGGTCGAGAAACTCGTCCCACTGATGCTCGCGCGTCGGCGTGGCGGCAAGCCGCCATCCTTCATAGTAGATGCCGCGCACGAGCAGGGGCAGCTGTGCCCCCAGATGGACCGCCAGCTCGGGCGGCAGACGGTCCCGCAGGGCATGAAGGGTGGCGCGCAGCCCGAGATAGGCCAGGTGGCGGTCCTGGGTGGCCAGCCGCTCCATGATCTGCTTCAGCCACTCGTTGGTCTTGTGGAGGGTGGTGTCGAAGACCTCGAGGCCGGTGCTGCTCATCGTCGCTCCTCCCGTCCCCCCAGCTTGCGCTTTACCGCACGGGTCGGGCAAGGCGCTTTTCAGCTGCCGTCCGGTCGCGGCTCCCGCGCCGACGCCAGCTCGGGCAGTGCCGATGCGAGCTTTCGGCGCAGTTCCGGCACCAGCTCCTCGTCGAACCATGGATGGCGCTTGAACCAGCCATTGTTGCGGCCCGAGGGGTGGGGCAGGGGCACGAACCGTTCGGGCATGGAGCGGAAGGCGCGGACCGTCTCGGTGAGGCTGCCCTTGCGGTGGCCGCCTAGATACCAGCGGTGCGCGTAGCTGCCGGCCAGCAGCACCAGCCGCAGCTCGGGCATCCGGGCGAGGAGGCGGCCATGCCACAAGGGCGCGCACTCGGGCCTCGGCGGCATGTCGCCCGAGGCGGCGCGGCCCGGATAGCAAAAGCCCATCGGCACGATGGCGAAGCGCCGCTCGTCGTAGAAGGTCGCGCGGTCGACGCCCATCCAGGCACGCAGCCGGTCGCCGGACGGGTCGTTCCACGGAATGCCCGTGTCGTGCACCCGCGTTCCCGGCGCCTGGCCGACGATCAGCACCCGGGCCGTGGGCGAGGCGCGCACCACCGGCCGCGGCCCGAGCGGCAGGTGGGCGGCGCAGGCCGTGCAGGCGCGGATCTTCGCGAGCAGGTTCTCGATACAGGGGTCCGTGCCGGCGGCCGGTGCGCCGGCGTCGCTGTCGATGTCCAAGCCGTAGGTCCCGAACGGTGGCCGTCAGCCTTGCAGATAGGCGGCGCCGACCCGTCGAGAAAGGCTGCTGCGCACATTTGCCCGGATGGACACCGGCGGCCGGCAGCCCGGAGGCCCCGGCCGCCGGCGCTGGCGCATTCAGGCGCTCGGGGCGTCCATCGCCGCCAGCAGATCGCCGCATGCCCGTGCAACGTCACGGTCGTTGAGCTTGGCCGCACCGGGCAGGCTCCCCCACTTGCCGGCCTCGATGAAGCTGCCGCGGCTGTAGGAGCTTTTTTCCTTCAGCGCCGCGAGCTGTGCGGTGGCGTCGCTGGCCGCCATGAAGCGGTTGACGCAGAGCGATGCCGCGAGCTGGGTGCGGGCGTCGTCGGCCGCGTTGCGGGCCATCGAGCCGGCGGTGCCGCCGGTGACCCAGCCGCCCCAGCTGAACCCGAGGATGATGGCGGCAACCACCGCCGCCGCAGTCGACCAGAACCACATAGTCTTGGTGGGACGGTACGAATCGAAACTCTGTCGCCAGGCCATGGCGCTCTCCTCTGAATGAAGGTGGAATAAGCGCCCTTACCCAAGCGTCTATTTACTTGTTTCGAAAATTCATTATGCGTTAGTCTGGCCGCCCGGTCGAGAAATAACTGGACGAGCGCGCTCTGCGCCCGCCGGGAGCGGGCCGCGAAGAGCGATGCGGGTCGAGCGGGTGGTGCGGCGGCGCGGGGCGTTTTTGGCCCCGTGGCGAGCCTTCAGGGCAGGCTCACCTCGCCGTTCTCGCCGAGCGGCCAGAACGGGTTCCAGGCGATCTCCCAGAGATGCCCGTCCGGATCGGCGACACAGGCGGCATGCCCGCCCCACGACGTGTCGGCCGGGGCCTTCGTTACGCTGCCGCCGGCGGTCTTCCATGCATCGACGAGGGCAGCGACCTCGTCCTTCTCGCGGACATTGTGGGCCAGCACGATGCCGTGGCCCGCCGGGTCCGCCGTCCCGACGCCGGCGTCGCGGGCCATGTCCTTCCCGCCATAAAGGGCGAGGACGAGGCCGCCCGTCTGGAAGAAGGCGACCTCGCCGCTGGTGGGGCCGCGCGCCTTCCAGCCCAGTTTTTCGTAGAAGGCGCGGGCCCGGGCGACGTCGGCGACGCCCAGGGTCACGACGCTGAGGCGCTGCTCCATTGCCCCACCTCCGTGGATGGACGCGGGAGCCTACCCCGCGAGATGGCGGCGGATGCGCTCGCAGGCCTCCTGGATCTGCTCGGTGGAGGCGGCGTAGGAGAAGCGCACATAGCCTTCGCCGTGGATGCCGAAGCTGGTGCCGCTGATGATGGCGACACCGGTCTCGTTCAAAAGCTCGTCCTGGAGCTGGCGCGCGCTCTTGCCCGTCCCCTCGATGTTGGGGAAGGCGTAGAACGCGCCACCCGGCTTGACGCAGCGGAAGCCCGGGATGCGGTTGAGCTCGTCGACGATCACGTGGCGCCGCGCGTCGAACGCCTCGACCATCTCGCCCACGCTGCCCTGCGGGCCCTCGAGCGCCTCGATTCCGGCGAACTGGGTGGCGGCGTTGACGCAGGAATGGGTGTTGATGGCGAGCCGCGTGGCGTGCTCGGCGAGCTTGCCCGGCCACACCCCCCAGCCAAGCCGCCAGCCGGTCATGGCGTAGGTCTTGGACCAGCCGTCGAGAAGGATGAGGCGGTCCTCGATCTCGGGGTAGGCGGTGAGCGAGGCGTGGGGCACGCCGTCGTAGCACATCCGCGCATAGATCTCGTCGGACATGACGGCGACGTCGGGATGCTTCTCCAGCCCCTTCACGAACTTGTCGAGCTCTTCCTTGGGGACCACGCCGCCGGTCGGGTTGGCCGGGCTGTTGACGATGATCAGCCGGGTCCTGGGCGTGATCTGCGCCAGCACCTCCTCGGCCGAGAAGGCGAAGCCCTTGTCCTCGTGCAGGGCGATCGGCACGGCCTTGGCCCCGGTCCACTCGATCAGCGAGCGGTAGATGGGAAAGCCCGGGTCGGGATACATGATCTCCGCCCCCGGCTCGCCGAACATGGCGATGGCGAAGAACATGGTGACCTTGCCGCCGGGCACGCAGACGATCCGCTCGGGATCGACCTCGACATTGCGGCGCAGCTTCATGTCGGCGGCCACCGCCTCGCGCAGCTTGAGGATGCCGTTGGCCGGGGTGTAGCCGTGATGGCCGTCGCGCAGGGCCTTGACGGCCGCCTCGACGATGTTGGGCGGGGTCGGGAAGTCCGGCTGGCCGATGCCCAGATTGATGATGCTCTTGCCGGCCTGGGCGAGCTTTGTGGCGCGGGCCAGCACCTCGAAGGCGCTCTCGGTGCCAAGACGCGACATGGCGGCGGCAAGCTGCATGATCCTCGATCCTTCCCCGATTCGACCGGGCGGCACCATGCCACCGCCTCCCGCGCGCGGCAATGCGCCCCGGAGCGGTGCGCGACAGGCGCTGCGCCCGGGGCTAAGAAGGAAGGATGGGGGGCAGGGAGCCGTCGCCATGAGCAAGGATCAGCCGGGATCGCCCGCACTCCGTCTGGCGGCCGCCATCCCGCGGATCAGGATCGCCTATCTCTCCATGGAGATCGGGCTGCGCCCGGAGATGCGGACCTATGGCGGCGGGCTCGGCATGCTGGCCGGCGACAGCGCCCGCGCCGCGGCCGATCTCGAGATCCCCATGGTGTTCGTGAGCCTGGTGAGCCGCGAGGGCTATCTACGCCAGGAGATCGACGAGGCCGGCCGCCAGGTCGAGTGGCCCGATCCCTGGGACCCGGAGCAGTGGACCGAGCCGCTCGGCGCCAAGGTGGCCGTCGCGCTGGAGGGCCGCGAGGTGTGGGTGCGCCCCTGGCTCTACCATGTGGCCGGCAGGCTCGGCTTCGAGGCCCCGGTGATCCTGCTCGACACGGACCTTCCCGAGAACGACCCGCGCGACCGCACCCTCACCCACCGCCTCTATGCCGGCGACCACGCCTGGCGGCTGAAGCAGGAGGCGGTGCTGGGAATAGGCGGGGTGCGCATCCTGCGCGCCCTGGGCTTCGATCCCGACACCTTCCACATGAACGAGGGGCACGCGGCCCTGTTGGCGCTCGAGCTGCTTCGCCACCGGCCGGGCGACGTGCAGGCGGTGCGCGAGCAGTGCATCTTCACCACCCACACGCCCGTGGAGGCGGGCCACGACCGCTTTCCCTGGGACGTGGTCGAGCGGGTGCTGGGCAGCGAGGTGGCGGTGGCCGATCTCAGGACCCATTGCCGCGAGGACAGCCTCAACATGACGCGCCTCGCCCTCGAGCTCTCGGGCTTCGTCAACGGTGTCGCCAAGCGGCACGCGCTCACGTCGGCGCGCATGTTCCCCGGCGTCCGGGTGCGCGCCATCACCAACGGCGTGCACGGCCCCACCTGGGCCGCGCCCTCGATCGCCGCCCTCTACGACCGCCATCTGCCGGACTGGCGGCACGAGCCGGAGATCCTGGTGCGCGCCGACTACCTGCCGGACGACGCGATGTGGGCCGCCCACGAGGAGGCGAGGCGGGCGCTGCTGGCCGAGGTCGAGGCGCGCAACGGCCGGCGCCTGTCGCCGGATCTGGCGCTCGTCGGTTTCGCCCGGCGCATGACCGGCTACAAGCGGCCCGGGCTGCTGTTCGAGGATCCCGACCGGCTGCTGGCGATCCACGGGCGAACGCCCATGGCGGTGCTGGTGGCCGGCAAGGCGCATCCGGCCGATACCGGCGGCAAGGCGGCGATCCACCACATCCACCAGATGGCCGAGCGGCTGCGCGGGAAGCTCGAGGTGGTGTTCCTCGAGGATTACGGCATGGCCCTGGGCAAGCTCATGACCGGCGGCTGCGATATCTGGCTCAACACGCCGCTGCCGCCCATGGAGGCTTCGGGCACCTCGGGCATGAAGGCGGCGCTCAACGGTGTCTTGAACCTCAGCGTGCTGGACGGCTGGTGGCTCGAGGGCTGCGTGGAAGGCGAGACCGGCTGGGCCATCGGCGATGGTGCCGGGGGGGCGCTGCACGGGCAGGACGCCGCCGCGCTCTTCGCCACGCTCGGGGACACCGTGCTGCCGCTCTACCATGGCGACCGGAAGCGCTGGATCGGCATGATGAAGGAAGCCGTCTCCAAGCTCGGCTCGACCTTCAACGCCCACCGGATGATGCGCCGCTACGCGACGGAGGCCTATCTGCGCTGAGGGGTTCCGGGCAGCCTCGGGCCGTGTCATGAGCAACGGCACACATCCAAGGGAGGTGGCGATGCGCCCTGAGAGCGACGCCTGGAATCGAGCGCTGACCGGCGAGCCCGACGGGCTCTCGCGGATCGACACACCGTCGCTGGTCCTGGACCTGGACGCTTTCGAGGCCAATGTCGCGACCATGGCGCGGCTCGCCCGCGAGCGCGGCATCGGCCTGCGGCCGCACGCCAAGACCCACAAATGTGCCAGTATCGCGCGGCGCCAGCTCCAGGCCGGCGCCGTCGGCCTGTGCTGCGCCAAGCTCGGCGAGGCCGAGGCGCTGGCAGCGGAAGGCATCGAGCCGCTGCTGATCACCGCCCCGGTCTCGGCCGAAAGCAAGATCGCGCGGCTGATCGCCCTCAACGCCCGGGTGCGCGGGCTCGCGGTGGTGGTCGAGGAGCCGGAGAACGTCAAGGCGCTGGGCGAGGCTGCGGCCGCCGCCGGCCAGACGCTCGACGTGCTGATCGTCAACGATGTGGGCTCGCATCGCTTCGGCGTTCCCACGGTCGAGGCGGCGGTGGAGCTCGGCCGGCTGATCGCCGAACAGCCGGCGCTGCGGCTTGGCGGCATTCAGGGCTATGCCGGCCGGATCCAGCACATCACCGGCTACGAGGAGCGCCGCCTGCTGTCGCGCAGCGCCGCGGCGCATCTGGGCGCCGTGCGGGATGCGCTGCGCGAGGCGGGGCTGCCCTGCCCGGTGGTCACCGGCGCCGGCACCGGCACCCACGATTTCGACCACGAGGGCGGCGTGTTCACCGACCTGCAGGTTGGCTCCTACATCTTCATGGACGCCGACTACGATGCGGTGGCGCTCACCCCCGACGGCTCGCGGCGCTTTTCCAACGCCCTCTTCGTGCTGACCCGGGTCACGAGCTGCCAGCACGACGGCTTCGCCACCACCGATGCCGGCTCCAAATGCTTCGCCCTCGACGGGCCGCCGCCGCGGATCGCCCGCGGTGCCCCGCAAGCCAGCCGCTACGGCATGTTCGGCGACCAGTTCGGCAAGGTGGAGCTGCCGGACGGCGGGCGGCTGCCGGTGGGCACGCTCCTGACGGTGGTGCCCTCGCACTGCGATCCCACCGTCAACCTCTATGACGCCATCGTCTGCGTGCGCGGCGGCAAGGTCGAGGCGATCTGGCCGATCGAGGGGCGCGGCCGGACCGACTGAGCGGAGCCGCCCGGGACGTCAGACGTTCTGGGCCACCGCCGCGACGATCAGGATCCACAGCAGGAAGATGCCGCCCAGCACCGGGCCGAGCAGACCGAAGGTCTCCGGCGCCGGCTGCGGCGCGGGCTGGGCGGGGTGGCTGCTGGCGGTGGGCGTGGAGCTCATCGACGGCGCAATTCCAGATGGGTTCAGATCAGGGTCGTGGTCGCAGAATTGGCGCATTCCTCCTCTTGTACAAGAAGCATTTGTCCATCAATTTCGCCCATTGCGTGAAAAGGCTCCGAGTGTGGTGGAGCTGCCGCGAGGGCTGGTGGCCGCATCGACGGCGGTGCCGGAGCTGAGCTAGATTGATGGTCGGCAGGATCCGATCCGCCTGCCGGGAGGACCATCGCCGCTGCGCGGCGCAACCGGAAGGGCGCATGAAGGGCGAGCACGTGGCCGCGCCGGTCGGCATCGGGCCCGGGGGGACCAGGAGCCTGACACTGGCGTCGGGCGAGAACCCGATGATCCTCGCCGACGCCATCCCGCATCTGGTGTGGATGGCCGACGCGGAAGGCTCGATCTTCTGGTTCAATCGCCGCTGGTACGAATATACCGGAACGGGCCCGGAGCAGATGACGGGCTGGGGCTGGCAGTCGGTTCATGACCCGGCCGAGCTGCCGCGCGTTCTCGAGGAGTATCGCGCAGGGCTGGCGCGCGGCACGAGCTTCGAGATGCTCTTTCCCTTGCGCGGCGCGGACGGCAGCTTCCGCCGCTTCCTCACCCGGGTGGAGCCCTTTCTCGCCGGGCGCGACGGCACGGTCCGCTGGGTGGGCACCAACACCGACGTCACGCGCCAGGTAGAGGCCGAGCGGGCCCTGCGCGAGGAGACGAGGCGCCTCGACACGCTGAACCGGGTAGCCGCCCTGCTGGCGGCCGAGCTGGACCTGGAGAAGCTCGTCCAGGCTATCACCGATGCCTCGGTGGCACTGGCCGGGGCGCAGTTCGGCGCCTTCTTCCACAATGTCGAGCGCGAGGGCGGCGAGGCCTACACGCTCTACACGCTCTCGGGCGCCTCGCGGGACGACTTCGCCGGCTTTCCCATGCCGCGCAACACGCCGATCTTCGGTCCGACCTTTTGCGGCGAGCGGGTGGTGCGCTACGACGACGTTCTGGCGGATCCGGATTACGGCACCATGGCGCCCTATTTCGGCCTGCCTCCGGGCCATCTGCCGGTGCGCAGCTACCTCGCGGCACCGGTCGTGGCGCGCTGCGGCGAGGTCCTGGGCGGGATCTTCCTGGCGCATGGCGAGCCGGGAATGTTCAGCAAGGAGGCCGAGCAGCTGATCGTCGGCGTGGCAGCGCAGGCGGCGATCGCCATCGACAATGCGCGCCTGTTCCAGGAGGCGAAGCGCGAGCTGGCGGAGCGCCAGCGGGCCGAGGAGCAGCAGCGGCTGCTGCTCAACGAGCTCAATCACCGGGTCAAGAACACGCTCGCCACCGTCCATTCGATCGCCACCCAGACCTTGCAGACGGCGGTGCATCCCCAGGCCTTCACCGATGCGTTCGTGGCGCGTCTCCTTGCCCTTTCGCACGCCCACGACCTGCTCAACGGCGGCGGCTGGCAGGGCGCCTGGCTGCGCGCCGTGCTGGAGCGGGCCCTGGCCCCGCATGGCGGAACCGAGGACGGCCGCGTCAGGCTGGAAGGCGAGAATGTCTGGCTGGAGCCCCAGGTGGCGCTGGCCTTCGGCATGGCTTTCCACGAGCTGGTCACCAATGCCGCCAAGTATGGAGCGCTGTCGACGGCCCAGGGCCGGGTCACGGTGAGCTGGCGGCGCGAGCCCGGCGAGGGCGGCACGCGGCTGCGGCTGCTGTGGGTCGAGGAAGGCGGGCCGCCCGTGCGCCGGCCGGCGCGCCGCGGGTTCGGCTCGAGACTGATCGAGCGCGGGCTTTCCTACCAGCTCCGTGGCGAGGCCAGCCTCACCTTCGCGCCCGAAGGGCTGCGCTGCGAGGTGAGCATGATGCTGCCCGACGCGCCATGAGCACGGTATCGCCCGCGGCGGGCCCTGCGGTGCTGGTGGTGGAAGACGAGGCGCTCGTCCTCATGCTCATCGAGGAGACGCTGACCGACCACGGCTTTTGCCCGGTGGGGCCGGCGAGCCGGCTGGCCGAGGCCCTGGAGCTGGCCGCGACCCGGCGGCTCGACGCCGCGGTCCTCGACATCAACCTCAATGGCGAGGAAGTCTTTCCGGTCGTCGAGCTGCTGGCGGCGCGGGGCGTGCCGTTCCTGTTCCTTACCGGCTACGGACGCAAGGGGCTGCGCGGCCGGTGGAGCAATGCGCCGGTGATGCAAAAGCCGTTCGCGCCCGACGAGCTGGTCCGCCGGCTCGGCCAGTTGATCGTCCCTTCGCCGTGAGGCTGCCGCGTGGCTTGGCGGGCCGGATCCGCCGGCGGCTGCGCCCGCTCGCGATCCTGTTCTGGGCCAGCCTGGTGCTCCCGGGAGCGGTGGCGGCGGCGATCGCCTGGAACAACCATAACCGCACCCTGGCGGAGGCCGATGCCCGGGCGCAGCAGACGGTGTCCATCCTCGAGGAGCATGCGCTGCGCATGTTCGAGGCGCAGCTCGGCGCCATCGCGGCGGTCGAGGCGCGAATCGCAGGTATGGACTGGCAGCAGATCGGGACGTCCGAGGAGGTCCACCGGCTCTTGAGGTCGGTGGCGCAGGACACGCCGCATATCGACGGCATGTGGCTGGTGGCGCCGGACGGGCACGGTGCCAACAGCGCCGACTTCTTCCCGGTGCCGCGCGTCGACACCAGCAGCCGTGGCTACTTCCAGGCACTGCGCCGCCGGGACGAGATCCATTTCGGCGAGATGATCCGCGGGCGGCTGAAGGGCAACCTGAACTTCAACCTGAGCCGCCGCCGCGCCAGCGCCGACGAGGCCTTCGACGGTCTCGTGATGGTGACGATCTCGCTCGACTATCTGGCGAACTTCTGGCGCGAGGTGCTGGGCGAAGGGCCGCACAGCGTGCGGCTGCTGCGCCGGGACGGCGAGGTCGCGGCGGTCTATCCGGTGGTCGACGAGCCGCCGCCGCCGCTGGCCCGCGACGCGCCCTTCTTTGCCGCCATGGCCGGCCGCGAGGCCGGCACCTACAGCGGGCGTGCCGAGGCGGACGGCCGCGAGCGCCTCTACGCCTTCACCGCGCTCGGCGCCTTTCCCGCCTACATGGTGGTCGGTCTCGACAAGGAGACGATCCTCGCCCCCTGGCGCCGCGATGCAGGCGTGCTGGCGCTGCTCGCGGCGGTCGCCTCGATGGCGCTCGCGACCCTGGTCCGGCTCGCCCGCCGGCGCGAGCGGCTGCTCGCCCGGGAGGTCGAGCGGCGCCGGCGCGCCGAGCACTCGTTGATCGCCAAGGAAGAGCATGTGGCGGCCCTCGAGCGGGTCGAGACGGCGCTGCGGCGCAGCGAGGAGCGGTTCCGCAGCCTCTTCGAGACGCTGACCTACGGCGTCATTTTCCATGATGCGGAGGGTTCCATCCGCTCCGCCAACGACTCGGCCGCCCAGATCCTGGGTGTCGGCGTCCAGGAGATGACACGGCGCGACACGGCCGACCCGCGCTGGGACGTGGTGGACGGGCAGGGGCGGCCGCTCGCCCCGCACCAGTATCCCGTTGTCGTGGCGCTGCGCACCGGCCGCACAGTGCGCGGCTTCTCGCTGGGAACCTACAACCCGAAGGCCGGCGAACGCCGCTGGCTGATGGTCGACGCCGTGCCGCAGTGGCTGGACGGGCACGAGCGTCCGTCCGGTGTCGTCGTGATCTTCAGCGACGTCACCGAGCACCGGCGCGCCGAAGAGTCCCAGCGGCTGCTGCTGCGCGAGATCGACCACCGCGCCAAGAACGCGCTGGCAGTGGTGCAGGCGGTGATCCGGCTGACCCGCGCCGACACGGCCAGCGGCTTTGCCGAGGCAGTCGAGGGGAGGGTGGCGGCCCTGGCCCGCGCCCACACGCTGCTGGCCCGCCACCGCTGGGAGGGCGCCGATCTGCGGACGCTTCTGGACGAGGAGCTCGCTCCCTACGAGGGCGGCCGGGTGCAGATCGAGGGGCCGAGCACGATTTTGCGCGCCGATGCCGCCCAGCCGCTGGGCATGGTGGTGCACGAGCTGGCCACCAACGCCGCCAAGTATGGGGCTCTCTCGATGCCGGGCGGCCGGCTGGAGGTATCCTGGGAGCTTGCGACCGGCGAGCCGGGGCTGGAGTTGCGGTGGACCGAGGCCGGCGGGCCGCCGGTGGCGCAGCCGGCGCGCCAGGGATTCGGCTCGACCCTGATCGAGCAGACCGTGTGCAGCCAGCTCCACGGCAGCATCGAGCGCGACTGGCGGCCGGAGGGGCTGCGGGTGCTGGTGCGGCTGCCGGCGGGATGCCTGACCTCGGGCAGGCGGAGCGGCGAGCCGTCACCGCAGGCACGGCCGGGCGTCGCACCTGACCTCAAAGGCGCCCGCCTGCTCGTGGCGGAGGACCAGGCAGCCCTCGCCCTCGAGCTGCGCGCGGCACTGCTGACCGCCGGCTGCGAGGTGGTGGGGCCTGCCTCGAGCCTCGAGGAGGCGGCGCGGCTGGCCGTCACCTCGAGGCTGGACGGCGCGGTCCTCGACGTCGATCTGGGCGGCCGCATGATCTACCCGGTGGCGGAGATCCTGGCCGGCCGCGGCGTGCCCGTGCTGTTCTGCACGGGCTTCGGCGAGATCGACCGGCCGCCCGGCCTGGAGAAGGCGCCGCTGCTGCGCAAGCCGGTGGCGGCGGCCGAGCTGCTCGCCACCTTGGCCCACGAGATCGCCCGGGCGGCGCGGGGACCCGGCGTGGGGACACGGAGCGGCTCCTGATCGCGCCGGATCGGGGCGGTGCAGGGCGCCGCGCCCCGCCCCCCCCGCACTACCCTGCGGCCGGCGGCCCGAGCGCCTCGGCGAGCTTGTCGGCAAGCTGGCTCTGGCGCCACGGCTTGGAGAGCAGGGGCGCGCTCTGCAGCGGCTGCTCGATCCCAAGGAGCGTGTCGCCGGCATAGCCGGTGGTGAACAGCACGGCGATGCCCGGCCGCAGCGTGCGCGCCTGCCGGGCGAGCTGGACCCCGTCGATCCCGCCCGGCATCACGAGGTCGGTGAAAAGGAGGTCGATCTCCGGGTGCCCGCGCAGCAGCTCCAGCGCCGAGGCACCGTCGGCGGCCTCGAGGACACGGTGGCCGAGCATGCCCACCGCCATGCTCGCCCGGCGGCGCACCAGCGGGTCGTCCTCGACCACGAGGACTGTGTGCGCCGCTGCCGTTGCGCGTTGCGTCGGCCCGGACTCCGTGCGTGCCGGCTCCGCGCTGGCGGGGAAGCGCAGGGTCACGGTGGTGCCGGCGCCGGCCGGCGAGAGCACCTCGATGCGCCCGCGCGACTGCTGCACGAAGCCGTAGACGATCGGCAGGCCGAAGCCGGTGCCGGTCGGGCGGGTGGTGAAGAACGGCTCGAAAAGCTTCTCCAGATGTTCCGGCGCGATGCCGTGACCGGTGTCGGAGACGGTGAGGGTGACCTCCTGCGCGGTGCCAAGGACGGCCAGCGTGATCCTGCCCTGGCCGTCGATGGCGTCGCGGGCGTTGAGCACGAGGTTGAGGATGGCGTTGTCGAGCTGGCCGGGATCCAGCTCGACAAAGGCGGGTGTGGGGGAGGGGACGAAGTCCAGCCGGATGCTGGCACGGATCGTGCGCTCGAGAAGCGGCATCAGGGCGGCGAGCTGCTCGTTGACGTCGATCCGCGCCGGCTGGAGGATCCGGCGGCTGGCGAAGGCGAGGAGCCGCGCCGTGAGCTCGGCCGCCCGCTCGGCGGCGGCGAGGATCGCCCCGGCGTGGGCCGCGATCTCGGCACCGGCAGCACTCTGCCGCAGCTCGTCGGCGCTGCCGAGGATCACCGTGAGCAGGTTGTTGAAGTCGTGGGCGATGCCGCCGGCGAGCTGGCCCACCGAGCGCAGCCGCCGGGCGCGCAGGGTCTCCTGCTCGTATTGACGCTCGACGGTGATGTCCATGAGCATGCCGTTCCACAAGATCGCCCCGTCGGCGAGCGGGGTCGGCACGGCGCGGCCGCGGACCCAGCGCTCGCCGCGCGGCGTCACGGCGCGGAACTCGTGCTCCCAGACCGAGCCGTTGGCGGCCGAGGCCTCGATGGAGGCGTCGAGGGCCGCGCGGTCGTCGGGGACCACCACGGCGAACAGCGCTGCAGGATCGTCCACGACCTGCGCCACGGTGAGGCCGTAGAGCTCCACGATGCCCCGGCTGACATAGGGAAACGAGTAGACGCCGTCCGCGCCGCGTCTGAACTGGTAGAGAACGCCGGGCGCATTGTCGGCCGCAGCCTCGGCCTGCAGGGCGCGCGGGCACGAGGGGACGGGGGCGCTCAATGGCCCGCCCCGCAAAGGCGGCCGCCCCGCTTCACGAGGAGCCGGCGCCCGGCAGACGGGGCATGCGGCGCCGCTGCCGCCTCGAGGCGATCTCCCCGGTCGAACGCGCCTCCACGCATGTTCCCGCTGCTCCCGCCAGCCACGGACCCCTCACGCAAAAAAGAAGCCTGCCCGCCAGAATAGCGGAGGCCCGGGGCAGATTCCATCCAGCGATGGCGCGCCACATCCGGCCGCAATCCGCATCGGCGCGGCGAACGCCCGCCAGTCTTGACGACCGCCTTCCCGCAACTCAGGATAGATAAAGCCAGGCGCCCGCACGCCTGCCCGATCCTTGACATTGTCGATATCCCAGGGCTTTACCCCCTAGAGGCTCCCCCGCACGCGCGGGGATCGACCTCTCCACGAGGTGGCATCGCGGCTTAGCGCTGTGGCTCCCCCGCACGCGCGGGGATCGACCCGATGCTGCGGACGGCGGATGCGCCGGCCTTGCGGCTCCCCCGCACGCGCGGGGATCGACCCACGGCGTTTAGCCTCGATTACAACGCCGAAGTGGCTCCCCCGCACGCGCGGGGATCGACCCAGCCCCCAGCACACCGCCGGAACAGCGAGACGGGCTCCCCCGCACGCGCGGGGATCGACCCGTGACCGAGAGCCTGTTTTCGCGGACGGCCGTGGCTCCCCCGCACGCGCGGGGATCGACCCCCCGCCGGCGACCCTGACCACCACCGAGCGATGGCTCCCCCGCACGCGCGGGGATCGACCGGCATCGAGCTGGACTTCCTCGGGCGGCGTCACGGCTCCCCCGCACGCGCGGGGATCGACCGTCTTTAGGTCACTACGGGCTAGGCGATACCGTGGCTCCCCCGCACGCGCGGGGATCGACCCCGATCAGCAGGTACTCGCCGGGGCTCGCCGGCGGCTCCCCCGCACGCGCGGGGATCGACCTGTCGAGATCGACGTCTGGCGCCCGATGAGCGCGGCTCCCCCGCACGCGCGGGGATCGACCCTTCTTCTCGCGCATTCCTGGCGTTGGCGTGGTGGCTCCCCCGCACGCGCGGGGATCGACCCGACATGCTGAGCCGCCACCCTGACCTCTACCTGGCTCCCCCGCACGCGCGGGGATCGACCGCCGCGAGCGGATCGCGCGGATTGGCGGCCTGTGGCTCCCCCGCACGCGCGGGCATCGTGCAGCGCCCCACGAAGCTGGCGACGGCGGCGCATGGAGGACGCCGGAGGCGCTTTCGGGAGAACCCGGAACTGGTGTCGGCGGCCGGGCCATGCTACGCGATACGATATAGTAAGCAAGATTGTCGGGGAGCGGCCATGGAAGGCCGGCCGGGGACGAAGGATCTCTGGGGCAAGTTCCGGGACGAGGCACGCGGCGGGCCGGCCTGGCATCCGCTGAGCGACCATGCGATCGACGTGGCGGGCACGCTCGCGGCATTGCTGGCGCAGCCGACCTTGCGGCGGCGGCTGGCCCATGCAGGCGGGCTCTCCGCGCTTCACGAGGGACAGGTGGCGCGGCTGTGCCATCTGGCTTTTCTCCACGATCTGGGCAAGTGCAGCCGCGGCTTTCGTGCCAAGGCGGTGCCCGGGCTGGGGCCGCCCTGCGGTCACCTGGCGGCGCTCAGACCGCTCTGGCAGGAAGAGGGGCCCGAGCTTGCGGCCTTCCTGGGCGCCATCGACGCGGAGCAGATCAACGCCTGGGCGGGTGAGGGCGCCGTTTCCCTGCTCCTCGCCGTCTTCGCGCATCACGGACGCACGCCCGATCTCTGCTACAAGCAGGGCGAGCACGCTTTTCTTCACCGGGCATGGACGGCAGGCGGGCGCGAGCCCCTGCGCCGGCTGAAGGAGCTGGCGGAGGAGGGGCGGCGGCTCTTTCCCGAAGCCTTTTGCAAAGACGTGCCGCCGCTGCCGGACACCCCCGCCTTCCAGCATCTCTTCGCCGGCCTGCTCATGCTGGCCGACTGGCTGGGCTCCGACGACGGGCCGGAGCGCTTTCCCTACAGCCGGCCGGGCGATCCGCCGCGCGCCGCCTTCGTGCGCGCGCGGGCGCCGGATGTGCTGCGGGCGGTGGGGCTCGAGGCAGCGCGGCCGCCTGGTCCGCTGCTGCGCTTCGAGGCGCAGTTCCCGTTCCCGCCGCGCGCCGCTCAAGAGGCGATGGATCGTCTGGCGCTGCCGGGGGAGGAGGGCTCGCTCGTTCTGCTGGAAAGCGAGACCGGCTCCGGCAAGACCGAGGCGGCGCTGCGCTGGGCCAGCCGGCTGATGGAGGCGGGACTGGTGGACGGCTGCTTCTTCGCGGTGCCCCTGCGCAGTGCTGCCGTCCAGCTTCACCGCCGCATGCAGGACTGGCTCGACGCCACGTTCGGGGCGGCCGCGCAGGAAGCGCTGCTGGCGGTGCCCGGCTATTACCTGATGGGCAAGGCCGAGGGACAAAGGCTGCCCGAGTTCCGGGTGCAGTGGAGCGATGCCGAGACCAGCGACCGGCGCGGAAGCCGCTGGGCCGCCGAGCATCCCAAGCGCTACGCGGCGGCAGGCTTCGCCGTCGGCACCATCGACCAGGCGCTCCTGGGCGCGCTCCAGGTCAAGCACGCCCATCTGCGCGCCGCCTGTCTCGTGCGCCATCTTCTGGTGATCGACGAGGTCCATGCCAGCGACGCCTACATGACGGCGCTGACCGGGCGGCTTCTGGCGCTGTTCCGGGCCTGCGGCGGCCATGTGCTGCTGATGTCGGCGACGCTGGGTGCGGACAGCCGGGCGCGGCTCCTCGACGGCGCCCTCCGGCCGCCGCCGCTCGCGGCCTGCCGGGATCTTCCCTATCCGCGCATCACGGCGAGCCACGCAGCACCGGTGGACCTCGCGGGCGAGGGCACTGCCAAGCCGGTCGAGCTGGCGCCGCTGCCGGCCATGGGGAGCCCGGCGCTGGTGGCGGAGCGGGCCGCTGCGGCGGTCTCGGCCGGGGCGCGGGTGGTGGTGCTCCACAACACGGTGGCGGCCGCCATCGCCACGCAGGAGGCGCTGGAAGCTGTGCTGGGCCCGGACCATCCGGCGCTCTTTCGGGTAGAGAACGTACCCACCCTGCATCACGGCCGCTTCGCCGCCGAGGACCGCCGTCTTCTGGATGCTGCGGTGGAGGATCGCTTCGGCAGGAACGGTCCGCCCGGCCCGGCGGTGATCGTGGCGACCCAGACGCTGGAGCAGTCGCTCGACATCGATGCCGACCTGATGATCACCGATCTCTGCCCGGTCGACGTGCTGCTGCAGCGCATCGGCCGGCTGCATCGCCACACGCGCTGCCGGCCGGCAGGCTACGGGACGGCGCGCTGCCTCGTGCTGGTGCCGGAAGACGGTGATCTCGCCCCGCGGCTGCAGCGCCCCCGCGACGGGATCGGGCGCGAGCGCGCCTACGAGAACGTGCCGGCGGTGGAGGCGACGCGCAGGCTCGTCGGCACGGGCGCGGTGTGGCGCCTGCCGGCCGACAACCGCCGCCTGGTCGAGGAGGGGACCCATCCCGATAGTCTGGAGGCCATCGCGAAGAAGGCCGGGCCGGCATGGGAGCGCTACGCGGCAGAGCAGTTCGGCCGCGGCATGCAGACCCGGGCGCAGGGCATCAATGTCGCCATCGACTACGGGCGGCCCTTCGCCGAGCTGGCCTGGCCCGGCGCGGCCGAGCACATCGCGACCCGTCTGGGCGCCGCCGATCTTCTGCTTCCCCTAGATCCGCCCATGCGCTCGCCTTTCGGCGGGGAGCTGACCCACCTCAAGATCCCCCACTGGATGCTGCCCCGGGGCCTCGACGCGGCAGACGCCGCGCTGCAGGTGGAGGAGGGCGGAGAGCTGCGGCTGGGCGAGCGGCGCTACCGCTACGACCGGCTGGGGCTCCGGCACGACAGGGATGCTGCCGCATGAATCTCCTCACCGATCCGCTCCTGCCGGTGGAGCTGGCCGGCAGCGAGACCCCGCTCGATCTGCCCTCGCTGCTGGCGGCCCTGGCGCGCGAGGAGGTAACGGGCCTGCCGTTCCTGCGCGCCCATCAACAGGCCCCGTTTCATGCGTTCTGCGTGCAGCTGGCAGCGCTGGCGCTGCATCATCGCGCCGGGCAGGGCGACATTCCCGGAGAGCCGGAGGTATGGCGGGATCTGCTGCGCCGGCTGACGCCGCAATGGCCCGATGACGAGCCCTGGCGGCTGGTGGTTGCCGATCCTGCCAAGCCGGCCTTCATGCAGGCACCCGTCCCCGAGGGAACGGCCGATCCCCATACAAGGGTGGTGGAGACCCCCGACGATCTCGACGTGGTGGTGACCAGCCGCAACCACGGCGTCAAGCAGGCGCTGGCAGCCGACGCGCCGCCGGCCGCCTGGATCGCGGCGCTGGTGACCGTGCAGACCACGGCCGGCTTCATGGGCGCCGGCAATTACGGCATCGCCCGCATGAACGGCGGGTTCGCCACGCGGCCCTTCATCGGCCTCGTGCCGCCGGGCGGGGCGGGCGCGCATTGGCGGCGCGACGTGGCCGTGCTGCTGCGTTGCCGCGACTGGTGCCTCGAGCGGGCGCCGGACCTCGCAAGGGACGGCGGCCACGGCCTGCTCTGGCTTCTGCCCTGGGACGGGAGCGCATCCGTGGCGCTGCAAAAGCTCGACCCCTGGTTCATCGAGGTCTGCCGGCGCGTCCGCCTTCGCCTGGACGCGACCGGCGGTCTCGTCGCCCGCGCCACCACCTCGAAGGCAGCGCGCCTCGCCGCCAAGGAGCGCTGCGGCAATGTCGGCGATCCGTGGATCCCCATCGAGATCGGGCGCGGCTCGGTCGCCTACAACACGACGCCGCATTATGCGGCGATGAGCGCCGTGCTGTTCCGCCGCGACGTCTGGACCCGCCCGCTGCTGCTCGACTGGCACGAGAGGATCGACGGGCCGGCGATGACCGCCCGGTTCGACGTGCTGGTGCGCGGCCAGGGCACCACCGAGGGGCATCACCGCCGCGAGATGCCCATCGAGGGCAAAAAACGGCTCGGCATGCTGATGCTGCCGGCCGAGCGGGACCGGCTGGCGCAGCTCGCCGGGGAGATGATCGGCCATGCCCGCGACCTGCGGCTGCGGGTGCTGAAGTTTCCGCTCCTGACGCTGGCGCAGGCCGGCGCCGAGGAGATCAGCCTTCGTGACCGCACGACCACGGCATGGGTCGAGCCGTGGCTGACGCGCGTCGACCAGGCCGTGGAGCCGGTGTTCTTCGGCCATCTCTTCCAGCGCGCCGAGCAGGGCGAGGCGGCGACGCAGGCGTGGATCGCGTTCCTGCGCGAGCTGGCGGCCACGATCTTCAACGACGCGGTGGCAGCGATGCCGGTGGCGGGGGCGCGGCGGATGAAGGCCGTGGCGGTGGCCGAGCTGCGGCTGCGGGCTGCCCTCAAGAAGGTGTTCGGCGGGTATCTGGAGGTGGAGACGGCCGATGCCGGATGAGCGGACGGACTGGAACGCGCTGATCGCGGCGGCGGCGCGCCGCCTCGCGCGCGACGACTATCCCGGCGGCAGCCTCGCCGAGCTGCGCCGGTTGAGGCCCGCGGCGCCCGATGGTGCTGCCTTCTGGCGGCTCGTGGCCCAGCTCGCCCCCGGGCTGTTCGACGAGGAGCGCGGCCAGCGCGTGCTGGCAGCGGTGCTGCGCGGCATGGCCTGCGCGCATCCCTTCCACCTGCCTGCGGGCGGGCGGCGCTCGCTGGGCACGGCCATGGCCGAGGCCGATGTGGCCGAGGCGCGGCTGCTGCGCCTGCTGCGCCTCGATGAAGCCGCCCTGCCCGAGGAGCTGCGCCGTCTCGCCCGGCTGATGGCAGCCAAAGGCGATGCCGGCCGCTTCGACTGGGCGGATGCCGCCTGGCTGCTGCTCACCGCCGACGGCCCTCGCGGCGAGGACGCCCGGCGGCGCGTCGCCCGCGACTATTACCGCAGCCGCTTTCACGCCACTGCCGAGAGGGAGCCGGCCGCATGAGCGCGCCCCGATTCATCCAGATCCATACCCTCCACTCCTATCCCGCCACGCTCCTCAACCGCGACGACGCGGGGCTCGCCAAGCGCATCCCGTTCGGCGGCGTCGAGCGGCTGCGCATCTCCTCGCAGTGCCTCAAGCGGCACTGGCGCATGGCCGAGGACCCGATGGCCATCGCCAACGCTGCGCCGGAGATCGGGCGCTCGGTGCGCTCCCGGCGGAGCTGGCAGGTTCTCCTGCACGACCCGCTGGTGGCCGAGGGTCTGCCTTCCGACGCTGTCACCGCGGTGCTCGCCGCCATGCAGGAAGCGCTCTACGGCGAGAGCAAGAAGGCCAAGGCCGCCAAGGGTGCCGCCAACGGCGCTGTCGATCTCGAGCGCGACGAGCTGGTGGTGCTCGGCCGCCCGGAGATCGAGTATCTGGCAGGCGAGACACGCCGCATCGTCGGCGTCGCCGGCAGCGATGCGAAGAAGATCGCGGCAGAGCTCAAGGAGCTGCGTGCCAATTTCCACGCCATCAAGGCCGGCGCCGGGCTCGATGCCGCGATGTTCGGGCGGTTCGTCTCGGGCGACCGCGAGGCGCGGGTCGATGCGGCGGTGCACGTGGCGCACGCGCTCACCGTGCATCCGGCGGTGAGCGAGCCCGACTATTTCTCCGCCGTCGACGATCTCCCGGCCGAGGACCAGGGCTCGGGCGCCGGCCACATCAATACCGCCGACCTCACCACCGGCCTCTATTACGGCTATGTGGTGGTGGACGTGCCGCTGCTCGTGGCCAATCTCGAGGGCTGCCGGCAGGCGGACTGGCTGGCCGCCGACCGCTCGGTGGCGGCGCGCACGGTGCAGCATCTCCTGCACCTGGTCGCCAAGGTCACGCCCGGTGCGAAGCTCGGCTCCACCGCCCCCTACAGCTACGCCTCGCTGGTGCTGGCGGAGGCCGGCCCGGAGCAGCCCCGCACCCTCGCCAACGCCTTTTTGACGCCGGTGAGCCGGCCGCCTTTCGAGGAGGGCGCGGCACGGGCACTGGCCGGGCGTCTTGCCGCCGTCGACGCCATGTACGGCAATGAGAGCCGGCGCTGGCTGGCGACCAGCCTGCCGGACCTCGGCGCCGCCGGGGCCACGGCGTGCACGCTGCCGGCGATGGCCGAGGCCGTGGCGGCGGCGATCCGCGGCGAGGTCTGAGATGCGCGCCTTGATCCTGCGGCTGGAGGGGCCGCTGATGAGCTTCGGCCATGTCGCCGTCGACGAGATCCGCCCGACCCGCCAGCTGCCCGGCCGCTCCATGCTCACCGGCCTCCTGGCCAATGCGCTGGGCTGGGAGCATGGCGCGGTGGACGCACTCGACCGGCTCCAGGCGCGACTCCGCTTCGCCGCGAGACAGGACCGGGCGGGAAGCCTGCTGCGCGACTACCAGACCGCCGAGCTCGCCAAGCGCGATCTTTTATGGACCAGCCGCGGCAGGCCCGCCGGGCGCGACGGCGGCGAAGCCAGCTATGGCGGCCCGGTTTTGCGCCAGCGCTTCTATCTCGCGGACGCCGCGGTAACCGTGGCGGTGGCCCTGGAGCCCGAAGCCGAGGCGCCCGATCTCGATGCGCTGGCAAAAGCCCTGCGCCGGCCGGCGCGCCCGCTCTTCCTCGGCCGCAAGGGCTGCCCGCCCGCCGTGCCGCTGCTGGAGCGGATCGTCGAGGCATCAACGCTGGTGGCAGCGGTGGGCGAGGCGGAGCCGTCCCGGACAGGGCAAAGCGGGCAAAAGCGGTTTCTGGTGGAGACCGAGGACATGGAGGGCGAGCCGGAGGGGCGTCTGGTCGAGCTGGCCGACCGGCGCGACTGGCGCCTCGGCTTTCATGCAGGGCAAAGCCGCCGCCGCGAGCTTTTTGTCAGCGCCGGAGCCGCCTGATGGACCTCAACCTCGTCCAGCTCCGTCCCGACCTCGCCGCCCTGTTCCGCTTTGCCCACGCCCGCGGTCTGCCCGACCACGATCCCGGCTATCTTTTGCACCGGGCGCTGCGCGATGCGTTCGGCGGTGCCGCGCCCCAGCCGTTCCGCCTGCTCGAGCCGCCGGCCGCACCCCCGCGCCTGCTGGGCTACGGGCCCGCCGGCGAGGCGGCGCTGCGCGACGCCGTGGCGCTGGCCGAGCCCGATCTCGACCGGATTTTCCCGCCCGGCGAGATCGCCAGCAAGCCGATGCCGCAGCGTTTCGCGGCGGGCACGACGCTCGGCTTCGAGGTGCGGCTGTGCCCGCTGGTGCGCGGCAAGACGGAGGAGGGGCGCCTGCGCGAGCAGGACGCTTTCCTGCATCGGGCGCAAGCCTCGCCGGACGAGCCTTTGGCGCGCGAGACCGTCTATGCCGCCTGGCTCAAGGACAAGCTCGCTGCAGGCGGCGCGCTGCTGGAAGAAGCGCGCATGACCCGCTTTTCCCTCGCGCCGCTGGTGCGCCGCAGCCATGCCTCGCCCGGCGGCCGCACCAATACCCCGGAAGGAACGGCGCGCCGCCTTCTGGCGCGCGAGGGCGGCGCCGCCCGGCGGCCGGATGCGGTGCTCGCGGGGCGCCTGCGCATCGACGACCCCGGCACTTTCCAGGCGCTTCTCGCGCGCGGCGTCGGCCGGCACCGCGCCTTCGGCTTCGGCATGCTGCTGCTGCGCCGCGCGGACGGCTGAGCCATGGTGCTGGCGGGGCGGCTCGGGCTCGAGACGGCGCGCATCCCCCACGCCGATCGCCACGGCCTCGTCTGGCTGGAGCGCGGCCAGCTTTACGTGGAGGACGGCACGTTGCGCTTCCGGGCGGCCGGTTCCGACAGCCTCGCCGCCGGCGACTACGCGATCCCCTTCCAGACCCTCTCGCTGGTGCTGCTCGGGCCGGGCGGCTCGGTGAGCCACGACGCGCTGCGCCTGCTGGCCCGCCACGGCACCGGCCTCGTCGCGGTGGGCGAGGGCGGGGTGCGGCTCTATTCGGCCCCGCAGATCGGCCCGGATGACAGCATGCTGGCCCGCCGCCAGGCGCGGCTGTGGGCCGATCCCGACACGCGGCTGGGGATCGCCCGGCGGATGTTCGCCCTGCGCTTCGGCGAGGTCCCGCCGCACCAGAGCCCCGACGTGCTGCGCGGCATCGAGGGCGCGCGGATCAAGGAGGCCTACCGGCTGCTGGCCCACCAGCACCGCGTGCCATGGAACGGCCGGCGCTACGACCGGCAGAATCCCGGTGCCGCCGACATCCCCAACCAGGCGATCAACCATGCCGCCACCTGCGTGGAGGCGGCAGCCCTCATCGCCGTGGCCGCCACCGCCACCATCCCCCAGCTGGGCTTCGTCCACGAGGACAGCGCCAGCGCCTTCGTCCTCGACATCGCCGATCTCGTGCGCACCACCGTCACCGTGCCGGTGGCCTTCGCCGCCGCCCGCGCCTGCATGGACGATCCGGCCCTGGCGCTGGAGCGCGAGGTGCGCCGCCGCGCCGGCGCCGCCTTCCGCAAGGAGAACCTGATCGACGGCCTCATCGACCGCATCAAGACCCTCTTCGAGGCGGAGGGCTGAGAGCCTTGGTGGTGATCGTCACCCGTGACGTGGCCGACCGTTTCCGCGGGTTCCTTGCCTCCTGCATGCTGGAGATAGCGCCGGGCGTCTATACGGCACCCCGCATGAGCGCCGGCGTGCGCGAGCGCGTCTGGACCGTGCTCGCCGAGTGGCACGCCGCGCTCGGCGGCGGCTCCATCGTCATGACCTGGCGCGACCCCAAGGAGCCCTGCGGCCAGGGCCTGCGCACGCTGGGTCTCCCGGCCCGGACCTTCGTCAGCCTGGATGGCGGATTGGTGACTACCGTCGATAGAACATCCTGATACACAGCTCGCCAATGCGCTCTTTGACATTGTAGATTTTTCATGCTCTTACCGCCTAGAGGCTCCCCCGCACGCGCGGGGATCGACCCTTGCCCGCCTCGGCCAGCACATCCCGCGTCACGGCTCCCCCGCACGCGCGGGGATCGACCCGGCCACAGCATGTGGAACCCCGGCCACGGCTCGGCTCCCCCGCACGCGCGGGGATCGACCACAGAGCGGGTCGACGCTCGCCACGGTCAGCATGGCTCCCCCGCACGCGCGGGGATCGACCCCGTTGCGGCGTCATTCGCGCAGTTCGGTGTCAGGCTCCCCCGCACGCGCGGGGATCGACCCGGGGCGGTGAAAGCGGCGCTGCGATGGGACGGGGCTCCCCCGCACGCGCGGGGATCGACCCGGCTACCCGAGCGGCAGCCAGCTCACCCGCACGGCTCCCCCGCACGCGCGGGGATCGACCCTCCACGAGCACGGTATTGGGGGCCTGCGGCGTGGCTCCCCCGCACGCGCGGGGATCGACCGGACTGGATCAAGATCGGAGAGCGCTTCCCCAAGGCTCCCCCGCACGCGCGGGGATCGACCCATCGACCCAATAGCCGTCGGGATCCGTCGCCGGGCTCCCCCGCACGCGCGGGGATCGACCTTTCGAGGGAGTAGGCAGGCCACTGGCCGCCATGGCTCCGCCGCGCGCGGGAGCGAGTAGCGGTCAGAGCCAGGAACCGGCGAGCAGATGATCGAGAAGGGTTGGGGGGCGCCGCGAGCGGGAAGGCCGCGCTCCTGCGCGGCGGGTCTCGTTCGGCGATGTCGAGGGACTGGTGCCGCAGAAGGGATTCGAACCCCCGACCCACGCATTACGAATGCGTTGCTCTACCGGACTGAGCTACTGCGGCGTGCGCGCGGCACTATAGCCATCGGCGGCCGGGAGGCAAGCGCCTTTACCGGCCGCCGGTTGTGCCATCAGGCCGCGGGCGTTGCGGCCGGTGCGGCTTTCTCCTCACGGTCCGGCTCGCCGTCTGCGGGCTCGGCGGCGGCGGGCGCCGTGCGGGGCTTCGGCGCTGCGGCCGGCGCCGCGGGCTCGGCGGGACGGGCCAGCACCAGGGTCGCCGGCGTCTCGGACACGAGCTGCGCCACCTTCAGCGGCGTGCCCCACGAGACCTGGTTGAAGCGGCCGCGCCGGCTGAACGGCGTCCAGGCCGGCATGGTCTCGCCGGTGTCCTCGCAGATCCACGCGGGATCGGCCCTGGCCTCGTGGGCGCGGCTCTCCCATGTTTCGATCCTGGCGGCATCGGCGCCCAGCGCCCGCTCCGCCTCGGCCATGATCCGGCAGGCGCGGGCGGTGAGCTCGTCCTCGGGGATCATCTCGATCTGCACCTTGGCGGCATCGGCCTGCTGCGCGGCCAGCGCCACCTCGGCCAGGACCATGTGGGTCTCGGCGTCGCGCGGGCGCCGCTTGCGCAGCCGCTCGAACCGCTTGAGGCGCTCCTGCGGGGTCTCGCCGGGCACGAGATCGGCATAGGCCCTGGCGATGTCGGGGTGCGGCGCGAGCTCCCAGGCCTGCTCGAGCAGCCGCCGGCGGCGGCGCTTGTGGCCCAGTGCCGCCCCCGCCTCGGCGGCGAGGATCGGCGCCGGCGCGAAGGCCGGGGTGAGGCGGAAGGCCTTGAGCGCCTTGGCGTAGGCTTCCTTGTGGTGCTCCTCGCGGAGCAGGTCGCGCGCCACCAGGTAGTTGAGGGTGGTGCGGTGGGCGCGCGCCTCGGCGGCATCCAGCAGCTTGAGGGATTCGAGCCGGTCGACCAGCCCCAGCGCCTCGGTCCAGCGCTCGTGGCGGGTCAGCAGCTCGAAGAAGGTGGTGACCACCCAGGGCAGGCCGGGCTTGCGGGCATAGGCGCGGCGGGCGAGCGCCAGCCCTTCCTCGCGGTCGTCGGCCTTGGCCGCCTGGGCGAGCAGGCCGCGCAGGCCGGCGAGCTCGGTCTCGGGCGCCTCGAGCATGCGCCGGTAGGTATGGGCGGCCTCCTCGTCATTGCCCTCGAGCTGGGCGGCCTGGGCGGAGAGCAGCAGCACGCCCGGCGCCTCGGGCAGCAGCTTGGCGGACTGCCGGCTGTGCAGCCGTGCCGCCTGCCGGTCGCCGGCCGCGGCCGCCATCAGGCCGCTCGAGAGCTCGCGGTAGCCGCGCACCTCGCGCTTGTGCCGCCGGTTCTCGCGCACCCGCCGGGGCAGGGCGCCCAGCCAGCGCAGGATCTCGAAGAGGATGGTGACGAGCACCGCGAAGACGCCGGCGCCCAGAAGGGCGATGCCGACGCTGGTCTCGAAGCGGTAGCCGCGCCACTCCACCAGGAACATGCCTGGATTGCTCGCAAGCCAGTCGACGCCGGCAGCCGCGGCGGCAACGATCGCGATGAAGATGAGCGTACGGATCATGATGGTGGGGATCCAATCGTGCCGCGCTGGATAATCAGCCAGCCGCCGCGAGCATCGCCCGCGACCGCTTGCGCAATGTCTCGATGGCGTCCTGCGCCTCGACCCGCGGGGTGGCCGCGTCGACCCAGGCCTGTGCCTCGGCATCGCCCTTGCTGGCGAGCGAGGAGACGAGATCGCGGGCCGCCGCGAGATTGCCGGCAGCGAGCTCCTCGGCGGCCTGCTCGACGATGGCCCGGCGCTCTTGCGCCTTCTCGTCCACCGGCTCGAGCTTCACCAGCCCCATGAGGTTGCGGCGGGTCGAGGCCAGCCAGCCATCCTCGCCGGAAGCACTCTCGGCGGGGCCGCCGGTGAGCTCGGGGCGCAGCGCCTCGAGCCGCTCGCGCAGGGTGCCCAGCGGCGTGATGCCGGCCTTCTCGGCCTCGGCCAGGCGGTCAGCGGCGGCGAGGACCGTCTGGTCGTCCTCCGCCAGCTCGCGGAGCTTTTCCACCGCCGGCATCAGCGAGCCGCCCTCGGCCAGGGCACGCTCGGCGTCGCCGGCCGCCAGCGAGATGGCCGGCGCCCGGGCGGCCCGGCGCTCCGCCTCGGCGAGCTGCTGCTCGAGCCCGCCCAGGCGCTGCTCCACCTGCTGCAGCGACTGGCGGAGCCCGTCGATGGCGGCACCCCGCTGCTCGACCCTGCCGGCGAGACTCTCGACCCGCTCGGGCAGGCTCGCCAGGGTCTGCAGGTTCAGGCCCTGCAGGCGGCCGGCCAGCTCCTCGGTCCTGTCCGCCAGCTCGCTGGTTCTGCCGGAAAGCTCCTCGAGCCTGGCTGGCGTGGTGCCGGCCTGCTCCTCCAGCGCCGCGACGCGATCGAGCAGCTCCCCGGGCACGCCGGCCGCGGCCGCGGGTGCATCGCCGCCCGCCTCCAGCGCGTCGAGCCGTGCCGCGAGCCCTTCGAGGCCGTTGGCGAGCCCGGCATCGCGGTCGCCCAGCTCGGCGCTGCGGGTCTCGAGCTGGGTCAGGCGCGTCTGCAGCTCGGGCGGCAGCCGCGGCGGCTGGAGCTCGAGCCAGTAATAGGCGCCGCCAGCCATCACCGCGCCGCCGATCAGGCCGCCCAGCAGGGCTGCGGGCAGGACGCTCCGCTGCCTGGGCTCGCGGCGTGGCGGTGCCGGCGGTGCCGGCGGCTCGCCGCCGGAGCCCGACGGCCGGCCGCCCGGCGTCGCACCGGCCTTGCCGGCAGCACTGCTCGACGCGCCGGTGGGAGGCGCCTGCCGGCCCTCCGTCGATGCCGGCTTTGCTGCCGTAGCACCGGGCGCTATGTGCGCCACGTCGACGGTCTTCGCCAGCGGCTCGGGCGTGCCCGCGTCGCGTTTCGCCGTCGCTGCGCCTTTGTCGGCCTCGTCCGGCTTGCCGGCGGCGGGTGCTGCTCCCGGCGCGGCCGCGCCCGGAGCGGCCACCGGCTTGTCGGCCGGCTGCTCGGGACGGGCGCCCGGCGCGCCCCCGCCAGCGGCCGTGGAGCCCGGGGTCGCGGCCTCGCTGCCGGTCGTTCCGGTTGCCGGTGTGCCGGCAGGCTCGCTCGCCTTGGGAGGCGTCTCGGGCCGGGCCGCGCCCGCGGCTGCGCTATTGGCGCTATCGGGCGTGGTGTCGGGAGTCTCGGCAGCGGGCCCGCCCGAAGCCTGCTCCTGGGTCTTGCCGGGCTCGGGACTCCGGGACTGCGGCGAGGCGGTGGAGCGCTCCGGCCTTTTCTGCCTTTGACGCGACATCCCGGCGGTTCTCCCGTGTTATCTCAGCAAGGTGAAAGATCGTGGTCAGCTGCGCCAGCCCGCGTGCGGGCCGGCCCGAACCGGCTAGCATTCCTCCGCCGCGGCCTCAAGGCAGGCCAGCACGGCGGCCTGGTCGCGCTCCACGGCAATCCGTATGTCCCGCCAGCCCAGTCCGCGCAACTCGTCGGCGATCGTCTCGGACAGGCAGACCGCGGTAACGGGGCTCACGGCACGGTCGAGCGAGGCCTGCTCGAGCAGGTCGCGAAACGTGCCGGCGGTGCGCGGCGAGAAGAACAGGGCGGCACCCAGCGTCCCCTCGCGCAGCGCGCCCACGGTGCGGCTGGAGAGTGTCCCGGCGGCGTCGGCGCGGTAGACCACGCTGCGCTGGTAGCTGTAGCCGGCCTCGCGCAGCGCCTGGGCGAGCTCGGGGCGGGTCTCCTCCCCGCAGACATGGAGGATGGTGCCGTCCCCGGGAGCCAGCTGCTCGCTCACCAGCCGCGCCAACGCCGCGCCGTCGCCGGGACCCGTGCGGACGTCCGCGAAGCCGCGCGAGCGCGCCGCAGCGGCGGTGGCGCGCCCGACGGCGAAGATCGGCAGATGCCGGAAGCGCTCGTCGAGTCCTGTCGCCCCGTGCCGGCTGGTCAGCAGGATGGCCGCCACGCCTTCGCTGGCGAGCGGCTCATGGGGCACCGAGCGGATCAGCAACATCGGGTCGATGATCACACGATGGCCCATCGCATGCAGGGCCCGCGCGGTAACGAGAGACTGGCTGCGCGGCCGGGTAACGAGCACGAGCATCAATGGCTTCCGAACATTCCCTGGAGGATCAGTCTATCACAACCAGCCAGACGGATAGTGGTTGCCGAGCCGGGCGCGCACATCGGCACCCGCCCGCTCGCCCAGCTCCTGCGCCTCGCCGGCGGCACCCCACGATTCGACCTGCTCCACCCGGCTGCCGTCGGGCTTGGCCACCAGGCCGCGCAGGCGGAGCCGCTCGCCTTCGAAGGTGGCGAGCGCGGCGATCGGCGTCCGGCAGGAGCCGTCGAGCACCCGCAGGAAGGCGCGCTCGGTGGTGACCCGGGCAAAGGTGGGGGCGTGCGAGATGGCAGCGAGCCGCTCGGCCACGTCGCGGTCGTCAGCGCGATGCTCGATCCCGATGGCGCCCTGCGCCGGGGCGGGCAGCATCTCCTCCGGCTCGAGCGGCGTGCCTCCTGCAGTACCCATCTGCAGCCGCAGGAGGCCGGCCATGGCCAGCATGGTGGCGTCGATCTCGCCGCTCTCGAGGCGCGCCAGCCGGCGCTGCACGTTGCCGCGCAGGGTCACCACCCGCAGGTCGGGGCGGAGCGCCAGCAGCTGCGCGGCGCGGCGAAGCGACGCGGTGCCGACCACCGCACCCTGCGGCAGGCCGGCCAGCGAGGTGGCGCCGCGGGCCAGGAGCACGTCGCGCGGATCCTCGCGCGGCAGCATGCAGCCGATCCTCAGCCCGTCCGGGAGCACCGTCGCCACGTCCTTCATGGAATGGACGGCGATGTCGATCTCGCGGGCGTAGAGCGCTTCCTGGAGCTCCTTGGTGAACAGGCCCTTGCCGCCGATCTCGGTGAGTGGGCGGTCCTGGATACTGTCGCCAGTGGTCTTGATGACGCGAATCTCGGCGGCACCCGGCTCGGCCAGGGCGGGGTCCCGCTCCGCCAGTGCCGCAAGCGCCATGCGCGCCTGGGCGAGGGCCAGGGGCGAGCCTCGCGTGCCGATGAGAAGTGGGGTCTTGCTGGTCATGGAAGCATGAAAGGCCTAATGGGGGCGCCAATGTCGGCCATCCCTTTAGCAGACGTCATGAGCTTGCCAACTTTTTCCGGGCGTGTCGTGCTCGGCATCGAGACCAGCTGCGACGAGACCGCGGTGGCGCTGGTGCGCGACGACCGCCGTGTGCTGGCCGCGCCGCTGGTGAGCCAGATCGCCGAGCACGCCCCCTATGGCGGCGTCGTGCCCGAGCTCGCGGCGCGCGCCCATGTCGAGCGCCTCGACCTCCTGATCGCCCAGGCGATGCGCGAGGCGCAGCTGGACTTCGGAGACCTCGCGGGGGTGGCCGCGAGCGCCGGGCCCGGCCTGATCGGCGGGCTGATCGTGGGCCTTTTGACCGGCAAGGCAATCGCCGCGGTCCACGGTCTGCCGCTGATCGCCGTGAACCATCTCGAGGCGCACGCGCTGACCCCGCGCCTCACCGACGGGGTGGCGTTCCCCTATCTGCTGCTGCTCGTCTCCGGCGGCCATTGCCAGCTCCTCGAGGTCGAGGGCGTGGGGCGCTACCGGCGGCTCGGCACGACCATCGACGATGCCGTGGGCGAGGCCTTCGACAAGGTCGCCAAGATGCTGGGGCTGGGCTATCCGGGCGGGCCCATGGTCGAGAAGGCGGCCAAGGGCGGCGATCCTGCACGCTTCACGCTGCCCCGCCCGCTACTCGGCCAGCCGGGCTGCAACTTCTCGCTCTCGGGCCTGAAGACGGCGATGCGGACGCTCATCCTCAAGCTGGGCGCGCAGGCCCTCGAGCCGCAGACGCTGGCCGATCTGTGCGCCGGCTTCCAGGCGGCGGTGGGCGACGTGCTGGTCGACCGGACTCGCCGCGCCATGGCGCTGCTCGAGCGCCGCCATGGTCGGCTGCCGGTGCTGGTGGTGGCCGGCGGGGTCGCGGCCAACCGCGCGATCGGCGGCCGGCTGGCGGCCCTGGCGGCAGAGGCGGGCACCTCGCTTGCGGTGCCGCCGCCGCGCCTTTGCACCGACAATGGCGTGATGGTCGCCTGGGCCGGGATCGAGCGGCTGGCACTCGGGCTCGTCGACGGGCTGGACGCGCCGGCGCGGGCCCGCTGGCCGCTCGACGCCGCGGCCGAGCCGGCGCTCGGCGCCGGGGGCAAGGGCCACAAAGCCTGAGGCGGCGGCGCTGACTTTCGCCGCCATGTGCCTTATGGTTCGGCACGGCGCGGATGAGCGACCACGAATGGATGACGGGATGAGCGTGTACGGAGACGACCCGCAGAGCGCGTTTCGCGCGGGCCTGTGCGGCCAGGTCTCCGTGGGCCGGCCGCGCGGGAACGGCCTCGAGGAGGCACCTTCGTCCTTCGGGCACGGCCCGAACGAGACCGCGGTGCTGGGCACGCTCCGCCTCGCCGGCCTGACCGACCCGCGCGCCGCCTACGAGACCGGCAAGGCCCTTCGGGTGATCGCCCGGCTGTTCGACGAGGCCGGCGCCCCGGCCCGCATCGGCGAGCAGTTCCGCGACAATCTCGCGGCGGCGGTGCTCACCCACCACATGCGCCGGACGGGCCGCGACTGGGCCGCCGGCGACACGGTGGCGATGTTCATGGACATGTACGGCCGCATCATGGGAACCGACAGCAGCGAGAATGCCAAGGTGCGGGAGACCATCTTGCGGCTCGCCACGCAGCGCCCCGAGGAGCACGGCCGCAGCGGCCTGCGCAACCTCTTCCGGCCGCGGCTGAAGCCGGCCGTCTAGACGGCTTCGCGATCGGCTGGAGCCGCGTGCCGCAGACGAGGGCCGCAAGCTCGACGGCGGCAGTCGTCTATCGCATCAGGGGGCAGCGCCGGGCCGAGGCGACCGTGCCGCGCAAGGCGCTGCGCGCGGCCGGTTTCTTTTTTACCTTTCCGGGGTGGGCGGCAGCGCCGCGCGGGCAGGCCATGAAGCTTGCGCCACCGCTCCCCGGAGCGCTGATGATCGCGTGCATTCTCACCGCCGCCGCCCGAGGAAAGTCAGAGAATGAAAGCCGCGCCCTGCACCGTGCCCTGTCCCGGCTAGCCCCGGGCCGGCTGCAGCGCCGGCCCCGCCAGGTCCCGCTCCCAGGGCGGCTCGCCGGCGAAGCCCTGCTGCAGATGGGCGATCAGCGCGCGCACCCGCGGCGGCAGGTGGCGGCTGGGCGGCCACACCGCGTGCACGGCGTCGGCCAGCGGCGGTATCTCCTCCAGCACCGGCACGAGGCTGCCGCGGCGCAGCCCGTCGGCGGCGATGAACAAGGGCAGCACCGCCAGCCCGAGCCCCGCCTCGACGGCGGCGCACATGGTCTCGCCATTGTTGACCGAGATCCGCCCGCGCACGATCACGCTGCGCGGCTCGCCGCCGGGCTCGCCCGGCTCGAACTGCCACAGACGGCTGCCGGGCGCGTGCGCATATTCGATGCAGCAATGCCCGGCTAGCGCCTCGACGCTTTCCGGCAGGCCGTGCCGGGCCGCATAGGCGGGGCTGCAGCATACCACCCGCCGGCTGCTGCACAGGCGGCGGGCGATGAGGCTCGACGGCGGCAGCCGGCCGATCCGCACCGCAAGGTCGTAGCCGTCCCGCTGGAGGTCGACCATCCGGTCGTCGAAATCCAGGACCAGCTCGATCTCGGGGTGGCGGGCCGCGAAGGCAATCAGCACCGGAGCCAGATGCAGCGAGCCGAAGCTCATCGGTGCCGCCACGCGCAGCCGGCCGCGCAGCCGCCCGGTGGCCTCGGCGAGCTCGTCGACGGTCTGGTCGAGCTGCCGGAGAAGCCCGCGCATCCGCTCGTGCAGCAGCAAGCCGTGATCGGTCGGCACCACGCTGCGGGTGGTGCGGCGGAAGAGGGTCGTGCCGAGCGCCGCCTCGAGGTCGGCCACCCGCTTGCTCACCACCGACTTGGACAGATTGAGGCGTCGCGCGGCGGTAGTGATGCTGCCGGTCTCGACCACCTCCACGAACGCGGTGACATCCTCGAAGCGCCATCTCATTGTTCGACGCTAGCGAACGATGAGAAAGCCGGCAAGCCGCCGCGCGCGCTCGAGCGCGGTTGCCGATCGACCCGAAGCCCCTGCTGCAGGCCACCGATGCATGTTGGCCTGCCGTAGGGGCTGATCGTTGAGATGAAGATCCGCCGAACCCTCAGCGAAGCGCACCCGCAACAGACAGAGAACGTCGCACGGCTGCAGCGCCTGGTTCGACTGAGAGGGCCGCAGCCGAACCGATGCCCGGCGCTCGCCCTGCTAGCGCGGCCCGGAGGCCGAAAGACCCGCCTAAAAGCGCCCGAGAGCCTCGCGCAGGGGGGCAGAGCCGGCATTGCTGACATTGCCGCCCAGGATCTGCTGCGGCGCCACCGGCTGGCCGTAGTAGGACTGGTTCCAGGCGATGTGCGGCTTGAAGACGGTGCCCTCGATGGTGAGCCCGCCATAGAGGCCCTGGCCGCGCTCGAACACGTAGACGTCCTCGCCCAGCTGGATGGTGGTGCCGGCTCCCACGCCAACGCCGGCCGGTCCTGCCGCCACGCTGGCGTCGGTGCCGAGCTTGAACTGCGAGCTCAGGAGCTTGTCGACCGCACCCTGGTTCATGATGGTGAGGATGACGTCCGAGCTCTTGCCGCCGATCTGCAGGCCGAGGCTGCCGCCATAGACGTCGAAGAAGGCGGGATCGCTCCACGCGCCGCTGCGCAGGTCGCGCGCCAGCAGCACGCCCTTGCCGTACTCGGCGCCGATGAAGAAGCCGGCCTTGAGAAGGTTCGGGATCACCATGACGGCGTAGGCGTTCTGCACATAGACCGGCAGCTGGCGGAAGTTGCCGTCGCTCTGGAACTCCTCGACAACGATCCGCGCCCGATCGACCAGGATCTGCTGCTCGCTGCTCTGGGCCATGGCCGCCGGGCCCGCCAGGAGGCAGGCGGAGGCGCCGAGCGCCAGGGCACCCAGGAGACGGCGTCGGGCGAGCTCCCTCATCGAAACGTTCCCTCGTGGAAGTGCGGACGGCCGGAAGGGCCGTCCGGTGGCGGCGTGCCTAGGCTAAGCGGCCGCGACCGCCCGTCAAGCGGCCCGTGCCGCACGGCGTACCTCGAATGCCAGGCGGGTCATCGCTTCCTCGTCGTAGCGCTGGTCGCAGGGCAGGGTCAGGAGCGTGGCGGCGAGCCTGTGCGCGTCGGGGCAGGCAGCGGCGGGCGAGGGCAGCGAGGCCCAGTGACGCGGACAGAACATGCCTTTGCCGGCGAGCGCGCGGGAGGCGGCGGCAGGGTCGGGGAGGCGCACCGGAAAGCCGAACGGCACCCAGGCCGGGTCCGCCCCGGCGATGGCCGCGAGATCGGGCAGAAGCCGCGCCAGTGCTGCGAAGTTCCGGCGCCGCGCCGCGGCGATGGGGGCAGCGGCGGTGCGCTCGAGAATGCCGCGGGAGAGGGCGGTCATTGCCGTCGGCGCCACCCGGTGGGTCTCCTCGCTCGCCTGGTAGGAGGCGTACCAGCGCCCGTTGGCGGTCTCGGCCTCGAGGCGCTCGAGAAGCGGCCGCCACAGCAGCGCCGGGTCGGACGCCGGGGCCAGCCCGGGAGCGGGCAGGCCGGGGGCGCCGGCCCGGCCGATCAGCAGGCCGCCGTCGGCCACGCCGAGGAGCTTGCGCGGGCTCACCAGCAGCACGTCGCCCCAGGCCTCGCCCGGCTCCATCGCCTGCGCGCGGTCCTCGATCCACAGCACGTCGCGCCGCCGGGCGGCGAGCTGGCGGAAGGCAGCCGGCGGCGGCTGCCCGAAATAGTCGACCGCCAGGACAGCGTCGCCCGCCTCCAGCGCCGCCTCCTCGAGCCGTGGCGAGAGATCGGCGGCAACGTCGAACCAGAGGGGCTCGATGCCCGCCGCCGCGGCAGCGCCGGCAGCCTCCCTGCAGATGAAGCCGGGCAGCCACAGGCGGCGCGGACGCACCTCGCCGAGGAGCCAGGCAAGCGCGCTGCGGGCGTTGCCGAATGCGTGGAGGAACGAGGCGTCACGGCTCCAGGCGTCGAGCAGCGAGCCGCCCGGCGTGACCCCGCAAGGCAGCTCCAGCGGGAAGACGCCGCCGATCAAGCGTGAGCCCTCCACAGTCTCAGTTCTTGAGGAAGACGAGGTTCAGCCGGTTCGGCACGCCCTGGACGTCATGCCCCCAGGCACTCGTCCGGTAGGGTGCCACGCGCTGGTCCTCGCCGAAGGTCAGGCCGCGCACGAGCCAGTCGGAGAGGCCCTCGAGGCGGGCAGCGATCGCTGCGGCGCCGGCAACGTCGAGAGCATGGTAGCGGTCGGCCATGCGCTCGCGCACGCGCCGCACGATGGGGCACGGGGCGTGGGGCACCATGCATACCAGCCGTCCGCCGGGGCCCAGGCGTTCCCACAGCCGCGGCAGGACGGTGGCGGCCTCGAGGCACTGCAGCACCTCGACGGCGAAGATCCGGTCCATCGGCGGCAGGGTGGCGAGGAACGTCTCGTCGCAGGCGTCGCCGTGACGGAAGTCGATGCCCGGAAAACGGGCGCGATCTTCCTCGACCAGCGCCTCGATGAAGTCCACGCCGATCACCGGCGCGCCGCCGAGATCGCGCAGCATGGCGGCGAGCTGACCGCGGCCGCAGCCCACATCGAGGCATGGATGGCCGTGGATCTGTCCCGCGCTCTCGAGGCAGAGCGCCAGGGTCTGTGCCTGGACGGCGGGGTTGGAATAGTCGAGCCAACCCTCTCCCCGCTGCGTGACCTCGCTGTAGTAGTTCGACCAGTAGGTGTCGCTTGCCACGCGGGTCCCCCTTTTCTCAGTGCCCTTTGTCGTCCACCGGGTAGGCCATGGGAGCCTCGTCCGGCCGTCCGGCGCTGCCCCAGAATTCGGCAGCCGCGCCGCCGCCCTGTGCCCCGATGTCGTCGGGCTCCCAGAGTCGGCGGAAGGTCAGGAAGAGTATCTTGAGATCGAGGAAAAAGCTGCAGTTCTCGACATAAAAAATATCGAGCTCGAAGCGCTTCTCCCAGGAGATCGCGCTGCGGCCGCTCACCTGGGCGAGACCGGTCATGCCGGGCCGGGCGAGGTGACGCTGGCGCTGGCGCCCGGTGTAGCGCGGCAGATAGCGCCGGATCAGCGGCCGCGGCCCGACGAGGCTCACGTCACCCTTGAGGACGTTGAAGATCTGCGGCCACTCGTCGAGGCTCCAGCGGCGCAGGAAGAGCCCGAAGGGCACCAGGCGCTCGCTGTCGTGAAGCAGCCGGCCCTGCGCATCGCGGGCATCGGTCATCGAGCGGAACTTCAGGAGGTCGAACTCCGCTTCCCTCCGCCCGATGCGCGCCTGCCGGTAGAGGACCGGCGACCCCAGCCGCAGGCGCACCGCCACGGCCAGGACCAGCAGCAGCGGCGCAATGACGAGCAGGATCATGCCGGCCAGCGCAATGTCGAACAGGCGCTTGCCGTAGACGGTGTAGAAACTCTGGCGCGGTCGGACGTCCTCGCTCATCGCGCTCCCGTGATGCCCTGTCGGACGAATCTTCATCGAGACGCATCATTGCGCCTCGGGAGGGGGACTTCTAGCTTCCCCATGGTGCGCAGGTCCATCGGCAGGCGCCAGGGCGTGCACTGGCGTGCAGCGCGTCAGATAGCCGGCACCGCATGGCCGGCGGGCATCTTGATGGTGCAGCGCAGCCCGCCTTCCGGAAATTCCAGCGCGGCATGGCCGCCGAGCGCGTGCCGGATGCTCTCCTCCACCAGGCGGTGGCCGAAGCCGCGCCGGCCGGGCGCGTGCACCGGCGGTCCGCCGCTTTCCATCCAGCGGATGCACAGTTCCGGATCCGCCGCCGCCAGATCGAGGCCCCAAGCCAGGCGGACCTCGCCGCACGCCACCGAAAGCGCGCCGTGCTTGGCGGCGTTGGTCGCGAGCTCGTGGATGGCGAGCGCCAGCGACTGGGCCGCGGCCGGCTTGAGCGACACCGGCTCGCCTTCGAGGGTGATGCGCCGGTCGTCGGCGCCCAGCCGGTAGGGGGCGAGCTCTGCCTCGAGGAGCTTTTCGAGACTCGCGCCCTCCCAGCCCGTCTCGGCCAGCAGCCCGTGGGCGTGAGCCAGGGCGCGCAGGCGGCCGCGGAAGGTCTCGGCCGTCCCGGCGTCAGGCAGCGAGGCGCTGGCAATGGCCGAGACCACCGCCAGGATGTTGCGCACGCGATGGTCGAGCTCGGCCATCAGCAGGCGACGCTGCTCGTCGGCGCGCCGCTCCTCGGTGATGTCGAGCACCACCCCGTCCCAGGCGATGGAGCCGTCTTCCTGGCGGTGCGGGACGGCCATGCTGCGCAGCCAGCGCACGCCGCCGCGCGTGTGGATGGGCGCCTCGACCTTGAAGGGTGTCAGCTCGCGCGCCGAGCGGTCGAGGGCATCGCGCCACCGGGCCAGGTGGTCCCCCTGCAGCACCCGGGACAGGTCGGTCATGCTCAACGGGCCGCGCAGCTCGTCGACGGAGATGCCCAGCAGGCTCTCGACGCCGCTGCTGGCGAAGGGATAGCTGACGCGGCCGTCGGGATGGAGCACCCGGCGATAGATCACGCCGGGGAAGTTGCGGGCGATCTCCGAAATCCGCCACTCGGTGGCGGCCTGGGCGGCGAGCGCGTGCAGCTCTTCCTCGGCGTGCTGACGGCGCTCGAAATTACCCACCAGGAAGAAGGCCAGCAGCCCCGCGATCAGCACCGTGCCGCCGCCTGCCCCCAGCATCGTCAGGTTCGACCAGAAGAGCGGCTGCTCGACCACCGCCGCCGGAGCGCCGATCGCCACCGTCCAGCCGGTGCCCTGCGAGCGGATGAAGAGGGTGTAGACCCGCTCGCCCTCCTTGTTGAGGGAGAAGAAAAAGCTTTCCACCGACCGCTCGACCCGCTCGCGCAGCGAGGACGTGATGGCGGTGCCGACGAACTCCTCCTCGGCGCGGTTGCGGCCGCCGATTCTGAAGGCCGGATCGATGGCGGCCACCGTCCATTGCGCACCGGGCGCCACGCGCCGCAGGACGTCGCCCAGCACGCGCGAGTCGATCTCGGCGGTGAGAACCATGTCGATGCGGCCGTCATGCAGGACGGGCGCGCGGATCACGACCCGCGGCACGGCGTCCCCGAGCTCGCGCGGCAGGACCGTCGCTAGCGGCCGGCCGCTGCGCACCACCTGCGCGATCTGCTCGGCGACCCGGGCATGCATCTCCCCCGCGGGTTCGCCGACGCTGGCCACGACCTTCATGGTCCGGGCGTCGACGAGCCGCAGCCGCTTCCAGCCATACTGATTGCGGAGCCGGGCTGCCGCACCTTGCTGCAGCTCCTCGAGATCGCTGCCGTCGGGGGCGACGAAGGCCGAGATCGCCTCGAGGGCGGCGACGTGCCGGCCCAGCGTCTGGTCGATCTCCATGGCGGCGTCGCGGGTGGTGCGCCACACCCGTTCCTCGAGATTGCTGCGCTCGCGGCTCGCCTGGTTGTAGCCGAGCGCTGCCGCGAACAGCAGGATCGGCACCGCGGCCACGGCGGCGATCGCCACCAGGTAGAGGCGTCGGCGCATGGCGGGTGCGGCGGGCGTCCGCTGGCTCCTCGTGGACTGGTCAGGCGCGGCCTGCATGCGGCGAGCGGTCCTTCCTCGGCGGGCGGCAATTGAGCAGCGGTGTCACAACCGGGTCAAGCACCGGCGCGCCGGAGGACATGGTCCGCCGGCGTTGCCTGCGCTAGCCTTGGCGCCATGATCCGGATCACCGACAGAATCGCGCTCGACGAGAGCGAGATCGAGGAAAGCTTCATCCGCTCCGCCGGACCCGGCGGGCAGAACGTCAACAAGCTGGCGACGGCCGTGCAGCTGCGCTTCGACGTGCGCGGCTCACCGTCGCTGCCCGAGGATGTGCGCGAGCGGCTCGAGAAGCTGGCCGGGCGGCGGCTCACCCGCGAGGGCGTGCTGGTGCTGACCGCCCAGCGCTTCCGCACCCAGGAGCGCAACCGCCAGGACGCGCTGGAGCGACTGGTTGAGCTGGTCCGCAAGGCCACCGAGCGGCAGGCGCCGCGGCGCCCGACACGGCCGACCCTGGGCAGCCGCAAGCGGCGCCTGGAAGGCAAGACGCGGCGCGGCACCGTCAAGCGCCTGCGCCGCGTCCAGTCGGGCGAGGAATAGGCAGGCTCAGGCCTGCTGGATCGCCGAGAGCTGCCATGCGCCGCCGACCGGTCGCATGAAGGTCCAGATCTCGAGCGCCTCGACAGGCTGCGTCTCGCTTCCCTCGACGACGGCATTGCTCTTTCGATCGAGAGTCACGTCGATCAGGGAGAAGCGCATCGCCACGGTGGCGTACTCGACGCTTCCCTCGCGCCACGCCTCGGCCAGATCGCCCTGCAGCAGGCGCACGTCACGCAGCTCGTTGCGCACGCCGCGGGCGACGTTCTCGGCAATCTCGCCCTCGAGATGGCCGGCCACCTCGGCCGTGGCGAGCCGCCCGAGCGTGCCGGTGTCCTCGGCGGCGTAGGCCGCCTGGACCTGCTGGAGCAGCTGCTCGAAGCTGTCGTAGTCCTGCTGCTGGATGTCGATCGGGGTCTGCCCGGCCGATCGGCCGCTCATGCCGCCCATCCGGCCACCCATCGGGCCGGTCGCCGCCTCGCGGTGCAGCGGTGCGCCGCCGGCGGCCGCCGGCTGGAAGCGCCGCTGGAAGAAGCGCCAGGCGAGCATGCCCAGGAACACCACGAGGCCGACCTGCAGCAACAGGCCGAGGAACGAGGCGATCCCGCCCATGCCGCCCATGAAGCCGTAGCCCAGCAGCATGCCCAGCAGGCCGGCGCCAAGGAGCCCGCCCATGAAGCCGCCACGGCTCGCAAAGCCGCGCCCGGCACCGGCCGCACCGGCTGCCGCACCCGTCTGGCGGGTCGGCTGGGCGGCGGTGCTCTGGCTGTTCTGGAGCGGCGAGGCCTGGCGCGGGGCCGTCTGGGTCGCCGGCGGCGACACGAAGGAGCGGCTGCCGCGGCTGCCGAAGCTGCCGCCCCGGCCGCCACGAGCCTCGGCCACGCTGGCCGCTACGAGGAGGAACACCGCCACCAGGGCCAGAAGGCCGCGGCGACGAGAGCGGGAATCGGACATCCGGTGGCTCCTGGTCGTTCTCGTTGGGAGAGATGCTTTCGCAACATGGTGCCTCGACGCCGCGGAGGGAAGGGACACTGGCGCCCACCGGGCCTCTACCCTGGCTCAGCCCTCGTTCGTCGCGACGGCCGGCGGCGGCGCTGCCGGGGCGCAGCCGAGCCGCGCCAGCTCGTCCTTGCCGCGGACGGTGAGATCGCTGGTGAACAGGAACTGGTCTTCCGCATCCACCGGGTAGGCCTTGAGGCGGTAGTGGGTCCCCCATGGCCGCTCCTTGACGATCACGACGACCGGCCGGGCGAGATCGAGATAGGGGCTGGTCATCGCCACGTCCCGCAGCGCGCGGCGGGCGCGCCCGGCATCGTGCCGCGGATCGAGGTAGAAGTCGGCCACGCACAACAAGGTGCCGGCGCCGTCGTTGGCGTTGCGGACATTGTTCTCCCAGATCCGGCCGTGCGGGATGGTGACCACCGTGTCGTCGGGCGTCACGATCTGCACCGCGCGGAAGCCCAGGTCGCGCACCTGGCCGTAATCGTCGCCGATCTCGATCCAGTCGTGCCGCCGGTAGGGGCGCTCGAACATCGCCACTATGCCGGCGAACAGGCTCGAGAAGTAGTCCTTGAGGGCGAAGCCGATCGCCAGCGCGGCGGCGCCCAGGAAGGCGATAAGGTTCTGGATGGTCGGCTCGATGATGATCGGCACGATGCTGGCGATCGCCACCACGATGATCAGCAGGCGGGCGAGCGGCAGGAGCGGCATCACCGCGTGCTGCGTGCGCCGCGGCGCGTGGCCGAGGAGGCGGGGCGTCACCTGCTCGATCACCACGATGGCGAGCGTTGAGACCGCCACGACCATCGCCGCGTCGAACAGCGCGCTGCTGTCGAGGTTGCGGAGGATGCGGGCGGAGATGCTCTCGTCGCCGTTCATGGCAGGCCTCCTTCAGTAGCCGTCGACCCAGAACCCGGTGCTGGACAGCTCGTGGCGCACCGAGGGGTAGGCCAGCGGCGGCACATGCCACAGCCCGTCCTCGCAAGCGACCAGCCCGGCCCGCGCCAGCGAGCGCAGCCGGGTGCCGATGCGCGCCGGCTCGAAGGGCAGCATGGCGCGCGCCACCGTTTCCTCGAGCCCGTCATGCAGCAACAGGAGCTGCAGCAGCATGAGATCGTCGCGCGCCGCCTTGCCGGGAAAGGCGGGAAGCTTCAGTTGCTGCCAGGGCACCACCAGGAGGTCGGGGCGGGGCCGCTTCTCTGCGTCCTCGTTGCCGGCGGCGCTTTCCTCCGGCTCCTCCTCGGGCGGCGGCAGGCGCAGCGCCTCGCCCCACAGCGCGCGGGCGGTGCCGGCACTGCCCCGGGCGGAAGCGGCGAGACGGCGCAGATATTCCGGCGGCTCGTCGCCGCAGGGTCCGTCCCCCACCAGTACGCCGCCGCTCCGCTCGACGCAGCGCAGCGCCGGCATCGAGAACCAGCGGTGCAGCCGTGCGGCATCGAGCGGCCCGGGCACCAGCCTCGCCTGGAAGCTCACGTCGATCTCGATCGCCTCCTCGAGAAAGCGCCAGGCCCAGCTGCCGCAGCCGAGCACGGTCGGCGCGGTGCGCTCCTGCAGCCGGTCGAGCAGCAGGCGAAGTGCCTCCAGGCTTTGCGGCGTCCGCAGGAACAGGCGCTCGAGCGCCGGCACGACGAGCGGCTGGGCGTCCAGCGCCTCGATGGTGGCGAGGATCGTCTCGGGCTCGCCGAGGAGCGTCGCCCGCGGCGGCGCCTCCGCGATCCGGTAGCCGCGCACCGCGGCGAGGTGCCGGAGCGCCTCCCTGCCGCCGGCATGGGGCGGGTCGATGACCACCGGCATGCCCCGCCCGCCCGCTGCCTCGAGCGCCTCCGCGAGCCGGGCGCCGCGTTCCTCCAGCATGAACGGCGGCAGGCGGCGGTGCAGGGCCGCGTCTTCCAGGGCCGCGCCGTGGGGATCCTCGGCTTCCTCGAGGGAAGGCGGCGTCTCGTCGCTCCTGAAGCGCTGGAGGAACCGGGTGATGCCCTGGCGAACCGCCTCGCGCGCCGGCGCCGAAGGCGTCGAGAACTCGTGGGGCGGAACGAAGCGCCACAGCTTCTCTTCCTCCGCCCTCGCAGCCCCGTTTTCCTCGCCCATGCCGGGCTGTCCTTTCATGCGGCCGCAGCCGGCGGCAGCTCGCCGCGGGCCCAGCCGGGCAGAAGCATCGGATCGAAGCCGCCGGTCGCGGCCTCGGCGAGCCGGCTGCCCATGACGGCGGCGAACTTCGCCATCTGCCCCGAGCAGCCGGTGGCGTAGACGGTGCGGCCCTCGAGCCCGCCGGCGATGAAGGCCTGGTCGGGCGAGTAGCAGGTGAAGCACACCCTGGCGCCGGTCACCCGGTAGCGGTCGAGCCCGCTTATGTGCGGGCGCAGGAAGCCGAGAAGCTCCTCCGGCTCGCCGGCCTCGAGGCGGCGCGGTGCCGCGGGATCGCCCGGCCGGCTGTGCGCGCCGGCACCGAACTTGAGGTCCATACCGTCGAGCGGGGGTACCAGGTAGATGTCGCTCGTGCCGCCGAAATCGAGGAAGCAGGGGCTGCCGGCCCACTCCCGGGCGATGTCGGGCGGGGGCCTGAGGTAGAGGACCACCGCGCGGCGCGGCTCGAGGCGCGGGGCCAGCCGGTCGAGCAGGCGGCCGGTCCACGCCCCCGCCGCGATGATGAGCGCGTCGCCCTCGACCTGCCCGCCATCCGCCAGGACGGCGCGGGCGCGGGAAGGCTCGACCGCGACCACCTGGCCATTATCGCGCATCACCACGCCGCGCTCCGCCAGCCAGGCCAGCAGGTCGGCGATGATGCGCTCGGTGAGCAAGGCGCCGCCGCGCGCGGTGAACAGGCCGAAATCCCCGGGTGCGAGCTCGAGGAACGGGCAGCGCCGGGCCAGCTCGCCGGGCTCCCAGATGTCGTAGGCCTGGCCCAGCGCGTCGAAGCCGTCGCGGCAGGTGTGGATCCAGTCGCCCGGCGCGCCGCCGGTCACCAGCATGCCGGTCTCGCGATAGTGGCTGCGGCCGAGATCGGCCCACAGCCGCTCCCAGGCGGCATAGGCCTCGTGGATCAGCCGGCCGCGCCCGTCGCCGGCGGCGTGGGCCAGGCGGATCAGGCGGTGGCGGTCGAAGGAGGAGGCTGCCGGGTTGGGCAGGGGCCCCTGCTCGAGCAGCACCGGCTCGTGGCCCTGGCGCGCCAGCCACCAGGCGGCCGACAGGCCGACGAGCCCCGCACCGACGACGATCACCCGCATCCCGCTCTCCTGCCGGCGATTGGTCCAAAAGCGCGAACAGCGCGTTCTCGGATGCCGGCGTTCACATCGCCCGCCGCGGCCTTACATCTCGGAGCAGGCCCAGGGCCCGGATTGAAAGCCGGCAAGCACGGCAGGCAAGGGAAGGCATAGCATGACCAAGGTCCTCGTTCTCTATTACAGCAGCTACGGCCACGTCGAGACGATGGCCCATGCGGCGGCCGAAGGGGCGCGCGAGGTCGAGGGCGTCGAGGCGGTGGTCAAGAGGGTGCCCGAGCTGGTGCCCGAGGAGATCGCCCGCAAGAGCGGCTTCAAGCTCGACCAGAAGGCGCCGGTGGCGACCCCCGCCGAGCTCGCCGACTACGACGCCATCATCCTGGGCACGCCCACCCGGTTCGGCAACATGGCCTCGCAGATGCGCAGCTTTCTCGACCAGACGGGCGGGCTCTGGGCGAAGAACAGCCTGGTCGGCAAGGTCGGCAGCGTCTTCACCAGCAGCGGCACCCAGCATGGCGGCCAGGAATCGACCATCCTGACCACCCACGTTACGATGCTTCATCTGGGCATGGTGATCGTGGGCCTTCCCTATAGCTGCACCGAGCAGAACGGCGTCGAGGAGGTCAAGGGCGGCTCGCCCTACGGCGCCTCGACCATCGCCGGCGGCGACGGCAAGCGCCAGCCCAGCGCCAAAGAGCTGGGCATGATGCGCTTCCAGGCCCGCCACGTCGCCGTCATCGCGAAAAAGCTCGCGTCCTGAGCAGCGCGGCAAGGGTGCCCCGGCGCACCCTTGCCGCGGCCCGTCATCGAAAGGAGGCACCGCCATGGGACTGCTCGTCGACGGACGCTGGCAGGACAGATGGTACGATACCGGGAGCACCGGCGGGCGCTTCGAGCGCAAGGCGTCGAGCTTCAGGAACTGGATCACCCCGGACGGCAGCGCCGGCCCCTCGGGCGAGGGCGGCTTTCCGGCCGAGCCCGGCCGCTACCACCTCTATGTCTCGCTGGCCTGCCCCTGGGCGCACCGCACCCTGATCTTCCGCCGCCTCAAGGGGCTCGAGGCGATGATCGGCGTCTTGGTGGTGCACTGGCACATGGGCGGGCAGGGCTGGACCTTCGAGGAGGCCCCCGGCGCCACCGGCGACCGCCTCCACGGCAAGCGCTTTTTGCACGAGATCTACACCACCGCCGATCCCGCCTACACGGGCCGGGTCACCGTCCCCGCGCTCTGGGACGAGAAGCGGAAAACCATCGTCAGCAACGAATCCTCCGAGATCATCCGCATGCTGAACGGCGCCTTCGACGGCGTCGGCGCCACCGAGGGCGACTATTATCCCGAAGCGCTGCGGCCCGAGATCGACCGCCTCAACGAGCGCATCTACGCCACCGTCAACAACGGCGTCTACCGCGCCGGCTTCGCCACCACCCAGGAGGCCTACGAGGAGGCGGTGCGCGAGCTCTTCGCCAGCCTCGACTGGCTCGAGACCATCCTCGCCCGCCAGCGCTACCTCGCCGGCCGCACCATCACCGAGGCCGACTGGCGCCTCTTCACCACCCTGGTCCGCTTCGACGCCGTCTATCACGGCCACTTCAAGTGCAACCTCCGCCGCATCGCCGACTATCCGGCGCTCCAGGGCTGGCTGCGCGAGCTCTACCAGCGGCCCGGCATCGCCGACACCGTCGATTTCGACCACATCAAGCGGCACTATTACGGCAGCCACACCACTATCAATCCCACCGGCATCGTGCCGCTCGGCCCCGACCTCGATCTGACCGCGCCGCACGGCCGCGACCGGCCCTGAGGGAGGCCAATGTCCGGGCCGTCTCCAGGGCGTGCCACCGCCATCGGCCGGCGTGCCGCATGCGGGGGGCGACTTCACGCAGGCTGTCCAGAGCAACGGGAGATCCGGTCGATGACGGCCCTGCTTCTGCTCCTCGCCATGCCGCTGGCGCTTGCTGCGGGGTTCTCGGCCCAGCGCGGCGGCATCTGCGCGGTGAGGGCCATCGAGGAGGTCGTGACGCTGGGGCGCTGGAGCCGCTTCCTGAGCTTTCTCGAATGCGCGCTTTGGGTGCTGGCGATCCTGCTGGTCCTTCATGCGGCCGGGATCGTCGAGCTTCCGGCCGTCGCGGCGTGGCAGCCGGGCGTCCACACCCTCGCCGGTGGCGCGCTGTTCGGCATCGGCGCGGTGATCAACGGCGCCTGCCTGCTCGGCTCGGCGGTGGCGCTGGCAGGTGGGCGCGTGAGCTACCTCGCACTGCTACCTGCCGTGGGTTTGGGCGGGCTGGCAGGCTCGGCGCTGGGCTCGCCGGCTGCGCAGGTCGGGACCCCCGGCATGCTGGCAAGCGGTGCCCACGTCGCCGCACCGGCGGCCATGGCTGCCGCGCTGTTCATCGCCTGGCGTCTGGCCTCGGTTCGCCGGCGATGCCCGTCATTGCGTTGTGTCGGCGACGTGCTGCGCGGAACGCGCTGGCCACCTGCGCTGGCCATGGCGGTGATCGCACTGGTCAACACGCCGCTTCTCCTGACCGTCGAGGCCTGGCCCTACGGAGCCGTGCTGGCGGACCTGGCCCGCGGCGGTTCAGGAGCACGGCTCCTCACGGGCGTCCTCCTCGCCCTGGCTCTGCTGGGTGGCGCGGCCCTTGCCGCCCGCACCGCCGGCAGCTTCCGCTACCGCGGCCCTGAGGCCCGGCAGATCGCGCGCTCGCTCGTCGGAGGTGCACTCATGGGGGCGGGGGCGGCACTCGTGCCGGGGGGCAACACCAGCCTCGTGCTGGAGGGTCTGCCGCTGCTCGCGCCCCACGCCCTGATCGCCTACCCCGCGATGGTGGCGGCCATGGCCGCTGGCGTGGCCGTGCGGCATCGCCTCAGCGGCGGAACGTGGCGCGGCCGCGCTGCTCAGGCGGCGAGCTTGAGCCCCAGGATGCCGGCCACGATCAGACCGATGCAGGCGAGCCGCAGGGCGTCGGCGGGCTCGCCGAAGAGCAGGATGCCGAGCAGCGCGGTGCCCACCGTGCCCACACCGGTCCAGACGGCATAGGCGGTGCCCAGCGGCAGCGTCCGGAGCGCCAGGCTCAAAAGCCAGAAGCTCGCGATCATCGCCAGAACGGTGAGCACCGAGGGCAGGGGGCGGGTGAAGCCCTCGGTCTGCTTGAGGCCCACCGCCCAGCCGATCTCGAAGAGGCCGGCGGCGAGCAGGATCAGCCATGCCATGGGTAGAGGCTCCCGGGTAGGAGCAGGGTCGTCCCTGCCGTTGCCCGGGCTTCCCGCCGGGATGCGGCGAGGAAGGGCGGGGTCGTCCCCGCGGGCTGCAGCTCGATCTAGCAAAGGGGGCACGGGGGTCAAGACCGGCGCCGGGCATGACCCCCGTGCCGCCTTCCGGCTCAGCCGGCGGCGCGCAGCCGGACGATCTCGGCCGCCAGCCGGTTCACCGCTGCCAGCATGAACTCGCGCGTGGGCTCGTCGGTGAGGGCGCCGTCGGTGAACTTGTCGCGGGCGCTGCCCACCGCCACATGCGGCCCCGGCGTCAGCCGCGCGCCTGCCGCCAGCAACGTGGTGACGATCTGGACGTGGGACCGCACGCCGCCGGCCATCCCGGGGGAGGCCGACATGACGAGGGTGGGTTTGCTCTTGAGGCAGGGCGCGGCATAGGGCCGCGAGGCCCAGTCCAGCGCGTTCTTCAGCACACCGCTCATCCCGTTGTTGTACTCCGGCGAGGCCAGCACCAGCCCGTCGGCGGCGGCGATCGCCTGGCGCAGCGCCGCCACGCCGATGGGTGCCGGATCGATGTCGATCTCCTGGTTGTAGAGCGGCACCTCGTCGAGGGGATGGATACGAAGCGCGATCCGGGCCGGCAGGGCCGCCTGCAGGGCGCGCAGCAGCGCGCGATTGAGGGATGCGCTGCGCAGGCTGCCGGCAATGCCCACCAGAGTGAGCTTTTCCACGACCGTCATTCGTGCGATATCCTCCACCCGTTGCTGTTCGGCGCAGCCTGTCGCGCCTCGCGGCTACTACCTGACGCAGTCGCAGCGTTTGACAAGCGCGTGCACCCCGCTATAAGCGACGGCCAGAGCGCGGCCCCTGGGTCGCGATGTGTCTGTTCGTCCCGTTTTACATTCTGAGGGCCGATGACCAAGCGTATCGCAGCCAAGGGCAAGATCTGCCGCCGTCTTGGCGTCAACCTGTGGGGCCGGTCCAAGGATCCCCTCGCGCGCCGCAACTATGCTCCCGGCGAGCATGGCCAGAAGCGCCGCAAGATGTCGGACTATGCTCTCCAGCTCGCTGCCAAGCAGAAGCTGAAGAAGTACTACGCCAACATGACCGAGCGGCAGTTCCACCGCACCTACGAGGAGGCCTCGCGCCTCCGCGGAGACACGGCCGAGAACCTGATCGGCCTGCTCGAGCGCCGCCTCGACATCGTGGTCTACCGGATGAACCTGGTGCCGACGATCTTCGCGGCCCGGCAGTTCGTCAACCATGGCCACGTCAAGGTCAACGGCCGCCGGGTGAACATCCCGAGCTTCCGCTGCAAGGAAGGCGACGTGGTCGAGGTGGCCGACCGGTCGAAGAACCACCAGCTGGTGGTCGAGACCGTGGCGCACCCCGAGCGCGACGTGCCCGAGTACATCGCCGTCGACCACAAGGCGCTCAAGGGCCAGTTCGTCCGGGTGCCCAAGATGGCCGACGTGCCCTACCCGGTGCAGATGGAGCCGAACCTGGTCATCGAGTACTACTCGCGCTGACCTGTCGGCATCTGCCGAGACGAGAGGGAGCCCGCCGGATCATCCGGCGGGCTCTTTCGCGTCGGAGGGGGCGGGGCTGAAGGCTCAGGCCCCGGGGTCGGCGAAGAAGCAGGTGGCGTTGCCGCCGGCATAGTCGTCGATCATCGGCCGGAACGCCGGATCGGCGCGCTCGAGGGTGGCCCGCAGGCGGCGGGTTTCCATGCGCCCGGGAAAGCGGGCCATGTAGGCCTCGGCCCAGGCCATGTAGTGGCGCCCGTGGCCGCGCCGCGCCAGGAACCCCAGGTCCTGCTGCCGCCAGTCGGCCTCGACGCCGGGATTCTCGTCGGCCCTGGCGTAGGGGAGCACCTTCGCCGGGTCGACCGACGCATCGAGCAGAAAGTCCACCGCCCGGTGCAGGCTGCGCCCCTCGATCTCGAGGGCGTAGAGATCCTGGCCCTGGGTGGCGGCCATCTCGGCGATCGCCACCAGCGAGGCGATGGCATGGCGCTGGTACCAGAGCGCCCGGGCGCCGCGCGCCGTCTCCAGCGGCAGGCTCCCGTCGGGGCGCATCTGCCACAAGGCGCGCTCGAAGGCCGCCGGCCCGGCGCGAAACAAGCCATCGTCGCCGGTAAGCGCGCCCCACGCCATGAGCACGCTGGCGTCGAGATAGCTGTGATTGTTGCGCGCCGAGATGCCGCCGCCGTCCTGCTGCGCGCGGCGGGCCCGGGTGCGCTCGACCAGCCCGGCCAGCCAGTGACGGACGCGGACCTCGGCCGGCGTGTCGGGCCGCCCGCCCTCGCTCGCCAGAGCGAAGCTGACGATCGCCGGCAGGAGCATCCGGTCCAGGGCGTAGTAAGTGGCGGGCTCGTCATTGTCGAGACGGGCGAGCGCGCCCTCGCGCGCCCAGCGGTCGAGGGCCGCCAGGAGCGCCTCGGCGGCGGCCCCGTCGCCCGTGCCGAAGGCCGAGGCGGCGTTGTGCATCAGCGCCCACGAGAAGGGCTCCAGCCGCGTGTCGGTGCCGCCGGTGCGCTCGGCGCCGAAGGCCTCGGGTGCGGTCAGCGAGGCCATGGGCAGGCTGCCGCTGCCGCACAGGCGGGCGCGCAAGGCTGGCGGCGTGGCGGCCAGCACGGCGGCCCTGGCCTCGCGCCGGAACAGGACCTCGCCCGGGCGCGTCACCTCATAGGCGGCAAGCCGCGCCGGGTCGACCCAGGGCTCCATCCCGCCGATGGTGACGCAGGCGCCGAGCAGGCCCAGGGCCGCAAGGGCGAAGGACCAGCGCCATGGCGGGCTGGTCACGGCGCCTTGTGCACGCCATCTAGGGCTGGGTGGGGGCCGTTCCTTGGAGTTGATGTGCATGCCGTCCCGGCGTCTTTTCCTTGCCAGTCTGCTCTCGCTGCCCGCCACCGGGGCGCTGCTGCTGCCGCCGGGCAGGGCCGCTGCCAGCCTGCCGCCGGCGATCGACGCGCGCTATGACGTGCGCGTCGCCGGGATGACTGTAGCCGACCTTGCGCTGACCATCAGCCCCGAGGGCAACCGCGCGCGCAGCACCTTCGTGATGCGCAGCCGCGGACTGGCGGCCCTGATGAGCGACGCCTTCACGCGCTTCGAGGCGCTCAGCCGCATTGCGCCCGACGGCACGGGCGAGCCTGCCGCCTTCGAGGCCTACCACTACAAGCGCGACCGGACCCGCGAGATCTCGATACGGTACGGCGAAGGCGGCGCGCTGGAGCGGGTCGAGCTCGTCAATCAGGGCCGGGACAAGAAGAGCGAGGTGCCCTCAGCGCTGCAGGCCGGCACGGTCGACCCGCTGACGGCTTTTCTGAGGCTGCGCGCGTGGCTTCCCGATGCGGCCCGGGGCAGGGCGCCGGCCACGAGGGTCATTCCGGTCTTCGAGGGGCGCAAGCGGTTCGACCTCGAGGCCACCTGGCTGCGCACGGAGCGGGGGAAGGGGGCGGGCTTGCCGCCGCATCACGAGCTGAAGGTGCGGCTGGTGGCGCTCTTCGGGTTCGACCGCGGCGACGATCTGGTGAGCTTTCCCGACGAGCCGCAAGGGCGCTGGCTGCGGGTGCTGGTGCAGGCCGACCGGCGGCTGCTGCCGCTCGTGGTCGAGACGGTGAACGACCGGCGCCCGGCGCGGGTGACGCTCACCGAGGACTGCCGGGCAGGCGAGCGCTGCCCGGCTTTGGTCCAGTAGCGAGAGCCGGGCTCAGGCCTGGCTCACGCCCTTCTCCTGGAAGAGCTGCGCCAGCTCGCCGCTCTCGTACATCTCGCTGATGATGTCGCAGCCGCCGACCAGCTCGCCCTTGACGTAGAGCTGCGGGAAGGTCGGCCAGTTGCTGAAGTCCTTCAGCCCCTGGCGCAGATCCATGTCGTCGAGGATGTTGTAGGACTGGTATTTTGCGCCCGTCTGGCCCAGCAGGTGGACCACCTTGGCGGAGAAGCCGCACATCGGAAAGACGGGGGTGCCCTTCATGTAGAGCACCACGTCGTCGCCCGCGATCTGCTCCTTGATGCGCTCGAAGACCGGCTCGCTCATCTCGTTCGATCCTTGTGAGGGAAATCTCGATGCCGCCGGCTCAGGCCGGCGCGGAGGTCGCCAAAGCCAGGGCGTGCAGCTCGCCGCCCATCCGTCCGCCCAGGGCGCTATAGACCATCTGGTGCTGCTGCAGCCGCGACTTGCCGCGGAAGGCCTCGGAGACGATGACCGCGCGATAATGGTCGCCGTCGCCGGCCAGATCCTCGATCGTCACCTGCGCGTCAGGCATCGCTTCCTTGATCAGCCGCTCGATGTCGGCCGCCGCCATCGCCATCCATACTGCTCCCGCTCAATGACCGCCGGCCATCAGGGCCGGCAGCCAGCCCTCGTGCCGGGCCCGCATCTCGTCGATCGATATGGGCACGAGGCCGGTGACGTTCAACGACCGACCCCCGGTGGTCCCGACCTGCCGCGCGATAACGCCGCGCCCCCGGGCCCGGGCTCGCAGGTCGCCCAGCGCGTCCGGGCTCACCGCGAGGAGGTAGCGGGCCTGGTCCTCGCCGAACAGCCAGGCGCTCGGCGTGGCTTCCCGGGGGACGTCCAGCGAGGCGCCCATGTCCGAGGCGAGGCACATCTCGGCAAGACCCACCAGGAGGCCGCCGTCGCTCAGGTCGTGGCACGCCTCGACCAGGCGCGCCGTGATCACCTCGCGCACGAAATCGCCGTTGCGCCGCTCCTGGGGCAGATCGACCTGCGGCGGCGCTCCTTCCTCGCGGCCCATCACCTCGCGCAGATAGAGCGAGCCGCCGAGCCAGCCATTGCTCTCGCCGACCAGCACCAAGGCGAGCTCCGGGCGCTGCCACGCCATCCCGGTCATCCGCCCCAGATCCTCGATCAGCCCGACACCGCCGATATTGGGCGTGGGCTGCACGGCGCGTCCCTCGGTCTCATTGTAGAGCGAGACGTTGCCCGAGACGACGGGGAAGTCCAGGGCGCGGCAGGCCGCCGCCATGCCGTCGATGGCGCCCACGAGCTGCCCCATGATCTCGGGCCGCTCGGGGTTGCCGAAGTTCAGGCAGTTGGTGATCGCCAGCGGCTTTGCGCCGACCGCGATCAGGTTGCGCCAGGCCTCGGCCACCGCCTGCATCCCGCCGGTGCGCGGGCAGGCCTCGCAGTAGCGCGGCGTGCAGTCGGAGGTGACCGCCAGGCCCTTGTTGGTGCCGTGCACCCGCACCACCGCGGCGTCGCCGCCCGGGCGCTGCACAGTGTCGCCCATCACCATGTGGTCGTACTGCTCCCAGATCCAGCGCTTGCTAGCCAGATCCGGGCAGCCGAGGAGCACGAGGAGGGCGTCGCGGTCGTCCATCGGCGCGCTGCCGGCGGCGCCGACGATGGGCAGCCGCGGCGGCGTCGGCACGGACGGCCGGTCATAGACCGGCGAGGCGCCGCTCACCGGGGCGATCGGCAGGTCGGCGGCGACCTCGCCGTGCCAGCGGATCACCATGCGGCCGGTGTCGGTAACGTGGCCGATGGTGGCGAAGTCGAGGCCCCACTTCTCCATGACGGCGCGGGCCTCGTCCTCGCGGCCCACCTTGAGGACCAGCAGCATGCGCTCCTGGCTCTCCGAGAGCATGACCTCATAGGGCACCATGCCCTCCTCGCGGAGCGGCACGCGGTCGAGCTCGAGCTCGATGCCGGTGCCGCCGCGCGAGGCCATCTCGAAGGAGGAGGAGGTGAGGCCGGCGGCCCCCATGTCCTGGATGGCGACGATGCAGTCCTTCTGCATCAGCTCGAGACAGGCCTCGATCAGGAGCTTCTCGGTGAAGGGGTCGCCGACCTGGACGGTCGGCCGCTTGGCGTCGCTGTCCTCGGTGAACTCGGCCGAGGCCATGGTGGCGCCGTGGATGCCGTCGCGCCCGGTCTTGGCACCGGCATAGACCACCGGATTGCCGACGCCCGCGGCCGCCGCATAGAACACTTTGTCGGCCTCGGCCACGCCCACGCACATGGCGTTGACCAGGATGTTGCCGTTATAGGCGCGGTGGAAGGTGGTCTCGCCGGCCACGGTGGGCACGCCCACGCAATTGCCGTAGCCGCCGATGCCGGAGACCACGCCCGCGACCAGATGCCGTGTCTTGGGGTGCGAGGGATCGCCGAAGCGCAGGGCGTTGAGGAGGGCCACCGGCCGCGCGCCCATGGTGAAGACGTCGCGCAGGATGCCGCCCACACCTGTGGCGGCCCCCTGGTAGGGCTCGATGAAGCTCGGGTGGTTGTGGCTCTCCATCTTGAAGATCGCCACCTGGCCGTCGCCGATGTCGACCACGCCGGCATTCTCGCCGGGGCCGCAGACGACCCAGGGCGCCTCGGTGGGGAGCTTGGAGAGATGCTTCCTCGACGACTTGTAGGAGCAGTGCTCGCTCCACATCACCGAGAAGATGCCGAGCTCGACGAGGTTCGGCTCGCGGCCGAGGATCTCGAGGATGTTCTGGTACTCGGCCTCCGAGAGGCCGTGCTCCCGGACGATTTCCGGCGTGATGGCGGGCGTGGTCATCTCTTCCGTCCTCAGGCCAGGGCGCCCATCAGCGAGCGGAACAGCGGCAGGCCGTCGCTGCCACCAAGCAGCGGCTCGATGGCCCGCTCGGGATGCGGCATCATGCCCAGCACGTTGCGCTGCTCCGACAGGACGCCGGCGATGCCGGCCATGGAGCCGTTGGGATTCTCCAGATAGCGGAACGCCACCCGGTCCTCGTCCTCGAGGCGCTTCAGGCCGTCCTCGTCGATCTGGTAGTTGCCGTCATGATGCGCGACCGGCAGGGCGATCCGCGCGTCGGCGGCGAAGCTGCCGGTGAACGGGCTGCTCGCCGTCGCGACCTGCATGGCCACCGTGCGGCAAACGAAGCCGAGGCCGGCATTGCGCAGCAGCGCGCCGGGCAGCAGGCCCGCTTCGGTCAGCACCTGAAAGCCGTTGCAGATGCCCAGCACCGCCACGCCGCGCGCGGCCTGGCGGGCCACCTCGCGCATCACCGGCGAGCGGGCGGCGATGGCGCCGCAGCGCAGATAGTCGCCGAAGGAGAAGCCGCCGGGGATGCCGATCAGGTCGAGCGGCGGCAGATCCGTGTCCTGGTGCCAGATCCGGGCCACGGGCTTGTCGAAACAGCGCTCCATGGCGACCGCGAGGTCGCGATCGCAGTTGGAGCCGGGGAAGGTGATGACCGCCGCGCGCATCGTGATTCAGCTCGCCGGGAAGGGGGGTGCGGGCAAGGCGTCCAGGCCCCGCGAGGCGGGGCGCGGCCGCCGTTCAGGCGTCGATGCTGATCGAGTAGGTCTCGATCACCGGGTTGGCGAGAAGCCGCTCGCACATCGCCTCGACCGCCTTTTCGGCAGCGGCCCGGTCCTGGTGTGCGAGATCGAGCTCGATCACCTTGAGCCGGCGGACATGCTCGACACCCTCGAAGCCCAGGCTCGCCAGGGAGCGCTCGATGGTCTGCGCCTCGGGGTCGAGCACCCCGGGCCGCAGGCTGATCTCGACACGTGCCTTCACTGCAGGGTCTCCGGTCCCTTGAGGTCGCGCGGGCCGGCCTCGGGCAGGATGCCCAGTCGCCGCGCGATCTCGGCATAGCCCTCCTGGACATTGCCGAGATCGCGCCGGAACCGGTCCTTGTCGAGCCGCTCGTTGGTGCGCACGTCCCACAGCCGGCAATTGTCGGGGCTGATCTCGTCGGCCAGGACGATGCGCATGTCCTCGTCCTCCCACAGGCGGCCGAACTCGAGCTTGAGATCGACCAGCTTGAGGCCGACGCCGAGGAACAGCCCGGAGAGGAAGTCGTTGACGCGCAGCGTCATGTTCAAGATCTCGTCCAGCTCCTGGTAGCTGGCCCAGCCGAACGCGGTGATGTGCTCCTCGCTGATCAGCGGGTCGCCGAGCTGGTCGTTCTTGTAATAGTACTCGACGATCGAGCGGGGCAGGGCGGTGCCTTCCTCGAGGCCGAAGCGCTGCGAGAGCGAGCCCGCTGCCACGTTCCGGACCACCACCTCGACCGGGATGATGTCGACTTCCTTGATCAGCTGCTCGCGCATGTTCAGGCGGCGCACGAAGTGCGTCGGCACGCCGATCTCGGCCAGGCGCATCATCAGATATTCGGAGATGCGGTTGTTGAGCACGCCCTTGCCGGTGATGACGGCGTGCTTCTTGTTGTTGAAGGCGGTGGCATCGTCCTTGAAATACTGGATGAGGGTTCCCGGCTCGGGCCCCTCGTAAAGGACTTTGGCTTTGCCTTCGTAGACCTGCCTGCGGCGGCTCATGGCTACATCCAGGGCATGACAAGGAAAACGGCGCCCGTACTGGGCGCCGGCGTAGCCCGGGCTGGGCGGGCCGCACCTGTATAGGGCAGTGCCGTCAAGCGCACAACCGAACCGCCCTGCGGCCCACGGTCTGACCGCGCCGGCAACGGGCCGGCTCTCAGGTGATGCCGGCGTCGCGCAGGCCGATCCGCCGAAAGGCGTTGGTGATCGGGTAGCGGCGGTCGCGGCCGAAGGCCCGGCGGGTGGTCTTGACCCCGGGCGGCGCCTGGCGGCGCTTGTACTCGGCGAGGTCGAGCAGGTTGGAGACCCGCCGCACCTCGTCCGCGGGGAGGCCCTGCTCGACCAGCTCGCGCGGCGAAAGGTCCTGCTCGACCAGCCCTTCGAGGATGCGGTCGAGCAGCTCGTAGGGCGGCAGGCTGTCCTCGTCCTTCTGGTCGGCGCGCAGCTCGGCCGACGGCGGCTTGACGATCACCCGCTCCGGCATCACCGGCCCGTCCGGCCCCAGGGCACCCTTTGGCCGCGTCCCGTTGCGCCAGCGGGCGAGCTCGAAGACGGTGGTCTTGTAGACGTCCTTGAGCACCGAGTAGCCGCCGCACATGTCGCCGTAGAGCGTGCCGTAGCCCACCGACATCTCGGACTTGTTGCCGGTCGTCAGCACCATCGGCCCGAGCTTGTTGGAAAGCGCCATCAAGACGATCCCGCGGACCCGCGACTGGATATTCTCCTCGGTAATGTCGGGCTCTCTGCCGGCGAAGGCCGGCGCCAGCATCTGCCGGAACGCCTCGACCGCCGGCTCGATGGCGATCTCCTCGAGGCGGATGCTCAGCATGGCCGCACCTTCGGCGGCGTCCTCGAGGCTCTCGCGGCTGGTGAAGTGCGAGGGCATCATCACCGCATGGACCCGCCCGGCGCCCAGCGCGTCGACCGCCACGGCGGCCGAGATGGCGGAATCGATGCCGCCCGAAAGCCCCAGCACGATTCCCGGAAAGCGGTTCTTCTCCACATAGTCGTGGAGGCCCAGCATCATCGCCCGCCAGACCGCCTCGAGCGGCCCCGGCGGCGGCAGGATCTCGCCGCGCTCCGGCTGCCAGCCGCCCTCCTCGTCACGCCGCCAGCGGCTGAGCGGCAGCGCCTCCTCGAAGCTCGGCGCCTGCAGCACCAGCCGCCGGGCGGCATCGAGCACGAAGGAGGCTCCGTCGAACACCAGCTCGTCCTGGCCGCCGACCTGGTTGACATAGGCGAGCGGCAGGCCGGTCTCGGTGACCCGTGCCACCGCGAGCTGCACCCGCCGGTCGTGCTTGTCCTGCTCGAACGGCGAGGCGTTGATCACGAGCAGCAGCTCGGCGCCGGACTCGGCCAGCCCCTCGGCCACGTCCTCGCCCCACATGTCCTCGCAGACCATGAGCCCGAGCCGCACGAGGCTGCCGTCGGCAAGGCGCAGCGGTATCGGGCCCGGCACCGGCCCCGCGGCGAACACCCTCGCCTCGTCGAACACGCCGTAATTGGGCAGCTCGTGCTTGGCCCGCCAGGCGATCTCGCCGCCGGCCAGCAGGAGAACCGCGTTGTAGAGCTTGCCGCCGTCGCGCCAGGGCGCGCCCACCACGACCGCCGGCCCGCCATCGGCGGTGTCCTTCGCCAGTGCCTCGACCGCCCGGCGCGCGTGCTCGCAGAACGCCGTCTTCAGGACCAGGTCCTCGGGCGGGTAGCCGGCGAGCGCCAGCTCGGGCAGCACCACGAGGTCGGCACCCTGGGCTGCGGCCCGGGCGCGCGCGTCGCGGACCCGGGCGAGGTTGCCCTCGATGTCGCCGACGGTCGGGTTGATCTGGGCCAGGGCGATGGCGAGGTCGACGGTCACGTCAGCAAAATCTCCGGGTGAGGCGTGCGCGGCGCGGCCTTGACCGTCGCGCACCGCGTCAATCTAAGTCAATCCTGCGAGCGGGCAATGAAATCCGGCCTTCGGGGAGCGTGTCGATGGGCGCAGGGCAGGGCCGCCATGTGGTGGTGGTCGGGGCTGGCATCGTGGGGGCGAGCTGCGCGCTCTTCCTGCAGCGCGACGGTCACGAGGTAACGCTGGTCGATCCGCGCGAGCCCGGCGGCGGGACCTCGCTGGGCAATGCCGGTATCATCAGCCTTGGCAGCATCTCGCCGGTCGGCACGCGCGCCATGCTGGCCCGGGTGCCTTCCATGCTCCTCGACCGCGACTCGCCGCTCTCCTTGCGCTGGCGCCACCTGCCGGAGCTTCTGCCGTGGCTGGTGCGGCTCGTGCTCGCCAGCCGACCGGAGCGGGTCGAGGAGTTGTCGCGGGCGCTGGCGGCCCTGCTCGACCGCGCCGACCAGGCCCACGACATCCTCATCCAGCAATGCGGGCTCGCCGATCTGGTGCGCAGCGGCGGCTGGCTCAAGGTCGCCTGCAGCCGCGAGAAGCTCCTGGCCTCGACCGCCGGCGAGCGTGCGATGCTGGAGCGCCACGGCCGCGCCTTCGAGATGCTGGACGCGGCGCAGGTCCACGATCTCGAGCCGGCGCTCTCGGCCGAGGTGGCGGGCGGCCTGTTGCTGCCGCACAACCGCGCGGTGCGTCATCCCCAGCGCTACGTGGCCGGCATCGTCGCGACCTTCCTCGAGCGCGGCGGCCGCCATGTTCGGGCGCCGGCCCGCGAGCTCCTGGTCGAGGGAGGGCGCATCGCCGGTGTGGCGAGCGAGGCCGGAAAGCTGCCGGCCGATGCGGTGGTGATCGCCGCCGGCGCCTTCAGCCGGAAGCTCGCCGGGCTTGCCGGGCTGCGCGTGCCGCTCGAGGCGGAGCGCGGCTACCATCTGATGCTGCCGCACCCGGCCGAGACCCTGCGCCGGCCGGTCTACTCCATCGATGACGGATTCGTGCTGGCGCCGATGGAGCACGGGATCCGCCTTACCGGCGGGGTCGAGCTCGCCAGCCTCGAGGCGCCGCCCGACTTCCGGCGTGTCCGCCGCCTCGTGCCCAGGGCACAGCGCCTGCTGCCGCAGCTCTCCGCCGAGATCCGCAGCGAATGGCAGGGGCACCGGCCCTCATTGCCCGACAGCCTGCCGGTGATCGGCCGGGCGCCCGGCCGCGACAATCTCTTCCTCGCCTTCGGGCACCAGCATATCGGTCTGACCCTTGGGCCGGCGACCGGCCAGCTCGTGGCCGATCTCGTGGCCGGCCGCGAGCCGCCCGTCGATCTCGCGCCCTACCGCGCCGACAGGCGCTTCTATTGAGCGTGAAGGAAAGCTCCGGCCCGCTCGCCGCCACCGGCACCGACAATGTGCGCGGGGCCTTGTGGATACTCGCCTCCTGCCTGCTGTTCGCGACGATGAGCGCTCTGGCCAAGATCGCCGGCGAGCGGCTGCACAGCTTCGAGGTATCGTTCTTCAGGGCCTTCTTCGGCTTCGTGCTGCTGCTGCCGCTGATCCTGCGGGCCGGCCCGGGGGTCTGGCGCACCAGCCGCCTGCACCTCCACATCACCCGCGGGACCGTGGGATCGCTGGGGCTCCTTTTCGGCTTTTATGCGGTGACCCACATGCCGCTCGCCGAGGCTACCGCGCTGGGCTTTACCAAGCCGCTCTTCCAGGTGCTGCTCGCCGCCTTCGCCCTGCGCGAGGTGGTGCGGATGCGGCGCTGGGTGGCGACCGCGGTGGGCTTCCTGGGCGTTCTGGTGATGCTGCGCCCGGATACCGGCAACCTGGAGCTCGCGGCCCTGGCCGGCCTCGCGGGGGCGCTGTGCGGCGCCACCGTGTCGGTGACGCTGCGCCACATGGTCCGGCTCGAGCGGGAGCTCACCATCCTCGCATGGCTGGGCGTCGTCGGGACCGTCGTCACCGGCCTGCCGGCACTCTTCGTATGGCAGACACCCACGCCCGGGGAGCTGGGCCTGCTGCTGTGCATGGCGGCGGTCGGCACCGTCTCGCAGGTCTGCCTGATGCGCGGCTTTCGGGTCGGCGAGGCCAGCGCCATGGCGCCGATCGACTATTCGCGCCTGCCGCTCTCGGCGTTCTATGGCGTGATCCTGTTCGCCGAATGGCTCGATCCGCTGGCCATCCTCGGGGCTGCGATCATCGCCGGCAGCACCCTCTACATCGCGCGCCGCGAGGCGGCGCTGGCGCGTCAGGGGCGTGCCTGAGCGCTCCGGCGGCGTCTTGCGACACGCCGCCACACGCGGCGCCGGTGTGCCTTCCCGAGCAAGGTTCGGCGCTCTATGCCCGAACATATTAACCGGGGAGAGGAATGCTCATGAGGCCTCGCTTTCTCGTTGCCGCCTTGCTCGTGCTGGCCGTCATCAGCGCCGGCCTGTCGGCTGTTCTGGTGGGACGGGCCAAGGACACGGTCAAGGAGGCGTCGGCCCAGGGCGAGGCCCTGATCGGCGGTCCCTTCAGCCTGCTCGACCACAAGGGCGAGCGCGTCACGGACGAGGATTTCCGCGGCCGCTACATGCTGGTCTTCTTCGGCTATACCAGCTGCCCCGACGTCTGCCCGTTGGGGCTGCAGGTGATGGGCCAGGCGATGGACCAGCTGCCGCCGCAGATCGCCGAGAAGATCGCGCCGATCTTCGTCACGGTCGATCCCGAGCGCGACACCGTGCCGGTGATGAAGGACTATGTGGAGCTGTTCCACCCGCAGCTCGTCGGGCTGACCGGCAGTGCGGAGGAGATCGACGCGGCCAAACGCGCCTACCGTATCTATGCCCGCAAGGCCGAGACCGAAGGCTCGAGCGACTATCTCATGGACCATTCGGCCTTCACCTACCTGATGGACGCGAGCGGCCGCTACCTGACGCACTTCTCGCACGACGCGACGGCGGAGGAGATGGCGGCGCGGATCGAGAAGGCGGTGCCTTCCTCGTGAGGTTCTCGCAGAAAATCGCACGAGGGCGCGAGATGCCTATTGCCATGCCTCCGGGCAGCGGCTAAACGGAGCGCGCTTTCGACGGAAGCAAGCGCCCGTAGCTCAATTGGATAGAGCACCTGACTACGGATCAGGAGGTTGGGGGTTCGAATCCTCCCGGGCGCGCCACTCCCTCACTTCCGCCAGCAAAGCAGCCTACGAAAGCCCGGCCCTCGCGCCGGGCTTCGTCGTTTCCGGACACCTGATCCGTCTCGCGGCGCTTGGTATGACAGCGCGGCCCTTGCCGCCCTTGCCACTGGCCGCCCCCAGCTCCCTTTCCGGCCCGTGCAACCGCGCAGCGCCTTTGGCGTTCTATGGCGACACCGGGTAACGAGTGCCCGCCAGGCGCCACCAGCAGGAAGGGGCAGCGAGGCCGTGGAGTGACGGCTCGCCGATGAACCACCGATGCAGAGCAAGCGGGAAGCGACCAACACGCAGGAGACCCGCCGCGACCGCCACCGCGCGACGCCTCTGGACGACGCGTTCGAGCGCTGGCTGGCGGCGCGGATGAGGAAGGTCTATGGCGACCCGCGTGAGCGGGAGCTGCCTCGCGACATGCTCGAACTCGTTCAGCGTTTCGCCCAGGGCGGCTAGGACCGCTGAGCGCCCGCTGCAGGTGCGGATCTCGGTAGCAACCCCATGAGCCTTTTGACGCGGCTTTATGTCCTGGTCGTGCTGGCAGTCGCGCCGGCGATGGCCATCCTCGCCTGGAGCACCTTCTCCATGGCGCAGCAGCGCGAGGCGGATGCCGAGCGCGAGGCCGCCCGCACCGCCAGCGCCATCTCCGACGAGATCGGCAGCATCCTCGGCGGCATCCGCGCGCTGCTCGTGGCGGGCGCACAGGCGCCGGTCCTGCGCGAGGGAGCGCAGCCGCGCTGCGAGCGGTTCATCGAGGGGGTGGCACCGCACTTCGCCGAGCTCGCCAGCATCGCCTTGTACGACATGCGCGGGGAGCCGCTGTGCGGTTCCCGACCGCTTTCCCTGCCGCCTGACCTCGTCGAGGCGGCGGCCGCCTCGAGCGGGCTGGTGCAGGGTCCGTGGCTTGCCGGCGGCCCTGGCGGGATGCTGCCGTTCGCGCTCGGTGTCCGCACCCTGGCGGGCGAGCCCGCCGGGCTGATCGTGGCGGCGCTCGATCTCGGCTGGCTCCGCGAGCGGCTGGCCTCGCGGCCGCTGCCGCCCGGCTCCTCCCTCAGCCTGCTCGACCGGCGTGGCACGATTCTCGTGCGCCTGCCCGATCCCGGCCAGGAGGGCAGGCCGGCGCCGGCGCCCTGGGCCTCGCTCGCCCTTGCCGAGGGCAGCGGCCACGCCCGCTCGGACGAGGCCAGCGCCAGCGACGGGGTGCCGCGGGTCGTGGCCTATGAGAGCCGCGGCAGCGGCCGCGAAGGGATGGTCGTCGCGGTCGGCCTGTCGCGGGCGTGGGCGCTGGCGGGCGTGGCGCCGTCGCTGCACACCGGCCTGCCTCTCCTGCTGCTGGCGGCCCTGCTGGCCATGGCAGCGGCGGCGCTGGGCGGCCGCTATTTCGTGCTGCGGCCCATCGAGGCGCTGCTGGCCGCCGCCGGCCAGTGGCGGGCGGGCAATCTCGACGCCCGCACCGGCTATCGCGAGCGCCACTCCGAGCTGGGCCGGCTGGCCGCCCTGTTCGATTCCATGGCCGAGGGCATGGCCGAGCGCGAGCGCAAGGCCGCCGCGGCCATGGAGGCGTTGCAGGAGAGCGAGCAGCGGTTCCGGCAATATGCCGACACGAGCCCCGACGTGCTGTGGATCGTCGATGCCGAGAGCGGCGATGCCGAGTTCGTCGGCCCGGCCTTCGAGGCCATCTGGCAGCGTTGCCGCGAGGAGATCATGCAGTCCCCGGCGCTTTGGCTGGAGACGGTGGAGGCTGCCGATCGCGACCATGCCGGTGCCATCATGCGGCAGGCCCGCGCCGGCGAGGTCGGCGACGGCGAGTACCGGATCCGGCGTGCCGACGGCGAGCAGCGGTGGATCCGCGAGACCGCCTTTCCGATCCGCGACGGGCAGGGACGCATCGTGCGGATCGCCGGGGTCGCCCGCGACATCACGCCGCGCAAGAGGGCGGAGGAGGAGCGGCAGGCGGCGCGCGAGCGGATCGAGCTGGTGCTCAAGGAGCTCAACCACCGCATCAAGAACAACCTGCAGATCGTCACCTCGCTGCTGCACCTGCAGGCCTCGCAGCAGCAGAGCGAGGAGGTGCGCGGGCAGTTGGCCGAGGCCGGCCGCAGGGTCGCGATCATCGCCGAGGTGCATGCCAGTCTCTATCGCGACGACAGCCTCGATCGCCTGGCGCTCGGTCCCTATCTGCGGGACCTGTGCGGCCGTCTCTCGCGGAGCCTTCTCGCGGATGGCGGTCCGCGTCTGGAGCTCCAGCTCGATACCGACGGCCAGACGATCGACATGGACCGCGCGGTGCCGCTCGGCCTCATGCTGAACGAGTTGATGGCGGCCTCGGTCCGGTGCGTCGCGGCGGCGGGTGCCGATGCCGCGGTGCGGGTGCGTCTCCACAAGCTCGACGAAGAAGATACCTGGCGGTTGAGCGTGTGCAGCCTGGGCGGCGACAGCACCCCTGGCCAGGAAAGCCGCCTCGGCCTGCTGCTGATCCAGGGCTTCGTTCGCCAGCTCGATGGCCGCTTGAGCGAGGAGGGGCGCTGCGTGCGCGTCGACTTTCCCGCCTGAGGCGCCCGCTGCTCCTCGCGCGCCCTCAGCTTTCCAGATGCTCGTGGAGGAAGGCGGTCGTGCGCTGCCAGGCCGTCTCGGCCGCCTCCTTGTCGTAACGGGCCGCGTTGGTGTCGTTGTTGAAGGCGTGGTTCACGCCCTCGTAGACGTGCAGCTCGTAGGTCTTGCCGTGGTCCTTCAGCGCCTTCTCGAAGGCCGGGATGCCGGCATTGATGCGCTCGTCCAGCCCGGCATAGTGGAGCAGCAGCGGCGCCTCGATGGAGGCCACCGCCTGCGCCTCCGGCTGGCGGCCGTAATAGACCACCGCTGCCTGCAGGCCAGGCTCGGCGGCGGCCAGCCTGCCGACGACGCCACCGCCCCAGCAAAAGCCCATCGCGCCGATCGCCTGTGTCGTCTCCTGCCGCGCCCGCAGCGCCGCCACGGCCGCCCGCGCCCATGCCACGACCGCCTCGCCGTCGAGCTCACCGATCATGTCGCGCGCTTTGTCCGGATCGTCGGGCGTGCCGCCTTCAGGGCTCAGGAAGTCGGGCGCCAGCGCGGCAAAGCCCGCCACGGCGAGCCGCCGGGTGACGTCCTCGATATGCGGGTTGAGCCCGCGGTTCTCGTGGATGACCACGACGCCCGGATGGGGGCCGTCGTCCGCCGGCACCGCGAGATAGCCCTCGAGCCGGGTGCCGTCGGCCTCGAACGTCATGCGCTCGGTGCGCAGGCGGGAATCGTCGGCGGGGATCGTCTGGGCGATGGCGTAGTCGTTCTCCAGCACCGACAGCAGCGTCTGGGCAGCGGCGGTGCCGCCGGCCAGCACCGCCAGGCGGTCGAGGAAGGCGCGCCGGCCCATGGCGCCGTGGGTGAAGCGGTCGAATAGCTCGATGATGCGCTGGTTCACGTGCTGCTCCCTGATCCGTGCCGGCCTGCGTGAGACTCACCATCGCCCACTATTGCGCACACAGGCGGGGATGATCCAGCGCCCTTCCGCGCCCTCGGTCGTGGCGCCGCTATCCGGCGCCCGGAGCCTGCCGCGCGCCCTCCTCGAACATCCCGGCGAGCCCGTCGAACTCGTCGGCGACCGCCTGGAGGACGAAGCCCAGCGTGTAGACCCGGACCGCGGTGAGATCGCTGGCCCCGGAACCGCCTTCGAGAAGGCTGTTGAGATGCTCGAGTCGTTCGCGGACCTCGTCGGGCCGCGGTGGCGGCTTGCCCGCCTCGATGGCCGTTCCCAGGCGATGGAAATAGCGGCAGGAGGCTCCTACCAGCTCGTCCAGCGGCTTTTGCAGCCGCTCGCGGACCGGGTCCGGCAGGGCGGTCCCGTCGATCCGGTCCAGCACGCCCATGGTCTGCCACAGACGCTGCACCCGAGAGGTGAGCTCGTGGTAGGCAGGGCCGGCCTTTCGCACCCGTCGCCGCCGCGTCTCCTGCGCCATGGCGATAGCGCGGTCGAGATGCGCGCGAATGTCGTCATGGATCGGTGTCAGGCTCTCGGCGTCCCGATCGAAGAGATGCGCCACCGCGGCCGCCAGCAGGTCGCCGCAGCGCCTGACGGCGACGCCAAGGTCGCGGTGGATGACGCGATGCGCGGCGCTCGGGAACACCAGGGCCACGGCGGCTCCGGCCGCCAGGGCGCCGCAAAGGATCGCAACCGACCGGTCGACGGCGGCCATCAGCGCCCCGTCGTCGACGCCGACGAGGACCAGCACGCTCGAGACCATGTGGGCGTACATCATGCCGGGGATGAAGGCCGTGAAGAGCTGGATGATCGCGGTCGACAGCGCCAGGGCCAGCGGCGTCTGCCACGCGCCCTGGCCGAGCACGAGGAGCAGCGCCAGCCCCACCGCACTGCCGAGGATCGTCGCGGCCACGCGGCTGCCCAGCGAGCCGAGCGTGCCGCCGACGCTGGGCCGGATCACGTAGAGGGCGGACATCACCGCCCAGGAGGCCTCCGGCAGGTGCGCCACCCGCATGACCAGATAAGCGAGCAGGGCCGCGGCGGCCGTGCGGCAGGCATGGCGCAGCGGCTCGCGCAGGCGGGCGGGGGAGGCGGCCCGGGCGAGCCGTCTCCCCCATCTGCCGATGCCTGCCGGCATTCTAGCGGTCCCGCGTCCGGTCCGTGCGGTCGGCGCCGAAGGCGCCGCGCTGGCCCATCGGCTGCGGCCTGCCGGTGGTGGTGTCGCGGGAGGTCTCGAGCTCCAGCTCGGAGTTGAGCTCGGCCCCCAAAAGCACGACGAAGGCGCTGATCCACAGCCACATCAGCAGGATGATCACGCCGCCGAGGGCGCCGTAGGTCTCGTTGTAGGAGGCGAAATTGGCCGCATAGAAGGAGAAGGCGGCAGAGGCAACGAGCCACAGCACGGCCGCTGCCATGGAGCCGGGGCTGATCCACCGCCAGCTCGCCGGCGCCCGGCTGGGGCCGAAGCGGTACATCATGGCAAGACCCGCCACCACCAGCACCAGCATGGCCAGCCACGAGCCGATCCGCACCGCCCAGTCACCGAGGGGGCCCAGCGGGACCTGCCCGAGAACCGCCGGAACCACGACGATGACGCCCAGCCCCGCGATCACCCCGACGATCGCCGCCAGGGTGAAGAGCAGGGCCGTGGCGTTGAAGCGGATGAACCCGCGATCCTCCTCTTCCTCGTAGACGATGTTGAGGGCCGTGAAGAGCGTCTTGATGCCGGCGGACGCGCTCCACAGGGCCAGCAGGATCGACAGGGCCGCACCCCAGCCCAGCGCCGTCCCGCCGCCCGAGGCCACCTTGTGGACCTGCTCGCGGATCATCTCGAAGGCAGCCTGGGGCACAACGCCTTGGAGACCCGCGAGGTGCTGCTCGACCTGTGCCGGATCGGCGACTAGCCCGTAGATCGAGACGGTGGCGGTGATCGCCGGGAACAGGGCGAGAAGGGCGTAGAAGGCGCAGCCGGCGGCGACGATCGAGACATTGTCGCGGCTGATCTCGTCCTTGACCCGCCACAGCACGGCCTTCCACCCGCCGGAAGGGATCTGCGCCGGGCTCTCGGCCCGGCGTGCCTGCGCCGCAGTGCCGTCCGCGTGCCGGCGCTGTCCGTGCGGATCGCCGCCGGAACGCTGCCCGGGGCTCTGGCTGCGACTCCCCGGGTGCCGCCCCGCCAGCTTGAGGACGACCAGCCCCAGCGCCGCGGAGCCGAGGCCGCGGAGCCTGCCACTTCGTTCCATGGCGGGTGATCCGGTTCGTGCTGCCATGCCTCTCTCCCGGACGGGGCGAACATGAAGTTGCTGCAGCAACCGTGCCCGCACCGCCGGGTTCCGAGCGCGCGGGAATGCGCGCAGGCAGCACCATGCCGCCCTCGAAGCGGATCGGATCTGCCGGATTGTCGAAGAGAGGGGAAATGCCGCGCGGGGGAAGTGGTGCCGCAGAGAGGAATCGAACCTCCGACCCCGTCCTTACCAAGGACGTGCTCTACCCCTGAGCTACTGCGGCTTGCGGGCGGGCGGTTGATGCCATACGCCGGGGGGGTGCGCAAGGGAATTTCCTCGCGGATGGCAGAGAAAGTGGAAATTGGGTCGATGAGCGACGAGCAGGCGAGCGGCGGGGCGGTGCCCGGGCAGGCGGGCAAGGGCGGAGCGGCGCGCGACGAGCGGGCGGCGCGGCTGGCGGCCCAGCTCCGCGAGAACCTCAAGCGGCGCAAGGCGCAGCAGCGGGGCAGGGCCGAGCGCCCCGACCCCGTCCCCGAAGAGGGGCGTGACAGCGCCGACTGTTGAGCGCGACCGCTCTATTCCGTACATACCGCCCGTTCCGCGGCGCCCGGCGAGGCGCGCCGCAAAGGCAGCACCCCGCACGGCCGGCCACTCAAGGACACAAGCGCCCATGGCGATCATGCCCGACCACTGGATCCGCAAGAAGGCCCTCGAGGAGGGCATGATCGAGCCGTTCGTCGACCGTCAGGAGCGCTCCGGCGTGATCTCCTACGGGCTCTCCTCCTACGGCTACGACGCGCGCCTGGCGCCCGACTTCAGGATCTTCACCAACGTCGACAACGCGCTGGTCGATCCCAAGGACTTCTCCTCGCAGAGCTTCGTCGAGCGCTCGGGCGACAGCTGCGTGATCCCGCCCAACAGTTTCGCGCTGGCGAGAACGGTCGAGTATTTCCGCATCCCGCGCGACGTCCTGGTGATCTGCCTCGGCAAGAGCACCTATGCGCGCTGCGGCATGATCGTGAACGTCACGCCGCTCGAGCCCGAGTGGGAGGGCCATGTGACGCTCGAGATATCCAACACCACGCCGCTGCCGGCCCGGGTCTACGCCCACGAGGGCATCGCCCAGTTCCTCTTTCTGCGCGGCGATTCGGCACCCGAGGTCTCCTATGCAGACCGCGGCGGCAAATATATGGGGCAGCGCGGCGTCACGCTGCCGAGGCTTTGAGCGTGCAAGAAGCGGGAACGGATCGCTAGATGGACCGGCTGCTGATCAAGGGCGGGGTGCCGCTCGAGGGAACGGTGAATATCAGCGGGGCGAAGAATGCCGCCCTGCCGCTGCTTGCCGCGGTGCTCCTGACCGACGAGCCGGTCGAGCTCGCCAACCTGCCGGAGCTGGCCGACGTCCAGTCGATGCTGCGCCTGGTGCAGCGGGTCGGCACCTCGGCAACGCACCTGGCGGGCGAGCCCGGACGGGTACGGCTGAGCACGCCGGAGCTCCTGTCGACCGAGGCGCCCTATGACCTCGTGCGCAAGATGCGGGCCTCGGTGCTGGTGCTGGGCCCGCTTTTGGCACGCGGCGGCGAGGCGCGGGTGTCGCTGCCGGGCGGCTGCGCCATCGGTCCGCGGCCGATCGACCTCCATCTGGCCGCCCTCGAGCGGATGGGGGCCGAGATCGACCTGGTCGAGGGCTATGTCCAGGCGCGCGCGCCCGGCGGCCTCAAGGGCGCGCAGATCGAGTTCCAGCAGCCCTCGGTGGGAGCCACCGAGAACACGCTGATGGCGGCGTCGCTGGCGCGCGGCACGACGCGCATCCTGGGTGCCGCGCGCGAGCCCGAGATCGTCGATCTGGCGCGGCTGCTCGGCGCCATGGGGGCGCGCATCGAGGGTGCCGGCTCGAGCTGCATCACCGTCGAGGGCGTCGAGCGCCTCACCGGTGCGCGGCACAGCATCCTGCCCGACCGCATCGAAGCCGGCACCTACGCCATGGCGGCGGCCATCACCGGCGGCCGGATCACGATCAGGGGCGCGCGGCTCGAGATGCTCGGCGGGGCCAGGGAGAAGCTGGTCGAGGCGGGCATGCTGCTCGAGGAGTGCGAGGACGGGTTCATCGCCGGCGTCGCCGAGGGCGGGCTCGCCGGTGTCGACGTGATGACCAATCCCTATCCCGGCTTCGCCACCGACCTCCAGGCCCAGTTCATGACGCTGATGTGCGTCGCCCGGGGGGCCTCGATGATCAGCGAGACGATCTTCGAGAACCGCTTCATGCATGTGCCCGAGCTCATGCGCATGGGCGCGCGGATCACCGTGCACGGCCACTCGGCCCTGGTGCGCGGCGTCGAGGCGCTCAAGGGTGCGCCGGTCATGGCGACCGACCTGCGCGCCTCGGTCTCGCTCGTGCTGGCCGCCCTGGCGGCCAGGGGCGAGACCGAGATCAACCGCATCTACCATCTGGACCGGGGCTACGAGCATCTCGAGCAGAAGCTCGCGGCGGTGGGTGCCCGGATCGAGCGCATGCCGTGACGGCTGCGCGCCGCGAGGGGAGAGAGGGGATGGAAGACAAGCTTCGCCTGAGGGCGGCCGACGCCGAGGACCTGGCCGTGCTGGCGGCCTGCCTGCAGGACGCGCGGGTGTGCCTCAAGGAGATGGTGTTCCAGCCGGCCGAGCATCGCTTCATGGCGGCATTCACCCGCTACCGGCGCGAGCGCCAGCCCGACCCGACATCCTGTGAGGGCCTCACCGAGTGCCCCTCGGCGCTGGTTTTCGAGGACATAGCCGAGGTCAAGTATCGCGGGCTCGATCCGGCGGCCGAGGATCGCGGCCTGTCGCTCCTGACCATCGCCACCGAGCCCGGGCGCGAGCATCTGATCCATGTGCTGCTGGTCTTCGAGGGCGGTATCGAGATCCAGCTGCGCACCGACCGGATCCATTGCCGGCTCGACGATTTCGGCGAGGCTGCGGTCTGCAGCTCGACGCCTTGCGACCACTTCGCGCAGCTCAGCTACGAGGACATGGCAGGGGATGGCCAGAAGGCTTGATTGCCGCGAGGCGGACTTCGAGGCGAGCTTCGCCGCACTGGTCGAGGAGCGGCGCGAGGAGACCCACGACGTCCGCGACACCGTCTCGGGCATTATTGCGCGGGTGCGCGGGGAGGGTGACGCGGCCCTGGTCGATCTGACGCGGCACTTCGACCGGCTCGAGCTGACGCCGGCCACGCTGCGCGTCACCGGCGAGGAGCTCCGGGCGGCGCGGGATGCATGCACGCCCGAGGATCTGCGGGCGCTGGAGACGGCGGCGGCCCGCATCCGCGCCTTCCACGAGCGCCAGATCCCGAAGGACGAGCGCTGGACCGACGCGCAGGGCGTGCGGCTGGGCATGGTCTGGAAGCCCATCGACGCGGTCGGCCTCTACGTGCCCGGCGGCACCGCCGCCTACCCGAGCAGCGTCCTGATGAACGCCATTCCAGCCCGGGTCGCCGGCTGCCGGCGCCTGGTGATGGTGGCGCCGACGCCCGAGGGGAGGGTCAACCCGCTGGTGCTGGCGGCAGCGGCCGTCGCCGGCGTCGACGAGGTCTACCGTATCGGCGGGGCGCAGGCGGTGGCGGCGCTCGCCTACGGCACCTCGACCATCCGCCCGGTCGACAAGATCGTGGGGCCGGGCAACGCCTGGGTAGCGGAGGCCAAGCGGCAGGTCTTCGGCCGCGTCGGCATCGACATGATCGCGGGGCCCTCGGAGATCGTGGTGGTGGCCGACGGCGGCAACGAGCCCGCCTGGATCGCCGCCGACCTCCTTTCCCAGGCCGAGCACGACACCCGCGCCCAGTCGATCCTGATCACCGAGGATGCGGGCTTCGCCGCGCGGGTCGAGGCCGAGATCGAGCGCCGGCTGGAGACGCTCTCGCGCGGCGCCATCGCCAAGGAGAGCTGGCGCGCGCATGGCGCGGTGATCGTCGTGGCCTCGCTCGAGGAGGTGCCGGCGCTGGTCGACAGGCTGGCGCCCGAGCATCTGGAGCTGGCGGTGCCGGATGCCGAGGCGATGGCCGCCCGCATCACCCATGCCGGCGCCATCTTCCTGGGCCCGTGGACGCCCGAGGTGATCGGCGACTATGTGGGCGGGCCCAACCATGTCCTGCCCACCAGCCGCACCGCGCGGTTCGCCTCGGGCCTGGCCGTCCACGACTTTCTCAAGCGCACGACGCTGCTGGGCTGCGACGCCGCGAGCTTCAGGGCGCTGGCGCCGGCCGCCGGCCGGCTCGCCCGGGCCGAGGGGCTGGAGGCGCATGCGCTGGCCGTCGAGGGGCGGCTCGTGGAGTGAGCGGGGAGCAGGACAGGATCGTCTCGCTGGTCCTGGACGAGAAGAGCATCGTCCGCTGGAGCCCGGAGGTCGAGCACGAGCGCAATGTCGCCGTGTTCGATCTCCTCGAGAGCAACCGGTTCTGCCTGCGCGACGGGTTTGCGGGACCTTACGCGCTGCGCCTGTCGCTGCGCGACGCGACGCTGATCCTCGACGTGACCGGCGAGGCGCCCGCCCAGAGTGCCGAGATCGCGCTGGCGGTGCGGCCGCTGCGCCGGGTCATCAAGGACTATTTCCTGATCTGCGAGAGCTACTATCAGGCCATCAAGGGCGCCACGCCGTCGCGGATCGAGGCGATCGACATGGCCCGCCGGGGGCTCCACAACGAGGGCTCGGAGATTCTGCGCGACGCCTTACAGGCCAAGGTGGAGCTCGACCTCGCCACGGCCAGGCGGCTGTTCACGCTCGTCTGCGTGCTCCATCTGCGTCGCTGAGCCATGAGCGAGCTCCCTGCGAGCGTGCTGTTCGCCTGCACGATGAACGCGATCCGCTCGCCCATGGCGGAGGCGCTCTTGAAATTCTTCCATGGCCACCGGATCTATGTGCAAAGCGTCGGCGTGCGCCAGGGAGAGCTCGATCCCATGGTGGTGCAGGTGCTGGACGAGATCGGCATCGATCTTTCGCGCCACCGGCCGCGCACCTTCGACGATCTGGAGGACACGTTCTTCGACCTCGTGGTCTCGCTGTCGCCGGAAGCGCAGCACCGGGCGGTCGAGCTCACCCGCAGCAGCTCGTGCGAGCTGGATTTCTGGCATATGCCGGACCCGAGCGTCGTCGAGGGCAGCCGGGAGCAGCGGCTGGACGCCTACCGGGCGCTGCGCGACATGCTGCTCCGGCGTATCCGCGAACGCTTTCCGCCCGAGAGCGGGCCCCGGGTCTAGGGTTGCGGGGTCCGGCCGCAGGCGGCGCTGGGCGGCTTTGCTTGACCTGACGCCGTTCGCGCACCATGAAATGCACGCGAGGCACCCGCCAGCGTGCCGTCAACCTAGGAGTGCTGATGGCTAAAGAGGATATGATCGAGTTCAGCGGTACCGTCACTGAAGTACTGCCGAACGCCATGTTCCGCGTCAAGCTCGAGAACGACCACGAGATTCTGGCGCACAGCTCGGGCCGGATGCGCAAGAACCGGATCCGCGTGCTGACCGGCGACAAGGTGACGGTGGAGATGACGCCCTACGATCTGAGCAAGGGCCGCATCACCTACCGCTTCAAGTAGGCCACGTGAGCGATGCAAGCGGGATGAGGCTGGCGCTCGCCTCCACCTCGCCGCGGCGGCTGGCGCTGCTGCGTCAGGCGGGGATCGAGCCTCGGCAGGTCCTCTCGCCCGACGTCGACGAGACGCCCTTGAAAGGCGAACTGCCGGCCGATCACGCCCTGCGTCTGGCCGGCGTCAAGGCCGATGCCGGCAGGGCGCAGCTCGCCGAGCCTGCCTTCGTGGTCGCCGCCGACACGGTCGTCGCCTGCGGACGGCGCATCCTGCCCAAGGCCGCCACACGGGCCGAGGCGGAGGCGTGCCTGCGCCTGATCTCCGGCCGCCGTCACCGGGTCCATGGCGGGCTGTGCGTGATCGCCCCGGACGGCCGGCGGCGCACACGCCTCGTCACCACCTCAGTCAGGATCAAGCGTCTGACCCAGGACGAGATTTCCTTCTACCTCGCCAGCGGCGAGTGGGAGGGCAAGGCCGGCGGCTATGCCATTCAGGGGCTCGCCGCCACCTTCGTGCCGAGCATCAACGGCTCCTACACCAACGTGGTGGGGCTGCCGCTGGCCGAGACGGTGGCGATGCTCGAGGGGCTGGGATGGTCCCGGCCATGAAGAGGCTGGTGATCGAGCATACCGGCTTCGGGGTGCGCGGCGCCGTGCTCGAGGAGCGCGATCTCCTCGAGCTGATCGACGCCGACGCGCTTGGCGACTGGGTGACCGACGCGCTGTTCGTCGGCCGGGCCGACGCGGTCGACGTCAAGCTCAACGCCGCCTTCCTCGACTGCGGGCTGGCCCAGCACGCCTTTCTCGGTGCCAAGGACGCGCGCCATCTGGCGGGCGAGTACGAGAAGCGGCCGATCGGCCGCTTCGTGCGCCAGGGCGACCGGGTGGTGGTCCAGGGCATGCGCGAGCCGGTGGAAGGCAAGGGCGCGCGCGTCACCACCGACGTGAAGCTCTTCGGCTTCCACATGATCTACCGGCCGCACGGCACGCCGCCGGAGAGCGCGCCGGTGCGCGGTCGCGAGCGGGTGCTGCTGCAGGAGCGCGGCGAGCGCCTGTTTCCCCAGGGCGGCGTCACGCTGCGCAAGCTCGCGGGCGAGGTCGACGATGCGACGCTCGAGGCCGAGCTCGCCCGGCTCGAGGGGCGCTGGCGGGCGATGGAGCGCGAGGCTGCCGAGGCCAAGCGGCCCGGCCGGCTCACCGCCGACGAGCATGCCGTCGAGCGGCTGCTGCGCGGGCTGGTCGAGCCCGGCCTGCGGCGCATCGAGGTCGCCGACGAGGAGCTCTTCGCCCGCTGCCGGGCGCTGCTCGAGGGCCCGCTGGCGCCGCACGGCATCGAGCTGGTGCGGCTCGACGCAAGGCAGGGCGCCTTCGAGCAGACCGACGTCGAGGACGCCGTTGCCCGGGCGCTCGCCCGCGAGGCTCCCTTGAGGGGCGGCGGGCGGCTGCTGATCGAGCCGACCAGTGCGTGCACCGCCATCGACGTCGACGGCGAGGGCCGCGAGGCGCTCGACCTCAACCTGGATGCCGCCCGCGAGATCGCAAGGCAGCTCCGCCTGCGCAATCTCGGCGGCACGGTGATCGTCGACTTCGTCGACCTTCCCACCAAGCCGCAGCGCCAGCGCCTCGAGGAGGGCCTCAAGCGGGCGTTCCGCGACGATCCGGTGGCGGTGCAGATCTACCCCATGTCGCCGCTGGGCATCGTCCAGCTCAGCCGGGCGCGGCGCGGCCGCTCGCTCGACGCGCTGCTGCGCGGCATCTGCCGGCACTGCGAGGGCACCGGCCGGGAGCCTTCGCTGCGGGCGGCGGCCGAGGAGTTGCTGGGCGGCTTGCGTCGCGGCTCCAGCGGGCTGTCGGAGGTGCGGGTGGGCCGCGATCTGCTGCTCTATCTCGAGAAGGAGCTGGGCGAGGGCCTGCGGCCCCTGCTCGGCGGGGCGCGGCTGGTGATCGACCCGGGCCAGGAGCCCGGCGGGTTCTCCTTCGGCGGGGACTGAGCGATGGCGGAGAAGCAGCCCGGGGCGGCGCAGCGCACGCCGCGCTGCCCCATCTGCGGCAAGCCGCGTGCGCAGCGCTACCGGCCGTTCTGCTCGGCCCGCTGCCGCGACCGCGACCTCATGAACTGGCTCAACGGCCGCTATGCCGTGCCGGCCGTCGAGACCGAGGACGACGAGGACGACATCCCGCCCTCCACGCGTCCCTCCTGACCGGCCGGCCCTTCACTCGCGGTGAACGGGCCGCATCTCCTGGCCCGTGGGGTCCATCGATAGCACGTCCTCGTGGAGACCGCCGACCGGCGGGCCCACGGGGCGGCCCTCCTCGTCCACCTGGAAGAGCGCCCAGCAGACGTCCTCGGCAGGCTCCGGCGGCGGGTGCGGGCAGTCGAGGAGGTAGCAGAGGCTGAAGAGCATCTGCGCCTGGGCGCAGCGGAAGATCTCGCTCAGATCCGCGTCGTCGGCGCCCGCCGCCCGGCAGCGCGCGAGCGCTGCTCCAAGGCCCGCATAGGGCTCCTCGGGGCTTTTGCGCGCCTGCGCGATCTCCCGGTCGATCCACGAGATGTCCCCGTCCGGCAGCACCTCCTGCCACGCTTCCTTGAGGAAGAGGAACCGGACGAGCTGGGGAACGCCCTCCTCGATCTGCGAGCGCGCCCACTGCTCCGGCTCGCAAGCACCGAGCTTCCTGAAGATCTCGGTCAGGGTCTCTTCCGTCTGCGGTATCTGCACGGCTGACGCTCCTCACCCTCGTTGTGGCCCATTCATTCCGGGCGGCAGGGGATCGCCGGCAGCCTGCACCGGCTGCACCGTTGGCGGAAGGGACAGCAGCGAGGAGGCGTTTGCTCCGCCGGCCACCACGCAGCCCGATGCGGCGGCTCGGCCGCGTTCCGAGCGGCGCGAATGCTTGCCGCGGACCGGATCAGGAAGACGGGCGAGCGACCGTGCTCCGGCCGCAAGGCCGGGACGACGGCCGCCGGCGCGTCAGCGTTGGGCGGCGAGCGAGCCGGCGATGGCCTGGAAGTGGCGCAGCCGCTTCTCGTTCATGGTGCGCATCGAGACGGCGTAGCGCCGCTCGCCCTCGGCCTGCAGGCGCAGCTCGGTGAACACGCCGAGCCCGCCTGCGGTGAAGCTGCACTCCATCTCCCAGTAGCCGCGGGCCGCCCGCTGCGCCGGATCCTCGCAACCCGCAAGCGCGAGGCGGCCCAGCGTGCTCAGTCCGTCGAGCAGCGAGGTCACGGCGCCGCGCGAGGGCTCGCCGCCGATCGGACTGTCGGGATCGTCGAGATAGCTGCGGATGGACCCGGCGAACTGCGAGGTGTCGACGGTCATCTGGCGGGTGAGCCAGGCGGATGGATCCTCCCAGGCGAGCGCGTCCTCGCCCTTCCGCTCGAGCTCGCGCACGGTCATGCGGCTCAAGAGGGGCGCGGAGACGCCCGGCGGCACCACGTCGACTGCCTCGCCGCCGGCACCGCCGGCCATCGGCCTGCAGTCCAGCTCGAGTTCCTCGGGAATCCACAGCCGCTCGCAAAGGCCCGCGGCCGCGGCCTCGCCGGCGAGGCCGGCGGCCAGCAGGAAGGCGGCAAGGCTCAGGCTGCGACGCACCGCTGCTTCTCCGACCAGAAGACGTTGGTGACGTTCACGCAGCGGCCAAGGCGCTTGGCCACCGCGGCAGCGTCGCCGTCGGTCACGGCGTCGAGCTGCACGTCGATCACGAGATCGTCCTCGGTGACCCGCTGGCTGTGCAGCTGCTGCGGCACGTGGCCATGGACGGCAAACACCTCCAGCACCCGGGGAAGGGAGCAGGTCGAGGCGGCGGCATGAACGGAAAAACAGTAGGTACGCGGCATGGCACGATCTCTGGCTCAACGATTCGAAAGCGACGTGAAGCTGCCCGGCCTCAGCGAGAGACCGGGTCCATAATTCGAATCGTGCGAAACGCGAGATCGCAGTGCATGTAACTTCGTTAGACGAGCCCGGGGGCGCCGGTCAAGCCGTCTCAGGCGGGGATCACCGCGCCCATGAGCTGGCGAAGGTGGGCGCGCCCGGTCTGCGAGATGCGGTAGCGGCCGCGCTGCACCATGAACAGGCGCTTGGCGAGCAGCGACTGCTTGACGCACTGCGAGGGATTGCCCAGCCGCACGCCGTGCTCGCTCAGCTTGCGGCTGGCGTCGCCGGTGGCGAACGCGTCGTCGTGGCTCTGCCGCTGCACGTAGAAGCCGGCCGCCAGCATCTTGTCGACCTCGGTGGCGGCACCGGGCAGATGGTGGATGAACTCGCCGAAAGGCCCGAGGCCGTCGCGCTCGCGCTCGCGCTCCCCGGGCCGGGCCTCCGTGGAGGCGGCCGGTGCCGCCGGATCGGCGGATGCGGCCTCCAGCTCGGCCATCACCGCCTCGAGGCGCTCGGCCAGCCGCTCGACGAAGGCCTCGCTGCCCTCGATCTCGTACTCGCGCTCGGTCAGGTTGACGCGAAGACGGGCCTGACGGTCCAAGGGCAGTGCCTCCTCTCAGCCTTGCCGCGGAACAGAAAGCCACACCCGAGCGCGCAAGGAAAGCCGCCTCAGGTGCGCTTCAGGCGAGCGAGCGCCGCGCGGAGCGGGTCGGGTATCGGGGTCGGCCGCTGGGCCGCCCGCTCGACGAAGACATGCACGAAATGGCCGTCTGCCGCCGCCTGCTCGTCCTCGTTGCGGAAGATGCCGATCTCGTAGCGCACGCTGCTGGTGCCCAGATGGGCGACCCGCAGCCCGGCATGGACCGTGTCGGGAAAGGCGATCGAGCTGTGGAAGCGGCAACCGGTGTCGACCGCCATGCCGACAATCTCCGCGCGCCACGGGTCGAGCCCGCCCTCGCCCATGAGGAGGCGGGCGATCGCCGTGTCGAAATAGCTGTAATAGACCACGTTGTTCACGTGCCCGTAGATGTCGTTGTCCATCCAGCGGGTATCCATGGTGGTAAACCACGGATAGTCGGCGCGAACCGGGCGCGGCGGGCGGCTCATCGGCGTGCTCCCCGCCGCTCAGGCGCCGCCGAAGCGGCGCTCGATCATGGTGAAGAGCGGCCGCAGGCCCGAGGCCTCGCCGCCGCGCGGGCGGCCCGGCTGCGCCTCGTCGTTCCACGCCGAGATGTCGAGATGCGCCCACGAGCGGGTGGCGCTCACGAACTCCTTGAGGAAGAGTGCCGCGGTGGTGGCACCGGCGAAGGGCTTGCTGCCGACATTGTTGAGGTCGGCCACGCCGCTCTTGAGGTAGCGCTTGTAGGGGGCGTGCATCGGCAGGCGCCAGAGCGGCTCGGCGCAGGCCTTGCCGGCCTCGAGGATCGCCGCCGCCAGCTCGTCGTCGTCGCTGAAGAGGGCAGGGACGTCAGGGCCCACCGCGACCCGCGCCGCCCCCGTCAGGGTCGCCGCGTCGAGCAGCAGGGCCGGCTCCTCGGCGTCGGCGTCGGCCAGCGCGTCGCACAGGATCAGGCGGCCCTCGGCGTCGGTGTTGCCCACCTCGACGGTCAGGCCCTTGCGGGTGCGCAGCACGTCGCCCGGCCGGAATGCGGCACCGGCGATGCTGTTTTCGACCGCCGGGATGAGCACCCGCAGGCGCACGGGCAGCCTGCGCGCCATGATCGCCTGGGCCAGGCCCAGCATCAGCGCGGCCCCGCCCATGTCCTTCTTCATCAGCAGCATGCCGGCGGGAGGCTTGATGTCGAGGCCGCCCGTGTCGAAGCACACGCCCTTGCCCACGAGGGTGAGCCGGGGTGCGTCGGCCTCGCCCCAGAGGATCTCGATCAGCCGCGGCGCCCGGTCGCTGGCCCGGCCCACCGCGTGGATCGTCGGGTAGTTCTGCGCCAGCAGGTCGTCGCCCGGGATCGTCGTGCAGCGCGCCCCGCCGGAAGCGGCGATACGCTCGGCCGCCTCCTGCAGCTCGGCCGGGCCCATGTCGTTGGCCGGGGTGTTGACCAGGTCGCGAGCGGTGGCCACGGCACCGGCCAGGCAAAGCGCCCGCTCGGTGCCGGGCCTGCGGTCCACCACGAGCTGCGGCTGCGGCCGCTCGTCGCGCCGGTAGCGCTCGAACCGGTAGCCGGCGAGGGCGAAGCCATAGGCCGCTTCCTCGGCCGGCAGCAGACCCTCCGGGTCCTCCAGCCGCCATGCACCGGCCGGCAGTGCGGCCTGGAGCGCGCCGGCGTCCCAGGCCTCGGCCGGCGCGCCGACGACCAGGACGGCTACCGCGGCACCGTCCTCGCCGGGAAGCAGCGTCGCCGCCTGCGGCTTCGCCTTGAAGCCGGTCGACTCGAGCCAGCGCCGCCATGCCGCCGGCTGCTGCGCCGCCCAGGCCTCGAAGCCCGCGGCGTTGACCACATGCACCGGCCGCGCGTCGGCGGCCTCGAAGACGACCGGGTCTGTCATGACGGCTCCGTTGGGACGATCAGGCGATCCGCGCCAGGGCAGCGGCGAGACGGTCGCGGGTGGCCTCTGCATCCACCTGCCGCTCGCGCTGCTCCTCCACTACCTCGGCGGGGGCGCGCTCGACGAACTTGGGGTTGGCGAGCTTCTGCTCGATCTTGCCGATCTCGCCCTCGAGCCGGGCGATCTCCTTGCGCAGCCGCTGGGCCTCCTGGGCGAGATCGACCACGTCGGCGACCGGCATGGCGAAGGTTGCCTCGTCGACCACGACCTGCAGGGCGTTGCCGGGCACCGCGCCCTCGCCAATCTCGATGGCGCCGAGGCGCGCCAGCCGGGCCAGGGCCTCGCCATGCCGCTCGAGGCGGGCGCGGGTCGTGGCGTCGGCGTTGAAAGCGAGCAGTCTCAGGCGGGCGCCGGGCGGCACGTTGAGCTCGGTGCGCGCCGCGCGGACGGCGCCGATCGCGCGGGTGAGCCAGGAAAGCTCGGCCTCCGCGTCCTCGTCGACCAGCGCGCGGTCGGGCATCGGCCAGGAGGCGGCGGCCAGCATGCCGCCGGGTGCCTTGAACAGCCGCGCCCACAGCTCCTCGGTGACGAACGGCGCCATCGGGTGCAGGAGGTGCAGGATCTGCGCCAGCACCCAGCCGGCGGTGGCGCGGGTCTCCTCGCGCACCGCCTCGTCCTCGGAGGCCAGCAGCGGCTTGGCCAGCTCCACATACCAGTCGCAGTAGGTCGACCAGGTGAAGTGGTAGAGCCCCAGCGCCGCCTCGTTGAAACGGTAGGCCCGGAGCGCCTCGGTGGCGGCGGCGGCGGCCTTGGCGGTCTCGCCGACGATCCAGCGGTTGAGCGGGGTGCGGCAGGCGGCGGGGTCGAAGCCCGGGGCGAGGCGGCCCTCGTTCATCTCGATGAAGCGGGCGGCGTTCCACAGCTTGGTGACGAAGTTGCGGTAGCCCTCGACGCGGCTCTCGCCGAACTTGATGTCGCGGCCCTGGGCGGTGCTGGCGAGGATCGAGACGCGGAGCGCGTCGGCGCCGTACCGGTCGATGAGGCCCAGGGGATCGATGACGTTCCCCTTGCTCTTCGACATCTTGGCGCCCTTCTCGTCGCGCACCAGACCGTGGATGTAGATCTCGCGGAACGGCACCTCGCCCATGAACTCGAGGCCCATCATCATCATCCGGGCAACCCAGAAGAAGATGATGTCGAAGCCGGTGACCAGCACGCTGGTGGGGTAGAAGCGGGCCAGCTCCGGCGTCTGCTCCGGCCAGCCCAGGGTCGAGAACGGCCACAGGCCCGAGGAGAACCAGGTGTCGAGCACGTCCTCGTCGCGGGTGATCTCCACCTCGCTGCCGTAGTGGGCGCGTGCCGCCTCCTGCGCTGCCTCCTCGCTCTCCTCGACGAACACCTGCCCGTCCGGCCCGTACCAGGCCGGGATCTGGTGGCCCCACCAGAGCTGGCGCGAGATGCACCAGGGCTGGATGTTGCGCATCCACTCGAAATAGGTGTTTTCCCACTGCTTGGGCACGAAGCGGGCAGCACCGCTCTCGACCGCCTCGATGGCGGGCTTGGCCAGGGTGGCGGCGTCGCAGTACCACTGGTCGGTCAGGAACGGCTCCAGCACCGTGCCGGAGCGGTCGCCGTGCGGCACCATGTGGCGGTGCTGCTCGGTCGCGACCAGAACGCCCTGCGCCTCGAGGTCGGCCAGGACGCGCTTGCGCGCCTCGAACCGGTCGAGGCCGCGATAGGCCTCGGGAGCGTTGTCGTTGACGCGGCCGTGCTCGTCGAGGATCGAGATCGCCTCGAGCCCGTGCCGGCGGCCCACCTCGAAGTCGTTGAAGTCGTGGGCCGGCGTGATCTTGACGGCACCCGTGCCCTTCTCGGGATCGGAATACTCGTCGGCCACGATCGGGATGCGTCGTCCCACGAGCGGCAGGATCACCTGCTTGCCGACCAGCTCGCGGAAGCGCTCGTCCTCGGGATGCACCGCCACGCCGGTGTCGCCCAGCATGGTCTCGGGGCGGGTGGTGGCGACGGTGATGGTGCGGCCGGGCTCCCCCTCGACAGGGTAGGCCAGGTGCCAGAGATGGCCGTTGGTCTCGGTCTGCTGGACCTCGAGGTCGGAGACCGCGGTCTGCAGCTTGCAGTCCCAGTTGACCAGCCGCTTGTCGCGGTAGATCAGGCCCTTCCTGTAGAGCGACACGAAGGCACGGCGGACCGCCCGCGAGAGGCCCTCATCCATCGTGAAGCGCTCGCGCGACCAGTCCGGCGAGGCGCCGATGCGCTGGAGCTGGCGGGCGATCATGCCGCCCGACTCCTCCTTCCACTCCCAGACCCGCTTGACGAAGGCCTCGCGGCCCAAGGCCCGGCGGCCCATCTCGACACCCTCGGCGGCGAGCTGGCGCTCGACCACCATCTGGGTGGCGATGCCGGCATGGTCCATGCCCGGCTGCCACAGGGTCTCGCGGCCCAGCATCCGATGGAAGCGGACGAGCGTGTCTTGCACCGTGAAGGTGAGGGCGTGGCCCATGTGCAGGCTGCCGGTGACGTTCGGCGGCGGCATCATGATGCAGTAGGGCGCAGCACTGTCGGCAGCCTTCGGCGCGAACAGGCCGGCGGACTCCCAGAGCGCGTAGAGCTTCGCTTCAACCTCGGCGGGCTGGTAGGTCTTGTCGAGCATCGGCCAGAGAGATCTTTCGCGGGGCCGCCGCCGCTGCGGCCGGCCCGGGGGACAGGGATCGAAAGCTATTAGGCGAACCGGCCGCCGACGACAAGGCAGCCGCGCCCGGGGAGGTGCGGCTGCCTTGCTCGCGGGAAAGGTGATGGAGGCGCGCCGGGCGCCCCGCTCAGAGCAGCTCGGCGCGCCGCGCCAGCTTCTTGACCTCCTGCTCGACCACCCGCTCGACGATGCCGGGCAGGTTCTGGTCCAGCCAGTCCTTGAGCATCGGGCGCATCAGCTCGACCACCAGCTGCTCGATGGTCTTGCCGCCGTTGCCGTTGACCGGGCGGTCCTCGGGCGCCACCGCCCGGGTCAGCTTGGCAAGCGCGCTGGTGCTGGCATTGGCCACGTTCTGCGAGACGAGATGCTCTGAATCCTGGGCTGCCACCTTCGGGCCCTCCTTAGGCATGTCCTTGGCAGGCTGAATCTTGCCGACTTCCTGCTGCAGTCCCCTGGCGGGCTTCTGCGGTGCTGCCGGCTGCGGGGGGTGGAGCTCGACGGCCGGAGCCGGCGGCGTCTCCGCGGACTTCTTCGACACGACCTCGGTGAGCTCGAGGACGTCGTCCTCCTCCTCTGCGGGTGCCGCGGCCTTCGCCTTCTCGTCGGCGGCAGGCTGGAACGGCGTCGCCGCGGGCTTCTTCGGCTCCTCCTGGTCGTCCGCGATGATGCGGCGGATGGAGGAGAGGATTTCCTCCATGGAGGGCTCCTGGGCGTCTTTCCTGTCGCTCATCGCGTCATTCCTCATGTCCTCGCAGGGCGCGTCCGGCTGCCGACCGGGCGCCAGCATTTGCGCCCATCAATAATGCGCCGGGCGCATGTCCGCTACCTCCCGTCCTCATCTTGCGCGGTCTCCGCATCGTACTCCGGTTCGCCTGTGCCAAACCAGCGGTTGCGAACTGCCCGATAATGATCGCCCGGATCATAGAGCGCCACCGGCAGCTCGAGGGTCTGCGCCGACAAGCGGCCGGTGGCGGCCAGCAGAGCGAAGGCCGCCAGCATCTCCTCGCGCCCGGCCTCGACCAGGGCGGCGCGGGCCTCCACCAGCTCCTGCTCGGCGTCGAGCACGTCGATGACCGAGCGCAGCCCGGCCAGCGCCTCCTGGCGCACCCCCTCCACCGCGAGCTCGGCGCTGCGCGCCTGGGTCTCGAGGGCGTCCATCCGCGCCTGCAGGCTGGCGAGCGAGCGCCACGCCGCCACGGCGTCGCGCCCGGCAGCGCGAACCGCCGCATCGAGCTCGTGGCCGCGCTGCGCGGCGCTCTGCCGGCTCTGCCGCACCCGGGCATGATCGCCGCCGCCCTGATAGAGCGGCACGGTGAGCACTGCCGCCACCGACATGTCCTGCTGCAGCCCGCCGGTGCCGCTCGCCGGATCGTCGACATAGCCCGCCTGGCCGGTGAGGCTGAGACGCGGCTTGAGCGCTGCCCGGGCGACGGCCGTCTCGTCCTCGGCCTGGTCTAGACCGTACTGCGCCGCCAGCACCGCCGGATGACTCTCCGCGGTGGCCCGCGCCTCGGTCTCGGAGGCGACCAGACCCATCGGCATGGCGACCGGCACCAGCCGCTCGGGCGGCGTGCCGACCGCCTTCTCGTAATCGGCCTGAGAGACGGTGAGGGCGCCCTTGGCGCGGGTCGCGTCGGCCGAGGCGCGGGCATGGCGCGTCTCTGCCTGGGCGACGTCGGTGCGGGTCACCTGGCCCAGGCGGAAGCGCTCGCCGGTCGCTTCGAGCTGCTGGCGCAGACGGGCCTCGTTGCTCACCGCCAGCTCCAGCAGGGCCTGGTCGCGCAGCACCGCGGTAAAGGCCGCCACCACCTCGAGCAGCACCTCCTGCTCGACCTGGGCGAGCCGCGCCCGCTCGGCCAGCACGGCGCTTTCGGCGCGCCGCACGAGGGCGCGGGTCTCGCCGCCACTGTAGAGCTGCTGGCGCAGGGTGACGGCATGACGGCTGGTGCCGAACGTCTCGGCGCCGTCCAGCCCGCTGCGGCTGGCGAAGCCCGCCGAGCTGCTGGCATCGAAGGTGGGGAACCAGCCGGCGCGCGCCCGCGGCACGTTCTCGTCGACGGCCCGCAGCCGCGCCCGCGCCGCCTCGAGCTCGGGACTGGCGGCATAGGCCAGCGCCAGCGCCTCCTCGAGACGCGCTGCGTCGGCCGCCGCCAGGGGCAGGACGGCCAGAAGCACGGGCAGGACGAGGCAGCGCCAGAGCATGCGCCAAATCTAGCAGCGACTATCGCAAAAAGCTAGTTTTTGGCGCCATGTTGAAACTATTTGGCGATAAGGCGCAATCAGAAGACGAAGCGGGGTTCGGGGCGCAGCGCGACCAGCTCGGGCGTACCGGCGTCGAACGGCGTGCGCCGGCCGATCGCCCCGCCCACCTTGCTGAACAGCGTCACACGCCCCGCATGCCTGTCGCTGACCACGGTCACCAGGCGGCCGCCGTCGCCGAGCTGCTCGCGCAGTGCGGCCGGCACCTCGCGCACCGTGCCCGGCAGCAGGATCGCGTCGAACGGCGCCTGGCTCGGCAGGCCCTCGCGCAGCGGCCCCCGCTGGATCAGCACGTTGGCGCAGCCCAGCTCGTTGAGCAGCCGGTCGAGCGCGGTGACGTCCTCGTCCGGCTCGACCAGCAGGAACACGGTGGCGGCGAGGCGGGCCATTACCGCGGCCGCGTAGCCGGTGCTGCAGCCGATCACCAGCGCCACCTCGTCGGAGCGCAGCTGCGCCACCTGGAGCATCTTGGCCAGCGCCAGCGGCTCCAGCAGGAAATGGCCGTGATCCAGCTCGATGTCGTCGTCGCTGTAGGCGACGCCGCGCAGCGGCTTGGGTAGGAACAGCTCGCGCGGCACCTCGCCCATCGCGGCAAGGAGGCGCGGATCGTCGATCCGGCTCGGGCGGAGCTGGTTCTCGACCATGTTGCGGCGAGCCTCGGCGAAGTCGAGCATGGCGCTTCCAACAACTGGAATGACGGGCGGCGCGGCAGAAGCCGTCCCGCTCTTACCGGCGCCCGGCCGGGCAGACAAGAGCGGCGCGCCGCGGCAGTTGACCGGGGCCGGGGTGCTCCTTATACAACGCCTGCCACGGCCCGGTGGCAGAGTGGTCATGCAGAGGACTGCAAATCCTCGTACGTCGGTTCGATTCCGGCCCGGGCCTCCAGCTTTTGCGCGACAATGAGAGCAGACGGCGGGCGCGCCGGCCTTGCCTGGATCTGCTGCGCCCGACCCGCCGGTACGATACGGGGGAGGCAAGCAATGTCAGCGCGTTCCAATGAGCGCATAGCCTATTTCAACGGCCGCTTCGTTCCCGAGAGCGAAGTGCTGGTGCCGTTCCGCGACCGCAGTTTCATCTACGGCGACGGCGCCTTCGACCTGACGCGGACCTTCGGGCACCGCCTCTTCAAGCTGCGCGAGCATGTCGACCGGCTCTACCGCTCGCTGCGCTACCTGCGCATCGATCCGGGCATGGGCCCCGAGGAGATGTGCCGGATCACCGAGGAGGTGTTCGAGCGCAACCGCCATCTGCTCGGTGCCGACGACGACTACTGGGTGGGCCAGCGGATCTCGCGCGGCGTGAAGCAGATCGAGGGCGACAACTGGGACCATTACGGGACCACCGTGATCTGCGAGTGCATGCCGCTGCCCTTCAAGGAGCGCGCCGCCTACTATCGCGACGGCATACGGGTCGTCGTTCCCTCGGTGCGCCGCACGCCGCCGCAGTCGCTGACGCCGCGCGCCAAGACCCACAACTATCTCAATCTCCTCGTTGCCGAGCACGAGGTGCACAGCCAGGACCCGGGCGCCTGGGCGGTGCTGCTCGATACCGACGGCAATCTCTCCGAGGGGCTGGGCTCCAACATCTTCGTCGTCCGTGACGGCGTGATCCTGACGCCGCACGAGCGCATGGTGCTGCCCGGCGTCAGCCGCCAGACGGCGATCGATCTGGCGCGCGAGCAGGGCCTGGAGGTTCGCGAGGCCGACATCGATCTCTACGACGCCTACAACGCCGAGGAGATCTTCATCACCTCGACGAGCTTTTGCATCTGCCCGGTGGTCACCATGAACGGCGTGCATATCGGCGAGGAGGGGCAGGTCTACGGCCCTATCACCAAGAAGCTGATCGACGCCTATGTGCGTTTCGTGGACCATGATTTCGTGGCGCAGTACCTGCGGCGCCTCGGCTAGGCCCGGCGTTCGCGCTACCGGGATATGTCCCCGTCAAGTGTGATCACGCTTGACGGTGGACCGCGGGCCACGGCTGTGGCATTCGGCACGCCAGGCCGCCGGAGAGCGGCCGAGCCCGAAGCTGCCGATACACCGCCGGCGCCTTCCCGGCCGAGGCGTCCGGCACGGAGCGGCCTAGCGGTCCTCCGTGCCGGACGCCGGCTCGCTGACGTTCAGGCCAGGCAGAAGGACGCGGTTTGCGGTCAGCAGATCCTCGCGCAGCGCCGCGGCGGCCGTCTCGCCGTCACCCTTCCGCAGAGCCTTCAGGATCGTTGCGTGGCATTCATTGGCGGTCGCGATGTCGTAGGGGCTGCTGCAGGCGTGCAGGAGCGGCCCGACCCGCAGCCAGATCATGCCGATGAGCTCCACGAGGACCGGCATGCCCGTGGCCTCGTAGATGACGAAATGGAAGTTGCGGTTCAGCGTCAGGTAGCGCTGGGGATCCGGCGGCGGCCGCGCCGCCATCTCGGCGGTGATCTCGTCCAGCTGCGCCAGCTGTCCCGGCGAGAGCATTCCCGCGGCCCGGCGCACCGCCAGGCACTCGAGCTGCAGCCTGATCTCCAGGGTCTGGTGCCAGGTTTCCCGGCTCATCAGGATAAGGCGGTAGGAGCGGTTGGGCAGGCTTTCCAGCGCACCGTGCGCCGCCAGCCGGTGCAGCGCCTCGCGCACCGGCATGGTGCTGGTTCCCAGCGAGCTTGCCACCTTGCGGATAGTGAGGATCGTGCCGGGCGCCAGTCTCCCGTCCATGAGCGCCTCGCGCAGCGCGTCGTAGACCGCCGAGTGACGCGCTGCGCCGCCTCCTGTGTCGAGTGGCTGCAGCGGCAGCGGACGTTGCCGGCGCGGTCCGCCGCCGCCCGGGCCGCTGCTGCCGGCGTCGTGCGCCGCGGATAGCGCGAGCGGCGCGTCGGGCGCGCGGATCGCAATTGCGGCCTGGAGATCCATGGTCGTTCCGCCTGTTTCCTGCTGCCCCGGCAGGCAGCCTCACGCCGCAAGCCGCCGGGCGCAAGCCGCGTCCGGGGTTGGCTCGTGACGGTTCGTGTCGCAATGGGGTGCTGTCGCTTTGCGAGCAACCTGCCGCCGGCGGGGGGCAGCGGGCGAGGTGGCGCGTGGTCGCATCCCTTTCGCCATTGCGGCAGATTTCTCGAAGAAGGGGCTTCCTAAGGTCCGCGGACGTTGCTATACGGCGCCGGCCAACGGGCATTCCGGCGTAGCTCAGTGGTAGAGCAGACGGCTGTTAACCGTCGGGTCGTAGGTTCGAATCCTACCGCCGGAGCCAATTTTCCAGTATCCCTTCCAGCGCAGGTCTCGAGGCTGCTTCGCGTGCATCGCGAGGCGCGCCGCCCTCGGCTTGCCTTCCCTCCAGCCCTTCTGCATAGCTGCCTCGTCGTCCCGCGGGTGCCCTTCGGGTGCGGCCGCGGGCAGGATCGGTCGCGAGAGCAGGGCGGGAGAGGCGGGATGGCCGCGGATCGCATAGTGGTGCTCACCGGCGCCGGCATTTCCGCGGAATCGGGCCTTGCCACCTTTCGCGGGCCCGGCGGGCTGTGGGAGGGGCACCGGCTCGAGGAGGTGGCGACGCCGGAAGCCTTCCGACGCGACCCGGGGCTGGTCCACCGGTTCTACAATGCGCGGCGCCGCCGGCTGCTCGAGCGGGACGTGCAGCCCAACCCGGCGCATCGGGCGCTGGCTCGGCTCGAGGCCGAGTGGCCGGGCGAGGTCGTGCTCGTCACCCAGAACATCGACGACCTTCACGAGCGGGCGGGCTCGCGCCGGCTCCTCCACATGCATGGCGAGCTGCTGCGGATCCGCTGCGAGGCGTGCGGGCAGAGGCGTTCCTGCCGCGAGGACATCGACTGCACCGACGCTTGTATCGCCTGCGGCAGCGCCGGCACGCTACGCCCCGACGTGGTCTGGTTCGGCGAGATGCCGCATGGCCTCGAGCGGATCTACGAGGCGCTGTCGGGCTGCGGCCTGTTCCTCGCCGTGGGCACCTCCGGCCAGGTCTATCCGGCCGCCGGATTCGTCGAGGCGGTGCGCGCGTCGGGCGCGGCCCGCACGATCGAGCTCAACCTCGAGCCGTCGGCGGTGAGCCGCTGCTTTGCCGAGCGGCGCACCGGCCCGGCCGCGCGCACCGTGCCGGCGTTGGTCGACGAGCTTTTGGAATCTGCGGCCCGTCAGGGTTGATCCGGCGGCACCACGCGCTTGCGGCCCCCCCGTGCCTGTGTTAATTGCCGGACCGCCTTCGCGGGGGGCAGGGGCCGGCCGCTGCTGCACGCCTCCCTGCCGACAAGCTCTCGATTCAGCCGGGGAAGCGCAGATTGCCTGCCAAATCAGCCACGGCGTCGGGCCTGGCCTCACGCTATGCTACGGCGCTGTTCGAGCTAGCGCGCGAACAGAACAAACTCGACGAGGTAGCGAGCGACCTTGACGGGGTCGTGCGGCTGCTCGACGAGAGCGCCGACATGGAACGGCTCATCAAGAGCCCCGTCCTCAGCCGCGAGGAACAGGAGCGGGCGGTCGTCGCGATCGCCGATCGCGCCGGCCTTCGCGGGCTCGTTCGCAACTTCCTGGGCGTGCTGGCGCAAAAGCGTCGCCTGTTCGCCCTTCGTACGATCGTCGCAGCCTTCCGCGGCATGCTCGCCGAGCATCGCGGCGAGGCGACTGCCGAGGTGGTTTCCGCAACTCCGCTCGACGAGCGGCAGATGGCCGCCATCAAGGAGAGCGTGGCGAGCTTCGCGGGCAAGGCCGTGAGCCTCACCAGCTCGGTCGATCCGAGCCTGCTCGCCGGCGTGGTGGTCCGCGTCGGCTCGCGCATGATCGATGCGTCCTTGAAGGCCAAGCTGCAGCAGCTCGAGCTGTCGATGAAAGGGGTCGGCTGATGGATATTCGCGCCGCCGAAATCTCCGCGATTCTCAAGGAACAGATCGCCAGCTTCGGCACCGAGGCGCAGATCGCCGAGGTTGGCCGGGTGCTGTCGGTCGGTGACGGCATCGCCCGCGTTCATGGCCTCGACGAGGTCCAGGCCGGCGAGATGGTCGAGTTCGAGGACGGCACCCGCGGCATGGCGCTGAACCTCGAGACCGACAATGTCGGTGTCGTGATCTTCGGCGACGACACGGGTATCGGCGAGGGTGCGCTGGTCAAGCGGACCAAGTCGATCGTCGACGTGCCCGTGGGCAAGGGCCTTCTCGGCCGCGTGGTCGACGGGCTCGGCAACCCGATCGACGGCAAGGGCCCGATCGAGACTACCGAGCGCCGCCTGGTCGAGACCAAGGCTCCCGGCATCATTCCGCGCCGTTCGGTGCACGAGCCGATGATGACCGGCCTCAAGGCCATCGACGGCCTGATCCCGGTCGGCCGCGGCCAGCGCGAGCTGATCATCGGCGACCGCCAGACCGGCAAAACCCAGATCGCCCTCGACTGCTTCATCAACCAGCGGCCCTACAACGAGGCCGCCGGGGACAACGAGCAGAAGAAGCTCTACTGCATCTACGTCGCGGTTGGTCAGAAGCGCTCGTCGGTCGCCAAGCTGGTGAAGTCGCTCCAGGACAACGGCGCGCTCGAGTACTCGATCGTCGTCGCGGCCACCGCCTCCGACCCGGCCCCCATGCAGTTCCTGGCGCCCTACACGGGCTGCACCATGGGCGAGTACTTCCGCGACAACGGCATGCATGCGGTGATCGTCTATGACGATCTCTCCAAGCAGGCCACCGCCTACCGCCAGATGTCGCTGCTGCTGCGCCGCCCGCCCGGCCGCGAGGCCTACCCCGGCGACGTGTTCTACCTGCATTCGCGGCTGCTCGAGCGCGCGGCGAAGATGAACGAGGAGCACGGCCTCGGCTCGCTGACGGCGCTTCCGGTGGTCGAGACCCAGGGCAACGACGTGTCGGCCTTCATCCCGACCAACGTCATCTCGATCACCGACGGCCAGATCTTCCTCGAGACCACGCTGTTCTATCAGGGCATCCGCCCGGCGGTGAACGTCGGCCTCTCGGTGTCGCGTGTGGGCTCCTCGGCCCAGACCAAGGCGATGAAGAAGGTTGCCGGCAAGATCAAGCTCGAGCTCGCGCAGTACCGCGAGATGGCTGCCTTCGCCCAGTTCGCGAGCGATCTCGACGCGGCGACGCAGCGCCTTCTCAACCGCGGTGCGCGGCTGACCGAGCTTTTGAAGCAGCCGCAGTTCTCGCCGATGCCGATGGAAGAGCAGGTCGCGGTCATCTATGCCGGCGTGAACGGCTATCTCGACAAGATCGCGGTGGCCGACGTGGGCCGCTTCGAGCGCGAGCTGCTCGACGAGCTCAGGAGCGGCGGCAGCGAGATTCTGGTGGCGATCCGCGACAGCGGCGACCTTGCCAGCGAGACCGAGCAGAAGCTTAAGACGCTGCTCGACGGCTTCACCAAGCGTTTCGCCTAAGAGAGCGCTATGGCCAGCCTCAAGGAACTCCGCAACCGCATCGACAGCGTCAAGCAGACGCGCAAGATCACGAGCGCCATGAAGCTCGTGGCCGCGTCCAAGCTGAAGCGGGCGCAGGAGCAGGCCGAGGCGTCGCGGCCGTTCGCCGACCGTATGTCGGCGATGCTCGCCAACCTGGCGGCGGGCGTCCGGGATCTCCCGGACGCTCCGCGCCTGCTTGGCGGCACCGGCAGCGACGAGACGCACCTGATCGTGGTGGCGACTGCCGACCGCGGCCTGTGCGGCGGCTTCAACAGCTCCATCGTCCGCGGCGTGCGCCGGCGCGTCACGGCCCTGCAGGCCGAAGGCAAGCAGGTCAAGCTGATGCTCGTGGGCCGCAAGGGCCGCGACATGCTGCGCCGCGAGTTCGGTGACATCATCGTCGAGTATGTCGACGGAATCGCCGGCAAGCGCCGCGTCGATTTCGGCGATGCGCAGCTCATCGCCGATAAGATCCTGGAAAGGTTCGACGCCGGCGAGTTCGACGTCTGCACCCTGGTATTCAACAAGTTCAAGTCGGCGATCACCCAGGTCCTGACCTTCAAGCAGCTGATTCCCGTCGAGCCGCCGGTGCGCGACGAGGAGGCGGCCGCCGAAGGCGGAGCGCTCTACGAGTTCGAGCCGAGCGAGGAGAGGATCCTCGACGAGCTGCTGCCCCGCAATCTGGCGATCCAGATCTTCGGCGCGCTGCTCGAGAACTCGGCCAGCGAGCAGGGTGCCCGGATGGCGGCGATGGACAGCGCCACGCGCAATGCGGGCGACATGATCCACAGGCTCACACTGAGCTACAACCGCCAGCGCCAGGCGCAGATCACCAAGGAACTCATCGAAATCATCTCCGGTGCGGAAGCCGTCTGACGCGCCGCCGGAAGAATGTAGCAAGGGACGAGCTGCCAGTGAGCAAGGGCAACGTAGCTACCGGCCGGATCACCCAGGTGACGGGTGCCGTGGTCGACGTGCAGTTCGACGGGGCGCTCCCGGCGATCTTGAACGCGCTGCACACCGATAACCGGGGGCAGCGGCTGGTCCTCGAGGTGGCGCAGCATCTGGGCGAGTCGACGGTCCGCGCCATTGCCATGGACGGCACCGACGGTCTGACCCGCGGCCAGGAGGTCGTGGACACCGGGGCGGCGATCACCGTCCCGGTCGGCCGCGAGACGCTGGGCCGCATTCTCAACGTCATCGGCGAGCCGGTCGACGAGCGCGGCCCGGTCAAGTCGTCGGTCACCGCCCCGATCCACGCGCCGGCCCCGCTCTTCGTCGACCAGTCGACCGAGGCCGAGGTGCTGGTCACCGGCATCAAGGTCGTCGATCTGCTCACCCCCTACCCCAAGGGCGGCAAGATCGGCCTCTTCGGCGGCGCCGGCGTGGGCAAGACCGTGCTCATCATGGAGCTCATCAACAACATCGCGAAGGCGCACGGCGGCGTGTCGGTCTTCGCCGGCGTTGGCGAGCGTACCCGTGAGGGCAACGACCTCTATCACGAGATGATGGAGTCGGGGGTCATCGACCTCGAGAGCCCCGAGAAGTCCAAGGTGGCGCTGGTCTACGGCCAGATGAACGAGCCGCCTGGCGCCCGTGCCCGCGTGGCGCTGACCGGCCTGACGGTGGCGGAGTATTTCCGCGACCAGGAAGGCCAGGACGTTCTGTTCTTCGTCGACAACATCTTCCGCTTCACCCAGGCGGGCTCCGAGGTGTCGGCGCTTCTCGGCCGCATCCCCTCGGCGGTGGGCTACCAGCCGACCCTGGGCACCGACATGGGCGCGCTGCAGGAGCGGATCACCTCCACCAAGAAGGGCTCGATCACCTCGGTGCAGGCCGTCTACGTGCCTGCCGACGATCTGACCGACCCGGCGCCGGCCACCACCTTCGCCCATCTCGACGCCACCACGGTGCTCTCGCGGCAGATCGCCGAGCTTGGCATCTACCCGGCGGTGGACCCTCTCGACTCGACCTCGCGGATCCTCGAGCCGTCGGTCGTCGGCGAGGAGCACTACCGCGTCGCCCGTGAGGTCCAGGAGATGCTGCAGCGCTACAAGGCGCTCCAGGACATCATCGCCATCCTGGGCATGGACGAGCTGTCCGAGGAGGACAAGCTGGTGGTCTCGCGGGCGCGCAAGATCCAGCGCTTCCTGAGCCAGCCCTTCTTCGTGGCCGAGGTGTTCACGGGCTCGCCCGGCAAGCTCGTGTCCATCGAGGACACCATCAAGGGCTTCAAGGGCATCTGCAACGGCGACTACGACGACCTCCCCGAGGCCGCGTTCTACATGGTGGGCGCGATCGAGGAGGCCATCGAGAAGGCCAAGCGCCTCGCCGCGCAGGACTGAGCGAGGTAGGGGGCGATGGCCGACAACACCCTGAGGTTCGAGCTGGTGGCGCCTGAGCGGCTGCTTGCCAGCGAAGAGGTGGACATGGTGGTGCTGCCGGGCTCGGAGGGCGACTTCGGCGTCCTCCCCCAGCACGCCCCCTTCCTCTCGCTGCTGCGGCCGGGCGTCATCGGCATCTATCGCGGCGACAAGCTCGAGCGGCGGATCTTCGTCGCCGGCGGGTTCGCCGAGGTCAACGGGCAGGGCTGCATCGTGCTGGGCGAAGCGGCCGAGCCGGTCGACGAGCTCGATGCCGAGAAGGCCCGCCAGGCGTTGAGGAACGCCGAGGAGGACCTGGCCGACGCGAAGGAGCCGAGCGAGAGCGAGCGCGAGCGCCTCGAGCGGGCGATTCGCGTGGCGCAGGCCCGGCTGGAGGCCGCGGAGGCCGCCTAGGCAGCCTTCGTTCCCGGCAGGACCGACGATAGAGCGGCCGGCGCGCGAGCGTCCGGCCGCTTTGTCGTTCGAGCCCTACATCTGCAGGATGCGCGGCGGCTGCCGGACGCTGGAGCCGCTGGCGAGCTTGTCGCGGACCGTCATGGCGAGCTGGCGATAGGCCTGGGCCTGGGGGCTGTCGGGATCGCTCACCACGATCGGCCGGCCGCCGTCCGAGGTCTCGCGGATCGCGATGTCGAGCGGGATCTCGGCCAGGAAGTCGACGCCGTATTTCTCGGCACACGCCCTGGCGCCGCCATGGGCGAAGATCTCCGCCCGGTGGCCGCAGCTCGGGCAGCAGAAATAGGACATGTTCTCGACGATGCCCAGGATCGGCACGTCGACCTTCCTGAACATGTTGATGGCCTTGCGGGCATCCAGCAGGGCGATGTCCTGCGGCGTGGAGACGATCACCGCACCGGTCAACGGCACGCGCTGGGCCATGGTGAGCTGGGCATCGCCGGTGCCCGGCGGCAGGTCGACCACCAGCGTGTCGAGCTCGCCCCACTCGACATCCGAGAGCATCTGCTGGATGGCGCTTTGCACCATGGGCCCGCGCCAGATCATCGGCGCGTCCTCGTCCACCAAAAAGCCCATCGACATCACCTTGACGCCGTAGCTCTCCATGGGCTCGAGCTTCTTGCCGTCGCGGCTCTGCGGCCGGCGCGCGATGCCGGTCATGCGCGGCAGCGAGGGACCGTAGATGTCGGCGTCGAGAAGCCCCACCCGCTGGCCCACCGCGGCCAGCCCCATGGCGAGGTTGACCGAGGTGGTGGACTTGCCCACGCCGCCCTTGCCCGAGGCCACCGCGATGATCGACCTGACGCCCGGCACCAGCGGCTTTTCGAGATGCGGCGGGCGCGGCTGGCCGAGCGTCGGGGCCGGCCCCGCATGCTCGCGCCCGCCCGGCGCCCGCTCGGCGGTGAGAACCGCCGTACAGCTCGCCACGCCGGGCAGCGCCTTGACCGCCGTCTCGCATTCCCGGCGCAGCGATTCCAGCGCCGGCGCCTCTTTTGGATCCACCTCGATCGCGAAGCCGACATTCTGGCCCTTGACCACCACGCCCGAGATCAGCCCCATGCTGACCACGTCCTGGTCGCGATTCGGGTGGCGCACGCCGCGAAGAGCGGCGAGAACATGGTCTTTTGTTAATTCGCTCATGGTTGATCCCCCTTGCCCGCTGCCCGATATAGAGCGTCATTGGGTCGAAGGGGAGGGCCGGCCGGCGGGTCGGTGCGCGCCCGCTGCGGATCGGAGATGGAATGCCCTGGAATACGCAAGGTGGCAGTGGCGGTGGCGGCTGGCAAGGCGGCGGCGGACAGGGACCCTGGGGCGGCCGCCCCGGCGGCCAGCAGCAGCCGCCTGATCTGGAGGAGCTGATCCGCAAGAGCCAGGAAAAGGTCAAACGGCTCTTCCCGGGCGGCCCCGGCGGCGCCGGCCAGAAACGGGCGGTGGCGCTGGTGGTGCTGGGAGCCGTGGCACTCTGGCTGGCCTCGGGCGTCTACCGCGTGCTGCCCGAGGAGCAGGGCGTGGTGCTGCGCTTCGGCAAGCTGCAGCGGGTGACCAGCCCTGGCCTGAACTACCACCTCCCGTGGCCGATCGAGGAGGTGCTGACCCCGCAGGTGACCCGCGTCAACCGCATCGAGGTCGGTTTCCGCTCGGCCGGCGGCGGGCCGCGCAGCTCCAGCGCGCGCGAGGTGGGCGAAGAGGCGCTCATGCTCACCGGCGACGAGAACATCATCGACATCAACTTCGTCGTCCTGTGGAAGATCGCCGATCCGGCGGCCTATCTCTTCAACATCCGTGACCCGGAGAACACCGTGAAGGCGGTGGCCGAGAGCGTGATGCGCGAGATCATCGGCCAGACCCCCATCGTCCAGGCGACTACCGAGGGGCGGCGGCTGATCGAGACCAAGGCTCGCGAGCAGCTCCAGGAGCTCATGAACGATTACGGCGCCGGCATCGAGATCGACGAGGTGCAGCTGCAGAAGTCCGATCCGCCGGCCGAGGTGATCGACGCGTTCCGCGACGTGCAGCGCGCCCAGGCCGACCGCGAGCGGCAGCAGAACGAGGCGGAAGCCTTCGCCAACGACATCATCCCGCGCGCCCGCGGCGAGGCCGAGCGGCTGCTCCAGGAGGCCGAGGCGCACAAGCAGGAGGTGGTGGCCCGTGCCGACGGTGAGGCGCAGCGCTTCGAATCGGTCCTGCGCGAGTACGAGAAGGCCAAGGAGGTGACCTTGCGGCGGCTCTATCTCGACACGATGCAGGACGTGTTGAGCGGGATGAACAAGACCATCATCGGCGGCAAGGAGGGGGTCGGCAGCGTGGTGCCCTATCTGGCCCTGCCGGAGATCGAGAAGCGCCAGCAGCAGAAGGCCGCCGGCCAGACGGGGGTGGCGCAATGAGCCAGAAGGTCATGGTCGGCGTCGCGGCCCTCGCCGGCGCCGCGCTCGTAGCGCTCGCCGGCTCGCTCTACACCGTGCACCAGAGCCAGCAGGCGTTGATTCTCCAGTTCGGCGAGCCGATCCGGGTCGTCAAGGAGCCGGGCCTGCACCTCAAGCTGCCGCTGCTCCAGCAGGCGGAGTATTTCGAGCGGCGCGTGCTCGACTTCGACGCGCCCTCGGTGGAGCTGGTGCTGGGCGACCAGAAGCGGCTGGTGGTCGACGTCTTCGCCCGCTACCGGATCGATGATCCGCTCCGCTTCAGGCAGGCGTCCGGTGGCGAGGCGGCGTTCCGCACGCGGCTCGAGCCGATCATCTTCTCGGCCCTGCGCAGTGTTCTGGGCGAGGTCTCGCTGTTCCAGATCCTGAGCGACGACCGCACCCAGCTCATGGGGCGCATCCGCCAGGAGGCGAACCGGGCGCTCGCCCGCTTCGGCATCGACATCGTCGACGTGCGCATCAAGCGCGCCGACCTGCCGCCCGAGAACAGCCAGGCGATCTTCCGCCGGATGCAGACCGAGCGCGAGCGCGAAGCCAAGGAGCTGCGCGCGCAGGGCGCCGAGATCGCCCAGCGCATCCGCGCCCGGGCCGATCGCGAGCGGCGCGTGCTGATCGCCGAGGCGGACAAGCAGGCCTCGATCACCCGCGGCGAGGGCGATGCCGAGGCGGTGCGGATCTTCGGCGAGGCTTACGGCCAGGATCCCGAGTTCTTCGGGTTCTTCCGCTCGATGCAGGCCTACCGCGACGCGCTGGGCGACGAGAGCACCAGCCTCGTCATCTCGCCCGACAGCGAGTTCTTCCGCTACTTCAGCGATCCGCGCGGCGGTGGCGGCCGCGAGAAGGGCTCCTGGGCGGATGTCGCCACGCCCGATGGCGGCGGCCCGCGGGCAGCGCCGGCCACACCGGCCGGCCCCGCCTCCGACGCCGGCGCCTCGACGGACCGCGCGCAGTAGCCATCGCCCGCACCCGGGGCCGCGCCGCTAGCCGCGGCGCGGCCCTTTCCCGAGTTTCTCCTGGAGCAGGCCATGCAGGACCTCCTGACGGCCGCTGCGCTCGTCCTCGTCATCGAGGGGGTCCTGTGGTCACTGTTCCCGCACGCCATGCGTCGCGCGGCCCAGCGCGCCGCCGAACTCGATCCCGGCCAGCTCAGGGCCGGCGGCCTGCTCTTCGCGGCGCTGGGCGTGCTCGGCATCTGGTTCATTCGCGGCTGATGCCTGGTGAGCCTCTCGCGCTCTTGCGGGATGGCGAACGGCAATGACACAATCGGCGGGCCGGCGGAGGCCGCGTCCGCGATGATGGCGGCCGTCCCGGCCCAGCAGAACGCCCGTTGGGGTGGTTCACGGGAGGAGTGGGGATGGTACAGTTTGGCTCGGGCGGGCGCAGCGCCGCGCGGCCCCGCGCGCTAGGCCGCCTGGTCGCGGCGCGCCTGCTCGCAGCGGTGCTGGCGGCGGGTGTGCTGGCGCAGGACGTCGTCGCGCAGCCGGGGCCGCCCGGCTTCGCGGACCTCGTCGACCGGGTGGCGCCCGCCGTGGTCAACGTCTCGACCCGCAAGGCGATCCAGGGGCGGGACGAGCCGTTCCCGATGCCCCAGGTGCCGCCGGGCTCGCCCTTCGAGGAGTTCTTCAAGGAGTTTTTCGACCGCGAGCGCGAGCAGCAGATGCCGCGCCGCACCTTCTCGCTGGGCTCGGGCTTCATCATCGATCCGCAAGGCTTCGTGGTCACCAACAACCACGTCATCGCCGACGCCGACGAGATCTCGGTGCTGATGAGCGACGATCGGGAATTCCCGGCCACGCTCGTGGGCCGCGACACCAAGACCGACCTCGCTTTGCTCAAGATCGAATCGCCCAAGCCGCTGCCCTATCTCGAATGGGCCGACAGCGACGCGGTGCGGGTGGGCGACTGGATGCTGGCGATCGGCAATCCCTTCGGCCTGGGCTCCTCGGTCACCGCCGGCATCGTCTCGGCGCGCGGCCGCGACATCCGCTCCGGTCCCTACGACGACTTCATCCAGGTCGACGCAGCCATCAACCGCGGCAATTCCGGCGGCCCCAGCTTTACGCTGGAAGGCACGGTCTTCGGCGTGAACACCGCGATCTTCTCGCCCTCGGGCGGCAATGTCGGGATCGGCTTCGCCATCCCCGCCAACCTCGCCAAGCCGGTGATCGACAGCATCAAGGCAACCGGCCGTGTGTCCCGCGGCTGGCTGGGCGTGCGAATCCAGTCGGTCACCGAGGAGATCGCCGAGGGGCTGGGCCTCGAGGATTCCGAGGGCGCCCTGGTTGCCAGCGTCACGCCGGGCGGCCCCGCCGCCAATTCGGCGATCGAGGCCGGCGACGTGATCCTCGAGTTCAACGGCCACAAGATCGACCGCATGCGCAACCTGCCGCGCATCGTCGCCGAGACGCCGGTCGGCGAGAAGGTGCCGGTGGTCGTCTGGCGGCGCGGCGAGCGGCAGAGCCTCGAGGTGGTGCTGGGCGAGCTGCCCGAGGACGAGCAGCTGGCTGAGCTGGGCGCCCCGCAGGTTCCCGATCAGGCCGCGCCGAGTGCCGAGATCCCCGAGCTGGGGCTCACCGTGGCGGCCCTCGACGACGAGTTGCGGGCGCGCTTCGGCCTGCCAGAGGACGCCCGCGGCGTGGTCATCGTCGAGGTGGCGAACAACGGGCCCGCCGCCCAGGAGAACCTCAGGGCCGGCGATCTCGTGGTCGAGGTCGGCCAGGAGGAGGTGTCTGCCCCGGCCGAGCTGGTGGCCAAGGTCGCCGAGGCCCGCCAGCAGGACAAGCGCGCCGCCCTGCTGCTGATCGACAGGCAGGGCGACCTGCGCTTCGTGGCCGTGCGCTTCAAGGAGTAGGCGCCGGGCCCTCGCCGCGGACCAGCGCCGCATAGTCCCCGGCGAGCATCCCGATCAGCCGGTGCGCGGGATCGAGCTCCCGCTCCCCGATCGCCGCCACCGGCATGATCTCGACGGCCGTTCCCGTGAGAAAGGCGCCCTGGGCCCGGGCCAGCTCGCCGGGCGCCATGCGGCGCTCGACCACCTCGAGCCCGCGCGCCCGCGCGAGACCGATCACCGTGCGCCGGGTGATGCCGTCGAGAAAACAGTCGGGTAGCGGCGTGTGCAGCGCCCCGTCGACCACCAGGAAGAGGTTGGCGCCCGTCGCCTCGGCAAGCAGCCCGCGCCAGTCGAGCATCAGGGCATCGTCGAGGCCCGCAGCGTTGGCCTCGTCCCGCGCCATGGTGGCGATGGTGTAGAGACCGGCGGTCTTGCTGGCGGTGGGGGCGGTCTCGGGCGAGGGGCGCTTCCAGCGCGCCACGGCCAGCCGCAGGCCGCGCCGGCGCTGCTCCTCGCCATAATAGCTGGGCCACGGGAAGGCGGCGATCGCCACGTGGACCCGGCAGGCCGCGGCCGGCACCGAGACCGATTGCGAGCCGCGCCAGGCGATCGGCCGGATATACCCCTCGACCAGCTCCTGGCGGGCCAGCAGCGCGTGGCAGGCCGCTTCCAGCACGTCGACGGTCCAGGGCAGCCGGTAGCCGAGCATCTCGGCCGACGCCGCGAGCCGCTCCAGATGCTGGTGCAGGGCGAACGCCCGCCCGCCATAGACCCGGATCCCCTCGAACACCGAGCCGGCGAAATGCAGGCTGTGCGAGAGCACGTGCAGCTTCGCCTCGGGCCACGGCACGAAGTTGCCGTCGACCCAGAGGGTGCCGGGCTGGTTGGCGAGATCGGTGAGCACGGTGACGAGCCTCCTGACTGGTGCTGGGTTGCAGGAGAAACTGTTCGCGGCTTCGGCGGGCCGAGACAAACGGGCGATTTTCCGCTTCAGTTGAGCAGGGCTCAACGATCGGGAGGCTCGCCTTGAGCCGTCACCTGCCGCCTTTGGGTGCCTTGCGCGCGTTCGAGAGCGCCATGCGCCACGGCCGCCTCGCCGATGCCGCCGAGGAGCTGCACGTCACCGCCTCGGCGGTCAGCCACCAGATCCGCGGCCTCGAGGCCGATCTCGGCATCAAGCTGGTGCGCCGCGAGGGGCGCCGGCTGGTGCCCACGGCTGCGGGTGAAGCGATGCTGCCGGGTCTGCGCGAGGGCTTTACCCGGATCGGCGAGGCGGTGGCGACGGTGCGCGAGCTGGAGCGTGAGGGACCGGTGACGCTGAGCGTCCTGCAGACCTTCGCGCTGCACTGGCTGGTGCCGCGGCTGCCAGGCTTCGAGCGGCGCTATCCGGCCAGCGAGGTGCGCCTCGCGATCGGCGGCCGGCCAGTCGACTTCGCCCGCGAGGACGTCGATCTCGCCGTCCGCCACGGCGACGGTGCCTGGCCGGGCCTGCGCAGCGACCTGCTCTTCCGCGACGCGCTGCTGCCGGTGGCGAGCCCGATCCTGCTCTCGCGCGAGCCGCCGCTGCTGGCGCCGGAGCACCTGGCCCGCCACACCCTGCTGGCCTCGGCGGCGCGCCCCGACGCCTGGCCGTCCTGGCTCGCCTCGGTAGGGCTGCCGGGCCTCGCAGGCGCCCGTACCCAGACCTTCGAGAGCACCAATCTGGCCCTCCAGGCCGCCGCCCGTGGCCTGGGCGTGGCGATCGCCGGGCGGCGACTGGTCCGCTCGCTGGTCGAGGCGCGCTGGCTGGTCGTCCCGTTCCGCCAAAGCTGCGGGGATCCCAAGGCCTACTGGGTAACCTGCCCCGAGGAATGGGCCGGCCTGCCGCGGATCAGGCGGGTGCGCGAGTGGCTGCTGGAGGAGGCGCGGGCCGAGGAGGATTGAGCGAGGCTCACCGGCGCGGCCGGATTTCTCACTTCTGCGCGGCCGCGGCCGCTTCTAGCGTGAGCCCCGTCAGCACGGGAGGAAGCGCTATGCGCAAGGAGCTCTTCAACCGTTTTGCGGCCTACAATGCCTGGGCCAACCGCCGCCTGCTCGACGCCTGCGCCCGGCTCGGCGAAAGGGAGTGGCAGGCGGCGCGGCCGTCCTTCTTCGGGTCGATCCACCGTACCTTGAACCACCTGATGGTGGGCGACCGTCTGTGGCTCGCACGGCTCGAGGGTGAGAGCCTGACGCTGAGTCTGGACGCTTTGCTGCACGAGGACCTGCCGGGCTTTCGTGGCGCCCGCGAGGCCCTGGATGCCCGCATCGTGTCCTTCGTGGACGGCGTGGACGAGGCGGGTCTGGACGCGGTCTGCCGCTACCGCGCGTCGAGCGGCGAGCCCTTTGCCAATCGCGTGGTGGAGATCCTCCAGCACCTCTTCAACCACCAGACCCACCATCGCGGACAGGTCCACGGCATGCTCTCGGCCACTGCCGTGGCCCCGCCGCCCCTCGACCTCGTCTACTTCATGCGTGAGACGCCTCAGGCGGCGAACTCCCCGCGGGTGTAGCCCTGAAGGAAGAGGAGCGCGGTGAGGTCGCTGTGGTCGACGCGCACCGGGGCCTGGGCGCGCACCTTGGGGTGAGCGCGGAACGCGACGCCGAGGCCGGCAGCCTGGATCATCGGCAGGTCGTTGGCGCCGTCGCCCACCGCCAGCGTCTCCTCGCGCGCGAGCCCGCGCTCATCGATCAGCCGGTTGAGCGCGGCGAGCTTGCTGGAAGCGTCGCGCAGCGGGCCGTGCAACCGGCCGGTGAGCTTGCCGCCGGTGATCTCGAGGCCGTTGGCCTCGTCCATGTCGAAGCCGAGCAAGGTCCGCACATGGGCGGTGAAGCTGGTGAAGCCGCCGGAGACCAGCGCCGTGTAGGCGCCGTGCGCGCGCATCGTGGCGACCAGCGTGCGCGCACCGGGCATCGCCTGCAACCGCTCGCGGCAGACCTCCTCGATGACGCTCGCCGGCAGGCCCTCGAGCAGGGCCACCCGCTCGCGCAGGGCCGTCGCGAACTCGATCTCGCCGTTCATGGCGCGGCGCGTGACCTCGGCGATCTGCGCCTTGATCCCGGCATAGTCGGCCAGCTCGTCGATGCACTCGACGGTGATCATCGTGCTGTCCATGTCGGAGATCAGCAGCTTCTTGCGGCGGTGGCCTTCCGGCAGCACCGCCCAGTCGCAGCCCGCCTCCTCGAGGATCGGCGCCAGTATCGCGCGGGCCGTCTCGGGGGCCAGCGGGCTCGCCAGCTCGACCGCCTCCTCCGGCGCCAGCCAGCGCTGCTCGCCCTTGACGGCGCCGGCCGCCTCGCGCACCAGCGCTTGAGCCAGAGGGGTTCGGGCAGGATCGGCGATCAGGCAGACAATGGCCGTCATCGAAACATCGCTCGCAGGCAGGGGGACGGGGTCATCGGGGCGCTGATCGTCATAGGTGGCAGCACCGCCAGCGGCAAGTCGGCGCTGGCCCTGGCGCTGGCGGAGCGCCTCGGCGGGGTGATCGTCAACGCCGACAGCCAGCAGCTCTTCGCCGACCTGCCGATCCTGACCGCGCGGCCCTCGGCTGCCGACGAGGCGCGCGCCGGGCACCGGCTCTATGGCGTGCTGGGCCCGCGCGAGCAGCCTTCGGCCGGCCGCTGGCTGGAGCTGGTGGCGCCCGTCCTCGAGGAGCTGCGCGCTGCCGGCCGGCCGGCCATCCTCACCGGCGGCACCGGGCTCTACCTGCACGCTTTGCTGCGCGGCATCGCGGTCATGCCGCCGGTGCCGGCAGCCTTGCGCGAAAGACTGCGCGCCGAAAGCGAGGATGTGCCCGCAGCGCTGCTCCACGAGCGGCTGCGGGCCGGCGATCCGGTGATGGCCGCACGGCTGGAGCCGGGCGACCGGCAGCGCATCCTGCGCGCCCTCGAGATCCTCGAGGCGACCGGCCGTTCGCTCGCCTACTGGCAGGCCCAGGGCCGCCGCGAGCGGCTCGACCTGCCGCCCGTCCTCGCCGGCATCGCCCTCGTGCCGCCCGCGGCCCTGGTGGCGCGGCGGATCGAGACGCGCTTCGAGGCGATGCTCCAGGCCGGCGTGCTCGACGAGGTGGCGGCCCTGGCACAAAGCTGCCCGGACGCGGCGCGCCAGCCGATCGCCAAGGTGCACGGGCTGCGCGAGCTCCTCGCCCTGCGGGAAGGCCGCCTCGACGAGAGGACCGCGCGCGAGCGGATCAACGCCCAGATCCGCCAGTACGCCAAGCGCCAGCGCACCTGGTTCCGCCACCAGCTTCCCGAGCTTCGCGCGATCGAGGCCGTGGGCGAAGATCCGGCGCTGGCGGCGGCGCTTTTGGAGCAGATCGCCGAGGCCGGGGCCGGGCAGGGCTGAGGCCTGCCAGAAGCTCATGGATGCCCTGCGGCGAAAGGTTCCGCAAGGGCGCCGCGATTGTTGACCCGCCCATGGTCGCTCTCTACTGTCCAGCTCCCTGCGCCCACCCGGGAGAAACGCAGGCTGATCGGCCAATGATGGCCCCGGTAGTCGAGACAATTTGATGGAGTGCACCCCATGACCGCCGCGACGCTCGCGCCCGCCGCCGTCGACACCCAGTCGATGACCGGCTCGCAGGTCGTACTTCGCGCGCTGGTCGAGCAGGGGGTAGACACGATCTTCGGCTACCCGGGCGGCGCCGTGCTGCCGCTCTACGACGCCATCTTCCAGCAGGACAAGATCCGTCACGTCCTGGTCCGCCACGAGCAGGCGGCGGTCCACGCCGCCGAGGGCTATGCCCGCTCGACCGGCAAGGTCGGCGTCGTCCTGGTGACCTCGGGCCCCGGTGCCACCAACACCGTCACCGGCCTCACCGACGCGCTGATGGACAGCGTGCCGATCGTCTGCCTGACCGGCCAGGTGCCGACCCACATGATCGGCAACGACGCCTTCCAGGAGGCGGACACCGTCGGCATCACGCGGCCCTGCACCAAGCACAACTATCTGGTCAAGCGTCCCGAGGACCTTGCCCGGGTGATGCACGAGGCGTTCCATGTCGCCCGCTCGGGCCGCCCCGGCCCGGTGGTCATCGACCTGCCCAAGAACATCCAGATGGGCAAGGCGGTCTACCAGGGCAAGGACGAGGTCCGGCACCGCAGCTACCATCCGCGGCGCGAGCCCGATGCCGAGCGCATCGAGCAGGCGATCGAGATGATCGCCCGCGCCGAGCGGCCGGTCTTCTATGTGGGCGGCGGGCTGGTCAATGCCGGCCACGAGGCATGCGCGCTGCTCACCGAGCTGGTGCACGAGACCGGCTACCCGATCACCCAGACCCTGATGGGGCTGGGCGCCTATCCCGGCAGTGACCCGCAGTCGCTGGGCATGCTCGGCATGCACGGGACCTACGAGGCCAACCTCGCAATGTATCATTGCGACGTGATGGTCTGCATCGGCGCCCGCTTCGACGACCGCGTGACCGGCAGGCTCGACGGGTTCTCGCCGGGCAGCAAGAAGATCCACATCGACATCGATCCCTCCTCGATCAACAAGAACATCGCCGTCGATGTCTCGGTGGTCGCCGACGCGGTCGAGGCGGTGGGCGCGCTGCTGGCGGCGTGGCGGCGGCGCTCCAACAGCGTCAGCCGCGACAAGGTCGCCCCCTGGTGGGGGCAGATCGAGGAGTGGCGCAAGAAGGACTCGCTGCGCTTCCGCCAGGACGGCGCCGGCATCAAGCCGCAGACGGCGATCCGCCGGCTCTACGAGGCGACCCGCGAGAGCGACGTCTACGTCACCACCGATGTCGGCCAGCACCAGATGTGGGCGGCCCAGCACTTCACCTTCGAAAAGCCGATGCGCTGGCTCACCTCCGGTGGCCTCGGCACGATGGGCTACGGCTTCCCGGCGGCGCTGGGCGTGCAGATGGCGCACCCCGATGCCACGGTGCTGTGCATCTCCGGCGATGCCTCGTGGGTCATGAACATGCAGGAGATGTCGACCGCCATCCAGTACAGGCTGCCGGTCAAGACCTTCATCCTGAACAACAGCTACATGGGCATGGTCCGCCAGTGGCAGGACTTCTTCCACGGCCAGCGCCATGCCTCGAGCTACATGGAAAGCCTGCCGGACTTCGTGAAGCTGGCCGAGGCGTTCGGGGCGACCGGGCTGCGCGCCACCACCGTCGAGGAACTCGACCAGGTGATCGCCACGGCGCTCGCCACAGACGGGCCGGTGCTGGTCGACGTGGTGGTCGACCGCGAGGAGAACGTCTACCCGATGATCCCGGGTGGTGCTGCTCACAACGAGATCAAGCTGAGCCCCGAGGATGAGGGGCAGCACGAGGCCATCTCCGAGGAAGGAATGGTACTCGTCTGATCCACCGCGCCTCGCGCGGAGCGGCGGGCGCCTGTGCGGCGCCCGTCGTGCATCCAGGGTCAAGCTCCAGGGAACCCCGACATGGCAGAAGAAGAGCGGCGCCACACCATCGTGGTGCTCGTCGACAATGAGCCGGGCGTGCTGGCTCGGGTCATCGGCCTGTTCTCCGGCCGCGGCTACAATATCGAGAGCCTGACGGTAGCCCAGGTCGACAAGGTGCGCGCCCAGTCGCGCATCAACATCGTCACCACCGGCACCGAGCTGGTCATCGAGCAGATCAAGGCGCTGCTCGGCAAGCTGGTGCCGGTGCACCGCGTCCAGGACCTCACCATCGAGGGCCCGCACGTCGAGCGCGAGCTGGCGCTCGTCAAGGTCCTGGGCGACCGCGAGCAGCTCGTCCGCGCCCTGCGCATCGCCGACTTCATGCATGCCCGTCTGGTCGACAGCTCCCCCGAGAGCTTCGTCTTCGAGATGACGGGCACGTCCGACGAGCTCGACGCCTTCATCAGCCTGGTCGAGCCGGTCGAGGTCAGCCGGGCCGGCGTCGTGGCCATCGGCCGCGGCCGCACGGTTCTTGCCAGCAACGGCGCCTGAGCCCAGAGCGCCCGGATAACCGGCGGCCGCCGCCGCCACAACTCTTCAGGAGCACGCGGATGCGCGTCTACTACGATACCGACGCCGATCTCAATCTGATCAAGTCGAAGAAGGTCGCCGTGGTCGGCTACGGCAGCCAGGGCTTCGGCCACTCGAACAATCTCAAGGACAGCGGCGTCCAGGACGTGGTCGTGGCGCTGCGCGAGGGCTCGCCCAGCCGTCCGAAGGTCGAGGCCGCCGGCATGCGCTGCATGACCCCCGCCGAGGCGGCGCAGTGGGCCGACGTGGTGATGATCCTCGTCCCCGACGAGCTCCAGGCCGACCTTTACAAGGACGATCTGGTCGCGAACATGAAGCAGGGTGCGACCTTGATGTTCGCCCACGGCCTCAACATCCACTTCAAGCTCATCGAGGCGCGCCCCGACCTCGACGTGGTGATGGTGGCACCCAAGGGCCCCGGCCATCTGGTCCGCGCCGAGTACACCCGCGGTGCGGGCGTGCCCTGCCTGCTGGCGATCCACCAGGACGCCTCGGGCAACGCCCATGACCTGGGCCTCTCCTACGCCTCGGCCATCGGCGGCGGCCGCGCCGGCGTCATCGAGACCACCTTCAAGGAGGAGGTCGAGACCGATCTCTTCGGCGAGCAGGTGGTGCTGTGCGGCGGTCTGTGCGCGCTGATCCAGGCCGGCTACGAGACGCTGGTCGAGGCCGGCTACGCGCCCGAGATGGCCTATTTCGAGTGCCTGCACGAGGTGAAGCTGATCGTCGACCTCATCTACGAGGGCGGCCTCGCCAACATGCGCTACTCGATCAGCAACACCGCCGAGTACGGCGACTACAAGACCGGCCCGCGGATCATCACCGACGCCACCAAGGCCGAGATGAAGAAGGTCCTGCAGGACATCCAGGAGGGCCGCTTCGCCCGTGACTGGGTGCTCGAGAACAAGGCCGGCCAGGTCGAGTTCAAGGCGATCCGCGCCCGTCACGCCGCGCACGGCATCGAGGCGGTCGGCGAGAAGCTGCGCGCCATGATGCCGTTCATCGGCCAGGGCAAGCTGGTCGACAAGACCAAGAACTGAGCTTTCCCCGCGAAAGCCCGAAAGAAGAGGGGCCGGCGCAAGCCGGCCCCTTTTTTGTGTGCGGCGCCGGCGGTCAGCACAGCTGCGGGGAGACGGCACCCCGGCGCTTCGCGAGCATCGCCTGCGCCCGCTCGACGGCGAGCCCCACGAGGCGGCGCTCGGGAAGGTCGGGGCGGCTTCCCGGGATTTCCTCGATCACCGAGCGCGCAATTCCCAGCGCCTCGTTGTGCGACAGGCCTGCGGCGCGGCAGCAGTCGTAGGTCTCTTCCAGCGCCAGCTGGCGCCCCGGCAGGCACGCTTCTCCGTTGTTGAGCATCCGAGGTTCTCCCATCCCTTTGGCCCGCACGGCATGATCGGCGGCCCGACTACGCCCATAACCCGGAACGCCCGGACGGGTTCCGGATAGTGACCCGGAAGCTAGCCGGGTGCGCCGCCGGCAGCCGGGCCGCTTGTGAAGTCCACGTGCAGATGGTTGCCGTCGGGGTCCCAGAGATTGACCTGGGTGATCCCGAAGCCCGGCACCTCGCGGCAGTCGAAGGCGATGCCGCGTGCTCGCAGGCGGTCGAGAAAGGCGTCGAGGCCGGAGGCGGCCAAGGCGAAATGCTCGAGGGCGGGGTCCTCCGCCGCCGCCTTCCGCTCGACCTCCACCAGATGGATCACCGGCTGGCCGCCGCAATAGAGCCAGGCGCCGCCGAACGGGAAAGGCGGCCGCGGGCCCGGCTCGAGCCCCAGCACCTCGCCATACCAGGCGATCATCTCCGCCAGGGCCGCGGTCCGCAGATTGACGTGGTCGAGCCTCGTCACCGTCATGCTCTTTGCCTCTCCCTGCCATCCGCGCTTTTGGCGCTGCAGTGCCATTGACCCTAAGCTAGCAGCCTGGCCAACCGATCGCATCGGCGAGGCAGGATGACATACCAAAGGGCACGCGGCGACGAGGCCGGCTCCTCGCTGCTCCTGACCGACCTCTACGAGCTCAACATGTTTCAGGCCTACCTGGAGGCAGGCATGGAGGGCGAGGCGGTCTTCGAGTTCTTCGTCCGCAAGCTGCCGCCGGAGCGCAATTTCGCCATGGCAGCCGGGCTCGAGCAGGCCGTGGCGTTCCTCGAGGCGGCGCGCTTCAGCGAGGAGGAGATCGCCTGGCTCGAGGCCGGCGGGCGGTTCAGCGCCTCCTGCCTCGAAGCCCTGGCGGCACTCCGCTTCACCGGCAGCGTCGAGGCGCTGCCCGAGGGGACCCTCGTGTTCCCCGACGAGCCGGTCCTGCGGCTGGTGGCACCCCTGCCGCAGGCCCAGCTCTTCGAGAGCCGGCTCATCAACATCCTCCACTTCCAGACCATGATCGCCAGCAAGGCGGCGCGCCTGGTGCTGGCCGCCGAGGGGCGCACGCTGGTCGATTTCGGGCTGCGCCGGGCGCACGGGGCCGAGGCCGGGCTGCTGGCGGCGCGCGCGGCCTTCCTCGCGGGCTTCGACGGCAGCGCCACGGTGCTCGCCGAGGCGCGCTTCGGCGTGCCGGCCTTTGGCACCATGGCCCATTCCTTCATCCAGGCGCATGCCAGCGAGGAGGAGGCCTTCCTCGGCTTCGCCCGGGCGCGGCCCCGCCAGGTCACCCTGCTGATCGACACCTACGACACGGAGGAGGGAGCCCGGAAGGTGGTGCGGCTGGCGCCGCGTCTGGCCGCCGAAGGAGCCCCGGTCCAGGCCGTGCGGCTCGACAGCGGCGATCTCGCGGCGCACGCCCGCGCGGTCCGGGAAATTCTCGACCAGGGCGGGCTCGGGGCAGTGAGGATCTTCGCCTCGAGCAGCCTCGACGAGAGGGAGGTGGCGCGCCTCCTAGGGGCGGGCGCGCCCATCGACGGCTTCGGCGTCGGCACCAGCCTCACCACCTCCGGCGACCGGCCCTCGCTCGACTGCGCCTACAAGCTCATGGAGTATGACGGGATCGCCCGCCGCAAGCGCTCGGAGGGCAAGGCCACCTGGCCCGGCCGCAAGCAGGTGTGGCGGCGCTTCGAGAAGGGCTGCATGGCCGGCGACACGGTGACGCTCGAGGGCGATCCTTGCGAGGGCGAGGCGCTCCTGGTGCCGGTGATGCGGGAGGGACGGCGTCTCACGGCGCCGCCGACGCTGGCGGAGAGCCGCGCCCACGCCAGCCGCCAGCTCGCCGCCCTGCCGGGACCGCTGCGTGCGCTGGAGGCGGCGCCGGCCTATCCCGTGGCCATCGCCCCGGCCCTGCGGCGTCTTGCCGAGGCGGTCGACCGGCGGCTGGCGGCTGGCTGATCCTGCTCCGGCCACCGGACGGGCCTGCGCCGGCGCGACTGGTCGCGGCCGGCGGGCGCCGCTATCGTGCGGCACCCTGGGAAGCTGCAGCGCGACAGCGCGGGACGTCTTCTTGCACGCCTACCTCAATCTCCTCCTCAAGCATCCGCGCGAGATCGGCTTCGGCCTGTTCCTGACCTTCGTGGCGAGCTTCGGGCAGACCTACTTCATCGCCGTCTTCGGCGCCGAGCTGCGCGCCGCCTTCGGGCTCACCAGCGGCGGGTTCGGCAGCGTCTACTCGGCGGCGACGCTGGCCAGCGCCCTGACCCTCGTGCAGCTCGGCCGCGTCGTCGACCGATGGTCGGCAGGCCGCTGCGCCCTCCTGGCGATCGCCGGCCTCGCGGCCGGCACGCTGCTGCTCGCACTCTCGCACCATGTCGTGCTGCTGGGCCTCGCCCTCTATCTCCTGCGGCTGTCCGGCCAGGGGATGATGGTCCACATCGCGCTGACCACCCTGGCCCGGCGCTTCAGCGTCGAGCGGGGGCGGGCGGTCGGTGCCGCGACGCTGGGCGTCGCCGCCGGCGAGATGCTCTTCCCGCTCCTCGGCGTGGCGGTCCTGGAGCTGGGCTGGCGCACCGGCTGGGCGCTGTCCGCCCTGGTCCTGCTGCTGGCGGCGGCGCCGCTGGCGCTCTGGCTCGGACGGTCCTTCGCGGCGCCGCAGGCCGCCCGAGGCGAGGCCGGCGAGGCCGCCGACGCCGGCTGGTCGCGTGCCCAGGTGCTGCGCGACGGGCGCTTCTGGCTGATGCTGCCGGGCCTGCTGGCACCTGCGATCATCATCACCGGCGTGTTCTTCCACCAGGTGGTGCTGGTGAGCGAGAAGGGCTGGTCGCTCGCCACCTTCGCGAGCTCGTTCTCCTTCTACGCGTTGGCGGCGGTCGGCGGCTCGCTGGTGGCCGGGGCGATGGTCGACCGGCTCGGGGCGACGCGCATGCTCCCGCTCCTGCCGCTGTTCCAGGTGGCGGCCCTCGTGCTGCTGGCCTTCGCCTCCAGCCCGGTCCTGGCGTTCGTCTCCATGGCGCTGATGGGCGGCGGCAACAGCGCCCAGTCGACGACCGTCAACGCGCTCTGGCCCGAGCTCTACGGCACCCGGCATCTGGGGGCGATCCGTGCCATGGCTGGCGCCTTGATGGTGTTCGGCAGCGCCCTCTCGCCGGCGAGCTTCGGCCTCGTTCTGGATGCCGGTCTCGGCATGTCCAGCCTCCTGCTCGGCTCTGCCGTCTTCGGCCTTGCCGGCGCGGGGCTCTTTCTCGTGGCGCTGAGGCGACCGCCGCTGGCGGCCGCCCAGCGGCGATGACGCTGCAACCCGAAAGGATGATGATGACCACGGTCGAGCTGATCACCGCCTATTACGATGCCTTCAACCGCGGCGACATGGAGGCCATGCTCGCCTGCCTGACCGAGGACGTCGCCCACGACGTCAACCAGGGCGGCCGCGAGACCGGCAAGGAGGCGTTCCGCGCCTTCATGGGGCGGATGAACCACGCCTACCGCGAGCGGCTCGCCGACATCGTGGTGATGGCCTCGGCCGACGGGGCGCGGGCGGCAGCCGAGTTCACCGTGCACGGCACCTACCTCGCCACCGACGAGGGCCTGCCGCCGGCCTCGGGCCAGACCTACACGCTGCCCGGCGGCGCCTTCTTCGACATTCGCGACGGCCGCATCGCCCGGGTCACCAACTACTACAATCTCGAGGACTGGCTGGCTCAGGTCCGCGGCTGAGCCGCACCCTGTACGGGATGGCGCCTGCGAGCCTTGCGGCAACGCATGGCGCCATCCCGTCTTTGCAAGGCTCCGAGGCTGCGCTAGATCTCTACTGCCGGCGACCCCCAGAAGTCGCCGGGCAAGACAGGAGGGGCAGGCGCCTTGGGCAGAAAAGCGCGCGACGGATCTCGTGCTCCGGCTTCGGGCCGGAGCTGAGATGACCGCGGAGGCCATTCTCGAGACGGAAGGTCTCACCAAGGAGTTCCGCGGCTTCGTGGCGGTGCGCAACGTGGCACTGCGGGTCGAGCCCAACACCATCCACGCCCTGATCGGCCCCAACGGCGCCGGCAAGACGACCTGCTTCAACCTGCTCACCAAGTTCCTGACGCCCTCGGCGGGCAGGATCGTCTTCAAGGGCCGCGACATCACCGCCGCCCGGCCCTCCGACATCGCCCGCATGGGCCTCGTGCGCTCGTTCCAGATCTCCGCCGTCTTCGGGCACCTGACGGCGCTGGAGAACGTGCGGATCGCCCTGCAGCGCCAGCGCGGCCAGTCCTTCGACTTCTGGCGCTCCGAGCGCACCCTCGACCGCTACAACGGCCGCGCCCGCGAGCTGCTCGAGGCGGTCGGGCTCGAGGACTATGCCGACGCCCAGGCTGTCGAGCTGCCCTATGGCCGCAAGCGGGCGCTCGAGATCGCCACCACTATCGCCCTCGATCCCGAGCTCATGCTGCTCGACGAGCCGATGGCCGGCATGGGCCACGAGGACGTGGCCCGCATCGCCGATCTCATCCGCACCGTGGCCAAGGGGCGCACCGTCCTCATGGTCGAGCACAATCTGGGCGTGGTGGCCGATCTCAGCGACACCATCACCGTGCTGGCGCGCGGCGAGGTGCTGGCCGAGGGGGATTATGCGCGGGTCTCCGCCGATCCGGCGGTGCGCTCGGCCTATATGGGCACGGAGGACTGATGGCGGCAGCCGCGAGCCCGATTCCGTCCGCGCAGCGGGCCCTGGAGGTCCGCGACCTGCACGCCTGGTACGGCGAGAGCCATGTCCTGCACGGGATGGCGTTCGACGTGCGGGAGGGCGAGGTGGTGACCCTGCTCGGCCGCAACGGTGCCGGCAAGACCACCACCTTGAAGTCCATCATGGGCATCGTCCGCCAGCGCCAGGGCGAGATCCTCTTCGGCGGCCAGAACCTGGTCTCGCTGTCCTCCAACAAGATCGCCCGGATGGGTATCGCGCTGTGCCCCGAGGAGCGGGCGATCTTCGCGAGCCTCAATGTCAGGGAGAACCTGCTGCTGCCGCCCGAGGTGCGCGAGGGCGGGATGAGGCTGGAGACCATCTTCGAGCTTTTTCCCAACCTCGCCGAGCGTCTCGCCAGCCAGGGCACCAAGCTTTCCGGCGGCGAGCAGCAGATGCTGGCGATCGCCCGGATCCTGCGGACCGGCGCCCGCTTCCTGCTGCTCGACGAGCCGACCGAGGGGCTGGCGCCGGTGATCGTCCAGCAGATCGGCCGTACCATCCGCCGCCTCAAGAGCGAGGGCTTCACCATCGTCCTCGTCGAGCAGAACTTCCGCTTCGCCGCCACTGTGGCCGACCGCCACTTCATCGTGGAGCACGGCCAGGTGGTCGACATGATCCCCAACGACGAGATCGGCCACCGGCAGGACACGCTGCACGAATATCTGGGCGTCTGACGCGCCGGCCGGACGACATAAGGAATGTGGAGGCTAATCATGATGAAGAAGAGATTGCTCGGCACCACCGCCGCCCTGCTCGCCGGGCTCGCCGCCGGCTCGGCCCATGCGGCCTTCAGCGACGGCAAGATCAAGATCGGCGTGCTCAACGACCAGTCGAGCCTCTATGCCGATCTGAGCGGCCAGGGCTCGGTTCTGGCAGCCAGGATGGCGGTCGAGGACTTCGGCGGCTCGGTCAACGGCACGCCGGTCGAGATCATCTTCGCCGACCACCAGAACAAGGCCGACATCGGCTCGAACATCGCCCGCCAGTGGTACGACGTGGAGCAGGTAGACGCGATCGCCGATGTGCCGAACTCGGCGGTGGCGCTGGCGGTGAGCCAGATCACCCGTGACAAGAACAAGGTACACCTCAACTCGGGCGCGGGCACCTCGAGCCTGACCGGCGACAAATGCTCGCCCAACACCGTGCACTGGACCTACGACACCTGGGCGCTGGCCAACGGCACCGGCAGCGCCGTGGTCGAGAACGGCGGCGACAGCTGGTTCTTCCTGACCGCCGACTACGCCTTCGGCCATGCTCTGGAAGGCGATACGGCGGCGGTCGTCAAGGAGAAGGGCGGCCAGGTCCTGGGCGAGGTGCGGCATCCGCTCAACACTGCCGATTTCTCCTCCTTCCTGCTCCAGGCGCAGGGCTCGGGTGCCAAGGTCATCGGCCTCGCCAATGCCGGCAGCGACACCACCAACGCCATCAAGCAGGCCTCCGAGTTCGGCATCGTGCAGGCCGGGCAGACGCTGGCGGGCCTTCTGGTCTTCATCACCGACGTGCACGGGCTGGGCCTGCAGACCGCCCAGGGCCTGACCCTCACCGAGGCGTTCTACTGGGATCTCAACGACGAGACCCGCGCCTGGTCGAAGCGCTTCGCCGAGCAGAATGGCGGCAAGCAGCCGACCATGGTGCAGGCCGGCGTCTATGGCGCGGTGCTGCATTATCTCAAGGCGCTGGCCGAGACGGGTGACGACAGCGACGGGGTGAAGGTCGTCGAGCAGATGAAGGCGATGCCCACCGAGGATCCGCTGTTCGGCAAGGGCGAGGTGCGCGTCGATGGCCGCACCACCCACCCGATGTACCTCCTGCAGGTAAAGACGCCGGAGGAGTCGAAGGGCCCGTGGGACTACTACAACGTGGTCTCCACCATCCCGGCCGACCAGGCCTTCCGCCCGCTCGACAAGGGCGGCTGCGAGCTGGTGAAGTAGGAGAGGCGGGGGAGGAGGCTCGCGGATGACGGAACTTCTGGGCATCCCGCCGCAGGTGCTGTTCGGCCAGGTCCTGCTCGGGCTCATCAACGGTGCCTTCTACGCCGTGCTGAGCCTGGGCCTCGCCGTCATCTTCGGCCTCCTCAACATCATCAATTTCGCCCACGGCGCCCTCTACATGACCGGCGCCTTCGTCGCCTGGTTCCTGCTCTCCTATCTGGGGCTGGGCTACTGGTGGGCGCTGCTGCTCTCGCCGGTCATCGTCGGCGCCCTGGGAATGGTGCTCGAGCGCACGCTCCTCAAGCGCATCGCCAATCTCGACCATCTCTACGGCCTGCTGCTTACCTTCGGCCTGGCGCTGATCATCCAGGGCCTGTTCCGCAACTATTTCGGCTCCTCGGGCCAGCCCTACCAGATCCCGCCGCTCCTGGCCGGCGGTCACAATCTGGGCTTCATGTTCCTGCCCAACTACCGCGCCTGGGTCGTGGCGGCCTCGCTGGTGGTGTGCCTGGGCACCTGGTTCGTGATCGAGCGCACCAAGCTCGGCTCCTACCTGCGCGCCGCCACCGAGAATCCGGTGATGGTCCAGGCCTTCGGCATCGACGTGCCGCGCATGGTGACGCTCACCTACGGCTTCGGCGTGGCGCTGGCCGCCTTCGCCGGCGTGCTGGCCGCCCCCATCTACCAGGTGAGCCCGCAGATGGGCGCGGACCTGATCATCGTGGTCTTCGCCGTGGTGGTGATCGGCGGCATGGGCTCGATCCTGGGCTCGATCGTCACCGGCTTCGGTCTGGGGATCGTCGAGGGACTCACCAAGGTCTTCTACCCCGAGGCCTCCAGCACCGTGATCTTCATCGTCATGGCCATCGTCCTGCTGATCAAGCCGGCGGGCCTCTTTGGAAGGGCTGCTTGAGCATGGCCTCGGCGACCGGGCAGATCGGCACCGCAGCGGCCGCCAGCCGCGCTCCCGTTCACCAGTATGTAGCGTTCGCCGTCATGGTGCTGCTGCTGGTGGCGGCGCCCTTCGCGATCTATCCGATCTTCATCATGAAGGTGCTGTGCTTTGCCCTCTTCGCCTGCGCCTTCAACCTGCTGATCGGCTATGTGGGGCTGCTGTCCTTCGGTCATGCCGCCTTTCTCGGCGCTGCCGGCTACATCACCGGCCATGCCGCCAAGGTCTGGGGCCTGACGCCCGAGCTGGCGATCGTGGCCGGCGTCGCGACCTCGGCCGTGCTCGGGCTCGTCGTCGGCGCGCTGGCGATCCGCCGCCAGGGCATCTATTTCGCGATGATCACCCTGGCGCTCGCCCAGATGCTCTACTTCTTCTGTCTCCAGGCGCCGTTCACCGGCGGCGAGGACGGGATCCAGGCGATCCCGCGAGGCAGGCTCTTCGGCCTCATCGACCTTTCCGACATGATGACCCTCTATGTCGTGGTGGTGATCATCTTCCTCGCGGGCTTCCTGCTCATCTACCGCACCATCCACTCGCCCTTCGGCCAGGTCCTGAAGGCGATCCGCGAGAACGAGCCGCGCGCCGTCTCGCTGGGCTACGACGTCGACCGCTACAAGCTCGTGGCCTTCGTGCTCTCGGCCGCCCTCTCGGGGCTTGCCGGCGCCACCAAGGTGCTGGTGTTCCAGCTCGCCTCGCTCACCGACGTGCACTGGGCGATGTCCGGCGAGGTGGTGCTGATGGCGCTGGTGGGCGGGCTTGGCACCATCTTCGGGCCGGTGGCAGGGGCCGTGGTCATCATCTCGCTGCAGAACTACCTGGCCCAGCTCGGCGCCTGGGTGACGGTGGTGCAGGGGGTGATCTTCGTGCTCTGCGTGCTGGCCTTCCGGCGCGGCATCATGGGCGAGCTGGGGCGCCTGCTGAAGCGGCCCTTCTGACGCGGGCGGCGGCGCGGCGATTGACCCCCGAGGGCGTGGCGGCTAGCAGGAAAGCCCTGCGGCAACTCCCGGCACTGGCGATCCCATGGTGGCATTCCGCGATCTCTGGCGCGACGCGGCACGAGAGGCCCTCGTGCACGGCCTGTTCTTCCTGCCCGAGGAGCGGCGGGTGCGTCTCGACCGGCATCTGCGCGGCCGCGAGGAGCTGCGCCGGCTCAGGCTGGCCGATGCGGTGGTGGTCTCCTACGGCAAGAGCGGACGAACCTGGCTTAGGGTGATGCTCTCGCGCTTCTACCAGAAGCGCTTCGGCCTGCCCGAGCGCCCCATGCTGGAGTTCGACAATCTCCATCGCGTGCAGCCCCAGGTGCCGCGCATCCTGTTCTCGCACAACAACTATATCCGCGACGTCACCGACAGCTGGGACAATCGCCGGCCGTTCTACGACCGCAAGGTGGTGCTGCTGCTGCGCGATCCGCGCGATGTCGCGGTCTCGCAGTATTTCCAGTGGCAGCATCGCATGCGGCCCTGGAAGAAGCGCATCAACGAGTACCCGGCGCACGGCGCCGAGGTCTCGCCCTTCGCCTTCGTGATGGATCCGAAGATCGGCATGCCGTCGATCATCGACTTCATGGAGCTGTGGGAGCGCGAGCTGGAGCGCTGCAACGCGGTCCTGCTGGTCCGCTACGAGGACCTGCGCGCCGACACAGGCCGCGAGCTGGGCCGCCTGCTGGAGTTCCTCGGCACGCCGGCCTCGGCGGAGGAGCTCGAGGATGCGGTGCGTTTCTCCAGCCTCGAGAACATGCGCAAGCTGGAGGGGCAGGGAAAGCTCGGCTTTCTCGGGCGCCGCGGCAAGCCCGGCGACAAGAGCGACCCGCAGTCCTTCAAGACGCGCCGTGGCAAGGTCGGCGGCTGGACCGACTATTTCTCGCCCGAGGAGGCCAAGGTGATCGAGGCCTATCTGCGCCAGCGGCCGGTCTTCGGCTATGGCGGTGCCGGGCTCACTCGGCCAGGGACGCCCTGATCGCCGGCCAGTTGGCATCAGCCCTCGCGATCCGGCCAGGAATGTCCTGCTCCCAGATCCGCTGGATCTCGGGCGACACGTTCAAATAGAGCTTGCCGTCGACGATCCGCCAGGCGGTGGGGTCGATGTCGGCGGTGGTGTTCTCCGAGACCGCATAGGCGCACCAGCCGCCATATTGAGGCGCCCAGCGCTCGGGATCGGCGGCGAAGCTGTCGCGGTTCGTGGCGCTGGCGAAACGCCAGCGCGCGCCCTTCCACTCCAGCTCATGCTCGGGCGAGCCCTCCACCGGCCGGCTCTCGGTGAAGTAGGCCACCGGGTCCTGGCCCTTGATGGCGATGCCCTGAAGCCAGCTCGCGTTGATCTCGCCGGCGATGCCGGGAGAGGCGAGCAGCACTGGCAGCACGGCCGCCGCGAGGAACAGCTTGCGCATGGGAAACCCTCCACCCTCTGGTGCACCGGCGTGAGGTGGGGGAGGCCGGGGCGCCGCCACAGGGGCCGTCCCGGCGTCGTGAACAAGGGTGAGCGGCCGCGCCCGCGGGGCGGGGCGGCCGCTCCTTCCGGTCAGGCCTCGAAGACCAGGCAGCTCGTCGTGCCGTGGGCACAGAGCTTGCCGTCCTCCGCCCGGTAGAGGCGGCCCTCGGCGGTGGCCACGCGCCTTCCGGCATTGATGATCCGCCCCTCGGCGCGCAGCAGGCCGGAGGCCTCGGTCATCGGGCGGATGTAGCGGATCGAGAGGTCGGTGGTGGTGTAGGCGCGGCCCTTGGGGACCATGCTGCACACCGCGCAGCCCATGGCGCTGTCGAGCAGGGTCGCGGCGTAGCCGCCGTGCATCGTGCCGGCGAGGTTGTAGCCGAAGGCCGCCGGCATCGCCTCGAACACCACGCGGCCCTTCTCGGCCTCCACCAGCCTGAAGTCGAGCGTGCCGGCGATGGGCGACATGGGCAGCCGGCCGTCGAGAATCCGCTCGAGGATCGCGAGCCCGTCGAGCTCGCGATGCCAGGCGGCGCCGACGCCGCGCGGGTCGAACGTATAGGTCCGCTCGACCCGGCAGCTCTCCTGGGCAGGTCCGTCCACGCTCAGCCCGTGAAGGCCTGGATGCCGGTCTGGGCGCGGCCCAGGATCAGCGCGTGGACGTCGTGGGTGCCCTCGTAGGTGTTCACCGCCTCGAGGTTCATGACGTGGCGGATCACGTGGTACTCGTCGGCGATGCCGTTGCCGCCGTGCATGTCACGCGACATGCGGGCGATGTCGAGGGCCTTGCCGCAGCTGTTGCGCTTGATGAGCGAGATCATCTCGGGCGCCGCTTTGCCCTCGTCCATCAGCCGGCCGACCTGCAGGCAGGCCTGGAGGCCCAGCGCGATCTCCGTCTGCATGTCGGCGAGCTTCTTCTGGATCAGCTGGTTGGCGGCTAGCGGCCGGCCGAACTGCTTGCGGTCCAGGGTGTAGTTGCGGGCGGCGTGCCAGCAGAACTCGGCGGCACCCAGCGCACCCCAGGCGATGCCGTAGCGCGCCCGGTTGAGGCAGCCGAACGGACCCGCCAGACCCTTGACGTTGGGCAGCAGGTTCTCCTCCGGCACGAACACCTCGTCCATCATGATCATGCCGGTGATCGAGGCGCGCAGCGAGAACTTGCCCTCGATCTTCGGGGCCTCCAGACCCTTCATCCCCTTCTCGAGGATGAAGCCGCGGATCTTGCCCTCGTCGTCCTTCCCCCAGACGACGAACACGTCGGCGATCGGGCTGTTGGTGATCCAGTTCTTCGAGCCCGAGAGCAGGTAGCCGCCGTCGGTCTTCTTGGCCCGCGTGCGCATGCCGCCGGGATCGGAGCCGAAATCGGGCTCGGTCAGGCCGAAGCAGCCGACCCACTCGCCGGTGGCGAGCTTGGGCAGGTACTTCTTGCGCTGGTTCTCGTCGCCATAGGCGTAGATCGGGTGCATCACCAGCGAGGACTGGACGCTCATGGCCGAGCGGTAGCCGCTGTCGACGCGCTCGACCTCGCGGGCCACGAGGCCATAGCTCACATAGCTGGCGTCGGCGCCGCCATATTCCTCGGGGATGGTCGAGCCCAGGAGGCCCAGCTCGCCCAGCTCGCTCATGATCTCGCGGTGGAAGATCTCGTGGCGGTTGGCCTCGAGCACCCGCGTCATCAGCTTGCTCTGGCAGTAGTCGTGAGCCGCCTGCTGGATCAGGCGCTCCTCCTCGTTCAGCTGCTCGGAGAAGCGGAACGGATCGAGCCAGTCGAACTCGGCGAGCTTGGCCGAGGCCGGACCGGTGGCGTGGGACTTGGCCATGGCGGTCATGCTTCCTCTCTTTGCCAGCGGAAACCGGCATGCGGCCGGCTGCTGGCGCTCCTATAGCGCAATTTCCGGGGCGAGGCTCCTGCTGCAGTGCAGCAGAGCTGTCGAAAAAACGGCGGTCTCAGCCCGTGCGGCGATAGCAGAGCCAGTAGACCAGGGCCACGAAAACGCCGCCGCCGACGATGTTGCCGGCAGTGACCGGCACAAGGTTGCTCGCCATGCCTCCAAGGGTGATGCCGGGCATGCCGGCGATCAACCCGAGGCCGATGAAATACATGTTGGCGATGGAATGCTCGAAGCCCAGGGCCACGAAGGCGGCGATGGGAAAGACGATGGCGAGGATCTTGCCGCTGACCTCCCGCGCCGCGAAGGAGAGCCAGACGGCGAGACAGACCAGCGCGTTGCACAGGATGCCGCGAAAGAACCCGGTGCTCCATGGCAGCGCCACCTTGGCCTCGGCGATCGCGGCAGCGCTGGCGCCGACGGCGCCGCCGCCGAGGCCCGGCCCGTCGGCCAGCACGAACAGCAGGGCCGCGCCCAGCGAGCCCGCGAGATTGCCCAGATAGACGATGCCCCAGTTCCGCAGCAGCTCGGCCAGCCGCACCCGCCTGTCGACCCAGGCCATGACGATGAGCGCGTTGCCGGTGAAGAGCTCGGCGCCGGCTACGATCACCAGGACCAGCCCCAGCGAGAAGGCGACGCCGCCCAGCAGGCGGGCGGGGCCGAAACCCAGGCCGTGGGCGGTGGTCACCACCGTGAAGAACATGGCGCCAAAGGCGATGAAGGCGCCGGCGAGGCACGCCAGGGTGAAGGTCTGCAGCGCGGGAAGGTGCACCTTGGCGACGCCGGCTTTCTCGACCCGTTCGGCGATCTGCGCCGGCGCCCAGGCGTCGAGGCCCAGCGTCTCGGGAAGGTGGGGGGCCGGGCCGCGCTCGCTCACCCCGCCTGCGCCTCCTCGCGCATCGTCTCGAGCTCGAGCCAGCGCTCCTCGAGCCCCGCGAGGTCGGCGCGCAGCCGCTCGAGCTGGGCCGTGACCTCGGCAAAGCCGGTGGGATCGCGCATGTAGAAGGCGCTGTCGGCGAGCCGCTGCTCGGTGGCGGCGATCTTCTCCTGCACCGCCTCCATCTTGCCCGGCAGCCGGTCGAGCTCGCGCTGCAGCTTGCCGTCGAAGCCGCGCGGCCGGGCGGCCGGCTTCTGGCGGGGCGGCCCAGCGGCCGTCTCCCTCGCCTGCGCCGGCGCTGCCGGGGCCGGCCGCTGGGCCAGATAGTCGCTGTAGCCGCCGGCATATTCGCGCCACTGCCCGCACCCCTCGAAGGCGATGGTGCTGGTCACCAGCCGGTCGATAAAATCGCGGTCGTGGCTCACCAGCAAAAGCGTGCCGGCATAGTCGGCAAGCGTCTCCTCGAGCAGGTCGAGCGTGTCCATGTCGAGATCGTTGGTGGGCTCGTCGAGGATCAGCAGGTTGGCGGGCTGGGCCAGGATGCGCGCGAGCAGGAGACGGTTGCGCTCGCCGCCCGAGAGCGCCTTGACCGGCGTCCGGACCTGCTCCTCGCGAAAGAGGAAGTCCCGGAGATAGCCCACCACGTGTCGCGACTGGCCTTGCACCTGAACCCGGTCGCCGCCGTCGGGACACAGCGTCTCCCAGAGATTCTTCTCCGGGTCGAGCTGGGCGCGGTGCTGGTCGAAGCGGGCGATCTCGAGATTGGTGCCCAGCCGCAGCTCGCCCTCGTCGGGGGCGAGCTCGCCGGTGAGCATGTTCAAAAGCGTCGTCTTGCCGGCGCCGTTGGGGCCGATGATGCCGACCCGGTCGCCGCGCAGGATGCGGGTCGAGAAGGGCTGCACCACGGCGCGCCCGTCATAGCTCTTGGCCAGCCCCAGGGCCTCGATCACCAGCTTGCCGCTCACCGTCTCGGTGGCGGCCTGCAGGCGGATGCTGCCGGTCTGGCCGACATGCTGGCGGCGCTGGGAGCGCAGCTCGTGGAGATTGCGCAGCCGGCCCATGTTGCGCTTGCGCCGGGCGGTGACGCCGCGATGCAGCCAGTGCGTCTCGGCCTCGAGCTTCTTGTCGAGCCGGTTGAGCGAGGCCTCCTCCTCGGCGAGGATCTGGCCGCTCCATTCCTCGAAGGCGGCAAAGCTGCGCTCGATGGCGTGCAGCCGGCCGCGGTCGAGCCACCAGGTGGCGCGCGACAGGCGGGCGAGGAAGGCGCGGTCGTGGCTGATCACCACGAGCCCGCCCGGGAAGGCCGCCAGCCGCTCCTCCAGCCACTCGATGGTCGGCATGTCGAGATGGTTGGTGGGCTCGTCGAGCAGCAGGATCTCGGGCTCGCCGACCAGCGCCCGGGCGATCGAGACGCGGCGCGCCTCGCCGCCCGAAAGCCCCACGAGGCCGCGGCCGGCCTCGAGCCCGAGCTCGGCCAGCACCGTCTCCGCCCGGTAGTGGCTCTCCTCGCCGCGCTCGGCCGGCGGCAGCCCGCCCAGCACATGCTCGAGCATGCTCCCCTGCTCCGGAAGGCCCGGCTCCTGCGGCAGATAGGAGACGGTGGTGCGCGGCTGCACGAAGCGCTCGCCGGAATCGAGCTCGAGCAGGCCTGCCAGGATCTTGAGCAGGGTCGACTTGCCGCTGCCGTTGCGGCCCACCAGGCAGATCCGGTCGCCGCGCCCGACCGCCACGTCGATGGAATCGAAGAGCTGCTGGCGGCCCAGATGCAGCGACGCGTTCTTGAGGGCGAGGACAGGTGCGGCCATGGACGTTCGGGATACCTCGTTGCAGGCGACGCCGGCGGGGTGCGGCAGACGCCACAGGTGATGGGGTGCCCGGCCTGCGAAGGCAAGGGGGCGCTCGGCTCCGCATGTCCGGCTGGCGGGCTGCGAGACCGCCGGATTTCGTGCTAGGTAGGCGGTATCGTGCCGTGTCTGTCGATGGAAGAGCTCGTGCAGAATCCGCTTGTCGATGCGTTCGAGGCCCTCGGTGTCCGCGAGCCCCGGCTCTATCACGATCCGGAAGCCGCGGTGGAGCGCATCACCGAGCTCTACGACGCCGCCATCGGCCGCCTCAACGAGGCGTTCCAGCGCTTTGCCCGCGGCCAGCGGCCCGACGGCCCGATCGACGCCTGCTACCCCTATGTGGGGGTGCGGCTGGAGCCCGACGAGCTCAATCTCGACGGCAGGCTCGCCTACGGCGTGCTCCACGATCCCGGCTTTTATGGCACCACGCTGACCCGCCCCTCGCTGTTCGCCGACTATTACCGCACCCAGCTCGGCATCCTCATGGCCAACCACCGGGTGCCGGTGGTGGTCGGGACCAGCACGCGGCCGATCCCGCTGCCCTTCGCCATCGAGGACATGATGACCGAGGTCAGCCGCGAGCGGGCGCACGAGGTGCAGTATCTCTTCCCCATGCCCGATCTCTCGATGACCGACGACGCCATCGCCAACGGCACCTGGCGGGGCGGCCACAAGGAATGCGGGCCGCTGGCCCTCTTCACCGCCGAGCGGGTCGACTACAGCCTCCACCGCCTGCACCACTATACCGGGACCCAGCCCGAGTTCTTCCAGCGCTTCGTGCTGCTCACCAACTATCAGCGCTATGTCGAGCATTTCATCGACCATGCCCGCGGCGAGATCGCCCAGGGCAGCGAGTATGACCGTTTCGTCCAGCCCGGCAACGCGGTGATGGTCAACAGCCGGCTGCGCAGCGAGGGTGACACCGGGCGGCCGGTGCGCCACCTGCCGCAGATGCCGGCCTACCACCTGACGCGTCCCGACGGGCGCGGTGTCACCATGATCAATATCGGGGTCGGTCCCAGCAATGCCCGGACCATCACCGACCATGTGGCGGTCCTGCGGCCGCATTGCTGGCTGATGCTGGGGCACTGCGCCGGGCTGCGGCGCAGCCAGCGGCTGGGCGACTATGTCCTGGCGCACGGCTATGTCCGCGAGGACCATGTGCTCGACCAGGAGCTGCCGCCCTCCGTGCCGGTGGCGCCGATCGCCGAGGTCCAGATGGCGCTGCAGGAGGCGGTGGTCAACGTCACCGGCCTCAAGGGCTTCGACGTCAAGACAAGGATGCGCACCGGCACCGTGGCGACCACCGCCAACCGCAACTGGGAGCTGCGCTACGACGAGCTCTTCGAGCGCCTCAACCAGAGCCGCGCCATCGCCGTCGACATGGAGAGTGCCACCATCGCCGCCAACGGGTTCCGCTTCCGGGTGCCCTACGGCACGCTCCTTTGCGTCTCCGACAAGCCGCTGCACGGCGAGCTCAAGCTGCGCGGTGCGGCCAACCAGTTCTACCGCGAGCGCATCAACCAGCATCTCCTGATCGGCCTCGAGGCCATCCGCATCCTCCGCGACCAGGGCCCCGACCGCCTGCACTCGCGCAAGCTGCGCAGCTTCGACGAGCCCGCCTTCCGCTAGTGCTGTGATGCCCGCCGCGGGCGCCAACGGTACCAGGTCGCCTTGACGCAAGGTCGATGGACTGGGCGTCCTGATCGCGTCCTCTGTCCGATCGCCGTCGAGCCAGCTCCTATCGCCGCAGACCCGTCAACGCCGAGTAATGGTGCTACCTCAATGTCGTCAGCGTTGTAGACGCTGCCTGCCATTACACCTTCAGTGGCCTGAGTTCCTCATCTCGAACCGTGAGCTGCAGCAGCGCAGCTGCCGTTCCCACGATGACAAGGGACAGCCAGCCAGCCGAATAGCTGCCGCTGAACTGGTAGCTCAACCCGCCGAGCCAGGCGCCGAGAAAAGCCCCGACCTGATGGCTGAGGAACATCACGCCGAACAGCGCGCCGAAATTGGACGGGCCGAAAAGACCGTTGATGAGCCCGCTGACGGGAGGAACGACGCTCAACCATAGGAACCCCATCGCGGCGGCGAATAGCAGGGTCGTCTCGACGCTGACGGGGAAGGCGAAGAAAGCGGCGATGGAAAGGGTGCGCAGCAGGTATATCAGCGCCAGCACCGGGCCGTTTCCCCATCGCTGGCACAGATAGCCGGCGATGAGCGTGCCCACGGCATTGCATATCCCGATCAGGGCGAGTGCGCTCGCGCCGACCGAAGGCGGCAGTCCGCAGATCGCGATGTAGTTCGGCAGGTGCGTCGCGATGAAGATCAGCTGGAAGCCGCAGGCGAAGAAAGCCAGCGTCGTGATGACGAAGCTGCGGTCTGCCAGGGCCTCCGGGATGGCGCGCCACGCATCGGGCTGCGGCGAGCTCGCTGGTCCCGTCGCCTGGACCTCCGCACGCCGAAACAGCAAGGCGATCCCCGCCATCGATGCCGCGAGCAATGCCAGGCCGGCAAGCGCCGTTTGCCAGGTCCAGTGATCGATCATCGCCTGGGCCATCGGTGCGACGATGAACGTCCCGAGTGAACCGACAGCCGCGAGGAGGGAAACGGCCGTCGCGCGGATCGAGGGTGCGGCAAGGCGGGATATGATGCCGACCAGCACGCCGTGGGAGGTCGCTGCTACCGCAATCCCGATCAGCAGTCCTCCGCCGAGATAGAGGCCGACCGGGCCTCCCGAGGCAGTCATGTAGAGGCCGGCGCAATAGAGGACAGCGGCAGCGGCAACGACGAGGCGCCCGCCGAACCGGTCGCAGATTGCCCCCATGAAGGGTTGCCCGATCCCCCAGGCCAGGTTCTGCACCGCCATGGCGAAACCGAAGGTCGCTACCGTTATGCCGGTCGTGCGCACCATGGGTTCTATGAACAGGCCAAGACTCTGCCGCAGCCCCATGGAGAGCGACAGGATCATGCCTGCCGCCGCAAGCGATATCAAAAGGGCTGGCGTCCAGGGTCTTGTGGCTGGTTTCGACATCGCGGCGCTCCCCATTGAGAGGCGGCCGACGATATTGGTGTGCCGAAGAATTGATACTCACTAGTCGGTATACATGCGGGCCTCGGCTGATTTGGCCTGTACCGGATTTCGCCCCCGACCCCGAGATACGGTATCCCCGGAAACAAGCGCTGCCGCAGCCTCTCCTGCTGCCAGCGCGTAAGATACATCACCGTGAATGAGCATCTGCGCGATCGCGCCCTCGATCAGGAGCGCCACCTGTCGCGCCAGCCTCTGCGGCTCAGTCATCCCGCCGCTTCTAAACTCATGCTCCAGCCAGGCTTCGAACCGGCGTTTGTGTTTCGCGGCCATCTGCACAGCCGAATGTCCCGGCTGGCCGGCCAGCTCGACCGCGGCGCGGGTGAAGCCGCAGCCCCGCCATCTGGGCTTCCCGGCATAGTCCGCCAGGGAAGTGAACATCATCACGATGCGTTCCGGCATCGGCAGGGCAGGATCCCCCAGCCAGCCGCGATACCGCTCCACGGTCGACCTGTCCCGCATCTCCAGAGAGGCGGCGATCAGCGCATCCTTGCTGTCGAAGTGGTAGTAAAGCGTGCGCTTGGTTACGCCTGCGCGTTCGGCGATCGCATCGACGCTGACGCTGCGCAATCCGTGCTCGTAGAACAGCGCCTCTGCCGCCTCGACAATTCTGGTGCGTGTATCTTGTGTCATTGAGGGTATTCGCCTCCCGCGTTCGACAGTTTCCCATCCCGGCTTACGCCAACATCTATTCGCCTCGGCTGAAAATCGATCCCGGCGCTCGAGGTGCTGTCGGTGGTACCGAGTGTAATGAACGCGACGTCGACGGGCCCAACCTCTGCAGACAGGTGCCAGGAAGGCAAGGATGACGAGGCGGCGCGTCGAGCATCGTCTGTCCGGTCGACCGTACCACGCAGGATTGACGCCGGGTCAACGGCGGGGTGGCTTCCTTGTCTCGTGGAGAAGGCCGTGCGCCCGGTGCCATTCCTCCAGCGACTGCTCGGGGAAGCCTGGGAAGCATGCCTCGCCCGGGCGGGTGTCGAGGCGGGCCCAGGCGGGACGGGCGTCGAGCATCATGTGGACCTGCCCGGGTGGTGCCGGCAGATCCGTGTCGATGGCGCTGGCGAAGGGGTGGAGGAGGTCCGGCCAGCGCGGATCCCACAGCCACAGGGCCGAGCCGCAGCTCCCGCAGAAGGAGCGCGCGGCCGGGCTCTGCTTGCCGTCGATCACCGCGTGGAAGGTGCGGACGCTCTCCTCGCCCTGCACCTCGAGCGTGCCGGCGCGGGCGCCGAGATTGACGGCGTAGCCTCCGCCGCCGGCGGTCTTGCGGCAGACCGAGCAGTAGCAGCGCAGATAGGGGACCGGCGCGTAGGCCTCCACCGAGAAACGCACGGCGCCGCAGCAGCACGAGCCGTCCAGCCTCATGACACCTCCGGTCGCCCAGTCGCAGCCCAGCCGCCCAGCCGCCCAGCCGCCCAGCCCTGGGCCAGCCGCTCAGTCGTAGGAGAGCCTGGGCGAGAAGTCGCCGCGGCCCTGGGGCACGAGATCGAGGACGTGCCACAGCGGCCAGACCAGGTCGACGTGGCGCGGCTCCTGGCCCGGCTCGGCAGGTGCATGAAGCAGCTCGGAGCTCCAGTGGTGGCGAATGCCCTCCGGGCTCCTGCGGAAGACCATGAGCATGGGCATCTGCGCGCCTGAGGCGGTCTCGGAGCCGTAGGCGCGGTTGAAGCCGCTGCCGCCGCTGGAGAGCAGCCGGAGATGGCGCCAGCCGCGCTCCGTCGCAAAGCGGCGTAGCTCTGCAGCGGGAGCCTTGCCCACCGCCACGAGCGCCGTGCGCTGCTCGATGTGTGGTGCTGCCCCGTCCAGCCCGTCGAGGATGGAGGTGCAGGACGGGCAGGGCGGGCCGCCCGGCGCGAACATCCAGCCATAGATCACGAGGCTGTCCCTGCCCGGCAGGAAGAGCCCCGCGAGGGGCATCTTCGTCTCACGGGGCGCAGGACTGCCGGGCCGGCCGGCATCCTCGAAGCAGACATCCTCCTCGACCAGGCCGCCCGGCGGCAGCGCCCGCCGCAGCGCAGCCACCGCCTCGATCTGGCCGCGCAGCGCCCTCTCGGCCTCCAAAAGCTCGTCGCGTCTGGTCCTGTAGAAAGCGCTCTCGCCCGGCACACGTCGGTCGTGAAACCTGCTCATCCCCGACCCCCATGACATTCGGCCGACCCATGAGATTGCACCCGGCAGGCCTGGGCCTGCCACCTGCATGTCGCTGCAGATCGTTGCAGATTCCGCATCGATGGCGGTTTCATTGCCCGACCCGATCCCGCGTCGCAGGCTCGATGGCGGCAGGAACGGTCGAGCGGACAGGCATGACGGAACTCGGGCGGGCGGCGGCAGCGGCGCTGGACCTCATCCTCTCGGGCGATGCCGAGCTCGCGGGGATCGTGGGCCTGTCGCTGCAGGTGAGCCTGAGCGCCGTGCTGATCGCCGCCCTGGTGGCGATGCCGGCCGGAGCGCTGCTCGCCGTGCTGCGCTTTCCCGGGCGCGGCCTGCTGGTGGTGCTGCTCAACGCCCTGATGGGCCTGCCGCCGGTGGTGGTCGGGCTTCTGGTCTATCTGGCCCTCTCGCGGGCCGGGCCGCTCGGCTCCTGGGGCCTGCTCTTCACCCCCACCGCCATGATCGTCGCCCAGGCCATCCTCGTGACCCCGATCATCGCCGCCCTCACGCGGCAGACCGTGGCCGACCTGCAGGAGGAATACCGCGAGCAGCTCGCCTCGCTCGGCGTGCGCCCGCTGGCGGCCGTGCCGGCACTGCTGTGGGATGCCCGCTTCAGCCTGCTCACCGCGCTGCTGGCCGGGCTCGGCCGGGCGGTGGCCGAGGTGGGAGCGGTCATCATCGTCGGCGGCAACATTGCCGGCGTCACCCGGGTGATGACCACGGCCATCGCGCTCGAGACCAGCAAGGGCGACCTGCCGCTGGCCCTGGGGCTGGGCATGGTGCTGGTGGCGCTGGCCGTCGCCATCAACGCCACGGCGTTCGGCGCACAGGGCCTCTTGCGGCGGGTGCAAGGCTGATGTTCCTCGCCCGCCTCGTAGCCGCCACCGCACCCGATGAGCCGCTGCTGCCGCTCAGCGTTGAGAATCTCACCTTCGAGGCGGGGGGCACGCGGCTCCTGGATAACGTCTCGCTGACCCTGGGGCAGGGGATGCGGACCGTGGTGATGGGGCCGAACGGCGCGGGCAAGAGCCTTTTGCTGCGGCTCTGCCACGGCCTGCTGCGGCCGACCCGCGGCCGGGTGCGCTGGGCGCTGGACGACGGGGAGGCGGTGCGGCGCCGCCAGGCCTTCGTGTTCCAGCGGCCGGTGCTGCTGCGCCGCTCGACCCTCGCCAACGTCACCTTCGCGCTGGCCCATGCCGGGGTGACGCTGCGGTGCCGCCGCGATCGCGCCATGGAGGCACTGGAACGGGTGGGGCTCGGCCACCTGGCGGGCCGTCCGGCGCGCCTGCTCTCGGGCGGCGAGCAGCAGCGCGTGGCGCTGGCGCGCGCCTGGGCGATCCGCCCCGACGTGCTGTTCCTCGACGAGGCCACCGCCAATCTCGACCCCTCGGCGACCCGCACCATCGAGGGCATCGTCCAAGCGATGCACGAGGCGGGGGTCAAGATCGTCCTCACCACCCACGATCTCGGCCAGGCCCGCCGGCTGGCTGACGAGATCGTGTTCCTGCACAAGGGCCGGCTGGTCGAGCACCGGCCGGCTGCCGCCTTCTTCGAGCGGCCGCGCAGCGAGCAGGCGAGAGCCTTTCTCGACGGCCGGCTCATGGAATGACCGTTCGTGCCCGTTCTGCATTGGAGACAAGGATGATCGCACGCCGTGCTCTACTGGGCGCCCTTCTCGCGGCGTCGCTGGCGCTGCCGGCGGCGGCCGCCGGGAAGTTCATCACCGTGGCGTCGACCACCTCCACCGAGAACTCGGGTCTGTTCAAGGCGCTGCTGCCGGCCTTCGAGCAGAAGACCGAGATCGAGGTGCGGGTGGTGGCGGTCGGCACCGGCCAGGCGATCAAGCTCGCCCAGAACGGCGACGCCGACGTGCTGCTGGTCCACCACAAGCCGTCGGAGGAGGCGTTCGTGGCCGAGGGCTACGGGGTCGAGCGCCGCGAGGTGATGTACAACGACTATGTGCTGGTGGGCCCCGGTGACGATCCTGCCGGCATTGCCGGCATGACCGACGCGGCGGCCGCCATGGCGCGACTCGCTGCCGCCGGCGAGCCGTTCGCCTCGCGCGGCGACGACAGCGGCACCCACAAGCGCGAGCAGGCCTTGTGGAAGGAGGCCGGCGTCGATCTGGAGCAGGCCGGAGACTGGTATCGCGAGACCGGCTCGGGCATGGGCGCGACCCTCAACACCGCCTCGGGCATGAACGCCTACGCGCTCACCGACCGCGGCACCTGGCTCTCCTTCAAGAACCGCGGCGAGCTCGAGATCCTGGTGGAAGGCGATGCACAACTCTTCAACCAGTACGGCGTGATCCTGGTGAGCCCCGAGCGGTTCCCGCACGTCAGGAAGGACGAGGGCCAGGCATTCATCGACTGGCTGCTCGGCGAGGACGGCCAGCGGGCGATCGCCGCCTATCGGCTCGAAGGCGAGCAGGCGTTCTTCCCGAATGCGGCGAGGAAGCCGGCGAGCTGACGAGCGCGCAAGGCCGAGTTGCTGCGCAAGAGGAAGGGGCGCCCCCAAAGAGGGCGCCCCGTGCCGTGTGCGGACCGCCCGGGTCGGTCAGTTCCGGAACTGGTTCCAGTAGGTGTCGAGCTCGCCGCGAACCTCCTCGAAGAAGTCCTGCGAGCCGAAGAACTCCGGCGTGATCTCGGGCGCGTTGTCGAGGACGTCCTCCTTCATGTCGAGCACGAAGGTGTTGTAGCCCGGGGTCACCTCGAGCATCTTCCAGGGCACCGCCACGGTACGGTCGCCGATGCCCAGGAACCCGCCGACGCTCACGATGGCGTAGGCGATGTCGCCGCTCTGGGGGTCGATCACCACGTCCTCGACGGAGCCGAGCTGCTCGTCGCGAGTGTTGCGCAGGTCGGTGCCGGCGATGCTGTCGAGGCGTACCGAGCCCAGCTGCTCGACCGGCACGGCAGCGGCGATCTGCTGGGCGCGCCAGCTGCCGACCTCGTCCGGGTCGACGCCTGCCTGCTGCAGCTCGGAGGTGTAGCGCTCGTGGATCCGCTCGAGCTGGTCGGTCACCGCCCGGCAGCCCTCCATGTCGCCCTGCCGGGCGAGGATGTGGGCCGCGCCATAGAGGGTGCGGATCTGGTAGCGCGGCGCCATCTGCCAGCCCACGTCACCCCACGGGCCGGGGTCGCGCATCTGGCGGTCGCCATCGCTCGAGGCGTAGGTGCCCTGGCGCGGGTGCGCGTCGCCGGTCGATGCTTGGGTCTGGACGTCCGCCGTGCCGCCGCCGGTGACCGGCGTCATGCCCGTCGTGCCGAGGCCGGGGCGCACGCCGTAGCCGGCCCAGCCACCGCGCCAGCCGGTGAGCCAGTAGCCCTGCTCGTCCATCTGCTGGCCGAACGCGTCGAGCCGGTCGAGGCACGCCTGCGCCACCTCGCGGTTCTGCAGCGCTGCGTCGGCCCGCTGATCCTGCTTCTCCCGGCTGCCATCGCTCGCCGCCAGTGCGGGAGCGGTGGACGCCAGCGCAATGGCCGAGGCGAGAAGAAGTGTCCGTCGCATGGGCTCTTCCTTTTGCCTGGGGGTGTCCATGGCCTTGCCCGCCGCCCGGGCGGGTGCGGCCTTCCACGAGGGCCAACGCGTCTTTTCGGGGATGGGTTCCAAAAAAAACCGGCGGTGGGATCAGCGCCCGTTCCACAGCACGGTGCCGAGCCCTTCCACATCGTAGCCGCCCAGGGCTATCGCCCGCTCGGCGAAGGCGGGCGTGCGCGCGAAGGCCAGCAGCTTCTGCAAGGGTGCCTCGAAGAAGGCCCGGCGCCACACGAGAAGATCGAAGCGCTCCTCGACCAGCGGCACGAAGTCGAGGCGCAGCAGGCGGGCCACCGCGGCAACCGCGAGGCCGGCATCGGCGCGGCCTTCGGCGACCGCCTGGGCGACCTCGGTCTCGGTGTGCAAAGGCGGACCGGCGGGCAGCAGCACGGAGGAGGGCAGACCGGCCTGGCCCAGCAGATGGTGGAGCAGCACGTAGCTGCCGGCCTCCTTCTGGCGAACGGCCAGACGCAGCCGGGGCAGGTCGGCGATGCCTTGGACGCCCATGGGGTTGCCGGCGGCCACGACCAGCCCCTGGCGGCGTCGCGCCCAATGGATGAGCACAAGCGGGCGGGCGGCGAGGCGTGCGCGCACCAGCGGCAGGTTGTACGCGCCGCTGGCGGCGTCGAGCACGTGCAGGCCGCAGGCGATCGCGCCGCGCGCCGCGACACGCTCGAGGCCGGCCAGCGAGCCCTCGTTCAAGGTGGCGAGCCCGCTCCCGGCCTGGCGTACCGCCCATTCCAGCAGCGGATCGTGGGAGCCTGCCAGGATGTCGGGCGGGGCGGCCTGGCCGCCGGCGGCCGGGCCTTCGGCATGCTCGGCCAGCCAGCCGTCGATCTGGCTGCGCGCGAAGAGCCACTTGCCCGCCACCCGCATCGCGGGAATTTCGCGGCGGGCGAGCAGGTCGTAGACCTTGCGCTCGCCAAGTCGCAGATAGGCGGCGACATCCTTGACGGTCATGAGCTCGCCGGGCATGGCCTGCGCTTAGCCTTCTCCGCTCCGGCTTTCAACGGGATAGAGCCTTGCAGCGCACCGAGCTGGTGATCTTCGACTGTGACGGCGTGCTGGTCGACAGCGAGCCGCTGGCCGCCGCGGTGCTCGCCGAGGCCCTGCGCGAGCTGGGCTTCGCCGCCGACGAGGCGTTCGTCTACCGGCACTTTTTGGGCAAGAGCGTGGCCACCATGCGGCGCATCTTCGCCGAGGAGCTGCGCTGGGAGCTGCCCGCGGATTTCGTCGACGGCCTGCTGCCGCGGCTCCAGCGGCGCTTTCGCGACGAGCTGCGGGCGATCGACGGTATGGCCGGGCTGATCCGCGGGCTGAACGTGCCCTGCTGCGTCGCCTCCTCCTCGAGCCCCGACCGGCTCCATCTGGCGCTGGAGCTTGCCGGCCTCCTGCCGCTGGTCACGCCCCATGTCTTCTCCGCCACCATGGTGCCGCGCGGCAAGCCCTTCCCGGATCTCTTCCTCCTCGCCGCCGAGCGGATGGGCGCGGCGCCCGGGCGCTGCGTCGTGGTCGAGGACAGCGAGGCCGGGGTGCAGGCCGGCTGCGCCGCCGGCATGCGGGTGATCGGCTTCACCGGCGGTGCCCATGCCGCTTCCCCGGCGCACCGGGCGATGCTCGAGGCCGCGGGTGCCTCGGCGATTGCCGCCAGTGCGGCCGAGCTGCCGGCGCTGCTGGGTCTCGGGGAGCAGTGAGCGGATCGCCTCCCCGACATTGACGGGACGGCCCATGAAACGATTAATGGCTCCCGGAAAAAAGAACGAGACCGCAGGGGGGTCCATGAAGATCACGAATGTCGAGGCGCTCTATCTGCGCCTGCCGTCCATCGAGGCGCGCACCGACAGCTCGCAGGACGCGCTCATCGTCAAGGTCTCGACCGACGCGGGGATCACCGGCTGGGGCGAGGTGGACGGCTGCCCGGCGGTCACCAAGGCGGTGATCGAAGCACCCTATTCGCACACGCTGGTCACCGGCCTGAAGTCGCTGCTGGTGGGCGAGGACCCGCTAGAGACCGGGCGCCTGTGGCGCAAGATGTACCAGGCCACGCTTTATTATGGCCGCAACGGTGCCGTGGTCCAGGCGATGGCCGGCATCGACATCGCCCTTTGGGACATCAAGGGCAAGGCGCTGGGCCAGCCGATCTCGACGCTGCTGGGCGGGGCCCTGCGCGAGAAGATGCGGGTCTACTCCTCCAACATGTTCCAGTTCACCGTCGAGGCCACGGTGGAGCGGGCGAAGCGGGCGGTGGACACCGGCCACACCGGCGTCAAGTTCGGCTGGGAGCCCTTCGGCCAGGACGCCGCCACCGACTGCCGCTACCTCGAGGCCATCCGCAAGGCCATCGGCGACGAGACCGACCTCATGCTCGACGTGGGCCTGATCTGGGACGCCAAGACCACCATCCGCCGGGCAAGGCTCTTCGAGCCCTTCGACCTCTTCTGGATCGAGGAGCCGCTGCACCCCGACGACTATGCCGGCTACGGCAAGGTCTCGCGAGGCTGCACCCAGCATATCGCCGCCGGCGAGGAGGAGTGCTCCGTCAGCGGCTTCGAGCGCCTGATCGACGAGGGCGGCATCGACGTGGTGCAGATCGACCTCACCCGCTGCGGCTTCACCCAGGCCATGCAGATCGCTGCCTATGCGCAGAGCCGCGGCCGCAAGGTCTGCAACCACAACTTCACCACCGACATCAACACCGCCGCCTCCCTCCACTTCCTCTGCGCCATCCCCAACGCGCTGGTCATGGAATACTGCGTCGAGCCCAGCGAGATCTCCCAGCGCCTGGCCAAGGAGAAGGTGCGGATCGAGGACGGCTGGGCGTACCTGCCGGATGCCCCGGGGCTGGGCGTGGAGCCGGATGCGGAGATTATCGGGAAGTATCTGGTGAAGGAGTGAGCCGAAGGGCGGGAGAGCTGCGCTGCGGGTCGCGGGTCCAGCTGCTGCCGGTCGTCGCCGCGCCCCTGCTGGTTCTTCGGCAACAGCGGCTCGAGCACCGCCCACGCCTCCACGTCCAGCGAGAATAACAGTTCCTGCATCGCGGAGCCCGAGTTCGTTAGGGAGCAGTACATGATGGTGGCGCGGCATGTGACCGTCGCGCACGGAGCACCTCTAAGATATTGGTCGGTACGAGTGGCGGTTCCTTCAGCCTGTATCGGCGAAGGGGCGCCTCTGAGTCGTGTTAGCACCGTGCTCTCGCTTATTCTTCAGTCCGTGGGATGTTATTTCGACAGGGAAAAGCCATCTCTTTGATGGCAAAATGCTATCCAGCGTGATAGGCAGAGACATGGCTAAGGGACAGAAAGAAATAGATGAGGACGTCGCGGCGCTGACGGTCCGGGTGCCGCGCGCGCTTGTGAGCGATATAGACCAGGAGCGCAACGCTAGGGCAGTGCGGGTGCCGCGCAATACGTGGATTCTTGAAGCCGTGGTTGAGAAGCTCGACCGGGAGAGACGCAGGCTGAGAAACGGGACCTGGCCGGGAGTTGACGTTGGCCAGGAGTGATCTCCTCATTTCTTTAGTCAAGGCGGGCTCAAGCGGCGATTCCCGAAGCGTCCGTGCTGCCGCTGAGGCGATCATTGCAGAGGAAAGGGCTAAGAACCACAACGTGCTGGCGGATCGGCTGACTAAAGCGATGCATGTGAACGGCAGCGGTCATCATGCGCCGGCGATCCTCGGCGCGAACGCCGGTCGGCAGCGTGAGTTTCTTCTGGAACTGACCCCTGCAAGGAGGGTCGAGGATCTGGTGTTGTCGGATCTGAACCGGCGCGCCTGCACTGAGTTGATCGAGGAACAGCAACGCGCCGCCTTACTGCGGTCGCATTCGCTTGAACCTCGCCACCGCGTATTGCTCTCGGGACCACCGGGAAACGGCAAAACTTCACTCGCCGAGGCGATAGCCGAGGCCTTGGCGCTGCCCTTCTTCGTCGTCCGTTACGAGGCGATGATCGGTAGCTACCTTGGTGAGACGGCAGCACGGCTAAAGCGGGTGTTCGACTATGCACGGACCACGCCTTGCGTGCTGTTTTTTGATGAGTTTGATGCCGTTGGCAAAGAACGTGGCGACGAACACGAAACTGGCGAAATTAAGCGGGTCGTGACATCGCTTCTGATGCAGATGGATGATCTGCCCAGCTATACGATCGCCGTGGCGGCAACGAACCACAGCGAACTGCTGGATCGGGCCGTCTGGCGCCGGTTTCAACTCCGGCTATCGCTGAAAGCCCCGACGCGTGCAGAACTGACCGCCTACTTCCAGCGCTTCGCCGACAATATGGACGAACCCTTAGGTCGTGCTCCCGCCACGATCGCCAAAACGCTCGGCGCAATCAGCTATGCCGAGGCGGAGGAGTTCTGTCTGGATGTTCGCCGCCGGCATGTCCTGGCCTTGGGGGAGTCGCCGCTGAAAAAGATCGTCGAGGAACGGCTGAAGATGTGGACTGCCAGAACCTCGCCGCATGACCGGGAGGATGACAAGCATGACCGATTACCCGCTTCTGCCGGTCCCGAAACCGGGGCGTGATAGGCGACCGAAGGGCAGCGGCGGTGGCGGCAGCATTCGGACACCATCACGCGCCCGGCAACGCGAACGGCTCGGTCCCACGTTTCAGCGGCTCCGGGATGTCTTCGATCAAAATCGTGATCCGGTCGCCTTGCGCGAAGACCCGCTCGGGATAGCGCCAGAGCGCGCGCTGGTTTTCGAGGTGGCGGGGTCGATCGGGGACTTCAGCGCTGCAGTCAGCAAGATAGACGGGCTCGATTTTCTGGCCGACGAGGAACTGATCCTCGAACCGGATGACGATTTCGGGGTGAAGGAAACCCGTAAGGGGCGGGAGCCCGGCATCCGTGATGACAAGCCAATTGCGGGTCGGCTTTACATGGCGATGCCGGATGTGCAGGCGCTGCGGCATCTGCTGTCGCTTTGGCGGCGCTATGAGGCTGGTCAGAACGCGCCGGATGGATTTGCGCCATGGTTTCAGGTCTTCGAGCACTTGCACACGTTGCGAGCCTGGGGTCCGGAGGATCGCATTCCTGAGGAGACCATCGCGTATCTGGAAGAGGAGTTGGCCGCGCAGGGGGCGGACGGCGCCGTGCGCGTGGAAGTCGAGCTTTGGTATGCCGGCACCGCCGACAAGCGGAGAGCGGCGCTGGCAGGATTTGCTCGAGCGGTCACCGCGGCGGGGGGCGCAATCGTCGATCAGGCTGAGATCGGGGAGATCGGCTATATCGGCCGATTGAGCGACCTGCCGGCCGCGGAGGTGCAACGACTGGTTAACCGAGAAGAAGTCAGCCTTGCGCTCTGCGACGACATCATGATGGTGCGACCGCAATCGACAGTGGCGTTTCCGGTAGCGGCAGAGCCGCTTCACGATGCCTTGCCCGCGCCGCCGGGACCGGAAGGCGCATTGCCACCGGTTGCGGCCCTATTCGACGCGATGCCGGTGCAGAATCACGCGCTATTGGCTGGACGCTTGGTGCTCGATGATCCGGACGATTTCGACGCGATGAGCGTGGTGGCCGAGCGGCGGCATGGGACGGAAATGGCGTCCTTGATCCTGCACGGTGACCGCAATCTCGGCGAGGCGCCGCTGTCTAGGCGGGTCTATTTCCGGCCGGTGCTGTATGCGCCGGGCGGCGGCGGGGATGAGCGTACCAGGCGCGACCGCCTGCTGCTGGACCTGATTTATCGGGCCGTGCTTCGGATGAAGGTAGGCGACAACGAGGGCGCGGCGACAGCGCCGACTGTGTTCATCGTCAATCTGTCGCTGGGGGACAGAAATCGCCCGTTCACCGGGCCGATGAGCCCGTGGGGCCGCTTGCTGGACTATCTGGCGGACCGGTTCGGCATCCTGTTCCTGGTGAGCGCGGGCAATGTCATGGCGCCGCTGACTGTTCCCGATTTTGCCGGGCTGATCGAGTTCGAGAATGCGACCGCTGCCGAACGGGAGGCGGCGATCTTGCGGGCGCTGGCCGCGCAGCAGGCGATGCGGACTCTTTTGTCGCCAGCGGAATCGCTGAATGCGGTTACCGTTGGGGCCTGGCATGAGGATGATGCACCACTGGTGAATGGCGGCATGGTTTTCTCGCCCTTCGCAAATGCGCCGGGCCCCAATATCTCTTCTGCGCTTGGGCTGGGGCATCGGAAGGTCGTCAAGCCGGATATCTTCATGCCGGGCGGCCGCGAGCTGGTGCGGGTTGCGCCCAATGGCGGAAATGGTGTCAGCCTGCGCATCGCGCAGCCGGGCAGGCTCTATGGTTTGCGCTGCGCCGTTCCGGATGGCGGCGGTGATCGGCGGCGAGAGGGCTTTAGCGCGGGGACCAGCGCCGCGACGGCACTGGCCACGCGCGCGGCGCACCGAATTTTCGAGGCTCTCTCCGATCCTGACAATGGCAATCTTCTGGACGCTGTAGACCCGGCCTTCTATGGCGTGATCGTTAAGGCGATGCTGGTGCATCGGGCGCAATGGGGCAGTATTGGCGAACTGCTGGATCAGACGTGGGAGCCGAAGGGAAAGGGCACGCATGTTGCGCGCCGGGATGGTATTGCCCGACTACTGGGCTACGGTCGGCCGGCGGTTGAGGAGGCCATGGAATGTGCCGCGAACCGCGCGACGATGATCGGCTATGGCGAAATCCCCGCCGGCGAACAGGCCGCCTTATATCGTATTCCGCTCCCGCCGAGCCTTGAGCGGGTGCGTGAACCGCGTGCGCTGACCGTGTCGCTGGCCTGGTTCTCGCCTGTGAACATCCGGCATCAGGCGTATCGCCGGGCGAAGCTGGAAGTCGCGCCGGATAGCCCAGAGGACCGTTTCGGGGTGAAGCGGGTGGCCGGGCAGCCTTCAGACAAGGCCATTCCGCGCGGATCGCTGTTTCATGTCCGGTATGCCGGCGAGCGTGCGGTCGCGTTCGTTGATGGAAGTACGATCTCGCTTAAGGTTTTCTGCCGGGAACAGGGCGGCGCGCTCGATCAGTCCATCCGTTACGGCCTCGCCGTCACCATCGAGGCTGGCGAGGCGGTGCAGGTCTATGAGGAAGTGCGCCAGGGCCTCGGTATCCGGCCGCGCCTCTGACCGGATCGTCCGGGGGTGAAGCGCCGCTGAGGCGCCGGCGGGGAGTTTTCCGATGGGATGATGATATGAATACCGATCCCAACGAAGCGACGCTTAGAGCAGTTTGGAACCAGACGCGTATTCCGGTGGTGTTGCGACGCGGCGGCAAGGGGCAGCGTCTGCGGATTCGGCTGCCCTTCGCCCAAGACAACCGGCGCTGGCTGCAGGCAGGCAAGCGAATGGCGGCGACTTGGGTGCCGGTCCACACATGCTGGGAAGTACCAAAGGCTTGGTTCAATGAGTTTGTCGAGAGGGCCGTGCTTCGCTACGGGGCGCTCTACGTCATCCAGCCTTACCGCGAGCAGGAAAAATGCGCGCCGGCCTGCCTCAATGCGACCGGCCACGAGTGCCAGTGTTCCTGCATGGGCGCAAACCACGGCGCCGGCAATGACGGAAGCTGGTTTGAGGTGTCGGAGACCTTCGCCACCCGCTGGGGTGAGCAACAACTGGCCTGCCGGCTGATGGTAAGGAAATAAAGCCGCCTCAGGCGGGGCGGTCCATGAGACAGCTTGCGGCCATCGCGCGGCTGCCAAACCGGTACGACTAGGGCCCAGACCCAATCAGAGCAAGAAGGCCGCGACGGCGGCAAGGGCGACGGCGGACTGGAAGTTGGCGGCGAGCTTATCGTAGCGGGTGACGACGCGGCGGAAGTCCTCCAGCCGGTTGATAGCCGCTTCGACGCGCCAGCGCCCGCGGTGAGCGGCGGGGTGCGTACGTGACCGGGCGCTTACGGTTGCGGCGGCCGAGGATAAGCGGCTCGCTGCCGCGCTCGATGATTTCCCGCCGCAGGTGGTCGCTGGCGAAGAGGCGCCGGCCCCGCCAGCGCTCACCGCCGTAACCCCAACGAAAAATCGAAAAAAGAAGGCCGCGCGCAGCGCAGCGAAGCTCAGACCGCCACCTTCTCCGGCACCTCCCACGTCATGTCCGGATCGAGCGGCCACAGGGGCCGGGGCACGTTGCGGAACGGCACGCGTGCCAGCATGGGCGTCACCAGGCCCGGGCCGTCGATCTCGATGGTCCGGGCGTCGGGGAAGAGGTCGTCGAAGCCGGCGCGGAAGTGGCCGCGGGATTTGACGGCGATGCCGCGGACGGTCTTGAGGTCGATGCCGAGATGCTCGAAGGTCATGGGGTCGGCGCATTGCTGGCGGACCGAGACCACGACGATGTCGATGCGGCCGGCGAGGCGCAGGCGGGCGGTGGGGCCGTAGCTCACGGTGCGGCCGGCCATCATGCCGCGGCGGCCGACGAACGTTCCGTCGCTCAGCGCCATCACCTGGGCCTGGACCTCGAGCGGCTTCGAGCCGGGGTCGCTCTCCTCGCTGTTGAGGTGGGCCGTGAAGCGGGCGCCCTTGCCCAAGCGGTGCGCCTCGGCGGCGAGGGGGCGGTCGTAGTGGATGGCGAAGGCGACGTTCCCGATGCCGGCCTCGAGGAAGGCCGCGAGCAGGTCGGTGGTGTTGCCGCGGGCACCGCCGCCGGGATTGTCGGCCACGTCGGCGAAGAGCAAAGCGGGCAGGGAAGGATCGGCGCAGGCCGCCTTCATCATGGCGACCGCCTCGGCGATGGGGGTGAGGTTCGCCTGGAAGCGCTCGCGGTCGGCCCAGATGCCGGCCGCCAGCTCGCGCGCCACGCGGTCGGCGGCCTGCTGGTCCCCGCGCGCGGTGACGGTGACGCTGATCCCGTTCTTGGGCGAGTCGGCGAGCGAGAAGTTGCCGCAGATCGAGACGTTCATGATGGGCCCGCCCACCGACTCCTGGCCTCGCCTGATGGCATCGGCATAGGGGCCGCGGGCGGTGAGCAGCGAGACCGAGGGCGGCAGGATCGGCAGCTTCACGAAGGCCTTTTTCGTCCTCGTGCCGGCCAGCAGCTCGCGCATCGCCGCCGCCGCCTCGACGCCGCGCTCGTACATGTCGACATGCGGGTTGGTGAGGAAGGCGATGAGCATGTCGGTGGCCTCGACCATGCGGGGCCCGACATTGGCGTGGAGGTCGAGGGTGGCGATCACCTTCACGTCCGGGCCTACCACCTCGCGCACCGCCGCGAACAGGGTGCCGTCGGGGTCGAAGTCGCCGGTGGCGGAGGCGGCGCCGTGCGCCTCGATATAGACGCCGTCGAGCGGCATGGCCGCCTCGAGCTCGCGGCGGATGCGCGCCACGTAGCGCTCGAAGAAGTCCTGGTCGGCGGGGCCGCTCGCCGAGGCCGAGGTGATCACCAGCGGCACCGGGGTCCAGGGGCCGGCCCCGTCCATGGAAGCCGCGAAGCCGCACAGCCCGCCCGGATCACGGCTCCCTTCACCGCGAATGTCGGCGAGCAGCTCCTCGCCCTCCATCCACAGCTTCTCGCGGAACTCCTCCTCGGTCGCCACGGGTGCGAAGCCGTTGGTCTCGAGCATGAAGCCCATCAGGGCGATGCGGGGGCCGGTCACGTCGGGGATGCTCCTTTGCGCGAGGGTCAGCGGACGATGTAGCCCAGCGCCTCGGGCAGCCAGAGGGCCAGGCCCGGGACGAGGATCACGAGGAGAAGGGCGGCGGTCATGGAGAGGACCAGCCAGGCGGTCCAGCGCAGCGTCTCCTCCATACCCACGCCGGCGATGCGGGTGGTGACCATGAGGTTCACGGCCACCGGCGGGGTGAACTGGCCGATGGCGATGTTCATCGCCATGAGCACGCCGAACCACACCAGGTTCCACTCCATGGCGCTGGCGATGGGCATGAGCAGCGGCAGGGTGATGAGGTAGATGGAGATCCCGTCCAGCAGCATGCCGGCCACCAGCAGCACGGCCATGATGAGCAGGAGCAGGATGGCGGGGTTGTCGGTGGTGGCGAGCAGGGCGCCGGCGGCGCTGTCGAAGGCGCCGAGCGTGCTGCCGGCCCAAGCGAAGATGCCGGCCAGCGAGACGATGAACATGATGACCGCCGAGACGGCGGCGGAATCGGCGAGGATCCGGTAGAGCTCCCCCAGGCCCAGCGTGCGGTAGAAGAACGTGCCCACCGCCATGCCGTAGACGGCGGCCACGGCGGCCGTCTCGGTGGGGGTGAAGATGCCCGTGCGCAGCCCGCCCAGGATCAGCACCGGGGCGAACAGGCCGGGCAGGGCCGCCTTGAAGGCCGGCCACAAGGGCGGCCGCACAGTGCCCTCGGCGGCGCCGAAGCCGCGCTTTTTCGAGATCAGCATGGTGGGCAGGACCAGCGCCAGGCCGGCCAGCAGGCCCGGCACGAGGCCGGCGGCGAAGAGGGCCCGCAGATCGATGCCCGGCACCAGCACGGCGTAGACGATGAGCGCGATCGAGGGCGGGATCAGGATGGCGGTGGAGGCGGAGGCTGCGATCACGCTGCCGGAGAAGGCGCGGGGATAGCCGGCGCGGGTCATGCTGGGGAGCATCACGGTCGCCACCGCGGCGGCGTCGGCAGGGCCCGAGCCCGACATGCCGCCCATCACCATGCACACCAGGATCGCCACCACGGCCAGCCCGCCGCGGCGCGGCCCCACCAGCGCCTGGGCGAAGGTCACCAGCCGCTCGGCCACGCCCGAGCGCTCGAAGGCCATGCCGGTCAGCACGAAGAGCGGGATGGCGATCAGCGGGTATTTGGCGATGCCGTTATAGCTGTTGGTGCCGACCATCTGCAGGGCCATCTGGTCCAGCCCCAGCCAGATGCCGACGATCCCGCCCATCGCCAGGGCGATGGCGATCGGCGCGCCGATCACCAGCAGCATCGCGAAGACCAGCAGCATGGCGAGCTCGGCGCCCATCAGCGGCGCCTCCGCAGGCCGCGCCAGGCGGCACCCCAGGCGCGCAGCAGGCACAAGGCCGCCAGCACCGGCAGCCACATGGTGTAGAGCCACTGGGGGTAGCCCAGGCCCGGCGAGGTCTCCTCGAACTCCCACTGGTCGAGGGCCAGCAGCGCGCCGTACCAGATCACCAGGCCCAGCACCGTGCTGGTCGCCGCCAGCGCCAGCAGCCGGCAAAGGAGGCGGCCGGCGGGCTTCAGGCGATTCTCGAGCACGGTGATCCGCACATGGCCGTCGGTGGCGAAGGCGAGCGCCGCTCCGGCGAAGGTCATCACCACCAGCAAGAAGACGGAATATTCCTCGGTGAAGGCGAAGGAGACGCTGGTGAGGTAGCGCACCAGCACGTTGGCGAAGCTGATGGCGCAAAGGAGCGCCATGGCGAGCGCCCCCAGCGCCTCCTCGAGGCGCAGCGGCACGCGCGGCCGCTCCGCCCCCCGCAAGGGCTCCCCGATCACGGCAGGCTCAGCGTCGGCGCATCACTTGCCGATCGCTTGCTCGGCCTTCTCGACCAGCTCCGCGCCGATCTTCTCTTTCCAGGCCTCGTAGACCGGCCGGGTCGCCGCCACGAACTTCGCCCGCTCCTCGGCCGTCGGCTCGACCACCTCCACGCCCAGCCCCCGGAGCTCCTCGAGATAGGCGGGATTCTCGCCGGTCAGCCCCTCGCGGGCGAGCTCGACGCCGTAGCGGCCGGCCTCGACCGCAGCCTCGCGGACGATCGCCTGGTCCTCGGGGGTGAAGGTCTCCCAGACCCGCTTGCTCACCGCCATGACCAGCGGATCGGCCACGTAGCGCCACATGGTCAGATGGGTCTGGCCCAGCGTGTAGAGCTTGGCCGCCCCGTAGATGGCCATCGGGTTCTCCTGCCCGTCCACGGCGCCGGTGCTCAGCGCCGGCTGGGCGTCGGCCCAGCTCATCTGGGTCGGGTTGGCGCCGAGCGCGGTGAAGGTATCGTTGTAGAGCGGCGAGCCCACCACGCGGATCTTGAGGCCCGCCAGATCCTCCGGCGTGCGCACCGGATGCTTCGAGTTGCTGAGCTCGCGAAAGCCGTTCTCGCTCCACGCCAGCGGCAGCACGCCCTTGGCGTCGATGGCCTCGAAGATCGCCTGGCCGACCTCGCCCTGGGTCAGCGCGTCGATGGCCTCGTAGTCGGGCATCAAGAAGGGCAGGGAGAAGAGGTTGAGCTCCTTGACCTGCGGCGACCAGTTGATGGTCGAGCCCACCGCCATGTCGATGATGCCCTGGCGGATCGCCGTGAATTCCTTGGTCTGGTCGCCCTGGACGAGCTGGGCGCCGGGATAGACCTTCATCTTGATCCGGCCGTCGGTGCGCTCTTCCACCAGCTCCGCCCAGCGCTCCGCCGAGAGCCCCCAGGGGAACGGCTTTCCCACCACCGTCGAGACCTTGTACTCGCTCTTGTACTCCGCCGCGCTGGCAGCCAGCGCCACCATCGACAGCGCCGCCGCGGCGAGAAGCCCCTTGAACAACCGCATCCGTCTTTCTCCCTGGACAATTCTTGGTGGCGCGCTTGCCATATGCCGGCGCCGCATGGCGGCGAGGATAGTGGCGAGCCCGGCGGGCCGCGTCAAAACCCGGCGCGGTATGGCTGACCGGCGAAATCCGCGAGGTCGGCTGCCGATCCGCCGGAAACGGGGCCAAAGGGTACGGCCGAATGGCCGATGCACGTTCGCGGCGGCGGCGTCGCCCACGGCGCTGCGCGCGGCCGGCTTCCTCCTTCCCTCGAGGATGCCCGCGCCGTCTGGCAGGCAGGATGCCGCTCACGCCAGGACTCCCGCATCGCCGCCAACCGGCAGAAGAAAGAGACGAAAGCCGCGCGCAGCGCCCCTCGGAATCTCGTCCGCCCTTCGAGGTCCCGGCCCCCTTGTTCCAGCGGTCCGGGAAGCGCTCTAGCCCAGCGCCTCGTCGAGCGCCGCGATCAGGCGGTCGACCTCGGCTGCCGTGTTGTAGTGCACCAGCGAGGCGCGCACGACGCCCTGCTGCTCGACAAGGCCCAGATTGCGGATCAGGTCGCGCGCGTAGAAGTCGCCGAAGCGGATCGCCACCTCGTGGCGGTCGGCCACCTCGACGATGTCGGGGGAGCGGTGGTTGCGGACGGTGAAGCTGATGGTCGGCACCCGCAGCGCCCGGTCGGCCTCGCGCCGGCCGATGATCCGCACGTCGTTGCGCGCCCCGAGATAGTCCAGCAGCCGCGAGGAGAGGGCTTCCTCGTGGGCCGCGATTACCTCATCGGCATCGTCCGTCCCGTGATGGCGGGCGAGATCGGCCAGATAGCCGGGGATCGCCCCGCAGCCCCAGGCAAGCTCGTAGTTGATGTTGCCCGGCAGGAACTTGTAGGGCACCTGCTCGCGCCCGATGAAGCGGTGGTTCAGGCTCGGCAGCTCGCGCAGCCGCTCATGGCGCCCCCACAGCAGCGCCTGGTGCGGCCCGAAGGTCTTGTAGAGGCTGTAGACATAGTAGTCGCAGCCCAGCGCCTGGACGTCGATCCGGCCGTGCGGCGCGAAGGCGACCCCGTCGACCACCAGCTCCGCACCCGCCGCATGGACCCGCCGGGCGATCTCCGCCACCGGCATGATGGTGCCCAGGATGTTCGAGCAGTGGGTGATGCAGACCAGCTTCGTGCGCTCCGTGAGCAGCCGGTCGAGGGCGTCGAGCTCCAGCTCGAGGCTTTCCGGGTCCACCCGCCATGTCCTGAGCACCGCGCCGTGACGTTGCGCCAGCGCCCGCCACGGGCCGATATTGGCCTCGTGGTCGACGTCGGTGACGAGGATCTCGTCGCCCTCGGCGATCTCCGGCGCCAGCGCCCGGGCGAGCTGCTGCAGGAGGAAGGTCGTCGAGGAGCCGACCACCACCTCGTCCGGCCGTGCCGCATTGATCATGCGGGCGAGCGCCGCAACGGCCTGGGCGACCTTCTCCCTGGCCTCGACGGACGCGGCGTAGGAGGCGCCGTGCTGTACCGGAACCTCGAGGAGGAAGTCGCGCACGCGCCCGGCCACGTCCGCCAGCACGTGGCTGCCGCCGGCATTGTCCATGAAGGCCCAGTCTGAGGAGAGGCCCGGGAAGCGGGCGCGCACGAAGTCGAGGTCTGGCTGCATGGAATGTTCCAGCGTTCGGAAGGTCTCAGACGAGCACGCGCAGGGGCGTGGCGAGATCGAAGGTCTCGGTATCGCGGCCGCCGCCCTGCTCCCACATCAGCATGGCAAAGTCGCTCTCCTGGTCGAGGGCGATCATCGGGCTGTGCCAGGTGCCTGCCAGATAGGTGACCCCCTGCCGTCCGGAGGGCAGGAACGCCCGGGCGCCGGCCGGATCGGGTGCTCCCCCGGGCAAGGCCGGAAGCACCACCACGAGGTAGCGCTGCGGCCCCATCGGCAGGAAGCTCTGGCTCGAGAAGGGGTGCCGCTCGACCAGTGGCACGAAGAGCGGCGGCGGCTGCGCCGAGCAGCGATAGATCGCGAGGGCGGGCAGCGCGCTGCCGGTGGCATGGCCGAAGCGGGCCTGCTGGTCGAGGCGCCGCGCGGTGCCGGCATTGACCGGCAGGCCCGGTGCCGGCCCTGCCTCGATCACCGCGCCGAACGGGGCGAAGGCCTCGCTCGCGAGCGGCCTTGCCTGCAGCGATTCCTCGCTCATGCTCCCTGTCCCGCGCCCATGCGGCGCTCGAGATAGCCCACCAGCCGCACCAGCGGCAGCAGGAAGGCGATATAGAGGATGGCCGCGCCGATCAGCGGCGTCGGGTTGGCGGCCAGCGCCTGGGCCTGGGTCGCCTGCTTGAGGAGATCGGGCATCGCCACCACCGAGGCCAGCGCCGTGTCCTTGATGACGTTGATGCAGTTGCCGGTCATCGGCGGCACCACCAGCCGCATCGCCTGGGGCAGGACCACCAGCCGCATCATCGGCCACCAGTGGAGCCCCAGCGCCCGCGCCGCCTCGAACTGGCCGCGGCCGATCGCCTCGATGCCCGCGCGGAAGATCTCCGCGGCATAGGCGCAGGAGACCAGCGAGAGCGCGGTCGCGGCCGCCGCGAAGGGCGAGAGGCGGATGCCCACGAAGGGCAGGGCGTAATAGATGACGATCAGCAGGACGAGCAGCGGGATCGAGCGGAAGACGTCGATATAGGCGATCGCCACCGCCGCGAGCCAGCGCGGCGCGTAGAGCCGCCACAGGGCCACGCCCAGCCCCAGCGACATGCCGCAGAGAATGCTGGTGAACCCCAGCAGCAGCGTGATCCACAGGCCCGAGAGCAGCAGCGGCCAGGTCTGGCGCAGCACCGCCGCATTGAAGAACGTGTCGATCAGGCTCATGCCGACCTGTCTGGCGAGGGGCGGGCGTCACTTCGTCTTCGGCATCTCCGCCGGCTCGACGGTGCTGGTGCCCTTGTCCGGCGCGGCGCCGAACCATTTCTCGTGGAGCCGGGCCAGCCAGCCTTCCTTCTTGAGCTCGCCGATCACCTCGTCGACCTCTGCGGCGAGCTCGGCATCCTTGGCGAACATGATCGAGTATTTCTCGCCAGTGGGGATACGTTCGGCCACCTTCAGGTTGGGCTTGTCCCTGACATAATATTGCAGCGCCGGAATATCGCTGATGTAGCCGTCGATCCTGCCGGCGGCGAGGTCGAGCATCGCCGGGTTCAGCCCTTCGAAGCGGCGGATGTCGGCAAAGCCGTACTGATCCTTGTGCTGCGTGGCCCAGATGTCGCCGGTCGAGCCGGTGTCGACCGCCACCACCTTGCCCTCGAGGTCGGCGAGCCCGGCGATGCCGCTGTCGGCGCGGACGGTCAGCGACTGGTCGCTGTCATAGTAGGGCTGGGCGAAGGACACCGAGGCCAGCCGCTTCTCGGTGATGGTGATCGAGCTCACCGCCATGTCGATCCGGCCCGACTGCACCGCCGCGAACAGGCCCTGGAAGGGGATGTTCTCGATCGCGACGGTCTTGCCCATGCGCCGGGCGATCTCCTTGACGAGATCGATCTCGAAGCCGACCAGCTCGCCCGAGGCGTCCTGGAACTCCCAGGGCACGTTGCCGATATTGGCCCCCGCCGTGAGATCTGCAGCCCGGGCGGCTCCGGCGGCAACGAGCAAGGCGGCGGCCGCGGTCGCCGCGAGCAGGCGCCGGGTGATCTGTTCCCTGATCATCTTTTGTTTGCTCCCTGCGGACCGCGCAGGGCGCGGTTGCCGCGGGAGTGTAGGATAGGAGCTGACGGCTTGGGAAGGGGCGGCTCTCAGCCGCCGGCGATGCCGCGCGCCAGGGCCACCCGCTCGCGTCCGCCCGCGAGCACGAAGCTCATGTCGGAGCCCGCCAGCACCAGCCTGAAGCCCAGCGGCAGATAGCGCTCGAGAAGCGGCGCCGTGTAGATGCCGCCCAGCCCGGCGAGCTTGCCGGCCTTCTGTGCGGCCCCGATCACCCGCCGATAGGCCTCCTCCATGCGCGGGTTCCCCAGATCGCCCGGGATGCCCATCTCCATGGCGAGATCGTTGGAGCCCACCAGCAGCATGTCCACGCCGTCCATCGCCGCGATGGCCGCGGCGTTCTCGACCGCCTTTGGCGATTCGATCATGGCGACGATCATCGTGTTGGCGTTGGTGGCGCGCATATGCTCCTCGGCCGGCAGCGAGCCGTAGCCGAGCTGCGGCAGGGCGCCGCCCATCGAGCGCCTGCCCACCGGCGCGAACTTGCAGCGCTCGATGATCGGGCGGATCTCCTCGGGACTGTCGACATGCGGCACGACGATGCCGCCGGCCCCGTTGTCGAGGATCCGCGAGGCGATGGTGGGCTCGTGGCCGGGCACGCGCACCAGCGAGAGCAGGCCGGCACCCTCCGCCGCCATGGCCATCTGCGCTGCCATGTCGGGATCCAGAGAGCAGTGCTCCATGTCGATGAAGAGCCAGTCGAAGCCGCAGGCCTTGGCCACCTGCGCCACCTCGGTGGAGCGTGCGAGGCGCACGCCGAGGCCGAGAAAGGTCTCGCCCGCGCGCATCCGCGCATGCATGTCGGCTACGGTCATTGCCGGGTCTTTTCCCTGATCGCTTTTTGCCGGGGCCGGGTAGCGGCGGCGGGCGGGGAGATCCCGCCCGCCGTCATGCCTGGATCAGAACGAGAAGTTGGTGAACTTCACATCCAGATAGTCGAGCAGGCCCTGCGAGCCGTTCTCGCGGCCGAAGCCGGAGTGCTTCACACCGCCGAACGGCATCTCGGCGGTAGCCGCGGCGGTGTTGTTGACCGCCACGATGCCGACCTTCAGGGCCTGGCTGGTCTGCTGGGCGAGCTTCAGGCTGTCGGTGAAGACATAGGCCGCCAGCCCGTAGGGCAGGGCGTTGGCCCGCTCGATGACCTCGTCGAAGGCGCTGAACGTGGAAAGCGGGGCGATCGGGCCGAACGGCTCGTCGTTCATGATCCGCGCATCGTCCGGCACGTCGGTGAAGACGGTCGGCTCGAAGAAGTAGCCGCGGTTCATGTCGGCCGGGCGCTTGCCGCCCATCACCAGCGTGCCGCCGTCCTTCTTCGTGTCCTCGACCATCTGCTCGATGAACTCGAGACGGCGGCGGTTGATGAGCGGGCCGATCTCCACGCCGTCCTCGAAGCCGTTGCCCATCTTCATGGCCTTGGCGGCGGCGAGGAAGTTCTCGGTGAAGGCGTCCTTATGCTTCTCGTGGACGTAGAAGCGGGTCGGCGAGACGCAGACCTGGCCGTTGTTGCGGAACTTGCCCTGGGCGGCGATCATCGCGGCCTTGGCCGGGTCGACGTCCTCGTGGACGATCACCGGCGAGTGCCCGCCCAGCTCCATCGACATGCGCTTCACCGTGTCGGCGGCGCGGCGCATCAGGTGCTGGCCCACCGGGATCGAGCCCGTGAAGGTGACCTTGCGGACGATGTCGCTGTCCATCACCGTCTCGGAGATCACCTGCGGCGTGCCGGTCAGCAGATTGACCACGCCCGCCGGCACGCCGGCGTCGATGAAGCACTTGATCAGCAGGGCCACCGCACCGCTGCCTTCCTCGGCCGGGCGGCTGACGATGGTGCAGCCGGCGGCCAGGGCCGGGGCGATCTTGCGGGCCTGCAGCACCACCGGGAAGTTCCAGGCGGTGAAGGCGGCCACCACGCCGACCGGCTCGTAGGTCGCGGTGAAGCGGCTGTTGGCGGTGCGGCCGGGCAGGATCTGGCCGTAGATGCGGCGCGCCTCGTCGGCGAACCAGTCGATGCACTCGACCGAGGCCTGGACCTCGCCCTTGGCCTGGGCGAAAGGCTTGCCGCACTCCAGCGTGATGCGCCGGGCGACCTGCTCGCTGCGCTCGGCCAGCAGCGAGGCCGCCTTGCGCAGCAGGTTCGAGCGCTCCCAGGCCGGCACCTTGCTCCAGGTGGCGAAGGCCCGCTCGGCGGCCTCGATCGCCTTGAGCACGTCCTTGCTCTGGGCCTGCGCAAAGCTGCCGACCTGCTCCTCGGTGGCCGGGTCGATCATCTTCACGGTCTCGCCCGCCTCGGCGGGCATCCAGCGGCCGTCGATGTAGAGATCGACCGAAACCTGATCTTGCATGAATCCTCCTCCCCGAGGGATGGCTCGTCTGTGCTGCCAGATGGCCCATGTCGGCGACACGATCAATCCCGGGCGGCGCAAGGCAGCCGCGCGGGGCCGCGCGCCGGTCCGTCAGGCCGTCCGGCAGACAATGGTCGTGATCGCCGCGATCTTCGCACCGCGGCTGTATCTCGCGCAGGTAACGAGGCTGCCCGGCAGCATGGTGGGGCCGCTTCCAGTAGTCCAGCTCGACGATCACCGGCTGATGGTCAGAGCCCTCCGCCTCGCTGTCGATGCGGGCGCTGCGGACCCTTCTTGCGAGCCAGGCGGAGACGACCATATGGTCGATGCGGCCGGTGCCCTTGCAGGTGTCGCCCTCCCTCTCGGCGTGGCCGGCCTCGCTCCAGGCGTCGGCCAGGCCGGCGCGGCTGGTGATGCGGCCATAGCGCTTGGTCCACGGGCCGCAGAGGCGGGCATGTTCGGTGCTGTCGTGGCGGAAGTTGAAGTCCCCCATCATCACCGCCTCGCGCGGCATGGGCGGCATCTTGCCCTCCGTCCAGCCGGCGGAGGGGTCGGGATGGCCGCCGCACCACGCCCCGCCCTCGGCATAGGCGCGGGCGTCGATGTCGAGCAGCGCCTCCACCTGCGGCAGCCGGGTCGCGCTGCACAGACGCGAGAGATGGACAGAGGGCGGCGCCAGCGATGCGGTGGTGCGGGTGACCATCATCGGGCGACCTAGCGGATCATCGGCGCCAGCGCCTCGGGATCGTTGGTGGTGATCTGGTCGGCGCCGGCCCCGATCAGGCGGCGCAGCACGCTCTCCAGATCCGGCCTGCCGGGATCGATGGTCCAGCAGTCGACCTCGGCGCCGTGGCGCTTGACCCGCTCGACGAGGTTGACCCCGGCGTCGAGCCCGGCCAGCACCAGCCGCCCCTCCAGATAGTAGATCGAGGCCTCCGGCGCCGTCGCCACCGTCCGCGCCGCCAGCTCCTCGAACCATGCGGGCTCGGCCGACAGCGTCTTGCCGTAGAAGCGCAGCGGGTCGAAGCCGGCGTGGATCCCCGGCGCCGCCTCGCGCAGCCGCTCGATGAACGCCCAGTCGCAGCCGCTCGCGGTAAAGCTCGCGGCGCTGCCCCCGAGCAGCCGGCCGAAGCGCTCCAGCAGCGGGGCGGTAAGCCCTTCGAGCGGCTCCTTGACGTCGAGCTGCACCGTGCCCGGCGCCACCGGACCGGCCTTCTCCACGGCCGCCACCACCTCCTCGAGGAAAAGCGGCGGCGTGGAAAGCGGGCTGCCGTCCCCGCCGCGCTGGCGAAGCTCCCCGATCTGCGCCCGCGTCATGGCGCGGACCGGCCCGCTGCCGGTGGTCTCGCGGTCGAGGGTGAGGTCGTGCAGGCAGACGAAATGCCCGTCGGCGCTCGCCACCAGGTCGACCTCGATGGCCGCACCGGCGGCGAGGCCCTCGGCCAGCCGGTCGCGGCGGAAGGGCGCGTCCGCCATGCGGCGGCGCAGCTTGTGCCATTTGAGGCGGGGATGGCTCGTCATGCCGCATGCTCCAGCGAGGTGTCGAGACGCCGCCCGGTTGCGGCATCGAGGCGAAGACCGGTCGCGAAGGCGAGGCCCGTCTGCCGGCCGGCGACAAGGCGCGCCATGGCCCCGGGGCTCCGCCGCGCGCAGATAGCCCGGCGGCGTTCCAGGAAGATAGATGCTCTCGCCGCCGTGCGGCTCGCCCCACGATCCCGCGCGACCACCGCCTGGGTCGGGTAGTCTGGCGTGCCGGTGCAGCGAACCGGGGCCGTCAGCACGTCGAGCACGCCCGCGGCCGCGCCGTCTCGCGGGCACGGCCGCTTGATATAACCTCCGGTCGTGGCCGAGACTGCAGGCATGCAGCAGGCAGAAGAGGTGGATGTGAGGGCAGCGGGCGGGCCGGAGATCCCCGGCATGAAGACCTGGCGCAAACGAACACCTCGAAAAACCTATGGCCTTGAGTGGCCTGGCATGATT
>JARGEQ010000092.1 GCA_029211145.1 Marinimicrococcus flavescens
AGCGCAGGCCGGAGCGGATCGAAAGCTGCTTCTCCCTGCCGCCCGGCCGGTATGCCGCGTGAGCTGTCGGGTGTAGCGGTGGGTATTAGTAATGTAACCTGGCACCATTTCACGCCGGTTAACGGCGCCGGCTGCCGCGGCAAACCCGATCCCGAGCCCGCCGCAGACCGACAGAAGGGAGAAAGGAAAAGCCGCGCGCAGCGCCCGCGGAGCGGATGGAGCGTGCTCGCAGAGGGAGCCGGCCGCTAACCCGGCGTTAATCTCACCTGGTACCGTTTCCCGCGGGCCAACGGCGACGCGGACCGCGGCGAGCGCAAACCGGGCGGCATGGATTTGGCTCGGATCGCAATCTCGAGGGGGACACCGTTGGCTTCTGGCGAGGCTCGTTCCGCGCGGACGAAAGGTGGGCAGATGCGAGGCCGGCGTGCGCGTCACCACCTGGCTGCCCGGCGCCGCCGCCAAGCCCGGGAGACGGAAGAGCCGGCCCGCAGCGCCTTGCGCGGGACCGCCGGCACCCGCGGCCGCGTTCGCGGGCGGCACGCGATCCCGGCAGAAGGCGAGTGGCCATCGCGTCCGGTCGCGAGGGCGGCGTCTCACGCAGATCAAGTATCGGGAGGGCCAGGGAGGAGGTGCTCCGGGGGGCGCTGTTCTCGGTGGGGAGGCGCTCTCGCGGCCGCGCCGGGAGCGGCGGAAGACCCCGTTGCGGCCGGCACAAAAAAGTCGGAACCGCGGCCGGGCCTCGCCTATTGGTCGCCCGAGAGATCAGCCACCACAAAGCGGAGGAACATCATGCCCAGGAACCTTCTGGCGACTACCGCGATGATGCTGGCCCTGGCGGTGCCGGCTGCCGTGGCGGCCCAACAGAACACGACGGCAGCGGCGCAGCAGACGCAGCAGCAGACCCAGGCAGCCAGCCAGCAGGTGCTCCAGAGCCTCGAGGGAGCAGAGCAGACGCTCGAGCAGGCGCTGAGCAAGCTGGAGCAGGGCGGCGAGCAGGCCATGCAGGAGGCGTCCGAGGCCTTGGCGAATGCGCGCTCGACGCTCGACAGCCTGGACTCGCCCGACAACGACCAGACCTTCGGCAAGGCCCGTGACGAGCTGAAGAACGCCGAGCAGGCGATTGTCGACAAGGATGCCGAGAAGGCGGTCAGCTCTGTCGAGCAGGCCCACAAATCGGTGGGCGAGCTGCGGCAGCGCGTGCAGCAGTCGGCTTCCGGCCAGGGCGGGGACGCGCTGCGTCTGGTGGTAAAGAGCCCGGCCCCGGAAGTCGAGGTCGACCGCCAGCAGGCGAAGGTGCAGGTCGACCAGTCGCAGCCGCGCGTCCAGGTCAAGCAGCCCGATCCGCAGGTCACCGTCACCCAGCCCAAGCCGCAGGTCGATGTCGACGTGACCGTGCCCAAGGCGCAGGTCGAGGTGAAGCAGCCCGACCCGCAGGTCCAGGTCACGCAGCGCCAGCCGCAGGTCGACGTCAAGCAGCCGGCGCCGCAGGTGAGCGTGCAGCAGCCCGAGCCGCAGGTCGAGATCGAGCGCGGCAAGCCGCAGATCAACGTGACCCAGGCGGACCCGCAGGTGACGGTCCAACAGGCCGATCCCAAGGTGCAGGTCGAGCAGGGCAAGCCGCAGGTCGAGGTCAAGCAGGCCGACCAGCAGGCCGACGTGAATGTCGACGTGAAGCGGGCGGAGACCGACACGTCGCAGCCCATGCAGCAGCAGGCGCAGACCGGTTCCTCGGCGCAGGACGCCACGAAGACGCTGGCCCGGGAGGCCCAGCCCTCGGCGGAGCCGCGGATGTCGATGGCCCAGCTCGAGGACATGGTCGGCAAGAACGTCGTGGGCGCCGACGGCAAGGAGATCGGCGAGGTGCACGACGTGCTGATCGGCCCCGACGGCGAGGCGATGAGCGTGATCGTCGAGCGCGGCGGCTTTCTGGGCCTGGGCGAAAGCCTCTACGAGATCCGCTGGGACCAGATCGAGCTGCGCGGCGACGCGCTCACGACCAGCATGACCGAGGACGAGGTCAAGCAGGCGCCCAAGTTCGATTATTCGGGCAGCGAGACCCGGATCCGCAAAGACTGACGGCGCGCCGGCCCCACGCGGGCCGGGTCTGACGGGAAGGGCTGTCCCCGGCCGGGGGCGGCCCTTCCTTGCGTGTGGGTCAAAGAGGCTAGTACATCCTTGATCTTCGGGACCGGCGGAGACGGGCGGGCCGATGGGCCGGCATGTGGAGTTCACGCAGCATCGGGTGAAGCTGCCGGACGGGCGGCGTGTGCTGGTGGCCGAGTATGGCCGGCGGTCGGCCGTGCCGGTCGTCTATCTGCACGGCTTTCTGGGAAGCCGGCTGGAGCCGTTGGCGGCGGACGGGCTGGACGGCAACGTCATCGCCGTCGACCGGCCGGGCTATGGCGGCTCGGACGCCCAGCCGCTTCTCTCGCTGCGGGCCTTCGGCGAGGATCTGGCGGCGACCCTCGATGCGCTCGGGGTCGATCGCTGCGCGCTGGTTGGCGTCTCGGCCGGAGCGCCCTTCGCGGTGGCGGCCGGGGCGGTATTGGGGAGGCGGGCGGTTCGCTGCGTGCTCGCCTCGGCGGTGGGCTCCAAAAAGGCCATTCGCAGCGGCGGCGGCACGGTGCGGGTGATGCGCGGCCTGCGCCGCGGGCCGCGGCTGGTGCGGCTCCTGGCGCCGCGGCTGCTGCGGGACGCACGGCGCCACGGCCTCGACCTGCGCCTCGTGCGCCTGGCCCTGCGCGGCGAGCGGGGCTGCATTGCGCCGGCAGTCGACCAGGCGCAGCTCGCCCGGGCGCTCACCGCGTCCCTGCGGGAGGGATGCCGGCGCGGCGTGGCCGGGCCGCTGGCCGATCTGCGCCTGCTGACCAGGCGCTGGGACGTGGCGCCGGACGCGCTGCGGGTACCCGTCCTGGTGCTGCACGGGGCCGCCGACCGGGTGGTGCCGGCGGCCCATGCGCACTGGTACGGCAGCGTGCTGCCGCAGGTTCGGGTCGAGATCGTGCCGGGGGCCGGGCATGTCTCGCTGGTGGTCAACGGGGCGCAGCGCATCATGGCTGCCGCCCTCGGGGAGCAGGGTCCCGTCACCGCGCCTTGACCGCTCGCCGCCGGCTGCGGCAAGTGCGGCGGAAAGAGAGGGAACAAACGCATGCCCGAGCTCGACCCGAGGATGGCGGTCATCCTCGCGAAGATGGCGGCCGCGGCGCCGCGGCCCTACGAGGCGATGACCCCCGCCGAGGCCCGCGCCGAGGCGGAGCGCCGCAACGCCGTCTGGAACGAGGAGCCGCCGCCGCTTGCCCGGGTCGAGGAGCTGAGCCTGCCCGGTCCGCGCGACATGCTGCCGGTCCGCTTCTACCTGCCGGAGGGCGCCTCCGCCCCCACCGCCTGCGTGCTGTTCTTCCATGGCGGCGGCTGGGTGTTCGGCTCGCCGGACACGCATGACGGGATCTGCCGCAGGCTCGCCCGCGCCGGCGGGTTCGCGGTCGCCAGTGTCGATTACGGCCTTGCCCCCGACCATCCGTTTCCGCATGGCCTCGAGGATTGCCTGGCCGCCATCCGCTGGTTCCGGGAGCACGGGGCGAGCCATGGTGTCGACCCCGAGCGTCTGGCGCTTGCCGGCGATTCCGCCGGCGCCAACCTGGCGCTGGCCTGCTGCCTTGCCCTGCGTGACGCCGGTGAGCCGCCGTTACGCGCCGCGGCGCTGGCCTATGGCGTCTATTCGGCCGATTGCGACAGCGCCTCGCACGCCGCCTTCGGCGATGGCCGCTATGTTCTCTCGAGCGCCATGATGCGCTGGTTCTGGAACCATTACGTGGCCGAGCCGGCGCGGCGTACCGACCCGCTCGCGGCCCCGCTCCACGCCGACCTGCACGGCCTGCCGCCGCTCTTCCTGGCGGCCGCCGAGCTCGATCCGCTGCGCGACGACAGCGAGCGGCTGGCGCGCCGGCTGATCGAGGTGGGTGCGGAGTTCGACTACCGGTTGTGGAAGGGCGTCACCCACGCCAGCATGGCGATGAGCCGCCTGCTGCCGCAGGCCGAAGGCTTCATCGCCGACGCTGCCGGCTTCCTGGCCCGGCGCCTCGCCTGACAGGGGAGCAGGTGCCGGGGCCGGCGGATCGGCAAGGTCTCTAGTCCTCGAGGAGATAGTCGATGGTCGAGACCACCCGCACGGTCTTGGCCACCTGCTGCTCGGCCGCGATGCCGGGTGCCTGGTCGCGGGGCAGGATCTCGAAGACGCCCTGGTTGGCGCGGCGGATGCCGGCAAGGCGGCTGCCGGCATCGGCGGCGAACTGCTCGGCCGATGCCCGGGCGTTGCGCGTGGCGACCGCGATCATGTCGGGCTTGATGTCGTTGAGGCCGGTGAAGAGGTAGACGGGGGCGCTTGACGGGCCGCCGTCGCTGCTCAGCACCACACCCTCGGCGATCAGCTCGGCGATGGCCTGGTGGGCGGTCTCGACCAGCTCCACCTCGCTGGAGCGGACCATCAGCGTCTGGGCGACGATGAAGCGCTCGTCCACCGGCCCCTGGCGCCAGGCCTGGGCGATGAGGTCGATGACCTCGAGCCGGCTCACCTCGATGGCGGTGGCGGGAATGCCCTGCCGCTCGAGGAAGCCGCGGACCTTGCGGCCGTCGATGGCGATCTGCCGCTCGACCGTCGCGAGCTCGTTGCCGGTGGCCACGAAGCGCAGCGGCCACAAGGCGAGGTCGGAGCGCACCTCGCGCTCCGCCAGCCCCTTGACGGTGACGTGCCGGTCGGGACTGCGCCCGAGCGCGAAGCCGTGCCCGACGAACCAGCCGCCGGTAGCAATGCCGGCGCCCAGAAGAACGGCGCCGGCGAGCAGGGAGAGGGAACGTGCGGGCAAGGCGGACTCCAGCGAGGGAAGGGGGCCTCAGCAGGTCTCCACGGCCTCGGTGCAGTCGTTGAACTGGAAGGCCAGGAGGGGATCCTCGCGCCAGGCGTCGAACACCCGCTGGTCCTCGCAGTGCACCTTGGCCATCACCGTCTGCCGGCCGTCGATCTCGCGCTCCTCGACATTGCTGAGGAACGCGACGACGCAGTCCTCGACCATCAAGATCTCGGCGGCGAGCTCCTCCGGCCAGTCGGCCGCAGCCTGCGGCGGATGGACGATTGCCAGAACCACGCCCGAAAGCAAGAGCAACGCTTGTTGCATGACACTCCTCTCTGGCAGATGCGCGCGCGCGATTGCCCAAGGGACGATTATAGGGCAGAGGTCTGGCCCGAGTGCGCTGAGCTGGATCAAGCGAGCCGGCAGGGAGCGTGGCGGATGGAGAAGAGCGGACGGACGGCGCTGGTGACCGGGGGGGCCAGCGGCATCGGCCGGGCGGTGGCGGAGCGCCTCGCCCGCGACGGGCTTGCCGTCACGATCACCGATATCGACGCCCAGTCGGGAGAACGCACGGCAGCGGCCCTGGCGGCAGCCGGCACCGTGCGCTTCGTGCAGGGCGATGCCGCCAGCGAGCCCGACATGGCAGCGGCGCTGCGCCAGGCGGCCGGCCCCGATGGCGGGCTCGACGCGCTGGTCTGCAATGCCGGCATCATGATCCGCAAGCCCCTCACCGAGCTCTCCCTCGAAGAGTGGCGGCGGGTGATCGACACCAACCTCACCAGCAGCTTCCTGCTGGCCCGGCACGCCGCACCGATGCTGAGGAAAGCCAAGGGGGCGATCGTCACCATTGCCTCGACCCGTGCGCGCCAGTCGGAGCCCGACACCGAGGCTTATGCGGCGAGCAAGGGCGGGCTGGTGGCGTTGACCCACGCCCTGGCGGTGAGCCTCGGGCCGGAGGTCCGGGCGAACTGCATCAGCCCCGGCTGGATCGATACGTCGGGCGAGCCGCTCGGCGCCGAGGACCATGCCCAGCATCCGGCGGGCCGGGTCGGCCGGCCGGAGGACGTGGCGGCGCTGGCGAGCTGGCTCGTGGGGTCGGAGAGCGGCTTCGTCACCGGCGCCGAGTTCATCGTCGACGGCGGGATGACCCGCAAGATGATCTATGTCTGATAACGTCAAGCAACAGAGGATGAGGTCCATGACCGTAGCAGCCGTGCCGACCCTGAACATCGACAATGAGCGCGTGCGGGTGACCACCTGGCGCTTCGCGCCCGGCGCCGCCACCGGCTGGCATCGCCACGAGATGGCCTATGTCATCGTGCCGCTGATCACCGGCAAGCTGAAGCTGGTGGGCCCCGATGGCGCGGAGACCATCGCGGAGCTTCAGGCCGGCATTCCCTATTACAAGGACGCCGGGGTCGAGCACGACGTGATCAATCCCAACGAGTTCGAGTTCGCCTTCGTCGAGACCGAGCTGAAGTAGCGGCGGCGGCTCAGGCGGCGAGCTGCGGGCGCGCCGCCAGGGCCTTCTCGATCACCGCCGTCACCCGCGCCCGCTCGGCACCTTCGAGCGGGCGCCGGGGCGGGCGGACATGCTCGCTGCCGACGCCCAGCATGGCCTGGGCGAGCTTGATGTTCTGGACCAGCCGCGGGCTGACGTCGAGCTCGAGAAGCGGTGCGAACCAGCGGTAGATGGCCAGCGCCTTCTCGATCCGCCCGGCCCGGGCCAGCCGCCAGACGGCGAGGGTCTCGTGCGGGAAGGCGTCCACCAGCCCCGCCACCCAGCCGTCGGCGCCCATCACGCAGCTCTCCAGCGCCAGATTGTCGACTCCGGCAAAGATCGCCAGCCGCTCGCCCAGGGCGTTGCGGATCGCGATCACCCGGCGGACATCGTCGGAGCTCTCCTTGACCGCCACGATGTTGGCGCAGCGCTCGGCGAGGCGGGCCAGCATCTCCACCCTGACGTCGATCCGGTAGGCCACCGGGTTGCTGTAGACCATGACCGGCAGGCCGGTCGCTCCGGCGATCTCCTCGAACCAGCAGCAGGCCTCGTCGTCCGATGCGTGATACATCATCGGCGGCAGCACCATGAGGCCGTCGGCGCCGGCTGCCTCGGCACGGCGCGCCAGCTCGATCGCGCGACGGGTGGCGCTCTCGGCCAGCGTCATGAGCACCGGTCGGCCCCTCGACGCCGCGCGGGCGATGCGCACCAGCGAAAGCTTCTCCTCGGCCGAGAGGGTGCTGCCCTCGCCCAGCGAGCCGGCCACGATCAGCCCGTCGATCCCGGCCTCGATCTGCCAGGCGCAGAACCGCTCCATGGCGGCCTCGTCGATCTCCGCCTCGGCGGTGAAGCAGGTGGTCAGCGCCGGAAAGACGCCCGTCCAGGCGACGGTCATGGGCCAGGCCCTCCCAGAAACGACGACGACCGCGGCAGACTAGCTTGCCGCGGTCGTCGCGTTAACCGGCTTTTGCGCTGCGGAGCGCGGGCTACTCGACCTTGCCGCCCGGCGTCACCTCGGCCAGCAGGCCGCGCAGCTTGCCGTAGATCTCGGGGTTGCCGGCCACGATGGTGCCGCGCTCCCACATCTCCTCGTCGCCCTCGAGCCGGCCCATCCGCCCCGCCGCCTCGCGCACCAGCAGCAGGCCGGCGGCATAGTCCCAGGGCTTCACGCCATATTCCCAGTACCCGTCGAGGCGCCCGGCCGCGACATAGGCGAGGTCGAGCGAGCAGGCGCCGTAGCGGCGCAGGCCCGAGACATGATCGGCGACCTTCTCGAGCTGGCTGGGAAAGCCCTTCCTGCGGGCCTCCCAGTCCTGCACCGGCAGGCCGCAGCCGATCAGCGCGCGGTCCAGCTCGCTGCGCTTGGAGACGCGGATGCGGCGGTCGTTGACGAACGCGCCGCCGCCCTTCACGGCGCTGAACAGCTCGTCCTTGATGGGGTCGTAGATCACCGCCGCGGTGATGTCGCCATGCTGCTCCAGCGCGATCGAGATCGCCCAGTGCGGGGTGGCATGGAGGAAGTTGGTGGTGCCGTCGAGCGGGTCGACGATCCAGCGATTGTGTGGCGAGCGGCCCTCGACCACGCCGGTCTCCTCCATGAGGAACCCGTAGTCGGGCCGGGCGCGCTCGAGCTCGGCGTGGATGATGCCCTCAGCACGGCGGTCGGCCGCCGAGACGAAATCGCCGGGCCCCTTCACCGAGACCTGGAGATGCTCGACCTCGTTGAAGTCGCGCACGAGGTGGCGGGCGGCGGCGCGGGCGGCGCGCACCATCACGGCGATCGCAGCGGAATGTCTCGTCATGGATCCTGTCTTTCGCGCGCGGGCTCAGCCCTTGGCGCGCTCAACGTAGCTGCTGTCGGTCGTGTTCACGACCACCTTGGTGCCGGCCTCGATGTGCGGCGGCACCATGATCCTCACGCCATTGTCGAGGATCGCGGGTTTGTAGGAGGCAGTCGCGGTCTGGCCCTTGATGACCGGATCGGCCTCGACGACCTCGAATACCGCGGTCTCGGGGATGCGCACCGAGAGGGGCCGCTCCTCGTAGGACGAGACCGTCACGGTGGCGCCCTCCTTGAGGAACACCGCCTGCCGGCCGATCAGGTCGCGGGGCAGGGCGATCTGCTCGTAGGTCTCGTTGTTCATGAAGTGGAGCTGCGGGCCGTCCTCGTAGAGGAACTGGTACTCGGCGAGCTCCAGATGGACCTGCTCCACCGTCTCGGAAGTGTTGAAGCGCTGGTTGAGCTTGGTGCCGTCGGTCAGGCAGCGCAGCTCCGCCTGGAGATAGGCAGGGCCCTTGCCCGGCTTGACGTGCTCGCCCTTGACCAGGGTCCAGAGCTTGTCCCGGTACTCGATGATGTAGCCGGGCTTCACCTCGTTGACGTTGACCTTCATCGCTCACCCCTGCGTGCCGGACCCGGCCTCGCGGATCGTCGCGGCGAGAGTGCGGGCGACGGCGGCCAGCGCCGCATCGCCCTTGACGGCCAGGAAGGCGGCTCCGGCGCGCACCAGCGCTTCGGCATTCTCGGCTGACGGTCCGCCGGCGACGGCGACCGGCAGGACGAACAGGTCGTTCCACCACGCGGCCGTCTCTGCCAGCTGATCGACCCCGGCCGGCGCGTCGGGCGTCGGATGACCGGGGGCAGCGCTCCCTTCGAGCGCGCCGAACATCACATAATCCGCACCGGCCTCGCCGGCAACCATGGCGAGGTGGCGCGAGAGGCCGCAGGAGACCCCGATCAAGCGCTCGGCGCCGAGCACCGCGCGAGCCGCCTCGACTGTCTCCGGATCGCGCAGATGCACGCCGTCGGCGTCGATCTGGCGGGCCATGCGCGCATCGTCGAGAAGAAAGAGGGCAGCGCCGTTCCGCCGGCAGGCGGCCTGCAGCGCGCCGGCCTCATGCCCCGGCGGCGCCTCCGCGAGCGCCGCCGGATCGAGCACGAAGGCGGCGACGGCGCCCGTTTCGAGCGCCGTCTCGAGCTGATCCGCGAAGTCGGCCGCGAAGGCGGGCGGGCCGAAGACGATCAGCTTCGTCTCGGCCTCGTCCGCCTCGAGCCAGTGCTCCTGCTCGCTCACGCCTGGCCCAGATAGACCTTGACGACCTTGTCGAGCAGGTCGAGCGCCTCGGCCTTGGGGCGCTGGAAGGAGTTGCGGCCGATGATCGAGCCGTTGCCGCCGCCGTCGCGGATCTGCCTGATCTCCTCGATCAGCCCCTCCGTGCCCTTGGCCTCGCCGCCCGAGAACACCACGATGCGCTTGCCGGCGAAGGCCGCCTGCATGACGTGGGCGATCCGCTCGGGGAGCGTGCCCATCGGCACCTGGGCCTTCTCGTAGGTGGCCTTGGCGGCGTCGAGGTCGATGAGCGCCTTGGGCGGCTTCACCTTGATGATGTTGGCACCCATCAGCGCCGCCATGTGCGCCGCATAGGCCACGATATCCAGCGCGGTCTCGCCGTCCTTGGAGACCTTGCCACCGCGCGGGTAGGACCACACGACCGTGGCGAGACCCTTGGACTTCGCCTCGCGGCTGAGCTCGCGGAGCTCCTCCTGCATGCCGTAGCAGGCGTCGGCGCCCGGATACATGGTGAAGCCGATGCCCACACAGCCCAGCCGCAGCGCGTCGTCGACGCTGGCGGTCACCGCCTGGTCGCCGCCGCCGGCGGCCAGGCTGTTGGCGCTGTTCATCTTGAGGATGGTCGGCACCTGGCCGGCGAAGGTGTCCGCACCCTGCTCGAGCAGGCCCAGCGGGGCGGCATAGCCGGAAAGGCCGGCTTCCATCGCCAGCTGGTAGAGGTAATGCGGGTCGTAGGCCGCGGGGTTCGGCGCGAAGCTGCGCGCGGGCCCATGCTCGTAGCCCTGGTCGACCGGCAGGATGACGAGCTTGCCCGTGCCGGCGAGCCGGCCGTTCATCAGGAGACGGGCGAGGTTGCCCTTAACGCCGGGGTTCTCGCCCTCGTACCAGGAGAGGATCTCCTTGACCTTGGCGGTCAGCTGCATCTCGGCAGTCCCTTTCTCGTCGCGACTTGGCCATGAAATGGCCTTTCTCATACACGGCCGCCGCCTTGCGAGGAAGGCGGCAGGGGTGGTGCGAGGTATCCGCCTGCAGTGTGGAACCTCAGGCGCCGTGCGGCATCCTCGCCCGGCTCGAGAAGCAGGCGCCGTGGCCCGAGCCGCGCGTGCACGAGCGCATCTTGGGCACCCGCGATCTCGCGGAGCCGGCGGCGCAGCGGCGGCGGGCCGGTGAACAGAAGCTGGCGCAGGCCCATCCGCAGGCCCGCCAGCACCAGCCCCGCATCCGCCCCGCAATCGACCAGCACCGGCGCCCGCACCAGCTCCTCGAGCGCGCGGAAGTATAGCACGCCGGCCCGGGCCGCGGCGCCGGGCGGGCTGGTGAGAAGAATCGCCAGCCCGTGCTCGCGGGCGAAGGCCAGGGCCGCTGCCGCCTGGTCCCGGTCGTGGACGGCGACGGCGAGCTTTCTCAGCGCGGCTCGAGCGCCTTGATGCCCGGCAGCTCCTTGCCTTCCAGCCATTCGAGGAACGCCCCGCCGGCGGTCGAGACGTAGGAGAAGCGCTCGAGCACGCCGGCATGCGAGAGTGCTGCCACGGTGTCGCCGCCGCCCGCGACGGTCACCAGCCGGCCGGCCTGGGTGAGCTCGGCGGCGGCCTGCGCCACCGCCACCGTGGCCTTGTCGAAGGGCGGGATCTCGAAGGCGCCCAAGGGCCCGTTCCAGAGCAGCGTCTTGCAGCCCTTGAGCTTGCCCACGATGTCCTCGACCGTCTTGGGGCCGAGATCGAGGATCATCTCGTCGGCGCCCACGCTCTCGATGGCCACCGTGCGCGAGGCGGCGTTCTCGCGGAACTCGGTGGCCACCACCGCGTCGATCGGCAGGATGATGTCGACGTTCTTCTCGGCCGCCATGGCGACGATGGCCCGTGCCTGCTCGGCCAGGCCCGGCTCATGGAGCGACTTGCCGACGTCGAGGCCCTCGGCATGCATGAAGGTGTTGGCCATGCCGCCGCCGATGATGAGCGCGTCGACCCGGTCGAGCAGCGTGCCCAGCACCTCGAGCTTGGTCGAGACCTTGGCCCCGCCGACCAGCGCCGCGGCCGGCCGGGCGGCACCGCCCAGCGCGTGCTCGAGCGCCTCGAGCTCGGCCTGCATCAGGCGGCCGGCGAAGGCGGGCAGAAGCTCGGCCACGCCAACCACCGAGGCATGCGCCCGGTGCGAGCAGGAGAAGGCGTCGTTGACGTAGAGATCGCCCAGCCCGGCCAGGGCCTCGGCGAAGGCCGTGTCGTTCTTCTCCTCGCCCGCATGGAAGCGCAGGTTCTCGAGCAGGGCGATGCCGCCCTCGGGGAGGGCATCGACCACCTGGCGGGCCGGCTCGCCGATGCAGTCGCTGGCAAACTGTACCTGGATGCCGCCCAGCGCCTTGCCAAGAGGCCGGACAAGGGGCTCGAGGCTCATGGAGCTCTCGCGGCGGCCCTTGGGACGGCCGAAATGGGAGAGGACCACCACCCGGGCCCCCTTGGCCATCAGCTCCTTCAAGGTCTCGGCGGCGCGTTCGATGCGGGTGGCGTCGGTGACCTCGCCGTCCTGCATCGGCACGTTGAAGTCGGCCCGCACGAGCACCCGCTTGCCTTTGACGTCGACCTCGTCGAGCGACTTGAATGCCGGCATCCGCCCAATCTCCTGCGCCTCTGGGCGCGTTGCTTCTGCGCTGGATTTTGCGCCACGGAAGTAGCACGGGGGCGGTGCCCAAGTCCACGAGCCGGGGCGCCTGCCGGCACTCTCAAGGGTGCAGCGCGGCTGCGCGCAGGACGTCGGACGACGCCCCCCTCGAGGAACGAACGGAAGCCCCTTCGGCCGCGCCACTTGAGGCACGTCAAGGACCGGCGCCGGGCGCTCGGGCATGGGAAGGGCCATGCACAGCGCTGCGGGAGATCGCTCATGCCCCGGATGAAGGCCGCCATCTTCGTCGAGCCCGGACGGATCGTCCTCGACGAGAAGCCCATCCCCGATCCCGGGCCGCTCGACGCGGTGATCCGGGTGACCACCACCACGATCTGCGGCACCGACATCCACATCCTCAAGGGCGAATACCCGGTCGAGCGGGGTCTCACCATCGGCCACGAGCCGGTGGGCGTGATCGAGAAGCTGGGCGCCGCCGTGACCAGCTACGAGGAGGGTCAGAGGGTGATCGCCGGGGCGATCACGCCCAGCGGCCACAGCCACGCCTCGCTGGCCGGCTGCGGCAGCCAGTGCGGTGCGGGCACGCCGCACGGCTGGAAGGCGATGGGCGGCTGGCGGTTCGGCAACACCATCGACGGCTGCCAGGCCGAGTACGTGCTGGTGCCCGACGCGATGGCGAATCTCGCGCCCGTGCCCGACGGGCTCACCGACGAGCAGGTGCTGATGTGTCCCGACATCATGTCGACCGGCTTCAGCGGTGCCGAGAGCGGCAAGGTGCGGATCGGCGACACCGTGGTGGTGTTCGCGCAAGGCCCGATCGGCCTGTGCGCCACCGCCGGCGCCAGGCTCAACGGGGCGAGCCGGATCATCGCCGTCGACACGGTGCCCGAGCGCCTCGCCATGGCGCGGCGCATGGGGGCCGACGAGGTGATCGACTTCAGGGCGGTCGATCCGGTCGAGGAGATCATGCGCCTCACCGCCGGCCGCGGCGTGGACGTGGCGATCGAGGCGCTGGGCACCCAGCACACCTTCGAGGCGTGCCTGAAGAGCCTCAGGCCCGGCGGCACGCTCTCCAGCCTCGGTGTCTATTCGGCCGATCTCACGATCCCGCTGGGCGCCTTCGCCGCCGGGCTGGGCGACCACAAGATCGTCACCACGCTGTGCCCGGGCGGCAAGGAGCGGATGCGGCGGCTGCTGGACGTGGTGCGCGCCGGCCGCGTCGATCTCGGACCTTTGGTGACGCACCGCTTCAAGCTGGAGCAGATCGAGGAGGCCTACGAGCTCTTCGGCAACCAGCGCGACGGCGTTCTCAAGGTGGCGATCACACCCTGAGTGGCGCGGCCGGGGGCAGGGGGCCCGCCGCGTGCGGGCCCTTTTGGAAGCGCAGCAGCTCCGCATAGCCGCCGGCGATGGTGCGGCGGGCGAGCCTGCCGTCGCCGCGCTGCGCCAGATGGCCCAGGAGACGTGCAACCGAAGGCCGGTGCTCCACGCCGAATCGGTCGAGCCAGAGGCGCATGCCGCCGGCGAACCAGCGCGGCAGCCGGTCCATGGCACCGAAATCGACGACGTGCAGCACGCCGCCCGGGCGCATCACCGCGAGCGCGCGCAGGAGCGCCAGACTCGGCGAGTCGACCATCGAGAGCACGTAGCTGAAGACCACATGATCGAAGCCGCGCTCGCCGAAGGTCTGCGGCTCCAGCGACTCGACGGTGCCATGCTCGAGGCGCAGGCGGTGGGTGCGGGCAAGCGGGGCCATGCGACCGCGCGCGATCTCGAGCATGGGCAGGGCGGCGTCGAGGCCGCAGAGCCGGGTGCCGGGCCACCGCCGCGCGATGCGGCGGAGATTGCGGGCGGTGCCGCAGCCGATCTCCAGCACCGCCTCGCCCGGCCGCGCCCCCATCTCCTCGATAAGCAGGTCGCGGCCGAGCAGATAGGGCTTGCGGGTCAGGTCGTAGATAAGCTTTTGCGGGCGGTACATCCGGCCCATGCGGTCGCTGACGGAGGAGGAGGCGAGTGCGTGGACGGTCATCGGGCACTCCTTCGGTAGAGGTGGAAGCCGCCATAGATCGCCGAGCGGTCGCGCTCGTGCAGGATGCCCGAGCGGTCGGCGTCGCGGGTCCAGGAGACGAGCAGCCCCGGCGGCAGCCGTGCCGGCAGCGGCGAGGCCTCGCCGGCAGTGCGGAAGATAACCCTGGCGCCGCGGGTGGCGGTACGGTCGATCTGGGCCCAGAGGGCTGTCAGCTGGCGCTCGTTCATCCAGTCCTGGGCATCGAGCAGGACATAGGCGTCGAGGCTCGCTGCCGGCTCCCGCGCGAGCCGGGCCGTCATGTTCTCGTGGCAGGACTCGATGCGGCCGGCGCGGGCCGACAGGGTGGAGAAGAGGCCCGGCTCGAGATAGGGCGGCAGCGCGCCGGGCCCGTAGGCCCTGCCGAAGGCCTGGCGGGCGAAATAGTTCTCGGCGAGCGGAAAGCCGCAGGCCAGCCGTTCGAGCCGCGCGCGCACCAGATGGGCGGGCTCGCGGCCGCCTTCTGCCAGCATCGTCTCGCACTGGGCCGGCGGGATGCCGAGGCCGAAATAGGCGATCGGCATCCGCAGCGCGGCGCGCAGCCAGGGCTTGTCGAACAGCGGCGCCAGCCGGCTGTCGAACCAGCGGCGCTGCTCGGCGAGGTCGCGGGCGTCCAGGATCTCGCGGCAGTCGACGCCGTGCAGCCGGGCCGCCAGATGACCGGCGGCGATGAAGCGGCCCAGCAGACCCCGGCGATAGAAGCCGCGGGCGAACCAGGAGATGCGCCGTCGGCCCGAGAGCGTGCGGCCCTCCCAGTAGCGCCGGGTCGCCGGATCGAGCACCGGCGCCAGCCGCCCGTCATAGAGGGCGACGTTCGCGGCGTTGGCGGCGTCGGCGAAGAGCTGCCGGAACTCGCCGGCCTCCAGCGTCCGGAGGGCCGCCAGCTTGAGCCTGAGCAGGGCGAGGTGGGCGGGGTTGAGATCCACGGCGATCACCCGCGCCGGGCTCGCAGCGAGATAGCTCAGCACATTGCAGCCGCCCGAGGCGATGGCGATCATCCGGCTGCCGGGGGCAAGCTCCAGGGCCTCGAGGTCGACCGCCGGGTCCTCCCAGATCTGCGGGTAGACCAGCCCTTCGAAAGCCAGCGCGAAGAGCCGCTCGAGCAGGCCGCGGCGCGAGGCCGTGGCGTGGCTCTGGGCCGCCTCGCGCACCAGCGCGTTGGCCATGGCGGGGTTTCCTCCGTCCGTCCCGCCCCGTTCAGGGGCAATGGTTGATGCGCACCGCTTGGGCGTCGATGGACAAGAAACTCGCCGGCCGCTCGACCCAGGAGCCGGCATTGACATAGGTGACGGCGCGCTCGCCGGGGGCGGCGAAGCGACGCTCGAGCGGCTGGTGGGTATGGCCGCAGAGAATGACGTCGCGGCCGTGCTGACGCGCGAGCGCGGCGGCGCCGGCCGCTACCTTCTCGTGCAGGCCGAGGAGCTGGCTGTGCCAGCGGTCGAGCAGGCCGGGCCAGCGGCCTTCGCTCGAGAGACGATGCTGGCAGAACGTGTAGAGCCGGCTCACCCATCGGGCGGCGCGCTCGTTGCCGGCGATGAAGCGGTCGAATGCGTCGCCGTGGACGGCGGTGTACCGGCGCCCGGCGAGGGTCCAGTCGTAACGCTCGCGGGGCTCGACGCCGAGGAAGCGGACGATCTCGGGGGCAAGGTGGCGGTCGTGGTTGCCGTGCAGCCAGACCACCTCGACGCCGCTCGCCGCCTGGTGGCGGACATAATGCAGGAAGGCCCAGCCGTCGGCGCACAGGCCGCGAAAGTCCTCGTGGAGAATGTCGCCCAGCAGCACCAGCCGGCGGCACTTCCAGCCGCGCAAGGTCTCGAGAAGGCTGCGCGGGCGGCTCGATCTCAGGCCCAGATGGACGTCGGAGATGACCAGCGTGTCGGCATGGGTCCGGGTAGCACCGCTCTCGACGAGCCACCAGGGGGTCTTCTTGCGGCCTGCGCGCATCGCCAGTCCTCCGCCCGAGTGACCCCGGCGCGGCCGGGCCGGCGGGGCGTCTCGCGACGGCTTCTAGGGCACGACGGTTGCAGCCATGCGCGCGGTGCGTGACGGGAAGATGGCGGCCCGAAAAGAAAAGGAGCGCGCCCGAAGGCGCGCTCCCTCATTGCCTCGTGGGTGGTGAGCGAAGCTCTAGAGGAACTTCGCCATGGCGCTCACCGTGTCGGCCATGCGGTTGGAGAAGCCCCACTCGTTGTCGTACCAGGAGGCCACACGCACCAGCCCGCCCTCGATCACCTTGGTGGCGTTGAGGTCGACGGTGGAGCTGGCCGGATGATGGTTGAAGTCGATCGACACCAGCTTCTCGTCGGTGACGTCGAGGACGCCCTTGAGCGGGCCCTGGGCCGCCGTGCGCAGGAGATCGTTGATCTCCTCGGCGGTGGTCTCGCGCTTCGGCACGAAGGTGAGGTCGACCATGCTGACGTTCATCGTCGGCACGCGGATCGCGACGCCGTCGAGCTTGCCCTTGAGCTCGGGCAGCACGAGGCCCACCGCCTTGGCGGCACCCGTCGAGGTCGGGATCATCGAGGCCGTGGCGGCGCGCGCCCGGTAGAGATCCTTGTGGAACACGTCCAGCAGGTTCTGGTCGTTGGTGAAGGCGTGGATCGTGGTCATGTGGCCACGCACGATGCCCACGCCGTCATTGAGGACCTTGGCCACCGGGGCGAGGCAGTTGGTGGTGCAGGACGCGTTGGAGACCACGGTGTGCGAGGCCTCGAGCTTGTCGTGGTTGACGCCCCACACCACGGTGAGGTCGGCGCCGTCGGCCGGGGCCGAGACCAGCACCTTCTTCGCACCCGCCTTGAGATGCCCCGAGGCCTTCTCCTTGCTGGCGAAGATGCCGGTGCACTCGAGGACGATGTCGACGCCCAGCTCGCCCCAGGGGAGCTTTGCCATGTCGCGCTCGGCCAGCACCTTGATGGGGCCGGTGCCGACGTCCATGACGTCGCCCTCGAACGTCACCTTGCCCGGAAAGCGGCCGTGGACGCTGTCATAGCGGAAGAGGTGGACGTTGGTGGCAGGCGGCGCCAGGTCGTTGATGGCGACGACCCGCACGTCCGTGCGACCATTCTCGCTGAGCGCCCGCAAGATGTTGCGGCCGATCCGCCCGAAGCCGTTGATGGCTACCTTCACCGTCACGTCCACTGTCCTCCGAACCGTTCAGGAATGCTTGCCGAGAAGAGCCTTCACGCGCGCGGCGACTGCTGCCGGGGTGATGCCGAAATGCTCGTAGAGCGCCGGGGCGGGGGCAGAGGCGCCGAAGCCCTTCATGCCCACCACGTCATCCTCGGAGGCCACGTAGCGGGTCCAGCCGAACGGGCTGGCGGCCTCGACCGCAACCCGCGGCGCCGTGCCGAGAACAGCCGACCGCCACGCCGGTTCCTGGCGCTCGAACAGCTCGAAGCTGGGCATCGAGACCACGGCCGCTGCGATCCCCTCGGACGCCAGCAGCTCGCGCGCCTCCATGGCGATGGCGACCTCCGAGCCGGTGGCCAGGATCGTGGCGTCGCGCGCGCCCTCGGTGGCGGCGAGCACATAGGCGCCGCGGGCCGAGAGGTTCTCCGCGCCCGCCTCGGTACGCAGGGTCGGCAGGTTCTGCCGGCTCAGCGCCAGGACCGACGGCGTCTTGTCGTTCTCCAGCGCCGCCTGCCAGCACTCCAGCGTCTCGACCGCGTCGGCCGGACGGAACACCAGCATGTTGGGGATCGCCCGCAGCGAGGCCAGGTGCTCGACCGGCTGATGGGTCGGGCCGTCCTCGCCGAGGCCGATCGAATCGTGGGTGCCCACCATCACGATCCGCTGCTGCATCAGGGCGGCCAGGCGCAGCGAGGGGCGGCAGTAGTCGGTGAACACCAGGAAGGTGCCGCCATAGGGGATGTAGCCGCCGTGGAGCGCCAGGCCGTTCATGGCCGCGATCATGGCATGCTCGCGCACGCCGTAGTGGATGTGCCGGCCCGAAAGCGCGCCCGCCGTCACCGGCGCGGTGGAGGGGGTGTTGGTGAGGTTGGAGCCGGTGAGGTCGGCCGAGCCGCCGAGCAGCTCCGGCATCGTCTCGGTGAGGACCTTGAGGGCCTCCTGGCTGGATTTGCGGCTCGCCCAGCCGGGCTTGTCGGCCACCAGCCGCTCCTTCTGGGCAGCCACCGCAGCGCCGAGGCTCTCGGGCAGCCGGCCCTCGATGCGGCGCTCGAACTCGGCGCGGGCGGCGGAGGCGGCGAGGCGCTGCTTCCACTCCTCGCGCACCGCGGCACCGCGGGCGCCGGCGGCGCGCCAGGCGGCCATGATGGGCTCGGGCACCTCGAACGGGGCGTGCGGCCAGCCCAGCGCCTTGCGGGTGCCCTCGATCTCCTCGGCACCGAGCGGGGCGCCGTGCGAGGCGGCGGTGCCGGCCTTTTTCGGCGCGCCCTTGGCGATCACGGTGCGGCAGGCGATCAGCGAGGGCCGGGGCGAGGCTTTGGCGCGCTCGATGGCGGCATGGACCGCCTCGGGGTCGTGGCCGTCCACCCGCTCGGCATCCCAGCCATAGGACTGGAAGCGCAGCAGCGCGTCGTCCGAAAGCGCCAGCGAGGTGGGGCCGTCGATGGAGATCTCGTTGTCGTCATAGAGGACGATCAGGCGGCCGAGGCCCAGATGGCCGGCGAGCGAGGCGGCCTCGTGGCTGATGCCCTCCATGAGGCAGCCATCGCCGGCGATCACGTAGGTGTGGTGATCGACGAGATCGCGGCCGAACTCGCCGGAGAGCAGCGCCTCGCCAAGGGCCATGCCCACTGCGGTGGCGATGCCCTGGCCGAGCGGGCCGGTGGTCGTCTCGATGCCGGCGGCGTGGCCGAACTCGGGATGGCCGGCGGTACGGGCGCCGAGCTGGCGGAAGTTCTTGAGCTCCTCCAGCGTCATCTCGGGATAGCCGGTGAGATGGAGGAGGGCATAGAGCAGCATCGAGCCGTGGCCGGCCGACAGCACGAAGCGGTCGCGGTCGGCCCAGTGCGGCGCGGTGGGGTCGAACTTCAGGTGGCGCGTGAAAAGAACGGTCGCGACATCGGCCATGCCCATGGGCATGCCCGGGTGACCCGACTTCGCGCGTTCCACGGCGTCCATCGCGAGAGCGCGGATGGCGTTGGCGAGATCGTTGTGGGAAACGTCGGCGTGGCTCATGCGATGTCCGCTGCGGAAGGGGTCCGCCCGGCGCGCGCCCCGGCGCCCGCGCCTGGAGGCAGGGTAGGATGGCGTCGCGAAACTGGCCGAAAGCCGAGAAAAATCAATCTCCTTTTTGCCACACCTGTTGTTGACGCGTCTGCGGCATGCGTGCGAGAAGTAGAGGAAACTCAAGCAGCTAGCGACGGTAGCAGCGGTCCGATGTCAGCACTGGAGGCGGCCGAACGCCGTCTGATGAGCGCGCTTTCGCGCCTCGAGGAGGCGGCGTCGGCCCGGCCGAGCCCGGCCGAGCTCGCGGCCGCCCTGAGCGAAGCGCAGGGCCGGCAGGCGGCGGTCGAGCGCGACTGCGAGAGCCTGCGCGCCGAATGCGACGGGTTGCGGCGCGAGCTGGCCGCCCTTCAAGAGCGTCATGCGCGGCTCATGGAGACGGCGGAGACGGTGCACGACCGTCTCGATCGCGCCATCGACGGGATCGACGAGCTGCTGGGAGCCTAGGCAATGCCGATGGTCGACATCACGATCGCCGGACGGCGGCACAACCTGCAGTGCGACGAGGGGCAGGAGACGCGGCTCAAGCGGCTCTCCGGCTATATCGACAGCAAGGCCTCGGAGGTGCTGCGCCGCAACCCGCAGCTCACCGAGGCGCGCGCCATGCTGCTGACCAGCCTGCTGGTCGCCGACGAGCTGATGGATGCCTACGAGGAGATCCAGCAGCTCCGCACCCGCGCCACCCTCGACGCCAAGGCGCACGAGGAATCCGGGGTCAAGGCGATGGAAAAGATCGCCGAGCGTCTGGAACGCCTTGCTGGCGAGCTGGAGAGCGCCTAGATACTCGATTGGCGGTTGCTGCCCGGTTCGAGCAGTGTCCATCAAGCACCCGGGCCTAATTCGTTCCCAAGGGGGCTGGCTCTGTCAGGGCCGTGGTTCTGGCATCCGGCGCCCACCTGCAACGCAGGTCCCAGGAGCGATAGCGACACGAGACGGCCATGGTGGCGCCGCCCCCTCACGGGACCGAAGCGATCATCATCAAGCGCAAAGCCGAGCTGAGGGCGCTTCTTCGCAGGAAGCGCGCGGTCCTGGATCCCGAGGATGCCCGGCGCCGGTCGCGCGCCGCGGCCGAGCGCCTGTGGGAAGTCATCGGCCCCGCCGAGGGGCCGGTCTCGGTGTTCTGGCCGCTGCGCCGCGAGATCGACACCCTGCCTGTCATCGAGAAGCTGCTCGACCGTGACAGCCGCGTGCTGCTGCCCCGCCAGGCGGGTCCCGGCCTGCCGCTGGTGCTGCACGTCTGGCGGCGCGGAGAGCCCTTGCTGGAGGGCGGCTTCGGCGTGCTCGAGCCGCTCGAGAGCGCGCCCGTGGAGGAGCCGCGGGTGGTGGTGGTGCCGCTGTTGGGGTTCGACGAGGAGGGCCGCAGGCTCGGCTATGGCGGCGGCTTCTACGACCGCACCCTCGAGCGCCTGCGCGACATGGGGCTCCGGCCGGTGGTGGTAGGCTATGCCTTCGAGCTGCAGGCGGTGCCGGAGGTCCCGGTCGACGACCACGACCAGCGCCTCGACTATCTGGTGACCGAGTCTGCCGTGCGCCGCTTCGCACCCACCCCCACGCTTTCGAGAGACTGAGGAAGAGACTTGCGGATCATCTATGTGGGCGACGTGGTGGGCCGGGCCGGCCGCACCGTTCTCACCGACAACCTCCCCGGCCTGCGCGAGAAGCTGCGCCTCGACGCGGTGGTGGTGAATGGCGAGAACGCCGCCGGCGGCTTCGGCATCACCGCGGCGATCTGCAAGGAGTTCTTCGACGCCGGTGCCGACGCCATCACGCTGGGCAACCACAGCTGGGACCAGCGCGAGATGATCGGCTTCATCGACGGCGAGCCGCGGCTGGTCCGGCCGATGAACATGCAGCCGGGCACGCCCGGTCGCGGCCTCACCGAGGTTCGCACGGCGCGCGGCAAGCGGCTGGTGGTGGCGCAGGTGATGGGTCGGCTGTTCATGGGCAGCTATGACGACCCGTTCCGCGCGCTGGAGGCCGAGCTCGCGCGCAACATCCTGGGCGGCAATGCCGACGCTATCTTGGTCGACGTCCATGCCGAGGCCACCAGCGAGAAGATGGCGCTGGGCCACTTCCTCGACGGCAGAGCGAGCCTGGTGGCCGGCACCCACACCCATGTGCCAACCGCCGATGCGCAGATCCTGCCCGGGGGCACCGCCTACATCACCGATCTGGGGATGACCGGCGACTATGACAGCGTGATCGGGATGGAGAAGGAGGGGGCGCTGGCCCGCTTCCGCAGTGACATCCCGCAGCGCCGTCTCGAGCCGGCGCTGGGGGAGGCCACCTTGTGCGCCGTCTATGTCGAGACCGACGACCGCACGGGGCTTGCGAAGCGGATCGAGCCGGTGCGCCTGGGCGGCCGTCTGGCCACGGCCCTGCCCGAAGCGGGCTGACGCCTCAGTCGGCCAGGCGGCGCAGGCTGGCGCTGCCGAGCAGGCGTTCCACCGTGCGTGACAGCCGGGCCTCGTCGACCAGCAGGACCTCGAGAAAGCGGCGCCGCTGGTCCTCGCACAGATCGGGGCAGTCGCGCATGATCTCGAGCAGGAGCCGGATCGAGGTGAGCGGCGTGCGCAGCTCGTGCTCCAGCTCCTCCATCGACAGCCCGGGCACGGCAGGCTGGTGGGCTGCCGCGGCCTTTGCCGTCCGCTTGTCGACATTCATGCGCGCTCGTCCATGCTGGGTGGGCGGACACCTCCCGACGCCCGTTGACTCCGAGGATATGGCCTCGGGCGTCTCCCGCCATGCGACAGGGAGCGCGCGCGGCGATCTGACACGCGCGCTCCTCGCCCGCTAGTCACCCAGGGCCAGGCCCTCGCGGCGCGGGTCGGCGCCGCCCAGAAGCTTGCCGTCGGCCAGCATCACGGCGTGAAGCCCGCTGGCCTGCTCGCGCTGCTTGACCGTGTGGCCGCGTGCGGCCAGCGCCTCCTCGAGTGCCGCCACCGGCGTGCCGGCCTCGAGCTCGCTATCGCCGTTGCGGTTGATCACCCGGCCCATGTCGATCGCCTGCTGAACGTCCATGCCCCAATCCAGCACGCCCACGAGGGTCTGCGCCACATAGCCGATGATCCGGCTGCCACCGGGTGAACCCACCAGCAAGAAGGGCGCGCCCTCGGCGTCGAAGACCATGGTGGGCGCCATCGAGCTGCGCGGCCGCTTGCCGCTCTCGACCCGGTTGGCGATCGGCCTGCCGTTCTTCTCGGGCGCGAAGGAGAAGTCGGTAAGCTCGTTGTTGAGCAGGAAGCCGCGCACCATGAGCCGGCTGCCGAAGCCCGATTCGATGGTGGTGGTCATCGAGACGGCGTTGCCGTCGCCGTCGACCACCACGAAGTGGCTGGTGCCGCGCTCGGTGCGGCTGGTGTCGGCAGCGCGCAGCTCGCGGTCGCGCCACGGCGGGTTGCCGGCCTGCGCCAGGCCGATGCTGGCATCGAGGCCGAGGAGCTGGGCGCGGCTGGTGAGGTAGGCGGGATCGATCATGCCCGCCACCGGCACCCGCACAAAGTCGCTGTCGGCCACGTAGGTGTCGCGGTCGGCGAAGGCCAGACGGGATGCCTCGAGGAGCATGTGGATACCGTCGGCGGTCGGCCCCAGCCCGCGCATGTCGACATGCTCGAGCAGGCCCAGGATCTGCCCCACGGCGAGGCCGCCGGAGCTCGGCGGGCCCATGCCGCAGACCTCGAAGGCGCGATAGGGCAGACAGACCGCCGGCCGCTCGACCACCTCGTAGCCCTTCAGATCCTCCGCGCTCAAAAGCCCCGGATTACTCTCGGCGCCGCGTACGGTGGCGACGATATCCCGGGCGATCGGCCCCTCGTAGAAGGCGTCGGCGCCGTCCTTGGCGATGGTCCGGAGCGTCTCTGCGAAGTCGGGGTTCTTCAGGAGCGTGCCGGCGGGCAGGGGCGCGCCGCTCTCGTCGTAGAAGTAGGCGCGGGCGGCGGCGAAGCGGTCGGGGCCGCGCTCCTGGTTCTCGGCGATGGCCGCGGCCAGGCGCGGCGAGATCTCGAAGCCGTTCTCGGCCAGCTCGATGGCCGGCTGCAGCAGCTGGGCCCACTCCTTGCGCCCCCAGCGCTCGTGCGCCCGCTCGAGCAGGCGCAGGGTGCCTGGCGTGCCCACCGAGCGGCCGCCGATCACCGCGTCCCAAAAGCCCATGGGCGTGCCGTCGGCCTCGAGGAACAGGTCGAGACCGGCGGCAGCCGGCGCGGTCTCGCGGCCGTCGAGGGTGACGAGCTCGCCGCTGGCCGCGTCCCAGTGAAGCATGAAGGCACCGCCGCCGATGCCCGAGGACTGCGGCTCCACCAGGTTCAGGACCATCTGCACCGCGACCGCCGCATCGGCAGCGCTGCCGCCGTTGCGCAGCACCTCCAGACCCGCTCGCGTGGCGCTCGGATGGGCGCTCGCAACCATGTGGCGGTCGGCGGCAGCAAGCGTCTTCTCGGCCCGCGGGCTCGCCTGCTCGGGGGGCGGCGGAGCCTGTGCCAGGGCGGGTGCCGCGAGGCAGAGCAGTGCCGCCAGCGCCCGTGGCGGGAGTTGCCGGAACAAGGCGTTATGGTGCATGAGGAGGCCTCCCGTCGATCATGCTCGACGGCACGCTACCAGTTTATCCTTTTTGCTCGCACCCTTCGGCGCGCAGGGCGGTCTCGCTCCGGGCGCGGGCGGCGGCCCCACGGGAGTACACAATGACCGACGCCACCATCCGGATCCTTCAGGGCCACGACAAGCGTCTGCGGGGTGGCGGACCCTGGCTCTACTCCAACGAGGTCCAGATGGACGCGGCCGCCAAGGCCCTGCCGCCGGGCAGCGTCGTGCGGCTGGTGGCGGCCGACGGCAAGGCCATGGCGCTGGCGCATTTCAACCCGCACTCGCTGATCGCTGCGCGGATCCTGACGCGCAATGTCGAGGTGCGGATCGACGCCAAGTTCTTCGCCCGGCGCCTCAAGCGGGCCGCCGAGCTGCGCGACCGGCTGTTCGACCGCCCGTTCTACCGGCTGGTCCATGCCGAGGCCGACGGGATGCCGGGCGTGGTCATCGACCGGTTCGGCGACGTCCTGGTGGTGCAGCTCAACTCGGTCGGCATGAACCGACAGGAGGAGGAGCTGCTGGCGGCGATCGACCAGGTGCTGGCGCCGCGGCTGGTGGTGCTGCGCAACGACAGCCCGATCCGCAGCCTCGAGGGGCTCGAGGCCGAGGTGCGGGTCGTGCGCGGCGAGACCACCGGGCCGCTCGAGGTCGAGGAGAACGGGCTCTCCTTCGTGTGCGACCCGCAGGGCGGGCAGAAGACCGGCTGGTACTACGACCAGCGCGACAATCGCGCTTTCGTGCGCCGTCTCGCCCGCGACCAGCGGGTGCTCGACGTCTACAGCTATGCCGGCGGCTTCGCGCTGAACGCCGCGGCCGGCGGGGCGCGCGAGGTGGTTGTGGTCGACCGCGCCGAGAGCGCCCTGGCGATGGCCCAGGAGAGCGCTGGCCGCCAGGGCGTGGCCGAGCGCTGCAGCTTTCGCAAGCAGGAGGCCTATGCGGCGATCGACGATCTCGCCGCCGCCCGCGAGCGCTTCGGCCTGGTGATCTGCGATCCGCCGGCCTTCGTGAAGAGCCGCAAGGATCTCGCGGCCGGCCTCAAGGGCTACCGCAAGCTCGCCCGCGGCGCCGCCGGCCTGGTGGCGGAAGGCGGCTTCCTGTGCATCGCCTCCTGCTCGCACAATGTCGACGAGGCGTCCTTCGCCCGCGAGGTCTATATCGGCATCCGCGCCGCCGGGCGCAGCGCCCGGATGATCTATCGCGGCGGCGCCGGCCCCGACCATCCGATCCATCCGGCCCTGCCGGAGAGCGCCTATCTCAAGTTCCTGGCCTACGCGCTGGATTGAGGTTTTGACGCATTATGGTTGCGGTGAAACTTAAAGGAATATATTAACGGGATAGAAACCATCTCGTCGGTCGGCCCCCGAACTCCTGCGGAGAGCGCGCATGGGTCCAGCCGACGTCTCATCCCCCGGCGGCGCCGCCGCGATCGGAGAGGCGCCCTCGCCGGGTGGACCCGGCGAGGTGGTGCTGGCGGCCTTCGTGAGGCTTTGCCGGCAACTCGGCAAAACTTGCGGCGAAGGCGAGCTGCGCTCCGTGGCGCAGAGGTTGGCGGCTGGCGAATGGCTGCCGGCGGTGCTCGAGCTGGGCCGCAAGGCCGGGCTTGCCGGCCGGCGGCGCCGCGCGGTGGCCTGGCGCCTGCGCCTGATGCGGCCGCCGTTCCTGCTGCTCGGCCACGAGCCGGGCGAGGCCTGGCTGGTGCGCGCCCGGGTCGGCAGCCAGCTCGTGCTGGTCGACGCGCGAACCGGCGAGGCCGCGACCGCGACCCCGGAAGGTGCTGCCCGAAAGGCCGCCACCGCGCTCGTCTTCCGCGACACGCCGGCATGGCGGCGGAGCGCTGCGCCATCGCCGGCAGGTGATGCCGCGCCGCCTCGCGACGAGCCGCGCTCGCCCGCACTCCCGGCGCCCTCCGCGACGCCGCGCGGCGGCTGGCGGCAGCCGATCCTCGCGCCGCTCTGGCCGGCGCTCTGGCAGATCGGCCTCGCCTCGGTGCTGATCAACCTGCTGGCGCTGGCCGTGCCCCTTTTCATGATGACCGTCTACAACAAGGTCATCAATCACGGCGCCCTCCAGACCCTCGATGTGCTCGCAGTGGGAATGCTCACCCTGATCGCCTGCGAGCTGATGCTGCGCGGCGTGCGCGGGCGTATCTCCAGCCTCACCGGAGCGCGGCTCGACGTGGCGCTCGGCCGCGAGGCGCTGGCCCATCTCCTGCGGCTGCCCTATCGGGCGTTCGAGGGGGCGGGAAGTGCCGGGATGCTCGAGCGGCTGCGCCAGGTGGACCAGCTCCGCAGCTTCCTCACCGGGCAGCTTCCGCTGCTGGCGGTGGATCTCGCCTTCGTGGCGCTGTTCCTGGTGGCGCTGTTCGTGCTGGCGCCGGTGCTGGCCTGGATCACCCTTGCCGTGGTGCCGGTCTTCGGGCTGCTCTCGCTCGTGGCGCACCGCGAGCAGAAGGAGCTCGCACGCAGCGGTGGCCGGTCGAGCGCCGCCCGCGCGGCAGCGCTCGGCGAGGCGGTGGGCCAGGCGCTCACCGTCAAGGCGCTGGGCCTCGAGCGGGTGATCGCCGGGCGCTACGAAGCGCGCCTGCTCGAGACCGCCTGCACCGGCTTTCGCGCCGGCAGCCTCGGCAACCTCGTGGGCGCGGCGGGCCAGGCTCTGCAGCATCTGGCGGGGCTGGTGCTGGTCTATGTGGGGGCCCGGCAGATCGTCGCCGGCGAGCTGTCGGTGGGTGCCCTCATCGCCGCTACCATTCTCGCCGGCCGGGTGCTGGCCCCGGTCCGTCAGGCCTTCTTCGCCTGGCACCAGATCCAGCAGGCCCGCGAGGCGGTGATCCGGCTCGCGGCCTTCATGGACGAGGGGGCCGAGGAGCAGGGCGGCGGGCGGGCGCCGCTGGCCCGGCTGTCGGGACGGATCGCCCTCGACGCCGTCACCTTCCGCTACGCCGCCGATCGCCAGCCGGCGCTGGACGGCGTCGACCTCGCCATCGAGCCTGGCACCATGCTTGGTGTCATCGGCCCGCCGGGCTCGGGCAAGAGCACGCTGGTCAAGCTCCTGCTCGGCCTCGAGCTGCCGCAGGAGGGGCGGATCCTCGTCGACGGACGCGACCTGCGCGAGGTGGCGCTGAACGACTATCGTCGGCAGATCGGCGTGGTGCCACAGGACATCCAGCTCTTCGCCGGCAGCATCGGCGAGAACATCGCGCTGGGCTCGGCCGGGGCCGATCCCGCGCGCATCGTGGCAGCTGCCAAGTTCGTCGGTCTGCACGAGGCCATCCTGCGCCTGCCCGATGCCTACGAGACGCTGCTGGGCGAGGGGGGCAGCGGTCTCTCGGCGGGCCAGCGCCAGCTTCTGGCGGCGGCCCGCGCCGTGGTGCGCAACCCGCGCATCATCATCCTCGACGAGGCCACCAGCGCTCTCGATCCCGCCAGCGAGGCGCGTCTTCTCGGCAATATCCGCCGGGCCGGGCGCGGGCGCACCATCATCCTCGTCACCCACCGTCTCGCAGCCCTCCAGGCATGCGACCAGGCGGTTCTCATGCAGAACGGCCGGATCGCCCGGCAGGGGGCACCGGCCGACGTGGCGGCAGCGGCCCAGTCACGCGCCGGCCGCCGCGGCCTGCACGCCTTGGGCTAGGAGATTTTCATGCGACCGATCGGCCGTCTGGCGGATGCCGACACCCGCGCCCTGCTGCAGGACGCCAGCTCGCCCCTGGCGGGCGTGCTGCTCGGGCTCGTGGCCCTGATCCTCGTGGCCGGCTTCGGCTGGGCCGCCTGGGCCGAGGTCGAGGAGATCGTGCGCGCCCAGGGCCGGGTGGAGCCGGCCGGGCGGGTCAAGCTCGTGAACCATGCGCGCGGCGGCCGGGTCGCCGAGGTGATGGTGCGCGAGGGCGACCAGGTGACCGCAGGGGCGCCGCTGCTGCGCCTCGATCCCGACGTGCGCGAGCCGGAGCATGCCGAGCTGCTCGGCCGCTGGCAGGTGCGGACCGCCGAGGTGGCCCGCCTCGAGAGCGAGGCGGAGGGGACGCCGCTGGCGGTCGATCCGGCTGTCGTGACGGCGCGACCCGACCTGGTGGAGGCGGAGGCCGGGCTGCTGCAGGCCCGCGCCGCAGCCCTGGCCGGCCGCCGTGAGACCCTGACGCAGGCCATCGAGACCCGCCGCGGCGCGGTCCGCGAGGCGCTGGCCGGCGTGGCGCAGCGCCAGAACGGGCTCAAGCTGCTGCGTCAGCAGGCCGAGGCGGTGAGCGAGCTGACCGAGCGCGGCTTTTATCCGCGGATCAAGCACACGAGCATGCAAAAGGAGGTCGCCGACGGCGAGGGCGAGCTCGAGCGGGCGAAGGCTGCGGCGGCCGCGGCGAGGGCGGCGCTTGCCGAGAGCGAGAGCCGTCTGGCCGGCCTCGAGACCGAGTGGAAGAGCGAGGTGCTGGCCGAGCTGGCGCGCGCCAGGGCCGATCGCGATCGGCTGCGCGAGCAGCTGCGCGCCCAGGACGTTCTCCTCGAGGGCATGCTGCTGCGCGCTCCGGTCGACGGGATCGTCCAGGACCTTGCGGTGGCCGGGCCGGGTCAGGCGGTCGGCGCCAACGAGACGCTGCTGCGGATCGTGCCGTCGGAGGAGGGGCTGGTGGTCGAGGCGCGAGTGGCCAACGAGGATATCGGACGGCTGCGCGAGGGGCTGACGGCGACCGTCAAGGTCCACGCCTACGACTTCCTGCGCTTCGGCAGCCTCTCCGGCCGCATCGCACGGATCGCCGCCGACGCGGTGCCCGAGCCGCTGACCGGCAATCTGAGCTATCCGGTCACCGTGGTCACCGACACCGCCCGGCTGGGTGCCGCGCCGGGCGAGCTCGAGATCGCTCCCGGCATGGTGGTCGATGTCGAGCTGACGGTCGGCGAGCGGACGATCCTCTCCTACCTCACCGACCGGCTCTTCAGGACCGGCGAGGCCGCCTTCCGGGAGGGTTGAGGTGCGGCCTCAGCTGTCGCGCTGTGGGCCGGTCATCGAGCGCACGACGAGGTCGCCGCCGGTGGTCCGGTCGAGCACGAAGGTCCGCTGGCTGAAGCCGGAGCAGCCGCCGACCCCGACCCGCACCCCGAACCTGCCGTCATCGTCGTTGCCGAACACGTTGTCCTGCCAGTAGTAGCGGACGTCCAGCACCATCCGCTCCGGCGTGTCCTCGAGGATCTGCACGCTGGTGATGTCCATGCGCGGCTGCAGGCAGGTGGCGTTCCGCTCCCATGCGCGGTCCCGGTAGAAGCTCTCGATCCTGTATTGCAGGCCAGGCTCGCCGGCGAGCTCGGGGCCCTTCCATCCGCAGGAGGCCACCGCCAGGAGCGAGGCCAGCAGGATCGCTTGCGTGGGGCGCATCAGGCTTCTCCGCTCGCGGCCGCGGCGTGCGGGATGCGTGCCGGCAGCCTCAGCTCGAAGCTGGTGCCCTGGCGGCCGGTGTCAAGCAGGGCGATGTCGCCGCCATGCGCCCGCATGATCTCCAGGCAGATGGCCAGCCCCAGACCGCTGCCGCCCGCCTTGGTGGAGCCCGAGAAGCTCTCGAAGAGGTGCGGCAGGACCTGCTCAGGCAGCCCGGGCCCGTTGTCCTTGACCTCGATACGCACCTGCGAGCCCCTGCGCCCGGCAGCGACCCTGATCTCGCCCGCCTGCTCGCCCAGGGCATGGCGGCTGTTGCGGCCGAGATTGAGCAGCACCCGGTAGAGCTGGTCGCGGTCGGCCGTGACATCGAGCGATGCGTCGACCTGGTTGCGCCAGGCGAGCCGCGGCGCGTCGCTGGTCACGGCAGCGCCGACCTCGTCGACCAGCTCGCGCAGGGCAAAGCGCCGCGGCTGCAGCTCGGGCGGCTGCTCGCGGGCAAAGCGCAGCGTCTCGGCGCACAGGCGGATCGCCCGGTCGAGACTGTCGACCAGCCGCGGCGTCACGCTCCTGACCGCCGGGTCGGCGCTGCTCTCCAGGCGGTCGGAGACCAGCACGGCGCTGGCGAGGATGCTCTTGAGGTCGTGGTTGATCTTGCTCACCGCAGCACCCAGCGCTGCGAGCCGGGTCTTCTCGGCCAGCGCCCGGCGCAGGCCGCGCTGCATCTCGGCCAGCTCGCGCTCGACCACCCCGATCTCGTCGCGGCGCCGCGTCGGCGGCCGCTCGTCGGTCGCCACCTCCGGGCGTTCGCGAAACGCTGCCAGCCGCTCGGTGATGCCGCGCAGGGGCAGCACGATCATTCGCCTGAGGCCGAAGAACAGCAGCGAGGCGACGATCGCCGAGAGCACCAGCGAGAGCAGCAGGATGCGCCAGGAATAGTCGAGCATGGCGCTGCGCATGGCCGTCTCGTCGAGGATCACGTCGATGACGGTCTCCGGCTCCAGCGACGAGCCCGCCACCACGCGGATCATCCGGCCCTCGCCACGGACCACCGTGCCGAGGCTGGCGAGCACGAGGCTCAGGGGCGTCTTGCGGCGCAGGTCGAAGACCGCATCGACCGATTCCACCCGGCCCAGCATCAGCTCGGCATCCGGCCGCCAGAGCGTGATCGCCAGCACGCCAGCGTGCCGGAGCAGCCGTGCCTCCAGCTCTGGCGGCAGGCTGCCGGCGTGGGGCACGTCGAGGCTGAGCGCCGCCAGATGCGCCCCCGCGACCCGCTCCTCGAGAAAGGACAGGCGAAAGCGGGCGATCGACGGCACGTAGATGAGGACTTCGCCCAGGAGGACGAACGCCACCGTCAGGGCGAGGATGCGCGCGGACAGGCCGCGGCCCGGTGTCGGGCGATCAACCGCTCTTGCCATCGTCCCCCAGTTCCACACCCTGACCCGGCGGCAGCCATTCTTATAACATGTTGCGACACGGGGAAGCTCGAAGAGCCGTCAACGCCCGGCCGGTACATCGTTGAGGCTCCAGTCGTAGGCGTAGCCGTCGATGGCGTCGCGGCCGGCGAGCTCCATGGCGAGCGGCGGGGCGGCGAAGGCCGCGAGGTGCCGCAGCACGCCGCGCTCGTCGCCGCCGAAATCCTCGACGAACCAGCGATAGATGCTGGAGACGACGATCTCGCCGCCCTCGAGAGCGACGCCGCGCGGATGGTTCACATAGTCGATCGCGGCGGCGCTCAGCTGATGGTCGACGCGCTCGGCCAGGAAAGGCTCGGGCTGCAGGTCGGGGCAGCCGCGCGAGGCGCAGTTGACGGCATAGTGTATCCGCGGATCGCCCCAGATCGGCCGCAGGATGCGGTGCTCGATATCGTCGAGCGACAGGCTCTCGCCCTCCACGGCGGCGAGCCTCGCACCCCATGGCCCGTCGCTGAAGAGACCTGGCGAGATGTCGATGTCGCGGATCGAGGCCACCGGGTAGTGCTCGAGGATGGTCTCGACGGTGAGCGCGTTGTAGAGGTTGATCCAGTATGCGAGCTGGGCCGGGCGCGCGAGGAGGCTCACGGCGACCTTCTGCATGTCGGCCAGATAAGCCTCGAGGGCCTTGCGGTCGGCCGCGCTCACCGCGCCATAGGCGAAGGCGGTCGAGCCGTCCGGGAGCGGCTTCACGTGGCGCGCGAGGAGCCGGCCCCAAGGTCCGTGGTCGACGCTCAGCGTGGAGGCCGGGTCGTGGCGCTGCCAGCGCGGCCAGAGGTCGGCGGCGGGAGCTGCCGCCGCCGGGGCGCCGGCGAGGCAGAGAACGAGGAGGAGGAGAGGCCGGATCACGTGCTGCTGCGTCCCCATGGTGGCAGGCTTTCCCTGCGGTGATGCCACCGCTCGGGGCGTGCGACCAATCGCGGCCTTTCACAAGGGCTCGACCTGTAGTTTGACAGCCGCCGGGCGCCTGCTTATACCCGCCCAGCGTTTTTCCGTTTTTCCCTGCGCAGAGGTGATGTCGTGAAGCGGACCTATCAGCCGAGCCGCCTTGTCCGGAAGCGTCGTCACGGCTTCCGTACCCGGAGCGCCACGAAAGGCGGTCAGAGGATCCTGGCCAACCGCCGGGCTCGCGGGCGCAAGCGTCTGTCGGCTTGACGGACGAAGGAGCCGGCCCGCCCGTCCGGGTGGTCCGGCTGCTCAAACGGGCCGAGTTCCTCGCGGCGGCACGCGGAGCACGTTGGAACACACCCGCGTTCCTGCTGCAATGCGTCGAACGCGGCGCGCCGCGTGACGAGGAGGTGGCCGGTGTCGGTTTCACCGCGACCCGCAAGCTCGGCTCTGCCGTCATCCGCAACCGTGCCAAGCGCCGGCTGCGCGAGGCGGTGCGGCTGGCTGCGCACGAGGTGGCGAGTCCGGGCCGCGATTATGTGCTCGTCGCCCGGACGCCGGTGCTGAAATGCCCGTTCGACAAACTTCTCGAGGATGTGCGGCAGAGCTTTGCCGGTGCCGAGCGCAAGCTGCGCAAGAGCCGCGCCTGAGCCCGCCCGTCCTCCTGCTGCGCGGCCTCGTGCTGGGCTATCGCTGGCTTATTTCGCCGGTGATCGGGCCTGCCTGCCGCTATGTGCCTTCCTGCTCGGAATACGCCCTCGAGGCCCTGGCCGAGCATGGCGCCCTGCGCGGCTCGTGGCTCGCCCTGCGCCGTCTCGCGCGCTGCCATCCCTGGGGCGGGTCCGGGCTCGATCCCGTGCCGCCACGCCTTTCCCCGATAGCGAATGACCCGGCCGCCGCCCCCACGGGCCACGGCTGAGCGTCCGGATTCTGGCTGGAGCCCTTTGCCGTCATGACGGAGCAACGCAACCTCATCCTGGCGATCGTGCTGTCGGTCGGCATCATCCTGGCCTTCCAGTATTTCTACGGCGGGCCGGCCGTCCGTGAGGCACAGCAGGGTGACGCCCCGCAGACCACCGCGCAGGAAACGGTGACGCCGCAGCCCGGCGCCCGGTCCGGCGGTGCGGTTCCCGGTCAGGTCCCGGGCCAGGTCCCGGGCGTGTCGACGGCCGCCGCGCTGCCGGCCGACCGCAAGCAGGTGCTGGCCAGCGTGCCGCGCATCCCTATCGACAATGGCCGCGTGCACGGCTCGCTCTCGACCGTGGGCTCGCGGATCGACGATGTGACGCTGGCCGACTATCACGCGAGCGTCGACCGGCAGTCGCCCGAGATCGTGCTGCTGAGCCCGCCGGGGGCGCCGGCGCCCTATTTTGCCGAGCTGGGCTGGGTCGCCGGCCAGGAGGGGACGGCAGTCCCCGGCGCCGAGACGCAGTGGCAGGCCGACGGCGAGGCGCTGAAGCCGGACTCGCCCGTCACCCTGAGCTGGGACAACGGCGCGGGCCTGCGCTTTGCCAAGCAGTTCTCGATCGACGAGAACTACATGTTCACCGTCTCGCGCAGCGTTACCAACGAGAGCGGCGAGCCGGTCACCCTCTATCCCTACGGTCTCGTCAGCCGCTGGGGCACGCCCGAGACGCTGGGCTACTACATCCTTCACGAGGGCCCGATCGGCGTTCTCGGCGGCTCGCTCAAGGAGCCGGACTATGACGACCTCCAGGAAGAGCGTCTGGTCGAGTTCCAGTCGACCGGCGGCTGGCTGGGCTTTACCGACAAGTACTGGCTGACCTCGCTGGTGCCGGCCCAGGAGCGGCCGATCAAGGCGAGCTTCCGCCACACCATGGGGCCGGGCGGCGAGCATCGCTACCAGTCGGACTTCCTGGGCGAGGCCATGACGGTCGCCCCCGGCCAGACGGTCGAGATCACCGACCGCCTGTTCGCCGGTGCGAAGGAAGTCGACAAGCTCGACGCCTACGAGGAGCGCTACGGCGTGCCGCTGTTCGACCGCGCGGTCGACTTCGGCTGGTTCTACTTCCTCACCAAGCCGATCTTCCACGTCCTCGACTTCTTCTACAAGCTCGTCGGCAATTACGGCGTAGCGATCCTGCTGCTGACCCTGGTCGTCAAGATCCTCTTCTTCCCGCTGGCCAACAAGTCCTACCGGGCGATGAGCCAGATGAAGAAGCTGCAGCCCGAGATGATGAAGCTGCGCGAGCGCCACGGCGACGACCGGGCGAAGATGAACCAGGAGCTGATGGAGCTCTACCGGCGCGAGAAGGTGAACCCGATGTCGGGCTGCCTGCCGATCCTCGTGCAGATCCCGGTGTTCTTCGCGCTCTACAAGGTGCTGTTCGTCAACATCGAGATGCGCCACGCGCCGTTCTTCGGCTGGATCAACGACCTCTCGGCACCCGATCCGACCACCATCTTCAACCTCTTCGGCCTGCTGCCCTTCGAGGTGCCGGCAATGCTCATGATCGGCGTGTGGCCGCTCTTGATGGGCTTCACCATGTGGCTGCAGCAGCGCCTCAACCCGAAGCCCGCCGATCCGACCCAGGCCAAGGTCATGAACTTCCTGCCGGTGATGTTCACCTTCCTGTTCGCGACCTTCCCGGCCGGTCTCGTGGTCTACTGGACCTGGAACAACACGCTGTCGATCCTCCAGCAGTGGGTGATCATGCGGCGGATGGGCGTGAAGGCCGGCTGAGCCCGCGGCCTGGGGAGGCGCCCATGCAGGGGCCAGAGAACGCGGCCGGCGACGGCCGCACCACCGACGACAAGGCGACCATCGCCGGCCTCGAGGGCCTCGACCTCGAGGCCGGCAGGCTGCTGTTCGCGCAAGGCTGCGAGTTCGTGCGCGGTATCGCCAAGGCCGACCAGCTGCCGGCGCCGGCGACGCCGGAGATCGCCTTCGCCGGCCGCTCCAATGTCGGCAAGTCGAGCCTGATCAACGCGCTCACCGGGCGCAACGGGCTGGCGCGGACCTCCAACACGCCGGGCCGCACCCAGGAGATCAACCTCTTCGACCTCGCCGTCGGCAGGCTCTGCCTCGTCGACTTGCCGGGCTACGGCTACGCCAAGGCGCCCAAGGCCAAGGTCGACAGCTGGACCGATCTGGTCTTCGACTATCTGCGCGGTCGGCCGAGCCTGCAGCTGGTCTGCGTGCTCATCGACTCGCGTCATGGCTTCAAGAAGAACGACCGCGAGGCCCTGGAGATCCTGGGCGACGCGGCGGTGCCGTTCCTGGTGGTGCTCACCAAGGGCGATCTCGTCGGGCCGCAGCGCCTGGCCGAGCTCACCGAGGAGATCACCACCGAGCTGCGCCGGCAGCGCGGGGCCCTGCCCGAGCCGCTCGTGACGAGCTCCCGCAAGCAGGGCGGCATCGCCGAGCTGCGCGCGGTCCTGGCGTTCTACGCGCTTCCCAAAGCCACGGGATCCGACCGATGAGCGACACCGACCTGCCGGGCGGGCCGCCCGAGATCGCCCGCACCCTGATCGAGGCGCTGCCCTTCATGCGGCGCTACCAGGGTGCCGTCATGGTCATCAAGTATGGCGGCCACGCCATGGGCGACGAGACCGTCGCCCGCGACTTCGCCCGCGACGTCGTGCTCTTGAAGCAGGTCGGCATCAACCCCGTGGTGGTCCACGGCGGCGGCCCGCAGATCAAGGCGATGCTGGGGCGCCTCAAGATCGAGAGCAGCTTCGTCGATGGGCTGCGGGTCACCGACGCTGCCACCGTCGAGGTGGTCGAGATGGTGCTGGCCGGCAAGATCAACAAGGAGATCGTCACCGCCATCCAGACCGCCGGCGGCAAGGCCATCGGCATCTGCGGCAAGGACGGCGGGCTGATCGAGGCCGTCAAGCTCAAGCGCACGAAGCGCGACCCCGATTCGCTCATCGAGGAGGCGGTCGATCTGGGCTTCGTGGGCGATCCGCAGCGCATCAACACGAGCCTCCTCGACACGCTGCGCGGCACCGACTTCATCCCGGTGATCGCTCCCATCGGCGTCGGCGCCGACGGCCAGACCTACAACATCAACGCCGACACCGCCGCCGGCGCCATCGCCGGCGCGCTGCGCGCCCGCAAGCTCATGATGCTCACCGACGTGCGCGGCGTCATGGACGCCACCCGCAACTTCGTCGCCACCCTGACCGACACGCGGGCGCGCGCCTGGATCGCCGACGGCACCATCTCCGGCGGCATGATCCCCAAGATCGAGACCTGCCTGGGCGCCGTCGAGCGCGGGGTCGACGCCGCGGTGATCCTCGACGGCCGCGTGCCCCACGCCATCCTCCTCGAGCTCTTCACCGAGCACGGGTTCGGGACGCAGATCCTGCGGGGCTGAAGCCAGGGAAGCCGCGCAAGGCGCTGCGCGCGGCTTCCTCTTTCTCTTTTTCGAGGTGTCCCGGCAAGCCGGCCGGGTCGGGGCGCTTACGCGCCGCACCGACCGCAGCGCCGGGGCCCGGCGGACACGTCCCGCGCATGCCGGGGGAGGCACCGCAGGAAGGTTGGCGGGACTCCGGGCTTCCGCGGCTACCCCCGGAGGGGAGCCAGGGGCAGCCGCGGCGGACAGGAGGGCCGAGACGGGGAGCCTTGGGGGGAGGGAATCCTCATCCGGCCCCGGACCATCCCGGCCCTCGATGGCGGGATCAGGCCGAGCGGGCGATCCGCTCCACGGCGTCGTCCGTCCACCAGAGGCCGTTGGCGACCATCCGGAAGTTGATGATGGCGGCGAGGTAGCCGTCGCCCTCGGGCACCTTTGCGCCCGCGGTGGCGTCGCGCACCACGGCGACCTCGTAGCCGAGCTCGAGAAGCTCGTAGAGATGCGCCTGGGTGCACAGGTTGGCCGACATGCCGGCCAGGATCACCTTGTCGATCCCACGCTTGCGGAGCTGCAGGTTGAGATCGTTCTGGGCAGGGCTGTAGACCTTGTGGGGCGAGCAGACGACGGTCTCGCCATCCTCGATGTACTTCTTGTACTGTGGCATCCAGTCGGCGCCGGAGCCTTCGAAGCCGTCGAGCTTGAGGGGACCGGGCCGGTCGAACATGCCGATCGCGTGCATGGTCTTCTCGAGCGTTCCCTCGAACTTCCATTTGTGATCGTGCGGGTAGTAGTAGTGGGGCGAGATGAAGACCGGCATGCCGGCGGCCTTCGCCGCGGCGAACAGGCGCTCGATATTGTCGACGGTTCCCTGCTCGGTGACGCTCTCCCCGACGACGCCCCACGTCACGCCGCTCTCGGAGAGGAAGTCGACCTGGGGATCGGTGACGACCAGGGCCGTGCGTCCGGGCTCGATCGTCATGTCGACCTGCGGCAGCCCCGGCTCGTCGGGATCGGCGTAGAGCGCGCGCGCCTCGTCGGTGGCGGCCGATGCGGCGCGCCCCCCGGCCACGGCAGCGCCTGCCGCGGCGGCCGCTGCAGCACCCGTCAGCACACGGCGGCGGGCCAGATCCACGGTCTCGCGGGTGGTGCCGCAGCCGCAGTCGTGATCGTGCTTGCTGGTCATCGGAGTCGTCCTTTGCCTTGGGGTGGGGCAGCGCCATCTGCGTGCGCGCTACCGGTGCGTACCAGGCAGACCCCTCCCGCCCGCGGGACTCGTCGGTCCGCGGCAAGCCCGGGGGCGCCCGTTCTCCTCGGGGACCGGCACCGCCGGAGCGGTGCCGGACGTTGCCGCGGCTTCTAGAGCCCCAGCGCCGACAGGTCCGGGTGGTCCTCCGGGCGGGTGCCCAGCGGCCAGCGGAACAGGCGCTGCTCCTCGGTGATCGGCAGGTCGTTGATGGAGGCGACGCGGTGGCGCATCAGGCCGTCCGGGGCGAACTCCCAGTTCTCGTTCCCGTAGGCGCGAAACCACGAGCCGCTGTCGTCGCGGTACTCGTAGGCGAAGCGCACCGCGATCCTGTTCCCGTGAAAGGCCCAGAGCTCCTTGATGAGCCGGTAGTCCAGCTCCCGGGCCCATTTGCGGGTCAGGAAGGTGACGATCTTCTCGCGGCCCTGGAAGATCTCGGCGCGGTTCCGCCAGCGGCTGTCGGGCGTGTAGGCGAGGGCGACCTGCTCCGGCGACCGGCTGTTCCAGGCGTCCTCTGCCATCCGGACCTTGGCCGTGGCCGAGCTTTCGTCGAAGGGGGGAAGCGGGGGGCGGCTCATTGCGAAATCTCCTCGCTGGCAGGGAGGACGCCGCAAACGGTGCGTAGAGGGGAGCGCCGTTCGCGGCGTCCTTGTTCGTCAGGCGGCGCTGGCGCTGACGACCGGGAAATCGATCGGCGTCCGGAACGCCTCGTTGAGGTAGTTGGTGAGCGTGTTGAGCGCGACGTGGGCCACGATCTCGACGATCTCGGCGTCGCTGTAGCCGGCCATCCTCACGGCGGACACGTCGGTATCGCTCACCCGGCCGCGCTCGCGGACCAGCTTCACGGCGAACCGGACGGCGGCATCGGCATGCGGATCGCTCGAGGTGCCGTTGCGGTTGGCGGCGATCTCCGCGTCGTCGAGCTTCGCCAGGTTCTTGGCGAGGTACGAGTGCGCCGAGAGGCAGTAGTCGCAGCCGTTGATCTGGGCGACCGCCAGGGCGATCCGCTCCCGGGTCTGGGGCTTGAGGCTGCCCTTCGCCAGGGCGCCGTTGAGGCCGAGATAGCCTTCGAGCGAGGCGGGGCTGTTGGCCGTGATCCGGAACAGGTTCGGAACGCTGCCGAGCATCTTCTGCACGCCCCCGAGCAGCGGCTGGGCCGCGGCGGGAGCGGCGTCGATGGAGGCGGGAAGCGGAATGCGGGTCATTGGGATCCTCCCTTGTCGTCTTGGCTTGGTGTCGAAGGGAATATACAGACCAGTCTGTCTTCTTGTCAACCCAATTTGGCCACAAGGCCGCGCGAATGGCGAAACCTCTTGTTTTCAAAGGAATGCTGCGGCAAACGTAGACAGAACTGTCTGGCTTTCGGAGGAACCGAGTTGCAGTCCCGTCGCGACGAGCTCGTCGATGCTGCCCTGCGCCTTTTCTACACCGGCGGCTTCAACGCCACCGGCATCGACAAGATCCTGGCGGAAGCCGGCGTCGCGAAGATGACGCTCTACAAGCACTTCCGCTCGAAGGACGAGCTCATCCTCGCCGCCCTGCAGCGCCGCGACGAGCAGTTCCGCGGCTGGCTCACGGGCGAGATGGAGAAGGCCTCGCCTGATCCGCGCGAGCGCCTGCTGGCGATGTTCGACGCGCTGGAGGACTGGTTTCGCGGCCGGGCCTTCAAGGGGCTCGGCTTTTCCGGCTGCGCCTTCATCCACGCCGCGGGCGAGTTCGGCGCCCAGGATCATCCGGCCCACCGGGCGGCCGCCGAGCACAAGCGGTTGATCGTGGCGTATCTGGGCAGGCTCTGCGCGCAGGCGGGGGCGCGCGATCCCGAGCAGCTCGCCGAGCAGCTGGCGCTCCTCAAGGAGGGAGCGATCGTCACCGCCCATGTCCGCGGCATGCCCGAGGCAGCCGGGATCGCGAAGAAGATGGCGGGAATCATGATCGCCGCCGCCATCGGCGAGCGACCTGCCGCTACTGCCGAGCCGGGCGGCCACGGCTGATCGCGGACGGCGGCGGGCCCTGTCACCTGTGGAGCGGCGGCCACGCGCCGGCCCCGACCGCTTTCTCGACGGCAGGAACCCTGGTGTTACATTGCCTTGCCCGTCCAGCGCATCATCCGGCCGGAGCGTTGCGGACGGGGCCATCCAGAGTATCCTCCTTGGTCTGCTCAAGATCGCAAGGAGGGCCGCGGATGGACGCCGTGCACAGGGGAACCTGCTTTTGCGGTGCGGTGGAGATCGAGGCCTCGGGCGAGCCGCTCGAGACGGGCTTTTGTCATTGCAGCTCCTGCCGAAGCTATTCCGGGGCGCCGCTGACGGCCTTCATCCTGTGGAAGGCGGAGCAGGTCAGGATCACGCGGGGGGCCGGGCTGGTCGGCCGGTTCAACAAGACGGGCATGAGCGAGCGGCACTTCTGCTCACGCTGCGGCGGCCACCTGATGAGCGGCCACCCCACCCTCGGCCTCACCGACGTCCACGCCGCCATCCTCCCCTCCATCCCCTTCCACCCCACCATCCACCTCAACTACGCCGAGACCGTCCTGCCGATGCACGATGGGCTGCCGAAGCTGCGGGACTTTCCCGTGGAGGCGGGGGGATCGGGGGAGGTGGTGGAGGAGTAGCGGAGGTGGAGGGGGGAAGGGCTCCTGACACCCTTCCCCACCAACGCCGGTCGGCGGACCCGGACGCGCCAACATCGCCCCCAAGGCGCTGCGCGCGGCTGCTTTATCCGTTTCTGTGAGTATTGGCGGCGGTGGGGCCGACAGGCTTTAATCCTCCTGCACGATTGCCCGGCCATGTTCACGGATGGCGAGAGAGGTGCCACCGGGGGGCGAGCGGTGGCAGACAACTCGATGTCAGAAGGAGGGCAGAGAGGGTGAAGAAGCCTTGAAGCCCCCGCGCCCACGGCGGGACCTGTCCGCCCATCAATCGGTGGCCGCTCCCAGCGAGGTAGGGCTCTACTCACTGGGCATAAATGTGGACGAGCCACCCTCGGCTCGGCTAATCACAAAGCACGTGGCGATATAAGTCGAAAGGCGATGCAGTCTTGAGCCTATTAACGCATGATCCTCTGACCCAGGTTTCGTTCTCTGTGTACGAGAACAAGGGCGTGTTCGCTGTTCTGCTCGGCTCCGGCCTCTCGCGAGCCGCCGAGATCCCAACCGGGTGGGAGATTACCCTCGACCTGATCAGTCGCGTCGCTGCAGCACAGGGCGTCGAGCCGCAACTCGACTGGGCAGCGTGGTACCGTGCGAAGGCAGGCGCGGAGCCTGATTACTCGAAACTCCTCGAGGAGTTGGCATCGACACCCGACGAGCGGCGCTCCATTCTTCACAGCTACATTGAGCCGAGCGATGAAGATCGCGAGCAAGGTCGCAAGACTCCTACGGCGGCGCACAGGGCGATCGCGGAGTTGGTCCGAGCGGGCTATATCCGGGTTATCATCACGACGAACTTCGATCGCTTGATGGAAAGCGCTCTGCGAGAGCTTGGGGTTGAGCCGACGATTGTTGCGTCGGTGGACGCTTTGCAGGGGGCAGAGCCGATCACGCACAGCATGTGCTATATCGTAAAGCTCCACGGGGACTACAAGGATGCTCGCATCCTCAACACTGACCAGGAGTTGAGCCAATACCCGCTGGAGTATGACCGCCTCCTCGATCGGCTATTGGACGAGTTCGGCCTTATCGTCTGCGGTTGGTCCGGCGAGTGGGATCATGCACTGCGGTCGGCAATTCTTCGTATGCCAAACAGGCGGTACCCTGTCTTCTGGACCGCACGCGGGCCACTCGCCTCGGCAGCGGAGGAACTGGTAAAACATCGTCGCGCGCGAACGATTCAGATCGTTGATGCCGACAGTTTCTTCTCGAGTATTCTGCAGCGTATCCAGACCCTCGAGCAAACTCGCAGACCAAATCCCTTAAGCGTCGAATTGCTCATCAACAGCACTAAGCGCTACCTCGCGAAACCGGAACACCGAATTCAGTTGGATCAGCTATTCGCTGAGCAGGCCAATCGTCTTGTTGTTCAACTTGATAGAGGGGAGTTTGATCCCAACAAAAATTATTCAGAGCAAACTTTCCGAGAGCGCGTCGCAAGATATGAATCACTTAGCGAGCCGCTTGCTCGGATGGCTGGCGTGCTTGGTAGATGGGGAGATGGCTCTGAGCTGTCGATAGTCCTTGATGTTCTTCGAGCTATTTGCGCTCAAGCAAGAACTGCGCGCGGCGGATCGACAATATGGCTATCAATTCGCACATATCCAGCGGTGCTTATATTTACCGCTTATGGACTTGGTCTGACCCGAGCCGGACGTTGGGGCGGTCTCCATACCTTCTTCTCGGAGGAGTTGCCAGGCCATGACAGCGGGAGTCAATGCACCGTCGAGGCATTTTTCCTTGGCTCATGGCAGGGTATGAAGCCTGCCCTGTGGAATGAGCTTGAGAATCTCAAGAGGCGCCAGACCGCGCTTAGTGATCATTTAGTAGCGATATTCGAGGAATGGGGGCGATCATTTCTGGGTATTTTCCACGAGTTTGAACTTATGGCCGGACGCTTTGAATTGCTAGCTTCGCTTGCGTATGTTGACAAATTCGAGAGCGCGGAGATCGAGGCGGCGCTAGTGAGCCCTCCGGCCCGCGGTTATCTTCGTGTGCCGATAGGACGCCTGAGCTGGAATAGTGAAATTCGCGATCGTCTACTCCAAGAACTTCAGACCGAAACTTTCGCCACGAGGCTAGCGGATGCAGGCTTCGGGCGTGGCAGCAAAGAGCGCCTTTCCTTGAATGTGAAAGCATTTCTCAGACACGCGGGGAGTGTGCTTTGAGTGCGCTAGGTCGGGAATGAGGTGCGGGACGAGGCATCGATTTTGCGCCTCAACCATCACTGTCCGAGCCCGATGTGGCGACACGCCGGCAACGTGCCCGCTGTTTGGAGTCTAAAGGGAGAAGAATCCGCCCTATCGGAAGAAAAACCGAGTGAGGAGAAAAAAGAGCCGCGCGCAGCGCCTCGCGCAGCGAAGCTGTCGCCGCCCGTCCCCTACGTCCGCCCCTCGCGCCACCAGGCCGTGGCCGCCGTCGCAAGCAGGAGCGTCAGGGCCAGCCAGGCGGGGAGGAGGGCGGTTTCGGTGGCGCCGGTGACGGTGTAGGCGCGGTTCTCGACGAGGCCGATCCAGCCGCGGCCGTGGCGGCGGCGGTCGGGGGCGACGCGGCGGAGATCGGGCAGGCCTTCCTGGGCGAGCCAGCGGGTGGAGCCGCCGGTGGCCTCGACGGCGGGGGCGAGGGGGGCCGGGGTGGCGCGCATGTCGGCGAGCTCGGCCATGGGCACGGGCCGTGGCGTGGCGTAGGCGGTGCGGGTGCCGTCGGTGATGCGGTAGAGCCCGTCGGCCTCGGCGGGGATGGCGGTGCGGGCGATGCCCTCGGCGTCGGGCTCGGCGCGCAGCTCGGTGCTGGTGCCGTCCGGGCGGGTGACGGTGAGGGTCACCGGCTCCTCGCCCAGGGTGCGGCGGGTGATGGCGATTCCCTCGCCGTCGGGCGCCGCGGAGAGCGCCTCGGCCTCGAGCTCGGGCTCCTTCATCAGCCAGTGCACCAGCCGCCGCAGCAAGGCCGCCTGCGGGCCGCCCTGCTCGTAGCCGCGGGCCCACAGCCAGGCATGATCCGAGAGAAGCTGGGCCACCCGGCCCTGGCCGGCCTCGTCGAGGAGCAGGAGGGGGCGGTCGGCGACACCGGTCATCAGCACCTGGGCGTCGGTCGCCTCCACGTCGATCTGGCGGAACCAGCGGCCCCAGCCGGGCTCGGCCGGGTCCTCGGCGAGGCCGCCGGTCACCGGATGGCGACGGCCCAGCGCGGTTACTGCCGGCGTGTAGGGGCGCTCCAGCACCTCGCCCGAGGGCCGGCCCGGCAGCACCCGGGCAAGGGGGGTGCGAAAGAGGCTGGTGGGGCTGGCGAACTCGGGGCCGGCCGCCTCGAGGAGCGCGCCTCCCGCCTCGACATAGGCGGCGACGTTCTCGAGATAGGGCAAGGGCAGCAGGCCGCGGCGGTTGTAGCGGTCGAAGATCACGAGGTCGAACTCGTCGAGCTTCACCTCGAAGAGCTCGCGCGAGGGGAAGGCGATCAGCGCCAGCTCGCGGATCGGCGTGCCGTCCTGCTTTTCCGGCGGGCGCAGGATGGTGAAGTGGACGAGATCCACGGCGGGATCGGCCTTGAGCAGATTGCGCCAGACCCGGAGCCCCGGATAGGGCTGGCCCGAGACCAGGAGAACGCGCAGCCGGTCGCGCACGCCGGTGACCTCGACGGTGGTGCGGTTGTTGAGCGTCGTCAGCTCGCCCTCGCGCGCCGCCGCCTCCAGCTCCATCACCGTGCGGCCGGGCTTGTCCAGGGTGAAGGGCAGGCTCAGCGTCTGGCCGGGCGCCACCACCGCCTCGCGGATGATGCGCCCGTCCTGGCGCAGCACCAGCGGTACCGCGCCGGCTTCATCGCCCCCGGGCTGCTCGACGACCCGGACGACGAGACTCTGCGGCTCGCCCACCATGGCAAAGCTCGGCGCCTGCTCGACCACCAGGCGGCGGTCGACCTCGTCGGGGCGGCCGGTGAGCAGGACGTGCAGCGGCGCGGTGAAGCCGGGGGCGGCTGAAGGCGCGTCGTGGATCGCGCCGTCGGTGACGGCGAGGATGCCGGCCAGTCTGTCGCGGTCGATCTCGCCCAGGGCACTCTCCAGCCGCTCGAAGAGCGCGGTGCCGTCGCTCGCGCCGCGCACCTCCACCTCGCGGACCTGGAGATGCGGCTGGCCGGCCAGCCGCTCGCGCATGCCGGCAAGGGCGGCGGCGGTGCGCTCCGGCCGCTCCTCCAGCTCCTGGCTGGGCGAGCGGTCGGCCAGCAGGACCACCACGTCGTCGAGCGGCTGGCGCTCCTCCCGGCGCAGCACCGGGTTGGCGAGCGCCCCCAGCAGCAGGGCCGCGAACAGCAGCCGCAGGAGGGCGCCCCGGGCGCGCGCGGCGAGTCCCCAGCCCACCAGCAGCAGGGCCAGCAGAGCGAGGCCCGCCAGCGCCTCCCAGGGCAGATGCGGGGCGAGAAGGAGGCTGAAGCCGCTGGTCATTGGCCGAGGCGCTCCAGAAGGGCCGGGACGTGCACCTGGTCGGTCTTGTAGTTGCCGGTGAGCGCGTACATCACGAGATTGACGCCAAAGCGCCTCGCCGTCTCGCGCTGCCGCTCGCCGCCCGGCACTACCGGCAGCAGGCTGCGCCCGTACTCGTCCTCGGCCCACGCGGCGGCCCAGTCGTGGGCGCCGATGATGACGCTCGAGACCCCGTCATTGATCGAGGGCGGGACCTGGTCGATCCACACCGGCTGGCCGGCCCAGCGGCCGGGGAACTCCTGCAGCAGGTAGAAGGAGCGGGTCAGCACGTGATCGGGCGGCACCGGCAGGAGCGGTGGCAGGTCGAGGCCCTCGAGAAGTGCCGCCAGCCGCAGCTCGCCCGGCCCGCCGCCCTGCTGGCCGGGCAGCAGGCTGCTCGCGTCGCCGGTGTCGAAGAGGATCATCCCGCCGTTCCTGAGATAGCGGTCGACCCGCTCGATAGCGCCCTCGGCGAGGTTCGGATGCTCGGGCGGCACCGGCCAGTAGAGCAGCGGGAAGAGCGCCAGCTCGTCGGCCGCCGGGTCGACCGGCACGGGCTCGCCGGTATCGACCGAGCTGCGCATGCCGAGCACCCGGCCGAGGCCCGCCAGGCCGGCGTGGCTGAGCTCGTCGACCCGGGCGAGGCCGGTGCGGACATAGGCGAGCCGCGTCTCGTTGGCGAGCGCCGTGTCGGCGGTCTCCTGGGCCTGCGCCAGCCCCGGCACGGCCAGTCCCGCCAGCGCCACGGCGGCAGCCGCCCGTCCGAGCCGCGGCACGAGCCCGCGCAAAAGATAGCCCAGAACCAGGTCGAGCAGCGCCAGGATGAAGGCCGCCAGCAGCAGCCATGGCGCGAGATCGAGCTCGCGGGCCCGGGTGTAGCGCTCCGGCGCCACGCCGAAGGCTTCCGTCGCGAGCGGGATCAGCTCGTCGATCCCGGCCTGGAGGTTCAGCGCCACGCGGGCCTGCCCGCTCTCCTCCTCCCGGCTCGCGCGGACCGGCCCGTAGAGGCCCGGCGGATGGGCCGGCGCCGGCACCAGCGCGTCGAAGCTCGACGCCGGCACCGGCTGCAGGCGGCGCGGCGGGTCGCCCAGCAGACCCTGCGCGTCGAGCACCGCGCGGGCCTCCAGCATGCCCTTGCGCGTCCCGCCGGCCCCGGGTGCCAGCGCCAGCACCCGGCGCAGCATGTCGACATAGAGCCCGGAGAGCGGCAGCGTCGTCCAGGCGGTGTTGGCGGTGGTGTGGACGAGGATCAGCCAGCCGTGACCCTGACGCCGCGCCGTGACGATCGGCGTGCCGTCGGCCAGCGAGGCGAGGGTGGCCTCGCGCAGGGCCGGGCCCGGCTGGGCCAGCACCTGGCGGCTGACCCGCGCCTCCGGGCTGGGCTCGAGCCCGGCGAACGGGCTGCCGGCGGGGAACGGCGCCAGGGCCAGCGGCTCGGACCAGGAGAGGGCGCCGCCCAGCGAGCGGTCGCCGGCCCGCAGCCTCACCGGCACGAGGGCATCCTCGCTGGCGGCGAGGCGCGGGCCGGCAAAGCGCAGCACCACGCCGCCTTCCTCCATCCAGGCCTCGATCCTCTGCCGCTCGGCCGGCGGCAGCCTGCCGGTGTCGGTCATCACGAGGAGCGAGAGGGGGGTGGCCAGCAGAAGGTCGAGCGGTGCCGTCCTCACCTCGGCGAAGGGGGCGAAGGCCTTTTGCAGGTAGTAGAGCTCGGCCAGCAGCGGCTGGTCCTCGACCGCGTGCTGCGGGCCCAGGAGCCCGACCGTGCGGCGCCGCCAGCGCTCGTCCAGCAGCACCACGCCGCCGGCCCCTTGATGCGGCACCAGCTCGAGCCGGGCGATGCGGTTGCGCAGGTCGAGCGGCAGCCCGAGGGCGGTGCTGCCGGTCCGCTCGCCCTCGGGCAGCTCCAGCGAGCCGCTCGCCAGCACCTCGCCGGCGGGGCCCAGCGCCCTGAAGGCGCGCGCCTCGGCGGGGCCCGGGGCGGCCCGCATGGCGCGCATGGTGAAGGCATCGCCGGCCTCGTCGGGCTCCAGCAGGAGCGGCGCCAGCTCGCCCGGGGCCTCGGCCAGGACGCGCAGCGGCCCCAGCTCCCGCAGCCTCCCGGCGAGCTGTTCGGCCGCGGCGCGCGCGGCAGCGCTGGTGGCGAGCCCGTCGCTCAGCCAGACCGGCACGAGCTCGCCCGAGAGCCCGTCCAGCGCGGCCAGGGCAGCGGCGCGGTCGACCGGCCAGGGATGCGCGCGAAAGCCCGCCAGCGCCTCGCGCGCCGCGGCGGCGGTGGTGCGGACCAGCGCCGTGCTGCCCTCGGGCGGCGGTGCGGTGCGCAGCATCAGCACCTCGCGCTTCTCCCGCTCGGCCTGATGGAGCAGCGCGTCGAGGGCCGCCAGGCGCTCCTGCCAGCGGGCAGCGGCGGCCCAGCCATCGTCGACCACGAGGAGCAGCGGGCCGCGCCCGGCGAGCTGGGGGGCGGGGTTGAGGAGGGGGCCGGCGAAGGCGAGGATCAGCAGGGCGGCGATCAGGAGGCGCAGCAGCAGCAGCCACCAGGGGGTGCGGGCCGGCGTCTGGCGGCTGCTCTGGAGCTGAAGCAGCAGGCGCAGGGCAGGAAAGCCCTGGCGGCGCGGCGCCGGCGGCACGACGCGCAGCAGCAGCCATAGCGCCGGCAGCGCCAGGGCGGTGGCGAGCAGCCAGGGCTGGGTGAAGGCGAGGAGGCCCAGGTCGAGCATCTCTTCAGCGAACCGCGCGCGGCGCCAGCATCTGGTAGAGGGTCAGCAGCGCGCTCTCGGCACCGTGATCGGTGCGGTGGGCGGCAAAGCGCCAGCCGCGGCTGGCACCGAGCCGGACCAGCTCCTCGCGGTGCGTGGCGAAGCGTGCCCGGTAGCGCTCGCGAACGCTGCCGACATTGCCGATCAGCTCCTGCCCGTCCTGCTCGAGCCCCTCGAACTGTACCCGCCCCTCGTAGGGCAGACTTTCCTCGGCCGGATCGTTGACCTGCAGAAGGCAGGCGCGGGCCCCGCCTGTGATATAGGGCGCAAGGCGGCGGCGCAGCGTCTCGACCGGCTCGAGAAAGTCGGAGAGCAGCACCAGCCGGGCGAAGCGCGGCAGCGGCACCTGGGGCGGCAGGCTGTCCTCGCCGGCAGCGTGCGCCCCGGCCGCGGCGGCCAGCGAGCGCGAGAGCATGTTGAGCCCGTGCTTGCCGCCGTGCGGCCGCTCGCCGCTGCCGAGCAGGCTCACCCGCTCGCCGGCGCGCACCAGCAGCGTCGCCAGCCCGAAGGCCAGGATCAGCGCCCGGTCCTGCTTGGCGGGGAGGTGGCGTGACGAGCGAAAGCGCATCGAGCGGGAGAGGTCGCACCACAGCCACACGCTCTCGGCCGCCTCCCATTCCTGCTCGCGCACGAAGAGGTGGCGCGAGCGCGCCGACTGGCGCCAGTCGATCCCCGAGGCGTCGTCGCCGGCCTGGTAGGAGCGGAACTGCCAGAAGGTCTCGCCCAGGCCCGTGCGCCGCCGTCCGTGCACGCCCTGGGCCACGGTCGCCGCGACCCGCTCTGCCTCCACCAGAAGGCCCGGCAGCCGCTCGCTCAGCCGTTCCGCTTCGTGGCGCAGCGCCAGGAGATGGCGCGGCGTCTGCGCGCCTGCCAGCCGCTCATCCGACATGGCGGCACAGTCTTGCGACGATCTCGTCCACGCCTATCCCGTCGGCACGGGCGGCGAAGGTCACGGCCATGCGATGGCGCAGCACCGGTGCTGCAAGCGCCGCCACGTCCTCGAAGGAGGGGGCGATGCGTCCGTCCATCAGGGCCCGCACCCGGACCGCCAGCATCAGCGCCTGGCTGGCGCGCGGCCCCGGCCCCCACGCCACCAGCTCCTCGATGTCGCCCAGCGCGCGGTTTTCGGGCCGCCCGGCCCGTACCATGGCCAGGATCGTGTCGACCACCTGCTCGCCCACCGGCAGCCGGCGCACCAGCTCCTGCAGCCGCATCAGCTCGCCGCCGTCGAGCACCCGTGCGGGCACCGTGTCGGCGCCGCTGGTGGTGGCGATCATCATGCGCCGCTCGGCCTCGGCCGAGGGATAGTCGACATCGACCTGGAGGAGGAACCGGTCGAGCTGGGCCTCGGGCAGCGGGTAGGTGCCCTCCTGCTCGATCGGGTTCTGGGTGGCCAGAACGTGGAAGGGGCGGGGCAGGAGATGGTCCTGGCCGGCGATGGTCACCCGGCGCTCCTGCATGGCCTGGAGCAGGGCCGCCTGGGTGCGCGGGCTCGCCCGGTTGATCTCGTCGGCCATGAGGAGCTGGGCGAAGACCGGCCCGGGCACGAAGCGGAACGACTGGCGCCCGCTCGACGCCTCGTCCAGCACCTCCGAGCCCAGGATGTCGGCCGGCATGAGGTCCGGCGTGAACTGCACCCGCTTCTGCCCGAGCCCGAGCACCACCCCCAGCGTCTCGGCAAGCCGTGTCTTGGCGAGGCCCGGCACGCCCACCAGGAGCGCATGGCCGCCCGCCAGCAGCGTGATCAGCGTCTCGTCGACGACACGCTCCTGGCCCAGGATGACGCGCCCGACCTCCTCGCGCACCCTGGCCAGCAGGGTCACGGCCTGGTCGACATCCTTGATGACATCGCGGTCCGGCTCGACGGTCACGCCCTGCTCCCATGCGGTGCGGGTGGCTGGATCGAAAACAATGCGCCATTACATAGGGCCTTGGAAGCGCCTTCGCAGGTGCCCCGAAGGGGGCGGGTACCGGGACGGCGGCATTTCGGCCTCAGGGGGATGTTCGTGGCACGCAGGCCTTTCGATCCGCAAGCGGTTCTCGATGCGCTGGCGCGCGGCGAGCTGGGCTGCGGCGATCTCGACATGCGCATCGACCGGCGCGGCGAGTGGTTCTATCGCGGCTCGCGTATCGGCCGGCCGGCGCTGGTCCGGCTGTTCGCCGGTGTCCTGCACCGTGGCGCAGACGGCGTCCACTGGCTGATCACGCCGGTCGAGCGCTGCCGGGTGGAGGTCGAGGACGTGGCGTTCACCGGCGTGGCGGTCGAGCGCCGGGGCGAGGGCGAGGCGCAGCTTCTCGAGATCCGCACCAATCTCGGCGAGGAGGTCGCGATCGACGGCGACCACCCGCTGCGCATGCGCGAGGGCGTGCCCTATGTCCGGGTGCGGGGCGAGCTCGAGGCGCGGCTGCTCCAGCCGGTCTTCTACGAGCTGGCCGAGCTGGCGGTGGCGGCTCCGCAGGATCCGGACTGCCTCGGCGTGTGGAGCGGCGGCGGCTTCTTCCCGCTGGGCCGGCTGGCGGACGGCGAGGAGTCGGGTGGCGATGCCTGAGGACTGCCGGAAGCGGCCCCCCATCTCGCCGGCCTGGATGCGCGAGCGCCTTGCGCGGGCACCGGCGGAGGCGGAGGAGCACATACCGGGCGATCAGGATCATCCGCCGGGCGAGCGCGGGCTGGTGACGGCAGCGGTGCTGCTGGGCCTGCTCCCGCAGCCCGGCGGGCCCAGTCTTCTACTGACCCAGCGCACCGCGCATCTGCGCGATCATGCGGGGCAGATCAGCCTTCCCGGCGGCCGGATCGAGAAGGCCGACGCGACACCGGAGGCCGCCGCCCTGCGCGAGGCCGAGGAGGAGATCGGCCTCGATCCCTCGCGGGTCGAGCTGCTGGGCCGGCTGCAGCCCTACCGCACCGTGACCGGCTTTCTGATCCACCCGGTGGTGGGCTGGATCAGGCCGCCGGTCGAGTTGGTGGCCGACCCGTTCGAGGTGGCCGAGGTGTTCGAGCTGCCGCTGGCCTTCGCCCTCGATCCCGCCAACCACCGGCGCGACAGCTACGAGCGCGACGGGCGGCGGCGGCACTTCTTCGTGCTGCCCTACCAGAACCGCTACATCTGGGGCGCCACCGCCGGCATCCTGGTGAACTTCGCCCGACTGCTGCGGAGCTGAGGAATGGGACGTGCCGCACTTCAGTCGCTGATCGCCTTTTTCGCACCCTTCCTGGCATTTCTGGTCTACCGCATGCTGATGCAGCGCGGGCAGTCGTTCCTGCGCGACACTCCCTGGTTCCTGCTCACGGCGATCGGCCTGGTGCTCACCTCGCTGTCCTTCGTGGCGCTGGCGCTGTTCACCGGCGAGCCCGGCTATCGGCCCTACACGCCGCCGCATCTGGAAGACGGCGTGGTGGTGCCGGGCCGGTTCGGCGAGCCGCAATGAGCGCTTCGGACGCGCGCCCTCTGGCGCATGCCAAATGGCTGAGGGCGCCGGAGAGCCATGCGGTGCTGCGGGCGCTGTCGGCGGATGGCGGCGAGGCGCGCTTCGTGGGCGGCTGCGTGCGCGATGCGCTGCTCGACCCCGACAAGGACGCCGCCGATCTCGACATCGCCACCCAGGAGCGGCCCGAGCGGGTGACGGCGCTCCTCGAGGCGGTCGGCATGCATGTCGTTCCGACCGGGCTCAAGCACGGCACCGTGACCGCCCATGTGGGCAAGCACAGCTACGAGATCACCACCCTGCGCCGCGACGTGGACTGCGACGGCCGGCACGCCCTGATCGAGTACAGCAGCGACTTCGTCGAGGACGCGGCGCGGCGCGACTTCACCATCAACGCCATGAGCTGCGATGCCGACGGCCGCCTGTTCGACCCGTTCGGCGGCGCCGACGACCTGCGCGGGGGGCGGGTGCGCTTCGTCGGCGAGCCGCGGCGGCGGATCCGCGAGGACTGGCTGCGGATCCTGCGCTTCTTCCGTTTCCTCGCCCGCTTCGGCGGCGAGGAGGTCGACGCGGCAGCGCTTGCTGCCTGCGAGGCCGAGCGCGAGGGAATCGACCGGCTCTCCGGCGAGCGGGTGCGCGAGGAGCTCCTGAAGCTGTTGGTGGCGCCCAAAGCCGCGCGCAGCCTGCGGCTGATGGTCGAGACGCGGGTCATGCGGCATGTGCTGCCGGCCGAGCCGGCGATCGGCCGCTTCGAGGCGCTGGTCGACCGCGCCCATGGCAGCGATGCGCTCCTGCGGCTGGCGAGCCTGCTGCGCGGCAGCGCGGACGGCGCGCAAGGCGAGGCGGTGGCGAGCGCCCTTCGCCTCTCGCGCAAGGACGGTCTGCGGCTGCAGGCGCTTCTGGCTTTACCACTGCCCGGCCTCGACACGACCGGGCGGGAGCACCGCCGGCTGGTATGGCGGCACGGGCTTGCGCTGTGGCGCGATCTGGTGCGGCTGGCCTGGGCCGAGGCCGGCGGTGATCCCGAGGCGCTGGCAGCGCTGCTCGAGCGGCTGGGGCACTGGAAGGTGCCGGTCTTCCCGCTGCGCGGCGCCGACGTGGTGGCCCTGGGCGTTGCCCCCGGCCCGCAGGTGCGGCGGGTTCTGGAGCGCGTGCAGGCCCGCTGGGAGGCCGCCGATTTTCCCGGTGAGGAGGCGCTTTGCCGGCGCTGGCTGGAAGATGAGCTGAATCCCCGATCGAAGGGTTGACATTGGGCTCCGGTCCTCATATTTCCGGCGTCGCGGCCCCGACGGGGCGGCCTTGGGGGATAGTTTAACGGTAGAACTCTCGGCTCTGGACCGAGCAGTCCTGGTTCGAATCCAGGTCCCCCAGCCAACTCTCCGATCTCGACGGGAAACAGCAGTCACCGGCCTTTGCATGGGCCGCGATGGCGTTTGTTTATGTCAGGAGATCAGAGGTTGGCGGACCGTGGCGATCACCTTGCCACTCTCCCGCGAGCAGTTCGAAAGCATTAAATCGCAAGCCCGCCGCTTCGCGCGCGGGCGTCCGCTCCATGCGCCGTGACCTGCTGCGTGGACGGTAAGGGACGCTGGTGGTCGAGTGGGCGACGACCAGCCTCGACCCCATCCGAGCGCGTCGTGGTGCCGCAGGACGGCAACCAGAGGCCGGAACGCAAGACGGCGGGCACCGAGCCCGCCGTCGCGTCGTGCTGCACCGGATGGGCCTAGCTGTAGCGGTCGTCGATCCGGTCTCCCAGCATCCCGTCAGGCTTGCCGAGGAACGCACCGCCGATCGCCGCCACGAGCGCGAGGAGCGAGGTGATCGTGAGACCCCAAGCGACTGACGACACCGCCGAAGCGGCAGCCTCGATAGCCTGCACTGCCTGTTCTTGAAGGTCGTTGAAGCTCTGACGCACCTCCTCGACGGCCTGCTCGACCTTCGTCTGGATCGTCTGCGCCACCTGTTCCGCGTCCTGCCGCTCGATGCCCAGCCGCTGCTCCAGGATGCGCGTCGCCTCCTGCCAGTCCTCCTCGGAGAAGATGGCCTGGGGGCCGCCGACGAGCTGGTCAAGCGCCTGGTTCAGGTCTGCAGCGATGTCGCCCGGTGAGTTGATGGCGTCGGAGAGCGTGGAGCGCAGGAGATCGGCGGCGCGCTGCCGTTCCCGCTCGCTCACCACGGCACCGAAGGCCTGCCCTGCTTCGCGGCGCAGCTCGTCGAGAGAGACGTTGTTCTCCTCCAATGCCTGCCGCACCGGCTCGGGAAGATCCTCTACCGAGACCTGCGACGCGATATCCGGCAGATCCGGGAACGACAGATCGTCGGGCGCGACCGCCTGCACAATGTCCGCGGCGCCGCGCGCCGTGCTCTGGAATACCGTGGAGGCGGCGCCGAACATGGCCCCGGCCCCGCTCATCGCCCCCCAGGCGACGAAGACGGTAGCCAACGCCCAGACCGCCGCGCCGTGCAGCCCCGCGGCCGTTGTGCGAGGCACGCCGGCCAGTCGGGACGCGGTAAAGCCGCCCACGAACAGCGCGATGATCTGCGTGACGATCAGGTAGAGCGCGGCGCCCCAGCCGAGACCTCCGCCGCCGCCTTCCACAGGGTCCACGGCCGCCGCGCCGAGGGCGATTCCCAGAACGGTGAAGAAGATCGTCAACGCCAGCGCGACAACCGCGCCTGCAAATATTGCGCCCCACGAGACGCGCCGAACGGCCTCGCTACCCGGGCTTGAACCTTGAGCTGTCGGCATCGGGCGTCTCCTCTCCCGTCATCTACCGTCAGGAGAACCGGTTGATCCGCCGATCGTTGCCGACCGGCCGGATTTTTTCCGGTCTCTAGTCGCGCGGCTGGAATGGCAGTCGCGCGGCTGGAATGGCCGGTGTGGATCGGGAGCCCACCTCCACGGCGCCGGCCTCGGCCGACCCTCGTCTCTAGAGCTGGAAGATCGCGGTCGGCCCGAGCCCCTTGAGCTCGACATCGGTGCGGCGGGCGGCGATCTCGTCGCTGCCGAGGGCATCGAGAGTGGTCCGGGAGAGCTGGATGCGGCCGGGCGTTCCGTGGGATTCGAGCCGGCTCGCGACGTTCACCGTATGGCCCCAGATGTCGTAGATGGAGCGCCGGCGTCCGATCAGGCCGGCCACTACCGGCCCGGTATGGACGCCGATGCGCAGCAGCAGCGGCGGCCCGCCGTCGGGCGGTGCCGCGGCCTCCTTGATCATCGCGCGGGCCAGCGCGATCACGCGTCGGGCATGGTCGGGGCGGGGCTCGGGCAGCCCGGCCGCGGCCATGTAGGCATCGCCGATGGTCTTGATCTTCTCCACGCCGTGAAGGTCGGCCAGCTCGTCGAAGCGCGAGAAGAGGGCGCCCAGCCGGCGCAGGAGATCGACCGGCTCGGTCACCGCGGCGATCGGCGTGAAGCCGACAATATCGGCAAAGAGGATCGTGACGCTCTCGAACCGGTCGGCGATCAGCTCCTCGCCGGCCGCCAGCCGACGGACGATCGGGCCCGGCAGCATGGCGTGGAGGAGCGCGTCGGCCCGCTCCTTCTCGGCCTCGATGATCGCCAGGTAGCGCCGCTCCTTCTCGCGCCAGCGCGAGCGCTCGAGACAGGCCGCGATCCGCGCGCGCAGCAGCACCGGATCGACGGGCTTGGGCAGGTAGTCGACCGCGCCCGCCTCGATGCAGCGCACCACCGCCTCGCTCTCGCGCAGGCCTGAGACCATCACGACGGAGAGATCGCGCAGGCGGTCCTCGGCCTTCAGCCGGGCGAGAAGCTCGATCCCGTTCATGTCGGGCATCAGGATGTCGACCAAAGCGAGATCGAACGTCTCGCTGCGGAGCAGCGCCAGCGCCTCGCGCCCCGAGGCCGCCGTACAGACCGTATGGCCGTCGCGCACGAGCCGCCGGGCCAGCAGGTCGCGGTTGGAGGGCACGTCGTCGATCACCAGGATGCGCCCGGTCTCGGCGGCAGGATCACCGGCGGGTGCGGCGAGGCTTCGCGCGATCTCGCGCGCCATGGCGGCATCGGCCTCGTCGGCCGGGCCATCCCCGCCGGGATCGCTGCGTGCATGGCCGACGATGGCGTCGATCCGCGCGAGCAACGCGCGCCCTTCGCCCAGCACCGTCTCGATGTCGCTCCTGAGCCGCCCCGGCAGATCGCTGCCGAACTCCTCGAGTACCAGCTCGGCATAGCCCAGGATCGCGTTCATCGGCGTGCGGAGATCGTGGCGCAGCCGGGCCTCCGCATCCTCCCCGGCGGCCTGCTCCGGCCCATGCGCGTCGCCGAGGCCGCCCGCCAGCAGGCGCTCGATGATGGCGTTGAGATCGACCGCGGCACCGAGCGCGCGCTCGAGGTCGGGAAGGGCATCGGCCGGGCCCGTCTCGCGGACCTCCTCGACCAGGAGCTGCTGGTAGCCGAGGATCGCCTGGGCGGGTCCGCCGAGCCGCTGGCCGATTCGCACCTCATAGGCGCGGCTGCCGATGTCCGCTGCCCCGGCCATCTCAGCCCCCGAGCAGCCGCCCGATCTTCTCAAGCAGGCCCGGAAAGACGATGGGCTTGGTGTCGTACTCGTCGCATCCCGCCGCCAGCGCCTTCTCCCGGTCGCCCGCCATGGCGTGGGCGGTGAGGGCAATGATGGGGATGGCGCTGGTCGCCGAATCGTCCTTGAGGCGGCGCGTGGCTTCCCAGCCATCGATCACCGGCAGGCTCATGTCCATGAGCACGAGGTCGGGGCGGAGGCTGCGCGCCGCCTCGACGCCGGCCTCGCCGTCACTCGCGCAGAGCACCTCGTAGCCGCGCCGCTCGAGGCGCCGCGAGAGCATGTCCCGGTTCAGCTCGTTGTCCTCGACGATCAGGATCCTCGGCATCGGGCACGGCTCCTTCAGGCGGCGGCTTCCGTCTCGGCGACATGGCGCTTCAAGGCTGCCACCAGCTCGGCACGGCCCCGCTCGCCTTTCATCACGACCTCCCCGGCATGGGTCTTGAGCCAGTCCAGCTCGTCGCGCGTGAGATCCTTCGAGGTCACCACGATGACCGGGAGATCGGCGAGCGCGGGGCGCTGCTTGACCGCTGCCAGGAGCTGGAACCCGTCCATGCCGGGCATCATCAGGTCGAGAACCATCAGGGTCGGCCGGTGTTCCTCGAGCTCGCGCAGGCCCTGGACCCCGTCCGCCGCCTCGCGGACATGCCAGCCCTCGCGCGTCAGCAGGCGGTGGAACAGGCTGCGGGTCGGCCCGTCGTCCTCGACCACCAGCACCTCGCGCCGCCCGCCGCCGACGATGGCCTCGAGTGTCGCCAGGAGCCGTACCGGATCGATAGGCTTGACCAGATGATCGACGGCGCCGAAGGCGAGGCCCATCTCGCGGTCGGCGACGACCGTGGCGAGGATGACCGGCACGTCGCGGAGGGCCGGATCGGCCCTGATCTCGCGGAGCACCGACCAGCCGTCCTGGCCCGGCATGATGATGTCGAGCACGATGGCATCGGGGCGCGCGGCGCGGGCCAGGGCGAGACCCTCCGCTCCGCTCTTGGCCTCGATCGCGACGAAGCCCGCCTCGCGCACCACCTCGGCGATGGCGTTGCGCCCGAGCGCCTCGTCGTCGATCACGAGGACCCGGCCGCGGCCCTCGAGGCCGTGCGCGGCCGGGTGCGGCTCTTCCGCTGCCGGCTCGGGGCAGACGGCCGGGATGCGGAAGCGGAAGGTCGATCCGGCGCCGGGGGTGCTCTCGACCTGCATCGTCCCGCCCATCATCTGGGTGAAGCTCTGGGTGATGACGAGGCCGAGGCCGGTGCCGCCATAGTTGCGGGAGGTCGAGGTGTCGGCCTGGACGAAAGCCCGGAAGAGCCGGGCCCGCTGCTCCTCCGTCATGCCGATTCCGGTGTCGCTCACCGCGAAGTCGAGCCAGTCCTGGCCATCCACCTTGCGGCGCGCGACGCTCAGGCGGATCTCGCCGTTCTCGGTGAACTTGGCGGCGTTGGAGAGCAGGTTGAACAGATTCTGGCGGAGCTTGGTCCGGTCGGTCCTGATCGTGTCGTCGCCCTCCGTCATCTCGACGAGGAGGTGGTTGCCGTTGCGGGCGATCAGCGGAGCCACGGTGCTCTCGACATCGGCCAGGAGGGGGCGCAGCGCGAAGCTCTCGACATAGAGCTCCATCTTGCCCGCCTCGATCTTCGAGAGATCGAGGATGTCGTTGATGAGGCCCAGCAGGTGCCGGCCCGAGCCGGTGATCTTCTCGAGATCGGCCACCGTCCGCTCGTCGCCGCTCTCGCGGGCGTCCTCGATCAGCATCTCGCCATAACCGATGATGGCGTTGAGCGGTGTCCTGAGCTCGTGGCTCATCGAGGCAAGGAACCGGCTCTTGGCCTCGTTCGCGGACTCCGCACCGCGGCGCGCCTTCTCGAGCTCGTCCTGGCGGCGCCGCAGGTCGGTGATGTCGGTATAGACCCCGACCGTGCCGCCATCCGGCGTCTTGCGCCGCACGATGCGGATCCAGGCGTCGCCGGTGAAGCGCTGCTCGATCATGCTGCCGCCGGCGCGGTGCCGCTGCAGGCGCTCGGCCACCCACTCCTCGGCGGAGAGGCCCTCCGTCTCGACGGCGCCGCGCTCGACATGGGCGCGCAGCACCTCCTCGAAGCTGCGGCCCGGCGTCATCAGGTCGGCCACCAGCGGGAAGATCTCGAGATAGCGCGCGTTGACCATCACCAGCCGGTCCTCGGCGTCGTAGAGCACGAATCCGTCGGGGACGGTCTCGATGGCCGTCAAGATGGTGTTGTGCTGGCGTCTTGCGGCCTCCTCCAGCTCGCGCCGCGCCTCCTGCGCGTCCTGGAGCATCCGCAGCGTGCGGGCCATCCGGCCGAACTCGTCGGCGCCCTCCGGCGGCAGCGGGCCCGGCGCCTGGCCGGCGCTCATCCGCTCCATGGCGAGATTGAGCCGGCCGAGGGGCGTCAGGATCGAGCGCAGGACCAGCAGCGTCAGGAGAACGCCGCCGATCACGATGGAGCCGGCGGCAACGGCGCTTCGCACCAGGGCGGTGTGCGCCGCCGCCGCGGCCTCGTCGCGTGCCCGGTCGGCCTCGACCTGCAGCCGTTCCACCAGAGCGGCAAGCGCGTCCTCGGCCTGCTGGCTGTGGCGCCGCGCCGCGGCGAGGAGCGTGTTGCCGATCACCCGCGTGTCGGCGGTGTAGGCGTCGACCGCCTGCGTGGCCAGATCGTAGTAGGCCGAGGCGCCGGACCTTATGTGGGCCGCTGCATCGGGCGCGAAGGCGTCGAGCCGTGCGAGGTCGCGATCCAGCGCCTGCCGCGCCGCCGCTGCCTGGCGCTCCGAGAGCGTGAGCAGGCTGACCGCGAGGTCGGTCATCCAGTAGCGCAGCTCGCCGAAGGTGCGCTGCGCGTTGGCGGCGAGCTCGAGCTTGTGGAAACGCTCGTTCGCCGCGTCCATGCGGCGCTGGTTGGCGAGCAGGTCCCAGGACATCACCGACACGCTGAGCACCAGCGCGCCCAAAAGGACCGCCGAGAGTGCCGTGATCCGCAGCGAGATCGTGCTCGCCCCGATCCGTCCCGGCAGGCTCCCAAGGGCGGGCGTCGTCATCGAAAGAGCGTGATGCTGGTCGCCCCCCCGAGATCTCCCTCCCGGCCGCCCTCCTTGGGATAGCCGGTGACGTCGGTCTGGCCCTTGGGCTCGCCATGGCAGCTCAGGCAGGAGGCCGAGTAATATTCGGGGATGAGCATCCGGAAGGCCGGCCGGCCCTCGACCTCGATCGCCTCCGTATAGGGCTCGCCCATGGGCCAGCCGGGCGTGCCGAGCTCGCTCGCCAGCACGCGCTGTTCCCAGGCGTCGGGGCGTGCCTTGCGGTTGCGCACCAGCTCGGGCGGCGCGGTGAACTTGACGCGTGCCTCGCTGCCGACCTTCTCGGCGAAGCGCTCGTTGACGAGGCGGGTGTAGGTGGCCGGGAGGAAGCCCTTGAAGCCCAGCCCCTTCATGTCGATGAGCGCCTCGTTCTCGTCGACGATCTCGCGCATCGCGGCCAGCGCCGCCTCCACCAGCCGCCGCTCGCCCTCCTTCATCCCCTCGGTGACCGGCGGCTCGCCCCGGCGCTTTTCATAAAGCTCGACGGCCTCGGCCACGACCCGCTCGCCGGTCAGGTTCTTCTCGCCGATGTCCGGGTCGTTGATGAGGCCCTGATGGGAGGAGACGACGCTTCGTCCTGCGCCGATGATGCCGGCGAGCCGCTCGCCGATGGCCCTCTCCGAGCCGTTGTCGGCAGAAGCTGCCGCCGCGGCGCATGCCGCCACCACCCCTAAGACGAGCAGACCCTTTCGCGTGCAGCGCATGCGTCATCTCCCTGCGACGCACCATCATAGCAAATTAACATCAGGGGTTCGTGCACCACAACGGAGAGTGTATCGGCCGCCGTCGAGCGTGCGCCGGCTGGAGGGGCGATCTGCTGGGCGCGGACGATGGCCGCATCCTCCGGGGCCGCGCGGGCGATGACCGGTGAACGGGGCAGGGCGGAGTCGCGGGGGATGCGCACGGGCGAAAAAAAAGCCGGGTCAGAGACCCGGCCAAGTAGATCAGGGAGGCTAACGTCTGGGAGAGGATCCGAGGACCCTCCTGCCTTCGGGCCTTGCGCCCGAAGGGTGGCCGCTGGCGGAGACCGCCCGACCGGCAGCAAGGACCCCAGAGGCTCGTCCGTGCTGCGGCGCAACATCTAGTCGCCCCGCACAGGCTTGGCCAGCACTTTTTTCGGTGTGCATGGCAGAACGTCCAGTTCTGCAAAGCTGCCGGTTTTTCCTCCCGGAGAAGGGGCTGGGGCGGCAGGTGGCGGGCCCGCAACTCGATGCTGCGGCGCAGGGGCACGAGCGTGCGGGCGAAAAAAAAAAGCCGGGTCAAAGACCCGGCCAAGTAGATCAGGGAGGCTAACGTCTGGGAGAGGATCCGAGGACCCTCCTGCCTTCGGGCCTTGCGCCCGAAGGGTGGCCGCTGGCGGAGACCGCCCGGCCGGCAGCAAGAACCCCAGAGGCTCGTTCTTGCTGCGCTGCAACATGTAATCCGTTCGCCCCGGCCTGGCGAGTCCTTTTTCGCGTCGCATGGCAGAAGTGACTGTTCTGCATGGATAGTGCCGTTCAGGGAGCACTGCTGCCGTCGCCTGCGGGTGCTGGAGCGGCATGGTCTGATGCTGCGCTGCAGGAGTGGCGGCCGGGCGAAAAAAAAGCCGGGTCAGAGACCCGGCCAAGTAGATCAGGGAGGCTAACGTCTGGGAGAGGATCCGAGGACCCTCCGTCCTTCGGGCCTTGCGCCCGAGGGGTGGCCGCTGGCGGAGACCGCCCGACCGGCAGCAAAGACCCCAGAGGCTCGCCCTTGCTGCGCTGCACAAGTTAGGGAGTTCGCATAGAGACGTCCATAGCGGAAACGCGGGGCTGAGATGCGCGAGTCACATGGAAGGATTTTCGGTTCCGAACCGTTGGCTCAGTCCAGCGCCACCTGATGGCCGAAACGGTAGCCGCCGGGCAGGGGGCCGGCCGAGAGCACGAGCTGCCAGACCCGCATCTGCTCGGTGCGGAAGGCGCCGGCGCAGCCCTGCAGATAGAGCTTCCACATCCGGCGGAAGGTTTCACCATAGCGCCCTGCGAGGCGGTCCCAGCCGCCATCGAAGCGCTCGAACCAGGCCATTAGGGTGCGGTCGTAGTGGGCGCCCTCGAGGGTGTGGAAATGCTCGAGCCGGAGGGCGGCGGGCAGGACGTCGGCGATGTTCGCCACGGTCGGGAACTCGACCCCCGGCATCACGTACTTGTCGTACCAGGGATTGATGACGTCCTCCTGCGGGTAGCCCACGGTGTGCAGGAGGAGCAGGCCCTGCGGCACGAGGCAGCGCGCACAGGCCGCGAAGAAGGCCGGGTAGTGGGCTCTTCCGACATGCTCGAACATGCCCACCGAGACAATTCGCTCGAAGGGCTCGTCTAGATCGCGATAGTCTTGGTAGCGCAGCTCGACCGGGAGGCCCCGGCAGCGCTCGCGGCCGAGCTCGAGCTGCTCGCGCGAGACCGTCACCCCCACCACGCTGACGCCGAAGCGCTCGGCCGCATAGGCGGCGAGCCCGCCCCAGCCGCAGCCTATGTCGAGCAGCCGCATGCCCGGCTCGAGCTGCAGCTTGCGGCAGACAAGCTCGAGCTTGTCGCGCTGCGCCTGCTCGATATCCTCCGCCCGCAGCCAGTAGCCGCACGAATAGATCATCCGCCGGTCGAGCATGATCTCGAAGAGATCGTTGCCGGCATCGTAGTGGTGGGCGCCGATCTCGAAGGAGCGGCCGCGCGCGCCGAACGGGTTCAGGCGCGCCTTGAAGGCCTCGAAGAGCGCGGTCTTGCGGTCGATCCTGCCGGCGAGATCGGCGCGGTAGGCCCGCTCGGCCATCTGGTCGACGCGCGCGCAGTCCAGCCAGCCCTCCATGAAGGCCTCGCCGAAGCCGATGCTGCCGTCTTTGAGGATCCGCTCATAGGCGCGGGCATCGCGCACCTGGAGGTCCCACGGCCGCTCGCCGTCGATGGCGATGTCGGCCTCGGCCAGCAGCTCGCGAAAGAAACCTTCTGCCGACATGCCGCCTCCCTTTCGTGCCTTGGCCCGGCGTTCAGCCCGGCGGGTTGCAGGACTGGCCGTGCCGGCCGGCGCCGCCGGCAAAGCGCGCGGCACCGGCCAGCCCCTCGGTCTCGAGCGCTGCCAGGCCGCCCTGCCATTCGCGCCTCATGGCCTCGCGCAGCTCCAGGCCGTGCTGGCCGCGCAGCGAGCGCAGGTCGGCGCGCAGGCCGGCCTGCGGGAAGGCCGCCAGGGCGCTGGCCAGGGCCTCGGCCTCGGCGCGCGCCGTGCCACGTGCCACGACCCGCTCGCACAGGCCGATCCGCAGACACTCCTCCGCCATCACCCGGCGGCCGGTGAGGATGAGCTCCGTTGCCCGGCCGGCACCCACCAGCCGCGGCAGACGCACCGTGCCGCCGTCCATGAGCGGAATGCCCCAGCGGCGGTTGAAGACGCCGGCGAAGGCGTCCTCCTCCATGATCCGCAGGTCGCACCACAGCGCCAGCTCGAGGCCGCCCGCCACCGCCGCGCCACTGATCGCGGCGATCACCGGCTTGTCGAGAGCCAGGCGGGTGGGGCCGAGCGGCCCGCACGGCGGCTCGCCGTCGCCGTCGGGAAAGCCGTGGCGGGCCAAGGGCTCGGCGCGGTCCAGGAGGCTGGCGCCGTGCTTGAGATCCCAGCCGGCGCAAAAGGAGCCCCCGGCACCCCAGAGCACGGCGACGCGCTGGCTCTCGTCGGCGTCGAAGGCGAGGAACGCCGCGAGAAGCGCGTCGGCCGTCCCGGGGTCCACGGCGTTGCGGACGGAAGGGCGGTCCAGGATCACCGTGGACACCGGACCCGACTTCTCGACCTCGACGGCCATGATCCGTTCGTTCCTCCGGGCGGGATGGGTGTATAGTCGCAAGTCTGCTTCGTCCTGTGCCTGTTGTACAGTGCATGGGAGGGAGGAATGCTTCGGGGGGAACAGAATGGCGCCCGACGAGCGAGCAACCGCACAGGTTGATTATTTGCGGGCTTCAGGCGGCATCAAGTCGATCGGGGCGGCAGCGGGGCGCGCGGTCGGGCGCTTCTCGCCACGCCATCTCGCCTTTGCCGTGCCGATCCTGCTGCTGCACCTCGCCTGCGGCCTGATCTTTCTCACGGGCTTCAGCGGCCCGGCCGTGGCGGTGCTGCTGGCCTCCTTCGCGGTGCAGGTCGTCGGCATCACGCTGGGCTATCACCGCCTGCTGGCTCACGCCTCCTTCAAGACCTTCCGGCCGGTGCGCTTCGTGCTGGCGCTCTGCGGCGTGCTGGCCTGCCAGAACGGGCCGCTGTGGTGGGTCGGCCACCACCGCCACCACCACCGGCATGCCGACACCGAGGAAGACGTCCATTCCCCGCGCGAGAGCTTCTTTTGGAGCCACATGGGCTGGCTGTTCTCGCCGGACTGCATCGCGGTGCGCCGCGAGCTGGTCCGCGATCTCGCACGCCTGCCCGAGATGCGCTTCCTCGAGCGCGGCTTCTATCCGCTGGTGCTGGCCTATGCGGGCCTGCTGTTCCTCCTGGGCGAGGGGTGGCGGGCGCTCGATCCGGCGACGGCGGCCAGCGGCATGCAGTTCGTCGTGGCCGGCAGCATCATCTCCACGGTCCTGGCCTACCACGCCATCTGGTCGGCCAACTCGGTGTGCCACCGCTTCGGCTCGAGGCGCTTTGCCACCCGCGACGGCAGCCGCAACAATCTCTGGGTGGCGATCGTCACCTTCGGCGACGGCTGGCACCACAACCACCATTACTGCCCCTGGTCGGCGCGGCACGGTTTCCGCTGGTGGGAGATCGACCTGAACTACCTGCTGCTGCGCGCCCTCTCGCGGCTGGGCCTGGTCTGGGACATCCGCCTGCCGCCCCCGCGGGCCCGGGGCTAGCGGGAGGGGCCGCTGTTGACCTTGCGCTGTGCCGCCTGCGAACGGGAGAATCCGGACGACGCACGGTTCTGCTCGGCCTGCGGCTGCGCCTTGGCCGCAGCCTGTCCCTCCTGCGGCCAGTCGGTGCCCGCCGGCAGCCGGTTTTGCGGCTTTTGCGGCGCCCTGGCGGAAAGCGCCGCGGAATCTGCCGGCGGGCGGCCGGGCCTCCTCTCTGCCTCGGGCGAGCGCCGCCAGGTGACGGTGATGTTCGCCGACGTCTCCGGCTACACGGCGCTGCACGAGCGGCTCGACCCCGAGGAGGTCGACCTGCTGCTCTCGGAGATCAAGCGGGCCGCCGAGAGGATCGTCGCCCGGCACGGCGGCATCGTGAACCAGTTCATCGGCGACGAGGTGCTGGCAGTCTTCGGCATCCCGCGGGCCGAGGAGGACGACCCGCGCCGCGCTGTTCTCGCGGCCCTCGAGCTGCACCGCACCGTCGAGGAGCTCGGGGCCGCCCACGAGGCGCGGGCGGGCGCGCCGATCGCCATCCACACCGGGATCAATTGCGGCCTCGTGGTGGCCCAGTACCGCAACGACCGGGAAGGGCTCTACCGGCTGATGGGCGACGCCGTGAACACGGCGGCCCGGCTGCGCTCGGCCGCGGCCGCTGGCGAGGTCCTGGTGGGGCCGGCCGTGCAGCCGCTGATCGCCCCCTATCTCCGGCTCGAGCCGTGCGAGCCGCTGAGCCTCAAGGGCAAGCTCCGGCCGATCCAGCCCTGGCGCGTTCTCGGTCCGACCCGGGTGACCTCGCGGTTCGAGGCCTCGCGGCGCCGCGGGCTGATCGAGTATGTCGGGCGGGGTGCCGAGCTGGCGGTGCTCCAGGACAATCTCGCCGCCGCCCTCGCCGGCCGGGGGCGGATCGTCACCCTCGAGGGCGAGCCCGGCATCGGCAAGACGCGCCTTCTCTACGAGTTCATCTCGCGGATCGACCGCAAGCAGGTGATCGTCTCGCAGGGCCATTGCCAGGCCTATGGCAGCGAGATCCCCTATTTCCCGTTCCTCGACGCGCTGCGCCGCGGCCTGGGCATCGACCTTGACGGGGACGCGGCGACGGCACGCGCCAAGGCGGTCTCGACCCTGAGCGCGCTCGATCCGGCATTGGAGCCGTTGCTGCCTTTCTATCTCCATCTGCTCTCGATACCCGGCCCCTACAGCCTGCCCGCGCATCTCAAGGGCGAGGCGCTGCGGCAGGCCATGGAGGAGGCGCTGGCGAGCCTGATCGCCAGCGCTACACGGACCCGGCCGGCGGTGCTGGTGCTGGAGAGCTGGCACTGGAGCGATGCCGCCTCGCGCTCGGCCCTCCGCCACCTGGCGCCGCTGGTCCATGCCTCGCGGCTGCTGCTGATCGTGTCGTGGCGCCCGCTCTACGGGCTCGATCTCGAGGATCTGGACGCACAGGCGCGGATCCGCCTGGCGGCCCTCGACCGGACCGAGACCGAGGCGCTGGTCCGTGCCATCACCGGCGCCACCCAGCTGCCGGTGGGGACCGGCGCGTGGATCCACGAGAACACCGACGGCAACCCGCTGTTCGTCGAGGAAGCCTGTCGCGCCCTGCTCGAGGAGGGGGTGATCCTGGTCGACGAGGCCGGCCGCCTGGTGAGCCGCCGGCCGCTCGACCAGCTCGATCTGCCCGACAGCGTGCAGGCGGTGATTCGCGCCCGCCTCGACCGGCTGGACAGCGATGCGCGCGAGGTGGTGGCGCTCGCCTCGGTGATCGGCCGGAGCTTCGACGAGCGCCTGCTGGCCGAGCTCTACCGCGCGCAACGCCCGCTCGCCGGCATCCTGGGCGAGCTCGAGGAGCAGGAGATCATCCGCCGCTTGCGCAGCCTGCCGGAGCCGGAATTCGCGTTCCGCCACGCCCTGACCCGCGAGGTCGCCTACGACACGCTCCTCAACCAGCAGCGCGGCGTGCTGCACAAGGCGGTCGGCGAGGCGATCGAGCGCCTGCATGGCCGCCGGCTGGCCGAGCAGGCCTCCATCCTCGCCTATCATTTCGCGCGTAGCACCTGCCCGGAGAGGTCGGTGCCCTATGCCTTCCAGGCGGGTGAGCAGGCGGCAGGTCTCTATGCCAGCGCCGAGGCCAGGAGCTATCTCGAATCCGCCCTCGACATCGCCGGCTCGCTGCCCGCCGGGCCGGAGGCGACCTGCTGGAAGATCGATGCGATCCTGCGCCTCGCGGCGCTGGGGGCGGCGCCCCACGAGGCCTGGCGCGAGGGCCTGCGGCTGGAGGAGGCGCGCGAGACGGCGCAGCGCCTGGGCGACCGGCGGCGGCTGGCGCAGGCGCTCTACTGGCTCGGCCGCCACCATTACCTGGGCTCGGAGCTCGAGCGCGCTGTGGCCTATGCCGAGGAGAGCCTGAAGATCGCCGACGAGCTGGCCGAGCCGGCCCTGGCGGCGGCGCCGGTGAACCTGATGGGGCGCGCCTTCTGGCAGCTGGGCGAGCTGGAGCGCTCGGCCGTCATGACCGGGCGCAGCATCGAGCAGATGCGCCTTTTGGGCAATCGCGCCGAGGAGGCGACGGCCGCGGGCTTCCTGAGCGCGCTGCTCGCCTATCTGGGCCGGTTCGAGCAGGCCATGGAGCTGTCCGAGCACAGCCTCGGTCTCGCTGGCGAGCTCGGCAATCCGATGGCGGAGGCTGCCGCCTATCACTACCGGGGCATCATTCGCGACCAGAGGGGGCAGTGGGAGGCGGCGATCGCCGACTACCGGATGGCGCAGAACACGGCGCGTCGCGCCGGCGATCTCTTCCGCATCTATCTGGCGCGCTTCATGGAGGGGCGTGCGCTACTGATGACCGGTGACACGGAGAGCGCACGCAGCGCCATCGAGGCGGCCCTGCGGCTGGCCGAGCGGATCGGCACCAGCTTCCTGCTCGGCCAGGCCAAGGGCTTTCTCGCCGCCTGCTCGCTGGCCGCGGGCGCGCTCGAGGAAGCCCGCGGGCAGTGCGTCGAGGCGCTGGAGCTGGCGCGGCAGGCCGGCGACCGGTTCACCCGCGGCCTCGTCCTGCGCGTGCTGGGGGAGGTGCGGGCGGCGGAGGGCGGCGAGCCGGCGCAACCGCTGCTCGAGGAGGCGGCGGCCATCCATGAGACCATCGGCGCGCGTCCCGAGCTCGCCCGCAGCTGCGCGGCCCTCGCCACGATCCTGCACCGCGCTGCCGCCTGCGAGGAGGCCGACCGCTGGGCAGCCCGCGCCGCCGGGCTCTTCGGCGAGCTCGGCATGGACTGGGACATGGCACACGGCCTCGGCGCCTTCGACCCGAAGCGGATGGCGTCGGCATAGAGCGCTGCCCGAGCAGTTCGAACAAGGCGGGCTCGAGGCCTCGGGCGGCCGGCCGGACCCTGGCGGGGCGCTGCGCGCGACCGTCTTCCTCGATTTTTGTCAGTAGGCGGTGGCGAGCGTTCACCGGATCTTCAGCTTTTCTTGAGATCCTGCCGGGGTGGCAGCCCGCCGCCGCATCATCCTCGGGGCGCGCCTCTTCCACCATCCGCGAGGGTGACACGGGCGGGTTGCCCAGACATGTGCAGGTGAAAAAGCTGTGGCGTGAGCTTCATGGCCTGTCTGCCGGGCGCGGCCGCCAACCCTGGAAGAGAGGAAAAACAGCCGCGCGCAGCGCCTTGCGCGGCACCGCCGCCACGACCCTGTGCCGCTCGCTGCCGCTGTCGGCGACGGCCGCAGGGCAGCTTGCGGCGTTCGTCCGCTGCAGGCGCGTCCGGCAAATCCGGGATTGCTCCAGCCTTTCCCCACCGGATTGCCGCACCGCGCGTCTAGTCAAGGCGCGTATCTTCCAGCACGTTGGCGGGGGGGGAGGACGAAGAGCGTGGGTCAAACGATTCGACCGTTCCTGTGCGCGGTGGCGCTGCTGCTGCTCCTGCCGGCCTGGGGGGTGGCGGCCGCCACGGTAGCCGTTCCGGCGTCCTCCAACGCTGCCGCCGAGGCCCCGCCGACCGCCGACGAGCAGCTTCGCACGCTGCTTGATGCCTTTCCCGCCGGCATCGACGAGCGGCAGCTCGACGCGCTCCTGGGGGTCATGGGCGATTCCGAGCTGCGCGCGGCGCTGCGCACACGGCTCATGGCCGAACTCGCCGAGCGGCAGGTTGCGAGCCCGGCCCAGCCCAACCTCCTGGAGTTCTACCGCGAGCGGCTGGCGGCGCTGGCGCAGGCCTATGACCGGCTCCCCGCTGCCATGGCCGGGGTTTTCCTGCGTCCCCGCGGAAGCGACATTCCACTGCAGCCGGGTCCTCTCGCTGCCGCGATCGTGGGCCTTCTGGCCCTCGGATTCGCCACCATGCTGGTGGTGCGTCGCGGCCTCGACGGGTGGCGGCGGCGGCTCGCCAACCCGCCGCCCGTCGGCCGCGCCCAGGTCGCATCACGCCTGGCGCTGCGCTTTCTTCTCGAGCTGGTCGAGATCGCGTCGTTTCCGCTGGCGCTGATCGCCGGCTATTTTCTCCTGTCACCCTCGCACCCTGCCGCCGGCCACGTTCTGCTCGTGCTGTTGCGCGCGGTGACGATCGTTCTCATGACAGCGATGCTGGCGCGTTTGATGTGCGATCCGCGCGACCCGAGGCTGCGGCTGCTGCCCGTGGCGGACGGGCCTGCGCGCCGGCTCCACGTAGCGGTCGTCGTCACCGCCCTGCTGCTGGCAACGGTTGCCGGCCTGGTCCAGATGTTCGCTGGCCTCGGCCTCGGCCGGGACGAGCTGGTGGCGCTGGGGCTGCCGCTCAGCATGCTGCCCTATGCCTGGCTGCTTTTTCTTGTCTGGCGCTTCCAGCGCCCGATGCTGCTGCATCTGACCCGGACGCTACGGTTGCGGCGCGAGGCGGCGACGCTGCTGGGGCTCGTGCCCGTGGTGGCGAGCCTCTACCTGGTCGGGCTGTGGGTCGTGCTGAGCGCCGCTGCCCTGCGCGGCCAGGAGGAGTTGGCGTGGCGGGTCATGGCGAGCTTTGCCCTGCTGCTGGCCGCACCGGCTGCGGCCGTGGCGGCGAGGCGGCTCCTGGAGCGGCTCTTTCGCGACGAGGAGGCCAGCGCACCGGCGCCGGGCACACCGTCCGGCCGTCATCTGCACCGCCTGATGCGCGCCATCTGGATCGTTCTGGCGGTGCTGGCCGTGGCCGCCACGGGCTGGATCTGGGGCTTCGAGCCGGGCCATGTGGGCATCGGCGGGGCGCTGTTGCGGCTGCTCTTCGACTTCGGCGCGGTGCTGCTGTTGGCCTATGTCGGCTGGGCGCTGATCGAGCGGCTGATCGAGCGCTCGCTGACAAAGGCGCGGCGCGCCCCGCGCGACTTTCGCGCCCAGCGCGTGGCGACCCTCCTGCCGCTGCTGCGCAGCTTCCTGCATACCGTCCTGCTGGCGATGCTGGGCATGATCCTGCTCTCCTCGATCGGCATCGAGATCGGGCCGCTGCTGGCGGGTGCCGGCGTGGTCGGCATCGCCATCGGCCTGGGGGCGCAGTCGAGCATCGCCGACATTCTGGCCGGCGTGTTCTTCCTTCTCGAGAACGCCTTTCATGTCGGCGACTATGTCGAGGTGGGCAATCTGCGCGGCACGGTGGAGGGAATCTCGCTGCGCTCGCTCAAGCTGCGGCACCATCGCGGCGCCGTGCACACCCTGCCGTTCGGCAAGATCCCCTCGCTCACCAACTACAGCCGCGACTGGGCGCTGATGCGCCTCGAGTTCCGGGTCAAGCCCGAGACCGACGTGGCGCTCCTCAAGAAGCTGGTGAAGAGGATCGGCCAGGAGCTGGCCGCCGACCCGGAGATGGGGCCCAACTTCATCGAGCCGCTGAAGTCGCAGGGCGTGCGCCGGGTCGAGGACAACGCGATCATCGTCGGCATCAAGTATATCGCCCGGCCGGGCGAGCAGTTCGTGATCCGCCGCGAGGCCTATCACCGCCTCCTCAAGGCGTTCCAGGACAATGGAATCGAGCTGGTCGGGCGGGGTGTGGTGGTGAAGGTCGAGGGAGGTGAAGGGGCGTCCGCGGCTGCGGGCGCCGCGGCTGGCGAGGTCGTCCGCCGCGAGCTCGAGGAGGAGGCCAGCTAGGGCATTTCCCGAACAGCTGGAACGCGGGGCGAGGCCTCGGGCGGCCGCCACGACCTTGCGGCTGTCGTCTGCAGCACGCGCTTCCAGCGGAGCGGGAGTTGCTCCGGCAGGCGCGCCCGCTCCGCCGTTCAGATCCCGCTTGTCTCGGTGCCTATGGGTACGGTGAGCGTGATCCTGGTTCCGGCGCAGGACGAGCGGGCCGAGATCTCTCCGCCGATCTGGCGGACGAGCGCCTCGACCAGACGGGACCCGAAGCCGTTCGCCGCCGTATCCGCGATACCCGCACCACGGTCCGCCACCGTAACCCGCAGCATGGACCGGCCCATCGGCTTTGCCGTCACGTCGATGGATCCCGCCTTGCCGTCATAGGCATATTTCACGGCGTTGGTCACGAGCTCGGTGATCACCAGCGCCAGCGCCACCGCCTTGCTGGTAGGCACGAGGATCGCCGGCACCTGGACGGCCACCTGGTCTGCCCATGCCGGCCCCCAGGCGCGCACCAGGCCGTCGCGCAGCTCGCGCAGATAGCTCCCGAACTCCACCGCCTGGATCTGGTCGGAGCGCCAGAGCCGCTGGTGGACCATGCTGACGGCGAGCAGCCGGCGGCAGGCTTCCTCGAACGAGGCCCTGGCGGCGGCATCGCCGATCTCCTCGCCCTGGAGGCGGAGCATCGAGCTGACGAGCTGGAGGCTGTTCTGGACCCGGTGATGCACCTCCCTCATCAGGAGGTCCTTTTGCGCGAGAAGCGCCTCCTTGTCGGCAAGAGCGCAGTGCAGGCTGGCGTTCAGCTCTCTGAGCGACTGCCGCTGGCGCAGGTCGAGCAGCGCCTGCCGCAGCTTGCCGGCGGCGGCGAGCTCGGCAGCGCTCCACGGCCGGGACCGTCCGGCGACGGTCTCGCACCATGTCTCGAAGGACTTGCGCGGCGTGAGCTGGCCGGGCAGCTCACCCGGCGCCGCGGGCTTGTGGGGATTGCCGGCCCAGTTGATGGTCTCGATCCGCTCCGCCCTGAACCACAGCAGCAGGAGCGGCTCGGTGCCTCGCACCGTGGTGGCGAGGACGCCGCTGCCGGTGGCCCGCCAGGCCGAGGCCGGCTCGAATTGATGGGAAAGCCGGTCGGTGGCCCAGGGATCGGATGTCTGCGTGTCCGACAGCCAGCCTGCCAGGGCACGGATCTCCCCCTCGCCCGGCGTATGGCCGAACCTCACGACCCTTTGGCCCAGCACGATGGCGGTGCCGTCGGCGGGTACGAGCTGGCGCAGCTCGGGCCCTTGCTCGAGGAGGGCGGTCTCGATCACCTCCGCCGCGGCAAGCGCGGCGACGAGCTGCTCGCGGGCCGCCGCCAGCTGCCAGGCCTGGGCGTGATTCTCGGCCTCGTCACGGGCGCTGACCTGCTGTGCCAGGATCTGGCCTACATGCTTGCAGGCCTCGCGCTGCTCGTAGGGCACCAGTCTCGGCGTGCCATGATGGCAGGCGATCAACCCCCAGAGCGCTCCCTCGCAGACGATGGAGACCGACATCGACGCGGCCACGCCCATGTTCTTTAGATACTGCACGTGGATGGGCGACACGCTGCGCAGCCCGCAGTCGCTCATGTCGAGCGGCGTCGCCCCCCTCGCGGACACGGACGGCGTCAGGGGTGCGGGCGTGTAGCCGGTGTCGGGGATGACCCTTATCGTGTTGCGCACATAGAGCGCGCGCGCCTGACGCGGGATGTCCGAGGCCGGGAAATGGTGATTGAGGAAGGTGGGCAGCCCCTCGACGCCGGCCTCGGCCGCCACGCAGCCCGAGCCGTCCTCGAGGAAGCGGTAGATCATGACGCGGTCGAAGCCGGTCAGGCGCCTCATGGCGGCGGCCGCGCGCCGGCACAGCTCGTCCAGACCTGCCGCCGCCTCGAGCTCGCTGCCGATCGCCCGGATCCGCCCCAAAAGCTGCGCCGCGTTCCCGGCGCCTGGCGTCGACGGCTCCAGCTCGAGGATGACGACCCCGTCGCGCTCGTGGACCGAAAGGTCGAGCGGCCCGGGCAGAGGCGGTCCCGCGACCGCGCCCGCATAGACCGGCTCGCCTTGCCCGGCGAGGCTGCACGAGGCGGGCAGGGCCGCCCCGGCGGCGCCGAGCACCTTCTCGATGGGGGCTCCGAGTACCTCCGCCGCTTGCATCCCCAAGATCCGCTCCGGGTCGCCGGCGAGCTGAAGGATGCACCCGTTCAAGGGCTCGAGGACGAGGAGCAGACCGTGCGGCTGGATCGAGCCCGGAATGTGGATCGGCTCGCGGTCGCAGTTCGAGAGATCGAGAGATTCTGCCATCAGCTCGCAAGCTCCGCCTGCACGCACTTGCGCTCCCCCCGCGAGGCGTCCCCGATGGCACAGACCGCTGCCGTCCGGCCGGCCATCATCACGATGCTCGCGGCATGGAGAGCCACGTCTCGAAGGCCACGAACATCGCCTCGGCCGCCGCCTGCGCCTCGTCCGCCGCCGGCGAGCGGCAGTCGAGCGTGTCGAGCGCCGTGACGCAGGCTCGCCACATCGGCCCCGTATCAGGTCCGTAGCTCGCGAAGAAGCGCCCGCCGTGCCTGGCGTCGATGCCGAGCCGCTGGGAGGCCTGGCGCAGCACGATCCTGCCGCCCAGCGATGCTCCTTCGCTCACATAGAGCGCGCCGAGCCCGGCCGCGGCGCTTTCCAGCCGGGGCAGGAAGGGGCACGAGGGGATGGCGGCGAGGGCGGCTTCGCCGGTGCCGAGATCCCGCAGGTCGGCTTCGAGCCAGCCGCATTTGCGCCGGGCAGGAATGTCGATGCCCGTCCCGCTCCAGCCGATCCGCGGCATGGCCGTCTCGAGGGGGCGGTGGAGGCCGAGCAGGCGGCATAGAAGCAGCCGGTAGCTCTCCGGCGAGGCGAGCCGGCTCTCCAGAGCCATGGCCGCCTCGGCGCGCCGGTGGAGTGTCGCGGTCGAACGGCGCAGCCGCTCGCGCATGGTGCCGCAGGCGCGAGGGCCGGGCCGGCAGGACGGTAGGACAGGCGACGGGAGGATCTTCTCAGGCATCTATCGCATAGAAGTAGCGGGTGGTGCTCCGGCTTGTCCAGCGGAGCGCAGCCGGGCGCGACATCGCGCGCCTCCATCAGCCGGCAGGGGGCTCGCCCATCGGCGACAGGCTGCGCCGGTCGACGGTCACGGCCTTGATGATCGCCACGATCCGCAGGCCCGGGCGCAGGCCGAGGCGCTCCACCGAGCGGCGGGTGACGCGGGCCACGAGGCGGGTCGCGCCGCAGGCGAGCTGGACGTCGGCGAACGCACCCTCGTCGAGCCGGATGCCGGCGACCTCCACCTGGAGGATGTTGTTGGCGCTGATGTCCCGGGGCTCGTGCAGGGCCAGCATCACGTCGCGGGCGCGCACCCGGGCGCGGATCCGCGCGCCGGGCGGGGCATCGACCAGCGGCACGACCAGGCTGCCGCCGGCAAACTCGAGCTCGCTCAAGGCATCGGCGGGGTCGTGGCGCCCGACCACGGTCTCGAGCACCGCGCCGGCCTCGAACCGGCCGGTGAGCGGAAAGAGGTCGAGGCGCGCCATGACCTCGGAGACGGACCCCGCAGCGGCGACCCGCCCGCCGTCCAGGAGGATCATGTGGTCGGCCAGCCGGGTCACCTCGTCGATGGCGTGGCTGACATAGAGCATCGGCATGCGCGCCTCGTCGCGCAGCCGCTCGAGATAGGGCATGATCTCCTGCTTGCGGGCATGGTCGAGGGCCGAGAGCGGCTCGTCGAGCAGCACCGCCTCGGGCGCCGTCAGCAGGGCCCGCCCCAGCGCCACCCGCTGGCGCTCGCCGCCCGAGAGCATCCCCGGTCGCCGCCCGAGCAGCGCGCCGATGCCCAAAAGCTCCACCAGATGGTCGATCTCGGCGCGGCTCGCCGGCCGCCCGGCGCGCTTCCAGCCGAACAGCAGGTTGGAGCGCACCGAGAGATGCGGGAAGAGACGCGCATCCTGGAAGACATAGCCCAGGCGGCGGCGGCGCGGCGGCAGGACGATGCCGCGCTCCGTGTCGAGCAGCACCCGGCCGTTGACCACGATCCGGCCGGCATCCGGCCGCAGGAGGCCGGCGATGGCGCTGATCGTGGTGGATTTCCCCGAGCCGGACGGGCCGAAGAGGGCGGTGATGCCGGGGCGGTCGACCGAGAACGCGATGTCCAGGCCGAACGGCCCGAAATCGTGGCGCAGCGCGACCTCGAGGCTCACCGGTGGGTCAGCCGGCGGACGCGGCGGGCGAGGATCTCGGAGAGCATCAGGCCCGCCAGGGCCAGGAGGATCGAGATCACCACGAGCCGCGCCGCCGCCGCCTCGCCGCCGGGCGTCTGGATGGCGGTGTAGATCGCCAGCGGCAGGGTGCGGGTCTCGCCGGGCACGTTGGAGACGAAGGTGATGATGGCGCCGAACTCGCCGAGGCTCGCGGCGAAGGCGGTGATCGCCCCGGCGACGATTCCCGGCAGGGCCAGCGGCAGGACGATGGTGAAGAAGCGGTCGACCGGCCCGGCTCCCAGGGTCTCGGCCGCCGCCGAGAGGCCGGGGTCGATCGCTTCCAGCGCCAGGCGGATGGCGCGCACCTGGAAGGGGAAGGTCACGATCGCCGCGGCCAGGGCAGCGCCCGTCCAGCTGAACATGAAGCGGATACCGAAGGTCTCGAGCAGCCAGCCGCCCAGGGGCGCGCGGGTTCCCAGCGCTATCAGCAGCAGGTAGCCCATCACCACCGGCGGCAGCACCAGCGGCAGATGGACCAGCCCGTCGAGGACCAGCTTGCCGCGAAAGGAGGGGCGGGCGAGCAGGGCGGCGGCGCCGACCGCGAAGGGCAGGGCGCACAGCACGGCGACGCTCGAGATCTTCAGGCTGAGAAGGAGCGCCTCGAGCTCCGCCGCGGTCAGCAAGGGCGCCTCCGTTCCTCTAGTCCGCCGTGAAGCCGAAGCGCCGGAACACCGCCAGGCCCTGCTCGCCCGTCATGTAGCCGAGCAGCGCCTCGCTCTCTTCCGTGGCGGCACCGGCCACGAGGGCGAAGGGATAGCTCACCGGCGGATGGCTGCCGACGGGAAACGTGCCCACGATCCTGACCCGGTCCGTGGCGGCGGCATCGGTGCCGTAGACGATCCCCAGCGGGGTCTCGCCCTGCTCGACCAGGGCCAGGGCGGCGCGGACATTGTCGGCGCGGGCGAGGCGCGGCTCGGCCTCCTCCCAGAGGCCCAGCGCCTCGAGCGCCTTGCGGGCGTAGATCCCCGCCGGCACGTGGTCGGGATCGCCGACCGCAAGCCGCTCGTCGGGTCCGAGAAGCGCGGCGAGGTCGAGCGCCCCGTCGATCCGCTGCGGCGCGAGCGGGCTGTCGGCCGGGGCTATCAGCACGAGGCTGTTGCCGATCGGGCTCGTCCGGCTCGCCTTCTCGATCAGGCCGCGCTCCGCCAGATAATCCATCCACTGCTCGCTCGCCGAGGCGAAGAGCCGGGCCGGTGCGCCGGCCTCGATCTGGCGCGCGAGCGTCGAGGAGGAGGCGAAGGAGAAGCGCACGGCATGGCCGGTCTGCTCACCGTAGAGCCGGCCGATCTCCTCCATGGCATCGGTCAGGCTCGCCGCGGCGAAAACGGTGACGGGCTCTTGCGCCCTGGCAGCCGCGCTCGGCACCAGGGCGGCCGCCCAGACCATCGCCACCACGGCGCAGCGCTCGAGCATCGCCAACTCCTCGGAACAGGGCGGTGAAGCCGTGGCCCTATACGGCGCAGCGGCCGGCCCCTGTCAATGCGTGACGGCGGGGAGGCGGGGTGAGGCGGACGGGCAACGCTTCGCGATCTTCGTGGTCGTGTTAATGAAGCTGAAGGTTGCCAGGCGCATCCTTGGATGCATGTCTGGGGGCGCCATGTCGAAGGAGCTCATTATGCGCACGACGATTCTGGCCGGTGCTGCCCTGGCTCTCGCCTCGATTCCCGCCGGACCGCTCCTCGCGTCGGAGGCCGGGCCCTATGTCTCGTTATCCGTCGGCTATCTCCAGCTCGCCGATCAGGACGGCAGTGCCGGCGGCGAGAATTTCAGCAACACCTTCGATGCCGGCTACGCCCTGCACGGCGCCGGCGGCTACCGCTTCAACGACTGGTTCCGTGCCGAGCTCGAGCTGGGCTATGCCCGCTCCGGCCTCGACCAGATCGACGGGCTGCTCGGCCAGTCCTTCAACATCGAGGGCCATGTCGACGTCTTCACGGCGGCCCTCAACGCCTTTGCCGAGTGGCCGGTGACGGCGATGCTGACCCCCTATGTCGGCGGCGGCATCGGCCTCGCCCACACCGACCTTCACGACGTGGCGGTGCGCATCGGCGGCACCAAGCTCAAGGGTGACGACGACAAGTCGACCGACCTGCTGCTGCAGGGCGAGGCCGGCGTCGCCGTGGCCGTGGCCGAGAACTGGGATCTGGTGCCGGCCTACCGCTACATGTGGATCGACAATGGCGGCAGCGGCCTCGACGACAACACGGCCCACCTGTTCCGCGTGGGGCTCCGCTACAACTTCTGAGCTGCCAGCTCTTTCGCCGGAGAACGGGGGCCAGCGGGGCCCCCGTTCTCGTTCGGGGCGACGCGCGTCGCCGGGCCGGGAGTCAGAGCTATTACAGGGCGAACAAACCCCGCGCCGTCCTGGCGTCTTCAGGGGTTGTCGCTCCAATCTGCCCGTGCGTATCTAGCCGAACATACAATCCAAGGCTGAAAAGATGCGCCTGGCCCTCCTCGCGGCGACGGCATGCTCGCTCGCGGTCACCTCGGTTTCCATCGCTGCGTCCGCCGCCGAGCCGGGGCCCTATCTGTCGTTCGCGGCCGTCTGGCTGCGGATCTCGGACACGGATGCCGACCAGCTCAGCATCACCTACGATACCGGCTTCGCGGTCCAGGGTGCGGGCGGCTACCGGTTCAACGACTGGTTGCGGGCCGAGCTCGAGCTGGGCTACGGCCGGGCCGAGGTCCGCAGCCTCGAGGGCCCGGATATCACTCTCGATTTCGAGGGCGAGGGCGAGGCCTTCGCGGCGGCCGTCAACGGTTTCATCGACTGGCCGCTGGACGGGAAGGTGCAGCCTTATGTGGGCGCCGGCATCGGCATCGCCCACACCAGGCTCAACGATCCGGCAATTCTCTCGCCCCGCGGCCGGATCGAGCTCGAGGACGACAGATCCACCAACCTGCTGCTGCAGGGCGAGGTGGGCCTGTCGGTGGCCATCACCGAGAGCTTCGCCTTCGTGCCGTCCTGGCGCTACCTGCGGATTGCCAACGGCAACAATGGCGTCGACGACACCAAGGCACACCTGTTCAGGGCTGGCCTGCGCTACAGCTTTTGAGACGCAGGCGGCCTGCAGGCAGCGCCGCGGGCCGTAGCGCTCCACTCCCATGCGGCAGACGCGGGGGCAAGAGGCTTGACCCCGCCCGTCGGCGCCCGGAACCTGAGCGCGCAGGACCATAACGCGAAAAGATCAGGGAAGGCGCGGGTGCTGAGGGCTTTTGAGCGCGGCCTTGTGGCCGCCAACCGCTTCGTCATTGCCGGCCTGCTGGCGGTGATGGCGGTTTTGGTGGTGGGCAACGTGGTGCTCCGCTACCTCTTCGGCACCTCCTTGAGCTGGGTCGAGGAGCTCACCCGCTACATGATGATCTGGACCGCCTGGCTCGGCGCCGGGCTGGCCTTCCGGTCGGGAACGCACGTGGCGGTCGAGGTCTTCCAGGACGCGCTGCCAGCCGCCGGCCGCCGCCTGCTGCGCCAGGCCATCCTGGCGCTCGCCATGCTGTTCATGGCGGTCATCGTATGGCTCGGCATCCGCTACGCCGTCTTCGCCTGGCGGCAGCACTCGCCGGTGCTGGGCCTGCCGCTGGGCATGGTCTATCTGGCGGTGCCGACAGGAGCGCTGCTGGTGCTGCTGCACCTGCTGCTGGCGGCGCGGCGTGTCGTGGCGGGCGAAGCCGAGCCCGTCGCCGGCACCGCACCGGCCGTCGAGTGAGCGCGCCATGGCGGTGACGGTCCTCCTGGGCGCCTTTCTCGTGGCCCTCCTCGTCGGCATGCCGGTGGCGCTCACCATGGGCGGCGCCGGGCTCCTTGCCATGGCGGTGGACGGCAAGCTCTCCACCCTTCTTGCCGTGCAGCGCATGTTCAGCGGGATCGACAGCTTCCCGCTGATGGCGGTGCCGTTCTTCATCCTCGCGGCCGAGCTGATGACGGGCGGCCGCATCACCGACATCCTGCTGCGCTTTGCCTGCCAGATCATCGGCAATGTCCGGGGCGGGCTGGGCTACGCCAATGTCTTGATGTCCATCTTCTTCGCCGGGATCAGCGGCTCGGCGCTGGCGGATGCGGCGGGGCCGGGCTCGGTCACCATCCGCATGATGCGGCAGGCCGGCTACCACCCCGAATATGCCGCGGCGCTGACCGCCTCGGGGGCGGTGATCGCCCCGATCATCCCGCCCTCGATCATCATGATCATCTACGCGCTCACCGACAACAGCGTGAGCGTGGCCGGGATCTTCCTGGCCGGCATCGTGCCGGGCCTGCTGCTGGGCCTGGCGCTCTTCGTCGTGAACTTCCTCGTCAGCCGCCGCCGCGACTACCGCTTCGGGATCGAGCGACCGCCTTTGGGGGCGTTCCTGCGCCAGTCCTGGCAGGCGATCCCGGCGCTGCTCCTGCCGGTGATCATCCTGGGCGGCATCCATGGCGGCATCTTCACGCCCACCGAGGCCTCGGCGGTGGCCGCTGCCTATGCGCTCTTTCTCGGCATGGTGGTGTTCCGCAGCCTGAGGCTCGCCGATCTGCCGCGCATCCTCGTGGGCACGGCGCTGATGACCTCGGCGGTGCTGCTGATCGTCTCGATGGCCTCGGTCTTCGCCTACATGCTGACGATCCTGCAGGTGCCGCAGTCGGTGACCGGGTTCATCGTCGAGCTGGGCCTCTCGCAGCTCGGGCTGCTGCTCGCCCTCTCGCTCTTCCTGCTGTTCTGCGGGCTGTTCCTCGACACGCTGCCGGCGGTCATCATCCTCGTGCCGATCCTGGCGCCGCTCGCCCAGATGGCGGGCATCCATCCGCTGCACTTCGCCATGGTCGTGGTGCTCAACCTCACCATCGGCATGATCACCCCGCCGGTGGGCGCCGTCTTGTTCGTCACCACCGTGGTCTCGCGGGTGCCGATGGGCGCCCTGATCCGCGCCATCATGCCGATGCTGATGGCGGAGATGGTGGTGTTTTTGCTGATCGTGCTGTTCCCGGGCCTGAGCCTCTGGCTGCCCGGGCTGCTCGGCTACAGCCGCTAGAAGCGCGGCGGGCCGCGACAGGTCAATAAAGGGAGGTCGACAATGCTCAAGAAGATCATGGCCGGCACAGCGGCCGCGATGGTGCTGCTGGCGGCTCCGGGAGCGTTCGCCGAGAAGCTCATCAAGTACACCCATTTCCAGCCCGGCCGGCTCGACCAGCCCAAGCACGCGGCGGCGATGGCCTTCAAGGCGCATGTCGAGGGGCAGACCGGCGGCGAGGTCACGGTCGAGATCTACCCGGCCGGCCAGCTCGGCAACGCCACCAGCGTCATGGAGGGCCTGCGGCTGGGCTCCATCGAGCTGGGCGTGGTCCACGACGGCGGCATCTCGAGCATCTATCCGGGCATCGACCTCTTCGCCATGCCCTACCTCTTCCCCAGCCAGGCGGTGGCCTGGAAGGTGCTGGACGGCCCGTTCGGCCAGGAGTTCAGTCAGGCGATGCTGGACGAGACCGGCGTCCGCGTCCTGGGCTTCGCCGACAACGGCATCCGCCACTTCACCAACTCGAAGAAGCCGGTCACCAGCCCGGCCGATCTCGAGGGACTCAAGATCCGCGTCCAGCCGAGCCCGGTCTTCATCAAGCTGGTCGAGAGTCTGGGGGCCAGTGCCACCGCCATCGACTGGGCCGAGCTGCCGGCAGCCCTGGCGCAGGGCACCGCCGACGGCCAGGAGAACGGCGTCACCAACATCCTGGCGGCCAGCCTCTACCAGAGCCAGAAATTCGTCTCGCTCGACGGCCACGTCTACAGCCTGCACGCCTATCTGATGAGCGACGCCTTCTGGCAGCAGCTCGACCCGGAGGAGCAGCAGGTGGTGGCCGAGGCGGCCGAGATCGCCAAGTGGATCCATCGCGGCATGACCACCGCGCAGGACATGAACGCCAGCACCATCCTGGGCGAGCAGGGCATGGAGGTCACCACGCTCACCCCCGCCCAGATCGCCGTCTTCCGCGAGAAGGCGCAGCCGGCGGTGCGTGCCTGGCTCGAGGAGCGGGTCGGCAAGGAGTGGGTCGAGAAGCTGCTGGCCGCCACGGCAGAGGCGGGGCAGGGCGGCTGACGCTTCAGCAGCGCCGGGCGGAATGGGAACGGGGACCGCATGGGTCCCCGTTCGCGTTTGCGGCAGGAGGAAGGATCAGCCCTTCACGTCGTCGGGCATGACCTTGTTCTCCTTCCAGGCCGCCAGCAGGCGGTCATAGTCGACCGTGGCACCCTGCGGCTTCTCGTTGTCGAGCTTGGGCTTGGGCGCGCCCTCGCGGTCGAGCCAGACCTGCGGGTCCTCCTCCTCGTTGAGCTTGGGCGCGCACTCGCCGCCGATTCCGGCGCGCTCGAGGCGCTGCAGGATGCGGTCCTGCTGGCTCGCCAGATTGTCCATCGCCTGCTGCGCGGTCTTCTCGCCGGTGACCGCCTCGGCGACGTTGGCCCACCAGAGCTGGGCGAGCTTGGGGTAGTCCGGCACGTTGTTGCCGGTGGGCGTCCAGGCGACGCGGGCCGGGCTGCGGTAGAACTCGACGAGGCCGCCAAGCTCCGGCGCGCGCTTGGTGAAGCTCTCGTGCTGGATGTCGCTGTCGCGGATCGGTGTCAGGCCCACATGGGTCTTTTTCAGCGAGACCGCCTTGCACACGCAGAACTGGGCGTAGAGCCAGGCCGCCTGGCGGCGCTCCAGCGGCGTCGACTTCATCAGGGTCCACGAGCCGGCGTCCTGGTAGCCGAGCTTCATGCCTTCCTCCCAGTAGGCGCCATGCGGGGAGGGGGCCATGCGCCATTTGGGCGTGCCGTCCTCGTTCACCACCGGCAGGCCGGGCTTGGCGAGATCGGCGGTGAAGGCGGTGTACCAGAAGATCTGCTGGGCGATATTGCCCTGGCCCGGCACGGGTCCCGCCTCGGAGAAGGTCATGCCGGCGGCCTGCGGCGGCGCGTATTTCTTCAGCCAGTCGATATATTTCTGGAGCGCGTAGACGGCGGCCGGGCTGTTGGTGCCGCCGCCGCGGCTGACCGAGGAGCCGACCGGCCGGCAGCCCTCCATGCGGATGCCCCACTCGTCCACCGGCAGGCCGTTGGGGATGCCCTTGTCGCCCTCACCGGCCATGCTGAGCCAGGCGTCGGTGAAGCGCCAGCCGAGCGAGGGGTCCTTCTTGCCGTAGTCCATGTGGCCGTAGACCTGCACGCCGTCGATCTGCTTGACGTGCTCGCTGAAGAACTCGGCGATGTCCTCGTAGGCCGACCAGTTGACCGGCACGCCCAGCTCGTAGCCGTAGATCTTCTGGAACTGCTCCTTGAGCTTCGGGTCGGTGAACCAGTCGTAGCGGAACCAGTAGAGATTGGCGAACTGCTGGTCGGGAAGCTGGTAGAGCTTGCCGTCGGGGCCGGTGGTGAACGATTTGCCCATGAAATCGTCGACGTCGAGGGTCTCGAGGGTGAACTTCTTGCCCTCGCCGGTCATCCAGTCGGACAGCGGCACCACCTTCTGGTAGCGGAAATGGGTGCCGATCAGGTCGCTGTCGTTCACATAGGCGTCGTAGATGTTCTGATCGGACTGCATCTGCGTCTGCAGCTTCTCGATCACGTCGCCTTCCTGGATCAGGTCGTGGTTGAGCGTGATCCCGGTGATCTCGCTGAACGCACGGGCCAGGGTCTGCGCCTCGTATTCATGGGTGGTGATGGTCTCGGAGACCACGTTGATGGTCTGGCCGCGGAACGGCTCGGCGACCTTGGCGAACCACTCGAGCTCCTTGATCTGCTCGTCCCGGGAGAGCGTGGTCGGCTGGAACTCCTCGGCCCATTTCTGCACGGCCGCACTCGCGTCCTGGGCACGGATGATGCCCGGCATCGCCAGGCCCGCACCGGCGGCGGCGGTTCCCATGAGGAAGCCGCGCCTGCCCAAATGCCACTTTGTCATTGCCAGGTAACCTCCCTTGAACGCCTTCCGTCGTTGCAGGGACGTCGGCACCGGGCGCGGGGAAGGCCGGTCGCGCCGGGTGCGGACCGTGAGGCGGCTTCAGCCGAAGCGCATCACGATCGCGAACCACAAGATGGCCAGGGTCGATGCCCACCATAGCGGAAGGGCCATCGTCGCGAGCCACAGAACGTGGATCCAGGCACTGCCCAGAAGGCCGATGAACAGGCGGTCGCCGCGGGTCGTGGTCATCGGCAGGAAGCCCTTGCGCTCGACCGTCGGCCAGGCGAGCTGCAGGGCGGTCATGCCGGCCAGCATGAGGGCGATGGCGGCGAAGAAGATGGCGGTCGGGCCCGTCCAGTACATCGACTGGACCAGCCGGGCGGCGCGCTGGAGGATGTCGGCTTCCATGGCGACCTCACACCCGCCCGAGGGCGAAGCCCTTGGCGATGTAGTTGCGCACGAACCAGATCACCAGCGCGCCCGGCACGATGGTGAGCACCCCTGCCGCCGCCAGCGTCGCCCAGTCCATGCCGGCAGCCGACACGGTCCGCGTCATGGTGGCGGCGATGGGCTTGGCGTTGACCGTGGTGAGGGTGCGGGCCAGCAGCAGCTCGACCCAGCTGAACATGAAGCAGAAGAACGCGGTGACGCCGATGCCCGAGCGGATCAGCGGCACGAAGATGGTGAGGAAGAAGCGGGGAAAGCCGTAGCCGTCGATATAGGCGGTCTCGTCGATCTCCTTGGGCACGCCCGACATGAAGCCCTCGAGGATCCACACCGCCAGCGGCACGTTGAAGAGACAGTGCGCCAGGGCCACCGCGATGTGCGTGTCGAACAGGCCGATGGTCTGGTAGAGCTGGAAGAACGGCAGCAGGAACACCGCAGCCGGCGCCATGCGGTTGGTGAGCAGCCAGAAGAACATGTGCTTGTCGCCGATGAACCGGTAGCGCGAGAAGGCATAGGCCGCCGGCAGCGCCACGCTGAGGCTGATCAGCGTGTTCAGCACGACATAGGTGAGCGAGTTGATGTAGCCCGAGTACCAGGTGGGATCGGTGAAGATCGTGCGGTAGTTGGCGAGCGTCGGGTTCCGCGGGACCAGCGTCAGGCCGCTCAGGATCTCGGCGTTGGTCTTCAAGGACATGTTGAAGAGCCAGTAGAGCGGCAAGAGCAGGAACACGTACCAGACGATGACGACGATACGGCTGCGGCTCATGACTTGCTGCTCCCCGTGCCGACCCGGATCATCACGTTGTAGAAGACGAAGCTCAGCGTCAGGATGATCAGGAAGTAGACGATGGAGATCGCCGCTGCCGGGCCCAGGTCGAACTGGCCCACCGCGATCTTGGCAAGGTGGATGGAGAGGAAGGTGGTGGCGTTGCCGGGCCCGCCGCCGGTCACCACGAAAGGCTCGGTATAGATGGTGAAGCTGTCCATGAAGCGCAGCAGCACGGCGATCAGCAGCACGCCGCGCATCTTGGGAAGCTCGATGTGGCGGAACACCGCCCAGCGCGAGGCGCCGTCGATGGAGGCTGCCTGGTAGTAGGCGTCGGGAATGGCGCGAAGGCCCGCATAGCAGAGCAGGGCCACCAGCGGCGTCCAGTGCCAGACGTCCATCACCAGGATGGTGATCCAGGCGTCGAACGAATCGGCGGTGTAGTTGTAGTCGAGGCCCAGGGGGCCGTTGATGAACCAGCCGGCGAGCCCGATGTCGCCGCGCGCGAAGATCTGCCAGATGGTGCCCACCACGTTCCACGGGATCAGGAGCGGCAGGGCCATGAGCACCAGGGCCGCCGAGGCGCCGGCGCCGCGCGCGGGCATGCCCAGCGCCAGCACGATCCCCAGCGGGATCTCGACCAGCAGCACGGCGGTGCTGAAGACGAGCTGGCGGAGCAGAGCCTCCTGCAGCGCATCGTCGGTGAGCACCTCCTTGAACCACTCGGTGCCGACCCAGTAGCGGTCCTGCGGCCCGAGAATGTCCTGGAAAGCGTAGTTGACCACGGTGATCAGCGGGATGATGGCGCTGAAGGCCACGATCACGAAGACCGGAAGAACCAGGAACCAGGCCTTGTTGTTTTCCGTCTTGCCCATCGCCTCCCTCCGCTTCAGCCGATCAGCCGGCCCCCGGCATAGAGCCTCGTTCTCGTTGGCGGCAGCCTGAGCCACCCGCGCGCCTGCGGCACTGCCGCATCCTCGTGAAGCTTGACCTTGAGGAGGTGCGGCCCGAGCCGGACGGTGGCGAGCTTGAAATTGCCAAGGTCCTGGACCTCGGTTAGCGCCGCCTCGAGCCCGTCGGCGACAGGCGCCTCGTGGAGCTCGAGGAACTCGGGCCGGATGCCCAGCTCCAGCCGTCCGCTCCGTCCTCGCGCCTGCGCCGCCAGCTCGCGGCCCAGCACGATGTCGGTGCCCTCCAGCCGCAGTCCCGCCTCGTCGCCCTCCACCGGCAGGAAGTTCATGCCCGGCGAGCCGATGAAGAAGCCCACGAACCGGTGCGCCGGCTCCTCGAACAGCTCCTGCGGCGTGCCGGTCTGGACGATCTGCCCCTCGTGCATGACCACCACCTTGTCGGCGAAGGTCAGCGCCTCGTTCTGGTCGTGGGTGACGTAGACCAGCGTGCGGCGGAAGCGGGCGTGGATCTCCTTGAGATTGCGGCGGAGGCGCCATTTGAGGTGCGGGTCGATGACGGTGAGCGGCTCGTCGAAGAGGATCGCCGCCACGTCGCTGCGCACGAGGCCGCGGCCCACCGAGATCTTCTGCTTGGCGTCGGCGGCCAGACCGGCGGCGCGCTGGTGGAGCATCGGCGAGAGCTCCAGCATCTGCGCCACCTCGCGCACCCGCTCCTCGATCTCCGCCCTGGGCAGGCCGCGGTTCTTGAGCGGAAAGGCCAGATTCTCGCCCACGCTCATCGTGTCGTAGACCACCGGGAACTGGAAGACCTGGGCGATGTTGCGGGCCGCCGGGGAGAGGCCGGTGACGTCCTTGCCGTCGAAGAGCACCTTGCCTTCCGACGGGCGCACGAGGCCCGAGATGATGTTGAGCATGGTGGTCTTGCCGCAGCCCGAGGGGCCCAGCAGGGCATAGGCGCCGCCGTCCTCCCAGGCGAAGTCGGCGCGCTTGAGGGCATAGTCCTCCTCGCGCTCGGGGCGGGGGCCGTAGGCGTGGGCGAGATCGCGAAGCTCGATGCGCGCCATGGCTCAGCCCTCCCGCCGCGCCGGTGCCGCGGCGAGCGCGCCGGCGGCGTCGAAGGCGTAGAGCTGCCCGGGCGCCAGGAACACGCTCATGGTGGCCCCCAGCCTGAGGCTGTGAATGCCCTCTTCCTGGACCACGAGGTCGACGCCGTCATGGAGGAGGTGGACGAAGGTCTCCGAGCCGCTGACCTCGGCCAGCGCCACCTCGGCCGGAAACTCGACGTCGCCCGGACGCCGCCGGGCAATGCCCAGATGGTTGGCGCGCACGCCGAACCGGTACCGGCCGGCCGGCAGGGCCGCCAGATGGGCGCAGGGCGGGAAGGCGATCCCATCGCCCAGCGACACGCGCCCGTCCGCGATCGTGCCCTCGAGCATGTTCATGGGCGGGTCGGAGAAGATCCGCGCCACGTCGGTCGAGGCCGGGTGGTGGTAGACTTGGAGGGTCGGGCCGGTCTGGAGGATGCGGCCCTCGCCCATCACCACCGTTCGTCCGCCCAGGACCAGCGCCTCGAGGGGCTCGGTGGTGGCGTAGACGACCACGGCCCGGCGCTGGGCGAAGATCGCCTGCAGCTCGGCCCTGAGCTCCTCGCGCAGCTTGTAGTCGAGATTGACCAGCGGCTCGTCGAGCAGCAGCAGGTCGGCCTCCTTGACCAGCGCCCGGCCGATCGCGGTGCGCTGCTGCTGGCCGCCGGAAAGCTCGGCGGGCAGGCGCCCGAGCAGGTGCTCGATATGCAGGAGGCCCGCCACCTCGCGCACCTTGCGGTCGATCTCGGGGCGCGGCAGGCGGGCCAGGCGCAGCGGCGAGGCGATGTTGTCGTAGACGGTGAGGGAGGGGTAGTTGATGAACTGCTGGTAGACCATGGCGACGCTGCGCTCGCGCACGGAGCGGCTTGTGACGTCCGTCCCGTCCACCAGCACGCGGCCCTCGCTCGGCCGGTCGAGGCCGGCCATCAGCCGCATCAAGGAGGTCTTGCCGGCGAGTGTCGGCCCCAGCAGCACGTTGAGGCCGGGCTCGAGCGTGAGATCCATGCGGTAGAGATGGGTTTCCTTGCCCACCCGCCTGGCCAGCTGCTCGAGCCTTAGCGTCATGTCTTTTCTGCCGCCCTTGTGGTGTCCGGCGCCTTGACGGCGAACCACTCGTGCACCCTAGCCTGTGACGGCGCGTCGAGGAACAGGCCGAGCTTGCTGCGCCGCCAAAGAACGTCCTCGGCGGTGCGTGCCCACTCCTCGCGCACCAGATAGTCGAGCTCCGCCTCGTAGAGGCCCGGGGCCACCGGCTCGCCCAGCGAGGCCATGTCGGTGGCCTCGCCCAGGACCCGGTCGATGCGGGTGCCGTAGGCGTGGGCGAGGCGGGTGATGAGCTCCGCCGGCACCCACGGCCAGCTGCGCCGCGTCTGCTCGAGGAAACATCCGAAATCGGCGTCGGCAATGTCGCCGCCGGGCAACGAGGCCTTTGCCGTCCAGGGGCCCTTGCCGATCTTCAGCACCGGCGTCAGCCGCTCGAGCGCATGCTCGGCGAGCTTGCGGTAGGTCGTGATCTTGCCCCCGAAGATCGAGAGCAGCGGCGCCCCATCTTCTTCGGTGTCGAGATCGAAGACATAGTCGCGGGTGACCGCGGAGGGGTTGCCGCTGGCATCGTCGTAGAGCGGGCGCACGCCGGCGAAGCTCCAGACGATGTCCTCGGGCGTGGTCTGCTTCTCGAAATAGCGGTTCACGGCGCGGCACAGATAGTCGATCTCGTCCCGGGAGATCCGCACCTCGCCCGGATCGCCCTCGAACGGAACGTCGGTGGTGCCGATCAGGGTGAAGCGCTCATAGTAGGGAATGGCGAAGACGATGCGCTTGTCGTCGTTCTGGAGGATGTAGGGGCGGTCGTGCTCGAAGAGCCGCGGCACCACGATGTGGCTGCCCTTGACCAGCCGCACCCGGTGCCGGGCGGTCTTCTTGATGTTGTCGTCGAGGAAGGTCTGCACCCAGGGGCCGGCGGCGTTGACGAGGCCGCGGGCGCGGATCTCGCGGCGCCCGCCGTCGGCGCCTTCCAGCACCGCCACCCAGTGGCCGTTCTCGCGGCGTGCTGCCTTGCAGCAGGTGCGGGTGAGGATCGCCGCGCCGCGGTCGGCGGCGTCGCGGGCGTTGAGTGCCACCAGCCGGCTGTCGTCGACCCAGCCATCGCTGTAGGTGAAGCCGGTCTTGTACGCGCTCTTGAGCGGCGTGCCCTCGGGCGTGCTGGAAAGGTCGATCCGGGTCGAGACCGGCAGCAGCTCGCGGCCGCCCAGATGATCGTAGAGGAAGAGGCCCAGCCGCAGCATCCAGGCCGGCCGCATGCCGGGCCCGTGCGGCAGCACGAAGGTGAGGGGGCTGATGATGTGCGGGGCGGCGCGCAGCAGGACCTCGCGCTCGATCAGCGCCTCGCGGACCAGCCGGAACTCGTAATATTCGAGATAGCGCAGGCCGCCATGGATGAGCTTGGAGGACCAGCTCGACGTGTGGCTCGCGAGATCGTCCTTCTCGACGAGGCAGACCTTGAGGCCGCGGCCGGCGGCGTCGCGGGCGATGCCGGCGCCATTGATGCCGCCCCCCACGACCAGAAGATCGACAGGCTCTCCAGCCAAACCACCCATTCTCCCGCTGTCTGCGACGCCCCGGTGTCGTGGACGATCACTTTATCCCTTGCGGCTGTTTTCGCAAGTGAAAGGCAGAGGCGGGCAAGGTGAAAACCCGCGGCCTACTCCGCTGCCGCGACGAACAGCTCGCGCTCGGCCGCGCGCAGCGCATCGCCCAGGGGTGCGGGCGGCGGCGCGTCGGTGAACAGCGCGTCGATCTGATCGACATGGCCCAGGCGCACCATGGCGCTGCGGCCGAACTTGCTGTGGTCGGCGGCAAGAAACACCTTGCGCGAGTTGGCGATGATCGCCTGGGCGACGCGGACCTCCTGGTAGTCGAAGTCGAGGAGCGTGCCGTCGAGATCGATGCCGCTGATGCCGATGATGCCGAAATCCACCTTGAACTGGCGGATCAGGTCGATGGCCGCCTCGCCGACGATCCCCCGGTCGCGGGCCCGGACGATTCCGCCGGCGACGATGACCTGGAAGTCGGCCTTGCCGGCCAGCATGCCGGCGACGTTCAGGTTGTTGGTGATGATCCGCAGGCCCTGATGCTCCATCAGCGCCTTGGCGACCTCCTCGGTGGTGGTGCCGATATTGATGAAGATCGAGGCGGCGTCGGGGATGTGCTCGGCGACCAGCCGGGCGATGCGGCGCTTTTCCGCCAGATGCAGGACCTGGCGGGTCTGGTAGGCGAGGTTCTCGACGCTGGAGGGCAGCCCTGCGCCGCCATGGTAGCGGCGCAGCAGCGCCTTTCGGCACAGATCGTTGATGTCGCGGCGGATCGTCTGCGGCGTCACCTGGAACTTCTGCGCGAGCGCCTCGATGCTGGCGAAGCCCTGCCGCCGGACCAGCTCCAGGATCTGCTCGCGGCGCTCGCTCTCGTTGGCCATGCTGCACTTTTCCGATGATGCGTCGGCAGCCGGGCCGCCGTCATGTTCGAATCCGAAGGCGGCCTTATCCTGCCTCACCGGCGCGCCGCTCGCCAGCCCCGGGCTGGCGGCCCGGGAGATCGGACCACGATGGTATACCAAAGCGCAAATTCGCGGCCTGTCCCTCGTTGACGCTGCCGCGCGTGGTATGCCAAGGTTCCTTTCATCAAAAAATGGAGCGGCGGCGGCAACAAAGCCGCCGCACGACAGGGGGCTAAACGGACATGACCAGGAGCAGGATGGGAGCCTGTGCCACGGCCGCTCTGCTGGCTGCGGGCGTCGTCTCGACGTCGCTCGCCGCGGCCGAGATCCAGTTCGGCACGACCAGCCCGCCGGGCGGCATGCAGTATCTGTCGTCGGAGGAGTTCACCAAGCGCATGAACGAGCGCCTGGGCGACTATGGCGAGATGGTGCTCTACCATTCGAGCCAGCTCGGCGGCGACCAGGAGATGCTGCAAAAGCTCAAGCTGGGCACGCTGGACATGTCCCAGCCCTCGACGATCACCTCCACCGTCGTTCCCGAGTTCGGCATGTTCGACCTGCCCTATCTCGTGAAGGACCGCGAGCACATGGCGTGCATCGCCAAGGAGATCGTCTGGCCCGAGCTGGCGCCCAAGCTCGAGGAAAAGGGCTACAAGCTGGTCGGCGTCTGGGAGAACGGCTTTCGCCAGATCACCAACAATACGAGGCCGATCAACACGCCCGAGGACCTGAGCGGCCTCAAGATCCGCACGCCCAAGGGCGTGTGGCGCGTGAAGATGTTCGAGACCTACGGGGCAGCGCCCATCCCGATGGCCTTCTCCGAGGTGTTCGTGGGCCTGCAGACCGGGGTGATCGACGGCCAGGAGAACCCGTTCGGCAACATCAATGCCGGCAAGTTCCAGGAGGTCCAAAAGTACCTCTCGGAAAGCAACCACGTCTACACGCCGAGCTTCCCGACCGCGAGCCTGCGCAAGTTCAAGGCCTATCCCGAGGAGGTCCAAAAGACGCTGCTCGAGACTGCGGCGGAGGTCCAGAGCTGGACCTACGAGAAGGCGGCGGCCCTCGACGAGGAGATCCGCCAAAAGCTGATCGACGGCGGCATGGAATACAACAAGGCCGATCGCGAGGCTTTCGTGAAGGCCAGCCAGCCGGTCTACGACGCCTTCGCCGAGGAGGTGCCGGGCGGCAAGGAGCTGATCGAGAGGGCGCTCGCGCTCGCCGACGGCTGCTGATCAAGGGCGCCCCGGCACGGCTCGCCGGGGCGCCTTCCGCAGCTCCCGTCCCTCCGCTCCGGCCCGAGGATCATGACGCCAGTACAGATGTTCCGCCGCGTGCTCGAGCACTCGCTCGTCGGCTTTTGCATCTTTCTCATCGTCGCCCTGACGGTGCTCATCTCCGCTGCCGCCATCACCCGCAAGTTCGGTGTGCCGTTCGGCTGGTACGACGAGGTGGCCTCGGTGATGCTCGCCTGGCTCACCTATTACGGCGCCGCCTACGCCGCGCTGCGCCGCTCGCATATCGGCGTGCCCTCCATCGTCGGGCTCATGCCGCCCGGGGTGCGGGTGGCGCTGGTGCTGTTCGGCCAGGCGCTCGTGCTCGGCTTCTTCGGGCTGGTCGCGTGGTTCGGCTGGCAGGTGCTGGTGATCCTCGAGGGCGACACGATGATCACGCTGCCCTGGGTCCCGGTGCGGCTCACCCAGTCGGTGATCCCGATCGGCGCCGTCCTCTTCATCGTGGCCGATCTCCTGACCCTGCCCGAGCGGCTGGCCGAGGCCGCCCAGGGGGCGCCGGCGCGTGACGGCGAGCTTGCCGAGGTGCTGCGATGACCGCGGTCGCGATGCTGGGCGGGCTGATGGCCCTGGTCCTGATCAACATCCCCATCGCCGTGGCGCTGGGCATCGTCGCCATGGCGGGGATCTGGCAGGCCTACGGCTTCGACGCCCTGCTCGACAGCGCCATCACCCTCTACGAGGGGGCGACGAGCTTCCCGCTGCTGGCGATCCCGCTCTTCGTGCTGGCCGGCGCCATCATGAACTGCTCGGGCATCTCGCGCCGGCTGATCGCGTTCACCTCCGCGCTGGTCGGTTTCGTGCGCGGCGGCCTCGCCATGGTCAACGTCGCCGCCTCCATGTTCTTCGCCGAGATCTCTGGCTCGGCGGTGGCCGACGTCGCGGCCCTGGGCTCGATCCTCATCCCCGCCATGAAGAAGCGGGGCTATTCCAGCGAGTTCTCGGCCGCGGTGACGTCCTCGGCGGCCTCGCTGGCGATCATCATCCCGCCCTCGATCCCGATGATCCTCTATGCCGTCATGGCCGACACCTCGGTGGTGCAGCTCTTCGTGGCGGGGATCGTGCCGGGCGTGCTGGGCGGCCTTCTTCTCATGGGCACCGCCTACGTCTTTGCCGTGCGCCACAACTTCCCCGTCGAGGAAGCCTTCCAGCTCAAGCGCCTGTGGTCGACCTTCCGCGAGGCGCTGTGGGCCTTCATGCTGCCGGTGATCATCCTGGGCGGCATCTTCGGCGGCTTCGTCACGGCGACCGAAGGGGCGGGGCTTGCGGTCGTGGCAGCTCTGGTCATCGGCGGGCTGGTCTATCGCGAGCTGAGCTGGACCGAGCTCTACGAGAGCCTCAAGGAAGGTGTCGTCCAGACCGCGGTGGTGATGCTGCTCGTCGCCACCTCCGCGCTGCTCGGCCAGTTCCTGACCCAGACCCGCGTGCCCCAGGCGCTGGCCCAGGGCATCGTCGAGTTCACCCAGAACAAGTACGTCGTGCTGATGCTGCTCAACGTGCTGTTCCTGCTGCTGGGCTTCTTTCTGCACGGTGCGGCGGCCATCATCCTCGTGGTGCCGATCGTCATGCCGATCGTCCACCTGATCGGCATCGATCCCGTCCATTTCGGCCTGATCGTCACCCTCAACCTCGCCATCGGCCAGCAGACGCCGCCGGTGGCCAGCGTCCTCATGACCGCCTGCTCGATCGCCAAGGCGGACATATGGGCGGTGAGCCGGGTGAACGTCGCCTTCGTGGGCGTGCTGCTCTTCGTCCTCGTGCTCGTCACCTACGTGCCGGCGGTGCCCATGAGCCTCGTCGAGCTGTTCTACCGTTAGGAGCTGCCGTCCATGGCTGGAACCATCACCGTCGACATGCTCGAGCCGGGCATTGCCCGGGTGCTGATCGACCACCAGGAACGCCTCAACGCCATGAGCGTCGCCATGTGGCGGCGCATGGGCGAGATCATGCAAGAGCTCGACGCCGACGCCTCGATGCGCTGCGTGATCCTGCGCGGCGCCGGCGACAAGGCCTTCGGCGCCGGCGCCGACATCTCCGAGTTCGAGCAGACCCGCAGCTCGGCCGCCCAGGCGCGGGAATATGCAGGCAAGGTGCACGGCACGCTGGTGGCGGTGCGGGAGTGCCGCCATCCGGTGATCGCCGCCATCAACGGCCTGTGCGTCGGCGGCGGGCTCGAGCTCGCCACCTGCGCCGATCTCCGGATCGCCGGCGAGAGTTCGCGCTACGGCATCCCGGTCAAGCGGCTGGGGCTGGTGGTGGCCTATGACGAGATGCGCGGCCTGATCGATCTCGTGGGCAAGGCCAACGCCCTGCGCATCCTGCTCGAAGGCGACATCCTCCACGCCGACGAGGCGCTCAGGATGGGCCTGGTCAACCGCCTCGTGCCCGACGCCGAACTCGACGCGCGGGTGCTGGACTCGGCCCGCAGGATCGCCGAGGGGGCGCCGTTGGTGGCGCGCTGGCACAAGAAGTTCGCCAACCGCCTGATGGACCCGCGCCCGCTCTCCGCCGAGGAGAACGACGAGAGCTTCCACTGCTTCGACACCGAGGACTTCAAGATCGGCTCGCGCTCCTTCCTCGCGAAGGAAAAGCCGAGCTTCAAGGGCCGCTGAGACACGAGGGGGACACGTGCCGACATGACCGCGCTCAAGGGCCTCAAGGTCGTCGATCTCACCCACATCATGGCAGGCCCGACCTGCACGCTGATGCTCGCCGACATGGGAGCGGACGTCATCAAGGTGGAGAAGGTGCCGGGCGGCGACGACACCCGCCGCAGCACGCCGCCCACGATCGGCGAGGAGTCCGCCGCCTACCTCATGATGAACCGCAACAAGCGGGGCATCGCCCTCGACCTCCGCCAGGAGGGCGGCCGCGAGGTGCTCCACCGCCTCTTGGCCGACGCCGACGTGCTGGTCGAGAACTACCGGCCCAACACCCTGAAGAAGCTGGGCTTCGGCTACGACGTGCTCAAGGAGCGCAACCCGGGGCTGATCTACTGCGCGGTCTCCGGCTTCGGCCGCAGCGGGCCTTATGGCGAGCGCGGCGGTTTCGATCTGGTGGCCCAAGCGATGAGCGGCATCATGAGCATCACCGGCACCAGCCGCGGCGAGCCGCCGGTCAAGTGCGGGGCGCCCCTGACCGACATCACCGCCGGCCTGCTCTCGGTGATCGGCATCCTGGCGGCACTGCAGCACCGCAACGCCACCGGCCGGGGCCAGATGGTCGATACCTCGCTCTTCGAGGCGGGCATCATCCATACCTACTGGCAGTCGGCGATGACGCTGGCGACCGGCGTCTCGCCCGGCCCGATGGGCTCGGCACACCCTTTGAGCGCGCCCTACCAGGCCTTCGAGACAGAGGACGGCTGGATCGTGGTGGGCGGCAGCAACCAGTCCAACTGGCTGCGCCTGGTGGAGGTTCTGGAGGCGCCGGAGCTGGCGGCCGACCCGCGCTTTGCGGAGAACCGCGACCGGATGGTCAATCTGGAGGCGCTCGAGCAGGCGCTGGCCCCGCACTTCCGACGCCGCCCGAGCGGGGACTGGCTGGCGCGCCTCGAGCGGGCAGGGGTGCCGGCAGGGCCCGTCTACGACATCGCCCAGATGCACGCCGATCCGCAGACCAAGGCCCGCGAGATGGTGGTCGAGCTGCCGCACAGCAGTCTCGGCACGGTCAAGTCGCTGGGCCTGCCGGTCAAGTTCTCGGAGACCCCCGGCGGGCCGCGGCGCGGGGCGCCGCTCTACGGCGAGCACACCCGCGAGGTGCTCCTCGAGCGCGGCTTCAGCGAGGCCGAGATCGACGCGCTGGCCGGCGCCGGCGCCATCGTCGACGGGCGCGCCGCGGCGTGAGCCGGCGAGGTGCTCGCCGGCGCTCAGCCCACGTCGGGCGGCGGCACCGCCTCGCCGGCGAACATCCTCTGCATCACGTCCCAGGCGCGCACCACATGCTCCTTGAGCACCGCGGCGATCGCCTGGGCGTCGCGGCGCTCGAGGGCGGCCAGGATCTTCTCGTGCTCGCGGATGGCGCTCTCCCAGCGCTCGGTGCGCAGGTTGCAGATGTAGCGGACACGGTAGACCCGCGCGTTGAGCGTTCGGTGATGCTCGATCACGGTGCGGTTGCGGGTGGTGGCGACGATGGCGCGGTGGATGTCCTGGTTGCGGTGGAAATAGCCCAGCCGGTCGCCGCGGGTATAGGCCGCGAGCATCTCGTAGTGCAGCGCGCGGACCTCGCGGATCTCCTCGTCGGTGGCGCTGGCGCAGGCGAGCTCGCCGGCATAGGCCTCGATCACGCCCAAAAGCTGGAGCAGCTCGCGCACCTCGTCGCCGCCGGGGGCGGTGACCACCGCGCCGCGCCGCGGCTGCAGCTCGACCAGCCCTTCGGCGGAGAGGATCTTGAGGGCCTCGCGCAGGGGCGTGCGCGACACTGCGAGGCGCTCTGCCAGGACGCGCTCGCGGATGGGTGCTCCGGGCGGCAGCTCGTCCTGGATGATCATCTCGCGGATGCGCGCGGCCACCTGCGCCGGCTTGAGGCTCGCCGACGGCCGTGCCGGCTTCGCGGCGCCACGCAGCACGGTCACCTCTCCCATCCGCACCCCCTCGGTCTGCACGGGCTCAGGCCAGCCCTAGCACGGACGGCGGGTGCCGCAAACGGCCGCCCGGGGCGGCAGACGGAGACGCTCCCATGACACCCACCCTGGCCCTGGTGATGGGCGATCCGGCCGGTATCGGCCCCGAGCTGATGGCGAGGCTGCTGGCCGACCCGCTCTCGCGGCGCGCGCGCATCCTCGCCATCGGCGACCGCCGCCTGCTCGAGCGGGGCGCGCGGGAAGCGGGCGTGGAGCTGGACCTGCCGGTCGTCACCGACCGCGAGCGGGCGCTTGCCAGCAATGCCGGCCATGTCTTTCTCGACCTTTCCAATCTCGATCCCGCCACCATCGCCCGCGGCGTGCCCACCGCCGGGGGCGGCCGCTCGGCGCTCGAGAACTACGGTCTGGCGCTGGAGCTTGCGGCCAGCGGCGCGGTCGACGCGGTGACCTTCGTGCCGTTCAACAAGCAGGCGATGCGGCTGGTCGAGGAGACCTACGAGGACGAGCTGGTGTGGGCTGCCGAACGGCTGGGCTGGCAGGGGCCCTGCGCCGAGTTCAACGTCATCGACGAGTTCTGGAACGCCCGGGTGACCTCGCACGTGCCGCTCTCGGAGGTGGCCCGGCTCATCACCGCAGAGCGGATCGTCGAGCGGCTGCGGCTCACCGACGCGGCGCTGCGCGAGGCGGGCGTGGAAAAGCCGCGCATCGCCGTGGCGGCGCTCAACCCCCATGCCGGCGACGGCGGCGCCTTCGGCCGCGAGGAGATCGACGTGATCGCGCCGGCGGTCGAGCAGGCCCGCGCCCAGGGGCTGCCGGCCGACGGGCCCTTTCCGTCCGACACGGTGTTCTTGCGGGCGACGCGCGGCGACTATGACGCGGTGCTCACCATGTACCACGACCAGGGCCAGATCGCGATCAAGCTGCTGGGCTTCGACAAGGGGGTGACGGTCCTGGGCGGGCTGCCGGTGCCGATCACCACGCCGGCGCACGGCACTGCCTACGACATAGCAGGGCAGGGCATCGCCAATCCCGAGCCGACCCGCCGCGCCTTCGCCATCGCCTGCACCATGGCCGAGCGCCGCAAGCGCGGATGAGCCCGGCTCAGCCCGCGCTGCGCCCGCGAAAGGTCACGACGCGGTAGACATAGTAGGCGAGCATCAGGGCCAGGATCGTGTTGGTGGCCGGGTTCATCCACTCGGCGACCTTCTGGTACTGGTCTTCCAGAAGATAGCCGGCGCCTGCCAGCAGGGCGGTCCAGATGGCGGTGCCGAGGGTCGAGAACAGCAGGAAGCGGGCGAGCCCCATGCAGGCGACGCCTGCCGGCACCGAGATGAGCGTGCGCAGGGCCGGCACCAGACGGCCGACGAAGACCGCCGTTCCGCTGTGGCGCTCGAACATGGCCTTGGCGCGGTCGAGCTCGTCGGGGTGGAGGGTGAGCCAGCGGCCGTGCCGGCCGGCCCAGCGCCTGAGGCGGTCCATGCCGATCTTGAGGCCGACATAGTACCAGAACAGCGCGCCGGCGAGGGAGCCGGCGGTGCCCGCCGCCACCACGCCCGCCATGTTCAGCTTGCCGCTGGCGGCGGTGTAGCCGGCGAGCGGCATGATGAGCTCGGAGGGAACCGGCGGGAAGACATTCTCCGCCAGCATCAAGAAGGCTATGCCGAGATAGCCCGACTGCTCCACGAACCCGGTTATCCAGTCGAACATCCGCCCCTCGCACGCATCGCCCGAGGGGTAACGGCGGGGAGCCGCAGAAGCTCCCCGCGGCGGCTCAGGCCACCACCCGGCCGAACAGGTCGTACGCGTCGGCCGCGGTGATCCGGGCCTTGAGGATCGTGCCCGGGCGCATTCCTTCGGCACCCTCGAGCCAGACGCAGCCATCAACCTCGGGGGCATCGCCCTGGCTGCGGGCGACGATGTTGCCCTCCTCGTCGGTGCCGTCGACCATCACCTCGAGCGTGCGGCCGACCTTGGCCTGCAGGCGGGCGGCCGAGATCCTCTGCTGCTTTGCCATGAACCGCTGCCAGCGCTCCTCCTTGACCTCCTCGGGCACGGCGCCGGGAAGCTCGTTGGCGGGAGCGCCCTCGATCGGCTCGTAGCGAAAGCAGCCCACCCGGTCGAGCTGTGCCTCCTCGAGCCAGTCGAGGAGGAACTGGAAGTCCGCCTCGGTCTCGCCGGGAAAGCCCACGATGAAGGTCGAGCGCAAGGTGAGATCGGGGCAGATCTCGCGCCAGCGGCGGATGCGGTCGAGCACCTTCTCCTGGTTGGCCGGGCGGCGCATCGCCTTGAGGACGTTGGGGCTCGCATGCTGGAAGGGGATGTCGAGATAGGGGAGGATCTTGCCCGCCGCCATCAGCGGGATCACCTCGTCGACATGCGGGTAGGGGTAGACATAGTGCAGCCGCACCCACGCCCCGAGCTCGCCCAGCTCGCGCGCCAGATCGAGGAAGCGGGTGCGCACCTCGCGGTCGTGGAAGGAGGAGGGCGCGTATTTCACGTCGACGCCGTAGGCGCTGGTGTCCTGCGAGATCACCAGGAGCTCCCTGGCGCCACCGGCCACCAGGCTCTCCGCCTCGGCCAGCACGTCGCCCGCCGGCCGGCTGGCGAGATCGCCCCGCAGATGCGGGATGATGCAAAAGCTGCAGCGGTTGTTGCAGCCCTCGGAGATCTTCAGATAGGCGTAGTGCTTCGGTGTCAGGCGCAGGCCCTGCGGCGGCACCAGCTCGAGGAACGGCTCGTGGGGCGGCGGGGCGGCGCGGTGCACGGCCGCCACCACGCTCTCGTACTGGTGCGGGCCCGTGACCTCGAGGACCTTGGGATGCACCTTGCGGATGGCCTCGGGGTCGGCGCCGAGGCAGCCGGTGACGATCACCTTGCCGTTCTCGTCCAGCGCCTCGCCGATGGCCTCCAGCGATTCCTGCCGGGCCGAGACCAGGAAACCGCAGGTATTGACCACCACCACGTCTGCGGTGTCGTAGCCCGGGGCGATCTCGTAGCCCTCGGTCCTGAGCCGGGTGAGGATCCGCTCGCTGTCGACCAGCGCCTTGGCGCAGCCGAGGCTCACGAAACCGACCCTCGGCCGGACGGCGACGGGCGGGACGGGTTTGCGCGACGCTGGCTGGCGGCGCACGGGAGGGGGCGGGGCGGTGTGCTGCATGGCCGGCCTTATAAGCCAGCCCGCAGCACCTTCCCAGAGGCCGTGCGCCGCATCCCTGGCCCTATTGCCAGTCCTGGCGCTTCAGGCGCCAGAGCAGGTTCCAACCGAGCCTCGTGACAAGCCGTGGCAGGACGAGAGTGGCCAGCATGGCGACGCCGACAGCGGCGATGAACGCCTGCTCGATGGGCTCGCCGTGAAGCAGATGGGCGAGGATCCGCATTGCCACCAGGGCGAGCACCGCGGCGATGCCGAGTCCGGTCATGATCCGTCGCGCAAGCCGGAACTTCTGCCACGCCCGGTAGCTCCTGCGCACGCGGCGCTGCGGATAGTCGTTCCAATCGACAGCCATTGCCAGGGTTGTGCTCCGCCTGGTTGCATTTCGTGTCGCGAACCCTTAAGTTGCTGCAACTTTAAAGTAAATAACCAAATCTGATTTTCGCTTTCAAAGTGACAATAAAAACCGCCAACTTGAGAGCGCCTCGATGACATGCCGTCGCTTGTCGTCCCTTGTGCGGCTGGCCGGGCACGCTGCGCAGCCGCAGCGCCACGCCGCAATGGGAGGGCCCGCATGAGCGGGTCGGCTTCGCATCCGCAAGACCCGGTCGGGGCCGCGCTGTCCGGGGCGACGGAAGGACGGGGCAGAGGGCGGGCCGTGGGGGAACATACCCGCAAGGCGCCGGCCCACGAGCCAGTGCCCAGGGTCCTCTCCACCGGCGCGGCCGCCGGCGGAGAGGGGGCGAGCGTCGAGATGTGGCGAGCGGCGGCACCGCCCGCCGGCGACGTGCTCGTTCTCCTTCTCCCGCCATCCGGAGCCGCGCCGGCCAAACGGCTTTCGGCGACCTTCGAGGCCGCCGGCCTGCTGCTGATCGAGCAGATCTACTACCACGATCCCCTGGAGGTCGTCGGCGGCGAGACGGCGGCCGACATCGTCTTTTTGGAGGTGGCGCCAGGAGACGGCGACGCGCTGGCGCGACTGAGCGCCGTTGCCCGCCGGATGGTTGAGCGGCCCTGGGTGCAGATTCTCGTGGCCGGAGAGCCGGACTTTGCTCTTGCCACGGCGGCGATGAAGGCCGGTGCCACCGCCTTTGTGAGCCTCGACGCCACGCCAGACGACGTTTTCCGCCTGCTCGACGAACTCAAGCAGAAGGCCGACGATCGCCGTCGGCGCTTCGATGACGCCTACGACATGGCCGCGACGCGCAAGGCGCTGGCGGAGAAGCTGCTGGCGCTGGTCCGGGATTTCGAGGCCATCGGCAACGCGCCGGTCAGGACGGGCGCGAGCCGTCAGGTAGCCGGCAGTGTGGCGGACGACCGGATCGGCCTGCTCAAGCTCACCCGCTTCGTTCTCGACACCCGGGCCAGCCGCGACCGGATCTTCGGCAGCAGCCTGTTCTCCGACCCGTGCTGGGAGATCCTCCTCGACCTCACCCGCGCCCATCTGGTCGGCACCACCATCTCCGCCTCGGGCATCGGCGGCAGCTCGCGCATGCCCTTGAGCACTACCTTGAGAAAGCTCGACGAGCTGGTGGCGCGCGGCCTGGTCGAACGCCATCCCGACCCCGTCGATGCGAGGCGCAAGCTGCTGCGCCTCACCGACAGCGGGTTCGCCAGCATGTGGCAGTACCTGGACGCGCTGAGCCGTGCCGCCCACAAGCTGAACCACATGGGCTAGCGCCGTCCTCGAACGGGTGGATCGAGGCGGCGAGGACTCGAGCGGCTTTCTTCCCCCTGTTCTCGCGCCTCGCCGGCGGTGTCCGGGCGCTCAGCGCGTCCTGGGCATCACGGCGGCCGTCATGTAGGCGGCGCCATCGCCATAGCTTGCGAGCTTGGCGGCCAGGGCCGGCTCGGGATGCCGTAGCGCAAAGCCCTGGCGTTGCCAGTAGGGGGCGGCGTTGCCCACGGCGACGAGCGCCAGGAGAGGCAGGCGATGCCCGGCAGCGACCTCATGCAGCTCTGCCACGAGTGCGGCACCCAGCCCGGCGCCGCGGGCGGCAGGGAGCAGCGCCACGTCGTGCAGATAGAGGCAGTCCGGGGCAGCGGGCAGGGCGCCCAGCAGCGAATCCAGCGGGGGCGGCGCGCCCAGCAGGCCAGGATGGGCAACGGCGTAGCCGATGATCGCCCCCGCCTCGTCCCGCGCCACGCGGCAGCCTTGCGGGAACAGCGCCAGCCGTTCCCGCGGAATCGCGATGTCCTCGGGGTAGTCGGGGTGCACGATCAGGGCGATCTGCTCGACCGCCGCCAGATCCTCCGTGCGCATGGCCCGCCAGCGCGCCTTCATTCCGTCAATCCTCGAGAGAGCTCGTCGCCCGGCTGATAGCCCGCGCCCGGTTCGATGGCCAGTGCTGCAGCCGCGGCGCACCGTCCCGGGAGGGCAGGCGCAGTCGCCACCGGTCGTCGGCGGCTGCCGTCACCCCCGTCCACAGGCGCAGGGGAGCCGGGTGCGGCCCCCGGGTGTTCCTGCCTGGTGGACCCCATGAAAGACGGAGGTTGTCTCCCTGCCCATGGAGCGGCTTTATCCTGCCCTGGCCCTCGCGGGCTTCCTCGTTCTGGCCCTGGGCCTGCTCTCCCGCACCATCAAGGGCGGCGTGCTGTCGGAGCCGATGGTGGCGACGGGCGTCGGCGTGCTCGCCGGCCCGCAGGTCCTGGGCTGGCTCGATCCGGCTTCCTGGGGGCCGGTCGAGACGGTGCTGACCACGGCCACCCGGCTCACGTTGGCGATCGCCCTCATGGGCGTGGCCCTGCGCATCGAGCACGCCCAGCTCCGCGCCATCTGGCGGCCGATGGGCCTGCTTCTGACGGCAGGCATGCTGGCGATGTGGGTGGCCAGCGCCGCGCTGGCCGACTGGTGGCTTGGCCTCGGCCTCTGGACGGCGCTGCTCCTGGGCGCGGTGGTCACCCCCACCGATCCTGTGGTCTCCAGCGCCATCGTCACCGGCAGGCTGGCGCGCCGGAACCTGCCCGGCCGGCTGCGTGGCTCGCTCTCGCTGGAGTCGGGCGCGAACGACGGGCTCGCCTTCCTGCTGGTGATGCTGCCGCTGGGCGTGCTGGTCCACTCCGGCGGGATCGGGGCGGCCCGGGCATGGCTGGTCGACGGGCTGCTGGTGGGCGTGCTGCTGGCCGTGGCGATGGGCGCCGCGCTGGGCTACGGCGCCGCCGTTCTTCTCGAGCTGGCGAAGGGTCGCGGGCTGGTCGAGCGTCACTCGGTGCTGAGCTACACCGTGGCGCTCTCGCTCACGACCCTGGGTGCGGCGAGGCTGTGCGGCGCCGATGCGCTCATCGCCGTCTTCGCCGCCGGCCTGGTCTTCAACATCGTCAGCGACACGAGCCAGCAGCAGGAGGAGGAGAACGTCCAGGAGGCGGTGAGCAAGCTCTTCATGCCGCCGGTGTTCGTGCTCTTCGGGGCGGTGCTGCCTTGGCAGGAGTGGCAGGCCATGGGATGGCCGCTCCTGGGCCTCGCGCTGGGCGTGCTGGTGGTGCGGCGGCCGCTGGCCCTCCTGATCTGCGCGCCCCTGCTGCGGCGCTGGTATCCGCCGCGCGAGCTGGCCTTCCTCGGCTGGTTCGGCCCCGTCGGCGTGGCAGCCCTCTTCTATGCCGCGCACATCTGGGAGCGCACCGGCGAACCCTTCGTCTTCCACGCCGCAAGCGCCGTCATCCTCGCCTCCATCATCGCCCACGGCGCCACCGCCGCCCCGCTCACGCGCCTGTTCGCAAGGCACGCGTCACGAGAAGCGGCATGAGGCAAAGGGCGGGGCGCGGCGGGAGGCGGAGGTGAGTTAGTCGGACACGGGACACCCTTTGGGGTCGGCGTGTGCGCCGCTCGCGCTCAGCGCCTTCGCAGGAGGCGTGTCGCCTCCTCGATGTGGTGCTTCTTCGCTCTTGCGAGGGCATCGACCTCCCTGTCGTCGAAGGCTCCGTGCACTTCGATCACGCATCCGTCCGCGTGACAGATCTCCTCCAGTGTCTCACTCGGCGCCCACGGCGACCGGGCGAACGCCTTGCTGGCAATGACCCGCTCCATCACGGAGCGCCCGCTCTCTCTCGGCAGCAGGGCGATCAGGCCGTGCTGCCACGTCAGGAGATCGTTCGCAAAGGCGAGGGGGACCGTCTCCATCCGCGTCGCCGCGGCGAACCGGATGCCGCCCGGGCCCTCGTGCAGCCGGTCAAACAGCCGGCCCGCCTCAGGCACCTCCGCGAGTTCGTGCCGGTGCCGCCGCCAGAGCCTGTTGTAGAGGGTGATCCTGTTCTTCGACTGCGAGGTGCGGTGCGCGCCGGCGAGCCATGCCTCGTGCTCAGGGAGCACCTCGGACATGAGCTTCAAGGTGAAGTCGATCAGCGCGATCCTGGCCTCATCGACCGTCCCGGTGCGGATGGCCGTGAAGCAGCACGACCAGAGCGACGAGCCCGGCGCGTCCGACCACGACTCTGCGTCATGGAACCGTGTGAGGTTCCGCACGAGTTCGGCCCTGACGTCGCCGCGCTGCAAAGGCTCCGTGCGGATCACGGCCTCGCCTCATAAGGGCAGGCGGGAGAGGGCGGCATGAAGCCCGGCGATGGCGAAGCCGGTGGGGATGAGGATGAACGGGGCGAGGAAAAGCGTGATGACGTTGCCAACGAGAACGACGCCGAGGCTGCGCTTCTTCGTCAGGCCGTAAAGCTCCGAGACAACGAGCAGCGCCGCACGCACCATCAGCACGAACAGGGGCAGGAGAAAGCCGATGACATGGATCCAGCCCAGGAGACCGAGGTGCCCCGGCAGCCAAGCCACCAGCGCTACCAGCAGCGCGGTCTCCAGGGCGCCAAGCAGCATCAGATAGGAGGAGAGGACGACGAACGTTCCCAGTATCTCCGTAAAGGGCGCCCGCCCCTTGAGGATCCTGGCTGCGGGGTGCAGGCACAGCGTGAAGGCCGCGCAGAGCAGCACCAGGATGAGGCTCTGCCCGGTGAGGCCGAGAAGCGGGCCCGCCGGAAAATCGGCGAACTCCGCCGTGTCGGCGCCCAGGTGGAAATGGACGCCTGGCAGCCGGCCGGTCTCCTCGTCCTCGGTTCCGATAATGTCGACGCCCACGGCCAGTCGCAGCCCGATGGTGACGTCAATCAGCCTGGTGCCACCTGCCTCGAGCCATGATGGGCGGCGATCGACGAGCTGCTCGCTTGCGGCCGCCTCCTCCGGCAACATCGCCCGGAGATGTTCCTCGGGGCTGGCGCCCGTGACGACCTCGAGGAAGGTGAAAAGGATCACCGAGGCAAGCCAAGAGCAGGCCAGGGCGTAGAGCGGTCTTGCCGCGGGTATCTGCCTGGTTCTGTAGAGCTGAACGAGCCGACGCGGCCGCAGCAGGAGCGTCGTCAGCACGGCTGGGATCTGAACGGCATTGCGTGAGAGGGAGTTGATCTGGAATCTCAATTCGGATCGCCCCAGTAGGCGATTTTGAAGTGCCGCAGAGGCGGCCTCAAAATCGATCGCTGCAATGCGCTGTTTATGGCAGGCGACGGGAAGGACGCCTAGAGCTACCGGGGGTTGTAAACATCGGTCATCAGCCTTCTGTCGGGGTGAGCTGGCTCGGCATTCGGTCCCCGGGAACGCGCCGCCTCAGCCCCGACCCCGCGGCTCGCCCCTCGACGCCACGCCCGCCCGCCCTACATTGGCTCAGGCTTCCCCACCCGCGAGGACGATGCTGCCCGTGACGCTGCCCGCACCCTTCGAGGCCTGGTTCGCGCAGCGGGGCTGGCGGCTGCGGGGGCACCAGGCGCGGATGCTGGAGCTGGCGCAAGAGGGGCGGGATGCGCTGCTGGTGGCGCCCACCGGCGGCGGCAAGACGCTGGCGGGCTTTCTGCCGAGCCTCGTGGCGCTGGCCGGCGGGGAGAGGCGGGGGCTGCACACGCTCTATGTCTCGCCTTTGAAGGCGCTCACCGTCGATGTCGGGCGGAATCTGGAGGCCCCGATTGCCGAGATGGGCCTGCCGGTGCGCTGGGCCGCACGCACCGGCGACACGCCACAGAACCGCCGTGCCCGCCAGCGCAAGGACCCGCCCGGGATCCTGCTCACCACGCCCGAGAGCCTGGCGCTGCTGCTCTCCTACGAGGACGCGGCGACGTTCTTCGGCGGGCTCGAGGCGGTGATCCTCGACGAGCTGCACGCGCTGGCCGAGAGCAAGCGGGGCGTGCTGCTGAGCCTGGCGCTGGCGCGGCTGCGGACGCTGGCCCCGAAGGCGCGCTTCACGGGCCTCTCCGCCACCGTGGCCGAGCCGGAGCGGCTGCGCCGCTGGCTCTCGCCCGCGCCGGAGCGGGTGGCAGTGGTGGAGGGCGATCCGGGTGCGAAGCCGGAGGTCGGGATTCTTGTGCCGCGGGGCTACATGCCCTGGGCCGGGCACATCGCCCTTTATGCGGCGCGCGACGTCTACGGGCTGATCCGCGCCCACCGCACCACGCTGGTCTTCGTCAACACCCGCGCCCAGGCCGAGCTGGTGTTCGGCGCCCTGTGGCGCGAGAACCGCGAGGACCTGGCGATCGCCCTGCACCACGGCAGCCTCGCACCCGAGCAGCGCCGCAAGGTGGAGGCGGCCATGGCCAGAGGCGGGCTCAGGGCGGTGGTCTGCACCTCCTCGCTCGATCTCGGCATCGACTGGGGCGACGTCGATCTCGTGGTGCAGGTGGGTGCACCCAAGGGGGTGAGCCGGCTGCTCCAGCGCATCGGCCGCGCCAACCACCGGCTCGACGAGCCCTCCCGCGCCATGCTGATCCCCGCCAACCGCTTCGAGGTGCTGGAGTGCATGGCGGCACTGGAGGCCATGGAAGCGGGCACGCTCGACGCCGTGCCGCCGCCGCCGGGCGGTCTCGACGTGCTGGCCCAGCACATCACCGGTATCGCCTGCAGCGGCCCGTTCGACGCCGATACGCTCTACGAGGAGGTGCGCCGCGCCGCCCCTTACGCCGATCTCGCCCGCGAGGCCTTCGACGCCACCTTGAACTTCGTCGCCACCGGCGGCTACGCGCTCCAGGTCTACGAGCGCTACCGCCGCCTCGTGCAGGACGAGGACGGCCGCTGGCGGCTGACTGACAAAAAACTGGCGCGGCAGTACCGGATGAATGTCGGCACCATCGTCGAGGCGCCGGTGATGCGGGTGCGGCTGGGCCTGCGCGGCCGGCGGCTGGGCGAGGTGGAGGAATATTTCGTCAGCATGCTCCAGCCCGGCGACACGTTCCTCTTCGCCGGACGGCTGCTGCGCTTCCAGGGGATCCGCGACAACGAGGTGATCGTGAAGACCGCGCACGGCACGCTCGATCCGAAGGTGCCGGCCTATGCCGGGGGCAGGCTGCCGCTCTCGAGCCATCTGGCCCAGAGGGTGCGCGGCATGCTGGGATCGCACGGCAACTGGCAGCGCCTGCCGGCCCAGGTGCGTGAATGGCTGGAGCACCAGGAGAAGCGCTCTTCCCTGCCGAGCCCCGACGAGCTGCTGGTCGAGACCTTCGCGCGCGGCGGGCGGCATTTTCTCGTGGCCTACTGCTTTGCCGGGCGCAACGCCCACCAGACCTTGGGCATGCTGCTCACCCGCCGCATGGAGCGGGCGGGGCTGCGGCCGCAGGGCTTCGTCGCCTCCGACTACAATATCGCCGTCTGGGGGCTGGAGCCGGCCGGCGACGTGGCATCCCTGTTCGCGCTCGACATGCTGGGCGACGATCTCGAGGAGTGGATGGCGGAAAGCTCGATGCTCAAGCGCACCTTCAGGAACGGGGCGGTGGTGGCCGGGCTCATCGAGCGGCGCCATCCGGGCCAGCGCAAGACCGGGCGGCAGGTCACCTTCAGCGCCGATCTCGTCTACGACGTGCTCAGGAAGTACGAGCCCGACCACGTCCTCTTGCAGGCGGCCCGCGCCGAGGCCGCCTACGGCCTCACCGACATCCGCCGCCTGGCCGATCTGCTGGCGGAAGTGCAGGGGCGCATCCGCCACGTGCGGCTCTCCCGCATCTCGCCCTTCGCCGTCTCGATCATCGCCGGAATCGGCAAGGAGCAGGTGGGCGGCGGCGACGTCGACCGCGACCTCGAGGAGGCCGTGGCCGAGCTGGTGGCCGAGGCCATGGACGAGACGGTGGCGGCCTGAGCGTGGCGGAGATCCGTGTCAGGGGCGTCAGGCTGGTGCTGGAGCCTTGCGGCGCCGTGTGGTGGCCGGAGCGGCGGGCCCTGCTGGTGGCCGATCTCCATTTCGAGAAGGGCAGCGCCTATGCGCGGCGCGGCGCGCTGCTGCCGCCCTGGGACACGGCGGCGACGCTGGCCCGTCTCGAAGCGGCGGTGGAACGCCGGGCGCCGAAGCTGGTGGTGAGCCTGGGCGACGCGTTCCACGACCGCCACGGCCCCGCCTCGCTCATGGACGGTGCCCGCACGCGGCTCGCCGCCCTGGCGCGCGGCCGCGACTGGCTCTGGCTCAGCGGCAACCACGATCCCCTGCCGCCGCGCGATCTGGGCGGCGAGGCGGCTGCGGCGCTGGAGCTGGACGGGCTTCATCTGCGCCACGCGCCCGGGCCGGATGTCGCTGGCGAGATCGCCGGGCACCTTCACCCCAAGGCCCGCCTCGCCACCTCGCGGGTGCGGGTGGTGCGGCCCTGCTTCGCCGGCGACGGCAACCGCCTCCTGCTGCCCGCCTTCGGTAGCTTCACCGGCGGCCTCAATGCGCTGCACCCGGCCATTGCCGGCCTCTTCCCCGCCGGCTTCGACGCCTGGCTTTTGGGCGAGCGGCGGGTCTTTCGCGTGCCCCACGCTCGGCTCAGGCCCGAGCAGGCGCTCTACCACACCCTGCACGAGGAGCTGGAGCATGGCAGCGAGTGAGCCCGCTTTGGTGTGGTTCCGCCAGGATCTGCGCCTTGCCGACAATCCCGCTCTGGTCGCCGCCGCGCGCAGCGGCCGGCCGGTTTTGGCGGCCTTCGTGCTGGACGACGAGAGCCCGGGGGTGCGCCCGGCGGGCGGCGCCTCGCGCTGGTGGCTGCATCATTCGCTGGAAGCGCTGGCGGCGGCGCTGCAGGAGCGGGGCGTGCGGCTGGTGCTGCGCCGCGGTCCGGCGGAGCGCGAGATCCGGGCGGTGGCGGCCGAGATCGGGGTCCGGGAGGTGTTCTGGAGCCGCCGCTACGAGCCCTGGAGCATCGCGGTGGAGCGGCGGCTCGAGGAGGTGCTGGCCTCGGACGGGATCGAGCTGCGCACGGGCAATGCCCTGCTCGCCTTCGAGCCCTGGGAGATCGCGCAGAAGGGCGGCGGACCCTACAAGGTCTTCACGCCCTACTGGCGCGCCTGGAGCGAGCGGGGCGCGCCGCCCGCGCCGCTGCCGGCACCGGGCAGGCTGGAAGGGTTTGCGGGCAAGGTGACGGGCGACGCGCTCGCGGACTGGGCGCTGCTGCCGCACAAGCCCGACTGGGCCGGCGGGCTGCGCGAGACCTGGACGCCCGGCGAGGCCTCGGCACTGGACGCCGCCGAAACCTTCCTCGACGGCCCGGTGCTCGGCTACGCGCAGGGCCGCGACCGCCCGGCCGGGCCCGGCACCTCGCGCCTCTCGCCGCATCTCCACTGGGGCGAGATCTCCCCGCGCCAGCTCTGGCACGCCGCGCGCTTGCGCTGCCTGGAGGACGAGACCAGGTGGGGCCGCATGCTCCCCTTCATCCGCCAGCTCGCCTGGCGCGACTTCGCGTATCACAGCCTCTGGCATTTCCCCGATCTCGCCGAGCGCCCCATGCGGCCGGAGTTCGAGCGCTTCCCGTGGCGCGACGACGAGGCGGGGTTCCGCGCATGGAGCCGCGGCCGGACCGGCTATCCCATGGTGGACGCCGGCATGCGCGAGCTCTGGCACACCGGCTGGATGCACAACCGCCTGCGCATGATCACGGCCTCCTTCCTGGTGAAGGACCTCCTGATCCCCTGGCAGCGCGGCGAGGCGTGGTTCCGCGACACGCTGTGCGACGCCGATTGCGCCAACAACGCCATGGGCTGGCAGTGGGTAGCCGGCTGCGGCATCGACACCGCGCCCTTCTTCCGCATCTTCAACCCCGTCACCCAGGGCGAGCGCCACGACCCCGAAGGGAGCTATGTCCGGCAGTGGGTGCCCGAGCTGGCCCGCCTGCCGAAGAAATGGATCCACAACCCCTCCGCCGCCCCGCCCGCCGTGCTCCGCGAGGCAGGCGTCACGCTTGGCCGCGACTACCCGGAGCCGATCGTGGACCATGCGCGGGCGAGGGAACGCGCGCTGGAGGCCTATGGGGAGGTGAGGGGGTAGGGGGCTGGACCTGCCCGACGGCTGAACCCGGCGGTTGTCCTCGCTTCCAACCGTGGCGTTGAGAAACGGCCGGGGGCAGGGGAGCCAATGAGCGGGAGATGGTAAGTGCTCAGTTTGGCATGAGATCAGTGATTGTATGCTTAACCGTTGTAGAGAATTGCTAGCAAATAACAATAATTAAAAGCTATCTTTGGAAATATCGAGGACATCGTCTATAACATAAGATATGGGCGTTTTGCTCTTGTCTCTTGTGAAATATCCTGACACCATTATTTTATCAATTTTCATGCCGTCGATGAGATTGTTGAGCACCGCCCGTTTCGATGATGAAGGTAGACGAAATGGCAGTGCCTTCTGATTGTCGCCGTATCTGAATTTGCCATGCCCTGTTTCCCTGTCAAAATTTTTCACCCTCACGAGGAGTGGAGTCGGTATTTTGTCTAATTGAGTATTGGTGATCCAATTCACTGTGTCTTTCGTGAGAAATGCGCAGGTATTATCATTAGCTACGAATCCAATGGATAGCGACTCGGCGGAGCCCCTGAGAGGCAACGCCAGATCCGAAATCGGCCCACGCAGTCTTGAGGTCAGCCGCCTCTCCTGCTCTGGCGTGATCTGCGAAAGTTCATCCTCATAGGGTGCAGTTATCCGCGACGTTTTGCGGCGTGCTTCAAGGTTTTCACGAGTTTCGCGGAGTGGCATTTCCATGTCTGGCAGGCGCCGTTGATTGACTGCATCGGAGAGCACGCCAAGCACCCGGTCCATGCTCCTCTCATGCATGCCCGCCAAGATTTCCAATTGTCGCGTTTGCTCAGTCGCCGCGATCACGTTATCTGCTTGTTTGCAAAGTTCTGTTGCCGCTGCCTGTGCGATGGCTTCGTCGTGCCTGCTGCCGATGCCAAACATGCTCCAGACACGCGCGAACATCACCTCGAACGGAACCTTGAAGAACGTTTCGGTGATCAGTGGCGCCGCAAGAAGAAGTGCGTCCTGTACGAAGCAGCTTCGCGTTGGAGTGCCTACCCGGATATCGACCGGGATCTTTCCCGAAAGGCGTTCCTTGACCCTTCCGGTCTGTCGGAAGGCTTCAATCGTGTACACTAGGCGAGCGGCGCCATAAAGAAAACGGCCCGCCTCGTAGAAATTGAGCTGACCCTCAGAGGCGATTCCTCCATTGAATGTGAAGGAAATATTTCCGGTCTTCGACATGGTTGATCCGGTAATTGCGCGCTTGAGATCGCGGCTTCTTTTGACGATCGCCCTGAATTCACTATACTGGTAGCTGACTGTTCGCGAATGCGGATTTCCCCAGCTCTCCTGTTCGTGCGCATCATAGCGCTGGTGCGGCAGTCGAAACCCTGAACGTTATCTGCAAGAAGAACGTTAAACCGCTGATCGTGTCTTGTCAGCGACGAATCCACCTGCTCCCGACCGGTGAGACAACGGGCGTGAATGTTCAAGCCCCTCAATTCAGCCTTGGCGATGTGGCGCGACTGTGCTGCTCAGGGCCGCTCCCGCCACCGCCGTACGCGCCACACCTCCGCCTCGGCCCGCGAGCCCGATCCTTCGAGGGTATAGTCGTCGGCGAAGCGGGCCCGTCATCCGCTATGGTCGTCAACCGACCTTCAGTCATACCTGGCAACATGAACACCGCCTGGCGCAGCGTCGTCCGAGCGGCCGGCTTCGCCTAGACCGAGGTGTGGCATTAATTCCTTTGATAGGCTATCCTCGCAGCATCCGTCCTCCAGCCTGCGAGGCAGCTATGTCCGACACTACCACTCACCCTGCCGTGACAAAGACGAACCTGAGCCCCGAGGACCAGGCCACGTTCTCGGCCCTTCTCACGGATCTCACCCGCCGACACGCGCCGGAGGGTGCGGTGGAGGAGCAC
>JARGEQ010000093.1 GCA_029211145.1 Marinimicrococcus flavescens
TCGCATGGAACGGGGTCTTTGTCAGGTAAGGTGGTGGGAAATTTGTAACGGCGTCGGCCGCTAGTGCCCTTACGCCGACAAGGGATTCACAGTGGGGCGCCGCTGTGCGGGTCTGGGGTTATGGCCCAGACGGGTGTCACTCTACGAGGACGATCAAGCGGTCCCGGGCGGTCGCTTGACAGCACGGGGGACGCTACAATTAATCAGTATCGCTTCGCCGAGGGCAGCATGGTCAAGAACACCTCCGTCTCGCTTGGAGAGCACTTCGCGAGCTTCGTGGAAGAGCAGGTCGCCCGTGGTCGCTACGGCTCGGTGAGCGAGGTGGTGCGGGCTGGCCTGCGCCTGCTGGAGGAGCACGAGACGAAGGTGGAGGCGCTGCGCGCGGCGCTGATCGAGGGCGAGCAGAGCAGAAAGTCGGAGCCGTTCGACTTCGATTCGTTCATCGAGAGAAAGCGCGGCTCGCGTGGGGGATGAGCGGCTACATTCTGTCCCCGGCCGCGCGGGCCGATCTCGATGCAATCCGGGACTATAGTGAGCGGCACCATTGCCTGACCCCGGCCGTGGCGGCTTGTATCATCAGGATCATTCCCGTCGCCGATCCAATAGCGGGAAGCCGTTGTGCGGATGGTGCATCGCGCCCGAGCCTTGCAGGGATGATCTGGAGTAACCTCTAGGGCGTTGCACGCACATTTGCAGTATCTGCCGACAGCAGCCCGCAATGCTCGACGAACGGCAGGAAATCACGGTCTGCGTGAAGGAGGGGGACGCTGTTCCCGATGCACCATGCGGCAATCAGGCAATCGATCGCCTTGCGCACCGTGATGCCCTGGCGCCGCAGGGCGCGGTAGTGATCGACGGCGGCCAGAGCCACCGAGGTGCCGCCCACCTCGATCAGGTCGAACGAGGTGAGGGTCCTGCGGGCCAGCTGTTGCTGCCGCTCGTCATCGATACCTCGAAGAACCTCGAGCAGAACAACGTCCCCGATGACGATCTGGACGGGGTCGATGACCGTGGACGAGGGTGCGAGATCATGAAGCAGATCGTGCAGCAACCGTATTTCGGGCGTCGGCAAGCCGCGAAGGTGGTCGATCCACACGGAGCTGTCGACGAACACGCGCCTCACGGCCGGCGCGTGGGCTCGGGGTCGTCCCGGCGTTCCGCATCGAGATCGCCTTTCCAGTCGATCTTGCCGAACAGATAAAGCGCGCCGGCCTGACGCGACCGCCTCGCGAGCAGCCGCAGGGCGGCTTCCACCGTCTCCCGCTTGGTCTTCAGACCGCTGGCCTGCATGGCCTCGACCATCAGCTCGTCATCGATGACGATGTTCGTGCGCATGGCATTCTCCATGTGTACGAAGGGGAGCCTCTCGTACACATGAATGAGCCGCGGCGTCGGCGCAAGAATTATCCGCACAGGAAGGACTCCTGACACCCTTCCGGCCCGGCATGCGCCGTGTAGCTGCCGCTCGGCTCGGTCAGAATGGGCCGATCGGGCAGCCGGCTCCACAAACAGCTCTGGCCCCCATGCCGATAAATCAGAAGAGCAAAGCCGCGCGCAGCGCCTTGCCCGGCCGGGTGCAGCGTGGCGTTCCGGGCGCATCGACATTTCATGAATGTCACCTGGTCATCAATGTCACCTGGTACCATTGCCTCTTCCTCAACCGCCGGCCGGCGCCTTGTCCGGGGCCGGCTGGAAGCGTACGATGGCGGGCTGCGCGGCCGCCGCCTCTCGTGGGGGATGAGCGGTTCGGGCCGCGAGGGGGAAACCGACATGAGGACCGCGTTGCTGATCCCGGTGGTCGGCGTCGCGTTGGCGGCGGCCGCTTCCACGGGTCCGGTGGGCGCGATGGACGCGGCGAAGATGGTGGCGCCGCCCGATATCACGTGGGGGCCGGCACCCGCCTCGCTTCCGCCCGGGGCGGAGGCGGCCCTGCTCTATGGCGATCCGGCGAAGGACGGCATGTTCGCCCTGCGGCTGAAGCTGCCGGCAGGCTACCTGATCCCGCCGCACACCCATCCCAGGCCCGAGGTGGTGACGGTGATCTCGGGGACCTTCCGTCTGGGCATGGGCGAGACGGCGGACGAGAGGAAGGCGGAGGCCCTGCCGGCGGGCAGCTTCTTCGCCTTCGAGCCCGACATGGCGCACTACGCCTTCGCCGAGGGGGAGACGGTGGTGCAGATCACCACCAACGGGCCGTGGGGCATCACCTACGTGAATCCGAAGGACGATCCGCGCAAGAAGACGCACTGAGGCCAGCGCCTGACATTGCGGCGGCGGGCGTCGCGCCGGTTCCGTGCTGCGAATGGCAGCATGCCATCGGCGAGAGGCCCGCCATGTTTTGCGCGACGGCACGGCGGGGGCCGGTACGCCCCCTGCCTGCGTCGGCCAGCACGGCCGGCACATCGGCTGCACGTTTCGCGTGGCGCCCGGACGGTGCGGGTAGATAGTCGGCCGATTGGGCTCGTGCCTTCTGCTCATTCGACGGACCGACCTCGGTGCGGCGCCATTGGTCTGCTCGCGTTCTCGCTTCTTCTACCTGCGTGAGAGGTGGCGGCAGCCCGGCAAGGTCGCCAGGGCGATGCGTCGGAGGCAGGCATGCTCAGATTCCCGGTTCTCGCATTGCTGGCCGCGATCCTCGCGGCAGGCGTTGCTTCCAGCGCGTCCGCGCAGAGCTGCCGGTGGGACGGCACGGCGCCGTTCTGCAGCGGTGCGTGCCGCAGCGGCGAGACCGAGACGCTGCGGCTGGGGTCGATCCCGGATCACTGGCGCGACGCGTTCCCGGTGGTCCAGAACACCAATTTCGGCGAGTCCTGCTGGACCGGCAGCAAGGCGCTGTGCTGTCCGGCTCCCGTGGGCAGCGAGTGCCGCTGGGACGGCACGGCGCCGTTCTGCGACGGCGGCTGCGGTGCCGGCGAGCAGCAGCGGACGCCGCCGCCGGAGAGCCTGAGCGGCGCCTCGTGCGTGACCGGCAGCAAGGTCTACTGCTGCCGCAGCACCACCGGAACCTCGCGCGCGGCACTGCGGACGAATGCCGATCTCACCACCTTCGCGGCCTTGTGGGACCAGTCGCCGGGGCCACCCTGGCAGGCACGGCACGGGCTCAGCGCGCAGGACTACCAGCGGACGTTCGAGGGTCTCGTGGCGCAGGGCTACCGGCCGGTGGTGGTGCGCGGCTACGGCGTCGACGGCCAGCCGCGCTTTGCCGCCATTTTCGAGCAGCGCCAGGGCCCGCCCTTCGTGGCACGCCACAATATCGGCCGCGAGGCGTACCAGCGCGAGTTCGACCGGTGGACGCGCGAGGGCTACCGGCCGGTGGACGTGGCCGGGTTCACGGCGGGCGGCACCGACCTCTATGCGGCGATCTTCGAGAAGGTCGACGGACCCCCATTCCGGGCATTTCACGGCATTTCCGCCGCGAGGTACCAGCAGGAGTTCGATTCTGCCGTCCGTGACGGTTTCCGCCCCGTCCGCGTGAGCGGCTACACCATCGACGGGCAGGACCACTACGCCGCCATCTTCGAGCAGCGCCAGGGCCCCCCCTTCGCGGCGCGCCACGGGCTGACCTCGGCGCAGTACCAGCAGGCGTTCGACCAGCTCGGCCGGGAGGGCTATCGGCTGGTCGAGCTCAACAGCTGGAAGTCCGGCGACGCCGGGCATTATGCGGCCATCTGGGAGAAGGCGGACGGGCCGGCATGGCAGGCGCGCCACGGGATGCTCGAGGATCGCTACCAGGAGGAGTTCGACGAGCTCGCCGGCGACGGCTACCGGCTGCGCGAGGTGAGCGGCTATCACCTCTACGAGTAGGGATCACTCGGTCCCCCCAGCGGTTCCTTGTTCCCGCGCCGCGGACGGCTATAGTCCGGGATTGCAGGGAGCAGCGGGGGAACGGGCGGCGTGCTGACGAGGCTCGAATCGTGCACGGTCCACGACCCGATCAACGGCGTCGACGGCGCGCGCGGCGACGTCTGGATCGAGGACGGGCGGATCGTCGCCGCACCTGCCGACGGCCGGGCCGCAGCGCAGACGCTCGACATGGGCGGCCGGGTGGTGATGCCGGGGGGTATCGACCTGCACAGCCATATCGGCGGCGGCAAGGTCAACATTGCGCGCATGCTGCTGCCCGAGGAGCACCGGGCGCATCGCCAGGCGGGCGGCAACGGCCATCGCTGCGGCAGCGGCCATGCCAGCCCCTCGACCTTCACGACCGGCTACGCCTATGCGCGCATGGGCTACACCGCCGCCTTCGAGCCGGCGATGCTGCCGGCCAATGCGCGGCAGGCGCACCAGGAGATGGCGGACATCCCGCTGCTCGACAAGGGCGCCTATGTCCTCCTCGGCAATGACGACCTGTTCCTCGATCTCCTCGCGGAAGGCGCCGGGCCGGACGCCGTCGCCGACTATGTGGCGTGGACCCTGCACGCCACCCAGGCGCTGGCGGTCAAGATCGTCAATCCGGGCGGCATCGCCGCCTTCAAGTTCAACGGCCGCAAGCTCGATCTCGACGAGCAGGGGCCGCACTGGGGCATCACCCCGCGCACCATCCTGACCACCCTGGCCGATGCGCTGGACCGGCTGGGCGTGCCGCACCCGATCCACGTCCATGGCTGCAATCTCGGCGTGCCCGGCAACGATGCCACGACGCTCGCCACGATCGCGGCCATGGAAGGAAGGCGCATCCACCTCACCCATCTGCAGTTCCACAGCTACGGCAAGGAGGGCCGGCACCGCTTTTCCAGCGCCGCACCGGCCATCGCCGAGCTCGTCAACAAGAGCCCCAATGTCAGTCTCGACGTGGGGCAGGTGATGTTCGGCCAGACGGTGACGGCCTCGGGCGACACGATGAGCCAGGTGCGCAACGCGCGCTTTGCCCACCCCAAGAAGTGGGTGGGGATGGACATCGAGTGCGAGGCCGGGTGCGGGGTGGTGCCGTTCCGCTATCGCGACCGCAATTTCGTGCACGCGCTCCAGTGGGCGATCGGCCTCGAGCTGTTCCTCGCCATCGAGGATCCGTGGAGGATCGCGCTCACCACCGACCATCCCAACGGCGCGCCCTTCACCACCTACCCCCATCTGGTGCGGCTCCTCATGGACCGCAGCTTTCGCAACGACATGCTGGCGCGCCTGCCGAAGGCAGTGCGCGAGGCCACGGCGCTGGGCTCGATGACGCGCGAGTACACGCTCCAGGAGATCGCCATCGTGACCCGCGCGGGCCCGGCGCGGCTGTTGGGCATCGACCAGCATTACGGCCATCTGGGGCCCGGTGCCATGGCCGACATCGCCGTCTACGAGGATCACGAGGACCGCGAGAGGATGTTCGCGCAGCCGGCGCTGGTGATGAAGAACGGGCGGGTGGTGGCCCGCGATGGGGTGGTGTGCGAGCCCGGCACCCGCGGCGCCACCCATGTCGTGCGCCCGGGCCACGACCGCGCCATCGAGCGGCGCGTGGCGCGGTTCTTCGAGGACTATCGCGACATGCGCCTGACCTCGTTCCGCCTCGCCGAGGAGGAGATCCTCGACGGCGGCCGCGGCCAGCTCGTGGTCCACGCCTGCCGCGGAGCCGGCCCGTGATCCTCAACGGCGTGGCGATCGACGACAGTTTCGCCGAGGCCTTCCCGATGCGCGCGACGCGGCTGGTGATCACCGCCGCCGACACACGCTGGGCGCGGATCGCGGCGCTTTCCATGACGGGCTTTGCGACCTCGGTGATCGCCTGCGGCTGCGAGGCGGGGATCGAGCGCGAGCTCGGGCCTTCCGAGACGCCGGACGGCCGCCCGGGCGTGGCGGTGCTTGTCTTCGCCATGGACCTCGAGAGCCTCGCCGCGCAGGTCCAGGCCCGTGTCGGCCAATGCGTCCTCACCTGCCCCACCACTGCCTGCTTCTCCGGCATCGACGGGGAGGAGAGGATCGGGCTGGGCAAGGGGCTGCGCTTCTTCGGCGACGGCTTCCAGTTCAGCAAGAAGCTCGGGGACCGGCGCTACTGGCGGGTCCCGGTGATGGAGGGCGAGTTCGTCATCCAGGACGTGGCGGGGGTGGTGCCGGCGGTGGGCGGCGGCAACTTCCTGATCCTGGCGGCGAGCCCCGGGGCGGCGCTCGACGCGGCCGAGGCTGCGGTCGCCGCCATGGCGGGACCAGGGGTCATCATGCCCTTTCCCGGCGGCGTGGTCCGCTCGGGCTCCAAGATCGGCTCGAAATACAAAGGCCTCATCGCCTCGACCAACGACGCCTTCTGCCCGACGCTGCGCGGCCAGGCCCCTGCGAGCGCCCTCGCCGATGACGTCGGCTCGGTGCTGGAGATCGTCATCGACGGGCTGAGCGAGGCGGCCGTGGCGCGGGCCACCGCCGCGGGCATCCGTGCTGCGTGCACGCTGGGAAGCGGCGGCGGCATTCTGGGCATCACCGCCGGCAATTACGGCGGCAAGCTCGGCCCCTACCATTTCCATCTGCGCGAGCTGCTGTGATGGGCGGGCTCACCCTTACCTTGCGCGAGAGGGTGCGCCTACCGGTCGACATGGCGCCGGTGCTGCCCGAGCTTCTCGCCGGGCTGAGCGCGCAGGAGATCGGCAAGCTGGAGCTGCAGTGCGGCAACCGGCGCGTGCCGCTGGGCGAGCTTTTCGAGGTGGCCGCGGGCGATCCGCAGCGCCTCGTGATCCGCGACACCTGCCCTGCCCTGGAGCGGATCGGTGCGGGCATGAAGGGCGGCGCCATCGCCGTGGAGGGCGATGCCGGCGCGCTGCCGGGTCTCGGCATGAAGGGCGGGAGCATCGAGGTGGCGGGTGCCGCCGGCGCCTTCGCCGGCTCGGAGATGAGCGGCGGGGTGATCCGCGTGGCGGGTGACGCCGCCGGGTTCGTCGGCGCTGCCCAGGCCGGCGGGCGGTTCGGGATGACCGGCGGCGCGGTGTTGGTCGGGGGCGATCTGGGTGATCGTGCCGGCGACCGGATGCGCCGCGGCCTGGTGCTGGGCGGCAGCGCCGGCCTGCACGCCGGCTCGCGGATGATCGGCGGCACCATCTTGGTGCGCGGTACCTGCAGCACCCTGCCCGGGGTCGGCATGAAGCGCGGCACGCTCATCCTTGGCGGGACGGCGGCCGCGCCCGCCACGTTCGCCGACAATGGCGTGCACGAGCTGGGCTGGCTGGCCCTGCTCGAGCGTCACCTGGCCGGTCTGGGCCTGCGCGGGATGTTCCCGTCGCGGCGCGTGCGGCGCCTCACCGGCGACCTGGCTGCCGGCGGCAAGGGCGAGATTCTCGTGGCCGCCTGAGCGCCCTGCTCAGCCGCGCGCCGCGTCGAGGGCGCCGGCCAGGTCGGCCAGCAGGTCGGCCTGGTCCTCGAGGCCCACCGAGAGACGGATGGTGCCTTCGCCAATGCCCATCCGGCCACGCTCGGCCTCGCCCAGCCGCTGGTGGGTGGTGGTCGCGGGGTGGCAGGCGAGACTCTTGGCATCGCCCAGATTGTTGGAGATGTCGACCAGCGTCAGCGCATCGAGAAAGCGGAACGCGGCCTCGCGCCCGCCGGCGACATCGAAGGTCACCAGCGTGCCCGCTCCGGCCATCTGGCGGCGCGCGAGCGCGGCCTGCGGATGCGAGGCCAGGCCCGGATAGCAGACGCGGGCGATCTCCTCCCGTCCTTCCAGAAAGGCGGCGATGGCGTCGGCCGAGCGGCACTGCGCCGCCACCCGCAGCGGCAGGGTCTCGAGCCCCTTGAGGAGCACCCAGGCGTTGAACGGGCTCATTGCCGGCCCGGTGTGGCGCAGGAAGGGCTGGAGCTCCTTCTCGACGAACTCGCGGCGGCCGAGGATGGCGCCGCCGAGGCAGCGGCCCTGGCCGTCGATATGCTTGGTGGCCGAGTAGACCACAATGTCGGCACCGAGCTCGAGCGGGCGCTGCAGGAGCGGCGTGGCGAAGACATTGTCGACCACCAGCCGCGCGCCTGCGGCGTGCGCCAGCGCTGCCACCGCCTCGAGATCGACCAGCTCCATCATCGGGTTGGACGGGCTTTCGACGAAGACCACGGCGGCCGGCTCGGCGAGCGCCGTCTTCCAGCCCTCCATGTCGCCCGGATCGACGAACTGGTGGGCGATGCCGTAGCGCGGCAGGAGCTCGGAGACAATGAAGTGGCACGAGCCGAAGAGCGCGCGGCTGGCGACGATGCGGTCGCCGGCATGAAGCTGCGCCATGAGAGCAGCGAACACCGCCGCCATGCCGCTGGCCGTGGCGCGGCACGCCTCGGCTCCCTCCAGCAGGCGCAGCCGCTCCTCGAACATCGCGACGGTGGGGTTGCCGAAGCGCGAATAGACGAACCGCTCGGGCCCGCCGGCAAAGGAATCGGCGGCCTCGTCGGCCGAGCCGTAGACATAGCCGGAGGTCAGGAACAGCGCCTCGGAGGTCTCGTCGAAGGCGCTGCGGCTGGTGCCGCCGCGGATCAGCCGCGTCTGCGGCTGCCAGGTCGAGGGATCGGGGCTGCGGCGGTTCTTCTCGGCCACGGAGGTCGCTCCTCGCTCGATCCGGCCTTCGGCCGGGAGCCGCGGACACGACGCCCCGGCCTTTTAGCGGCTTCTTTAACGTCGCCCGCAAGCCGGCCGGCCCAAATCGCGACAGATGTGCCCGAATGGAACCTGGAGCAGTCCGTGTCAAGCGCCCTCATGCGCGGTCGCGGCGGAACTCGCGCGGGCTCTTTCCGGCCATGCGACGGAACGCCCGGCAGAAATGCGCTGCGTCGTCGTAGCCGACCGCATAGGCCACCTCGGTCACCTTGATCGCAGGGTCTTCCAGCAACCGGGCGGCACGCTCGAAGCGCGCCTGCCCCACGATCCCGGAATAGCTCGCGCCGAGGTGCTTGAGACGGCGCTGCAAGGTTCGCACGCTGGTGCCGGCGAGCTCCGCTGCGAGGTCCACGGTGGGGCCGCCCTCGCCGAGATAGGCCTGCAGCGCCAGCTTCAGGGAGACCGGGAAATCCGGCTCCGCTACGGCCGGAGCCCCACGCGGCCGTGTCTGGCCCCGGGGCCCGGTCCGCTGCTGCGGCTCGCCCAGAAGAGAGGCTGAAAGCTCGATCCAGGTTGCCGGCCGGCCGGTGAGGAGCCGTGTCCGGGAGAACTGTCGAGAGACCTCGCGGCCGGGCGTGAATCCCGCCTCGAAAGCCATCGCACGCGGGCACCATCCCGCCCCCGCGAACCGGCCCACGATCATTGCGAGAACGGCGTTCTGAAGCCACTGGGCATGCCGCAGCCCGCTGCTCGGCCACGACCCGGCGAACCTGCTGCAGAGCCTGAGATGATGGCCATGAGCGGCCGTCCACACGCGAAGCTGCGGGCTCTCGCGGCACGAGCCGCGGCACGCCAGCCTCAGCGCGGCATGGAGCGTGGGCGCACGATCGATCGCCACGGCGGTCCTGCCGTCGAGAAGGGCCATGCTCACCCGCTGCGCGGCCTCTGCTCCCAGATCCTCGATCCCTTCGCTGCGCTCCATCCGCCCGATGAACCGCAGGGCCGGAAGCATCGGAATGTACGCGTCAGGCTGCTCCTCGCACCCCGACGGGAGACCGGCGCGGCACAGCTCGCGATCGACCGGCGCACCCAGCTTGCGCAGGACGTCGATGAAGAGGATGAGATACGCTGCCCGAGCAAGCAGGATCGGCTGCATGATGTCTCTCCGGCGGTCGCTTCCGCCCAGCCTGGATGAAAGTGGAGGCGCCGGAAGCATTCCTTGATCGACGTCAACTCTCGCGAACAAGGATGATCCGGACGGGATATTTGCAACCGGCATATCTTTACCATACGGCCATCCTTGCGACTTGATCGATGCCTGCGTTTCCTTGCGACGCGCAGACGTGGCGCGATATGGCCAGAACACCATCCGATCTCCGGCTACCTTCGTTCGTCAATCTCCGGAAGGGAGGACCGGGTGGTGCCGAGACAGCTGCCACCAGTCGTGCGCTGGACGGGACGGGTCGCCCCGCTCCTGGTCGCGGCCGGCCTGTTGTCGGGACCGGCGCGCGCCGCAGAGGATGGCATGCGACCGGACCGGCTGTGCGCCGGCTATGACGGGATGCCCGCGACCGGCCACGGTGCCGGGCCGCCCGGCATGGTCGAGGTTCCGGGCGGCAGCTTCACCATGGGCTCCGACGAGCAGCGCCCCGAGGAGCGGCGCGCGCACCGCGTCACCCTGGCCGGCTTTTGGATCGACCGGCACGAGGTCACCAACGCCCAGTTCGCGGCGTTCATCGAGGCTACCGGCTATCTGACCGTGGCCGAGCGCGACCTCGATCCGCGGCAATATCCGGGCATGCCGCAGGACCTGCTGGTGCCGGGCTCGATGGTCTTCGAGATACCCCGGCAGGTGCAGGGCATGGCTGACGTCAGCCAATGGTGGCGCTACGTGCCGGGCGCCGACTGGCGGCATCCGGCCGGCCCCGAAAGCTCCATCGAGGGCAAGGAAAACCACCCCGTGGTGCAGGTCGCGCACGAGGACGCGCGCGCCTATGCGGCCTGGGCCGGCAGGAGCCTGCCAACCGAGGCGCAATGGGAGTACGCCGCCCGCGGCGGGCTCGAGGGTGCCGCCTACAGCTGGGGCGACAGCTACGATCCGGCCCGGGGCTGGAAGGCCAACACCTGGCAGGGGCGCTTCCCCGTCGAGGACGGGGCCGATGACGGCCATCACGGCACGGCGCCGGTCGGCTGCTTCGAGCCCAACGGCTACGGGCTTTTCGACATGGCCGGCAATGTCTGGGAATGGGCGGCCGACTGGTACGCGCCGGGCCACTCCTCCTCGCCTGCCACCGACCCGAGCGGCCCCGACGTCTTCCTGGCCGCCGCCGCCGCGCCCGACGGCCTGCCGCGACGGGTGATCAAGGGCGGCTCGTGGCTGTGCGCCGACAATTTCTGCGGCCGCTACCGGCCCGGCGCGCGGCAGCCCATGGAGGCGGACCTCGGCGCCTCGCATATCGGCTTTCGCACGGTGCTGGAGGTGCAGCGGTGAAGGCCAGAGAGACGGGAAACACCCATCAAGAGACCGGCCAAGCGGGCCGGCTGGAGGATCGGGGCATGAGGACTCGAGGCGCTGTCGCCATCGCAACGCTCTTTCTCGCAATGGCGCCGATGGCCGACGCCGCCGGCATCGAGGGGAGGGTAACGCTCGGCGGACGGCCGGTGGACGGCGCTGCCGTGACCCTGTGGGCCACGGCCGGCACGGCCTCGCCGAGCTCCCTGGCCGAGGTCGCGACGGACGCCAAGGGCGGCTTCGCGATCGAGACGGTGCCCGCTCTCGCAGACGGCAGCGTCCTCTACCTCACCACCAAAGGCGGCGCGGATGACGCCGTGGCGCTGATGTCCGTGCTCGGCACCGAGCCACCGTCGAACGTGGTGGTCAACGAGCTCACCACGGTGGCCTCGGTCGTCACCCATGCACGGTTCATCGACGGCACGGCCATCAGCGGCAACGAGCTGGGCCTGCGCATCGCCGCCGGCAACGTGCCGAACCTGGTCGACCCGGCGACCGGCGAGTGGGGCAAGGTGGTTCTCGATCCGATCAACAGCACCGAGAACACGACGCTGGCACGGCTGAACACGCTGGCCTCGATGGTTGCAGCGTTCGCCACCGTCGCCGACAATGCGTGGCGCACCGAGTTTCTCGAGGCAGCGACCCCGGCCGGCGGCGCGGCCTCGAAGGACACGCTCGCGGCGATGGCCGGCATCGCCCGCACGCCCTGGGCCAACCCGAAGGCGCTTTATGCGCTGTTCGACAAGGCCTGGCCGCAGCCAAAGAACGGGGCGCGGCGCAGCGCGCCCTTCGTGCCCTATCTCGCCTACGAGCCGCCCGACTTCGCCCTGATGCTGAAGTTCGCAGGCGGCGGAATCTACTCCGCAGGCCGGCTCGGCATCGACGCCGAAGGCAATATCTGGAGCGGCCAGAACTGGATGGCCGGCTCGCAGTCCGGCGTCATCCGCAATATCGGCGGCGGCACCATCAAGCTCGCCCCCGACGGAACCGCGCTCTCCCCGCCGATCACCGGCTTTACCGGCATGGGGGTGGACGGCGTCGGCTGGGGCACCGGCGTCACCCTCGAGAAGGTCTGGGTGTCGAGCTTCAACGGCGCGATCGGGGTGATGGATCTCGACGGCCGCCCGATCGGCAAGGCGCAGGATTTCCCCATGGCCGGCAAGGTCGGCAACCTCATGGGCGTGGGCGTCGCCGGCAATGGCGATGTGTGGATCGCCGACGGCACCAAGGACCAGCTCCTGCACTTTCCCGGCGGACGGGTCGAGGACGGCCGGATCGTGAAGGTCGAGGGGCTGAAATCGCCCTTCGGCATCGCCATCGACGAGCAGAACCGCGTCTGGGTCAGCAACTCCCAGTCGGACACGGTGGTGCGGTTTCCCGCCGACGATCCCGGCAAGGCGGACTCCTTCCGGGCGGGGATCGGCGTGCGCGGGGTGGCCCTCGATTCCAAGGGCAATCTCTGGGTGGCGAGCAACATGTCGCTGGACTTCCCGCCGCCGAAGATCCCCGCCGGCGTGTCGATCATGAAGCAGTTCCAGATCGTGCTGGACTACATGATGCCCAGGCTCACCCCGGAAAATCCTACCGGCGTGGTCAACATGATCCGCCCCGACGGGACCCAGCCGGCCCCCATGGGCTTCACCGGCGAGAAGGCGGTGAGCGTGCCCTGGGGCGTCTCGATCGACGGCAACGACGATGTCTGGGTCGGCAATTTCTGGGGCCGCGGCGTGGTCCTGATGGCGGGCGCCGAGCCGAAGGGACACCCAAAGGCCACCAAGACCGGCGATGCCATCCATCTCTTCAGGAACGGCAGTATCCAGATGGTCACCGACGTGGCGATCGACCCGGCCGGCAATGTCTGGGTCGCCAACAACTGGAACGACATCGCCGCCGCCGGCGACGCCGATCCGGCCCGCCCTAGCTCCACCTGGGGCGGCGGCTCCGGCATCGTCGCCATCTACGGCGTCGCGGCCCCGGTGAAGCCCCCGCTGATGGGGATGGTGAGAGGCTTCTCCGAATGACGGCGCGGGCGCAAACGCCGCCCGGATTGCAGGGAGACCCGACATGGCCTCGCGCACTGCCCGAACCTCTTCGCGAAGGCTCGCCGCGATCGCGGCGGCCGGCGTCTTTTCCCTGGTGGCGGCGGGAACCGCGCCCCCGACGGCGGCGCAGGACCGGCCCAACATCCTGGTGATCATGGGCGACGATGTCGGCATGTGGAACGTCGGCGCCTATTCGCACGGCATGATGGGCCGCACGCCCCACATCGACCGCATCGCCCGCGAGGGGATGCTGTTCACCGACCATTATGCCCACCCGAGCTGCACGGCCGGGCGCGCCGCGTTCATCACCGGGCAGCTGCCGATCCGCACCGGGATGACCACCATCGGCATCCCCGGCTCGGCCCAGGGGCTGCAGAAGGAGGACCCGACCCTGGCCGAGGTGCTCAAGCCGCTGGGCTATGCCACCGGCCAGTTCGGCAAGAACCACCTGGGCGACCGCAACGAGTTTCTGCCCACCGTGCACGGTTTCGACGAGTTCTTCGGCAATCTTTATCACCTGAACGCCGAGGAGGAGCCCGAGCAGCTCGACTATCCGGGCGTGAGGAACCCCGCCTTCGCCGAGCGCTTCGGACCGCGCGGCGTGCTGCACTGCCGGGCCACCGCCGAGGACGACGCCAGCGAGGACCCGAAGTTCGGGCGCATGGGCAGGCAGCGCTGTGAGAATACCGGCCCCCTCACCCGCGAGCGCATGAAGACGGTGGACGGAGAGTTCCTGGGCGCCGCCGAGGACTTCATCGACCGGGCGGTCGAGGCGGACACGCCGTTCTTCGTCTGGTTCAACCCGACCCGGATGCACATCTGGACCCACGTGCCGCAGGAGTACATCCAAAAGGCCGTGGACGAGGGGCGGCCCGAGAGCGACGTCTACCGGGCGGGCATGCTGCAGCACGACGAGCATGTCGGCCGGCTCCTGAAGAAGCTCGACGATCTCGGCATCGCCGAGGACACCATCGTGCTCTACACCACCGACAATGGCTACGAGCTGCTGTTCTGGCCGGACGGCGGCTATGCGCCGTTCCGCGGCGAGAAGGGCACCACCTGGGAGGGCGGCGTGCGGGTGCCGCTCCTGGCGCGCTGGCCCGGCAGGATCCCCGCCGGCACCTCCGCCAACGGTATCCAGAGCCACGAGGACCTCTACGTGACGCTCGCCGCCGCCGCCGGCGCGCCGGAGATCAAGGAGCAGCTGCTCGACGGCCACCAGCTCGGCGAGGCAACCTACAAGGTTCATCTCGACGGCGAGAACAATATCGATCTTTGGACCGGCAAGACCGAGAGCTCGGCGCGCACGCGCTACTTCTATTACGACGAATCCGACCTTACCGGCGTGCGGGTCGGCGACTGGAAGATGTCCTTCGCGATCAAGGAGGACGGGCTGTGGTGGGACCAGCTGGTCTACCCGCGCGCGCCCTATCTCTTCAATCTGCGGATGGACCCGATGGAGCATTTCGATCCGCACTCGCCCGAGTGGGGCTACATGGCCCGCAAGCTCATGGCCGAGAAGCTCTGGGCCCTGATCCCGGCGCAAAGGGTCATCGCCGAGCACATCGAGAGCCTGAAGGCATGGCCGCCGCGGCAGCGCGCGCAGTCGCTGAGCCTGCAAAGGGCGATGGACGCGGTGACGCGCCAGCTCGAGCAGACGCCGGGCGGCATGAACTAGCACGGGAACACAAGGCGACGGACAGGGCTCGATGCGGAACAGGAGGTCGACATGACGGCTGGCTGCACGATCCGGCGGGCATCCCCGCCTTTGCACCTCGCCTTCCTCGCTGTCTGCGGCGCCTGTCACGCAGCACCCGCCGGCGCCGCCGAGCTTCTGTCCGAGGACTGGCAATTCAACCTCACGCCCTATCTGTGGGCGCTCTCGATCGAGGGCGACGTCACCGTCAAGGGCGTGGAGGCGTCGCCCAGCGTGAGCTTCAACGACATTCTCGACAACCTGAACTACGCGATCATGCTCGAGGGCGACGCGCGCAAGGAGCGGATCGGCCTGTTCGCGAACGTGATCTATGCCGATCTCGGCGATTCCGGAACGGTCGGTCCGGGCCCGGGGCTCAGCATCAAGGCGGACGCGAAGATGACGATAGCCGGCGCCGGCGCCTATTACCGGCTGGGCCCCTGGAATCTCGACCGCGAGGCGGGAGCCTCGGGCCCGCGGCTGGTGGTCGATCCCTATGCCGGCATCCGCTACACCTATATGGACACCGATCTCGGGTTCCGACGGATCGAACGCGACGTCGGCGCCGACAAGCACTGGGTCGATCCGATCATCGGGGTGCGCACGCTCTGGGAGCTCACGCCCCGGTGGAACGTCAACGTCCTGGGCGACATCGGCGGCTTCGGGATCAGCGGCGCCTCGGATCTCTCCTGGCAGGCGGTAGGCCTGGTGGGCTACCGCTTCGGCCTGTTCGGCAGCGACGACGCCAACCTCGTTGCAGGCTACCGGGCCCTCTCGCAGGACTACAAGGATGGCAACGGCCGCGACGCGTTCAAATGGGACATGATCCTGCACGGGCCGGTGCTGGGGCTGGCGATCGCCTTTTGACGCGGGGAAAGGACGAAAGGCGCCCCGGCGGACCGGGGCGCCTTGCCTGGACGGAAGCCGTCCTACTTGATGGTGACCGACGCCGAGTTGCCGATCGCCGCCGTGGTGGCGGACAAGGCCCCGAGGCCGGAATCCGCCAGCTCGATCGAGACGAGCTGCGGGGCCAGGTTGTTCTGGGCGATGGTGAGCATGCCGGTGCCGCCGAACGATCCGGCCGAGAGGCTCAGCGAGTTGCCGATCGCCACCACCGTGGCGTCGAGGCTCGCGAAGTCACCCATGCCGTCGAAGTCGTCGAGCTCGATCTCGGCGTCCTGCCCGTACTCGCCCTGGTTGAGCTGCACGATCCCGCCGTCGATTCCCGACAGGGTGCCCGCGGCATCGATCGACAGCGAGTTGCCGATGGCAGCGATGGTGAAGTCCACCGCTCCGCTGCCGTTGAGCTCGTCCTCGAGCTCGATCTCGGCGTCCTGGCCGTACTCGTTGTCGTTCAGCTGCGAGATCACGCCGTCCGTGCCGAACGAGAAATCGCCGCCCGAGGTGATCGAGAGCGAGTTGCCGATCGCCACGACGGTGGCGGAGAGATCGCCAACGCCGGCCATCTCCTTGAGCTCGATCTCGCTGTCCTGCGCACTGTGGTTGAGCTGCTCGATGGTGTTCTCGACGCCGAGCTCGAAGCCGCCGTCGGCGGTGATCGACAGCGAGTTGCCGATCGCCGCGGCGGTCAGCGCGAGGTCGCCGTCGACCCCGAGATCGTCGAGATCGAAATCGACGTCCTGGGCGGTATCGTAGTCCGGGTCGTTCACCTGGGTGATGCCGCCGTCGATCTTGTCGAAAGCGATGTCGCCGCCTGCCGTGATCGACAGCGAGTTGCCGATCGCCACCGCCGTGGCGGTCAGGTTGCCCAGGCCGTAGACGTCGTCGAGCTCGAGGTCGGCTTCCTGCAGGGCGCCGTTCTGCTGCACGATCGTGTCGAGCAGGATGCCGCCCCCGGCATTGAGGCTGGCCGAGTTGCCGATCGCTGCCGCCACCAGGGTGGAATCGAACGTCTCGAAGGTCGGCGCGTCGACGCCGACCGGCGTTGCCGGCGCATCGAAGTCGTTGATCTCGAAGATATCAATATGCGCGTACTGGCCGAACTCGAGCACCGAGTAGCCGTAGATCTCGTAGCCGTCGAAATTCTCGTCACCGACGTTGATCTGGCTCAGGTCATCGACGAAGAGATCACCGGTCTCGGCATCGAGCGTCAGGGAGTTGCCGAGCGCTGCCGCCGTGGCGTCGAAGATGGCGCCGGTCTCGGTCGGCAGCACGGCGATCTCGTTGATGTCGATCAGCGCGACCTGGTTGCCGTAATTGCCCTGGAACACGGTGTCGAAGTCGTCGCTGGTGCCGATCGTGCCGGCGGTCAGCGAGGCCGAGTTGCCGATCGCCGCGGCCGAGAGCGTGCTCTCCAGCCCGCCGATGCCGACCTCCTCGAGGATAATGACGGCGCCCTGGCCGTCGAAGCCGTCACCAACGTCGCCCTCGATGTTGAGCTGCTCGAGGTCGATGTCGGCGATGTTGCCGGCGCCCGTGCCCGAGAGGGTGTTGCCGATCGCCGCGGCGGTCAGCGC
>JARGEQ010000094.1 GCA_029211145.1 Marinimicrococcus flavescens
TCCTCCTTGATCGGCTGCGGGCAGTCGCGCGGGTAGATGCACGAGCTGCCCAAAAACAGCAGCTTCCTCACGCCGGCCTCGAAGCTGGCGCGGATCAGGTTGGTCTGGATCAGCAGGTTCTGCTCGAGGAAATCCACCGGATAGGTGCTGTTGGCGAGGATGCCGCCCACCCTGGCGGCGGCGATCACCACCACCTCGGGACACCTTTCGGCCATCCACGCCTCCACCGCCGCCTGGCGGGTGAGGTCGAGCTCCTCGCGGGTGGCGGTGAGGATCGCCACGGGCTCGCGCGCGAGCCGCCGGACGAGCGCCTGCCCCACCATGCCGCGATGCCCGGCCACGAAGACGGAGCGCCCGGCCAGCGGGAAGATCACCGGCGCCGTCATTCCGCCGCCTCCAGCCGCCGCCCGGAGGCCGCCTCCAGCTCCACCGCCCGGAGATCCTCGGCCACCATCTCGGCCACGAGATCGGCGAACCCGACGGTATGCCGCCAGCCCAGCTTTTCTCTGGCCTTGGAGGGATCACCGAGGAGATAGTCGACCTCCAGCGGGCGGAAATAGCGCGGGTCGACCTCGACGAGGCAGCGCCCGGTACGGGCGCAAAAGCCCTTCTCGTCGATGCCCGTGCCGCGCCATTCGATGCTCATGCCCGCCTGACAAAAGGCCCGCTCGACAAACTCGCGCACGGAATGCGCCTCGCCGGTGGCCAGGACAAAATCCTCGGGCTGGTCCTGCTGGAGGATCCGCCACATGCCCTCGACATAGTCGCGGGCATGGCCCCAGTCGCGCCTGGCCTCGAGATTGCCGATCCAGAGCTTTTCCTGCAGCCCCAGGGCGATCGCCGCCACCGCCCGGCTGATCTTGCGGGTCACGAAGGTCTCGCCCCTGAGCGGGCTCTCGTGGTTGAAGAGGATGCCGTTGGCGGC
>JARGEQ010000095.1 GCA_029211145.1 Marinimicrococcus flavescens
CACCCGCTACGACAAGCTCGCGGCAAATTTCCAGTCCGCCGTGGCCCTGGCGGCCGTCGCGACCTTCTGGATCTGATTGAGTCCAGACCCTAGTCATCTGGAACTGTAATTCGCTCCATCCTCTGGAGGCCCGTCGGAGCAATGAGAGGAATTACAGGTCCAGATGACTAGGGACACGGCCTTCGTGCGTGTTTTGACGCATGTAAAATCGAGCATGTCCTCACTGAAGGAGAAATAAAGGGCGGCTCTGCTAGTCCGGTCGCTGCTGCCATGGCCGTTTTCACCATCAGGCGGCCGCTCGTACGAAAATCCCGTGAGCCTTCGAGAAGCTCGTGGAACCTTTCGGCCGGGCCTTCAGGTGGCCAGGCCGCCGACGACCTCTTCAAGAATGCCGAGAAACTCATCCGCATCCGTCTTGGTGAACGGCAGAGGTGGGCGGACCTTTAGGCAGTTGCCATGCGCACCACACAGGCCGATCAGCACGCGGCGGTCACGCAGGGCATTGACGATACGGGTGGCTAAGCTCGCCGCAGGCGTTTTTGTGGCCCGATCCGAAACGAGTTCGACCGCAGCATAGAGGCCTGCTGCACGGACATCACCGATGAATTCGTGCCGATTCATCAGCTCGCGAAGGCCGTTGGCAAGGTAACCGCCCACCTCCAGGGCGTTGCCCATGAGGTTCTCGTCGTGGATGACGTCGAGAACCGCAAGTCCTACCGCCGCAGATACCGGATTGCCACCGAACGTGTTGAAATAGCGGGTCTTGTTGCCGAAATCCTGAAGCAGGTCCGGGCGTGCGATCATGGCGGCCAGGGGGTGACCGTTGCCCATGGGCTTGCCCAGGGTGGCGATGTCGGGAACGATACCGTGACGCTCGAAGCCCCACATATGCGCGCCGGGCCGGGCAAGCCCCGCCTGCACCTCGTCGGCGATGTAGAGGCCGCCCGCCTCGCGCACCGCAGCAATGGCGCCGTCGATGAAGCCCGGCGGGTCGGTGAACAGGCCGTCCGCCGCGAAAACGCTGTCAAAGAGGATTGCGGCGGGCTTCATGCCGGCTCGCGTCAGGCTGTCGATCGCTTCCTGGACACTTTGGGTGAAGGCATCGGCCACGTTCGCCGTGCCCAGCCGGTAGCTGTCGGGACTGTCCACCACCCGGACGTGGTCGCCGATACGGATAGCAGCACCCAGTGAGGGCGACATCTCGGCGACCGATGCGGTGACGCCATGATAGGCGTTGGCGGTGACGATGAACCCCTGGTTGCCGGTGACCGCCCGCGCGACGCGCACCGCGAGATCGTTGGCCTCGCTCCCGGTGCAGGTGAACATGACATTCGAGAGCGCATCGGGGAAGGTTGCCAGCAGGCGCTCAGCGTAGTCCAGCACCGTCTCGTGCAGGTAGCGCGTATGGGTGTTCAGCGTGGCCGCCTGGCGGGACAGCGCCTCGACCACGCGAGGGTGGCAGTGCCCGACGGAGGGGACGTTGTTGTAGACGTCCAGATATTCGGCGCCGTCAGCATCGTAGAGCCGCACGCCCTCGCCGCGGATGGGATGAAACGGCGTATCGTAGAGGACCCGATATGCTGGGCCGAGCAGGCGCTTGCGCCGGTCGAGGAGGTGCTGCTGCGCGGCGGCATCGCGATTATAAGATAGCATTCCTGCCACTCCTTTCACGTCCGACGTCTTGCGTTAATCGATCGAAGCAGATCTGTTGGGGGAATGTCGCGTAGACGGTCGACCAGGCGCCATGCACCTTCGCTGTTGCGCAGGATATACGCCCGATTTTCGGGGAAGAGCATGGCCCGCCACTGGTAGAGCAGCACGCGGGTCGCCAGCCGGGCTTGTATCAGCTCGGGGATCAGCGCGATCTCGGCTTCCCCGAGCGGACGTGCCGTCTCGTAGCCTTCCAGGAAGTCGGCCAGCTCGTCGGCGGGATCTCCCCGACCGGTCATGAAGTAGCTGGCGGTAATGGCCAGGTCGTTGACCGTGGGCGCATGGGCCATGTCGCCAAAATCGATGATCCCGCTCACCGTCCCGGGCCGATCGTTGTGGACGAGGACGTTGCAGGTGCTCAGGTCGTTATGAATGACCTGCTGCGGTAGGGCCCGGGCCGCGTCGTGGACCCCGTCGGCGAACCGGTCGAGAAAGCCGCTAAGCCAGGCCGTGCGCTCGGAGGGTGGCATACTGTCGGCGAAGCCGCGCAGATGGCCTACCTGCATCGAGTCCCACAACAGTACGCGGCGCGCGCAGGCGTGGTCGTAATCGGCAAGAGCCACCGCCAGCTCCGCAGTTGCCCGACCGATGCTGCGACGCAGCATCGGGGTCGAGGAGAACTCGCCTGCGCCACGCCCTGGGATGCAGCTTATCATGATCCCGACCTGCGACGCTCCCCCGACTCTGACCCTGAACTCGTGCTCGCCTGCCAGCGTTTTTACCAGGCGCGGCACGTCGCTGTGGTGGCCGGATCGCTCAATGTGAAGAAGCGCCCCGTGCTGGAAGTCGCGGGTCGCGGCATCGTCCGCGCTGTTGTAGAACTTCAGCACGCCCCGCCAGCCGTCCGCCGCCCACAGCATGAAATTTCGGTCGCGCTCGCCGGCGAGTAACCGCGCCGAGGCGACGACGCCGTAGATCTCTTTTGCGACACTGGCGGCCTGGGCCTCGCTCACCGCAGGAGGAGGAGTCGTCAGCAGCCGGACGGCATCCGGGAAAGCCCGTGCAACATTCTCCATCAGCCCCCCTTCGAAACGTGAGGGGCCCTTGGAAGACATGGAATGCTGGCTCACCCGCAGGCACCTCGGCCGTAAAGCGCCTTCGCCGCCGCGGGACTGACGAAACCTTCGGCCACGTCCTCGCGAACCAGCTCAGGGTCGCGCTTGCGCGGATCGCCATAGCCGCCGCCTCCCGGGGTAACGAGCTCGACCCGGTCGTTCGGGTGCAGCGTGACGTTGGCGTACTTGCTCGTCGACACCTTGTTGAAGCGATCTCGCGCGGTGCCCCATTCCTGGCTGCCGTTCTGCGCGAACAGCGTTTTCGATAGCCCGCCCCCCTGGCCCCCGAACAGGCCGAAGGCCGGCATAGACTGACGGTCGGTGCACTGGCTGACAGTGATCGCCACGTCGTCGATCCGCAAAACCCGTCGCAGGCCCAGGCCGCCGCGCCATTGTCCGGCGCCGCCCGAATCCTGCACCATCTCGCAGACCTCGACGGTCAGGGGATAGCGCGTCTCGAACACCTCGGTCGGGCTGAACCGGCAGTTGCCGTTGATCGCGATGACGCAATCGTTGCCGTCGGCGCCGTGGCGCCCGCCCCAGCCGCCCGACATGAGGTCGTAGCAGGCGAAATAGCTGCCGCCCGACGGATCCTGCCCCCCGAAGACGAAATTGTTGCTGGTGGCGCTTTCCGATGCCATCGCCCGCTCCGGCAGCGCTTTGGAAAGGGCGCCGATTACGATGTTGGCCAGACGCGGATGGGTCTCGGTGTTGCCGGCGACCAGCGGACCCGGATAGTTGACATTGGCGATGCTTCCGGGCCGGGCCAGAACCTTGATCGGTCGAAAGCAGCCGGAATTCTTAGGGATGCCCGGATCGCTCATGTGCAGGACACCATTGTAGGTTGCCCCCATGGTCACGCCGAGCGTGGCATTGATCGGGCCGCGCGCCTGCGGGCCGCTGCGGCCGTAGTCCGCAACGATCTCGTCGCCCTGGACCAGGATGTCCACGGCGATCCGATGGGGGGCCGCGGTGATGCCGTCATCCTCGATCGTGTCTTCAAACCCGTAGAGTCCGTCGGGGAAGGCTGCGATCTCGGCCCGCATGCGGCGTTCCGAGTAGTCCATCAGGTCGTCGCAGGTGCGCTCGAATACCTCCTTGCCATACTTCGCCAGCACCTGGCCCAGACGCTCGACGCCGAGATCGACCGCCCCGATCATGGCACGCAGATCGCCGTAGTTGGTTCGCGGCGTACGGGTATTGGCCAGCAGCAGCTTCCAGACCTCGTCGACGTCTCGCCCAGCCTTGAGGATCTTGATCGGGGGCACGCGCAGGCCCTCGTGGAATATCTCGGTCGCCTCACCGGCGAACGCACCGGGGACCATGCCGCCGATCTCGGCGATATGGCCGATGCAGACCGCCATCGCGATCAGCTCGCCGTTCACGAAAAGCGGCTTGAAAAAGGTATGCTCGGGCATGTGCAGCCCGCCCCGATAGGGGTCGTTGTGGAGGATGACGTCGCCCTCCTCTAGCGAGTCGAGGTCGATCTCCTTCAGACAGCTGTCGATCAGCAGCGGCATCCCGCCGATCATCGTCGGGCAGAATTCGGCACAGGCGATCATCTCGCCTCGCACGTTGGCCAGCGCGCAGGTGAAATCGAGCCCTTCGTTGAAGATCGTCGAGTAGGAGGTCTTCATCAGCTGGATTCCCATCTCGCGACAGATGGAGACCATCATGGAATCCAAGATGTTCATCATCACCAGATCGGGCGGCTGTCCGGTGGCGCGCGCCGGCGTGCGGGGCAGGGGGATGGTCTCGCCCGGCGCGCGCCTGTCCCACGCGCGGCACCATGCGTCGGCGTAGATCCGCCCGTTCTCCTCGGCGTAAGGCTCGCCGTAAATCAGGGCGCCCGACACGCTGCATTTCACGTATTCTTCGATGAAATAGCCGTTTCTGGAGAAGCGCATCCCGGCCTCCGTCAGCCGTCTGTGTTGAGAACGAGGTGCCCGAACGGATCGACGGTCAGGTTCTGCCCCGGCGGGATGATGGTGACGGATGCCGCCTCCTCGACGATGGCGGGGCCGTCGATCCGCTGGCTTGCCAAGAGGTCGTCGCGCCAGAAGATCGGCGTGTCGACGCGTCCGCGAGCGAAGCCGACCTCGCGCCGGCTGCGAGGCACAGGAGCAAGATCGCCCGTTTTCAGGCGCGGCGAGACGGGATGGACCGTCCTCGCGGAGACCACGGTGGAAAAGGTCACGATCTCGATCGTCTCGCCGGGATTGTCGAAGCCGAAGCGCGCCCGATGGGCGTCGTGGAAAGCCTGCCACAGGCCCTCGGCGCCTTCGGGGCCGACGATCTCCGGCGGCACCTCGAGCTCGAGCTCGTAGTTCTGCCCCTGGTAGCGCATGTCGAGCCGGCAAGCGATCTCGAGGTCCGAGCTGTAGTTCTGGGTGGCGAGCTCGTCGACGCCCTCACCGATCAGGACCTGCATCAGGGCCGCGGCACGCGCCGCGTCGAAATCGCGGCTGGTCATCATCAGCGTGCGCTGACGGTCCACCCGGGCGTTGGTATGAAGGAAGCCGTAGGCCGAGAACTGGCCGGGATTATGCGGGATGATGGCGGTGGAGATGCCCATCTCGGCGATCACGTCGGCCGCCATGGTCGGCCCAGCCCCGCCGAAGGCCGCGAGCACAAAATCGCGATGGTCGAACCCGCCCTCGACGAGAACCGAGCGCAGCGCGCCGATCATGTTGATGGTGGCGATGCGCAGGATCGCCACGGCGGTCTCGTCGATCGACATCCCCAGCCGGTCGGCTAGCCGCTTGGTCGCGGCGCGGGCGGCCTCGACGTCCAGGCGCATCTTGCCGCCCAGGAAGTTAGCCGGGGAGATTCGTCCCAGCACGACATGGGCGTCGGTCACCGTGGCATTCGCGCCTCCGCGGCCGTAGCAGGCCGGACCGGGAGCCGCGCCGGCGCTTTGCGGCCCGACACGCAACATCCCGCCCTTGTCGATCCAAGCGATCGAGCCACCGCCCGCGCCGATGGTGCGGATATCGAGCATGGGGATCTGGATCGGAACGCCCCACTCGATCTCGAAGGAGGTGGTGAACCGCTCCTTGCCGTCGACCACGGTGGCCACGTCGGTCGACGTGCCGCCCATGTCGAGCGTGACGAGATTTCGCGTCTTGGTCGTCTCGGCCAGAAAGCGGCTGGCGATCACGCCGCCCGACGGGCCGGAGACCAGCAGGTGGATAGGGAAGTCGGCGGCCGCTTCCGGCAGGGTCTCGCCGCCGTTGGACTTGATGACCGCCTTGGGCGCAGTCTGGCCGCCTTCCTCCAGCCGGCGCTTCATCTCGCGCATCTGGCTTGCGACGATCGGCTTGAGATAGGCATCCGCGATTGTGGTCGAGGCGCGCTCGTACTCCTTCCATTTCGGCACCACCTCGTAGGAGGTGGAAACCGGGAGGCCGGGCAGCTCCTCGGCAAGAACGTCGCGCGCCCGGATCTCGTGCGCCGGGTTCAGATACGAGAACAGCAGGCAGATCGCCACCGCCCCGATGGATGGATCGGCCTTGATGCGCGCCGCGATCTCGCGGAGCTCGGCCTCGTCCAGCGGAGTTGTGATCTCACCTTTGTAGTTCAGCCGCTCCGTGAGCTCGAAGCAGTGCCTTCGCTTCACGAGAGGCTTCGGCTTGACCCAGTTCATGTCGTAGTGGAAGCGCCGGTTGCCGCGCTGGATGAACGGCACGTCGCGAAAGCCCCGGGTGGTGATATAGGCCACGACGGCACCTGAACGTTCCAGCACGGCATTGGTCGCCACCGTCGTGCCGATCCGGAAATTCGCTATTTCTTCGTGACTTGCGCGGCCGTCAATGCCGGTCAGGATGCCCGTCACCGGATCGCCCGGCACGGTCAGCTGCTTCCAGGCCGACACCTGGTTGCCGGTCCGGTCATGCAGCACGAAGTCTGTGAAGGTTCCGCCGACATCGACGCCGACCGTATAACGCACTCTGCAGCCTCCACCTATCGCGATTGCCTGACTTCCCCAAAGTGAGATCACAGCGCGAAACGCTTCGCAATAGAAATCTTGCGGAAAAACAAGAATGCTACCACAGGCTAAAGCCTAGTGTCCGATAAATTAGAAATAAGATCCTATTTTTTGCGCAATTCATCACACTTCGAGGCCATGGAAAACTTCCTTCTTGAAAAGCTCGCAGATTGTCGCAATGGTGCGATCTCACCCAATGCGCCGCGGTCAGGCAGCAGGCCGGTATGAGGAGGCAATTTTGCGGGATACGGCACTGTTCGACGGTTTCGACCCCGCCGACTACGACAACGCGCCTGCCGGTGCGGCGGACAAGGACGAGCCGATGAGCGCGCGCGCCTATCGCGTCCTGCGCGAGGCTCTCCTCTCGGGAGCCTTCCCGCCCGGCGCGCTTCTTCATACGCGCCCAATCGCGGCGCAATTCGGCATGAGCACGATGCCCGTCCGCGAGGCCTTGGCGCTGCTTCGGGCCGATGGCGCGCTGGAGACACTTCCCAACCGCGCTTTCCGCGTGCCGTTTCTCAGTCTTGCGACCTATCGCGAGGTGCTCTTGATGCGGGTGCGCCTGGAAACCGCTGCCGGGGAGCGCGCCGCGGTCCTCGCTACCTACGAGGATCTGCGCGCCGTCTCGGAAATCTACCGCGGAATGGTTGAGGCGGAGCAAGGGCCTCTCGAGCGCTATCTCAGGCTGCACCGGCGCTTTCATTTTGCGATCTACGCGATTGCCGGTCTACCCGTGCTGCAAAGCGTGATCGACAGCCTGTGGCTGCGTGTCGGCCCGTTGCTGTCCGCCAGCAGCCGGGAGCGCATGGCGGTGGATCGCAACCACCACGGGGCAATTCTCGCCGCGCTTGAGACGGCCGATTGCGCGGCCGTTTCCGAAGCGCTGCGCGCCGATATCGCCGACGGCCTCGAGCCCGTCGGCGAATATCTCGCTGCGCAGGCCGCGGCACCGTGACCTCTTCTGGAAAACCTCCGGCCATGACCGGGGAATGCGACCCCGTCGCATCACAAACAGCAGGGACATTTTGACGATGAAGCGCATCGCACTTCCGGCTTTCACCGTCTTGACGCTGCTCCTGACGGCCGCGCCGGGGGCATCCGCCCAGGAGGGCTGGCCTGTCTACAAGGTGGAGGGCGGGGAGCGTACCGAGATCGTCTTCGAGACGGTGGCCGAGGCCAGCCGGAAGTGGAAGCTTTGCGTGCTGCTCCCGCACGTCAAGGACAGCTACTGGGTCGGGATCAATTACGGTGTAGTCGAGGAGGCCCGCCGCCTCGGGGCGGCCGCGACGATCCACCAGGCTGGCGGCTACGACAAGCTGCCAGTGCAGATCGCGCAGTACGACGACTGCCTTGCCGCAAATCCCGACGCGATCATTCTCGCCGCCGTCTCCGAGGTGGGGCTGTCGGCGAAGATGGAGGAATCCATGGCGCGCGGCATCCCCACCGTGTCGTTCGTCAACCCGATCCGCGATACGGAGATCACCTCCAAGATCTTCGTGGACTTCGAGGGCAAGGGAAAGGCCACCGGCGACTACATGGTCGAGCTGCTGGGTGAAGAGGGCGGGCTGGTGGGCGTCTTCCCGGGGCCGCAGGGCTCGGGCTGGGCGGAAAGCTTCTACGAAGGCTTCAAGCAGGCCATCGACGGCACGAAGGTCACGGCTGCCGAGCCCAGGTTCGGCGATACGGGCCTGATGACCCAGCTGCGCCTGGTCGAGGACACGCTGCAGTCCTACCCCGACATCAAAGGAATCTGGGGTGCAGCGACCGCGGCCGAGGCGGCGGTCGGTGCGTTGCAGGAAGCCGGTCTGACCGACGCCTATATCGTGGGCCACGGCGAGAACTCGCAGGTCATCAACATGGTCCGGGAAGGGCTGATCGACGGTGTCGGCACTGAGACCGCCGTGATCCAAGCGAAGGTCGCCGTCAACATCGCCATCCGCGCGCTCGAGGGACAGGCGTTCGAGCCCTTCTACGCACCCATCCCCGGGGTCATGACCCCGCACAACGCGGCTGACTTCGACCTCGAGACGATCATGGCGCCGGAAGGCTTCCAGCCGGTCTTCTCGGTGGAGTGATCGCCACGCGCGAAACAGCCTGTGCCGCCTTGCGGCGCAGGCCTCCGATGCGGGAGTTCCCCATGCTTTTGCAGGCCACCGGGATCTCGAAAATCTATCCCGGCGTGACGGCGCTCGATCGGATTGATTTCGACCTGAAGGCAGGCGAGGTCCATGTGCTGTTCGGCGAGAACGGTGCAGGCAAGTCCACGATGATCGGTATTCTGTCGGGGCTGCGCTCGCCGGACAGCGGCAGCCTCGCCGTGAATGACAGGCCCGTCCGCAATCTGGATCCCCAAAAGGCACGCGAGATGGGCATCGCGGCGGTCTTCCAAGAATTCAGCCTGGTACCCTCGCTCAGCGTGCTCGACAATATCTTCCTGGGCCGGGAGATAACGCGGTTCGGCCGCATCGACCGGCGTGCCATGGCGAGACGGGCCCGCGTCGTCCTGGACGAGCTGGGTTACGACATCCCGCTACACGCCATGGTGGCTGGCCTCTCACGGGCACACATGCAGATGGTCGAGATCGCCAAAGCGCTGATCGTCGACGCATGTGTGCTTATTCTCGACGAGCCCACCGCCTCCCTGACCGACAGCGAGGCCGACCAGCTGCTGGCCGTTGTCCACCGTCTGCGTGAGCGCGGGGTGGGCATCATCTATGTTTCCCACCGCCTGCGCGAGATCCGGGCACTCGCCGATCGGATCACCGTGCTCCGTTCCGGAACGCTGGTGGGCACCATCACCGGCGTCGACGCGACCGAGGAAAGACTGGTCGAGATGATGACCGGCCGCAAGATCGACGCGCTTTTCCCCGAGATGCGGCACAGGCCGAAGGAGGTTGGGCTGGCAGTCGAGGGATTGAGCTTGGCCGATGGCCGCCTGACCGACATCGCCCTGACGGTTCGGCGCGGCGAGGCCGTGGGCATCGCGGGGCTGGTCGGTTGCGGGAAGAGCGAGGTGGGGCGGGCCGTGTTCGGCGTCGAGCGCCTCTCGGCAGGACGCGTCACGGTAGGCGGCCGGGCCGTGCGGCCGCGCTCGCCGCGCCAGATGCTACGAGAGGGCTTGTGCTACTTCCCCTCCGATCGCAATGCTGAAGGCCTTGCCCTCGAGCGCCCGATTGTCGAGAGCTGCTCGATGGCGGCGCTGGACCTGCCGCATCTCGGTGGCTCGGGCTGGCTTCGACGCAGCGCCGAGAACGCACGCGTGGCCGAGGCAATGAAGCGCCTGGCCCTGCGTCCGCCGGCCATCACCGCGCCGGTCGCCTCGCTCTCCGGTGGCAATCGACAAAAAGTGATGCTGGGCCGTGGGCTCCTGCGTGATCTCGACGTTTATATCTTTGACGAGCCTACTGTCGGCATTGATGTCGGCGCTAAGGTCGAGGTCTACCGGTTCATTGCCGATCTAGTGGAAGCCGGGGCGGCGGTGCTCATCATATCCTCTGAGCTTCCCGAAATCCTGGCGCTCAGCAACCGCATCTACGTGATGCATGAAGGCCGGATCGTCCGCGAGCTCGAGGGCAAGGACGCGACCGAAGCGAACGTGCTGACCGGCTTTTTCGGACGCGAAGAGAGGGCCCACGCCCCGGCGGCGCACGCCGCCGGGGCGGTCGAGGTGCGGGCATGGGCGTGAGCCGAGGCGCCCTTGCCGCGCCGATGGACACAGGGATCTTGCGTGTGGCGTTGCGGATCGGGGTGGCACCGATCCTGATCGTGGTGCTCGTGGGCGCCATGGCGCTGGTTGAGCCCCGATTTTTCTCGCGGCTCAACATCATCAACATCCTGCGCAACTTCTCGTTTTTGTCGATGATCGCCATCGGCCAGATGCTGGTGATGATCGTCGGCGGTTTCGACATGTGTGTCGGCGCTGTCATGGCGCTGGCCTCGGTCAGCGGCGCCATGACGATGGGGGCTGCCCTGGTGGCCTTTCCTGATCTTCCGGTCTGGCTCGTCTGCCTCGCCGGTGTAATGGTCGCCCTGGGCGTCGGCACGCTGGCGGGGCTGGTCAATGGCCTGCTCGTCATCGGGCTGAGGATCTCGCCGTTCATGGGCACCCTGGGGATGATGTCCGCGCTGGGCGGGCTTGCGCTCTTTTTCACCCGGGGCGTCCCGATCACCACCGTGCCGCGGGAGTTTGTGTCCGATCTCGGGCGCGGCATGTGGCTCGGCCTGCCGCTCATCGTCTGGATCGTCGCGGGCGTCATCCTGCTCGCATGGTGGGTCATGGAGCAGACCGCGGGGGGACGGCATCTCTATGCGGCGGGCGGCAATCCTCAGGCGGCGCGGGCTTCGGGCATCGCCAGCGGACGCGTGGTGACGTCGGCCTACATGGCCAGCGGCCTTCTGGCTGCTGGCGCCGGGATCCTGATGACGGCGCGGGTAGGGTCCGGCCAGCCCATACTGGGCAGCACCGCGGCTATCGAATCCATCGCCGCGGCGGTGCTGGGCGGGGTTTCCCTGCGTGGCGGGATCGGCCGGGTGACCCGCGTCGTGACGGCGGCACTCTTCCTCGCGATCCTCTCCAACGTCCTCAACCTCGCGCGGGTCGACAGCAAGTGGCAGACGCTGATTTTGGGCATCGCCGTCATTCTTGCAGTCCTCATCGAGCTGAAAGCCAGCCGGAGGAGCGACAATGAGTAACGCGGCAACCACGAGGGGTGGTGCCGTTCGACCGACGCGTTCTCCCCTTTGGATCGTCGAGCGCGGCATCCTCGCGCTCTTGACCGTGGTCGTCTTCGCGGGGTTCGCGATCCACTCGCCAGTCATGGCGACGAACGCGAATATCGCCAACATCCTGGTGCAGACCAGCTATCTTGCGATCTTCGCTGCCGCGCAGGCGCTCGTCATCATGACGCGCGGCTTCGATCTCTCGCTCGGCAGCGCCGTCTCGACCGTCTCGATCCTTTGCGCGTTGACCATGACCACCCTGGCTGCGCAGGGCGCGGGAGTGAGCGCGGTCCTGGCGGGGCTCGTGGTGGCACTCGCGGCGGGCGGCGCGATCGGCGGCCTCAACGGCTTCTTCGTGGCCTGGGGCGGGATCAACCCGTTCATTGTCACCCTCGGCTCGATGAACATCCTGCTCACGCTCTCGACCACCATCAGCGGCGGTTTTCCGGTGGCCCCGCTGCCCGAGGCGTTTCGCGCATTGGCCTATGCCGAGCCTGCCGGCATCCCGCTCTCGGTGCTGTGCGCCGCGCTCGCGCTGGTCGGGCTGCAGATCGCCCTGTCGCGCACAGTGTTCGGGCGCGCCGTGCTGCTGATCGGTTCCAACGCGCGCGCGACGATCATGGGCGGCATGGCCTACAGGTTTCACCTCGTCTCGGCCTACGTGGTCTGCTCGGCGTTGGTGGGGCTGGGGGCGTTCCTGATGACCGCGCGGACAGGCTCGGGCGAGCCCAATCTCGGCGGCAATCTCACGCTCGAGACGATTGCGGCAGCGGTTCTGGGCGGTATCCGTCTGCGCGGCGGCCAAGGCGACATGCTGGCGCCGCTGCTGGGTGCGGTCTTCGTCACGGTCCTCTCCAACGGAATGAACCTGGCGGGAATTGACGGCTACCTGCAGGGCGTCTTTCTAGGTCTCGTGATCATTGCCGCGCTATCGCTCGACCGCCTGCGCAGCAAGGCCAGTGCATGAATCCTGGATACAGAAGCTTCGCTGGGTAGCGGTGGCATCACACTCCGGCTTCTGCCAGCGTTTCACGTGGTCTTGCCGGCGCGGCCACCATGACGAACGTTCGCTGAGGATCCGCCTCGAAACTCATGCTGATCGTGCGACGCGTCGCGAAGGGAGCATGACGGAGGCGGCATAGGGGAAGGTTTCGGCCGAGGCGACGGTCCCTTCGAGGTCCTTGGCGAGGCGTCGGCTGCGATTGATCCAGGCGAAGAAGCGCTCGACCGCCCGGCGCCTTAGCAAGACCTGGAAGCCGACCTGCTCGGTGATCTTCCTGACGGTCCCGATGGCGATGCAGGTGGCTTCCTCGACCCTGCGGGCGCCATAGGCGCTGTCGGCGAAGACGCGTTCGACGAAGGGGAACGAGCGTCGCGACGCCTGCAGGAGCGGGATCGCATCATCGCGATCCTGGACGGCGGCCGGATGGACCTGGATCACCAGCGCGCGCCTGTCGGTAAAGACCGTGGCATGGCGCTTGCGGCCCTTGATCCTCTTGGCCCTGTCATCGCCCCGGGGTCCGCCGGCCTCCGCGGTCTTGACGCTCTGGCTGTCGATCACCGCCGCCGAGGGGGCGGCCCGTCCTGGCCGGCGGCGGCATGCAGGGCGCGATCAGCGCCATTCCGCGTCGGTCAGCTCGCTTCCGTAGCGCAGGTGGTTGCGGCTATGCTGCCGCCGGAAGGTCGGCGTCCACATGAGCTTCTCCGGACTGGCTTCGACAACCACCTGGAATCACATCCGGACCCGGCCATCCACCCCCTTCGGCCGTTTCGAGACAGCCTCTCAGGGGCGCAAGTCATCGACTGCGATCCCCGATTGTGCAGACGATTGTTGCGGCCGCGAATGATGGCCGCGACGCCAGGCCCGCGTGGTACGGGTGCACGTGAAGAACTGGCTCCCTGCCAGGGTAGACGCAGATGAGGTCGGGTACGGGGAAAGAAAAGCAAGGGGCGGCGAGGAGACAAGCGAATGGAGCGGCACGAGCAGAGCCTCTTTCCGGCTGCCCCGACGCCAGAGGCCGGGCGGGCGGATGGCTCTACGATGGATAACCCCGTCGCCACGACACCCCGGGTCGTGTGTTCCGGCAATCTCGTTCATGACGAGGTTTTCCACGTCGGGTCCATCCCGACGGCTGGCTTCAAGAGCGGTGTTCTTCGCTACGACGAGCGGTATGGCGGTCCTGCGGCGACCGCTGCCGTTGCCATCGTGCTGGTGGACAGGCGGGGAGAGACCAGCATCGTGTCCGACCGACGGGCGCTTGCCTTCGGTCAGGGTGTGCTGGCGAGGCTCCCGCTCGACGGTGTGGGCGTCGTTCTGACCGACACGCGCTGGCCGGAGGGGGCGGAGCTCGTCCTCCGCAGGGCGCGAGCCGCAGGCATCGTCACGGTGCTGGACGCCGATGGCGGAGCGGCTGCCGCCAATGCGCAGCTGATCGCCATGGCGGATCACGTGGTGTTATCCAGCGAGGGCCTGAAGGACTACGCGGGAGAAGGTGATCCAGGCGATCTGCTGCGGCGCTGTGCGACGCGGCCGGAGTAGGTGATCGCGGGTCACGCGCGGCCCGGCAGGAAGCCTCTGGCTGCTGGACGGAGAGCTGGTGTCGGTGCCTGCGTTTGTGGTGACGGTAATCGACACGACGGGCTGCGGCGATGTCTTTCACGGTGCCTATGCGCTGGGCCTATGCGAGGGGTGCGATCCTGTCGAGACGGCACGTTTCGCCGCCGCGACGGCCGCGCTCAAGGCCGCTTATGGGCACGGTCGGGATGGAATGCCCGACCGTTCTGCCGTCGAGGCGCTGCTGGCGAAAGAGGTGGCGCCCGTCGGACCGTGAGGGAACGGTCGGGTCCTTGCGCCGGCGCTGGCACCGCGCGATCCGGCCCGGACGCGCCACTCTCTGGTGACCCGGCCCGTGTCGCGGGTCGGCGGCGCCGCATGGGCACGGCCGCCGCCAGGACGATCTGCAAGGAGTGCGCCAAAGCCCGGGCCCGCAAGCGCGGGCTGCAGCGCCTCCTCATGCGCAATGGGGCCAGGGTGGGGGCCGTCCTGCCATGGTTCGCGCTCGCTCGCGAGATCGCCCCCGCCTGACCCGGCCGGGGGGGGGGCAGCAGCACCATTTCAACGCTCCTGCCTGCCTCGACCGGCCACGCGGAATATGCTGGCGGACTCTCAGGCCTTGGCCTCGCCGAAGGTCCGGCCTGGTTTCCGGCGCCGGACGATCGCCGCCGCGATCAATGCGACGCAAACCATGAGGAAGGCTGCGCTGATCGGCCGCTCGACGAACACCAACGGATCACCGTTCGCGATCTGCAAGGCCCGGCGCAAGTGGACCTCGAGCATCGGGCCGAGGATCAAGCCCATCAAAAGCGGCGCAGGCGGACATCTCAGCAGCCTCAGCCCGTAGCCGAGGGCACCGAAGAAGGATACCATGTAAATATCAAATGGCGATGTGTTTATGCTGAAGGCTCCGATGCAGACAAAGACGATGATCGCAGGAAAGAGATATTTGTAGGGGATCGAGAGGATCCTGATCCAAAGCCCGATCAGCGGGATGTTGAGGATGAGAAGGAGCACGTTGCCGACGAGGAAGCTGGCAGCCAGTCCCCAGAACACGGTCGGGTGCTGGCTGACCAGAAGCGGCCCGGGCTGGATCCCGTGGATCATGAGTGTCGCCACGATCAGCGCCATGACCGCATCGCCGGGAATGCCCAGGGTGAGTGTTGGAATGAACGCCGTCTGAATGGCGGCATTGTTGGCGCTTTCGGGGCCGGTTACGCCCTCGATCGCGCCATTGCCGAATTCCTCGGGCCGCCGGCTCACCCGCTTTTCCGTGGAATAGGACAGGATGGTCGCCAGGGTCCCGCCTGTCCCCGGCAGGGCGCCAAGCACGGCGCCGATGGACGTGCCACGGATCATCGGCAGCCAGGACCGCCGCCAGTCCTCCCGGGTCGGAAGCATCGCCGACAGCCGGATCGATTTCGCGCCGATCCGGGAGGGCGGCGTTCTCACATTCGAGATGATCTCGGGGATGCCGAACAGCCCCACGGCGAAAGCGACGAGGGTGAAACCGTCGTAGAGATAAGGGCTGTCGAAGGTGAAGCGGGTGATCCCGGTATTCTGGTCGGCGCCGACCGATCCGAGCAGAAGCCCCAGAACGATCATTGCCACGGCGCGCAGCGGGTAATCCGTCGCCGCCAGCGCCGAGGCGAGCAAACCCAGCAAGACGAGCGAGAAATATTCGGGCGAGCCGAACGCCAGCACCGCTGTGGACAGGCTGGGGGCGAACCCGACCAGAATGACCAGTCCGCAGATGCTGCCGAAGAATGACGCGATGGTCGTCATGAACAAGGCAATCCCGGCGCGTCCCTGCTGCGTCATCGGGTAGCCGTCGAGGCAGGTGATGGCAGTGTTCGCCGTCCCGGGCAGATTGAGCAGGATCGATGCGGTGGAGCCGCCGTAGGCCGCGCCGTAATAGATGCCGGCGAGCATGATGATGCCGACCGCCGGGTCGACATAATAGGTAAGCGGCACGAGCATGGCGATCGCCGCCATCGGCCCGATCCCCGGCAGCATGCCGATGAAGGTCCCGAGCGTGACCCCGATCGCGCAGTAGATCAGCGCATCCATGGAGAGCGCGAAAGCAAGCCCCGAGACGAGATTTTCCAGCATCCCGCGCTCCTACCAGTTGAACGTGAAGCCGGGCATCGAGACGCCGAGCGCATAGACGAAGATGAGGTAGCTGCCGGCCGCGAGGCAGATCGCGAGCACGAAGCGCTCGCGAAGCGACATCGCCGGAATGGGCGCGGTGCTGATGAACACGGCCGCCACGATAGACGTCACGAGACCCAGACGCTCGACGAGAAATCCGAAGGACGTGACGGCGAGGATCACCGCGAGAACATCGACAGCGCCACGGGCCAGGTCGGCACGCTCCCAGGCGGCCGCGACATGGCGCGAGGGCAGAAGTGCGATCGCCAGCCCCAGCACAACGAGCACGCCCCCGATCAGGATCGGGAAGTAGCCGGGACCCATCCGCATCGCGCTGCCGACCGGAAGCGACAGCCCCTCGGCGATAGCGCCGGCGCCGACGAGGCCCAGGAAAAGACCCAGGATCGCGTTTTCCATGCGGGCGAAATTGGCGCCGCGACCCTCTCCCCCGCTCTCGTCCGGGGGATTGCGGGAAACTGTCGGTTTCACAGGATCACGGCCTCCTAGAGCCAGCAGCGGATAAGAACGATCCACCGGCGCAACGCCTGGCCTGCGCTTCACGCCACCATACGGCCCCGGCTCACGGCGGCGATCCCCGGAATATCCGAGAACTCGAGGGTTCCCGGCTGGTCGCCGGTCAGCAACGGGCTGGCACTCCATGCGGCCAGCAAATTTCACTGGTGCGCGAAAATGTTTCGTGTTAGCGGTGCTGTCAACGTTTAAATTTCACAAATACCACCGTTAGGTCGAAGGATTCAAGCAGGACTATATTAATGCGAAGGGGGAATCCGTGAATCCAGCGGGCGGGAATCCTGTGGATACCGACAGAGCCGACGAAGCACTCGGACAGCGCATCCGCCACTTGCGGAAGGCGAGGGGGCTTTCATTGAAGGAGGTGGCCGGAAAGGCCGGATTCTCCATTGGCCTGATCAGCCAGATCGAGCGGGGCATTTCCTCGCCCTCGGTCAAGGTGCTGACCCGCATCGCCAATGCGCTGCAGGTCAACGTCGGAAGCCTCTTCGACGACGGCGCCGACCACGACGAGGTAGAGGGCAACGGCATCGTCGTTCGCCGGAAGGATCGGAGAGCGGTGCGGTTCAGGGGCACCGGGATCTCAAAGGAGTTGCTGACTCCGCAGGCCGCGGATTCGGAGCTCGATATCTTCATGATGCAGATCGAGCCGGACGGCACCTCCGGCGATGAAAGTTACATGCACGACGGCGTGGAGGCCGGAATCGTCCTCGAGGGAGCGATCTGGCTGACCGTCGATGGAGAGGAACTCCATCTCCGCGAAGGCGATGGTTTCCGTTTTGCCAGTCAGCGCCCGCACAGTTTCCGTGGCGGCGCTAGGGGCTTGTCCCGCGTCCTCTGGGTGAATGCGCGCCGCCTCCAGGGAGGAGGGAGATAAGCCGTCTCCGGCCGGCATAGCGGCAGGTGCATGAGAGGCCGACGGTCCGCCGCACGCGTCGAGCCTAAGTCCAAACTTGTCAAAAAAAAGGACCTCTGCAATGAGATCAATGGCCTACAAAAGCCTGCTGATGGCGGCAATGGCGTTCGTGGTGGGCGCCCCGGCGGTGGCCCAGGACTATCCCAGCAAGCCGATCACCCTGGTCGCCGCCTATGCCGCGGGCGGCGGAACCGACCGCCTGGCGCGCCTGTTCGCGGACAGTCTGCAGGAAAAGACGGGAACACCCGTCGTCGTCGAGAACAGGGCGGGCGCCACCGGGACCCTCGGCGCCAATCATGTCGCCAACGCCAAGCCGGATGGCCATACGCTGCTGTTCTCGGCAACGTCCGAGGTTACAATCGTCAAATATACGATGGGCGCGGTCCCCTACGATATTTACAACGATTTTTCCCCGATCGGCCGGGTGGCCTACACCCCCTATGTCATCATTACTAACAACAACGTTCCCGGCGAGAGCCTCGAGGAGCTGGAGAGTTACATCGCCGCGAGCGACAGCCCGGTTCCAATCGGGGCCGTGGCAACGATCTCCAGGCTGACCGCGGAGCTTTTCCGGGTGCGGAGCGGGCTTCCGACCGAGACCATCCTCTACAACACCCCGGCCATGGGCGATCTGCTGGGCGACCAGATCCGCGTCAGCGTCGACGTTCTGCCCACGGCTCTGCCTCAGCTCGAGGCCGGTAACGTCAAGGCCCGCGTCGTGGCCTCGGCTGACCGGTCCGAGCTGCTTCCGGATGTGCCGACCATGGAGGAGAGCGGCTATCCGGATTTCGTCAGCACGGTGTGGTATTCGCTGCTCGCTCCGAAGGACACGCCGCCCGAGATCGTCGCCGAGCTGTCGAGCCTGCTTCAGGAGATCGTATCCGATGAAGCTGTGAAGGAGCAGCTGCGCGCCCAGGGCTACTCCACCTACGAAGGCGACACGGCCGAGGCCTTCGGCGCCTTTTTGGAAGCGGAGACGAACCGCTGGGGGTCGGTCGTCGCAGAAACCGGCTTCACCCGCTGATCGCAAAAGCGCCCGGACACCGTTCGGGCGCCCGTTCCTCGGGGCGCCAAGCCGCGCCGGCCTTTGCTGGTGTCGGCAGTGCCCTTGCGGATTTACCTCGTCGACGATGCGGCCGGAGCGGGCTTGAAGCCATCGGACGCAGCCCGTTCCTCGACGACGGGTGCATCGCCATGATGCGCGACCTCGACACTGTCCCGTCCCGACGCTGTCCATCGCCGCAGCGCCCGACTGACAGCAGGCGGTACGGCCATCCTCCGATCACGAGCGCAAACAAGGAATTTTGACGATGCCAATCATCAAGGTCGACATGTTCGCGGGCCGGTCGATCGACCAGAAACGCGAGCTCGCAAGGCGGTTGACGGAAACCTATCTCGACGTCGTCGGCGGGCCGGCAGGAGGGGTCACCATCCTGTTCAACGAAGTCGCGCGCGACCAGTGGGCCGTAGCCGGCGAGCTGGTCTCCGACAGGCAGCAGCCGAAGGAGAAGGAATAACCGCGATGGCCATCGACTGCGATTTCTCGATTCGCGGAGCCGGACCGCACCTTATCCTCATCCACGGCATCGGCGCGCGGAGGAGTGTCTTCGACGGCCTCGTCGACGGTCTTCAGGATCGCTTCACCTGTATCACCTACGACCTGCGCGGGCATGGCCAATCTCCATTGCCCGAAGGCCGCTTCGGGCTGAGCGATCTGGTCGAGGATCTGGCACGGATCTTTGATCGCCTTGGTATCGAGAAGGCCCACCTGGCCGGCCACTCCCTGGGCGGCATGATCGGTCCGGGCTTCGCGCACCGGTTCCCGGACAAAGTGCTGTCGCTTGGCCTCTATTCCACCGCCGCCTTCCGCACGGCGGACGACAGCGCGAAGGTCAAAGGCGTCGTCGCCGCCATGCGCAAGAACGGGATCGAACGAGAGCTCGACACGCTAACCGCCCGCTGGTTTACCGACGATTTTGCCGCTGCCAATCCGGACGTCATCGAGCGACGCAAGGCCCAGGTCGTCGGCACGCCGCCCGACGTGTTCCTCAACGTGTTCGATATCTATGCCGAAACCGAAATGTCGCCCTGGCTACACGAGATCGAAGCGCCGTCGCTCGTGCTGACCGGAGAGCTGGACGGTGGCTGCAACCCGCGGCTCAACAAGCAGATCGCTGATGCGATGCCGAACTCGGAACTGGTAGTCCTGAACGAGCTGAAGCATGCGCTCCTGATCGAGGCACCGGATCGCGTTGTCGGCCCGGTGCGGACGTTTTTGGAAAAACATCGCTGATCGGCGCGCTGTTCCACCGCGCGATCCAGCGGGGCCGCCCCACGCCTTGTTGACTATAGCGGCTCAACCGGCTGGCCGGACAGGTCCCCTGCCGCTAGGGGCCGGGGCTCCATCACCTCGGCCTCCTCGTCGGTGTCGCGGCACGGCAGGTGCGCCGTGAGGGCGGCAGCATGCCTGCCGTGGCCTCCGCTACATCGTCCGCCAGAACGACCCGCCAGGAGCGTACCGGAGCGGCCGTCGCCAGGCCCGTCCTCGCCGCGGCGGCCCGCACCGATGCCCCCCGGCTGCGGTGCCCTCCGGCAGCATCAGCGCATCGCTCGATTCTCGCTATCCGGGCCGCATCGTCCGGCGATGGCGGCTCTCCGTGAGGCTGCTTCGCAAGGGCGGTAGCCCCTCGGCCGGGTCCGGGAGAGCCGCGACAGGTGCAGCAATCACGATGCCTGGCTCACTACCGGAGGTGCGCAGGCGCAATGCAGGGCACAGATCCACCGAGTCGGGCCACGCCCTCCGAAAGAGGCGGAGGCCGTGCCGGGGCAGCGCACGTCATCGCCATCCTCACGGGGAGCGAAGGGCAGGGGCCCTGATGGCATGGTCCGCCGTTCGTCGGCCTGCCATCGGCAGCCGCAAGCGGCGCGAAGGCGTCGAGAGCGGGAGGTTCGGGGGGATCAGGAAGGGGGCGCCCAGGCTTTTGACACCTGCCGGTGCAGGCGTTAGCTCTGGTTGGGCGTTGAGGCACACAGAAACCAGAAACAGAACGGGGGAGGCTGCAATGCCCAAGGGTACCCGACGCGCATTCTCAAGGCTCGCCGCCGCGACGGCGTTCCTGGGCTCTCTGGCCTTTGGCCTGCCGGCGCATGCCTATCCCGACAAGCCGGTGACCGTCATCATCGCCTGGGCCGCGGGCGGCGCTACCGACGTGGTGACCCGGGCGCTCGAGCCGGTGCTGGCGGAGAAGCTCGGCGCCAACCTAGTGATCCGCAACATCACCGGTGCGGCCGGCACCATCGGCACCGCCGAGGCGGCCGCTGCCGAGCCCGACGGCCACACGATCCTGATCACGCCGGCCGGGCCGATCACCACCCAGCCGCATCTGCGCGAGCTGCCCTACGATCTCTCCTCGTTCGACGCGGTGGGTCGCATCAACATCACGCCGATGCTGATGATGGTGACGAAGGAGTCCCCCTACCAGACGCTGGACGACATCATCGGCGCGTCGAAGGAGAAGCCGGGCAGCGTCAAGTTCGCCTCCACGGGTGCCGGCACGCTGCCGCACATCTCCATCCTGGCCCTCAACCAGGCGGCCGGCATCGACACCAAGCACGTGCCCTTCCAGGGCTCGGCCAACGTCATGCAGGCGCTGCTGGGCGGCGTGGTCGACGTGTTCAGCGACCAGGCCCAGCTCGTGCCGCAGTACGAGCTGCACCCGGTAGCGGCATGGGCCGACGAGCGCCTGCCCGAATATCCGGACGTGCCGACGGTCAAGGAGGGCGGCTACGATCTCTCCTTCGCGAACTGGCTGGGCGTGTTCGTGCCCACCGGCACGCCCGAGGACGTGAGGGCGCAGCTCGAGGAGGCCCTCAAGGCGACGCTGGAGACTCCCTCCATCGTCGAGGCGCTCGAGAAGATGAAGCTCACCATCTCGCACATGAACGGCGAGGAGCTGGCGGCGTTCGCCAAGGCGGAGCACGAGCGCAACGGCAAGCTGCTCGCCGACGCCGGCCTCAAGAAGTAGGGGCGGGACGGCAGGCCATGCGGGTCGGTGTGCGCGACACTTCCTTCGGTGCTGTCATGCTGGCCGCCGCGGGCCTGCTGTGGCTCGAGACGGGCAGGGACGCCTATCAGGAGGGCGGGGTGCTGGGCTACGGCTTCGACCCCGCCTTCTTCCCCCGGATCCTGATCGTGCTCTGGAGCGCGGCGGCCCTGCTGCTGATCCTCCGCTCGGTCGTGCTGTGGGACAAGGACGCGCCCGAGCCGCGCTGGGGCATGGCGGGCCTGGCGGTGGCCCTGACCGGTCTCTACGTGCTGCTGATCGGCAAGATCGGGTTCCTCTTCGCCAGCATGGCGTTCATGGCGCTCCTCATGCCTCTGATGGGCTACCGGAGGCTGCCGGTGCTCCTGCCGGTGGCCGTCCTGTTCCCGATCGCCGTCTGGTACACGTTCAACTTCCTGCTCTTCATCCCGCTGCCGACCTCCCCGTGGTTCGTGCGTCTGTGAGCGAAAAACTTGGATAGTCTCTGGCTCCTGCTGACGCCGGCCACCATGGCGGCGATCCTCCTGGGGACGGTGTTCGGCGTGGTCGTGGGCGCGCTGCCCGGGCTGGGCTCCGTGCTGGCGATCACCATCGTCCTGCCCTTCACCTTCACCATGGATCCGGTGCCGGCCATCGCCCTCGTGCTCTCGGTCTACTGCAGTTCGGTCTATGGCGGGTCGGTCTCGGCGATCCTCATCAACACGCCGGGCACGCCGCAATCGGCAGCCACCACGCTGGACGGCTACCCGATGACCCGGCGCGGCGAGGCCGACCTGGCGCTGGGCTGGGCCACCATGGCCTCGCTGATCGGTGGGCTCTTCTCCACCGTGGTGCTGATCATCGCCGCACCGCAGCTGGCCCGGATCGCCCTGCGCTTCGGCCCGATCGAGACCTTCGCCCTGATCTGCCTGGCGCTCACCTGCATCGCCGGCGTCTCGCGCGGCAGCATGATCAAGGGCATCCTGGCGGGCCTTTTGGGGCTGTTCCTCGCCACCGTCGGTACCGATCCCATGACCGGCTCGGTGCGCTTCACCTTCGACGTCTTCGCCCTTTCCGGCGGGCTGGGCCTGATCCCGGTCCTGGTGGGGCTGTTCGCGCTGGGCGAGGTGTTCAGCCGGATGGCCGAGCGCCATGGCGGCACGGCGCAGATCGAAGGCCGGGTGGGCTTCAAGCTCGCTCCCTTGGGGGAATGGCTGTTGCGCTGGAAGACGCTGCTCAAGAGCAGCCTGATCGGTACCTTCGTGGGCATCCTGCCGGGCACCGGTGCTGCCACAGCCTCGTTCATCGCCTATAGCGAGGCGCAGCGATCCGGCCGCTACAAGGAAAGGCTGGGCACCGGCGAGCCCGAGGGAATCGTGGCCTCGGAAAGCTCCAACAACGCGGTGACGGGTGGTGCCCTCGTGCCGACCCTGGCGCTCGGCATTCCGGGCGATCCCACCACCGCCGTGCTCATGTCGGCGCTGATCATCCAGGGCATCCAGCCCGGCGTGCGGCTGTTCATCGACAACCCCGAGATCATCAACGCCGCCTTCATAGCGCTCATCATCTGCAACCTGGTGATGTTCGTGGTGGGCGCGCTCTCCGCACCGCTCATTACCCGCGTCCTGCGGATGCCCGAGCCCTTGCTGCTCGGCATGGTGCTGGTGCTCTCGGTGGTCGGCTCCTACGGCGTCGGCGGCAAGCTGTTCGACGTCCTGGTGACGCTGGTGGCGGGCGTCGCCGGCTTTTTCTTCCGTGTGTGCGGGGTGCCGGTGGCGCCCATCGTCATCGGCATGGTGCTGGGCCCGATCTTCGAGGAGAGCCTGCGCCAGGGACTGATTCTCACCGACAACGACTTCTCGGTGTTCTTCAGCCTCGAGCACCCGATCGCGCTCGGGCTCATTACCGTGACCTTCCTGATCCTCGCCTGGTCGGCCTGGACCGAGGTGGCGGCGGCGCGGGAGCGCCGCGCCGCCGCCTGATCCCGGCCGCAAGACGGCTCCGGGCGCGGGCCCGGAGCCTCCTGCTCAGTAGTCCGAGACGTCGCGGTGGCTCGCCGCCGGATCGATCTTGGCGTCGATGACCACCGGCCCGCCCAGCCGGTGCGCCTCGCGCAGCGCATCCTCGAGCTCGTCGCCGGTGGTGGCGGTCAGGCCGTGCGCGCCCATGCCGCGCGCTACCATGGCGAAGTCGACCTGGCCGAAATCGACGCCGATGCGCTGATTGCCGAGATTGTCGCGCACCATGCCGAGCCCGGCATTGTTGGCGACGATCCAGACCACGTCCTTGCCCTGCTCGACGGCGGTGATCACCGCGTCCATGGTCATGGCGAAGCCGCCGTCACCCACCAGCCCCGTCACGCGCTTCTCCGGGCAGGCGAACTTGGCGCCCACGGCGGCGGGGGTGCACCAGCCCATGCCGCCGATGCCGCCCGGTGCCACCAGCTGGTGCGGCGTGCGCAGGCGCAGGCTGGTGGTGGCGTAGATCCGGTTGGTGCCGGCATCGAGGGTCAGCAGGTCGTCCGGCGTGAGGAAACCGTCCAGCGCCCGGATGATGTCCATGTAGTGCATGGTGCCGGGAGCCGAGGGCATCGCGGGCATGGCGCCGTAGCCGCACGCCTCCTTGATCGCGGCCAGGGACCGCAGCCGGTCATCCCGCCTGGCGCGCCCGAGGTCGTGCCCCGCCAGCATGTCCAGGACCTCGCCCGCATCGCCGGTGATCGCGAGGTCCACGGGATAGACCCAGCCGGCGTTGCGCGGATCGATGTCCACCTGCACGAGGGTCTGTTCGCCCGGGCGAATCATGGCGGCGTCGCGGAAGCGGGTGTATTCCGCACCCATGCTGCAGCCCAGCATCACTACCAGATCGGCCGCCTTCATCGCCTCATTGGCGGACTTGCTGGCCCAGGTGCCGAGCATCCCCACCGCAACGGCGCTGGTCTCGTCGATGACGCCCTTGCCGTGGTAGGAGCTGGCGACCGCGATTCCGTGCGCCTCCGCCAGCGCCTGCAGCCGCTCGCCGGCCCGTGCCATGTAGACGCCGTTGCCGGCCATGATGACCGGCCGCTCGGCCTTCGCCAGCAGGCCCGCGAGCCTGGCCACCGCGCCCTCGTCGGGATGCTGCGGCGTCGCCTGGAGGTAGCCGGCGGTCGGGTAGAGCCGGGCGCGCGGCGTCTCGGGCACGTCCTTGAGGATGATGTTGGAGCGCATCACCACGGCGGCCGGCCCCTGACGCGGCAGGCCCGCATGCTTGATGGCCAGCTGCATGCCGTAGACCGCCTCCTCCGGCGTCGTGACATAGGTGGTCATCTTGGTCATCGTCTTGAGCACGGCCACGGCATCGGCGGCGCCGTAGTCGCCGGTCATGGTCTGGTAGACGCCGTGTTGCGCGAAGCCGTCGTAGCAGGAGGTGTCGGTCAGCACGACCATGGGCGAGCTGGAGAAGTAACCCTCGAGAATGCCGAACCCGCCGGTGGTCGAGGCGAAGGGCCCCTGCGCCATGAGCAGGCCCGGCCGGCCGGTGATCTTGCCGGTCACCTGGGCCATGACGGAGGCGCACTGCTCGGAGCGGCAGAGCACCACGTCGAACTCCTCGCGCCGCTCGTGGAAGGCGCGCAGCGACCATGTGATGCCGAGGCCGGGCAGGGTGAAGCCGCGGGTTATTCCGCCCTCGATCAGGGTCTGCAGCACGGCCTCGTTGGTTTTCATGGCGATCGCCTCCCTTGCCAGTCTGCGGCAGATGTTGAAACATCATTTCGGTTTTTGAAAGGATGATCGTGAATTCCGATTGCGACGCTGACGGCACTACGAGGAAGGGCGGCGCGCTGGCGCGCGGCCTCGGCGTCCTGCGGACGGTCGCGGCGGCCGGCGGGGCGCTGGCCACCGGCGAGATCGCCGCCCGCACCGGACTGCCCAAACCCACCGTCTCCCGCCTTGCCGCCACCTTGTGCAAGCTCGGCTACCTGCGCGCCGCCGCCGACGGCAGCGGGTTCTTTCTCACCACCGCGACGCTCGGCCTCGGCTACGCGGTGCTTGCGCGGGCCGGGATCGTCGAGATAGCCCGGCCGTTCATGGAGGAGCTGGCAGCCTCCGGCGAGGTCGCCGTGGCGATCAGCGTGCGCAGCGGCCTCGCCATGATGTATGTGGAGCTGGTGCGGCGGCCGGAGGCCATCGTGCTCAGCCTGCAGACCGGCTCGCGCGTGCCGCTCCATCTCACCGCATCCGGCCGGGCGTGGCTCGCCGCCGCCGGCGGCAGGGAGCGCGAGAGCGCCATGAGCGCCCTGCGCGACGCGTACGGCGCCGACTGGCCGGCCATGAGGACGCGACTCGACGCGGCCATCGCCCAGGCCGAACGGGCGGGCTACGCGGCCTCGCTGGGCGACTGGCGGCCGGAGCATCATGCGATCGGCGTGGCTCTCGCCCATCCCGCCACCGGTGATCTCTACACGCTCAGCCTCGGCGGTCTCGCCTCGGTCCTGCCGCCCGCGCGGATCGAGGAGAACCTGGCGCCGCGCCTCCTGGCCGCCGCCGCCGCGATCCGCGCGGCGCTGACGTCGCGCCGGTAAAAGGCGTTTCGAAACTGGACAGGCGTTTCATAAAACGCAACCATCAGGCGCTACTGAAGGAACGGGCCGGACCGACAGGGAGAGAGGGCATGCGCGGGATGCCGGCGCCATCACCCCCCGTCCGCCGGCCCATCGGGGGGGGGGAGCCAGATGACGCCATCCAGATTCGCCGGGCGCCGCGCCCTGATCACCGCCGCCGCGAGCGGACTGGGCTGGAGCATGGCCTGCCGGCTTGCCGATGAGGATGCCGAGGTGATCGTCTGGGACCGGGACGAGGCGGCCATGGAGGCGGCGCGGGCGGAGACCGGAAGCCGCGCCATCGCGATCGAGCGCGTCGACATGAGCGATCCCGGGGCCATCGCCGGGGCGGCCGGTCGTGCAGGGAAGCTCGACATTCTCGTCAACAATGCCGGCGGCTCGCTGCACACGCCCCAGTCCTTCCTCGAGCAGAGCGAGGAGGACTGGGCCCGGGTGATGGACCTCAACGTCACCGCCGCGGTGCGGGTCACGAGGCTGGTCCTGCCGGGCATGAAGGAGCGCGGCTACGGCCGCGTCGTCAACATGGGCTCCAAGGCCGGCCGGTTCGGCAGCCTGTTTGCGGGTGCGAACTACTCGGCCTCGAAGGGGGCGATGCAGGCCTTCACCCTGCAGCTCGCCCAGGAGTTCGGCCCGTTCGGCATCACCTGCAACGCTGTCTGCCCGGGGGCGATCCTCACCCCGCGGGTCGAGCGGCTGCTCTCGGAGCGCAAGACGCCCGAGGAGCGCCGTGCCATGCTCGCCGGCATCCCGGTGGGCCGGCACGGCCGGCCGGAGGACGTGGCGGCCGCGGTGGCCTACCTGGCCTCGGAGGAGGCGGGCTTCGTCACCGGCGTCATGCTCGACGTGAACGGCGGCCAGGCGATGTCGATATGAGCGGCCCGGCCCGCTCGGTTCTCGTCACCGGTGCTTCCGGCTTCCTCGCGGCATGGACGATCGAGGCGCTCGCGGCCCGCGGCACTTCCGTCACCGCCCTCGACCTGCGCGACGACCGCCGCCGTCTCGGGCTGGTCTGCGGCGAGGCGAGGGCGTCGGCGCTGCCGTGGGTCACCGGCGACATCAACGAGCCGGCGACGCTCGACCGCGCGCTCGAGCGGAGCGGTGCGGATGCAATCCTGCACCTGGCCGCACTGACCATTCCCGCGTGCCGCGCCGATCCGGTGCGCGGTGCCGAGGTCGATGTCATCGGCCATATCCAGGTCATGGAGGCGGCGCGCCGGCACAAGATCGCCAGGCTCGTCTATACCAGCTCGGCTGCCGCCCATCCGCGCGGTCCCTTGAAGGCGCCGGCCAATCTCTACGGGGTCTTCAAGCGTGCCTGCGAGGACATCGCCAAGGTCTATGCCATGGATCATGGATTGATGTCGGTTGGTGTGCGGCCGCAGATCGTCTACGGCCTTGGCCGGGATGACGGCGAGACCGCGGCGATCACGAAAGCCATCCGCGCCGCTGCCCTGGGCGAAGCTTACGAAGTGCCGTTCCGCGGCACGGCGTGTTTCCAGTATGCCGGCGAGATCGCCGAGGTTCTGGTGCGCTGCCTCGACGCCTCGCCGCGAGCGCCTGTCGTCTCCGATATCACGACCACGATCGAGAGCACCGATGATCTGATGGCGGTGATCCTCGACGCCGTCCCGCACGCACGGGTGACGCTCGGACCCAGCGAGCGGGCGGCACCCGACTGCCCGCTGGACCGTTCGCCCCTGGAGCGGCTGATCGGCCCATGGCCGCGGGTCGGCCTCGATGAGGGGGTGCGTGCCACCATCGATCACTACCGCCGAGGCGGCGGAGGATGAGCGTCCTGGCCGGTCGCGAGAAGAGACAGGGCGCGTCGAGGTCGAGGCGGATGCGACGAGCCGTATAGCTTGATGTGCGCGCCGGCGAGGGCGCCGATCCCGTCCAGCGGTTCCAAGAGGCAGTGCCAGATGCTGCGCCGCGGAGCATTCGTCGTGCCCCGTGCCGGCAGCCCCTCGCCACTGCCATCTTTCAGAAGTGGGGCGCGCTGCGTCCGGCTGGCGGGAAAGCGCTCGAACAACCATGCGCGAGAGGCCGCAAGACCGCCGGATGACGCCGCTTTGACACCCGGCCCAACAACGCTGCCCAAACTCTGAAGGAAACGGCTTTATCGGAGCGATTATTCTTGCTTAATCCCAACATGGAAATAGACGTTCGCAGGAATATTCGAGGACTTTCGAAGGTCTTCAGGCCCCCAGACGGGAAAGCCATTAAATGATTTTCTGGTTGGCGGGAGATGCAAGCCGCTCAGGCGGGCGAGCAAAAACTGGCCGCCTGCGGTTGCGGCGACCGGGGATCGCCGGATCGCGCCTCGTCGTCCAGCCAGAACAATCCCTGCATCGTCAGCACCCTTTGTTCGTCGATGCGACGGTTCAATCAGAGGCCCGGCCGTGGATCAGGAGGGCGATCGGGTGCAGATCCTAGGAATGAAGCCTCTTCGCGGCGATCGCCCAGACCTGCTTGGCACGGCTCGATGCGCGCGGGGAGCAGAACAGGGAGATTGCATAGTTGAGGTCCACGCTTGAGGGTCGAGCACGCAGTCTGCCGGCCGCAACATCGGCTTCGACCAGGCTTTCGGGCACCACACCTCGGCCGTGTCCAGCCAAACAATGCGCCCTTATGTCTGCTGCCATACCGTGAGGTACCTCGGCAGTTGTGGGTAGGTCGGAGCGGCAGTTTTGCCATATCTGTCCGATATAGGTCAGCGGATGGGAAACGTGCAGAGGCAATGTGGCACCGGCGGGCGTATCAGGCGGCTCGATGATGACGAGCTTGTCGGTAGCAATGTCGACATTGCGGAAGACGGCAAAATCTTCATCGTGTGGCACCTCGGGGTGCCGCGTCACGATGGCGAGGTCAATCTCCGACCTGACAAGCAGCCGTGCGGCCATGTCGTGGTTGGTGATCCGGGGGGCGAAGTGGACACTCGCCATGCGGTGTGACAGGCATTCCTTGAACTGGGGTTCAGGGTTTCTGCAACGCACAGAAAGTCCCGCAGATGGTCGATGTTCTTACGGTTACCGTGGCTCTCTCCTGCATTGCGACACGGGGTACGATTTCTAGGTGCCCCGTCAAGGCGACCGCGGTCAGTTGATCGTGCCGTCCGCTCCGAACAGTTCATCCACCAGCCCATCCCGGGCGATCCGGCCCGGAGACGTTTCCGGACGTTGGCTGAACCGGACGAGGCATGCCTGCGCCTGTCTTGCCGAAGACGTGCCAGCCGCTCGGCTGAGGACCAAGATCAAGCAGCTTCATCGTGTGCTCAACGGCACGGTCGCTCACCGCAAGCCGTCCTTCCAGCATACGTGTCAAGAATGCGACCTGTTCGGCCGGCGAGATTTCCAAAGATGAGCTGAGCCGAGCATGGGTCAGGCCGTTCGATCGACCTTCATCACCGGATATGTCGCGATTGCCGTAATCCAAGGTGCGGACATAGTCGGCGAAGCGCTCCGCCCCGAGTTGTGCGGTTGCCCGCTGGGAAAACCAGACAACGGAGTCACGCATCCAGCTGGACACCTCCGATAATTCCCGGTTCTCGACGCTTTGGTCGAGAT
>JARGEQ010000096.1 GCA_029211145.1 Marinimicrococcus flavescens
CGTTGATCATACCTCGCAAGATCAACGGCCCCCGCCGACTTCCTCGCGCCTGATATGGTATTTATTCCTTTGATAGGCTATCCTCGCAGCGCCCTTCCTCCAGCCTGCGAGGCAGCCATGTCCGACACCATCGCGCCTGCCGCCGATCCCGCCGCTGCGCCGGACGCACCGCCGGTGACAAAGACGAACCTGAGCCCCGAGGACCAAGCCACGTTCTCGGCCCTTCTCACGGATCTCACCCGCCGTCATGCGCCGGAAGGTGCTGTCGAGGAGCACTGGGTGGGGCAGATGGCGATGGCGATGCTGCGGGGGCGGTGGGCCGATGCGCTGGAGCAGCGGGTCGTGGAGGCGGCGCTTGCCGGCGAGACGTGCAAGGGGTTGCCGGCCTCGGTGCTGCCGCGCTGGCGCACCCGGCTGGAGAAGGATTTTTGTCGGGCCGTGCGCGAGCTCGAGGCCAGCAAGGCCGAGCGCCGCGCCGCCGCCCCGGCCATGCCTCTCACTTCCCTCGACCAGCGCATGGCGGCGTTCGAGGCGGAGCTGGCCCGCGACCCCCAGGCAGCCCTAGCCAGCCTCCTCGCCGCCCCCGACCCCTTCGCCGACGACGGCACGGACGAGCCCGAGGGCTTCCTCGCCCACCGTGGCACAAACGAACCCGAGCCGCCCCTGAACCGCGCCCAGCGCCACCGCCTCGCCTCGGCCGGGCGCGCCGCCTGACCCGAACTCCGCCGCAACCTGACAGAAAGGAGAGAAAAAAAGCCGCGCGCAGCGCCTTGCATCCGGTGCCCACGGTACCGGGCATGCCTGACCGGGGTCGCCTGGACCCCCTCGCGATTCACGACTCGTTGATCATACCTGGCAAGATTGGCGAGGAGTTACTGCCCTACCCCGTGCTAGCGCGATCACGCCAGGTGCCAGGTACCACCAAGAAAGTGTTGCGATCACGGTCGGGATTTCAGCCAGCGGGGAAGACCGCGTCGAGGAGGTCCTGCAGTCCCTCTTCGCGATGGCGGCCGCCCGGCGGCTGGGCGCGCGCCGTTACGCCGCCGCCGGGCGGCCGGATCCCGGGGAGGAACGTGCTCCCCGGGACGGCCCCTCCAGCGCGCGGCCGGCGGACGCCGGTCAGGTCAGCCGCTCCGCCTGCTGGGCGGGTGTCGCCCGCTCGGCCTCGCGGACGGTCAGCGGTGGCCCCGGCAGGTGGATGACGCCGTACACGGCCGCCGCGAGCGCCGCCCCCGCGAGGGGAGCGACGATGAAGAGCCAGAGCTGCAGCACGGCGGGCCATCCCGCGAACAGCGCCACGCCGATGCTTCGCGCCGGGTTGACGGAGGTGTTGGTGATCGGGATGCCGACGAGATGGATCACCACGAGCACCAGGCCGATGGCGACTCCGGCGAAGCCGACCGGGGCCTTGACGTCGGTCGCGCCGAGGACCGTCAGGACGAGAAGCGCGGTCAGCACGACCTCGGCCAGAAAGGCGGAGAGCATCCCGTACCCGCCAGGGGAACAGGAGCCGTAGCCGTTGCTGGCGAAGCCGTCGGCCACCGCATCGAAACCGGCCGCCCCCTGGGCGATCACGAAGAGGACTGCCGCGGCGAGGCCCGCGCCCGCGATCTGCGCCACCACGTAGCCCGGCGCCGAACGGCCGAGGAACCTGCCGCTGAGAACGAGGCCGAAGGTGACGGCCGGGTTGAGGTGACAGCCGGAGATCGGCCCGACCGCATAGATCATGGCGAGAAGCGACAGCCCGAAGGCGAACGCCACCCCGGAATACCCGATCGCGTCGCCCGCGAGCACAGCGCTCCCACAGCCGCCAAATACCAGAATGAATGTTCCGGCCATCTCCGCGAGATAAGCCTTCACCGACGTCTCCCATCGATCAAGTGGGTGTGAGGATAAACGCCGACCCTTTTTCTCCGTTCCGTCTGGCGGGGATTTATTCGTGACAAGTATCGGGCGCCCGACCGGGCAGTCCACACCTTCCCGGTGCGCCCCGCCGCGACGGCCGGAACCGCCGTCGTGACCGGCCCCCGGAGTCTTGATCGTGCCGGGCGGGACCGGCGGGCGGTCGACGGCCTACCCCGTCGTCTCGTCCTCTGCCTCCGGGCAGCGTTCGACCAGGACGCGGTCGATGCGGCGGCCGTCCATGTCGACGACCTCGAAGCGGAGATCGCGCCAGCGGAAATGCTCGCCCTCGCGGGGCAGGCGGCCGAGCTTCCAGAGCATGAAGCCGGCCATGGTGGCGTAGTCGTGGCCTTCGCTCATGTCGCCGGTCTCGAGCAGGCGCTCGGCCTGATGCAGCGGCAGCCTGCCGTCGATGAGCCAGGAGCCGTCCTCGCGCCGCACCGCCTCGGGCGCCTCCGCACTTCCGGCACCGGGCAGCTCGCCGACGATGGCGATGAGCAGGTCGGTGGGGGTGACGATGCCCTCCACCCCGCCATGCTCGTCCATGACCACCGCCAGATGGACCGCGGCACGGCGGAAATGCTCGAGGAGCTCGACCACCGGCAGGCTCTCCGGCACCGCGATGGGCTGGCGCAGGTGGGCCCCGAGATCGACCGGCCCCTCGCCACCGAGCCGGCCCAGCAGGTCCTTGCTCTGGACCACGCCCAGGAGGCGGTCGAGCCCGCCGTCGCCCACGAGGAAGCGCGAATGGCCGCTCTCGCGCATCCGCCGCAGCAGCGCTTCAGGCTCGTCCCGGATGTCGAGCCAGACGAGGTCGGTGCGCGGCGTCATGATCGAGCGCACCGGCTCGTCGGCGACGCGCACCACCGAGTCGATGATGGCCCGCTCCTCGGGGTGGAACACGCCGGCCTCCGTACCCTCCTTGAGGAGCCCACGCAGCTCCTCGTCGCTCACCTGCGAGGCCGGTGCCGCCGGCACCCGCAGGAGGCGCACCACGCCCTCGGTGGAGACCCGCAGCAGCCAGACCACCGGGGCCGCCACGCGGGCGAGCAGCGCCATGAGCGGCGCCAGCGCCCCGGCGATGGCCTCGGGATGGCTCAGCGCCACCCGCTTGGGCACCAGCTCGCCCACGATCAGCGAGAGGTAGGTGACACCCGCCACCACCAGCACCAGCGCCACCACCGGCGCCGCCTCGGCCATGCCCGGCAGGCCGCGCAGCACCCCGGCCAGCGGATCGGCGAAGGTGGCGCCCGAATAGGCGCCGGCGAAGATGCCGACCAGCGTGATTCCCACCTGCACGGTGGAGAGGAAGGAGGTGGGATCCTCCCTCAGGCGCAGCGCCGTCCGGGCACCCCGCCCGCCGGCCTCCGCCCGCTGCTTGAGGCGGACCGGCCGCGAGGAGACCACGGCGAGCTCCGCCATGGCGAAGAGGCCGTTGAGGAGAACGAGCCCCAGGACGACCAGAAGCTCTGCGACGGGCATGGAAGACCGCTCCGGGAGAGGTGGGATGCAAGGCGCTGCGCGCGGCTTTTCTTCTCTCTTTTCTGTCGGGCTGTCGACGGTGCCCGGCAAGGGGCTACACCCCCAACTGACAGGAAACGAGAAAAAGAAGCCGCGCGCAGCGCCGCGAAGCTCCTCATCCTCCCAACCTTGCCGCCGCCTTCGCCAGGAGCTACCCAGAGCCGCCAGTCAGGAGAGGCTCCCCATGAAGATCGTCGACATCCGCGAGAAGACCGTTCCGATCCGATCGGAAATCCGCAACGCCTATATCGACTTCTCGCAGATGACCTGCAGCGTGGTGGCGGTGGTCACCGACGTGGTGCGCGACGGCAGGCCGGTGGTGGGCTTCGGCTTCAACTCCAACGGCCGCTACGCCCAGGGCTGCCTCCTGCGCGAGCGCTTCATCCCGCGCCTGAAGGCGGCGGATCCCGCGAAGCTGGTGGACGGGGCCAACGACAATCTCGACCCCTTCGCCATCTGGGACGTGCTCATGAGCAACGAGAAGCCGGGCGGGCACGGCGAGCGCTCGGTGGCGGTGGGTGTCATCGACATGGCGGTGTGGGACGCCGTGGCCAAGATCGCGGGGGTGCCGCTCTGGCGCCTGCTGGCCGACCGCTACCGCGGCGGCGAGGCCGACGCGAGGGTCTGGGTCTATGCGGCCGGCGGCTACTACTATCCGGGCAAGGACACCACCGCGCTCGAGAACGAGATGAAGAGCTACCTCGACCGCGGCTATACGGACGTGAAGCTCAAGATCGGCGGCGGCGATCTGGCGGAGGACATGCGGCGCATCGAGGCGGTGATCCGCGTGGTGGGCGATGCCGGCCATGTGCTGGTCGACGCCAACGGCCGCTTCGACCTCGAGACCGCCATCGCCTACGCCAGGGCCCTGCAGCCTTTGGGCCTGCGCTGGTACGAGGAGCCGGGCGATCCGCTCGACTACGCGCTCCAGGCCGAGCTCGCCAACCACTACGCACACCCCATGGCGACAGGCGAGAACCTCTTCTCCATGCAGGACGCGCGCAACCTGATCCGTCACGGCGGCATGCGCTCCGACCGCGACATCCTGCAGTTCGACTGCGCGCTCTCCTACGGCCTGGTCGAGTACATGCGCACGCTCGACATGCTGGCGGAGAACGGCTGGTCGAGCCGCCGGGTGGTGCCGCACGGCGGCCACCAGATGTCGCTCAACATCGCCGCCGGCCTGCATCTGGGCGGCAACGAGAGCTATCCCGACGTCTTCCGCCCGTTCGGCGGCTTCGCCGACGACATCGCCGTGGAGAACGGCCATGTAGGCCTGCCGCAGATCCCCGGCGTCGGCTTCGAGGCCAAGGGCGAGCTCTGTGCCGTGATGAAGGAGCTGCTCTAGCGCCGGCCCGCCGCCGGCCACGGCGGCCCGCAGGGAGGATCCGCGCGATGGAGCTGCTGGCGCAGTCGGCGTTCGCCGAGATCGCCGTCCTTCTTCTCATGGCGGCGGCGTTGGGCTTTGCCGGCATGGCGCTGCGCCAGCCGCTGATCGTCAGCTTCATCGCGGTGGGCCTCGCGGCCGGCCCCTCGGGGCTCGACCTCGTGCACTCCGGCGAGCAGATCCGCCTGCTCTCCGAGCTGGGCGTCGCGGTCCTGCTGCTCCTCGTCGGCATCAAGCTCGACATCAAGCTGATCTGCTCGCTCGGCGCCGTCTCGCTGACCACCGGCCTCGGGCAGGTCGCCTTCACCTCGCTGTTCGGCTTCCTGATCGGCCGGGCGCTCGGGCTGGACGCGACCACCGCCCTCTACTTGGCGGTCGCGCTCACCTTCTCGAGCACGATCATCATCGTGAAGCTGCTCTCCGACAAGCGGGAGATCGACTCGCTGCACGGGCAGATCGCGCTCGGCTTCCTGATCGTCCAAGACCTCGTGGTGGTGCTGGCCATGATCGTCCTCTCGGCGGTCGGGATCGGCACCGGCGAGGGCGGTGGCGCCGGCGGCGTCTGGGCGGCTCTGCTGTCCGGGGCCGGGCTGATCGCGCTGGTCGCGCTGTTCGGCCGCTACGCCGCGGGGCCCCTGACGGAGCGGCTGGCCCGCGCCCCGGAGCTGCTCGCCGTCTCGGCCATCGCCCACGCCGCCATCCTGGCGGCGGTCAGCGATCTTGCCGGGCTCGGCAAGGAGGTGGGCGGCCTCCTCGCCGGCGTGTCGCTCGCCTCGACGCCCTATCGCGAGACCATCGCCGCGCGGCTGGCGCCGCTGCGCGACTTCCTCCTGCTGTTCTTCTTCATCGTCCTAGGCGCCGGCCTCGACCTGTCGCTGCTCGCCGGCCAAGCCGCCGCGGCGGCGGTGTTCTCCCTCTTCGTGCTGGTCGGCAACCCGTTGATCGTGCTGGCGATCATGGGCCTCATGGGGTTCGGCAAGCGCACCGGCTTCCTGGCGGGCCTCACGGTCGCGCAGATCAGCGAGTTCTCTCTCCTGTTCATGGCGATGGGCGTCTCGCTGGGCCATGCCGCGCCGGACGCGCTCGGCCTCGTGACGCTGGTCGGCCTCGTGACCATCGCCGCCTCGACCTACATGATCACCTACTCGCACCGGCTCTACCCGCTGTTCGAACCCCTCCTTGGCGTCTTCGAGCGGCGGGGGGCCCCGCGGGAGGCGGACCGCCCGGCTGCGGCACCGGCGGCCGCGGCGACGCACGAGCTGGTCATCTTCGGCCTGGGCCGGTTCGGCACCGCCATCGGCCTGCGCCTGAAGCAGCGCGGCGTCCGCGTGTTCGGCGTGGACTTCAACCCGTTCGCGGTGCGCCGCTGGCACGAGCTGGGCATGGACGCCGGCCACGGCGACGCCACCGACCACGAGTTCCTGGCCGGCCTGCCGCTGGGCGGGGCCAGCTGGCTGGTCTCCACCGTCCCCATCCACCCGACCGGCCTGAGCCACGAGGACACGCGCAGCATCTTCCTGCAGGGGGTGCGCGCCGCCGGGTTCCGCGGGCGGATCGCCCTCGCCTCGCACAGCCCGGCCGACACGGCGGCGTTCCTCGCCTCCGGCGCCGATCTGGTCCTGGAGCCGTTCCACGACGCGGCCGACCGCGCGGTCGAGCTGCTGACCGGCGGCGAGCGGCCCGAGCGGCCGGCGATCCCCGCCATCGACACGGAAAGGTCGCCGCCCCCCTGAGCCGGAGGGCCGGCCGCCCGCCTCAGTCCCCGATGGGCGGCAGGCTCCGTTCGAGCCGCTCGCGCAGGTGGGCGTGCTGGGCGGGGAGCCTGAGGGCCTCGCCCAGGTGCGCCGGGTCCTCGTCCCGGGCGAAGCCGGGTCCGTTGGTGGCCACCTCGAACAGCACGCCGCCGGGGGTGCGGAAATAGATGGCCCGGAAGTAGTCGCGGTCGATCACCGGCGTGACCCCGAAGCGCGCCTCCGTGAGCGCCTTTCGTACCTCGAGCTGGGCGGCGTCGTCCTCCACTGCGAACGCCACATGATGCACCGAGCCGGCCCCCTGGCGCGCCGGCGGCGCCTCGGGCACCACCTCGATGTCGACGATATCGGCGCCGTTGCCGTCCGCGATGACGTAGCGGGTCAGGGCATTCTCGCGCTCGACCTCCTCGTAACCCATGAAGCGCAGCAGCTCGCCCGTGGCCGCCCCGTCGTGAAGGCGCAAGGTGACGCCGCGAAAGCCGTGCAGGCCCTTCTCCGCCGGCACCGGGCCGCGGGCGAAGGGAGCCCGCACATCGCCCGGCACCTCCACGAGCGCGAGCCCTTCCCCCTCGGGCCCCGAGAAGCGCAGGCGCCGTTCCCCGAACCGTCCTTCCTCCCCGTGCGTGGCCGCGCCAATCGCCTCGAGCCGCTCCTTCCACCAGCCCAGCGTGCCTGCCGGCACGGCGAACGCCGTCTCGACCACCTCGCCCGCACCCCGGCTGCCCTTCACGATCCGCGGGAAGGGAAAGGAGGTCATGACGGTGCCGGGCGAGCCCCTCTCGTCGCCGTAATAGAGATGGTAGACGTCGGGGGCGTCGAAATTGACGGTCTTCTTGACCCGGCGCAGGCCCAGCACCCGGGTGAAGAAGTCGTTGTTCCGCTGGGCGTCCCCCGCCATGGCGGTGACGTGGTGCAGGCCCTTGATCCGGTTCAGCATGATGCCTCCTCGGCGGATCCGATTGGCGCGCCGCCGGCCGCACGGGCAGGCCCCTCCCGCCGTGCCCGGCCGGTCATGGGACCGCGGCTGCGGGTCTCATGCCCCGCACGTCCCGCAGATGCCCTTCCTTCACCCACAAAAGGCAGCCCTCCGCGCCGGCCTCGGCGCGCAGGGGCGCTCCCGGCGGGAGGCGGAGCCAGGCGTGGCGCTCGAAACATTCGCCGCCCTCGGTGAAGCTGCCTTCGAGCACCAGCAGCTCGATTCCGCCCTCCGGATCGCAGGCCACCGGCAGGCCCGGCGCCCAGCGCTCGAGACGGACCCGTTCGGTGGCATCCTCGAAGAGCGGCACGAGCCCGACTCCCGGCCGGCCGGTTGCCGGCCCGAAGGTGCTGCCGGCCGTCTCGGTCCGGACATGGGTGCGATCGTCCGGATCGAACTGGTGGAGCTTGACGAGGATCGTGCAGCCCGCCGCCGAGCCCGGCGTATGGCGCGAGCCGGGCGGATTGCGGACATAGCTCCCAGGCGGATAGTCGCCGTGCTCGTCCTGGAACACACCCTCGAGAACAAAGAACTCCTCGCCGCCGCCGTGGGTGTGGGGCGAGAAGCTGCTGTCGGGCGCGTAGCGGACGATCGAGGTGGCGCGGGCAACCTCCCCGCCGATCCGGTCGAGCATGCGCCGCTCGACACCGGCCATCGGCGAGGGAACCCACGGCAGCCTCGCCGCATGCACCGCGGCGCGCCTCGTGAAGTCGGCGTTGATCTCCATGATCTCTCCCGGTCGAGAAGGGCTCAGGCGGGACGGGCGCTGCCCTCGTAGAGGAAGGTGAGAGCCCTTGGCCCCTTGCCAACATAGCCCGTCTCCAGCTCTTCCACGACGAAGCCGGCGCGCTGCAACAGCTCGCCCACCTTCAGGTTCATATGGCAGCTCACCTTGAGCCAGAAGGGATCGAGGCGCTGCTGCCAGCCGGCGACGCCGGGCTCGTCGGAGAGCCCGTGCTCGACGAACAGCAGCCTGCCCTCCGGCCGCAGCACCCGGCGCAGCTCGGCCAGCGCCTTGGCGGCGTCCGGCACGCTGCACAAGGTCCAGGCCATGACGACGGTATCGACGCTCCCCGCTGCCAGCGGGATCGCCTCGGCCGAGCCTTGCACGAGGCACACCGGCACAGGTGACGCGGCTGCCTCGGCGCGCGCCCGGCGCAACAGCTCGGCGGACGGGTCGAGGCCGATGACCAGGCTCGCCGGCGGCCGGTAGAGCGGCAGGTTGAGCCCCGAGCCGACCCCGATCTCCAGGACGCGGCCCTGCGCCCGCTCCACCAGCCGCTTGCGATAGCGGACAAGGTCGCGGTCGCGCATCGCCCAGGCGATCAGAAGCGGCAGCACCTTCCTGCTCCAGACATTCATGCGCGCGTCCTCCTGCAGCTCACCCTGGTAGCCCGGCTTCCGGTCTTCAAGGCTCGCTGTTCCTCTCCTCCGTGAAACCGCCGGCCCGCCCGCGCATCAAGTCCGAAGGCAAGGATGAAAAGAAGATGGCAAGAGGCTATGGTCCGGCCATGTCATGCGAGCGACCGGAGATCCGCAAGGCCGGGAAGGAGAAGACCCTCCTTCTCGCCCTGGCCTATCTGCTGTCGCTTCTCTGGCCTGTGGCTGTCGCCGGCGGCTTCGCGGGGCAGGCGACGGCCGAGGGCATGCAGTTCGTGATCTGCACCCCGGACGGGATCCGCCGTCTCCCGAGCGACCCTTTCGCTGACGACGATCCCGCCGACCAGGCGGACCATGCCCAGGCTCATTTCTGCTGCCTGCTGAGTTCCTGTGGAAAGCCGCTGGGTCCTCCCGGCAAGACTGCATCCGTCGATCTGGCCGCCCCCCGCGCGATGCTCGTCCGCCTGCCGGCGCGCGGCGCCATGTCGAGCGGTGTGGCCGATGCGGCCTTCTTCGACGCGCGCGGACCACCCGTCTCCGAAAGCTGATCGACCAGAGATTTCCGGACACCGGACCGCCGGTGTCGCGATCCTTCGGAGACGAAACGATGCGTGCATTCATCGCTGCGGCCGTTGCTGCCGCCCTCCTGCCCGCCGCCGCCGACGCCCATGTGGGTCTCGAGACACCCGAGGCACCTGCCGACAGCACTTACAAGGCCGTATTCCAGATCGGCCACGGCTGCGAAGGAACGCCAACCACGACCCTCCGTGTACGAATTCCCGAGGGGATGATCGCGGTGAAGCCGATGCCCAAGCCCGGCTGGGAGCTGTCCATCGCGAGGGGCGACTACGCGAAGCCTTACGACTATTTCGGCCAGGAGCTCACCAGCGGCGTCACCGAGGTGACCTGGTCGGGAGGCTCGTTGCCCGACGACCAGTATGACGAGTTCGTGCTCAGGGGGCGCCTCGCCGGCTTCGAGCCGGGCGCGGTCGTCTACTTCCCGGTCGTCCAGGAATGCGAGAAGGGCACGCACCGCTGGATCGAGGTCCCGGAGGCCGGGCAGGACCCCCATGATCTCGACGAGCCCGCTCCTGCGCTGACCATCACCGAGGGCAAGTCCGGCCACTGAGGCCTGAGCATCCGGGGCGGCCGCCGGCCGCCCTGGTGCTGGTTTTAGGGATCCGGGAAATGAGATCTCTGGCCTGTCTGATCGGGCTGGTCCTGGCCCTCCTGGGCCATGCCGCCGATCTGCGCGCCCATGCCGTGCTGCTCGAGACCGAGCCGCCAGAAGGCGCGCGTCTCACCGCCGCACCCCCTCGTCTGGCCCTTCGCTTCAGCGAGCCGGTGGTGCCCATCGACCTGCAGATCCTCACCAACGGCGAGCGCCTCGCCGTCCCCACGCCTGCCGCAAGGGGCGGCGATGTCCTCGTGGAGCTGCCGGCCGGTCTGGAGGACGGCTCCTATCTGGTGAGCTACCGCGTCCGTTCCGCCGACACGCACCCGATCGGCGGCTCCTTCGCGTTCACGATCGGCGAGGCGGCCGGTGCTCTGGCACCTCCGGCGGCCCATGCCCATGACCGGTTTTGGACCATGACGGCGCTGGTGGTGCGGGCGCTGCTCTATGGCGGGCTCCTGGTGGTGGCGGGGGCACGGCTCTTGACGGTAACGGTGCAGGTGCCCGCCCCGATTACCGACCTCATGTCCGGTCCGTTGCGCGTGATGGCCTGGGCAAGCCTCGGCCTCGTCGCTCTTTTCGCAGGAGTCTCGGGCGGCGGCCTGGTCGGCGGGCCGCCGGCAATTCTGCTGACAGCGCGGCCCTGGATGGTGGCACTCGACTCCCCCATCGGCACCAGCCTTGCCGCGGCCGCAGCCGGTCTGCTGCTCCTGCTGTGGGAAGACGGCCGCCGCTCGGCGGTCGTGCGAGCCATCGCTGCGGCGCTGGTCGCCTTGAGCTTCGCCCTTTCCGGCCACGCGGTGACGGCGGCGAGCCGCTGGATCACCCTTCCCGCCGTCTGGCTCCATGCGCTCGGCGCCGCCTTCTGGCTGGGCGCGCTCTGGCCTCTCCAACTGGCTCTCCGGCATCTCGACCCGGCAAGCGCAGCCCCGCTGATCGAGACATTCTCCCGCCGTGCCTCGCTGGCGGTGGGTGTGCTTCTTCTGGCCGGGATCCTGCTGGCAAGCCTGCAGCTGACCTCGCCCGCCGACCTCATCGACACCGGTTACGGACAGCGGCTGGGGCTCAAGATCCTCGCCGTGACGGGCCTGCTCGCCGTGGCGGCACTCAACCGCTTCCGCCTGACCCCGGGCCTGCGGACCGGGGCGGCCGGGCGTTCCGCTCAAGGGCTGCGTCGCACTTTGGCAGCCGACATGGCATTGATGGCCCTGGTGATCGGCCTGACCGCCTCGCTCAGCCTCGACGCACCGCCGCGCGCGCTCGCGGGCCACGTCGCAGGCCGCGTGCCGCAGCCGGCCGAGCAGACGCTCGAGACGACGGCCCGCGGCCACACGCTCGGTGTGACGGTGGTCCCGGCCATGGCCGGGGCCAACAGCCTCACGCTGCGGCTTCTGGCACCCCAGGGCCGGTCTTTGTCGGCGGAGAAGGTCGAGATCCGCCTGGCGATGCCCGAAAGGGGCATCGAGCCCATGCGGGTCGCGGGAACGCTCGAGAAGGACGGCAGCTACACCGCGGCCGGCTTTTTTCTGCCGGTGGCCGGAGCCTGGGAGCTGCGGGTGGATGTGCTGGTCGACGATTTCACCAAGCTGATCTTCCGCACCGAGCTCGAGATCGGCGAGGCTCACCGCCACTGATCCTCGCGAGGCGGGGCGGGGCGGTCGCATCTGTCATGTGTGCCGGCTCGACAGCCATGATATCGTGTCTTGTTGTTCGACCTGACACAGGGAGGACCTATCATGCCGATCTTCATCACGCAGGGCCGCTACAGCCAGAGCGCCATCAAGGGCATGGTGGCAAAGCCCGAGGATCGCGCCGAGGCAGTGGCCGAGCTGGCCGGGAAGGCCGGCGGCAAGCTGCTCCACTACTGGGTCACGCTGGGCGAGTACGACTTCCTCGTGGTGTTCGACATGCCCAGCCACAAGGAGGTCTCGGCTGCGATGCTGGCGGCCGGGGCCGGAGGCGGCATCACCGACTTCAGGACGACGCTCGCCATGACCTCGGCAGAGGCCAAGGCAGTGTTCGGCGCGGCCGGGGACCTGACGGCCTCGTTCCGGCCGGCCGGCGCCGGCTGAGCCGTGCCGCGGCGGTGCCTCTTTGCCCGACACCGCCGCAAACCCGGGGAAAGAGTGCGCCCAGCGCTGTGAGCGGCTCCATCGTCACGGGCCTGCGCCAGTCCCCGACCAGCGCACCAGCAGCAGCGCCGCCAGCCCTGCAAAGAGTGCCCCGGCAAGGAACGTCGCAGGTGCCCCGAGGACCTCCCAGAACAGCCCTGCGAGCAGGCTCGCCAGCAGGAGCACGAGGCCGCTCGCCAGGTTGAAGACGCCAAAGGCGGTGCCGCGCAGCGCCGGTGGTGCGGTGTCGGCCACCAGGGCCGCCAGCAGGCCCTGGCTCAGCCCCATGTGCAGACCCCACAGCGCTACCCCGGCCATGGCCGGCACCAGGCCGCCCGCCGCCAGCAGGAGGTCCGCCAGCACCAGCACCGTGAGGGCGGCCATGAGCAGTCTCCACCGGTCGATGCGGTCGGCCAGGGCGCCGGCAGGATAGGCGCTCGCGGCATAGACCACGCTCATCAGCGCCAGGACCAACGGCGCCAGCGTCATGGCCAGGCCCTGCTGCTGGGCGCGCAGGATCAGGAAGGCCTCGCTGAAGCGTGCCAGTGACATCACCGCCCCCACCGCCACCACCTTCCAGCAGGCCGGCCCCAGCGCCATGGCCTCGCGCCAGCGCAGCGGGGCGCCGCGCGCCGGACCCGCCGCGTGCGCCGGCTCCTCGACCGCCAGCAGCAGGACCGCCACCGCCAGCACCGCCGGGATCACCGCGAACCACAGCACGAGACGGATGTCGCCCGCCAGCAGCGCCATCAGCGCCACCGCTGCCAACGGTCCCAGCACGGCACCCGCCGTGTCCAGCGACTGGCGCAGCCCGAAGCAGGCGCCGCGAAGCCCGGGCGGGGCCAGATCGGCCACCAGCGCGTCACGCGGGGCGCCGCGGATGCCCTTGCCTATCCGGTCGATGAAGCGCGCCGCGAGCACCAGCCCGACGCTCGAGGCAAGCGGAAAGAGAGGCTTGCTCAGGGCCGCGAGGCCGTAGCCGGCGACCGCCAGCAGCTTGCGTTTGCCCAGCCGGTCGCTGAGCGCGCCGGAGAACAGCTTGACGATCGAGGCGGTGGCCTCGGCGATTCCCTCGATCAGCCCCAGCGCCACCGGCGAGGCGCCCAGCGTCACCACGAGGAAGACCGGCAGCAGGCCGTGGATCAGCTCTGAGGAGGCATCCATCAGGAAGCTCACCGCCCCCAGCGCCCAGATCCCTTTGGGAATGGCCCGTAGTCCCCTCGCCGTCGCCTGCATCGCCCACGTCTCCCCGGCCGCCTGTGCTGGCGGCAGGGACAAGAATGCTCGATGCTGCGCGGCAGAAAAGCCGGAACGGGGAGGAATGGATGCGGATCGGTCTGATCGGCCTCGGGGCCATTGGCGGCGAGATCGCACGCCACGCTGGCGAAGGCAGGCTGGGCGGGGGTCTGGAGCTCGCGGCGGTGCTGGTCCGCCGGCCGCGCGAAACCGGAGGCGGCCCGCCGGTGGTGACCCGGTGCGCCGATTTCCTCGCCGCGGCGCCCGAGCTGGTGCTGGAGTGCGCCGGCCACGCGGCGCTGCGCGAGCATGGCGAGACCTGCCTCGCGGCCGGTGCGGATCTTCTGGTGACCTCGGCCGGAGCCCTCGCCGACGACCCCCTGCGTGAGCGGCTGACCGCAGCAGCCAGGGCCGCAGGGCGGCGGCTGATGATCGCCTCGGCCGGCATCGGCGCGCTCGACATCCTGGCAGGCGGAGCGGTCGGCGGGCTCGACCGGGTGCGGGTGACCGTGGCCAAGGACCCGTCCGCCTGGCACGGCACGCCCGCAGCACAGGCGGTCGATCTCGCTTCCCTGCGCTCGCCCGCCGAACTCTATCGCGGTCCCGTCCGCGAGGGCGTGCTGCTCTATCCGCAAAACGTCAACATCGCCGCTGCCGCGGCACTGGCCGGGGCCGGGCTCGACCGGACCGAGCTGGTGATCCTTGCCGACCCCTCCCTCACCCGCCACGTCGTGCGGATCGAGGCCGAGGGTGCTTTCGGCCGCTTCGCCTTCGAGGAAGAGATCGAGCCCACCGCCGAGAATCCGAAGACCGGGCGGCTGGTCGCGATGGCGGTGGTGAAAAGCCTGCGCCAGCTCGCCGGGAGTTTCGTGGTCGGCGTCTGAAGGTGCGGCACCGCGAGAAGGTGCCCGCCTCTCCGGCACGACCTGCCGGAGAGGCGGGCGGAGAATGCCCCGAGGGGAAATAAACTCCACCCCTATCGCCTGGAAGAATGGCCGACGCGCCATGCGGTCGTAGAACGATACACCATCTTGCTAACTTGCCGGGACGGGCGCGGCCAGAGTTCAATTGCCGCAAGGCGCATCCCGCTGCTGCAAAAAATGCTCGGACGATGGAACCTCGTTAACCTTTCGCCTGCAGTATGGCCGAACCGGCGGGTCGGCGCCGGCTGCTGGCGAACCGGGAGCGTCGCATGATCCGCCCAGCCGTCGAGGAGGATCTGCCCAGGATCGTGGTGATCGTGCGGGCTGCCTATGCGAGGTATCTCCTGCGCATGGACCGGCTTCCCGGCCCGATGCTCGACGACTATCGCGCGAGGATTGCCGAGGGCGCGGTGGAGCTCGTCGAGGACGCCGGGACGGTGGCGGGTTTTCTGGTGCTCCTCGAGCGGGCCGGCCATCTCCTGCTCGACAATGTAGCGGTCGATCCGGCGTTCCAGGGCCGCGGCCTCGGCCGCGCCCTGCTGGCGCATGCCGAGGCGGAGGCGAGGCGCCGCGGCCATGCCGAGCTGCGCCTCTACACCCACGAGACCATGACCGAGAATGTCGAGCTCTACCGCAGCCTGGGCTACGAGGAGACGCACCGGGCCGAGGAGGACGGCTACCGGCGCATCTACATGAACAAGCGGCTCTAGGAGAGAGCGGCCAGCCTCAAAGCTCGCTCTCGATCGCCTTGCCGAGCTCGACCGTCGACGCGCTGCCGCCCATGTCGCGGGTCAGGCTCCGGCCCGAGGCCAGCACCCGCTCGATAGCCCCGACAATGGCCGCCGCCGCCTCCTTGTGGCCCAGATGGTCGAGCATCATGGCGCCCGACCAGATCTGGCCGATGGGATTGGCGATGCCCTGCCCGGCGATGTCCGGCGCCGAGCCGTGCACCGGCTCGAACATCGAGGGATGCGTTCCCTCGGGGTTGAGGTTTGCCGAGGGGGCGATGCCAATCGTGCCGGTGACCGCGGGGCCGAGGTCGGAGAGGATGTCCCCGAAGAGATTGGAGCCGACCACCACGTCGAAGCGGTCCGGAAAGCGCACGAAGTGGGCGGTCAGGATGTCGATATGGTACTGGTCGATCTTCACGCCGGGATAACGCTCTGCCATCGCCTTCACCCGCTCGTCCCAGAACGGCATGGTGTGGATGATTCCGTTGGACTTGGTGGCCGAGGTCAGGTGTTTCGCGTCGCGCGAGGCGGCGAGCTCGAAGGCGTAGCGCAGCACCCGGTCGACGCCGAAGCGGGTGAACACACTCTCCTGGGTCACCATCTCCTGCTCGGTTCCGGCATAGAGCCGGCCGCCGATCTCGGAATATTCGCCCTCGCAGTTCTCCCGCACGATCCAGAAGTCGATGTCGCCGGGCTTGCGGCCGGCCAGCGGGCATGGAACGCCCTCGAACAGCCGCACCGGGCGCAGGTTGACATACTGGTCAAAGCGCCGGCGGATGGGGATCAGGAGACCCCACAAGGAGACGTGGTCGGGCACGCTCGGCCAGCCGACGGCACCCAGGAAGATGGCATCGTGCCCGGCGATGGTCTCGAGCCCGTCCTCGGGCAGCATCCGCCCTTTGGCCGCGAGCCGCTCGCAGCCCCAGTCCTTCTCGTCGAAGGAAAGCTCTATGCCGAAGCGGCGACCTGCCGCCTCGAGCACGCGGATGCCCTCGGGCACCACCTCCTTGCCGATTCCGTCGCCGGCGATCACCGCGATCTTGTGCGCCACCACGTGCCGTCCCCTGTTGCCTGGTCGTTGCGGCGTCACCAGTGGCACCAGGCGGGCCAGCCGGTCAACGCCGGGAACGGATGCCCGTCCCGCGCGGCTGCGGCATGCCCGACGCAACGCCCGCCCGTCCGGGGCGTTACCATCGAGGTAATGCCAACCCGCCGGAGATGCGCGTGCTGCAGGATTCCCCACCGGACCAGACGCCCGCCCCGGCCGCGGCGGCGCGCTTGGTGGCTGCGGCCGCCGCGGCGCGTGCCGCCCGCATCGACCGCACCGGCGCCTTCCCGGCCGAGGACGTGGCTGCTCTGCACGAGGCCGGCCTGCTGGCGGCACCCGTGCCTGCGAGGCTGGGCGGGCGGGGCCTCGGCAGCGACCGGCTGGGCTCGCCGGAACTGCTCGAGGTGCTCCGCCAGATCGGGCGGGGCAATCTGGCGCTGGGCCGTCTCTATGAAGGCCACGTCAACACCTGGCGTCTCATTGCCCGGTTCGCCCCGCCTGACCGGCAGCGGCGCCTCGCCGCCGATGCGGCGGCCGGCCATCTTTTTGCCGTGTGGAACACGCAAGGCAGCGATCCGGTGCGGCTGGAGCCGGCCGGAAGCGGCTTCGTTCTGCGCGGCGCCAAGATCTTCGCCTCGGGCGCCGGCGAAGTCACCCGTCCGCTGGTGACCGCCCGGATGCCCGATGGCGGGGTGCGGATGCTGGTCGTGCCGGTCGCGGATCCCGGGCCGCGGGCCGATCAGAGCCTCTGGCAGGTCTCCGGCATGCGCGCCTCGTGCAGCGGCGCGTTCTCCCTCGACGGGATCGAGGTCGCGGCCGGGGAGCTTCTGGGCGGCGACGGCGCCTATGAGCAGGAGCCCGACTTTTCCGCCGGCATCTGGCGGGTGGCCGCCGTTCATCTGGGGGGCATCGAGGCGCTTGCCGAGGCGGCGCGCGAGCATCTGCGGCGCACGGGGCGTGGAGGCGACCCCTATCAGGCCATGCGGCTCGGGCAGATAGCGATGGCGGCAGAGACCGCGCGGCTGTGGCTGGCGCGGGCGGTGGCGCTGATGGAGGCTCCGGACGAAGCCGTGGCCGGCGACGAGCTGGTCGCCTATGTCCATCTGGCCCGGCTGGCCACCGAGCGCGCGGCGCTGGACGTCCTGGAGCTGGCGCACCGCTCGGTCGGCATGCAGGCCTTCCTCCGGCCCTGCCCCATCGAGCGGATCACCCGCGACCTGCAGCTCTATCTGCGCCAGCCGGCGCCGGACAGGGCACTGGCCTCGGCGGCCGCCTGGGTGCTAGAGGCCGGAGCCCCCCTCGGAGATCTCTGGATGTCGCGATGAACGAGACGATGCCGGCCGCAGCCTTTTTCGAGGAGGCGCGGCACCTGCCCTCCCTGACCGCGGCAGGCCTGGCGGAGCTGGCGCCGCTGGTGGTGCTCGCACCCCACCCCGACGACGAGAGCCTGGGCTGCGGTGCGCTGATCGCCGCGGCGCGGGCCGCCCGCCTGTCGGTCCGCGTGGTGCTGGTGAGCGACGGCACCGGCTCCCACCCCGGCTCGAGGAGCCACCCGCCGGGCAAGCTGCAGCGGCTGCGCGAGCGCGAGTTCGCCAACGCGCTGGCGGCCCTCGGCGCCGACCCGGCACGCCGCGTCTGCCTCGGCCTGCGCGACACCGCCGTGCCGCTTGCCGGCACCCGCGCCTTCGAGCAGGCAGTGGCTCTGCTCGACGCCCAGCTCGGCGAGACGCCTTCCACCATCGTCACCACCTGGCGCCACGATCCGCACCGCGACCACGCCGCCACCTACGCGCTGGCCCGCGCCCTGCAGGAGCGCCTCAAGCCGCAGCCGCGGCTGCTCGAATATCCCGTCTGGGGCTCCGCGCTCCCCGGTGAGACGCAGCTTGCCGGCGGGCCGCCGCGGGGCTTCACCGTGGAGGTCGGACCGCACCGGGAGCGCAAGGAGCGCGCCATCGCCTGCCACCGCTCGCAGACCACCGGGCTCATCACCGACGTCGAGGGCTTTCGCCTGGAGCCGGCGATGATCGAGCGCTCGCTCGACCAGCCCGAGGTATTTTTGGAGATGCCCGCCTGAAGCCCTCGCTGCCGCCCTCCTATTTCGAGCAGCTCTATGCAGGCGACCCCGACCCCTGGGGCTTCGCCACCAGTGCGTATGAGCGCCACAAATACGGGACGACGCTGGAGGCGCTGCCCCGGGAGCGCTACCGGCGGGCGCTGGAGGTCGGCTGCTCGATCGGCGTGCTCACCGCGCAGCTGGCGCCCCGCTGCGCCGAGCTGGTGGCGCTGGATGTGGCAGAGCAGGCGCTGGAGCAGGCGCGCCGGCGCTGCGCCACCCTGCCGCAGGTCGAGTTCCGGCGGGCAAGCTTTCCGGGCGAGGCGCCGGCAGGCAGGTTCGACCTGATCCTGCTTTCGGAGGTCGTCTACTATCTCGACCGGGCGGACATCGCCCGGGCGGGACGGTGGATCGAGAACGGCCTCGCGCCCGGCGGTGACCTCCTCCTGGTGCACTGGACCGGCCCCACCGACTATCCCCTGTCGGGCGACACGGCGAGCGAGCTCGTGCTCGAGGCGGTGGCCGGCTTCACGCGGCCGGTGCTGGGCCGGCGGCACGATCGCTACCGGCTCGATCTGGTGCGTCGGCCGCCGCCAGCCGGGCCAGGAGCTGGCCTGCCACCCTGATCTCGCGGGCGAGCCCGGCTGCCGGCACCAGCACCGGCCGAAGCCGCGCGGTGAGCTCCCGCGCCTGCTCGAGGGCCTGGCCGAAGCGTGGCGCGGCCAGGACCTGCCGCAGCGTCGCCTGCGGGAGACGCAGGGCATGGGCGAGATCGGCCGATGCCCTGCCCTGGCACCACGCGACCCGCAGGCGGGCGCGCAGCGCCAGCGCGCGGACCGCCGGCAGGGCGGCCTCGACCTGCCCCTGCCCGCCGGTGCTGCTCCAGTGCAAGAGTGTCTCGGCCATGCCGCCGGCCGCCCGCCCGCTCAGCCGGCAGGAGGTCACCACCCGGGCGCGCGGGCAGTGGCGAATGCGCCCGTCCTCGCGACGCAGCAATTCGAAAAAGGCGCGGTCCTCGCTCGAGGGAACCGGGGGCAGCCCGCCCACCGCCTCGTAGGCGGCGAGCCGCGCTGCCATGCTGGCGCCGCAGTGATGGCCGTGACGTGGCCAGGGATCGTGCGGCTCCGGGTCGAGCAGGCTGGCCAGGCGCTCGAGCAGCCGGTCGTAACACTGCTGGCGGCGCAGCCGGCGTCGCGCCCGGGAGCACAGCCCGCCCAGCTCCGCCGGATCTGGCACGATGACCCCGGCCACCGCGTCGGCGCCGGCCTCGACCGCCCGCAGATTGGCCTCCAGCCACTGGGGCTCGGCACGGCTGTCGGCATCCGTGGTCAGCACCCCCCCCCCGACGCTGCCGCCCTCGCGCAGGCGGCGCGCCGCCGCGTCCATGGCGAGCCGGCGCGCCCATCCGACATGCGAGCAGCTCCCCTCGAGGCGCAGCGCCGCCACAGAAACGGGCAGCGGACCGCGGGCCTGCAGGCCAAGCGCCACCTCGAGGCTTGCGTCCGCGCAATTGTTGAGAAGCAGCAGCACTTCCACGCCGTCGCCCACGCCACGCTGGGCCGCCAGCGCGGCGAGGCAGCCGGGCAGGCGCCGGGCCTCGTCGCGCACCGGCACGGCGATCACCGCGCCCACCGGACGCCGCGGCGCCGGGCGCGCCAGCAAGAGGCGCGCTCCCGACGGCAGCTCCTGTGCGCTCAGCACGGGCTCGGGCCAAGGGCCTGGTGAACGGGATCGGACATGGCGCACTCCTGAGGGCCACGACGGCGTCCCGGATCAACGGCCGATCCCGGCCGCCGGTGCCATCGGCTGCGCCTTTCGCTCGGGGCGCGCGCAGGGGAGCCCTGCGGTGGCGTCCGTTGAGCCGCCATGAAACCATGCGCTTAACTGGCAGCCGCAAAGAGCCGCCGTCCGGACGCGGCGCGCGAGCAGGGAACGGCATCATCCTCGCTTCCACCTTCAGGGCGCTGGCAAGCCTCGCCGTGCCCGACGCACGGCAGCTCTGGATGGCCGGCGTGGCAGTCGGCGTCATGCGCTGGCTCGAGCTGCTTGCATTCAGCCTGTGGGCGCTCCAGGTCACCGGCTCGCCCCTGGTGGTGGCCAGCACGACGCTCCTGCGGATGCTGCCGTTGCTGCTCTTGAGCGTGCCGCTCTCGGCGTTGATCGAGGGCCGCGACAAGCGCCGGGTGCTGCTCGTCAACCTCGCCTTCGTGGCTGGCCTGTGCCTCGTCATGCTGGCCGTCAGCCTTGCCGGCGCGATGAGCGTGCCGCTCCTCCTGCTCGCCTCCTTCCTCGGCGGCGTCTTTTGGGCGGTCGAGCAGCCGGTGCGCCGTACGCTCCTGGCCGAGCGGGTCGGGCTCGAGCGGGCCGGCGTCTCGATGAGCTTCGAGGGCGCCTCCAACCAGCTCACCCGCGCGCTGGGCGCGGTGGCGGGCGGGCTTGCAGCGCAGCTCGTGGGCCTGGCCGGCGTGTTCCTCGCCGGCCTCCTGCTCTATGGCACGGCCCTCCTCCTGGTCGCCGCCACGGCGCCGGACGGCGGCGGCACAGGGCGCACGGGCAGGCTTGCGAGCAGCGCGGGGCTGCTCGACGGGCTGCGCCACGTCGCCCGCAGCCGCCTGCTGCTGGGCGCAGCGTTGGTGACCGTGATATTCAACCTATGGGCGTTTCCCTACGTGGCGCTCGCCCCGGTAGTGGCCGAGCGGGTGCTCGAGCTCTCGCCCCTGGGCATCGGCACCGTCCTGGCGTTCGAGGGGCTGGGCGGCTTTCTCGCCTGCATGAGCATCGCCAGCGGCGCGCGGCCCGAGCATTTCCGCCGCCTCTACAGCCTGGGCCCGGTCGTGCTGATGGCCGCGACGCTGCTCTTCGCCTGCACCGCCAGCGTGCCGCTGGCCTGCCTGCTGCTGTTCCTCGGCGGCTTCGGCATGGGCAGCTTCTCGGCCATGCAGATGGTGATCCCGCTGCAGGCGGCGCCGCCCGCCATCCGCATGCGGGTGGTGGGCGTGATCTCGATGAGCATCGGGACGTCGCCGCTGGGCTTCTTCCATGCCGGCCTCATGGGCGAGATTCTGGGTGCTGCCGGGGCTATGGTGGTAATCGGCCTCGAGGGTCTCCTGGCGACGGCCCTGCTGCTGTGGCTCCTGCCCGAGCTCGTGGCCCTGCGCGCACCGGCCGCTGACCGCGGGCCGCACTAAGCCCGGGACCGCCTCGTCTCAGCCGACAGCGCGCGAGATCCGGCCGTACGGCTCCTCGGCCGGGCGGCGGAAGCGCACGGGCTCGCCGCCGGTCAGGCAGTAGGCCACGGGGCCTGCCGCCTTGGCGCGGTAGAGCGCCTGGTCGGCGCGCTCGATCAGCGCCGCGGGCGCCTCGCCCTGCCGGGCTACCGCCACGCCGATGCTGGCGCTGATACGGAGCGGCTCGGTGCCGCGCCCGAAGGGCTGGCTCAGCTGCGCCAGCAGGCGCCGGCACAGCAGCAGGGCCGCTCCGGGCTGGCCCGCAGCGGCCTGCACGACGATGAACTCGTCGCCGCCCACCCGCGCGATGGCGTCGTCCTCCCGCAAGGCCCGGCGCAACCGCCGGCCGACCGCCGTCAGCAGCCGGTCGCCGGCCGCATGGCCGTGCGTATCGTTGACCGTCTTGAAGCCGTCGAGGTCGACATAGAGCAGGGCCAGCTCTTCCCCGGAGCTCCCGGCAGCATCCAGCCGGGCGGCCAGATGCTCCTGCAGGAAGGCGCGATTGCCGAGACCGGTCAGCACGTCGAGCTGAGCCTGCCGCTCTGCCGCCCGCACCCGCGAGCTGGCTTCGCGCTGGCCGTGCAGCACCGCGCCGCACAGCACCAGCAGCAGGACCACATCGCCCACGAGGAGTGGCAGGACCCAGTCCAGCAGGGTTCCGTCCGCCAGGCCGCTGGTCCAGGCCAGCCGGCCCACCGCCACCCCGTCGCGGGTCGTCAGCATCAGCTTCTGACCGTCCTTGGCGGGGGCCGGCGGCACCTCCTCGAGGCGCAGCTCGACCAGGCCCTGCTGCGCCGCCAATCGGTCGAGCAACGGCGGCCCGAGCGGGACCACCAGCATCAGGAGGCTCGCAGCCTCGCCGTTCTCGCCGGGCACCTCCTGGTCGAGGCGGGCCGCGGCGGCGAGCGCCGGCCCGTCGGGGCCGCCGATCACGCCGCTCGTCGCCCCGTCGCCGCCGGCCGCATGATCGAGCAGCGTCGCCAGACCGGGCCAGGGCCGTGCGGCGCTCCGCCAGGCCTGTACGGCCCCTTCGGGAAAGGCGCGCAGGACGCGGCCGTCGAGGCTCAGCAGGAGGCCTTCCACGCTCCCTTCGGCAGCTCCGCCCTGGTCTGCTGCCAGCGCCTCGATGGCGGGCACCGCCTCGCCCGGTCTGCCGGCGAGCACCATCGCCTGGCGGGCCAGGCGGTGCTCGTGGTTCTCCACGGCGGCATTAACGAGCTGGCCCACCACCGTCTCGAGCGCGCCGTGCTGCCGCCGCTCGGCCAAGAGCAGGATGCCCGCCACAATCCCGAGGCCGAGGCTGACCAGGGCCGTCAGAACCGACAGCCGAGCAGCGCGTCCGCGCGCGCCGGTGCCGCCTCGTGCGGCGCTGGTGAGCCTCATGAGCATGCCTGTCACCGGAAGGCTACCATCATCCCCGACAGCGGCTGCGCGCCTAACGGCACGCGCATGGAACCCAAGGTTGTGCCTCCTCTAGCGGAACGGGCTCAACTGTCAATGGCACGCCCCTGCCGTTCACTCTTTTTCGCGGCTCCGCAGGCCTTTATTGTGCCGCTCGTCAGGAGGCCGCAGATCATGACAAGAAAAGCCGTCGCATCCGCTCTCGCCATCGCGCTTCTCGCCCTCCCGGGGGACCTGTCGGCCCAGCCGGCCGCCGCGCCCGGGTCCCCGCCGGACGCTGCAATCGATCCCGGCGACGACGTCGAGGCGCTGCTCGCGCGCCTTCAGGGGCAGATCGAGCGCATGAACCAGGCCGCGGCCGACCGCGACCAGGCGCTGGAGTTCCTGGAAAAGCAGGTGGAGGCGGCGGCGGGTGCGCTCGGCACCACCGGACAGACCGCGGATAGCCTGCGCGACCGCGCAGCGGTGCTCGGCGACGAGCTCGACCAGGTGCGCCGCGACCGGGCGGCGCTGACCGACCGGCTCGAAACGGTGGAGGACGAGCGGAGCCGCCGGCTGGGCGAGCTCGAGCAGCGCCTCGCCAGGCTCGACGAGACTCTGGCCGGAGAACGCGAGAGCCGGGCCGCCGTCGAGCAGACACTGGCCGAGCGCGAGACGGCGCTGGGCGAGCGGGAGGCGGCGCTGGCCGCGGCGAGGGAGCGCCTCGCGGCGCTCGAGAAGCAGGGTGCGGCGGCCGAGCAGCGCGGCGCCGGCCTCGCTGCCGAGCTCGAGGAAAGCCGCCGCGAGGTCGCCCGGCTCACCGGCCTGCTGACGCTGACCGTCGAACAGCTGCGTGGCGCCGGCACGGCGCTCGAGGCCTCGCGCGAGCGGGTGCAGAACCAGGAGACGACCATCGCCGAGCTCGGCCGTCGGCTCGACGAGGCGCTCGCCGAGAAACTGGAGGAGCTTTCGCGGTATCGGTCCGAGTTCTTCGGTCGGCTCCGCCAGGTGCTGGGCGAGCGACCGGACATCCGGGTGGTGGGCGATCGCTTCGTGTTCCAGTCCGAGCTTCTGTTCGGCTCCGGCTCGGCCACCCTCGACCCGGCCGGCCGCAAGGAGCTGGCGGCCCTGGCGCGGACCCTGAACGAGGTTGCTGCCGACATACCCGACGACGTCGACTGGATTCTGCGGGTCGACGGCCATACAGACCGGGTCCCGGTGCGCGACCGCGCTGCCTTCCAGTCGAACTGGGATCTGTCGACCCAGCGGGCGATCGCCGTGGTGGAGTTCCTCGTGCGCCAGGGCATTCCGCCGGGGCGACTGGCGGCCACCGGGTTCGGCGAGTACAAGCCGCTCGATCCGGGCGAGGACGAGATCGCCTACCGGCGCAACCGGCGCATCGAGTTCAAGCTCACCGAAGGCTGAGGAGGAGAAGACGGTGGCACCGCGCGCGATCATTCTCGACTGCGATCCGGGCCAGGACGATGCGGTGGCCATTCTCATGGCGTTGGCGAGCCCGGAGGCGCTCGAGACCCTGGCGATCACCACGGTGGGCGGCAACGTGCCGCTGGAGAAGGTCACCCGCAACGCCCTGCAGCTGGCCGCGCTGGCCGGCCGGCCGGATCTGCCGGTCCACGCCGGCTGCGGCAAGCCCCTGCTGCAGCCTTTGGTGACCGCCGAGGAGGTGCATGGCGAGAGCGGGCTCAACGGCGTCGAGCTGCCGCCGCCGGCCAGCACTCCCCGCACCAGCCACGCCGTCGACGCCATCATCGAGCTGGTGATGGCAAGGCCGGCGGGAACCGTCACCCTCTGCCCCACCGGCCCCCTCACCAACATTGCCCTGGCGTTCGCCCGCGAGCCGGCACTGGCAGCGCGGATCCGCGAGATCGTGCTGATGGGCGGCGCCCGGGACCTGGGCAACGTCACCCCGGCCGCCGAGTTCAATTTCTACGTCGATCCCGAAGCAGCCCGGCTGGTGTTCGAGTCGGGCGTGCCGATCACCATGTTCGGCCTCGACGTCACCCACCAGGTGCTGGTGACCGAGGAGCGCGTGGCGCGGATCCGCGGGCTGGGCAACCGTGCGGGCGAGGCGGTTGCGGGCTTTCTCGACTTCTACAGCCGCCACGATCGCGAACGCTACGGCTTTGCGGGCGGCCCGTTGCACGACCCTTGCGTGATCGCCCACCTGCTCCGGCCGGCGCTGTTCTCGGGCCGCTCCTGCCATGTGGCCATCGACACCGAGAGCCGCCTCGGCCGCGGCCGATCGCTGGTCGACTGGTGGAGCGTCACCGGCGCCGTCCCCAACGCCATGGTCATGGACCAGGCCGATGCCACGGGTTTCTTCGAGCTTCTCTACAAGCTGCTCGGACGTCTCCCCTGAGTGTGATGTGACATATCGTACAGGGCAGTGGCCGTGCGGCCCGGCTTGTGCTTTTTTTCTCGTGAGTTCCTGTCGTCAATGTCCTGGCAGGCGTGGCAGGGGTCAGGAACGGAAGCGCCCGCACCGCCCTCGATGGCGGTGGCTGGTCTTCAAGAAAAGTAAAAAAACGAAGAGTGCTGCTGGAGACAACGCCGCATGACAATGATCAAGGCGGACTACGAACGACTGGCCGCATGGCGCTACGCCCTGCGGCGCTTCCTGCGGTTCAGCGAGCTGGCCGCGGCGGAGGCGGGCCTTACGCCGCAGCAGCACCAGGCGCTGCTGGCCGTGAAGGGATTTCCCGGCCGCGACCGGATAACCATCGGCGATCTGGCCGAGCGCCTGCAGATCCGCCACCACAGCGCCGTCGGTCTGGCCGACAGGCTGGTGGCCCAGAACCTGCTGCGCCGCGAGCAGGGGGTCGAGGACCGGCGCGAGGTCTACGTCTCGCTGACCCAGGGCGGGGAGGCCCTGCTCGGCCGGATCTCCGTGGCCCACAAGACCGAGCTCGCCCGGATAGGACCGGACATGACCCGCACGCTGGAGGAGATCGCCGCCGCCGGGCGGCAGGAAGTGAAGAAGGATCGCAAGCGCGCAGGCGCCGCCCAGGCGAGAGCGACCGCGAGGTGAGGAACGCAGGCGGGCAGCTTTCGGGCGGGTTGGTTAAATGTCGTTAACACCGCTGGCTGCCCCCTTCCTCGCTCCCCTTCCAGCCCATAGATCAGGAGCCGTCATCGACGACGGGCGGAGGGGACCATGGACCAGAACGAGCAGAAGATGATCGCCGAGCTGTTCGGCAAGCTGCGCCAGGCCGAGCAGGCCGCAGGGCCGCGCGACGCCGAGGCCGAGCGCTTGATCCGCGAGAGTGTCGCCAGCCAGCCGGCTGCGCCCTACTACCTGGCTCAGGTCGTCCTCGTGCAGGAGCAGGCGCTGCAGACGGCCCAGGCGCGGATCCAGGAGCTCGAGAGCGAGGTTGCCCGGCGGCCCGCAGCCGGCGGCGGCTTTCTCGCCGGCCTGTTCGGTGCCGGCGCGCCGGCCCAGGGCCAGCACGCCCAGGGCCAGCAGGCCCGCGCGCAGCAGCCGCAGGCGGCCCGTGGCCCGTTCGGCGGGGCGCCCGCCGGCGGCCCGTGGGGCGGGCGCCAGGGCGGCGGCTTTCTCGCGGGCGCCGCGCAGACCGCCGTGGGCGTGGCCGGCGGCATGATGCTGGGGAGCATGCTGGGCAGCATGTTCGCCGGCGACGCGAATGCGGCGGAGCCGGCGGCCGACGAGCCGATGCCGGCCGAAGAGGATTTCGGCGGCGGCGACTTCGGCGACGAGGAGTTCTTCTAGGCGCGCCGGGCGCCGTCCCACCGGGATGGCGCCCCGCTTCGAAGAGAAGACGGCATGACCTTCTGGCTGGTGACCGCCACCCCGCACCCGGAACTGCTGGGCGAGCTGGAGCAGGCCTTGCGCGAGCGACGCTTCGAGCCGCTCCAGCCCTTCGGCCGGGCGCTGAGCGCCGGTCTCGTGAATGCCCGCCGCAAGGGCGGGCAGGCATGCTGGGAAGAAGAGGACTACTGCGACCCGCCGCTCGCCGAGGAGCGGGCGGCGGTGCTCGACCGCTATTTCACCTCCATCGAGGTCGAGGCGGTGGAAGAGGGCCAGGGATGGCGGCAGCTTACCGCCCTTCCCCGGCTCTTTTCCGGCCTGTCGCGATAGCCGCCGGGCCCGCTAGTCCTTCCTGACCCGGTAGGTGCCGTCCTCGTCGCGCGCGATTGCCGGCAGTTCCTCGAGCTGGTCGCGGGTAGCCGAGGTGAACAGGTCGCGATCCTCGCCGCGCACCTCGATCTGGCTCATCGGCAGCGCCACCTTGCGCTCGCCAAGCCCGAGAAAGCCGCCGACCTCCAGAACCACGGCGGCGACCCGGCCCTCCTGGTCCACCAGCACGTCCTCGATCTCGCCGATCTCCTCGCCGTCTGCGCCCTCGACGTCTTCGTCCATGAGCTGGCTGATGGCAAAGCCGCCCAGCACCTGCCCCTCGACGAGAAGCCGGTCGTCGCCGAACGCGGTCGTTCCACCCTGGAAGGGCCACAGCCTGTGCGGCCCTTCGGCACCGGAGCCGACGCTCTGCGGTGCTGGCACCACCCCGGGACCCGCGGCCGGCGTTTGTGCCTGCTGCGCGTGAACCGCGCCCGCACCCAGCAGCGCCGCGAGGGGGACCAAGGCCAGGAGCCGTTTCGTCATCACGAGGCATCTCCTTCGTCGTGACTTCCTGGCGCGGAAACCGAAAGGCTAACGCACCGGTTCCGCGCTCCTGCCAGTCGGCCGCTGCAGGGCAGCCGCGCGATCCCTTCATATTGACGTACTAAACATCATTGTTGCATGTATGCGATGTAATCTTGATGCCTTTTGGAGAATCGTCGGGTGATTACCGCCGGACAGATGCGGGCCGCCCGGGCCCTTCTGCGGATCGACCAGCGCCGGCTCGCCGAAATGGCCGGCGTATCGCTGCCGACGATCCAGCGCATGGAAGCCAGCGACGGGCAGGTGCGCGGCGTTGTCGACACGCTGGCCAAGGTGGTCGAGGCGCTGGAGGGCGCCGGCGTCGAGCTGATCGGCGAGAACGCGGTGAGCAGCGGCGGCGGCCGCGGCGTTCGGCTGCGCGAGCCGGCGCCGCGGCCCGGCGCGGCGACGGACTGAGGGGCAGGAGCCCGCAGGAGGAACCTGCCGGCTGCGGGCCGGCGGAACAGGAGGTGGTCATGGCCGGACGAGCCGCGGAGCCGGGGTTCGCCGAACTCTTTACGCCCAAGCTGGTGACGGTGCTGCGCGAGCGCTACGGGCCGAGCCAGCTGCGCGCCGACGCGCTCGCCGGGCTCACCGTAGCGATCGTCGCCCTGCCCCTTTCCATGGCGATCGCCATCGCCTCCGGCGTCACGCCCGACCGCGGCCTGTTCACCGCCATCGTCGGCGGCTTCATGGTATCGGCCCTGGGCGGCAGCCGCTTCCAGATCGGCGGTCCGGCCGGCGCGTTCATCGTGCTGGTGGCAGCGACGGTACAGCGCCACGGCATCGACGGCCTCGTGCTGGCCACCATGCTCTCGGGGCTCATCCTCCTGGCGGCGGGCTTCCTGCGCCTTGGCACCTTCATCAAATACATCCCCTACCCGGTGACCGTGGGCTTCACCGCCGGGATCGCGCTCATCATCCTGGCGAGCCAGCTCAAGGAGCTGCTGGGCCTGAGCCTCGCCGGCCCCGAGCCCGGTCCGTTCCTGGCCAAGCTCTCGGCACTCTCCCAGGCCCTGCCTTCCGCGAGCTGGCCGGCGATCCTCGTCGCCGCCTTCACCATGGCGCTGATCCTGGCGCTGCGGCACTACCGGCCGCACTGGCCCTCGATGCTCATCGCCGTGGTCGCGGCCTCGGCGCTCGCCTGGCTGGCCGACCTGCCGGTCGAGACCATCGGCAGCCGCTTCGGCGGCATCCCCCGCTCCCTGCCCCTGCCCTCCCTGCCGGATCTCTCGCCCGAGCTCGTGCTGGCAGTGCTACCGGATGCCTTGGCCTTCGCGCTACTGGGCGGCATCGAGAGCCTCCTCTCGGCGGTGGTCGCCGACAGCATGACCGGCCGCCGCCACCGCTCGAACTGCGAGCTGGTGGCCCAGGGCGCGGCCAATGTGGCATCCTCGCTGTTCGGCGGGATCTGCGTCACCGGCACCATCGCCCGCACCGCCACCAACGTCCGCTCGGGCGCGCACGGCCCGGTCGCGGGCATGCTGCACGCGCTGTTCCTGCTGCTCTTCATGCTGGTGGCAGCACCGCTCGCCGCCTACATCCCGCTGGCCGCCCTGGCAGCGCTGCTTGCGGTGGTGGCATGGAACATGGTGGAGCGGCATGCCATCGCCACCCTGCTGCGGGCAGCGCCGGGCGAGGCGCTGGTGCTGGCCACAACCTTCCTGCTCACCGTCCTGGACGATCTGACCACCGGCATCCTCGCCGGCTTCGGGCTGGGCACGCTGCTCTTCGTGCACCGCATGGCCCAGGCGGTCGAGGTCGAGCGGGGTGCGCCCGTGATGGAGCCGGACCGGGCCGACGGCGCCGTCGCCGAGCGCCAGCCCTACGATGCCGCCCTGGCCAGCAATCCGGAGCTGGTGGTGGTGCGCATTTCCGGCGCGTTCTTCTTCGGCGCCGCCGCCGGCGTGGGTGGGGCCCTCGACCGGCTGGGCGAGCAGCCGCGGGCCTTCGTGCTCGACTTTGCGGCGGTGCCGATGCTCGATTCGACCGGAGCCGCCACCATCGAGGGCTTCGTGCGCCAGGCCCGCCGCCGTGGCGCTACCGTCTATGTGGCCGGAGCACGCCCGGGAATACGCCGCGCCCTGCTGACCCACGGCGTGCGGCCGCCAGGCGTACGCTTCCGCAGCAGCCTGCCCGCCGCCCTCGATGCAGCCCGTGCCCGCCTGACCCGGGAGGAGATGCAGACGGCAGCAGAAGCGACGGCCTCCTGAGGGCGTTGCCGTTCTGCTGAAAGCACGCGTGGCGGAGCGGCGACGCCGGACGCTCCCGCACAGCGGACCGGATCCCGGCGGCGGAGCCACGCAAGGCGCTGCGCGCGGCCGCTTTTTCTCCTTTTGCCGTCTGGCCGCCGCCCCGGGCACGTCGCGCCTTGCCACGGGGCGGCGGCGGGCTCTCACGCCAGTAGGATCGCGCGGAAGGCTGAAGATCCGCTGAACACCCACCGCCGCCAACTAACAGAAGCACAAAATGCGAAAGCCGCGCGCAGCGCCTTGCACGGCTCGGCCGCCACGGGCCGTGACCAATTGCCGGGCGCCTTTCCGGCTACCTCTTCCGGCGAACCGGGATCGATTCCAAGCTCCCCGCCCGACGGCTACTCCACCTTGAAGACCTGCTCGGTGATCTTCCTGTTGCCGCTCTCCTCGATCGCCAGCACCTCGAGCTTGAACTCAGCGCCCTCCACGCTCGCGCCCGCCTCTACGAACTCGCGGTCGTGCCGGAGAAGACGTAATCCCCCTCCGGGAACAGCGCGCGGAATCGCGAGAACGGCACCTCCTCGAGCGGCGGCTCGACCCCCTCGATGGCAAGCTCGGTCAGGCCGATCCGCCTCAGCCCGTCCTCTGGCGTGACCTTGAGGATTCTCTTTCCTTCAGGCCTCTTGATGGAGACGCTCTTCCAGCTCTCCGCATCGAGGAAAACCTGCAGACCGACATCACCATCAGTGGCGTTGCATTCGTTGAAGATCTCGGCCCTGTCGAACTCGATCGCCACGACCTCGCCACTCGGCAGGACAGCAAGGGCGACGGCAGCGCACAGCGCCAGGGACAGCAGCTCTCGAGGCGCAGCAGGCTTGAATGCCATTGCTTCTTCCTCCTCCCTGGCGATTGGGCGAAGCGGCCCGCGTGGCCGCCCGCAAGGATACGGCTGAACACGGCGCGCGGCGCTTTTCGGGGAAGAAGCCCGCGCCTGCCTCCAGCCGACGCGGGCGGGCCACGAGATCCATCACACCTGACCTGCGGCCCGTCCGCGCGCGACCTGCACAAGTCGGAAGGAAGCGCACGGCTCGCCGGCAGGACCTTCGCGAACCGTGGCAGGACCTTCGCGAACCGTGGATGGGCGCTGGGCGGACAAGCGCCACAGGCGCGTGGCAGCAGCGCCCCCACCCCGCTCCGGCGCCCCGGGGTGCTCAGCCAATCGGGACCCTTCATGTCTCCGGGCGGCCGGCGAGCCGCGTCAGGGCCAAGGCCTGCTGCGGGGCTTCCGGCACCACGCTGAAGCTGCCGTCGGTCTCGAGAATCACCGCCTCGATCCTCCCCGGATCGGCTTCGCCGCTGCCGCGCAGGGCAGCCAGCACCTCGTCCTCGGTGACTCGCTCGAGGCGCATCGCCTCCCCGAGAAAGCGGCCCTTCCAGAGCACCAGCCGCGGCTCCGACTTGACCAGCCGGCGCACCCGCACCGAACGCACGGAGCCCCACGCGACCACATACTGGAGGCCCACGAGAAGGGCGAAGCCGAGCAGTCCTTCGGCGAGGGCGACGCTCTCGGTGAGCAGGATGCTGGCCAACGTCGATCCGAGCGCCACGGTCACCACCAGATCGAAGGCGTTCATCTTGGCGAGGGTGCGCTTGCCGCTCACCCGCAGCAGCAGCACCAGCGAACCGTAGGCCAGAGTGCCCACCACCAGGACCCGCAGCAGTCCGAGCCAACTATCGAAGAACATGCCGCTCCTCCGCATCCGCCCCTGCTGTAACGGCGCCGGCTGCGGGAGGTTCACAGATTTACGCACGTTGCCTGCTGCGCTGCACAATCAGCGTGCATTTTTCATGGCAATACGCCGGACCAAGCAATGCTGCGTTGCAACATTACGGGTGGTAGCAGGGGCGCGCCGGGGCCATCTAGTGGTTGGAGATGATCGCGGGACGGAGCTGCCGTTCCGCCATGACCGAGTTTTTGGAGTCTTGCACATGACCGCCGCGAAGGACCGCGTGGTTCAGCCTTTCGTCGCCCGCGTCCCCAGCCCCGAGGAATATCAGCGCCTCATGGCGGAGGCCCGGCGTATGCGCGCCGAGACCGTCGCCGGCCTGTTCCGCAGCCTCTGGCAGACGCTGAGCCGTCCCGCCGCCCGGCCCGCCGGCGGCCGCCAGGCGCACGCCTGACCGCCACGAGGGAGAGATCGCCATGGCCATGACGGCTACCCTTACCGCCCGCAGCGAGTTGCCACGCCCCTTCGCGTTCCTGGCCGGCCTCGCCGCCTCGATCGTCGAGGGCGTCAATGCCCACCGGCGCTGTCAGGAGCTCTACGCGCTCGACGACGCGCGGCTCGCCGACCTCGGCATCACCCGTGAGGACATTCCGCGGGTCGCTTTCTTCGGCGCATCCCGCCGCTGAGCCCCTGCTGCATCGAGGAGCCTGCGCCACCGCCCCGGCGGTCGGCGTCGGGCTCGTCCGGCGGCCTGGCATGCGTGTCCGCGACGGGCGCCGCGCTCAGCCGACCGGCGCGCAGTATTCCGGGCTGTCGCCGAATTTCGGCAGGTGATAGACCAGCATGATCGCCGGCTTGCCGTCGCTCTTGCGGGTGGCCGCCCAGCCGCTGACGCTCGCCCCGTCGGCATCCGGCGCGAACGGCCCGCTGGTCCAGGCGATGGCCCCGCTTGCCGGGTCGATTTCCCAGGTGCCGGGTATCATGTGCGTGCCGCGATAGGCGTAGCTGCCGTCGCCGGCGATCGTGAAGCGCGTGCTGAAGCGCCGGCTGCTGGTGCCCGAGAACTCCGAGGGGTGCTGGCCGCGAAACTCGACGCAGGCATAGTCGCCCGGCACCACTGCAGGGGCGGTCGCGTAATTGTCGGTGAGCGCCGCAAGGCCGGCGGCCTGCGCGGCCCCGGCCACCCCGGTGGCCAGAAGGATGGCGGCTGTCCGCGATCGCATCGGTCGGATCTCCCCTGGAGGTCGCGACCGACGTTAGATCGCCTTCGGCAGCACCGCAACTTCCAGTTGGCCTACCCGTGCTCCTCCGGCACCTCTTCGGGAGTGGGATCGATCGCCAGCACCTCCACCTCGCCCGTGGGGAGCTGGACGAGATCGCCGAGCTCGGTGCCGACCAGCGCCCGGGCCACCGGCGCCGGCCAGGCGATGCGCCCCTGCGCCGGCTCCGCCTCGTCCTCGCCGACGATCCGGAAGCAGCTCTCGGTGCCATCCGCATGACCTAGCGTCACCGCTGCGCCGAAGGTCACCCGCTTGCCGTCCTTGTCCGGCTCCACGAGCTCGGCCGAGGCCTGGCGGGCCGACCAGTAGCGCAGCTCGCGCGACGCCCGCGCCTCGCCCTCGGCGTCCTCCGCCTCGTGCGCCGCCTCCAGCGCGGCGCGGTGCTCGGCCACCTTGCGGGCGATCAGCGCCATGCCGCGCGCGGTCACCAGATTGGGATGCTCACTGATCGGCCGATCGAGAAGCGGCACGGCTCCCGTCTCGGTATCGCTCTCCCTGACAAAGGCTCGGCTCATGACATGACCCACAAAAAAAACGCGGCACGGCCGCAAGGCCGCCGCAACGCCATGACGATCACCCTCCAGCCTTGCGCCAGCACCGCGCCGGGGTCAAGCCAGGCCGGGCCGCTCCCGTCCCACGGTGTGGCGTGGCCTTTTCCTTCCGGCGATACCCCTTTCGCGCTGTCGTGCACAGCACCCCCACCCTCACTGCCAGGCCACCTTCCATAGCGCCACCGCCCCCGGCACGCCCTTGAACGACTGCCGGCCTGCGGACTGAAGGCCGCTACGCTCGGCCAGCGCGTCGTGCACTGCCTGCGAGACGAGAATGGCGCCGTCTCCCGCGGCGTGGCAGATACGCGCCGCGGTCTGCACGGTGAGCCCGAACAGATCGCGGCTGTCCTCGACCGGCTCGCCGGCATGGAGGCCGATCCGCACCCGGAGCGGCTCCACGCTGCCGCGGTTGAAGGCAGCGAGGCCGCGCTGGATCGCCTGCGCGCAGGCCACCGCCGCCGCGGCGTCGGGAAAGGAGGCCATGATGCCGTCGCCGGTATGCTTGACCTCCAGGCCGCCCGCATCGCCCAGCGCGCGCCGCACGATCCCGTCATGGGCCCGTACCATCTCCACCGCCCGGGCATCGCCGAGCCGCGCCGTCATGCCGGTGGAATCGACCATGTCGGTGAACATCACCACCCGGAACGCGGCCTCGGACACCGCCTGCTGGGATGCAGGGTCGGCGATCCGCCCCAGGAACGCCTCGACCGCCGAGAGCTCGACCTCGATGACGTGGCTGGCGACGCCGCCATGCGCCTCCTCGTGGACCCGCATGGCCGTCTGCCGGTCGGGCGCATCGATCAGGCAGAAGGCGCTGCCGCGCGGCTCGTCGAACCAGTAGGTGAGGAAGCGGACGCCGTAGCGCCCCTGCACCTCGAGATCCTTGCGATGCGCATCGGCAACGTCGGCCGCCGTCATGCCCTGCATGTCGTGGCGATCGAGAAAGATCGGCATGCGCCGCCCCCCGCCCTTGAACCAAACACATCACTCTAGCCTGCCGGCCGGTGATCACCAAAGGCGGCGCTGCCGTCGCGCACATTGCGCCCGACCCCCGCTCCATGGAATCCTCGTGGATTCACGCAGCACCCCGGTTGCGACCGGGACAATGCGGGAGGCTGGACATGCGAGCGGACCAGGAACACGCGACGAGGACACCGGCAGCAAGGCGTCGGCTTTGCGGGGCATTGCTGGTGACAGGTCTGACGCTCTGCGCTCTCGACGAGGGCCGGGCCCAGACGGCAACACCGACGGTCGTTCTGGGAGTATGGGTCACCGAGCAGAACTCGATCCTTTGGGTGCCGGGGGTGACCGTCTGCGTCACGCCCGATCGCTCGGAGCCGGCCTTTTGGGGCAAATGGACGCCGGGTGCCGGCGGTGGTCTGCCGGGCATCCCGGGGGTCGTCTGGATGGACGGGATCCCGCTGCCGCCAGGCATGGCCAACCAGCCGGTCACGGTGACGGTCGCAAAGCAGGGTTATGTGGATTCGGTCGTCACCGACGCGCTAAGCAGCTTTTTGCCTTCGGCCGGCGCGAACCCCGGCAGCTTCAATCTGAGGCGCATCCGCATGGTGCGCGGCGGCCAGACGACTGGCGATTGCGGCACGCCGCCGCCCGACCCGCTGCGCCCGGGCCTTCAGATGTTCCTCGACCCGCAGGAAGCGGCCCTGTCGCCGGGCAACAGGATAACCTTCAAGCTCCTCTGGTCCGGCCATAATTTCGCCGCTCCCTGGTATCTCTACAGTTGGGAGCCCGGCGATCCCGCCATCGCCCGGGCTGCCGCCCCCTCGCAAACGCCCGAGATCGAGATCGAGGCGCTGAGCCCGGGCACGACGCTGCTCACCCCGTTCCTGCTGCGTCCCGACGGCACGCGCAAGCAGGGTGATTCGGCGCGCATCAAGGTGGACACGGGTGGCCCGCCGCCGCCTCCAACGCCACCGCAGGAGGCCTACGGGTTCGGCTGGGAGAGGCCCGTCACGCAGCGCGAGGTGAACGACTTCTCGCTCCCGCACAGCTGCGCCGACGGCAAGAACCTGGAACAGCTCGTCCATTCGCGCTCGCCAGCCGTCGATCCCAACGGCTGCAGCCTGCGCACCAACCCGGACGAAGGCTGCTCCACCTGCCATCGGCCGAACGGCACCCGGCCAGACCTTCGCACCATCGATCGGGCCGCCTTTTGCAACCAGGTCCCCAATTTCGCGGCGAATGCCACCAAGCCCAGCAACCTCAAGGACTTCTTCAACGACTGGTACAACCGCCAGCCGACCGGCTGCCCCGACTAGCGGGGCTGCCGCCAGCCGAGATCCGCCCGAAAGCCGGACCGGTCACGGGGGAAAGAGGAGGTGAGAAGGGCCGCGGCCCCCGGGGAGATAACTCCAGGGTCCTCGGCAGCGTCGGCGAGAACGGCTCGAGACTTTCGTTCGAGCAGCGCCTCGATGACATGCAGGAGACCGTCGTCGGCCTCGGTGTCGGTCCGCGTGGCCGGGGTCCCGCCAGCGGCGGGCACGGCGGCGCTTCCGCTTCAGCCAATTTCCCGCAGAAGCTCCACGAGCTGCCCCAGATGCTCCAGCCGCCTGAACCGCGGAGCCTCGACGGGCGCCTCGGCGTGCTCGAGCGCCCATGTGAGCTCGTGCGGGACGTGCACACCCCAGCCGCCGGCCTCGATCGCCGGGACCACGTCGGATTTCAGCGAGTTGCCTACCATCATGCTGTGCCGGGGCCCGTCGCCGTGGCGGGCGAACAGGTGCCGGTAGGTGGCCGCCGTCTTGTCGCTGACGATCTCCACCGCGTCGAACAGCTCGCCCAGCCCCGACTGGGCGAGCTTGCGCTCCTGATCGAAAAGGTCGCCCTTGGTGATCAGCACGAGCCGGTAGGAACCAGACAGTTGCTCCAGCGTCTCCCGGACTTGCGGCAGCGGGTCGACCGGATGCTCGAGCATCTCGCGGCCGGCTGCGAGGATCTCGGCGATGACCGAGGCCGGCACCTCACCGCCGCTGATCTCGATGGCGGTCTCGATCATCGAGAGGGTGAAGCCCTTGATGCCGAAGCCGTAGACTTGGAGGTTGCGCTTTTCGGCCTCCAGCAGGCGCTGCGAGACGTGCTCCGCCTGCGCATGCCCCGCGAGGAGCCCGGCCAGCCGGCCCTCGGTCAGCCGGTAGAACTGCTCATTGTGCCAAAGCGTGTCGTCGGCATCGAAGCCGATGGTCGAAAGGCGGTTGCCAGTCATGGGCCGTTCTCCAGGGCAGCGGAACCGGCGACGTGGGGCCGGCCCGCCAGCATCAGCAGCAGCAGACAGAAAGCAGAAGCGACCGCCCCGAGCAGCGCGGCACCCTGCCAGCCGAGCGGCGTCACGCAGGCGGCCATGAGCGGTGGGCCCACCAGCGATCCGCCGGCGCCGAACTGGGTGAAGAGACCGTTGGCGGCCGGCAGGTCGCCGTCGGAGCCGGCCGCCGCCGGCAGCATGGCGAAGGCCAGCCCGGGCACGATGCCGGAGATCGCGTTGAGGAGGATCGCCGCCGCGGCGGCCGGCGCAAGCGCCGACTGTTCGCGGAACACCAGGAACAGCAGCAGGGCCGGAAGGACGATGGCCGCCGCCATGAGCGGGCGCAAACTGCCGCCGCGGTAGCCCCACCAGGCGGCGACAGCGCTGCCTGCCACCGTCGCCAGCGAGGCGGCCCCGGTCAGGAGCCCGGCCTTGCCCGGCGAGGCGCCCGCCTGCTCGACGAGGAAAGCCGGCAGCAGGGCCAGCAGCCCTACCTCGAAGATCGTGTAGCAGCCGAAGCCCGCCGCCAGCGCCCAAGCCCGGCCCCGAGCACGGCCGGCGGCTCCCGCTGCACGCGCCCTCTCCCCGCCCCGCCCTGGCAGGCGGGTCGTCAGGAGAAATGCCGCCAGCGCTACGAGCCCGCTCCCCAGCAGCGCGCTGCGCCAGGACAGCCAGTCGGCGGCCAGGCCCGCGAGCACGGCGCCCAGCGCCAGCCCGACCGGCACGAAGCTGCTCCAGAGCGCCAGCGCCACGCTGCGTCGCGCCGGTCCCGCTTCCTCGATGATGAGCAGGGGTGCGGCGATCACCGCAAGGACGTAGCCGAGGCTCTCGATCAGGCGCCAGCCGAGAAGAGGCGCGGCGCTGCCGGCCAGGCTCCCGCCCAGACCGCCTGCGGCAAGCAGCGCCAGGCCCCAGAGCAGGCCCGTCCGCCGGCCCAGCCGCTGGACCAGCGAGCCGGCCGCCCTGCCCGTGACGGCGCCGCCCGCCTCGAGCAACGAGACCAGCACGGCACCCAGGGTCAGCGAGAGAGCGAGCTCGTGCGCGATCAGGGGCATCAACGCCGCCATCTTGCCGAGCTGCGCTGCCGCCACCACGCCCGTCACCCAGAGCCAGCCGATCCTGAGCCAGACCGCGTCCATCGTCTCCTCTGTGCTGCGTCCGCCGCTCTGGCATGGCCAGCAGGCCCCGGCAACGCATAAGATATGCGCCTTGCCGGGGCCTGCGCGAGCCGTTGCGGCAGGAAGGGAGAAGGTGATGGAGGACCGCGCGATGCCTTGCCGCGATGCGCGGCGGCTGGGGCGAAGCCTGCGCACCTGGCGGGCCCTGCGGCGCATCAAGCAGAGCCATCTGGCAGAGCTTCTCGGGGTGACCCAGGCGACGGTGTCGCGCTAGGAGCAGGGCCGGCAGGCACCGGCGGAGGAGGAGCAGGCGGCCATCCGAGAGCTGCTCGCCGCCCGCCTCGACGGCGCCGCGGACAGGGCGCTCGCCCGCATGGTGGAGGAGGCCCCGCGGCCGGTGCATCTCGTCTGCGACCTGACCCACCGGCTCCTGGCCCTCTCGCTACCGCGCGAGCGCCAGTGCCGCCTGTCGCGCGGCGAGCTGCTGGGCCGTTCGCTGTGGCGCTACGCTACCGACGAGATCGTCGCGGCTGAAGCGCGCCTGGCGACGCTCGGCTGGCTGGAGCCTGCCCCGCCTTCGCTCGAGATCGTCACCGGCGCCAACCGCTCGCGCGAGGTCGCGATCGTCGCCGGCCGTTGCCGCTGGACCCGCTTCCAGCTTTCCGACGGCACCTTCGCAAGGCTGGTGGAGACGCTGCATTGAGAGCCGTCCAGCCGAGGCTCCGAGAGGCGCGCCAGCGTGACTCTCTGCTGCCATGGTTGCGGAAGACTTCGCCCCATCAATCTCGCGGGGCCGGAAGAAGGCCATTGGCGCTTCCTCTGCGGACCGGCCGATCCTCGCTTTTGCTGCTGGCCGAGGCGCCTGCGTCGACAACCTGACGGAGCGGTCCCCACCGTCGCCCGGCCCGGCGCGCAGCGCTCCCGAAGGAAAGAGGAGCATCACGGTCTCCTGCACTCTCCGTTTCTGCTGCCCCGAGGGCACTCGTCATGCGGCGGACCTTGCAGCTGCGCTCCCTGACCAGAGTTCCTTCACCGCCTCTTCACCTTTCTCCGCGATCCTGCTGGCGTGGGACTCCACCGCCGCCCATCTGGCACGCGGGCCTACCCCACCATCCGCGAGCATGGCGCAGGAAAGCTTGAAGAAGGCTGAGGGGCCGGCGGTGGTTGCCGATTCCGGCGAGAAAAATGGAGTAGCCCGGCAGCCTCAAGGACGGTCTCTCGCGCTCGAGACCAGCGGGCGGCACCGGGTTTGGCAATCGCTTCCCCGGCGAGGCAGGCAGCCGGACCCGCCAGACCCATCAAGCGGCCAGAAAGAAGAAGCCTACCGCGCGCAGCGCCTTGCGCGGCACCGTCGTCAGAAGCCCGCACCGGCGCCTGCCCCTTCACCGCCATGCACCTCCGGCACCTGCGTCTCGAAGGAAGCGCGAGGAATGGCGGGTCCGACATGCCGTCCAGTGCCGCCGGACAAGGCGCGAGCAAAGCTGCAGACCCGCCGCGCCCCGCCGGCAGGGCGATCTCGGGCGCTGCGCACGCCGGGAAAATCAGCGCAGGCCGTTCCCGCGGGCGCTCTCCCGCCGCCCGCGGCCCGGGCCGTCGCCCGGTCAGGCCGCCGGGCTCGGCTCTTGCTGGGTGATGCAGTGGATCCCGCCGCCTCCGTGGAGCAGGTCGGAGGCCTCGATCTGGACCACCTCCCGGTCGGGGAAGGCGGCGGCGACAGCCTTGTAGGCGACCTTGTCGGCGGGATCGTCGAAGGCCGGCATCACCACGCCGCCATTGGCCAGGTAGAAATTGGCATAGGAGAGGGTCAGGCGGCGGCCATCGTCGCGCGGCCTGCGCCGCGGCAGCGGCAGCGGCAGGATCTCGAGCTCGCGGCCTTTGGCGTCGCGGGCAGCGCGCAGGACCTCCAGATTGCGCTGGAGGGCCGCATAATTCTCGTCGGCCTGATCCTCGGTGGAGAGCGCCAGCACGGTGCCGGGGCGGGCGAAGCAGGCAAGATTGTCGATATGCCCGGAGGTCTCGTCGTCGACCAGCCCGTCGGGCAGCCAGATCACCGTCTCGACGCCCAGATGGGCGCACAGCACGGCCTCCGCCTCCTCGCGGCTCATCCCGGGATTGCGCTTGGGGTCGAGCACCGAGGTGTCGCAGACCAGGCAGGTGCCCTCGCCGTCGACATGCAGCGCACCGCCTTCCATGACCATGGGCGCATCGTAGCGCGGCAGGCCCAGATGCTCGAGCACGCGGCGCGCCATCTGGCGATCCTGGGCGTAGTCCTCGTAGACGTCCCCCCAACCGTTGAACCGCCAGTCCACGCCGGCCCGCGCCCCGTCGGACCCCAGCAGGAAGCTCGGGCCGGTATCCCGGGTCCAGCTGTCGTCCTGCGGCATCGGCAGCACCGCGATGCCCGAGCCGCACAGCAGCGAGACGCTGGCGGTAAGCTCGGGCCGGGCGATCATGGTTACCGGCTCGAACCGCGCGATCGCCTTGGCGACGTCGGCATAGGCCTGGCGGGCGGCCTCCAGCCGGTCGCCCCAAAGCTCCTCGCGGCAGGGCCAGGCCATCCAGCAGCGGCTGTGCGCCGCCCATTCGGCGGGCATCCAAAAACCGTCCTCGCGTGGCGTGCTCACGCCTCGTGCTCCTCGTCAGAGTCTGGCTCAGGGTCTGGCGGGCGGAGGTTGCTGCAAAGCGGCGCCGGGCGCAACCATCGGCGCACCGCCGCCCACTGGACAGGAGGTCCCACCGCCCTATCCTCCGGCCAGTCGAGCAGGGCGCAGCCCCTCGCCCCACGACCAGAAGGAGGAGGATAGCATGGCCAACGCGATCGAGGAGCGCCTGGCGGCGCTCGGGCTCAGCCTGCCAGAGGCCGCAGCACCGGCCGCCAACTACGTGCCGTTCACCGTTTCGGGCAGGATCGTGCACATCTCCGGTCAGCTGCCGATGCGAGACGGCAAGGTGGCGGTCACCGGCAAGCTCGGGGCGGGCGTGAGCCTCGAGCAGGGCCAGGAGGCGGCGAGGCTCTGCGCCCTGAACCTGCTGGCCCAGCTGCGCCGCGCCTGCGACGGCGATCTCTCGCGGGTCAAGGCCTGCCTGAAGCTGGGTGGCTTCGTGGCCTGCGATCCCTCCTTCACCGACCAGCCCAAGACGATCAACGGTGCTTCCGACCTCATGGTCGCGGTGCTGGGCGATGCCGGCCGGCACGCCCGCTTCGCAGTGGGCGTGGCGAGCCTGCCGTTCGACGCGGCGGTCGAGGTCGACGGCACGTTCGAGATCGCCTGAGCCCGGTCGGGGGGCCGTGAGCGCGGGAGGGTCGATGCGGCTGCGCCTGCTCGAGGGCATCGAGACGGTCGAGGCTGCGGCCTGGGACGCGCTCGTGCCGGCCGACGATCCGTTCGTCCGGCACGCCTTCCTGTCGCTGCTGGAGCGCAGCGGCTCGGCAGCCCCGCGCACCGGCTGGCAGCCGCTGCACGCCCTGCTCGAGGACGCGTCCGGCCGGGCGCTGGCCGCCGCCCCGCTCTACGCCAAAAGCCACAGCTGGGGCGAGTATGTCTTCGACCATGGCTGGGCCGAGGCCTATGAGCGGGCCGGCGGCAGCTACTATCCCAAGCTGCAGCTTGCGGTCCCCTTCACGCCGGTGCCGGGGCCGCGTCTTCTGGCCCGGGGCGCGCCAGCGCCGGTCGTGGACGGGCTGGTCGAGGGCCTGCTGGAGATCGCCCGAAAGACGCGGGTCTCCTCGCTGCACGTCACCTTCTGCGGCCGGGACGAGGCGGCCCTGCTGGCCAGCCACGGCTTTCTCGAGCGGCGCGGCGTCCAGTATCACTGGCACAATCGCGGCTACCGCGACTTCCAGGATTTTCTCGACGCGTTGCGCAGCTCCAAGAAGAAGATGATCCGCAAGGAACGCGAGGCGGTGCGTGGCTCGGGCATCGAGGTGCAAGCCCTGAGCGGCGACGCCGTCACCCCCGGGCTCCTCGCCGGCTTCCACGAGTTCTACCTCGCCACCATCGACAAGCGCTGGGGCAATGCCTACCTCACCGCGGCCTTCTTCGAAGGCCTGTGGGCGATGCGCGAGCACCTGGTCTACGTGGTCGCCCGCGAGCGCGGCCGGGTGGTGGCCGGAGCGCTCAACCTCCTGAGCGGCGGCACGCTCTACGGCCGCCTGTGGGGCAGCACCGAGGAGCACCGCTTCCTGCATTTCGAGTGCTGCTACTACGCCGCCATCGAACTCGCCATCGCCCGGAACCTCGCCCGGGTCGAGGCCGGCGCACAGGGCCAGCACAAGCTGCAGCGCGGCTACGAGCCGGTGCTGACCCACAGCACCCACTGGATTGCCGATCCGGGCCTCGGGCGGGCGGTGGCGCGGTTCCTCTCACAGGAGCGGCGGCACATGGAGCTGCAGCTCGCGGAGCTGCGGGCGCTGCTTCCCTACAGACGCGAGGAGCCGGCCTGAGGCCAGGCCGGCTCCTGCTAGTCGGGGGACTGAGGGGTGTCAGCCGTTCGCCCGCTTCAGGCGGGCTCGGGCAGCTTGTCGCCGTCGGGCGCCGCGGCCCCCTTGCCGCCCTCCTTGGCAGCAGGATCGAACCGGAAGACCGGCTTGTCGTCCTCGATCGTGACCAGCACCTTGCCGCCCTTGGCGAGCTTGCCGAACAGCAGCTCGTCGGCGAGCGGCCGCTTGATGTGCTCCTGGATTACCCGGGCCAGCGGCCGCGCCCCGTAGAGCGGCTCGTAGCCCTTCTCGGCGAGCCATGCACGGGCTTCCTCGTCGAGCTCGATATGCACCCGCCGGTCGGCGAGCTGGGCCGCCAGCTCGCGCACGAACTTCTCGACCACCGAGGCGATGACCACCGGCGTGAGCCCCTTGAAGGGGATGGTCGCGTCCAGCCGGTTGCGGAACTCCGGCGTGAACATCCGCTTGATGGCCTCGGTGTCCTCGCCCTCGCGGCTCTCGCGGCCGAAGCCCATGGCCGGCCGGCTGATGTCGCTGGCCCCCGCATTGGTGGTCATGATCAAGATGACGTTGCGAAAGTCGACCGTCTTGCCGTTATTATCGGTGAGCTTGCCGTAGTCCATCACCTGCAGAAGAATGTTGAAGACGTCCGGATGCGCCTTCTCGATCTCGTCGAGCAGGAGGACGCAGTGCGGGTGCTGGTCGACAGCGTCGGTGAGCAGGCCGCCCTGGTCGAAGCCGACATAGCCCGGCGGCGCGCCGATGAGCCGCGAGACGGCGTGCCGCTCCATATATTCCGACATGTCGAAGCGCACCAGCTCGATGCCCATGACGCGGGAGAGCTGGCGGGCGACCTCGGTCTTGCCGACGCCGGTGGGGCCGGAGAAGAGGTAGCAGCCGATCGGCTTTTGCGGATCGCGCAGGCCGGCGCGGCTGAGCTTGATCGCCGAGGAGAGCGCCTCGATCGCCTGGTCCTGGCCGAAGACGCCGCCCTTGAGGTCCTCGCCCAGGGTCTTGAGGGAGGCCTTGTCGCGGGCATTCACCGCCTTGATCGGCACCCGCGCAATCTTGGCGACGATCTCCTCGATCTCCTTGGTGCCCACCACCTTGCGGCGCGCATTGTCGGGCTTGAGCATCTGCGCCGCGCCGACCTCGTCGATCACGTCGATCGCCTTGTCGGGCAGCTTGCGGTCGTGGATGTAGCGGCTGCTCAGCTTGACCGCCGCCTTCAGCGCGCCGTCGGTGTACTTGATGCCGTGATGCGCCTCGAAGCTCGGCCGCAGGCCCTGGAGGATCTTGACCGTCTCGTCCTCGGTGGGCTCGGGCACGTCGATCTTCTGGAAGCGCCGGACCAGCGCCCGGTCCTTCTCGAAATAGTTCCTGAATTCCTTGTAGGTCGTCGAGCCGATGCAGCGCAGGGCACCCGAGGCCAGAGCGGGCTTGAGGATGTTGGAGGCGTCGAGCGAGCCGCCGCTGGTGGCCCCGGCGCCGATCACCGTGTGGATCTCGTCGATGAAGAGCACCGCGTTCCGGTCGGCCTCGAGCTCGGTGATGACCGCCTTCAGGCGCTCCTCGAAATCGCCGCGATAGCGGGTGCCGGCCAGCAGCGCGCCCATGTCGAGCGAGAAGATCACCGCGCGGCGCAGGACCTCGGGGACCTCGCCGTTGACGATCCGCAGCGCCAGCCCCTCGGCAATGGCGGTCTTGCCGACACCTGGATCGCCCACGAACAGCGGGTTGTTCTTGGAGCGCCGGCAGAGGATCTGGATGGTCCGCTCGATCTCGTGCTCGCGGCCGACCAGGACGTCGATCTTTCCGTCGCGGGCCTTCTGGTTGAGATTGGTGCAGTAGGTCGCGAGCGCCTCGCTGCCCTGCTCCTTGCGCTCCTCGCCCTCCTTCTCCTCGGCCCCGCGCACCGGCCGCTGCTCGGCCAGGCCCGGCTTCTTGGCGATGCCGTGGCTGATGTAGTTCACGGCGTCGAGGCGCGACATGTTCTGTTCCTGGAGGAAGAACACGGCATGCGATTCGCGCTCGGAGAACATCGCAACCAGGACGTTGGCGCCCGTCACCTCCGAGCGGCCGGAGGACTGGACGTGGATCGCCGCGCGCTGGATCACCCGCTGGAAGCCGGCGGTAGGCTTGGCGTCGACCACGCTGTCGACCACCAGGCCGGACAGCTCGTGGTCGAGGAAGTCGGTGAGGGTGGTGCGCAGGCGCTCCATCTCCACCGCGCAGGCCCGCAGCACCGCCACCGCATCCTGGTCCTCGGTCAGCGCCATCAGCAGGTGCTCGAGGGTAGCGTATTCGTGCTGCCGCGCGTTCGCCAGGGCGAGCGCCCGGCGCAGGGTCTTCTCGAGGGTTCGCGACAGCATGGGCATCACCTGTCCTCTCCGACCTTCACCACGGCCGGGCAGGTGCGATGCACCCTGGCCGCCCGGCTCACTCCTTCTCCATCGTGCATTGCAGCGGATGCTGGTGCTGCCTTGCGAACTCGATGACCTGGGCCACCTTGGTCTCTGCTACCTCGAAGGTATAGACTCCACAAATGCCGACGCCCTTCTGGTGGACATGCAGCATGACCTGGGTGGCGTCCTCGCGGCTCTTGCCGAAAAAGCGCTCGAGAACCAGCACGACGAAATCCATCGGCGTGTAGTCGTCGTTCAACAGCAGAACCTTGTACAGGGACGGACGCTGCGTCTTCGCGCGCGTCTTGGTCGCCACCTCGCCCTTGGTAGGGCCGTCCCGATCAAAGTCGCCGTTGCTCATCTCACTCCCGTCGCACCGAGCAGCGGACCCGTAGCCCCAAATCTTAGAGCAACCGGTCCTGCTGACAAATCCCCTTTTGCCGGCACCGCCGGCCGCCCTGCACCCCCGGCTACCGCACAGCTGCACGACCGGTTCCCTCCAGGGCCGCAACCCTTCCAGCCGCCGCTCCACAGGTAGGCCGGCATACCGACAAGTCAACGACAGGAAGGCCGAGGGCGGCCAGATGCCACCGCGTGCGGAGGCGGTCGGCCGGGAAAGACGGCCTCTGGTGCGTCTCCTTCGCAGCAGCGCGTCGTGTACCGGTGCGATGCCCGCACCGTACCATGGTCGAAACGGAACGCGGCGCCGTTGCCGCCATGGTCGCGCAATCGGACCAGCGGATCATGCTCCGCTTGGACCGCAGAACCCGGGGCTCCGCGCAGCGCGGAGAGCTGGCCGGAAAGCCCTGTGCAGCCTCCGGTTCCGGGCAGCGCGGACCGAGCCCGGGCGCAAGCGCTCTTGCTCCGCGCAGGCCAGAGCCGGTTCACCCTCGGGCGTCGCGGCCGCGCCCGCTCGACGTGCATACCTTCCGTGGCCCCGGCGCGGCACGCCTCGAGGCGCCCGCCCCCCCGTCAGTCGACAGGGGCCTTCTCGGTACGTCCGGCAGGCGCATCCTCGGCCCGCGTCTCCGACTTCAGCCGCAGGCGCGCGGCCCGCGGCGAGCCGGGACGGACCGGAGCCCGCACGGGCTTTTCGGGGGCGCGAGGCATCACCGGCGGGGGGACCTCCTCCTCCGGCTCCTCGACGGGAGGCGGCGCGCTGCGGGCCGCCTGGGCGGCCGCTGCATCCTGCGCGATGCTGGTGGCGAGGCTGAGGGCGATAGCCCGCAGCTTCTCCGGCGAAGGCGGCACGGCCTTGGGGGCCTCCTCCTCCTCCTCGTCCTCCTCGACGAACTCGTCCTGCAGCCCGTCGGCATCTGCCAGCGTCAGCTTGAGGCGAGCCAGCTGCTCGAGGAATTCCTCGCGCTGTGCCGGATAGAGCCGGTCCACCTGACGTTCCTCGATCAGCCGCTCGGCACGCTCAAGCATGGTGCGCGCGTGAACGAGCTGACCCGACGCCCGGGTGTTGCCCGCCAGCATCTGCGCAAGGGCCTTGGTGGTCGGCTGCAGCAAGGGCAGCAGCTCCTGGGCCGAGGATGGCACCCGGCGACCGCCATCGTTTCGATGGCGCCGTCCACCGCCGCCGCCTCCGCCTCCCTTGCCGCGCTTCTTGTTGCTCCGGCGAAAGGGAAACATCGTCCGCTCTTTCATGTACCTCGCATCGCATCGGTACTGGACACGCGACGGCACGCCTCTGGCGCGGGGTCGGTGACACAGCTGGAAGGGACACCACGAGCTGCTCCGGGTTCGGAGCCTTTTGCCCGATCACGATCTGATCGTCGCCTGAGAGGCCACAACGCGCTGTCGCGCTTGCGACCGACTGTCCGGAATCGCCGCCAACTGCGGATGGTTGCGGTCAGTTGAGGAGGGGTGGTGCTCCCTATGCCTTCAGCACTAACGCACGAACCGAAAATTTCAAGCAAAAAACAGACATCCTTGTCATGTCCAAGAGCTGGCGCGAGCAAGGGTTCCACACCGCGATGCAACCGCACGTCACCGCCCCTGCGGCGCCCGGCCGCGCCGTACCGGCTTCAGGTCGGCGGCCGGCAGGAGCTGCGTTTGGAGCGTTCGCGCGGCCCCGGCGATTGCCATGACCAGGCGCCGCGCCTCGCCGGGGAGCATGCCGGCCTGCCCGCTCAGCAGCAGCTCGCAGCAGCCGAGAATGCCGTGCAGCGGGGTGCGGTCTTCCACCAGGACCCGGCTGGAAGCCGGGCCTGGCGGCCGCGCGTGGGGGATCGTGTCGCTCACCAGCCTCTCCGGCCTGTGCTGCCGTCGCACAGGCAGCCTAGCGCCGAGGCCTCAACGCTTCGTTAACGCGGGCACGCCAGGATGGGCTGCGACGGGAGCCTCACGCGCGGCTCTCGTCGGAGCCCAGGCGCCGTTCGACGCGGCGCACCAGCCAGGAGACCAGAAGGATGAGGACGAGATATTCGAGCACCAGAAAGCTGTAGATCTCGAGCGGCCGGTAGACGTTGACCACCAGCTCGTTGGCGCGGCGGGTGAGCTCGGTGAGACCGATGACCGAGGCCAGGGCGCTCATCTTCAGCATGTAGGCGAACTGGTTGCCGAGCGGCGGCAGGACCCGGCGCAGGGCCTGCGGCAGCACCACATAGCGCATCTTGTCGGTCCACGAGAGGCCCAGTGCCTCGGCCGCCTCGTGCTGGCCGCGCGCCACCGACTGGATGCCGCCGCGAAAGATCTCGGCCTCGAAGGCGCTGTCGGAGAGGGCCAGCGCCAGCACCGCGGCGGCGAAGGCATCGAGGGAGATGCCGAGGACCACCGGCAGCCCGTAATAGACCCACAAGAGCATGACCAGCACCGGCACGGCGCGCACGATCTCGACATAGCCGCGATTGAGCAGCCGCAGCCAGCGTCGCTCGGAGATGCCTGGCAGGGCCACGAGCAGACCCAGCAGCACCGAGATCAGCATGGCGAGCAGCGAGACGCTGACCGTCCAGCCGAGCCCGGACAGCAGGAAACGGAGATTGTCGGTGCCCTGCTGGGTGGTCGGCAGGACCACGTACCAGCCCCAGCTGTAGGTGCTGCTGCCGCAGGCGGCCAGCAGGAGGCAGAGCGCGAGGATGCGGAGGCTGCGCATGGCCGCTCAGTGGCCCAGCACGCGGCCGAGGAACAGGCGCGCCCGCTCGCTTGCCGGCTCGGCGAAGAACTGCGCCGGCGCCGCCGTCTCCTCGACCTGCCCCTGGTCCATGAACACGACCCGGTCGGCGACCCGCTGGGCAAAGCCCATCTCGTGGGTCACCACCAGCATCGTCATGCCTTCCATCGCCAGCTCGACCATCACGTCCAGCACCTCCTTGATCATTTCCGGATCGAGCGCGGAGGTCGGCTCGTCGAACAGCATGACCTTGGGCTTCATGCACAGCGCGCGGGCTATCGCCACCCGCTGCTGCTGCCCTCCGGACAGCTGGCGAGGATATTTTCCGGCCTGCTCGGGAATGTGGACCCGTTCGAGATAGTGCATGGCCGTGGCGCGCGCCTCCGCTGCGGGGAGGCCGCGGGCACGCCGTGGCGCCAGCGTGAGGTTCTCGAGGACGGTCAGATGGGGAAACAGGTTGAACTGCTGGAAGACCATGCCGACCTCGCGGCGCACCGCGCGGATGGCGCGCGGGTCCTTGCCCAGCTCCACGCCGTCCACGACGATCCGGCCGCTGTCATGGCGCTCGAGCCGGTTGATGCAGCGGATCAGCGTCGACTTGCCCGAGCCCGAAGGGCCGCAGATCACGACCCGCTCGCCGGGCCGTACCGCCAGCGAGACCTCGTCCAGGGCGCGAAAGCCGTCGAAGCTCTTGCTCACCCGCTCGACCAGCACGATGCCCGTCTCGCCGCTCACGCCGTTCTCCCTCCCCGCACCCACCACCAAAGCTGTAGAGCGTGAAATGGCTGCGGCCAATACCCGCCGGGCGGGGCACGAGGCTTCGGGGGTGGACGCGGTCGCGCCCCGCGCGCAAGCTGGCCTCGCCGCCGGCCCGCGGCCGGACAACCCGGAGACTTGCCGTCATGCGATTGCTCCCCAGGCTCCTCGGCCTTCTGGGCCTTCTCGTGCCGCTGGCCGCCGCCGAGGCGCAGCCGGCCTCCAACCTCCAGCGCGTGCTGGAGAGCGGCACGCTGCGCGTCGGCACGACCGGCGATTTCAAGCCGATGAGCTTCAAGGATCCCGGCAGCGGCGACTATGTGGGCTACGACATCGACGTGGTGAGGCAGCTGGCGGAAGACATGGGGGTCGCCATCCAGTTCGTCCCGACGGACTGGAAGACCCTGGTCAACGGCATTGTCGCCGACAAGTACGATATCACCACCTCCGCCTCGCTCAACGTCCAGCGCGCCAAGGTAGCGGGCTTCAGCGAGCCTTATGTCGACTTCGGCACCGTGCCGATGACCCTGCGCGGCAATCTCGAGCAGTTCCAGGGCTGGGACAGCATCGACAGGCCCGAGGTGACGGTGGCGGTGACGTTGGGCACGGTCTTCGAGCAGCAGGCCAGGCAGTTCTTCCCGAATGCGAAGATCGTCGCGGTGGAGTCGCCGGCGCGCGACTTCCAGGAGGTCCTCTCGGGCCGCGCCCTGGTGGCGATCACCAGCAATGTCGAGGCGGCCTCCTTGAAAGAGGCCTATCCCGAGCTCGTCACCGTGCCGGTCGACCAGGCGCGGGCGCGGCGGCCCGGCGCCTTCCTGCTGCCCCAGTCCGACCAGGTGTGGATCAACTTCGTGAACCACTGGGTGCGGCTGAACCACGCCAACGGCGTCCTGGGCGAGCTGCAGAAAAAGTGGCGGATCGCCGACTAGCACCGCCGCCCCTGCCGCCACGCCCGGGAAAGTTCTCATGAGCCTCGTCCTCTACGCCCATCCGGTCTCGAACTTCTGCGCCAAGGTCGAGATCGTGCTGCGCCTCAAGAACCTCGCCTACGCGATCCGCCTGCCGCCCGGCGGCTACGGCTCGCCCGAGTACCGCGCCATCGTCCCGACGGGCACCATCCCGGCGCTGGTCGACGACAAGCTGGTCCTGGCCGAGAGCGAGACCATCAACGAATATCTCGAGGAGGCTTACCCGGAGCCGCCGCTGCTGCCGGAGGGTACGGTGGCGCGCGCTCTGGCCCGCCAGCTCGCGCGCTTCCACGACACCCGCCTCGAGCCGGTGCTGCGCGGGCTCTTCCCGCAGATGGACCCGGCGGTGCGGGACCGGAGCGCGGTGGCGGCGGCTGCCGAGACCTACCGAAAGCGGCTGCACGAGCTGGCCTTGCTGGCCAAGCCATCACCGTGGCTCGGCGGGCCACGGATCGGCCTCGCCGACGCCGCCTATCCAGCCACGCTGCTGATGGGCGACATGATGCTTGCAGCGCTGGGCGAGCGTGCGCCGCTGCCCGACAGCCTCGTGGCGTGGCGCCGCGCCCTCGACGCCCATCCGGCGGCAGCCCCGGTCCTCGAGCGGAGCCGCGAGGCGCTCGAAGAGTGGCTGCGCCGCAAGAACGCCGCCTGAAGCCCCTGCGGCGGCGCTCAAAGGAAAAGGGGCCCACCCGTCGCCGGGCAGGCCCCTTTCCGCTTCACGCGCCGCGCCTCAGTTCGGCAGACGGGCGGTCTTCTCCATCTCGGGAGCGGCTGGCGGCACCTCTGCCGGGGGCTCGTCGCCGAGCGCCTCCGGCATCCGCACCAGCGCCCGGCGCAGCACCTCGTCGGCCGTCGCGACCGGCACGATCTCGAGGTTCTTCTTCACATTGTCCGGGATGTCGGCGAGGTCCTTCTCGTTCTCCTTGGGGATCAGCACCGTCTTGATGCCGCCCCGCAGCGCCGCGAGAAGCTTCTCCTTGAGCCCGCCGATTGCCAGGACCCGGCCGCGCAGGGTGATCTCGCCGGTCATCGCCACCGACGCCCGCACCGGCACCTTGGTGAGCACCGAGACGATCGAGGTCACCATCGCCACGCCGGCCGAGGGGCCGTCCTTGGGGGTCGCCCCCTCGGGCACGTGGATATGGATGTCGGCCTTCTCGAAACTGTCGGAGCGCACGCCCAGCATCGCGGAGCGGGAGCGCACGTAGGAGCGCGCCGCCTGCACCGACTCCTGCATCACGTCGCCGAGCTTGCCGGTGATCGTCATCTTGCCCTTGCCGGGCACCATGACCGCCTCGACCGACAGCAGCTCGCCGCCGACCTCGGTCCAGGCGAGGCCGGTGGTGACGCCCACATGATCCTCGAGCTCGGCCTCGCCGTAGCGGTACTTCTTCACGCCGGCATACTTGTCGAGGTTCTTGCGGGTGATCTTCACCCCCTTCTTGCCCTCGACGAGGATCTCCTTGATCGACTTGCGGGCGAGATTGGCGATCTCGCGCTCCAGGTTCCGCACGCCGGCCTCGCGGGTGAAGTAGCGGACCAGGTCGAGCAGCGCCTCGTCGGCGATCGTCCACTCCTCGGCCTTGAGCCCGTGCTGCTCGCGCTGCTTGGGGATCAGGTGCCGCTTGGCGATCTCGACCTTCTCGTCCTCGGTGTAGCCGGGGATCCGGATGATCTCCATCCGGTCGAGGAGCGGCTGCGGCATCCTGAGCGTGTTCGCGGTGCAAACGAACATCGCGTCGGACAGATCGTAGTCGACCTCGAGATAATGGTCGTTGAAGTTGCCGTTCTGCTCGGGGTCGAGCACCTCGAGCAGCGCCGAGCTGGGATCGCCGCGGAAGTCCGAGCCCATCTTGTCGATCTCGTCGAGCATGAAGAGCGGGTTCGACGTCTTGGCCTTCTTCATGCTCTGGATGACCTTACCGGGCATCGAGCCGATATAGGTCCGGCGATGGCCGCGGATCTCCGCCTCGTCACGCACCCCGCCGAGGCTCACCCGGACGAAGTTGCGGCCGGTGGACTTGGCCAGCGACTTGCCGAGGCTGGTCTTGCCGACGCCCGGAGGGCCGACGAGGCACAGGATCGGGCCCTTCATCTTGTCGACGCGCTGCTGGACCGCCAGATATTCGATGATCCGCTCCTTGACCTTCTCGAGCCCATAGTGATCGGCGTCGAGAATGTCCTGGGCGCGCTTGAGATCCTTCGACACCTTGGAGCGCTTCTTCCACGGGATCGAGAGGATCCAGTCCAGATAGTTGCGGACGACGGTGGCCTCGGCCGACATCGGGCTCATCGTGCGGAGCTTCTTGAGCTCCGTCCTGGCCTTCTCGTTGGCCTCCTTCGAGAGCTTGGTCTTCTCGATCCGCTCCTCGAGCTCGCCCAGCTCGTCCTTGCCGTCCTCGAGCTCGCCCAGCTCCTTCTGGATCGCCTTCATCTGCTCGTTGAGATAGTACTCGCGCTGGGTCTTCTCCATCTGGCGCTTGACGCGCGAGCGGATCCGCTTCTCCACCTGGAGAACCGAGATCTCCCCCTCCATGAAGCCGTAGAGGCGCTCGAGCCGCTCCGCCAGCGAGCCGGTCTCGAGGAGCTCCTGCTTCTCGGCGATCTTCAAGGAGAGATGGGCGGCGATGGTGTCGGCGAGCTTGCCCGGATCCTCGATCTGCCCGAGCGAGACCAGGACCTCCGGCGGGACCTTCTTGTTGAGCTTGACGTACTGCTCGAACTGGGCGGTGACCGCCCGCGACAGCGCCTCGATCTCGCGCGGCTCGACGTCCGCCTCGCTCAAAGCCTCGGCCTCGACCTGGAAGAAGTCGTCGTTCTCGACGAAGAGACGGATCTTCGCCCGGGAGGCACCCTCGACCAGCACCTTGACGGTGCCGTCGGGCAGCTTGAGGAGCTGCAGGACGCTCGAGACCGTGCCGACATCGTAGATGTCGTCGCGGCCCGGATCGTCCTGGCTGGCGTTCTTCTGAGCGACCAGAAGGATCTGCTTGTCGTCCTTCATGACCTCCTCGAGCGCCGCGATGGACTTCTCGCGGCCGACGAAGAGCGGGACGATCATGTGCGGGAATACGACGATGTCCCTGAGCGGCAGGACCGGGAAAGTCGTGGCGTTCGGTGTCTCGCTCATGCTACCTCGCTGCAACCGCCACCGGGACGGCGCCTGTCTGACGAACGAACCTAGAGGTGGTCCCGGCAGCGCCGCCTTTCAAGGCGCGTTCCCGCACGCCGCGGCAGGGCTGCGGCGTGCGCCTCACGAGGCGGCGCCGGCCCCGCCCTTCTGGTCGGCATAGATCATGAGCGGCTTGGCCCTGTTCTCCGCAACCTCCTTGTTCACCACGATCTCCGAGACCCCGGTCATCGAGGGCAGCTCGAACATGGTGTCGAGCAGGATGCCCTCCATGATGGAGCGCAGGCCTCGCGCGCCGGTCTTGCGCTGGATGGCCCGCTCGGCGATGGCCTTGAGGGCGTCCTCGGTGAAGGTGAGGCTCACCCCCTCCATGTCGAACAGCTTCTGGTACTGCTTGACCAGCGCGTTCTTGGGCTCGCGCAGGATCGTGACCAGAGCGTCGACGTCCAGATCGTGGAGGGTCGCCACCACTGGCAGGCGGCCGACGAACTCGGGGATGAGGCCGAACTTCAGCAGGTCATCGGGCTCGACCTCGCGCAGGAGGTCACCCGTCTTGCGCTCGTCGGGGGCCGCCACCTCGGCGCCGAAGCCCATCGAGCGCTTGCGCGAGCGATCGCCGATGATGCGGTCGAGGCCGGCGAAGGCGCCGCCGCAGATGAACAGGATGTTGGTGGTGTCGACCTGCAGGAATTCCTGCTGGGGATGCTTGCGGCCGCCCTGCGGCGGCACGCTGGCGACCGTGCCCTCGATGATCTTCAAGAGCGCCTGCTGGACGCCCTCGCCCGAGACGTCGCGGGTGATCGAAGGGTTCTCGGCCTTGCGGCTGATCTTGTCGACCTCGTCGATGTAGACGATGCCGCGCTGGGCCCGCTCGACATTGTAGTCGGCGGCCTGAAGCAGCTTGAGGATGATGTTCTCGACATCCTCGCCCACATAGCCGGCCTCGGTCAGCGTCGTGGCGTCGGCCATGGTGAACGGCACGTCGAGGGTGCGCGCCAGCGTCTGGGCCAGCAGGGTCTTGCCGCAGCCGGTCGGGCCCACCAGCAGGATGTTCGACTTGGCCAGCTCGACCTCGCCGCCCTTCCCGCCATGCGCCAGGCGCTTGTAATGATTGTGGACCGCCACCGAGAGGACGCGCTTGGCGTGATCCTGGCCGATCACGTAGTCGTCGAGGATGGTGTTGATCTCGGCCGGTGTCGGGACGCCCGCGCGGCTCTTGGCGACCGCGCTCTTGTTCTCCTCACGGATGATATCCATGCAGAGCTCGACGCACTCATCGCAGATGAAGACCGTCGGTCCCGCGATGAGCTTGCGAACCTCGTGCTGGCTCTTTCCGCAAAAGGAACAATAGAGCGTGTTTTTCGAATCGCCGCTGGCTTTGCTCATCGATCGCTGATTCCTGCGAGGTCACGGCCATGCATGGTAGCGACCCCCTCCAGACGACACAACCCGGCTGAAGGGGCGCAGGCATGGGCTCGGGCACGGAACGTCCGGGAACGCCCGCGGTTCTTCGCTACATCGTGTGCCGCGGCGGCCTGTTCCAGAGGCCGGACGACGGCGGCGGCCCGGGCGCGGCGACCGGCCGCAGGAGCGGCCGTCGCGTCCGGGGCATCGTTCAGGCTCAGCCCTGGGGCGGTCGCGGCGCCCGCTTCTCCATCACCTCGTCGACCAGGCCGAACTCGCGGGCCTGCTCGGCGCTCATGAAGGTGTCGCGCTCCATGCGCGACTCGATCTCGACCAGCGTGCGGCCGGTATGCCGCACGTAGATCTCGTTGAGGCGCTGCTTCATGCTCAAGATCTCGCGAGCATGGATCTCGATGTCGGTCGCCTGCCCCTGGAACCCGCCCGAGGGCTGATGCGTCATCACCCGTGCATGCGGCAGGCAGTAGCGCTTGCCGGCAGCGCCCGCGGCCAGCAGCAGCGAGCCCATCGACGCCGCCTGGCCGATGCAGATGGTCGCCACGTCGGGGCGGATGTACTGCATCGTGTCGTAGATCGCGAGCCCGGAGGTCACGATCCCGCCCGGCGAGTTGATGTAGAGGGAGATGTCCTTTTCGGGATTCTCCGACTCCAGGAACAGGAGCTGGGCGGTCACCAGGCTCGCGATGTGGTCGTCGATCGGCCCCATCACGAAGATGATCCGCTCCTTGAGCATCCGCGAGTAGATGTCGTAGGCGCGCTCGCCCCTGGCCGTCTGCTCGACCACCATCGGCACGAGTTGGCTAACGATGCTCATGCGCTCTCCTGTTCCTCACGCTGACCGCGATGCGCCGGCCCGTCAGGCCGAGGCTTGCTTGTTCTCGTTGCTCTCGTCGGCGCCGGCCGCCTCGTCCCCGTCCTCGTCGGGATCGCGGAGCAGCTCCTCGACGCTCACCTTCTGCTCGTCGACCTTTACCAGCGAGAAGATGTGGTCGACCACCTTGTCCTCGAAGAGCGGCGCACGCAGCTGCTCGATGGCGTCGGTGTTCTTGCGGAAGAACTCGAACACCTCGCGCTCCTTGCCGGGGAAGCGCATCGCCTCGCGCATCACCGCCTGCTGGAGCTCCTGGTTCTCGACCTTCACGTCGTGGCGGGTGCCGATGTCGGAGAGCAGCAGGCCCAACCGCACGCGCCGCTCGGCGATCGCGCGGTACTCCTGACGCGTCTCCTCCTCGCTCGAGCCCATCTCCTCGAAGCTCTGCCCGGTGCGGCCCATCTCGTCCTGGAGCTGCTTCCAGATGGCGTCGAACTCGAGGTCCACCATCCCGGCGGGCACCTCGAAGCCGTAGCCGTCGGCCAGCTTGTCGAGCAGCTCGCGCTTCATCTTGTTGCGGGTGAAGCCCTGGTACTCGCTCTCGATACGCTCCTTGACGGCATTGCGCACCGCGGCCAGGTCGTCGAGGCCCAGCTCCTTGGCGAAGGCGTCGTCGATCGCCAGCGGCAGCGGCGCCTTGACCTCCTTCACCGTCACCTCGAACGCCGCGTCCTTGCCGCGCAGGTTCTCGGGATAGCTCTCGGGGAAGGTCACCTTGACCTCGCGGGTCTCGCCGGCCGAGGCGCCGACGAGCTGGTCCTCGAAGCCCTCGACCATGCTCTTGGAGCCCAGGGTCAGCTGGAAGCCCTCGCTCGAGCCGCCCTCGAAGGCCTCGCCGTCGATCCGGCCCACGAAGTCGATGACCACCTGGTCGCCGTCCTGCGCGGGGCGCGGCTCGGCCGGCGCCTCGAAGGTCTGACGCGACTTGGCGATGTTCTGAAGCGCCTCGTCGATGCGCGCGTCGTCGACCTCGGCCACCGGCTTGCTGAGCTCGATGGCCGAGAGATCGACCTGGGGCAGCTCCGGCAGGAGCTCGACCTTCATGTCGAACTCGAGATCCTTGCCCTCGTCGAACGAGGCGATTTCGACCTTGGGGCGCAGGGCCGGGCGCAGATTGTTCTCGCCGATCGCCTTGCGGGTCCCCTCGTCGACCGCCTGCTCGAGGACCTCGCCCATCACCGAGCGGCCATACTGCTTCTTGAGCAGCGAGATCGGCGCCTTGCCGGGCCTGAAGCCCGGCATCTTGATGGTCTGCGCGAGGCGCTTGAGGCGGCTGTTGACCCGGTCCTCCATCTCCCCGGCGGGGACGACGACCTTGTACTCGCGCATCAAGCCTTCGGCCGAGACTTCCGTGACCTGCATTCCTCGCTTCCCGAACTGTCGCCCGCGGCCCGCGCTGGGCCACCCTGTCCTCACCTGCGGCGGCGGCTGGTGCGGGCGGAGAGACTCGAACTCTCACGGCTCGCGCCACAGGAACCTAAATCCTGCGTGTCTACCAGTTCCACCACGCCCGCGCCGTCCGCCGGCCGCACTTTTTGCGCGGCCGCACGTAACCAAGCCCGACGACCGGCACCGTCGAGGCGGCTCCCTATACCATGTGGCCGGGGGCTGTGAAGCGGGTTTGCGAAAAAGGCCGCGGCCGCCTCGCCTCGAGGACGGCCGCGCGCCGTGCGGTATGCCCCTGGGGAGAGCCCGGTTCTAGCGGGCCGCCGCCTGGTTCACGCCGCCCTGGGCGAGCTTCGTGAGCTTCTGGTCGGCGGCCTTCTCCTCCTCCAGCGTTCGATGAAGGATCGTGGCCACCTCCTCGTTGCCGATCTGGCGAGCAAGCGCCACGAGCGAGCCGTAGCTGGCGATCTCGTAATGCTCGACCTTCTGGGCCGCGGTGATCAGGCCGGCATCGCGCACCGCCCCGTCCTCGACCTCCTCGAGGATCTCGCGGCCCTCCTCGACGAGGCCCTGCATCGCCTCGCAGGTCTTGCCGCGCTTGGCGAGATCGAGCGTGTCGAAGACCTCCTCGAGACGCTCGACATGGCCCCGCGTCTCCTCGAGGTGGCTCTGGAAGGCCTGCCGGAGATCCTCCCGGCTCGCCGCCTTCGCCATCTTCGGAAGCGCCTTCAAGAGCTGCTTTTCGGCATGGTAGATGTCCCGCAGCTCGTTCACGAACAGGTCCTGCATCGTCGAGACGGCCATGGCCGATCTCCTTTTCTTCCGTGGGGTCCGGGCTCGTCCGCGGCCCGGCGGACGCCGCCGAAGGACGGCCCCCGGGGCGCCGACCATCGGACAACGACAGGCCGCCGAACGGGTTCCGTGGCGAGGCGGGACGCTTTGTCCCTTCATGTCGCGGCCGATTTCGGCTATCCGCCCCCCATCCCCCTCCCGACCGGCCAGGCCCCATGACCGAGCGCGTTCTCATCCTCGATTTCGGTTCGCAGTTCACCCAGCTCATCGCGCGCCGGCTGCGCGAGCTCCGGGTGTTCTGCGAGATCCACCCCTGCACCTGGTCGGACGAGCAGGTGCGCGAGTTCGCCCCGCATGCGGTCATCCTCTCCGGCGGCCCCGCATCGACCCACGAGGCGGCGGCACCCACGGCGCCCGAGGCGGTCTTCGCGCTGGGCGTGCCGGTGCTGGGAATCTGCTACGGCGAGCAGACCATGTGCGCGCAGCTCGGCGGCCGGGTCGAGCCCTCCAGCCACCGCGAGTTCGGCCGCGCCGAGATCGAGCTGCTGCGCGAATGCCCGCTCTTCGACGGGCTGCTCAGGGTGGGCGAGAGGTCCAGCGTCTGGATGAGCCACGGGGATCGCGTCGCAGCGCTGCCCGAAGGCTTCCACCCGGTGGCGCAGAGCCCGGCCTCGCCGTTCGCCGCCATCGCCGACGAGACCCGCCACTATTACGGCCTGCAGTTCCATCCGGAGGTGGTGCACACCGAGATCGGCAAGGAGCTGCTGGCCAACTTCTGCTTCCGCATCGCCCGCCTCTCCGGCGACTGGTCGATGGAGGCCTACCGGGCCCAGGCGGTGGCGCGGATCCGCGAGCAGGTGGGCGACGGCAAGGTCATCTGCGGCCTCTCCGGCGGCGTCGATTCGGCGGTCACCGCCCTGCTCCTGCACGAGGCGGTGGGCGAGCAGCTCACCTGCGTGTTCGTCGACACCGGCCTCTTGCGCCACGGCGAGGTCGAGCAGATCGTCAGCCTGTTCCGCGAGCACTTCAACATCCCGCTGGTCCATGTCGACGCGGGCGAGCTTTTCCTGGGCAAGCTCGCCGGCGTCACCGATCCCGAGCGCAAGCGCAAGATCATCGGTGGCACCTTCATCGACGTGTTCGAGGAGGAGAGTGCCAAGATCGGCACGGTGGACTGGCTGGCCCAGGGCACGCTCTATCCCGACGTCATCGAGAGCGTCTCGTTCCGCGGCCCCTCGGTCACCATCAAGTCGCACCACAATGTGGGCGGCCTGCCCGAGCGGATGCGCCTGAAGCTGGTGGAGCCGCTGCGCGAGCTCTTCAAGGACGAGGTGCGCGAGCTCGGCCGCGAGCTGGGCCTGCCCGAGATCTTCGTGGGCCGCCACCCCTTCCCCGGGCCCGGCCTCGCCGTGCGCATCCTGGGCGAGATCACCCGCGAGCGCGTCCAGATCCTGCAGCAGGCCGACCGGATCTATCTGGAAGAGATCCGCGCCGCCGGCCTCTACGACGAGATCTGGCAGGCCTTCGCCGTGCTGCTGCCGGTCAAGACCGTGGGCGTGATGGGCGACGGCCGCACCTACGAGGCGGTCTGCGCCCTGCGCGCGGTGACCTCGGTCGACGGCATGACCGCCGATTTCTACCCCTTCGAGGCGGCCTTCCTCGGCCGCGTCGCCTCGCGCATCGTCAACGAGGTCAAGGGCATCAACCGGGTCACCTACGACTACACCAGCAAGCCCCCCGGCACCATCGAGTGGGAGTGAGCGCGCGGCGCGCGCTCCGGCCATCGGGAATGAACCCGGTGCAGTGCGCGGGTCACTGGACCCGCGCGCGCAGCTTGTCGGCGCAGAACTCCATGGCCAGCACGATCAGGAAGATCACGAGGATGATGGTCGAGGCGTTGCGGTACTGGAAGAGGTCGAAGGCCACCTTCAGCTCCTGACCGATTCCGCCGGCACCGACGAGGCCGAGCACGACGGAGGAGCGGACCGCCTTCTCCAGCGCGAAGAGCGAGGAGTTGATCAGCGAGGGCATGATGTCGGGGAGGATCGCGCCGGCGAGGATGGATCCGCGCCCCGCCCCCATCGCCGACAGCGCCTCCTGCGGCTCCTTCTCGGCATCCTCCATCGCCTCGGCAAAGAAGCGGCCGCAAAAGCCGATGGTATCGACCATGATGGTCATCGTTCCGGCGACGGCGCCGAGCCCCACCGTCGCGACGAAAAGCAGCGCCCACACCAGATCCGGGATGGTGCGCAGCAACGAGACCAGCGCCTTGACCAGGTAGCTGCCGCGGCCCAGCGGCGACACGCCCCGCGCGCCCAGCCAGGCGATCGGCAGGCTGAGGACGATGCCGATGGCGGCACCCACCAGCGCGATCTGGAAGGTCTCGACGATCCGCACGGTGACACGCCAGAGGAAGCCCGGCTCGGTGCTGGGCGGCATCATTCGCCCCACCAGATCGACCATGCCCGGCACGCCGCTGGCCAGCTGCCGGGGCGACGGTGCCACCTGGCCCATGGAGGCGAGGATCAGCGCGCCCAGCGTGACCAGCGTGACGAAGTGCAGGGGCGTCAGCCCGGACAGGCGCCCGGGCGCCGCCTTCCCGGCGTCAGTCATCGAACGTCTCTTTCAGATCGGCGGGCGTGACCTGGCTGGGGGGCTTGTCGAAAAGGACGCGCCCCTGCTTCAGCGCCACCACGCGGCTCGCATGCCCGAGCGCGTGCGCCATGTCGTGCGAGGTGAAGAGAAGCGTGATCCCGTGCGTGGCGCAAAGCCGTGTGAAGAGCTCCATGACGTTGCGGCCGGAGACCGGATCGAGGCTCGCGGCCGGCTCGTCGGCGATCAGCAGGCGGGGACGGCGGACCAGGGCGCGGGCGATGGCCACCCGCTGCTGCTGCCCGCCCGAGAGCGAATCGGCCCGGGCGAGAGCCCGTTCGGCGAGGCGCACCTCGGCCAGCGACTCCATGGCGGCCTCGCGCCAGCCCGCGGGGGCGAGGTTGTGAGAGAAGGCGCGCCAGCTTCCCGCCTCGCCGAAGAAGCCGTGAACCACGTTGGAGAGGACCGTGCGGCGGCGCACGAGGCAGTGCTTTTGGAAGACGAAGCCGGTCTGCCGGCGCACCTGGCGCTGCACCTCCGGGCCGACCGGACGCGAGAGGTCCCTGCCCATCGTGGAGAGGCTCCCGCCCGAGATTCCGTGCAGGGCGATGAGGCATTTCAGCAGCGTGGACTTGCCGCAGCCGTTCGCGCCGATCAGGGCCACCCGCTCGCCGGGCGAGACGGCCAGATCCACGCCTTTGAGGATGTCGAGCCGCCCGTCATAGGATTTCCTCAGCCCGCGCGCCGCGATCATCGGCGCGGCGACATCGCCGGCCTCGTCGGCGACGGGCCTGGCGCGCGGCGGTGAGACGGCAGGCGGCGCTGCACCGGGCAACGCCGCCTGCCGCTCGAGGACCTGATCAATCGCCGACGAACGCACTGCTGTCGACGCCAATGGTCGCATACATCGCACGAACGTAGTCGTAGTCGCTGTCCTGGACCTGGGTGAGGAAGAAGCCGCCGGTGTACTTCTTGTTGTCCTCGCCCTTCACGACGGCGGCCATCAGCTTCTCGCCCTGCTCGACGAAGGCCTTCTTGACTGCCGCGATCGCGTCGGGATCGGCGTCCTTGCGGGCGACGAGGATGTCGTTGGGCAGATCGCGACCGCGCGCGACGACCATGAACGACTGATCCGGAAACGCCGCGCGGATCGAGGCCAGATGCCCTTCGTTCATGCCGATGGCGTGAAGGTCGCCGCGGATCAGCGCCTCGGCCGCGACGTTGCGCGAGATGATCTGCGGCGTGTAATCGCTGCCGTAGGCCAGGCCGAAATCGGCCAGGACCTGGGCGGGGCCCAGATGCTGCGAGGTCGAGCCGACCGAGCCGAAGCTCACCGTCTTGCCCTTGAGGTCGGCGACGGACTTGATCGGGCCTTCGGCCATGACGACGATCTGGGCGTAATAGTTGGGGCGCTGCCAGGCAGTGACGATCTGAGCCTCGGTGAGCCCGTCGATCACCACGTATTCAGCCGGCCCGGTGAGCACGAGATCCACCAGCCCCTGCCTGATCGCCTCGACCGCGGCAGTGCGCGAGCTCACCGGCAGCAGCTCGATCTCCTGCCCGGAGGCCTCCTCGAGCGCCGCCTCGAAGGGAGCGAACTCCTGCTGGAGAGCCTCCAGCCCCTCGATATCGGTGACGGCGAACCTGAGCGGCTGAGCCTGGACGGATCCTGCCATGACAACGGCGGCAGCCGCTGCGACGAGTGTTCTGATCATCTTCTTTCCGGCGAGCTGCTGTTACGCGGGGATTTGCGTGGCCGCGGTAATAGAGGCTCCGCATCGCAATTTCGTGACGGTCGGAGCGGCAGCGCGCAGGAGCGATGACTGGACGATAACGGGAGCAACAAGGTCGGTCGGCGGCCGGATCTCGCCCGAGCCGGCGCACCCGGGCGAGGCATGATCGTCGAGACCGATCATGGGGAACCAGGACGCGGCTGCGAGCCGGTGTTCACCTGTCCGGCAGCGCTAGACGCGCTCCATCACCCCGCTGACGAAGTCATAGGACGCCTCGGGCACGTGCTCGGCGCCGTCCGACCGCAGGATGCTCGAATAGAGGGTGAAGTGGCTCACCGGGAAGGGCGCCGTCCTGAACAGCGCCCGGCGTGCCAGCCAGCTGGCATAGCGCTCGTGCGGCGGCGGCTCGCGGAACCGCGCCAGGGTGACGTGCGGCACGAACTTGCGCTTCTCGCGCGCCACCCCCGCCTCGTCACACACGCGGTCGAGGCGGCGCTTGAGCTGCATCAGCGCGTCGGGCGCCTCGATGCCGGCCCAAAGCGTGTGCATCGGCCCGCGCGGCGGGAACTCGCCCAGCCCCTTGAGGCGCATCTCGAAGGGCCGCAGGCTTACCGAGGCCAGGGCCTCGCCGACCTCGCAGAAGGTGGCGTGGTCGACCTCGCCGATGAAGCGCAACGTCAGGTGGAAGTCGCCGGGATCGGTCCAGCGCGCCCCGGGCAGGCCGACGCACAGCCGGTCGAGCTCGGCTGCCGTCTCCTCCGGAAGGTCGAGAGCGATGAAGAGCCTGGGCATGGCTTCCTCCCGGCTGGTGGCACGCAGAGGTTAAGGTAGGCGGACAGCCTTGCCAAACCCGTTCTGCTCCCATACCTCTTCGCCGGCCGTGGGTCTGTCGCCGCGGCGCCGTGCGTGGCGTCGGCGAGCGACGGCCGCAGGCGACGTACAAGGACACCGACCGGGTAGGCGCAGGTGAAGGCCGAAGAACTTTTCCGCGAAGTCGACGAGGAGCTGCAGCGCGACAAGCTCGTGGCGCTGTGGAAGCGCTGGGGCGGCCTCGCGGTCGGCGTGGTCCTGCTGCTCGTGCTGGCCGGCGTCGGCTGGCAGGGCTGGCAGTGGTGGCAGCACCGCCAGGCCACCGAGGCGGCGCGCGGCTTCGCCGCCGCCGAGCAGCTGCTGGCCGGCGGCAAGCCCGCCGAGGCGGCCGCCGCCTTCAGCGCGTTCGCCGAGGATGCGCCTGCCGGCTTTGCCGCCCTCGCCCGCCTGCAGGCCGCCACCGCCGCGCTCGAGGCCGGCGACCGCAAGGCAGCCGGGGCGGCGCTCGAGACGCTGGCCGGCGACGAAGGCGCCGACCCGATGCTGCGTGACCTTGCGGTTGTGCTCGGCGCCTCGCTCGAGGTGGACGAGGCACCGCCAGCCGGGATCATCGCCCGTCTCGAGCCGCTCGCCACCGAGACCGGGGCATGGCGCCATCTCGCCCGCGAGCTCATCGCCGCTGCCGCCCTGCGCGCCGGCGAGCGGAGCCGGGCGGTCGAGGCGCTGGAGGCGATGCGCGGCGACGCCCAGACGCCGCGCGCCGCCAGAGAGCGCGCCGACGAACTCCTCCGAGCGCTGGGCGCCGAACCGACCAGGACCGCCTCATGAAGCTGCGCCGTACCGCCGCCCTCGCCGGCCCGCTCGCCCTGCTGCTCGCCGGCTGCAGCAGCCTGCCCTGGATGGGCGACGAGGACACGCCGCTGCCCGGTACCCGCGTGCCGGTCATGCTGCTCGGCGACGGGCCCAGCGCCGATCCGATGCTGGCCGACGTGCCCGTGCAGCTCCCGCCGGCCCGGCCCAGCGAGACCTGGCCGCAGGACGGGGGCAGCGCCAGCCACGCGCCGGGCCATCTCGCCGCCCCGGCGAGCCTGAAGCGCGCCTGGAGTGCGGGCATCGGCGAGGGAGCCGCCGGCGGCGCCCGCCTGCTCGGCCGCCCGGTGGTCGCCGACGGCAAAGTCTTCGCCGTCGACGGCGCCGGCAGCGTCACCGCGGTCTCGGCCGGCGACGGGCGCCGGGTCTGGCGCTGGGAGCCCGAGGGCCGCGACGGCTCCGACCGCCTGGGCGGCGGCGGCCTCGCCTTTGCCGACGGGCGGCTCTACGTCACCGAGAGCTGGGGCGAGGTCGCAGCCCTCGACGCTGCATCCGGCACCGAGCTGTGGCGCCGCAACCTGCTGGCGCCGATCCGCAGCGCCCCTGCCTTCGCCGAGGGGCGCGTGCTGGTACGCACCGCCGACAACCAGCTCTTCGTCCTGGGTGCAGCCGAGGGCGACGTGCTGTGGCGGCATGCGGGCCTCTTCGAGCAGACCGGAATCCTCGGTGCCTCCTCGCCGGCGGTGGTCGGCGAGCGGGTGATCGTCACCTACTCCTCCGGCGAGGTCTTCGCCCTGGCGCTGGCCGACGGCAGCCCGATCTGGACCGACACGCTGCTGCGCCCGCGCCGGACGCTGGCGATCGGCACCATCAGCGATATCACCGGCGCCCCCGCGGTAGCCGACGGTCGGGTGTTTCTGGCCGGCAGCGGCGGCGAGACCGCGGCCTTCAGCCTCGGCCGGGGCGATCGCCTGTGGGACCACGACCTGACCTCGCTGTTCACGCCGTGGCCCGCCGGCGAGTTTGTGTTCCTCGCGAGCGAGCGCGGCGAGCTGATCTCGCTTCTGGCCGGCAATGGCCGGATCCGCTGGGTGGCGCCGCTCAACGCCGCTGCCGCAAAGGACGAGACGCCGGCCTTGTGGGCGGGCCCGGTGCTGGCCGGCGGCAGGCTGCTGCTCGCCTCCTCGAGCGGCGTGCTGGCAAGCGTCTCCCCCGCCAACGGCGAGATCCTCGAGCGCCTCTCCTTCCCGGGCCGCGCCACTCAGCCGCCTGTCGTGGCCGGCGGAACCGTCTATATTCTCACCGACGGCGGCGAGCTGCACGCTTTCCGCTGACCGGTCGGGCCGGCCGCTGACGGCCGGCCCTTGTCTCTCGAGGTTGTTCGATGCGCACCGTGGCGATCCTTGGCCGGCCCAATGTCGGCAAGTCCACCCTGTTCAACCGCATGGTGGGGCGGCGCCAGGCGCTGGTCCACGATCTGCCTGGGCTGACCCGCGATCGCCTCGAGGGCGACGGCCGGCTCTACGACCTGACCTTCCGCGTCGTCGACACCGCCGGTGTGGAGGCGGGCGGCGAGGAGACGCTGCCGGGCCGGCTGCGCCAGCTCACCTTCGAGGGGCTCGAGGAGGCCGATATCGGCCTCTTCCTGATCGATGCGCGGGCCGGCGTCACCCCGGCCGACCAGGAGATCGCCGAGATCCTGCGGCGCTCCGACAAGCCGGTCCTGCTGGTCGCCAACAAGTGCGAGGGGCGCGCCGCCATCGCCGGCGCCGCCGAGGCCTGGAGCCTGGGTCTGGGCGAGCCGGTGTGGGTCTCGGCCGAGCATGGCGAGGGGCTGGTCGACCTCGCCGACATGCTGCGCCCTCTCCTCGCCGTCCCCGAGGCGTCCGCGGAAGAGGACGAAGCCGGCGAGCCCGACGCGCTGGACGCGGCCGCCGAGGACGAGGAGGAGGAGGCCGGCCCCAAGCGGGTGCGGCTTGCCATCGTCGGCCGCCCCAATGTCGGCAAGTCCTCGCTCGTCAACCGGCTGATCGACCGCCAGCGGCTGCTGACCGGGCCGGAGCCCGGCCTCACCCGCGACAGCGTGAGCATCGTCTGGCAGTTCGAGGACCGCGAGATCGAGCTGATCGACACCGCGGGCCTGCGTCGGCGCACGCGGATCGAGCAGCAGGTCGAGAAGCTCTCGGTCTCGGCGACCATCCGCTCGATCCGCAGCGCCCATGTCGTGGTGCTGGTGATGGACGCCACGATGCCGCTCGAGCACCAGGACCTGACCATCGCCAATCTCGCCATCGACGAAGGACGGGCGCTGGTGGTGGTGGTCAACAAGTGGGATCTGGTGGAGGATCCCCAGGCGGCCCTGGCGCTGCTCCACGAGCGCCTCGGCGACCGGCTGGCGCAGGTCAAGGGCGTCATCTGCGTGCCGTTGTCGGCGCGCACCGGGCGCGGCGTCGATAAGCTGCTGCCGACCCTCTTCAAGGCCTACGAGCGGTGGCGCAAGCGGGTCCCGACGGCACAGCTCAATCGCTGGCTGCGCGAGGCGCTGGAGGCCCACCCGCCTCCGCTGGTCAACAAGCGGCGCATCAAGATCCGCTACATGACCCAGGCCTCCTCGCGGCCGCCGACCTTCGCGCTGTTCGCCAACCGCCAGGCCGAGGACCTGCCGGGCAGCTATCTGCGCTATCTCTCCGCGGGCATGCGGGACGCGTTCGACCTGCACGGCGTGCCGCTGCGCTTCGTCGTGCGCCACGGCGAAAATCCGTACGCCTCGGAATAGGGTCCAGGCGCCTGCAGTGTCAGCTGCAGGCGCCTCTGCTCAGGCCGGCGCAATCGCGCGGCCGTGCACGCGGCTCGTCAGCGACCGCCGCCAGCCTGTTGAACGGAAAAGAAGAAAGCCGCGCGCAGCGCCTTGATCCGGCTCCTGCGCCACGGCTTCGTCGCCAGCTCTCTGTCAGGCCGGGCTGTCGTGCAGCCGCACCAGCTCGCCGTTGCGGGTGCAGGCCGGATCGAGCAGGTCGACGATCCCGGCAGCGTAGTGGGCCGGCTCGGGCTGATCGCCCGGCTTCTCGCCGGGGAACGCATCGCCGCGCAGGCGCGTGCCCATCGGGCCCGGCTCGGCCAGGTTCACCCGCACCGGGGTGATACGCAGCTCCAGCGCCCAGCACCTTGCCAAGGCCTCGAGCGCCGCCTTGCTGGCTGCATAGGCGCCCCAGTAGGCCCGCGGCTCGCGCGCCGGCGCATCGGTGACGACCACCGCGCGGCCGTCGGCCGACGCCTTCAGGAGCGGCTCGAGCGAGCGGATCAGCCGGTGCGTGGCCAGCACGTTGAGGCCCATCACCCGCTCGAGGACTTTGGGCTCGAGATGCGAGACGGGCGTGATCGGGCCGAGCTCGCCAGCGTTGAGAACCAGCCCGTCGAGCCGGCCGAAGCGCTCGTAGAGGGCCGCGCCCAGCGTGTCGATCATCTGCCCCTGGCGCAGGTCGAGGGGGATCAGCGTCGCCTGGCCGCCGGCCGCGCGCACCGCGTCGTCGACCTCCTCGAGGCCGCCCTTGGTGCGGCCGGTCAGCACCAGATGCGCGCCCTCCGCGGCACATGCCCGCGCCACCGCCGCGCCGAAGCCGCGGCTCGCCCCGGTGATGCAGACGATCCTGTCCGAAAGACGCATGCTCAACCCTCCTCGTGCAGGCGCGAGACCTGCGGCTTGCGGGCCCCTTCCTCGGCATCGACCAGCCGGGTCGGGTAGTCGCCGGTGAAGCAGGCGTCGCAGAAGCGCGGGGTCGCCGGATCGCGGCCCGCCTCGCCGACCGCCCGGTAGAGCCCCTCGATCGTCACGAAGGCGAGGCTGTCGACGCCGATGATCCGCGCCATCTGCTCGATGGTATGGCGGGCGCCCAGCAGCTTGCTGCGCTCGGGCGTGTCGACGCCGTAAAAGCAGCTGTGGGTGGTCGGCGGGCTGGCGATGCGCATGTGGACCTCGCGGGCCCCGGCCTGCCGGACCATGTTGACGATCTTGGTGGAGGTGGTGCCGCGCACGATGCTGTCGTCGACCAGCACCACGCTCTTGCCGCGCAGCGTCGCCATGTTGGCATTGTGCTTGAGCTTCACGCCCAGGTGGCGGATCTGGTCGGAGGGCTCGATGAAGGTCCGCCCGACATAGTGGTTGCGGATGATGCCGAGCTCGAAGGGCAGGCCCGAGGCCTGGGCGTAGCCGATCGCCGCCGGCACGCCGCTGTCGGGCACCGGCACCACCACGTCGGCGCTGGCCGGCGCCTCGCGGGCCAGCTCCTCGCCGATGCGCTTTCTGATGTCGTAGACGCCGCGCCCCTCGACGACGCTGTCGGGCCGGGCGAAGTAGACATATTCGAAGATGCAGAAGCGCCCGGCATTCTGCTCGAACGGCCGCAGGCTGCGCACGCCGCCGCCGTCGACCACCACCACCTCGCCGGGATCGAGGTCGCGCAGATAGGTGGCGCCCATGATGTCGAGGGCGCAGCTCTCGGAGGCGAACACGGTGGCGCCGTCGAGCTCGCCCATGACCAGCGGGCGCACGCCCAGCGGGTCGCGCGCCGCCACCACCCCGTCGTCGATCAGCGCCACCGTCGACCAGGCGCCCTCGATCTTGCGCAGCGCCTCGACCAGCCGGTCGATGATCGAGGTGGCCCGCGAGCGGGCGATCAGATGGACGATCACCTCGGTATCGGAGGTCGACTGGAAGATGCTGCCCTCCTCGACCAGCCGCCCGCGCAGATCGTGGGCGTTGGTGAGGTTGCCGTTGTGGGCGATGGCCAGACCGCCGAAGGCGAAGTCGGCGAACAGCGGCTGGACGTTGCGCAGCATCGAGGCGCCGGTGGTGGCGTAGCGCACATGGCCGATGGCGGCGTGGCCGCGCAGCCCCTCGATGACGCTCTGGCGCGAGAAATTGTCGCCTACCAGACCCACCGCCTTGTGGCTGTGGAAATGCTCGCCGTCGAAGCTGACAATACCCGCCGCCTCCTGGCCGCGGTGCTGCAGCGCGTGCAGGCCGAGGGCGGCGTGCGCGGCGGCATCGCCGTGGCGGTGGATCGCGAAGATCCCGCATTCCTCATGGAAGCGGTCGTCGTCGGCAAAGGGTGCCGCGTCGCGCATGCCGCGCCTCTCCACAAAAGCTCGTTCACTGACCGGAGCGGAAAAGCCGGTTCATCTGCTGCAGCTGCTCCGCGCTGTAGCCGGTCTCGCCGCCGCCTTCCGTGCCGAGGCCGGCCGCATCGCGCACCGCCTCCGCCTTGAGGGGAACCTCGACCGCGGCGTCGCGCGCGCGGCTCTCGAAATCGTCGGGCAGGAACCCGCGCAGCCAGCCCGAGGCGGTCTTGATCTGCGGCAGGAGCGTTGCCTCCTGCACCCAGGGGGGATAGCGCTCGGGCTGCAGGAACATGCCGGCCAGAAGCCAGGCGGCGCTCACCAGAAGGGCGCCGCGCAGCGCTCCGAAGCCCAGGCCGGCGAGCTTGTCGAGGGAGCCCAGCGGGCCATCGGCCACCGCCCGGGCGATCATGCCGCCCAGGATCTTGAAGGCGATCAACGGCACGATGAAGACCAGCGCCGCGGTGGCGAGATCGGTCAGCAGGTCCTGGCGCACCACCTGGAGGACCAGCGGGCGCACCGGCTCGAAGACGTAGAAGGCCGTGACGAAGGCGCCGATCCACGCTGCCAAGGTCAGGACCTCGCGCACGAAGCCGCGGCTCAGCGCCACCAGTGCGGACAGCGCCACCACGACGAGAACGATGAGATCGAGCGCCGTCACCTGCCAAAATCCTCCGTGGCCGGGTCTATCCCTGCCGGGTGTCCCGGCGGCTGCCGCCCAGAAGCTCCACCAGCTCGGCCAGCCGCCGCAGCTCGACGGCGTGCAGGCCGGCAGGCTCGGCATCGCGCACCCGCGGCATCACGACACGGGTGAAGCCGAGCTTGGCGGCCTCCTTGAGACGGGCGCCGACATGCCCGACGGCGCGGACCTCGCCGGCGAGGCCGACCTCGCCGAACAGTACCGAGCCCTTCGGCAGTGGCACATCGAGCAGCGCCGAGACAAGAGCCGCCGCCACCGCCAGATCCGCGGCCGGCTCCTGCACCCGCAGCCCGCCCGCGACGTTGAGATAGACATCGCGGGCGCCCACCACAAGCCCGCAGCGCGCCTCGAGGACCGCCAGCAGCATGGCGAGCCGGCTGCCGTCCCAGCCGACCACGGCGCGCCGCGGGGTGGCCAGCGGGCTCGGCGAGACCAGCGCCTGGATCTCGACCAGCACCGGCCGCGAGCCTTCCATGCCGGCAAAGACCGCGGCCCCGGCAACCCCCTCCTCGCGCTCGGCAAGGAACAGGGCCGAGGGGTTGGCGACCGGCACGAGGCCGCGCTCCTCCATGGCGAACACGCCGATCTCGTTGGCCGGACCGAAGCGGTTCTTGACGGCGCGCAGGATGCGGAACTGGTGGCCGCGCTCGCCCTCGAAATAGAGCACCGCGTCGACCATGTGCTCGAGCACCCGGGGCCCGGCGATCTGCCCGTCCTTGGTGACGTGGCCGATCAGCAGCAGGGCGGTGCCGCGCCGCTTGGCGAAGCGGATCAGCTCGTGGGCGGCGGCGCGGAGCTGGCTCACCGTGCCGGGTGCCGCCTCGATCCCGTCGACCCACATGGTCTGGATCGAATCACAGATCACCAGGCCCGGCCCCTGCGGCCGGTCGAGGCTCGCCAGGATCTCGCCCACCGAGGTCTCGGCGGCGAGCTGGACGGGCGCGTCGGCGAGGCCGAGGCGGGCGGCGCGCAGGCGGATCTGCTCGATCGATTCCTCGCCGCTCACATAGACCACCTCGAGCCCGGTCTGGGCCAGGCGGGCGGCCGCCTGCAGGGTCAGCGTCGACTTGCCGATGCCCGGATCGCCCCCCACCAGCAGGGCGGAGCCGGCGACGATGCCGCCGCCCAGCACCCGGTCGAGCTCCTCGTCGCCGGTGCGCAGCCGGGGCGGCGCCTCGGCCTCGCCGGCCAGCGCCACCAGATCGAGGCCGCGGCCGCGGCGCCGGGGGGCCGGCGCGCCGGGCCGCGAGGGCGCGGTGCTCTCCTCGACGATGCTGTTCCAGGCGCCGCAGGCGTCGCAGCGCCCCGACCAGCGCGGGTACACCGCGCCGCAGCCCTGGCAGACATGCTGGCGTTGCGGACGGGCCACCTTGCGATGCCTAGCCGTTGGCCGCCTGGGCCACGCGGATCGGCCCTTCGGCCCGGCCGTTGATGAACTGCTCGACGAAGGCGTTGCCGCTGTGGTCGATCTCGGCCACCGGGCCTTCCCAGACGATCTTCCCGGCATAGAGCATGGCGACCCGGTCGGCGATCTTGCGAACGCTCGCCATGTCGTGGGTGATCGAGAGCGCGGTGGCGCCGAGATCGCGCACGCAGCGGCGGATCAGCTCGTTGATGACGTCGGCCATGATCGGGTCGAGGCCGGTGGTGGGCTCGTCGAAGAAGATGATCTCGGGCTCGGTGGCGATCGCCCGGGCGAGCCCCACGCGCTTTTGCATGCCGCCGGAAAGCTCGGCCGGGAAGAGATCGGCCACTTCCGCCGGCAGGCCGACCCGGCCCAAGACGTCGATCGCCCGCGCCCGCGCCTCGCCGCGCGGCAGCTTTCTCGCCGCCAGCAGGCCGAAGGCGACGTTCTCCCAGACCGGCAGGCTGTCGAAGAGGGCAGCGCCCTGGAACAGCATGCCGAACTTGGCGCGCAGCCGCTCCATGGTCGAGCGGCTGGCGCCGACCACCTCCTCGCCGTCGACCTTGATCGAGCCGGCGTCGGGGCGGACCAGCCCCAGGATGCACTTGATGAGCACCGACTTGCCGGTGCCCGAGCCGCCGATCACCACCAGCGACTGGCCGCGCGGCACGTCGAGGTCGAGCTCCTGGAGCACCTTTTTGGGGCCGAAGCTCTTGACCAGCCCCCGCACCTCGATCTTCGGGCTCTGCATGTCCGGCAGGGACCTCTTCATCGGCTGAAGAACAGCTCGGTGACCATGTAGTTGGCGGTGAGGATCAGGATCGAGGCCGAGACCACCGCCTTGGTGGTAGCAGCCCCTACGCCCTGCGCGCCACCGCGCGAAACGTAGCCCTGAAAGCAGCCCATCAGCGCCACGATGAAGCCGAACACGCCGGCCTTGACGAGGCCCGAGAGCACGTCCTGGGTCTCGAGAAACTCGAAGGTCCGGTTGACGTATTCGATCGGTCCGAAGCCGAGCTTGAAGACGCTCATCAGCCAGCCGCCCATCACGCCAATCACGTCGGCCACGAGGACCAGCAGCGGCAGCATCAGCAGGCCCGCCACAACTCGCGGGAACACCAGGTAGCGGAACGGATCGGTCGACAGGGTGGAGAGCGCGTCGATCTGCTCGGTGACCCGCATGGTGCCGATCTCGGCTGCCATCGAGGCGCCCACCCGGCCGGCCACCATGAGCCCGGCCAGGACCGGCCCGAGCTCGCGGGTCATGGAGAGCACGACGATGGTCGGGATGGCGCTTTGCGCCTCGAAGCGCGAGAAGCCGGTATAGCTCTGCAGCGCCAGCACCATGCCGGTGAAGATGGCGGTGAGGCCCACCACGGGCAGCGAGTAGTAGCCGATGTCGATCATCTGGCGGAGGATCTGGCGCGGGTAGAACGGTCCGCGCAGCCCGCGCCCGAGCGCCTGCAGGGCAAAAAGGAAGATGCCGCCAGCGCTGTCGCAGACGGTGAGCGTGGCGCGGCCGACGGTGGCGAGGGGGTTCAAGCCGGGACCTCCGCGTCGAGATAGTGGCGCTCGTAGCGCGCGCCCAGCCGCGTCAGGATCTCGTACGGGATCGTCCCCGCCGCCTCCGCCAGCCTGTCGAGCCCGTCCGGCCCGCCGATGAGCTCGGCCACGCTGCCCGGCCGCACCGCGCCTTCGGGCAGGCTGCTGACGTCCAGGGTAGTGAGATCCATCGAGACCCGCCCGGCGACCGGCACCTCGATACCGTCGATCCGGGCGGTCGCCCGGTTGCCGGCACTGCGCGGATAGCCGTCGGCATAACCCACCGGCAAGGTGGCGATGCGCGCGCCCGGCCGCGTCGGCCAGGTGGCGCCATAGCCCACGCTGCCCTCCTCCACGATGTCGTGAACCTGCATGACGGGCGCCTCGAGGCGGACCACCGGGCGCATCGGGTTGGGTCGGCCGGGTGTCGGGTTGGCGCCGTAGAGGGCCACGCCGGGCCGGCACAGGTCGAGCTGGAACCCGCGACCCAGAAAGATGCCCGAGGAGTTGGCGAGGCTGCCCGGGGCTGCCGGCAGGCCGTGGCGCATCGCCGCGAAACGCTGCCGCTGCCGCTCGTTGAGCGGGTGTCCGGCCTCCTCGGCGACCACCGGGTGGCTCATCACCAGCTCGATCGCCAGCCCCTCGAAGCTGCTCTCGTCGAGGGCGGCGGCCTGGGCCGCGGAAAAGCCCAGCCGGCACATGCCGGTATCGAGCTGCAGGGCGGCAGGCAGCCGCCGCCCGGCCTGCGCCGCGGCCGCCCGCCAGCGGACGAGCTCGTCCGGCTGGTTGAGGACCGGCACCAGGCGGTGGCCGGCAAGGGCCTCCCCGGTGCCGGGCAGCAGCCCGTCGAGGACGAAGATGCGCGCGCCGGGCAGGATCCGGCGCAGCGCCACGCCTTCGCCGGCCCGGGCCACGAAGAAGTCGCGGCAGCCGGCGGCCCACAAGGCGGGGGCGACGCGGGCGGCACCGAGCCCGTAAGCATCGGCCTTGACCACGCCCGCCACGACGGCGGGAGCGGCAAGCGCTGCCAAGGCGCGCCAGTTGGCGGCGACGGCCGCCAGGTCGATCTCGAGGCGGGCGGGTCCGGAAAGAGGCTCGCTCACGGATAGCTGTCCTGGTAGGCGGAGGTCTCGAGGTTGCGGAAGCGGCCGTAGCTGCCGTCGAACTGCACCTGCACGGTGCCGATCGGCCCGTGCCGCTGCTTGGCGATGATCACCTCGGCCTTGTTGTGCATCGCCTGGCACCGCTCGAACCACTGCTGGTAGCGCTCCTGGAACTTGTCCTGCGGCTCGCTCTCGCGCTGCGCCGGCACCGCACGGGAGAGATAGTACTCCTCGCGGAAGACGAACATGACGATGTCGGCGTCCTGCTCGATGGAGCCCGATTCGCGCAGGTCCGAGAGCATCGGCCGCTTGTCCTCGCGCTGCTCGACGGCGCGCGAGAGCTGCGAGAGCGCCAGCACCGGGATGTTGAGCTCCTTGGCGATCGCCTTGAGGCTCTGGGTGATCTCGGAGATCTCCTGGACCCGGTTGGCCTGGGCGTAGGTGCCGCTGCCGCGCAGGAGCTGGAGATAGTCGACCACCAGCAGGTTCAGGCCCTGGGTGCGCTTGAGGCGCCGCGCCCGGGTGCGCAGGGCGGAGACCGAGAGGGCCGGCGTGTCGTCGATGAACAGCGGCAGGGCCGACAGCTCCTGGGTCGCGCGGACCAGCTTGGGCCAGTCGTTCTCGTCGAAATCGCCGCGCCGCAGCCGGTCGCTCTCGACCTGCGCCTGAGCCGAGATCAACCGGGTGGCGAGCTGCTCGGCCGACATCTCCAGCGAGAACACGCCCACCACGAAATTCTCGTGCTTGGCCTGCTCGCGGTCCCGCTCGTGGAACTCGGCCATGGCGGCATTGGCGGCGATGGTGACGGCCAGCGCGGTCTTGCCCATGCTCGGGCGGCCGGCCAGGATCAGCAGGTCGGAGCGCTGCAGGCCGCCCATCTTCTCGTCGAGGCCGGTGAGGCCGGTGGGCACGCCGGTAACCTTGCCGGTCTTGTGGAAAGCGCTCTCGATGTGCCGCACGGCCTCGGTCAGCACGCCCGAGAAACCACGGAAGTCACCGGTGATCTCGCCCTGCTGGGCGAGCTCGAAGAGGCGGCGCTCGGCGGTCTCGATCTGGTCCTTGCCGCTGCCCTCGGCCTGCGGCTCGTAAGCGGTGGTGACGACCTCCTCGCCGACGCGGATGAGGCCGCGGCGCAGCGCCAGATCGTGGATGATCCGGCCATACTCGGAGGCGTTGATGATGGTCTCGGCGGCCGCCGCGAGACGCGCCAGGTAGCGCGGCCCGTCGAGCTCCTGGAGCGCCGGGTCGGTCTCGAACAGATGGTAGAGGGTGCGATGGTCCGCCAGCTGGCCGCGGCCGATGCGGATGGCGCAGGCCTCGAAGATCCGCTGGTGCACCGGCTCGTAGAAATGCTCGGCGCGCAGGAAGTCGCTCACCCGGTGGAACGCCTCGTTGTTCACGAGAACGGCCCCCAGGAGCGACTGCTCCGCCTCGATATTGTGCGGCTGGGTGCGGAAGGCCGGGCCTGCCGGGGCGTCCGCCGCCCGCTCGAGCGTGTCCATGTCTGCCATGCGCCGGACCTTAGCCGCACCGGCCGCAAGAGGCGAGAGGCCAAGCGCCCGCTGCCGCCAGCTTCCCCGCCGGGATGCGGCCTCGCCGCAACGGCACGGCCCCGCCCCCGCCACAACGCCGGCCGTACCGCCTCCCTTCCTTCCCGGGCCAGGCCGAGCGACACGATGACCTTCGAGCCCCAGCGGGCCACGTGCGGCTGCCGCCATGGCCGGTGGGCCCCGCGGCCGGCGAGCGGCCGATCTGCCACGGCGGCCTGCCGACCGGAACGCGGCCGGCTTTTTAGAGCGGAATGCCGTCAGTGCGGATCATATCCGCAGGCCCTGACGTAGTTGGCGGATTCGGCTGGCGTGAAGGTGTCGAGGATTCGCCCGATGGCAGCCGAGAGGGCGTCGAAGCTCCGGGCGGCGGCCTCTCGGAGCATCGCCTCGAGCTTGGCGAAGGCGTTCTCGATGGGGTGGAAATCGGGGCTGTAAGGCGGAAGGAAGAGGATACTGGCGCCGGCGGCCTCGAGAAGGGCGCGGGTGCGCGATCCCCTGTGGCTGGACAGGTTGCCCATGATCACGATGTCGCCAGGCCGCAGCTCGGGCACGAGCACGTCCTCCACCTAAGCCTCGAAGGCGCTGCGGTTGATCGCCCCCGGGAGCACATGGGGTGCGATCATGCCGCGCCTCGTCAGGGCGCCGGGTCAGGGCGCCGGTGAAGGTGGTGGTCATCCGGTGGCTGTGCGGAAAGCCCATCCGCAGCCGCTCGCCCCGCGGGCAGCGTCCGTGCGTGCGGGCCATGGTCGTCTTCGCCCCCTCGACAGTGCTGCTGTCGAGCATCGATGAACACCCGCCGCCGGGCATCGAGATCCGTCTGGCCATCGCGCCAGTCCTGCCGGCGCGTCAGGACAAGGGTGCGGTCCTGCTCCGTCGCGTGCCCGGTCTTTTTTTATGGGATGGCCCGCCCCTCCTCGGCTGCATCCGCTAGGATGCGCTGTTGTGGAGACGGAAGGAGCGGACCATGACCATC
>JARGEQ010000097.1 GCA_029211145.1 Marinimicrococcus flavescens
CCGATCACTACATCGGAGAAACAGGCGCGGCGCTGAAAACATGGCTTTGTTTACAATTGTAGCGGATATTATATCCGCGATCAATAGGAACGAGTAATGCGAAAAGGCCCTCCTGAATCCCTTTGTGGAATAGGAGGGCCTTTTCGCGTATCGGTTACCGTAGCGGTGTGTAGCGGCTTCCGTAGCGGTTATAGCACCTTATGAGAGCCGTCACCGCATAGCGGCCGGAACGGAGTGAAGGACCCGAAGGGTTGACGAGCGGTTCTCACCGCCAACCCTGACAGCCGTTCCCGAACCTTGCGTTCGGGAACCTGCCACCCGGCGAGGGGAGGGGTGCAGGGCACAGCCCGCCTGCCGGAGGCTATTGGGTTCAAAGGGTGTTAACCCTTTGCCGCCGGAGGCTGTGTCTGCTGCTGAGCTGTATTTGTTTGAAATATCCGTAGCTTCCCCGTAGTTAATCTATTATTAAATATTCTTAAAGGAGGATGAAGCATTGAACAAAGCATTATGTGGTCCGTGTGCATTAAAGGGTGAACTGAATTTGGAAACACGGATTCATCTGGCCAATTCTCGCAAATTGGATGTTGTATACATCTGTCCCGATTGTGGCAGCAGCCATCGCTGGACGTTCAAGAGAGAGGGGGCAGAAGTGCCAGAGCAGCCAGCGCCGGAAATGGCCGAAAACGTGGAGAAGGAAGAGAAAGAAACCTTCATCCAAACAATGCTATTCTAAAATATTCATGTAGTGCGAAATTCGAGATAGTAAATCACACCTCTGAGCTAGAAAATAAAGGTTTTATTTATTAATTTGGAGTGCTCTTTAGGGTGGTAAAGCGTTTTGAGGAAATGAGGTGAGCACGGCCCTTGGTAAACATTACGAAATTGCCGTCACCCTGTTTTGAGAAAAAGACGGTTGCGGACGAGAAAAACGGAGATAACAAGGAATTATCTGATGATTTTGGGGACAAGCCTACACTAGACCGATTTTTGAGATATCAGATGCAGTCGGCAGCCAAGCACCTTTTGCCACATAACCGTGTAGGACTTTGCTTGCGGCATCAGATTGAGCGATACGGCGACGTTAGCCTATTTAAGCACAGATCGACCGAGAAGGCGTTTTACGGCGGTCTGATGGTGTGTGGGAGCGTATGGGTGTGTCCGGTATGCGCGGCCAAGATAAGCGAGCGGCGGCGTGCTGAGCTGAAGACAGCCTTTGATAGTCACCTGCAGCAATGTGGTTACTGTACGATGGTTACTCTAACCTTCAGCCATTCGGCTCGGGACAAGCTGGATGATCTATTGCTGGCTTTGGGTAAGGCGGTTAATAACTTTAGGAGTGGTAAGAGATATAACAATTTCAGGCAAGAAGTCGGCTTGGTTGGAAGTATCCGCGCGTTCGAAATAACCTACGGCCAGAACGGCTGGCACCCTCATATACACCTGTTGTTGATGCACAGCAAAGAGATCGACCCTTGGGATCGGGAAGACGTGAGGGATAAACTGTATGACATGTGGGAAGGTGCATGTGCAAAGAATGGATTGCAAACCAGTTACGAGCATGGTTTGAAAGTGGATGATGCAGCAGAAGCAAGCCAGTACATAGGTAAGTGGGGTGACATCATGGACAAGCCTTGGGGGACAGACAGC
>JARGEQ010000098.1 GCA_029211145.1 Marinimicrococcus flavescens
AGGCAGGGCCGTCATCCACTCACCAATTAGGTGATGTGTCCCTTTGACTCCGCCAGACCACGTCGGGGCAGCGATACGCCATGGAGTCCCTGTCAATTCGGGAAGGTGGATACGAACAAATCGGCCGCTAATATACTGGGCCGCTATGCTTCATCAGAAGCTCGTCCCCATCGACATTAGTCATACTGAAGAAGCTCCGTCTCTTTTGTGGATCATGCAAGTCAAACGCCGCAATATGATGCACGCCTTTCGTGACGTTCGATGAATATAGGGGCGTGTAGGTTTCCTCTGTATTTATCTCGACGATGAGTGCAGAAAAATCCAATTTGTAACAATATTCCAATAGCTTTTGTGTTTTCTCGGGAAAGGTGTGCTTGTATATCTTATTGTACGGAGGGGAAAAATATCGGATAAGACCCGCTTCGGCCAACGCAACTTGCGATTGCTTGTCCGGTTTTATTGTATGCGCATCGATCCAATGCGCCTTGTCGATATCTTTGCATGCGGCCGCCGCGGATCGGCCGTCAATGTGACTAAACACCTGCGGCGGCGCATAGTCGAATGCGAACAACATTATTTCATCATGTGGTCGAGTTGCCAGGGACTTCGCTAATATTTTTTGTAAGGTCTCATGTTTTCTGAGGCGGTCGAGCGCATTTCTTGAACCGTCGCCGTACGCCTGTCCAACATACAAAACTTCGAAAGAGCGAAGATCTTCCCCCGGCACAGCGCTTGAAAGCGATAGCATGCTGGCCGGCCAATAGCGTACTGACGTTCCAAACGCGTCATAACCAACTAGTTGACGATGCGGATACGGATCCACATCAAGGCGTGAAATGTCCGCATTCACCTGGAAGGTAAAGGGCACCCGGTGCAATGCAGCGTCTTCCCGGTAGATCAATGCTCCCGAGCATGCGCGACCGTCATAGGTAAACGTCGCGGGGTCGAAAGAGGCGTATGGTCGACGACAAATGAGATATATATGACAATTCTCCAAAATTTCCACCGCGCCCTGCGGCATCTCGCCGTCGGCATGGATCTGGTCTGCGGGAATTATTACGTGACCGCGGGTGCATAACCCAATGGCCACTTCAGCGAGATATTTCCGTGGCGACGGCATGTCTTTCGGCGTCTTTCTGCCTATGCTATATTGGTAGATCTTAAAAAAAAAGACGATGCGACACTACGTGGTGGCCTAGCGCCCTACGCCGCCTCCTCCCCATAAGGCGCCGCCTTCGTCCCCGCCGCCCTGTCCTCCTCCAGCAGATGCACATCCTCCACGCCCCAGCTTGCCACCACGGTGTCGCCGCGGTGGACGGGGTGGGTGAAGTAGGCGTGCTCGGGCTCGTTGACGATGAACTCCTCATCCGACGCGCCGGCGAGGGTGACCTTGACATAGGTGCCCTGGTACTCGACGGCCTCGACGGTGCCCTGAAGCGCGTTCTCCACGGCCTCGCCGCCGGTCTCCTCGCGGGTGAGGCGGATGAGGTCGCGGCGGACGGAGAAGAAGACCTGCTCGCCGGTACGGCGGGGGGTGCCGGCGGTGGCGGGGATGCGGTAGCGGGCGCCGGTCGGGCCTTCCAGGAGGTGGGTCTCGGCGACGCTGGCGAGCAGCCGGCCGTGCAGCACGTTGTGGCCGGCCATGAAGCGGGCGACATAGGGGCTGCGCGGGAAGGCGTAGACGTCGCGGGCGGAGGCCGCCTGCTCGATGATGCCCTGGTTCATCACCACCACGAGATCGGCCAGCGCGATGGCCTCGGGCTGGGTGTGGGTGACGTGGATGAAGGTGATGCCGAGATCGGCCTGGAGGCGCTTGAGCTCGCTGCGCATCTTGAGGCGCAGGAACTCGTCGAGGGCCGAGAGGGGCTCGTCGAGGAGCAGCACCCGGGGGTTGGTGATGAGGGCGCGGGCCAGGGCCACGCGCTGCTGCTGGCCGCCGGAGAGCTGGGCCGGCATGCGGTCGGCAAAGGGGGTCATGTGGACCAGGGCCAGCATCTCGTCGGCGCGGGACGCGCGCTCCTCCTTCGCCACACCGCGCATCTTGAGATTGAAGGCCACGTTGTCGCGCACCGTGAGGTGGGGGAAGAGCGCGTAGCTCTGGAACATGAGGGCGGTGCCGCGGCGCACCGGCGGCAGGCCGCCCACGTCCTGGCCGCCGATGGTGATGGCGCCGGAGGTGGGGGTCTCGTGGCCGGCGATCATGCGAAGGATGGTGGTCTTGCCGCAGCCCGAGGGGCCCAAGAGGCAGCAATAGCTGCCGTGCGGGATCTCGAGGCTGACATCGTCCACCGCGAGCAGCGAGCCGAAGCGCTTGGTGACGTTCTGGATCTCGATGCGGCCGGAGCCGTCGTTATCGGCCATGGATGAAAAATCCTCAGGCTTCGCCGGCGCGCCGGGTGCGGCGCTTCTGGATCATCACGATGGCGCCCAGCGCCAGGCCGATGATCAGGAAGGAGACGGCGGTGGTGACGGTGCCCAGCGCAAAGAGCGAGGGGGTGGTGACCGAGGTGGTCATGGCCTCGATCTCCAGCGGCAGGGTGTTCTTGGCACCCACGGTGAGCTTGGAGCGGGCGAGCTCGTCATAGGAGAGGGTGAAGCCGAACAGACCCACGGCGATGAGGCCCGGCGCCAGGATCGGCAGCACCACGGCGGTGAGCGTCTTCCAGCGCGTGGCGCCGAGGTCGATGGCGGCTTCCTCGTAGGCCCGGTTGAAGCGGTTGAAGACCGCGAACATGATCAGGAGACCGAAGGGCAGCGTCCAGGTGAGGTGTGCTCCCAGGCCCGAGAGCCACCAGCGCGGCGTCACACCCATCACCTGGAAGACCAGGCTGATGCCCAGCCCCACGAACAGGCCCGGCATCACGAGGCTGGCGATGGCGATGTAGAAGATGGCGCTGGCGCCTTTGAAGCGCTGGCGGAAGGCCAGGCCCGCCGCCACCGAGACCACCAGCGTCACCGCCATGGAGACCAGCGCCAGGAGGATGGCGCGCTCCAAGGAGCCCGCGAAGTCGCCGGTGCGCTGCTGGCCGAAGAGGGCGTCGAACCAGTGCAGCGAGACGCCGCGCATGGGGAAGGTGAGCCCGCCGGTGGGGCCCTGGAAGGAGAGGATGTAGATGGCGGTCATCGGGCCGTAGAGGAACAGCACGAAGAGCACGAAGAAGGCGGTGAGGAGCCAGAAGGAGAGCGGCCGGCGGCCCGAGGCGGTGCGCATCTTTGTCGGCTCCTAGCCTGCGAGCTCGCGGCGGACGTCCACGACCCGGAGGATGGCGGCCACCATGAGGGTCACCACCACCAGCAGGATCGTGGCCCCGGCGGCGGCGGTGGGATATTGCAGCAGGGCGATCTCGTTCATCATGGCCGAGGCCACGGTGGCGCTCTGCCCGCCGCTCATGGTGCGCACGACGACGAAATCGCCCATCACCAGGGCGATCACGAAGATCGAGCCCAGCGCGATTCCGGTCTTGCACAGGGGCAGCACCACCTCGAACACCACCTGCCAGGGCCTCGCCCCGCCATCCACCGCGGCCTCGATGAGGGTGGGGTCGATGCGCGCCATGGAGTTGAAGATCGGCACGATCATGAAGAGCGTGAAGAGGTGGACATAGGCCAGGATCACCGCGAAGTCGGAAAACAGCAGGAACTCCAGCGGCTCACCGGTGAGGCCGGCTCCCATCAAGGCCTGGTTGAAGATGCCCTCGCGGCCGAGAAAGGGGATCCACGAGATCATGCGGATCACGTTGGAGGTCCAGAAGGGCACAGTGCACAAGAGAAAGAGCCCGATCTGCCAGATCAGGTTTTTGACGTGGAACACCAGGTACCAGGAGATGGTGAAGCCGATCAGCAGGGTGATCGCCCAGGTGACCAGGGCGTAATAGAGCGTCTTGAGATAGAGGCTCCATGTCACCGGCGAGGTCAGGATCCACTGGTAGTTGTCGAGGATGAGGTCGGGGTAGATGTCGAACTCGTCGTAGCTCCAGAAGCTGACAAGGACGATCATCGTCACCGGCACCACCAGGAACACGCCAAGGATGAGGGTGAGCGGGGCCACCTGGAGATAGGGAGCGAGGCGCTGCATCAAGGAACATTCCCAAGGGCGCGGGCCGGGAAGAAGAAGGGCACGACGGCGGTGTCGTGCCCTTCGCCTTGCGTGGCGGCGACCGCGCTCAGGCCGAGATGAACTCGTTCCACTTGCGGACCATGTAGACGTTCTCGTCCATCACCGTGTTCCAGCAGGCGATGTTGCCCATGCGCTGCTCGTAGGAGCCGCCGTCGCGCACCGCGCCCGCCTTCTCCATGACGTTGCCGTAGGGATCCTTGACGGGCTCCTCTGCCTTCTCGCCCATGTACCAGTAGCCCCACTCGTCGGGCGCCATGGCCGCCTTGGTGGTCTCGAGCACCGGCGTGTAGTAGCCCTGCCGGGCGATGAAGGCGCCCTGCCACCCCGAGAGATACCAGTTCATGTACTCGTAGGCGGCCTCGAGCTTGAGCCCGTCGAGGTGGCGCATCAGGCCCAGACCCGCGGCCCAGGCGCGGTAGCCCTCCTTCAGCGCCACGTACTGGCAGTCGATGCCGCGGGTGCGCACGGCGGTGACGGCCGGCGACCACATCGACTGGATCATCACCTCGCCCGAGGCCATGAGGTTCACCGACTGGTCGAAACTGTTCCAAAAGGCGCGGAAATGGCCCTGGCGCTTGAGGTCGATGAGGGCGGCGATCGTCTTGTCGATCTCCTCCTTGGTCATGTTGCCCTTGTCGGCGTAGGTCATCTCGCCCTTGGCCTCGAGCGCCATGGCGACGTCCATGATACCGATGGAGGGTATGTCGACCAGGGCGACCTTGCCGGCGAAGTCGGGGTTCAAGAGCTCGGACCAGCTCTCGATGGGCCGGCCGATGAGGTCGGGGCGGATGCCCAGCGTGTCGGCATTGTAGATCTGCGGCAGGAGGGTCGCGTGGTCGGTCGGCCCCGCAGCGAAGCGGTTGCCCTCCTTCTCCTCGGTGTACTGGACCTCGTAGGGTGCCGTGCCCTCGAGCGTCACCTCGCGGCCGTCGGGATACTTGCCTTGCGTGAAGAGCGGGCTGATCTTGTCCCAGCGGCCGATCTTGGCCGTCTCGATGCCCTGCAGCACGCCGCGCGGCCAGACCTTGCGGACCGCCCAGTACTCCAGATCGGCGATGTCCACCGTGCTCGGCTGCGTCACCACGCGGTTGACCAGCGCGTCGCCGTTGACACTCTGCATCTCGATCTTGAAGCCCAGGTCCTGGCTCGCCTGCCGGGCGATGTCGATGATCGCCGAGTAGGACGAGCCCACGTGCAGGAGTGTGACGTCCTTGAGCTTTTGCGACCAGACCGTGGGGAAGCCGGTGACCAGCCCGCTGCCCACGGCCGCACCGGCCGTGGCGGCGCTGGTCTGCAGCAGCCGCCTTCTGGTGAGGCCGCCGCTACCCTGCGCCGCGCCCGTCTTCCCGCCATTGGAGTCCCTGTTCGAAGCCACCGTCGCCCCCCTTGCGTGGCGGCGGGCCGAGCCGCGCCGCGTTGTTGTGTTCTCGGTGCTCCCGGGGCGATCTTGAGGAGCCCGCGCGCTGCCTGTCAAGCGAGGGCCGGGTGGCCGGGCAAAAGAGGCTTCCGGGCGTGCCGGGGGGTTGCTAGGCTCGCCGGCCAGTGGAGAAGGCGATGCCAGAGCGGGTGGTTTCAAGCGACGTCGTGTGCCCGTTCTGCGCGCTGGCGTGCGACGATCTCGGGATCGAGGCCAGGGGCCGCGCGCTCCGCGTGACCGCCAAAGGCTGCGAGCGCGCGAAAGCCGCCTTCGCGCGCAGCACGGCCGAGCCGGAGCCCGCCATCGACGGCCGGCCCTGCAGCCGCGGGGAAGCGCTCGACCGGGCAGCGGATCTCCTGGCGGCGAGCCGGCTGCCGCTTTTTGCCGGGCTTGCCACCGACACCGCCGGGATGCGCGCGGTGATGGCGCTGGCCGAGGCCACCGGGGGCATCCTCGACCATGCCCAGGCGCCGGGCCTGTTCGCCAACCTTCTGGCGATGCAGAGCGTCGGCTGGTTCACCGCCACCCTGGCGGAAGCGCGCAACCGGCCGGACTTCGTGCTGCTGGTGGGCGGCGACGGCAGCGAGGCGGCGCCGCGCCTGCACGAGCGGGTACTGCGGCCGCCCCGCAGCCTCAGGGGCGAGGGCGCGCCCCGCCGTATCGTCCAGCTCGGCGGCGCGCCCGGCACGGGTGCCGGCATCGAGCATGTCCCCTGCCCCGCCGACCGGCTCCTGGAGGCGGTGGGCGCGCTGCGCGGCCTGCTCGCCGGCGCGCGGCTGCCGAAGGCAGCGCACGCGCTGCTGCCCGAGGGGGCGCTGGACGGGCTCGCCAGCGCGCTGCGCGAGGCCGATTACGCGCTCGTCGTGTGGGCGGCAGGGGCCATCGGGATGCCGCACCGCGAGCTCCTGGCCGAGCATCTGGCCGAGCTCCTCAAGGATCTGAATGCCAGGGGCCGCGCCGCCGGCCTGCCGCTCGCCGGGCCCGGCAACGTGATCGGCACCAACCAGGTGTGCGCCTGGCAGAGCGGCGTGCCGCTGCGCACCGGCTTTGCCGGCGGGGTGCCCGACTACCAGCCGCACCGCTTCGCCACCGACAGCCTGCTGGCGGCGGGCAGCGTCGATACGCTGGTGTGGATCTCGGGCTTCACGCCCGCGCCGGCCCCGGCGGCCGACCTGCCGCGCATCCTCGTGACCACGCCGCTGGATGCCGTGCCGGCGCAGGGCGTCTACCTGCCGGTCGGCACGCCGGGCCTCGACCATGAAGGCAGCGTCTACCGCACCGACAGCGTGGTCGCCATGCCGGTGCGCGCCCTGCGCCCCTCCCGCCTACCCGCCGTTGCGGAGGTCCTCGAACACCTGAAGGCGCGACTCGACGCCCCCACCCGGACCTGATCGGCTGAGACCACCATGGATTTCGACCTCGTCCCCGGCGCCTTCGTGCGCCATCCGGCCTGCCCCGACTGGGGGCTGGGCCAGGTGCAGTCGGTGATCGGCGGCCGCGCCACCGTCAATTTCGAGCATCGCGGCAAGGTCACCATCGACCTCCGCAACGTCACCCTCGAGGTGGTCGGCGACGCGCGGCCGCCGCGGCCGTGAGCCAGCCGATCCTGCTCCTGAGCCTGGCGGCATTCGTCGCCTCGGCCACCACCCGGCTGTGCGACGCGCTGCTGCCCGCCATCGCCGGCGAGTTCGCCGTGCCGGTCAGCGCCGCTGCCGTCGCCGTCACCGCCTTTACCGCCGCCTACGGGCTCTTCCAGCTCGCCTACGGGCCGGTCGGCGCGCGGATCGGCCCCTACCGCACGGCAGCGCTGGGCACGATGCTCTCGACCGTGGGCACGCTTGCCTGCGCCTTCGCGCCGAGCCTGGGCTGGCTCGCCCTGGGCCGCGCCGCCAGCGGCCTCACCGCCGCTGCCATCATCCCCATGGCCATGGCCCATATCGGCGAGAGCGTGCCCTACGAGCGCCGCCAGGCGGTGATCGCCCGATTCCTCATGGGCAGCATCACCGGGGTGATCGCCGGCCAGAGCCTGGCCGGCCTCTTTGCCGACATCTTCACCTGGCGCCAGCTTTTCGTCGTGCTGGCCGCCGGCTTTGCCGTCATCGGCGCGCTGCTGCTCAAGGGGGCCGCCACGGCGTCCACCGGCCCGCGCCCGCCCGCCGGCGCGGCGCTGCAGCAATACCGCGCCGTGCTGGCAGCACCCTGGGCGCGGGTGGTGCTGCTCACCGTGTCGCTCGAGGGCTTCTTGTGCTTCGGCGCCTATCCCTATCTGAGCGTCCACCTGCAGCGCCAGTTCGGCCTCGACTATCTGGCGATCGGCCTCGTGATGTCGGCCTTCGGCCTCGGCGGCCTCGCCTACGCCATGAGCGTCCGACTTCTGCTGGCCCGCCTCGGCGAGACCGGCCTTGCCGCCACCGGCGGCCTCTTGCTGGCCTTCTGCTACCTCCTGGCGGCCGTGGCCCCGGTCTGGCAGGCGGTGGTCCCCGCCACCATGGGCCTCGGCCTCGGCTTCTACATGCTCCACAACACCCTTCAGACCAACGCCACCCAGATGGCCCCCGAGAACCGCAGCGCCGCCATCTCCCTCTTCGCCTTTTGCCTGTTCGTGAGCCAGTCGCTGGGGGCGGCCCTGCTCGGCGTGGCGGGCGAGATCACGGGATTCCGGGTGCTGTTCGTGGTGGCCGGGCTGGGCCTGCTGGGCGTGGCGCTGGGATTCAGGCGGCAGAAGCGGGCGGTGGCGGTGTGAAGGGGGAGAGGGCCGCCCACCAGGTCCCGATTACAGCGCATCGTTATCCATCACCTGTCCATGATCGTCGATAGCAAATGCCCCATTTTGTTTGAGTATGTCAAGTAGGCGTGCTCCGCCATATTTCTGAGATAAGATGCGGAAAGTGTCATGATCCATAATGGTCCAGTCCGGCCTGCATTTGCGGAAGTAACGATGGATGTCGTTGTGCATCAACATTGTTCTCAGCAGTCCCGCGGCTTTATATGGTTTTGTTCGTACTGCGAGATCCCGTTTCAGCTGTTTTGTATAAAGCTTCTCTATCTCACCAACAGTGCGTAAACCAAAGGCGCGGAGTTCATAGGCAAGAATCGTATTCATATCTTTCTCGACTTCAAATTCATCATCGGATTCATCAGACGCGACAACCTCATGATTTATTTCTAGTGAATTAACGTAGGCGCCCAGTGAAAATTCGTCTATTCCGCGGCTATGCAATTGACGCATTCCTCGTTCCTCAATAGAAGAGCGATAAGCGTTGATTTCGTGCGCTACCGTTTCAAATCCGGCATCTGCTATTTCCAGCAGTCCTGCGTAAAGATTAAGCTTGCGCTGTAGCTCCAACGGCAAAGCCCGCCCCAATTTATATGATCGGTCATGAGCCAGTTCTGCCCAAGCATGTTGCAAGACCGTCCGTATTTGAACCTCGAATTTCAGCTCTGACAGCCCCTCATACTCAGGAAGGGGATGCCGATGGGTGCCCAACGTACAAACAAAATGAATTGATCGGTAGCCGATCCTATCGACACCGAGAGACGTTGACCTGTCTGACGTGTTTTCTTCATCGACTTCGAATGCTTCCCGGATCGCCTCGCAAGCGGCTCTTATATCCTTAGGCAAATACCCAATAATCCGAATGCCTGTAAGGTCAGTGAACTCACGGTCTAGATTCGCATAGCACGTTTTCTTGTACTTGGCCGCAGCTGATTCCGCCGTTTTAGTTCGGGCGGTAACGTTCAAGTAGGGTATACCTTTGCGCCGCAACACTGTCTGAACAAGGGACGTTGCCGCAACCGCGAGCCGCTGATGATCGGCATATTTAGATTCGAACCACTCGTGGAATCTCTGCATATTCGATTCACCGATGGCATGATTTCCAGCGCTTGCGCGCGGGCGACGAGTTATTCTATCCATCGATTGCTCCTAGAACCGCTATCCGTATGAACGCGAAATCTCATGTTCAAATCATGAATGATGAACAGGAAGTCAACAGATACTGGCTATGATCTCCCGCGAGCAGCCGCAGGGCGAGCTCCACCGTCGCGCGCTCGCTGGCGAGCCCGCTGGCGCGCAGGGCCTCGGCGAGAAGGTCGCGGTCGATGGTGACGGTTGCCGGCATGCGCCCTCTCCCTGCTGCCGCGGATCGGCCGAAGCGGGTGGAGTGATGGCGAGCGCCAAGAATAACGTCCGGTCCCCCTCCGAGAAATCGAAAAGAGAAAGCCGCGCGCAGCGCCTTGATCGTCCCTGGGACCGCGCACCGGTGCATCAACCTTTTGTTAATGTTACCTGGCATGATTACTAATATCCCACCGCTACACCCGACAGCTCACGCGGCATACCGGACGGGCGGCAGGGAGA
>JARGEQ010000099.1 GCA_029211145.1 Marinimicrococcus flavescens
GAGGCCCGGCTGTGGATCAAGAGGGTGATTGCGTACAGAGCCTAGAGATATTTTCTGACTTGGCGCAGTCTCTCAAGATGCTTCATGCACATTCACGTGCTGATCTCCCGGAGGACGACTGGGAGCCATTGGCCACACACCTCACTGCCGTAGCGGCGCGCGCAGCTGCCTTCGGGCAGCCTTTTCGTGCCGGGAAGCTCGCCGAGGCGGCGGGGCTGTTGCACGATGTCGGCAAGGTGAGCGCCCGGTTTCAGGCCTATCTTCGTGGGCAGGCGGCCAGCACCGATCATTCGACTGCCGGGGCCCAGCTTGCCGTTCAGCGTTACGATCGGCGGCTCGGCAAGCTCCTCGCCTATGCAGTGGCCGGCCATCACAGCGGACTGGCAGACGGCGTGAGCGGCGAGAACAGCTGCCTGTCGGAGCGGCTGCGCAAGTCGATCGAGCCGTACGAGCGCTGGCAGGATGTCGTGCGGCTGCCTGCGAGCCTCTCGCCGCCGGCGATGGAGCTCCGCAGGGATCGCCAGGGCTTTCAGCTGGCTTTCTTCGTCCGCATGCTCTTCTCCTGCCTGGTCGACGCCGACATTCTCGAGACAGAGCGCTTCAGCCGGGAGAAGGATCGGGAGCGTTGGCCTGATCTGCTTGCGCTTCGCCCGCCTTTCGAGGGATTCCTCGCCGGGAAGGCGATCCAGGCTCCCGATACGGCCGTGAACCGCCTGCGCTCGAGCATACTGGCGCATGTCCGCGGCCAGGCAGGCCTGGAGCCCGGCCTGTTCTCGCTCACCGTGCCGACCGGCGGCGGCAAGACACTGCTGTCGCTGGCCTTCGCCCTCGACCATGCGGCGGCGCACGGGCTAAGGCGGGTGATCAACGTGATCCCCTTCACCTCCGTCGTCGAGCAGACGGCCGACGTCTTCCGGCAGGCGCTTGGTCCGGACGCCGTGCTCGAGCATCACAGCGCCTTCGATTCCGCCCGACTCCCCGAGAGTGCGGACGAGGAGGAGTTGCCCACGGGCCTGGAGCGGCACCGTCAGGCGGCGGAGAACTGGGATGCCCCGGTCGTCGTTACCACCGCCGTGCAGCTGTTCGAGAGCCTCTTCGCTGCAAGGCCGGGGCGCTGCCGCAAGCTGCACAACCTGGCGCGCTCGGTGATCGTGCTCGACGAGGCCCAGACCCTCCCGCTCCACCTGCTGCGTCCCTGCGTCGCCGCTCTCGACGAGCTCGCCCGCAACTACGGCGCCAGCATCGTCCTCATGACTGCCACCCAGCCGGCACTGCGCGAGCCGGACCTGCCGGGCGGTCTCGAGAAGGTGCGCGAGCTGGCCCCTGAAGGACTTGATCGCGAGCCGGCCTTTCGCCGTGTAACGGTGGAGCATGGGCATGACCTCGACGAGAGCGATCTTGCTGGGAGGCTTCGCCGCGAGCGCCAGGTCCTGTGCATCGTCAACACCCGCCGGCATGCCAAGGAACTCTTCGAGGCGATCAGGGGACAGGAAGGTGCCCGCCACCTATCGACATTGATGTGCGCGGCGCACCGGCGGAAGATCCTGGCCGAGATTCGCGACCGCCTGCGTGGGGGCGCGCCGGTCCGACTGGTCGCCACCTCTTTGGTCGAGGCCGGAGTCGACATCTCCTTCCCGCTGGTGCTGCGGGCCGAGGCGGGCCTGGACCAGATCGCCCAGGCGGCCGGGCGCTGCAACCGCGAGGGGGAGCTGGACGGGCTCGGCCGGGTGCTGGTTTTCCGAAGCATAAAGCATGAGCCCCCGCCGGAGGTGGCGCAGCGAGCGGCTGCCGGCCGTGCGGCGCTCCGTCGGTTTCCGGACGATCCGCTCGGCCCCGACGCCATCTGGCATTTCTTCAAGGAGCTCTACCTGGTCAAGGGTCCGACGGCTCTCGACAGGGAGCGCGTGCTCGAGCTGCTCGCGGAGAAGGTTGCCGATCTGGACTTTCCCTTCGCGACGCTCGCCGAGCGTTTCCGGATGATCGAGGACGTCATGGTTCCGGTCCTGATCCCCTACAACGACGAGGCCCGCTCTCTCCTTGACCGGCTCGAGGTGGCACCCTTCATCGGCCGCATCGCGCGGGCGCTCCAGCCCTATACCGTGCAGGTGCCGAGACAGGCGAGAGGTGCATTGCTTGCTGCCGGGGCCGCCCGATCGGTGCGCGAGGCCGACTTCCCAGGCCAGTTCGTCGCCCTCGTCAACAACGACATCTACGATTCCTGCATCGGCCTGACCTGGGACGACCCGAGTTTTCGCAGAAGCGAGAGCAGTGTGATTTAAGTCATTTCAAATGGCTTGAACATGAGGTCAGCTCATGACAATCTAGCATGTCGACCAAGGCCTCATCAGGGTTCGTGCCGCATCCGCCGCGGATGCGCTTCTCCGGCTGCATCGCGCAGCGCGCCACCCGCCACCGCGGGTGTGGGTCGAAACAAGCCGTTTGACATGTCGCGTCCTGACGGGAGCCCGCGGGCAAGCCCGTGCGGGCAATCGAACAGGGGGGCAGAACATGGCTTACGGGGTTCGCCTGCGGGTCTGGGGACATCACGCCTGCTTCACGCGGCCGGAGATGAAGGCCGAGCGGGTGTCCTACGACGTGATAACGCCTTCGGCGGCACGCGGTATCCTCGAGGCGATCCACTGGAAGCCGGCGATCCGCTGGGTGGTCGACCGGCTGCACGTCCTCGAGCCCGTCCGCTTCGAATCGATCCGCCGCAACGAGGTCGGCAAGAAGGCGTCGAGCGGACCCGCGGAACGGGCAATGCGGAGCGGCCAGATCGACGATCTGCGCCTGCTCGTCGACGAGGAACGGCAGCAGCGGGCCGCGACGGTGCTCCGCGACGTCGCCTATGTTATCGAGGCGCATTTCGAGATGACCGCCCGGGCGGGACCCGGCGACAATCCCGCCAAGCATCTGGAGAGCTTCAGCCGTCGCGCCCGCAAGGGGCAGTGCTTCCACCAGCCCTGCCTCGGTTGCCGCGAGTTTCCTGCAAGCTTCGCCCTGATCGAGCCGGGAGAGGCGGTTCCCGCGCCGGACCGGGCGCTCCACGGCGAGCGCGATCTGGGCTGGATGCTGCTCGACATCGACTACCAGGCCGATCGTGCCTCGCGGTTCTTCCGGGCAGTGATGCGCGACGGGGTGATCGAGGTGCCGGCGATGACCGCCGCGGGAACCGCCGTATGACGGGGCCGCTCCAGGCGCTCGCCGCCCGCTATGAGCGGCTCGCGGCACGTGGCGAGCTGCCGGCCTATGGATTCTCCGAGGAGAAGATCTCCTTCGTCCTGGTTCTGGACCGCGACGGCATGCTGGTCGACGTTCAACCGCTTCATGACGCTACCGGAAGAAGGCCAAGACCGCGCTCCATGCTGGTGCCGGCGGCGGTGAAGCGCACCTCGGGCATCGCCAGCAACTTCCTCTGGGACAAGTCCTCCTACGTTTTGGGGGTAGCAGCCAACAGCAAGCGGCTCGCCGAGGAGCATGAGGCGTTCCGGAAGCTTCACGAAGAGTTGCTTGCCGGCGTCGATGACGAGGGCACAAGGGCCCTGCTGGCTTTCCTGAGAACATGGACTCCGCAGCGCTTTGCGTTGCCGCCTTTCTCCGCCGACATGCTCGACACCAATCTGGTGTTCCGCCTGGACGGCGACAGCGGCTTTCTGCATGAGCGTGCCGCAGCGCGCGAGGCATGGCTGGCGGCATCGGGAGACGCCGAGGCAGCCGTGTCGGCCTGTCTGATCACCGGTCGGTCCGGTCCCATCGCCCGGCTGCATCCTGCCATCAAGGGGGTGATGGGCGCGCAGAGCTCGGGCGCCTCGCTGGTCTCGTTCAACCAGGAAGCCTTCGCCAGCCACGGCAAGGAGCAGGGGGCCAACGCGCCGGTGAGCGAGGCTGCGGCGTTCGGCTACGGCACAGCGCTCAATGCTCTTCTGGCGAGGGAAAGCCGCAACCGCGTGCGCCTCGGCGACAGCACGGTCGTCTTCTGGGCCGAAGCCGAGAAAGCGGAGACGATCGTGCGCGGCCTGTTCGACCCGCCCGCACCCGACGACCAGAGCGAGGCCGCGAGCCTCCACCCGATCCTCGAGCAGATGGCCCGGGGGCGCCCGATCCGGGAGGTGGTACCGGAGATCGATCCGGCCACCCGCTTCTATATCCTGGCTCTTGCTCCCAATGCGGCACGGCTTTCCATCCGCTTCTGGCTGGAGAGCAGCTTCGGCGAGCTGGCGGAACGGTTCCAGGCGTGGTGGCGCGACCTGCGGGTCGAGCCCGATCCCTGGCGGGGCGGGTTGCCGGCGATCTGGCGGCTGCTCCACGAGCTCGCCGCCCAGCGCAAGACCGAGAACGTGCCGGCGCACCTGGCGGGCGAGATCACCCGCGCGGTGCTCGCCGGTGGCCCGCTGCCGCGCTCGCTGCTCGCCACCACCATCATGCGGCTGCGTGCCGACCACGATCTCAACGGCCGCCGGGCAGCCATCTGCAAGTCCGTGCTGGTGCGCGAGCTGCGGCGTGCAGATCCAGACATCAGGGAGGACTATCTGGTGAGCCTCGATCCGCACGATTCCAATCCCGGCTACCGGCTGGGCCGGCTGTTTGCGGTGCTGGAGAGCGTCCAGCGCAGTGCCATGGACGGGAACATCAATGCCACGATCCGTGACCGCTACTACGGCGCCGCCTCGGCCACGCCGGCCTCGGTCTTTCCGGTGCTGATCCGCAACGTCGGCCACCATCTGGCGGCTCTGCGCAAGAAGAGGGGCGGGCTCGCCCGAACGCTCGAGAAGGAGATGGAGGGGATCATCAAGGGAATCGGCTCGGCCTTCCCGAGAAATCTCGGGATCGACGATCAGGGTCGCTTCGCCATCGGCTACTACCACCAGAAGAGTTTCAGCCGCGCCGCCATCCCGCCGGAGAACGAGCCGGCCGACACCACCGATACTGCCAGCGAGGATTGATCCGATGAGCGCGATCCCGAGCCGCTACGAGTTCGTCTATCTCTTCGACGTCACCAACGGCAATCCCAACGGTGATCCGGATGCCGGCAACCTGCCGCGCCTCGACCCCGAGACCAACCAGGGCCTCGTCACCGACGTCTGCCTCAAGCGCAAGGTCCGGAACTTCGTGCAGATGGAGAAGGATGGCGCGCCGCCCTTCGGCATCTACATGGCCGAGCGCGCCATCCTCAACAACCAGCACAAGAAGGCCTACGAAGCCCTGGGCATCAGCTACGAGAAAAAGGAGGATTACAAGAAGCTGCCGAAGGACGAGGCCAAGGCGCGAGAGCTTACTACCTGGATGTGCCGGAACTTCTACGACGTCCGCACCTTCGGGGCGGTGATGAGCACCGGCTACAATGCCGGGCAGGTGCGCGGCCCCGTCCAGCTCGCCTTCGCCCGCTCCATCGAGCCGGTGGTCCCGCTCGAGATCTCGATCACCCGCATGGCCGCGACAACCGAGGAGGACGCGGCGGGCAAGGGCGATATCCGGACGATGGGCCGCAAGCACATCATCCCCTACGGGCTCTACCGGGCGCACGGCTTCGTCTCCGCCAAGCTCGCAGAGCGAACCGGCTTCTCGGAGGAGGACCTCGAGCTTTTCTGGTACGCGCTCCAGAACATGCTCGATCACGACCGCTCCGCCGCCCGCGGCGAGATGGCGGCGCGCCGGCTGATCGTGTTCCGCCATGCCAGCGCGCTCGGCAACGCGCCGGCCCACAAGCTCTTCGATCTCGTCGACGTACGCCGGAAGAACGAGGCCGATCCCGCTCCGGCCAGATCCTACGGCGATTACGAGGTCAGCGTGGGTCCGGCCCCGGACGGGGTCGAGGTGCTGGAGCTGATCCAGTAGCGTGGCGGGGGCTGCCACAAAGAGCGGGCTGGAAGACGACGCCGTCCCGCTCTCTGCCCTCCAGCACTATCTCTTCTGCCCCCGGCAGTGCGCGCTCATCCATGTCGAGCGCGCCTGGGCCGAGAATGCGCTTACCGCCGAGGGCAGGCTCGCGCACGAGGCGGTGCACGCCCCCAAAGACGAGCGCCGCCGCGGCGTGCGGGTCGTGACCGGGATGCCGCTGCGCTCGCAGGCTCTTGGCCTGGCGGGAATAGCCGATGCGGTCGAGCTGCATGACACGCCTTCGGGCCGCAGGCCTTTTCCGGTCGAGCACAAGCTCGGGCGGCCCAAGGCCCATCGCGCCGACGAGGTGCAGCTCTGCGCCCAGGCGCTCTGCCTCGAGGAGATGCTGGGATGCGAGGTTCCGGCCGGCGCCCTCTTCTATGGCCGCACGCGGCGCCGGAAGGAGGTGGCGTTCGATGCGGAGCTCCGGGATCTCACGATTCGCGTCGCACGAGCGGTCAGCGAGCTGCTCGCGACGGGCCGGACGCCGCCGGCTGTCCATGAGCCCGGGCGCTGCGACGCCTGCTCGCTGCGCGAGTTGTGCCGCCCCAAGGCGCTCGAGCGGCCGCGCCGGGTTGAGGCATGGCTCGCCCGCCTGATCGAGGAGGACGGATGAGGCGCTATCTCAACACGCTCTATGTCCAGACCGACGGCGCCTGGCTGCGCAAGGACGGGACGAACCTCGTGGTCGAGGTCGACGGTGCAGAGAAGGCGCGGGTGCCGGCCCATCTGCTGGGCGGCCTGGTCTGCCTCGGGCGGGTCGGCATCTCGCCGCCGCTTCTGGGCTATTGCTGTGAATCGGGCATCACCGTCACCTGGCTGTCCGAGCGCGGCCGTTTCCTCGCCCGCGTCGAGGGGCCGGTCTCGGGCAACGTCCTGCTGCGCCGCGAGCAATACCGCCGAAGTGACGATGCTGCCGCCCGCGCGGAGCTCGTGCGCAGCTTCGTGCTCGGCAAGACGCTGAACCAGCGGACCGTGCTGCGCCGGGCGCTGCGCGACCATGGCGACGCCATGCCGGCGGTGGCCAAGGGCGCGGTGGAGGCCGTCGAGCGTCGGCTGACCGATGTCGCACGGCGGGCACAGCACACCCATGACGCCGATGCCTTGCGCGGGCTCGAAGGAGAAGCGGCGGCCGGCTATTTCGGCGTCTTCGATCATCTCGTGCGCACCGACGATCCCGCCTTCCGGTTCCGAGGCCGCTCCCGGCGGCCGCCTCTCGATCCGCCCAACGCGCTGCTTTCGCTGCTCTACACGCTCCTCACCCACGATTGCCGCTCGGCGCTCGAGAGCTTCGGCCTCGATCCCGCCGTGGGGTTCCTGCACCGCGACCGGCCGGGTCGCCCTTCCCTGGCGCTCGACCTTCTCGAGGAGTTCCGGCCGATTCTCGCCGACCGTCTGGCGCTCTCCATGATCAACCGCCGCCAGCTCGCCGCTGCCGACTTCCGCCGCATGGAGAACGGCGCCGTCCTTCTCGCCGACGAGGCCAGAAAGGCACTCCTCGTGGCGTATCAGGAGCGCAAGAAGGAGGAGATGCAGCACCCCTATCTCCAGGAGAAGGCGCCGCTCGGGCTGATGCCCCAGCTCCAGGCCCAGCTTCTCGCCCGTCATCTGCGGGGTGATCTCGACGCCTACCCGCCCTTCGTCTGGAGGTAGAGCCATGATGGTGCTGGTGACCTACGACGTCGCCACCGACACGCCGGCGGGGCGTCGCCGGCTGCGGCGGGTCGCGAATGCCTGCAAGGATTTCGGACAGCGCGTCCAGCTTTCGGTATTCGAATGCGACGTCGAGCCGGCCCAATGGGTGAACCTCAAGGCCCGGCTCCTCGGGGAGATCGACCCCGCCCGGGATTCCCTGCGCTTCTACTATCTGGGCAGCAACTGGAAACGGCGTGTCGAGCATGTCGGCGCCAAGCCGGCACTCGATCTGGACGGGCCGCTCGTGCTGTGATGCGGCTGCGCGAACCCCTAGCGGGCGGCCAGATCCCGGGAGGTTCGCGCGGCAAGAACTCTTCACCTTTCCAATAAGTTACCGGCTCACGCCTGCTCTCGGGATCAGGCCGGTCCGCGCATAGCAGAGAGGTTCGCGCTTCCCGGACATTTTGCGCCGCGCGCTCAGTGCGTTACACGGGAGCGGTCGCCCCCTGCGCGGGGGCGTGGATCGAAACCTCGAGGATCGCCCGCAGGCGCCTGGTGATCGGCTGTCGCCCCCTGCGCGGGGGCGTGGATCGAAACCCGCCCAGGCGAGGAACCGCGCGTGCTCGTGCCAGTCGCCCCCTGCGCGGGGGCGTGGATCGAAACGGAGGTCGTGGCCATGATGCAAGCTGGCGATGTCGAGTCGCCCCCTGCGCGGGGGCGTGGATCGAAACTCTGGCACCCGCCCATCCTCCGCCAGCCATGCTTCGTCGCCCCCTGCGCGGGGGCGTGGATCGAAACGATGTACCAGCCGGAAGCGCTGGCGCGGTGAATGTCGCCCCCTGCGCGGGGGCGTGGATCGAAACAACGCCAAGTATCCGCCATCGGACTCGGAGACCGGCGTCGCCCCCTGCGCGGGGGCGTGGATCGAAACGTCGCGATCAACACGTTTCCGGTCGAAGGGCGCACCGTCGCCCCCTGCGCGGGGGCGTGGATCGAAACTGCTCGCTCGAGTGCCCGGAGGTCCTGGGCGGCCTGCGTCGCCCCCTGCGCGGGGGCGTGGATCGAAACCTTTGGGCTCGGCGTCCGTGGAAGCCCGGCATGGTCGCCCCCTGCGCGGGGGCGTGGATCGAAACTGCCGGCGATCGAGTACGTGGACAGCGTGCGCGAGGTCGCCCCCTGCGCGGGGGCGTGGATCGAAACTCGGCATTCGGCGCCGCTACGGGCGCGGAAACGTGTCGCCCCCTGCGCGGGGGCGTGGATCGAAACAAGTCGACGCTCAAGGGGCTCGGCATCGATCCTGAGTCGCCCCCTGCGCGGGGGCGTGGATCGAAACCGCCGCCGGCTGGGGCTCTATGCCGACGCTGCGGCCGTCGCCCCCTGCGCGGGGGCGTGGATCGAAACGCCGCGGTCACGCCGGGCGGGAGGAGCCGCTCGGCGTCGCCCCCTGCGCGGGGGCGTGGATCGAAACCAGGGGAGGGGGCGCGGAGCCCGACGCGCTCCGCCCAGTCGCCCCCTGCGCGGGGGCGTGGATCGAAACTTGGCGGCCTGCCCGAGGGGGAAGCCGATGCCGACCGTCGCCCCCTGCGCGGGGGCGTGGATCGAAACGTCCACCACGATGAAGTCTGGCGGCGCGAGCTTGGTCGCCCCCTGCGCGGGGGCGTGGATCGAAACGCCCGCCGCTCGTAGTCCCGCGCCAGCCTGTCGAGTCGCCCCCTGCGCGGGGGCGTGGATCGAAACCCGAGCGATCCGTGGCGGCAGACGGACGGCTCGCGTCGCCCCCTGCGCGGGGGCGTGGATCGAAACGGGGACGACCCGGAGGTGGACAGCTGGGCCCGCGGCAAGGTCGCCCCCTGCGCGGGGGCGTGGATCGAAACACGCCGGCCTCGAGGCCCCGCGCCACCTGCTGCCGGTCGCCCCCTGCGCGGGGGCGTGGATCGAAACGGTGCGGGTGCGCGGCGACGTGCTGCGGCACGCGGGTCGCCCCCTGCGCGGGGGCGTGGATCGAAGCATCCAGATCGAAGCGTGCCATCGTCTCGCCTCCGGTTGCCCCACTGCCTGGACGTGCTCGATTGCGGCGATCCCTACCAGGTTGCGCGTCGCAAGGTGCTCTACGAGAGCTTCGGCTTCACGCCACTCGCCTCCAGTCCGCTCAGGATGTTCCTGCCGCTGGGGACGGTGGGAGTCTTGCTGTCGGAGCCAGCCGGAGGGGCCTGACCATCATGCCGACACTGACCGAGAACGCGCTGCTGGCGGTGCGCAAGGCGGCTGGTGTTGCCGATGGTGCTATCCGGGACCGGGCATCCTCAGCCTGTCCTCGCAGCCGTTGCGTCTTTCTGGTTTGATTGAGTTTACTCCGGCAAGCATCACCCTCGGCAGCTACGGCAGAGCCCGCGCTCGCTGTACGGCCCATCGTCGAAAGAAACGCTGGACGGCGGCGATGTCGTCCCCCTCGAGCATGACGTGCTCTCCCGGGTCGTCTCGCCCTTCGGCGTCGGCAGCCGGTGCTCCAGCGGCGCGGGATTGCCGCAGAGCCTTGCCCATGGCGCCGACCGACCGCGAGAGGCGGAGCAGGTGAACGGCGTCCGCGAGAGCCTCGGCACGCGCCAGCCGCATCGGCAGGTTGGTGACTGCCGCGCCTGCCCGGACAAGCTGCCCGCGGGCAACGAGCTCCTCTAGGCGGAGTCGCGCGCCAGCGCGAGCAGCTCCTCGAGCAGCGCGACCGTGTGTGCCTGGGCCTGCAGGATCGCCGCGTTGGAGGCCTGCACCTCCCGGAGCAGCCCGGTGATCTCGTCGATCCTCGAAGGGCCCTCCTCGTCCTGCCCGTCGTCCAGCAGCGCCAGCAGGGCGTGCAGCATCAGGGTGCTCTTCAGGGTCGCGTACGTCGCTGCATCGAACCCCTGACCGTCCAGCAGCCGCGCCAGTTGCCCCGGCGGGCTCTTCGTCGTGGCCCCGAGCAGGGTTTCCAGGTCCTTCACGGACCAGGGGCTCCTCTTTCTGGCCTGCGAGGCCTGGTCGGGCGGCATGATGTGCTTCCTCCTCCATCCGGGCGTTGGCCTCGCCCTTGATGACCCTGGCAAGGCGGTGCAGCGCCCCCAGCACCTCGCCGCTGGCATCGGTGACCACCCACGTGGCGCGCCGCCGGTCGCCGGGCCGCAGGTGCAGGCCCTGCCCGACCAATGCAGCCCGCAGGGCCTGCGGGGAATCGCTGCGCTCCCACGCCGCCCGCACCGTGTCGCGCACGGACGGCAGATGCGCGCCGCGGCGCCGGACCCGCTGGTGCTGGTCGTCGCTGTACGCGGCCCGGGGGCGTGGCCCCTCCGTGAGCCCGGCAGCCTCGAGGCGCGCAGCCGTCCCGGCGCGCCCCTCCGCCCGCAGCGCCCGGACCACGGCCCGGTTGTGCGCGCCGCGGGTCAGTGCATGACCCAGCGCGAGCTCGGCGAGCCGGGCGACCTTCTCGTGGCGCGCCCGCATGTGGCGCGAATCGAGCACCCGGCCACGGACCGGGTCGACCTTCGGCACGAGAGCGTGCCAGTGCCGGTCGTACGCCGCGCCGTCGGCCCTCTTCTTCCGGTGCTCGACCAGGACTGCTGCTGCCGGGTCGAAACCGAACTCCGTGGCCAGCATCCCGAGCACCCGATGCGCCTGGTCACGGGTGACCGCCTCGGCCGGAGAAATTGAAAAATGCCGGACCGCGTAGGTGGCGCCGTGAGCGCGGGCGTCCGTCGCCATGTCGGCGAGATCGCGTTCGGTGCCCTGCAGCACCTCGACCGCCTCGTTATCCCGGCCGTGCAGGACGTGCCGGGACAACGCCTGGTGACCGCTCGCCGTCCGGATCCGGGAAGCCTTGATGATCATCGCAGCGCCTCCGCCAGCAGGGTCCGCATGGCCTCGATAGCTGCCGCCGAGCGGTCGAGCGCCCCCTGGTCGATCGGTGCCCCGGCGTTGGCCCGGTGTGCCAGCTGGTTGACGTTGTTGCCGATGGCGTTGAGCGCGCGGCGCAGCCGCACGAGCTCGGCCCGCACCGCCGCATCGTCGCCGCCGCGCGCTCCCGACCGGCAGGCTGTCCGGACCCATGCCGACAACGGCAGGCCTGCCGCGGCGGCGTGCTGCCGCCAGCGTTCCTTCTCCGCTGCCGGTATCCGGATCCTGACGAGATCGTTCTTGCCCATGTCGTTGTCGCCATGCTGCCGGGGTCCACGGGGCAGAGCCCCTGGCCAGCTTGTCTTGTGAATGTGGCCACAAAAGACACGGCTGGCTCAATAACAAGATAGCATCGCATGATTAATAAATCGTTAATGTTAGTGTAGAAGTTTCATTGAATCAACGCGATGTCTTTTGGGTGCGATGTATTTATTGCATGGAATCTATTTTATTCGTGCCAACGGTGATGGTCTGTTTTCGGCATCCAGGCCCTTGAATTGCTTTGCTCGGTACGGACGCCGGCGGATGCCGGAGCGGGGCTGCCCGGAAGCCGCCATCGACATGAAGCGGGACCGCTGCGGCAAAGGTTGCGCTACCGCGAGGACAACCTGCGGTAACCCTTCGCGACCTGTGACGGCATCAGGACAAGCTGATCCAGGTTGAAAAAGGTTGCCCGTTTTCGTGGCAGATCTGCGCGGCAGCGTTGCAAACCCTGGCAGAAACGCTGCTTTCCTCCGCAAGGGCGTTGCCGGACCCGACAGAGCTGACGCCTGTCTAGCCGGAAGCGCTGCCCGGCTGCCCGGGCACTCCCGGCGGCAGAAGGCCTTCCACAGGCCACCGCCAGGCGGCTGCAAGGCCAGCTTCCTGATCGCGACGCGATAGCCTCGGATGCCGTCGTCGGATGACTTTCCATTCGGAAAGTACGATTACCATCTCATCCGACGTAGGGGAGCGCGTCGCCCGTGTGCACCTGTTGCCCGGCATGATTACGATCCACGCGCCCGTGTGTAGGGTCTGGACTCAATCAGACCCTAGCCAGCTACCTGAAGATAGGCGCCTTCTCGGCGGTAACTGTTTTTCATGGGATGGCCCGCCCCTCCTCGGCCGCATCCGGTAGGATG